>NZ_JALXXB010000001.1 GCF_025144225.1 Aestuariimicrobium sp. p3-SID1156
TCGTGCACCCCCGGGCTGCATAGGCTGGAGGCCATGAGGACTCCCCCGCCGACCGTGGTCGCCGCCCCGATGGCGGGAGGCCCGAGCACCCCTGCCCTGGTCGCTGCCGTGACCCGAGCGGGAGGGTTCGGCTTCCTGGCTGGGGGCCTCAAGACCCCTGACGCCCTCGCCGCGCAGATCGCGGAGCTCAAGGCAGAACTCGGCCCCGACCAAGGGTTCGGCGTGAACCTGTTCGTCCCCAATCCCGAGCCCCCGGTCAACCTGGAGCCCTATCGCGACGAGCTTGCCGAGACTGCCGCTCGCTTCGGGGTTGAGGTCGGCCAGTCGAACTGGGACGTCGACGACCACTACCCCGCCAAGGTCGAACTCCTCGCCTCCGAGGGCATCGAGGTGGTCTCCTTCACCTTCGGCATGCCCGCCCGCGAGGTCATCGAACGCCTGACCACCGCCGGCTCCACGGTCTGGGCGACGGTCACCAATCCGGCCGAGGCCATTGCCTCCTGGAGCCAAGGAGTCGATGGGCTTGTCGTCCAGGGCCCGGATGCCGGCGGCCACCGTGGCACCCAGCGCCCCGGCGTGAACCCCGACCAGACCCCGCTCCCGCAACTGGTCGCCAGCATCGCCGAACTGGTCCCCCTCCCCCTGTTCGCCGCCGGAGGCATTCGCGGACGCGAGGACATCACCGAACTGCTGCGAGCCGGCGCCCAGGGCGTCCAGATCGGCACGCTGCTGCTGCGCACCCCCGAGTCGGGCGCCCAGCAGGTGCACAAGGACGCCCTCGCCTGGGAGCGCGAGACGCTGGTGACCCGGTGCTTCAGCGGACGCTGGGCGCGGGCGATCCGCAATCAGTTCACCGATGCCCACCACGCGCAAGCGCCTGGAGCCTATCCACAGGTCGCCCAACTCACCGCGTCCATTCGGGCCGCGGCCCAGCACGCCCAGGACCCGGAACACCAGCAGCTGTGGGCAGGAACCGGGCATCTGCAGGCCCGTGCCGTCCCGGCCGGCGAGGTGATCGCAGATCTCTTGCCCTGACGGCGTGGCGCAGCACCGGATTTGGTTGGATGGAGGGGTGGCCATCGAGACTCCAGTCCGGCCCAAATTGGGCATCCTCACCAGCGGGGGCGACGCGCAGGGCATGAACGCCGCCGTGCGGGCCGTGGTCCGCTCCGCTCTGACCGCCGGCGCCGATGTCTTCGCGATCTATGAGGGCTACCAGGGCATGATCGAGGGCGGCGACGGCATCCGCCAGTTCGGCTGGGACGACGTCGGCAGCATCCTCCACCGGGGCGGGACCGTGATCGGCACCTTCCGCTCGATGGACTTCCGCGAACGCTGGGGACGCCGCCAGGCCGCGAAGAACCTGGTCGAGCGCGGCATCGACCGTCTCGTGGTGATCGGGGGCGACGGTTCCCTCTCCGGACTGGACGCCTTCCGGCAGGAGTGGAGTGAGCTGCTCCAGGAACTGGTCGAGGCCGGCCAGATCGACGCCGAACTGGCCTCCCGCTACCCAGCCCTCATGATCGCCGGGCTGGTCGGCTCGATCGACAACGACCTGGTCGGCACCGACATGACCATCGGCGCCGACTCCGCCCTGCACCGCATCATCGAGGCCACCGACGCGCTGAGCAGCACCGCAGCCAGCCACCAGCGCCGCTTCGTCGTCGAGGTGATGGGACGCCATTGCGGCTACCTGGCCCTGATGGCCTCCATCGCGGGCGGCTGTGACTACGTGTTCATCCCCGAGAACCCGCCGCCGCCGAACTGGCGCGAGTCCATGTGCGAGGGTCTGGTCCGCGCCCGCGAGGCCGGGCGTCGCGACTCCATCATCGTGGTCGCCGAGGGTGCCCAGGACCTGGAGGGCAACCGCATCACCTCCCAGGAGATCGCCGACACCATCAAGGATCGGCTCAACGAGGACGCCCGCGTCACCATCCTGGGCCACGTCCAGCGCGGCGGCGCGCCCAGCGCCTATGACCGCTGGGCCAGCACCTGGCTGGGCTACGAGGCGGTCCAGGAGGTGCTGGGGGCAGGCCCCGAGACCGAGCCGAAGGTGATGGGTGTCCGCGGCAACCGGACCGCCGCCATCAGCCTGCGCGAGTCCGTGGCCCAGACCCGTGAGGTCCCCAAACTCATCGCCGCGCAGGACTATGCCGGCGCCATGGAACTGCGAGGCAGCAGCTTCGTGAACTCAGTGCGCATCCACAAGGAACTCTCCACGACGTTGCGCACTGAACCCATGCCAGGGTCCAAGAGGATCGCGATCCTGCACGCCGGCGGCTTGGCCCCGGGCATGAACACGGCCACCCGGGCGGCCGTCCGACTGGGCATCCAACGCGGGTTCACGATGCTCGGGGTCGAGAACGGCTTCGACGGGCTTCGCGAGGGGCTGGTGCGTGAGCTGACCTGGCGGGAAGTGGACGGCCTGGTCGGCGAGGGTGGGGCGGTGCTCGGCACCCGCCGCACGGTTCCCGAAGTGGAGGACCTCTACGCGATCAACCGTTCCCTGGAGGAGCACCAGGTGGACGCCCTGATGGTGATCGGCGGCTTCAACGCCTACGAGGGGGCTTGGCGAATCCACAATGAACGCGGACGCTACCCAGCGTTCACGCTGCCCATCCTGTGCATCCCCGCCTCGATCGACAACAACCTTCCCGGCTCGGAACTGGCCATCGGCCCCGACACGGCCCTGAACGTCATCACCGACGCCCTCGACAAGGTCAAGATGTCCGGCTCGGCAGCCCAGCGCTGCTTCGTAGTCGAGACGATGGGACGATACTGCGGCTACCTCGCGCTGATGAGCGGCCTGGCCGGCGGGGCCGAACGGGTCTACCTGAACGAGGAGGGCATCACCCTCGACCAGCTCAATGAGGACGTGCACTGGCTGAACGAGGAGTTCTCCACCGGGCGCAAGCTCTTCCTGGCGATCCGCAATGAGAACGCCAATGTGCACTTCACCACCGACTTCATCGCCCGGCTGTTGGAGGAGGCCGGCGGTCACAAGTACGACGTGCGCCAGTCCATCCTCGGCCACATCCAGCAGGGCGGCTCCCCCTCCCCCTTCGACCGCCTCCATGCCACCCGCCTGGTCTCCAGGGGCCTCGACATCCTGGCCGAGGAACTGGCGAGTGACGAGCCGGAGTCCTGGTACATCGGGCTGGTGGCGTCCCGGATCGAGAAGGCACCGCTGCAACACATGCACGACTTCATCGACGAGAAGCACCGGCGCCCGCGAAAGCAGTGGTGGCTGGAGCTGCGAAAGGTGCAGCGGGCAGTCGCGGGATGACCCCCTCTCGCGTGGATTTGCTTTGCACACACGGGTGTTGCGAACGAACCGTGCCACCTGGCCTGCTTCGCGACTCGTCGTGAACGACGATGTTGCCAGCCCGCATCAAGCGGACTGGCAACATCATTGGCCGATCAGTTTCCTGAGTTCGGCAGGCCGGGACGGGGCTTGCCGTTACCCGGGGACTCGCCCGGAAGCGACGGGGTAGGCGTTGGTGTGGGCCCTCCTGTACCCGGCGATTCACTCGGAACCGACGGGGTAGGCGTTGGTGTGGGCCCTCCTGTACCCGGCGATTCACTCGGAACCGACGGGGTAGGCGCCGGTGTGGACCCTCCGGTACCCGGCGATTCACTCGGAACCGACGGGGTAGGCGCCGGTGTGGACCCTCCGGTACCCGGGGATTCACTCGGAAGCGACGGGGTAGGCGTCGGTGTGGGCTCCCCTCCACCAGCGGGGACGGGTGGGATCCAGCGGTAGAGGAAAGTGCCGGAGGCCATGGCGATGCTGCCGTCGTTCAAGACGTCGAACGTGCGATAGGGGAACTTGCCGAAGGACTCGTATTCTCCGGTGGCGGGATCGACGCGGTAGAGGTTGCCGCCCACCTTCACATAGAGAAGGCCGGTGGTTCCATCCAGCTTGATTTCGGCGACGGGCGCGGGCCACGTCGGGCGGCCCATAGCGGGATCCTCGGTGAGACGGAGCTGCTCGAGGACGGACCCATCCTTGGTGGAGAGTTTGTAGAGGCTGCCTCCACCCACAACCCACAGGTTGCCGTCGGCCGTCAGAGTCGTGCCCAAGAAGGCCGGATGGCCGTCGCCGGGCGAGACTTCCCACAGCACCTTGTCCGCGTCGAGGTCGTAGGCCAGCACGGTGCCCTCGCTCTGCGGCGGTGTGGGGCTGCCTGTGCCTCCGTAGATCCAGGTTGCTGCGTAGACAACGGAGCCGACGCCATCGAGAGAAGTCACTGCACGGTTTTCCGAGATGGGCTCGATCACCCGCGGCTCGGTGCCTTCTCCGCCTGATACCACCAGGGCGCCACCGAAGTTCGTGAGCTTGGGACCGGTAGCGCCGATGATCCTGTTGCCAACCCGAGCCAAGTCAAAGATGCGGTCCTGTTCGGTGCCGGCGTACTCCTTGAAGTCCCATAGCCGCGCCGGGTTCAGATCCGGCTGGCTCGTGGCCAGTGGGTGCAGAGGCTTTTTTGGATCGTAGGAGTAGCCGCGGGCATCAGGGTAGGTCCCAATGTAGAGGCGATCGCCGTCGTCGAGGAGCACCTCGGACTGAGCGAAGCGCCGAAAGGCGGTCTGGCCGTTGTCCTTGTTGACGTGGGCGAAGCCGGCAAGATAGCCGCCAGCCCAAATGTGACCGTCGCTGGACCCTTCGACGGAGAGGACGTTCTGCGTGCCACCGGGGACACCGATGAGGCTTGCTGTGGATTTCCCTGTCTGCGGATTGTAACGAAACACCTCACCGCGCCAGAACAGGCCGACGAGGGTCTGGCCGGGCCATGCCGGGTCATCCAGGTCCGCCCAGCCGACCCCGCGGTAGTTGTAGACACGGCCCTCATAGCGAAGCCCCGTGCCACTGATTTCTCCGGTATGGGGGTTCCAAGCGGTCAGCTCGTTTTTGCGTACGACGTAGATCTCGCCGTCTTTGCCCGGCTTCGGCAGTTCAAGGCCGGCCACCATGTCGATGCTGTGCTCGCCCCAAGCTCCGGCTTCGACGTCGTACATGAACAGGGGGGCATACTTGATGTCGGTGCCGATGCGCACGAACAGGTCATCGCCAGAGAAGTTGATGTCGAAGACCGACATCAGAGGATTGGCGTCGTCAATGGACTCGGGCAACTCCAGCTGCGTTTTCTCCCCGGTCTCGGCATCGATCTTCCAGAGCAGGGCGGGCGCCATCGTTCCGTAGTAGATCTTGCCGTCGCGGGCGGCCAGCGTCCGGCCCTGTTCGCTGGCATCGGTGATCTGTCCGTAGTGGCGGAACTTGTCGGTCGCCGGATCGAAGGAATACAGCTCAGCGCCCGGGAAGGTGCTGCCGTAGATTTTGCCGTCGTCGCCAACGGTGATGTCCCAGGCAAAGGTCTGCCCCTTGCCCACCGAGCCCAGATCTTCCAACTTGTCGCTGCCGGCTCGCAGGCGGTAGAGGTGCCCGTTGGTGTTGGTCGAGGTGTACACGTCTCCGTCGTCCGTCACCACGACGGAGTACGAGCTGGAAGCACCGGGGATGTCGATGGCATTGGTCACCTCATTGGAGCGCAGGTCGACGATCACCAGCTGGGCCGGATCGCCGCTGACAGCGGTGTACAACTTGGGTAGGCCGTCTGCTCCGGTGTGGACAGCACCACCAACCGCGTTGACATCCATCAACGGCTCGCCGAGGCTGGTGGCCTCTTTCGGGATGTCGGGGGTCTCCTCGGCCTTCGCGGCGATGCCGCCGAGCCCCAATAGAGCACCGATGAGCATTCCGGCGGTCAGCCCTCTGGACCATCGTAGAGATCTGGTGGCGGTCATAGTGTCCTCACTCTCCTGCCGGCACGTCCTTGTGAGCCGGAGTTGTCGGTTGCTGGCAACTTAACACGATTCTGGGAGCGCTGAAAGGGTTTTCTCTAGGGTTGATACCCCCAGACGGCGCAACGGCGCCTGCCAGTACGATCGCTTACTACCCAGGACCTCGAGTGGCCCGACATCGACAAGAACGGCGCGACCGACCTGCTCATCCGTGACACCACGGGCTCGCCACCGCTGGCCGACACGCACCGGCGGTGCCTGCATGAGCCCACGCCCCTGCCGTTCGGCGGCCCGCGAGGCGCAGAGCGCCCGTACTCGACGGGACGCCGCACACCGGTGGGGCGACGGCATGGGATGGCAGGGGTCAGCGCCGAGCGCGCACAAGATCCTTCATCGGGGAGGCAACCTTCCGTGCCCGGCCGGCGTCTTGATGATCAGGACGGCAATTCACGCTCAACCAGGAAGGCACTTCGATGAACACCACCCACCGACGAGTGGCGCGCCGCATCGCCACCCTGTCCATCGCAGCCGGCATGGCCGCCGCTGGCGCCCTCACCTCGACTCCCGCCCAGGCACTGCCCCCGCAGCCCGGATCGGTTCCCCACATCAACTTCGGCGACACTCGCGATGTCGGCCTGGTCCGACTGCACGTTGACTACCCCACCCAGGTGGGCGACGCCTCGATCTACGAGACCAAGGTGAAGATCTGCAATCTCGGCACCGAGAAGCGCTGGGTCGGCCCGGACACCTTCAGCTACACCGTCGCCAACTACGACACCCGGTTCTACAACCCGCACGGCGGCTACATCTACAAGGGCCTGGCCAACCGGTGGCTGGCCCCTGGGACCTGCGCCACCGGCTCCCTGGTGAATACGGGCAAGGAGCCAGCCCAGCTCGCCTTCTACGACAACTGGACCAACAAGCGCGTCGACATCCTGCCAGCCACCGAATGGGAGGCCATCTTCAAGGTGGGCTACGCGAAGTCGGACGGCGCCTCCGGCTACCACGGTGACGTCACCGGCGACAAGCGCGCTGACATCATCGGCCTGAAGAGCAACTCCCTGATCACCTATCAGACCAACACCGGTCCGATGCTGGTCACCCAAGGCGTCCTGAAGCACAACCTGCCCTACCCCACCACGATGAACTTCGTCGCGAAGCTGCCCGACATCGACAAGAACGGCGCGACCGACCTGCTCATCCGTGACACCCATGGCACCATGTTCCTGCAGAAGATGATGGGCAGGGGCCGCGCAGGCGACTCGCGCATCGTCGGCCAGGGCTTCCAGGGCAACAGCCTGATGCTGGTCGTTGATGACGTCACCGGCGACGGATGGCCCGAACTGTTCGGACGCAACTCCAGGAACCAGCTGGTGCGCTACACCCTGTCCCCCACCGGCATCCGCAACACCACGGTGGTGGGCTGGAACTGGCAGGGCGTCAACCGCATCCTCTCGGTCGGCGACTTCTCCGGTGACGGCATCCCCGACCTGCTCGCCACCACGACCGACGGCCGCCTGATGCGCTACACCCTCAATCGCAGCGGCGCCATCACCAGCACCCGCCAAGTGGGCCACGGCTGGAACCAGATGAAGCTGGCCTTCAGCCCTGGCGACATGAACCAGGACGGACGCCGCGACATGGTCGGCATCGGCAATGACGCCAAGCTCTACTTCTACGCCAACCTTGGTGCCAGCCGCTGGGGCACGAAGAAGCAGATCGGCCACGGCTGGACTGGCTTCGAGACCATCGCCTGATCACCGGCCAGGTACTGCCACCCGTTCCACCCCGCAGGGCCCGAGGCGTTCACCCGCGCCTCGGGCCCCTTGGGTTGGCGCCGCACTTTTCACTTGACTGGAATCAAGTCAATTTACTAGTGTCGAGGCATGGCGAAATCCACCTTCCGACCTGCGGGTGCCCTCATCGGGTCCACCATCGCGATTCCGTTCGGCCTCGTCTTCGTACTGGTGAACGGCTCCCGACTGCCCGGCTGGGGGCGAGCCGCCTCGATGACCCTGGCCGTCGTCGGAATCCTCGCCGCCGTCGGTCTGGTGGTCGCCCGTCGTGGTCCGCTCCTCCACGCAACCGACGCCGAAGTGCACCCCCATGCCTTCGATCGCCGCTACTGGCTGATCGTCCTCGGGGAGGCCATCCTGCTGTTCGGCGGCCTCCAGGTGCTGCGCCACCTGGGCCACGCCGACGGTGGCGTTGCCTGGGTTGCCACCATCGTGGGCCTTCACTTCCTGCCCCTGGCGCGCCTCTGGAAGGAACCGGTCCACCTCTGGATCGGCCTGGCGCTCATGGTGCTCGGTCTGACCGGGCTGGTGCTGCTGGCCTCAGGCAGCGAGCCGTGGGTCATTTCGGCCATCGCGGGCGTGGGTTCCGGGGTCGTGCTCTTCCTGTCGGTGATCCACGGGCTCGCCACCGCTGGCCGACACGCACCGGCGGTGCCTGCATGAGCCCACGCCCCTACCGTTCGGCGGCCCGCGAGGCGCAGAGCGCCCGTACTCGCGAGCGGATCCTCGCCGAAGCTCTGCCCCTCTTTCTGGCCGGAGGATTTCGCGGGACCAGCCTGACTGCTATCGCACGGGCGGCGGGCACCACATCCCAGACCATCCACACCCACTTCGGCTCGAAGAGCGGCATCCTGCTGGCCCTGCTGCAGCAGCTCGAAACCACCGCGGACGCCGAGGGCTGGCGCCAACGAGTGGCTTCTGCGCCCAGCGGCCGGGAGCGTCTGGTCGCCTGGGCAGGCTGGTCGGTGGCCATGCTGGCGCCTGCACGCCGGCTGGCAAGCCTGATGCAGGAGGCGTCCGCGGACCCCGCGATGCGCGAGCTCAAGGAAATGGGCGACCAGCACCGGCGCGCAGGCGTGCGGGCACTCGCCGAGCAGATGGCCGTCCGGGGAGAACTGCGACCCGGCATTGATGCGGACCGGGCCGCCGACGAACTGTTCATCCTCACCGGACTGGAGGTCTACCTGACTGCGGCGTCCTGCGGGTGGGATGACGAGCACATCGCGCAGTGGCTCGCCGACCTGCTGGGGCGCCAGCTGCTGCCGTGACTACCACGATGTGCTGCCGCTGCGGCAGCACATCGCGGTAGGGCCCAGCTGACCATGACAAGCAGCCGGCCGCCCCACCTGGGAGCGGCCGGTCGTTGCAGCGTGCGGCGTGGATCAGCCCTTCGAGGGGGCGGTCATGTCACCGGGGACGACCCACTGGTCGAACTCCTCGGAGGTCAGCTCGCCGGACTCGAGCGCCGACTCCTTGAGGGAGATGCCCTTCTTGTGGGCGTTCTTGGCGATCGCGGCGGCCTTGTCGTAACCGATGTGGCGGTTCAGCGCGGTGACCAGCATCAGGTTGCTCTCCAGGTTCGCGTTGATGCGCTCCATGTTCGGCTCGATCCCCACCGCGCAGTTCACGGTGAAGGAATGGCAGGCATCGGAGATGATGCGGATCGACTCCAGCACGGCGTGGGCCATGACGGGCTTGAACACGTTGAGCTGGAAGTTGCCCTGGCTGGCGGCGAAACCGACGGTGGCGTCGTTACCGAAGACGCGGGTGGCGACCATGGTCATGGCTTCGGACTGGGTGGGGTTCACCTTGCCGGGCATGATCGAGGAGCCGGGCTCGTTCTCGGGGATGACCAGCTCACCGATGCCATTGCGGGGGCCGGAGGCGTACCAGCGCACGTCGTTGGCGATCTTCATCAGCGCCATGGCCAGGTTGCGCAGCGCAGAGCTGACCTCCGCCAGCGCGTCGTGGGCCGACAGCGCAGCGAACAGGTCGGGCGCCTGCACGAACGTGAGCTCCGTGCCCAGAACCTTGGACGCCTCGGCGGAGATCTTCTCTGCGGTCAGCTTTCCGAAGTCGGGGTGCGCGTTGAGGCCGGTGCCCACGGCGGTGCCGCCGATGGCGAGCTCGCGGGCGCCCTCGTCGGCCTGGTGGACGGCGTTGAGGGTGAAGTCGAGCTGTGCGACCCAGCCGGCGATGACCTGGCCGAGCTTGACCGGGGTGGCGTCCTGGAGGTGGGTGCGGCCCACCATCACGACGTCCTTGTACTCCTCGGCCTTGGCGGCCAGACAGTCACGCAGCTCGGCGACCTTGGGGTAGAGGCGCTCGGTGAGGTCCATCACCACAGCGATGTGCATGGCGGTGGGGAAGGTGTCATTGGAGGACTGGCCACGGTTGACGTGGTCGTTGGGGTGGACCGGGGCCTTCGAGCCCATCTCGCCACCGGCGAGCTCGATGGCGCGGTTGCTGATCACCTCGTTGGAGTTCATGTTCGACTGGGTGCCGGACCCGGTCTGGAAGACGACGAGCGGGAAGTGGTCGTCCAGCTTGCCGGCGATCACCTCGTCGGCGGCCTGAACGATCAGGTCGGCGACATCCGTCGGCAGCTCGCCCAGCTCACCATTGGCCTGGGCGGCACTCTTCTTCAGGATGCCGAGGGCACGAATCATCGAGGGGCCCCACACGAAGGTGTCGCGGCCGATGTCGAAGTTGTGCAGGGAGCGCTCGGTCTGGGCGCCCCAGTAGCGGTCGGAGGCCACCTCAATGGGGCCCATGGAGTCCTTCTCGACACGAGTAGTCATGCCCCCGAGCCTATTGGGTCGGGGGTGGGCCGATCAGCGGGGGTCCGAGGTTGGGAACAGCACCCTCACCGTCGCCCCTTCCCGCGCAGGCTGGGGACGCCGCGTCCGGGCGCGTCCTCAGATCTGGGTGCCGAACAGGACGCCGACACCCCAGGTGATCCCCAGCGCCGCCGCACCCCCCACCACCAGGCGCAACACGGCACGCGCGACCGGGGCGTCCCCGATGCGCGCCGAGATGGTGCCGGTGATCCCCAGCGCCAGCAGCACAGCCGCGAAGGTGACCGGAACCCGCAGGCCGGCGGGTGGCAGCAGGATGGCCAGCAGTGGGATCGCCGCACCCAGCGCGAAGGCTGCGAAGGAGGCGATGGCAGCATTCCACGGGCTGACGACGTCGTTGATGTCGACGCCGTGCAGCAGTCGCAGGGAGGTGGCCAGGGGATCCTTGCGAGTGGTTTGGCCGGCGGCCCTGAGGGCTGTCGCGGGTTCCAGACCCTGCTCCTCGAAGAGGCCGGCCAGGTCACGCTCGACCTCAGCAGGGTTGTCTGTCAGCCGGCGGCGCTCACGGGCGATCATCGCGTGCTCGGAATCAGACTGGCTGGACACCGAAACGTATTCCCCCAGCGCCATCGAGATGGCACCACCGACGATCGCCGCGATACCGGCAGTGGCGATGGCGCTGTGGGACGAGGTGGCACCGGCCACGCCCACCACGACGGCCGCGACCGACACGATCCCGTCGTTGGCGCCGAGCACCCCGGCGCGGAGCCAGTTCAGCTTCTGGCTCATGCTCTGCTGTTCAGCCCCGGCCCCAGCCACCTCGGACCCGGCCCGGGTCTGGCCAATGGGAATCTCCGCTGTCTCCATGACAGCAAGGTCTACCCCGTGTCAGAGCTGGTCTCCAGCAAGGATAGGCGGCCCTAAGAGCTAACCCTCGTCACGCTTTCACCACCCCTGCGCGTGAAAAACACCAGCCCGAAAGGGGGTGTTTGCCATGATTGACGGTGTTCCCAGCCTGAGGCCGCAATTGCCAGCTGTAGCATCTCAGGAATGCCTCGCCCTCGCCTCCACGATGAACGGCTCAAGGAGCGGCTCCTTGAAGCCGCCTCCCGGATGATCTCTTCCTCCGGCGGCGACTTTGCCCTGCGCCCTCTCGCCAAGTCCGTGGGAACCTCCACCACCGCCGTCTACTCGCTGTTCGGTTCGCGCCAGGCCCTCGTGGACGCGGTCGCCCTGCGCTCAGCGCACTCCTTGCGCGACGCCCTGCTCGCTGCCACCGACGACAACCTCCTGTTGCGGCTAATGAACCAGGGGCTCGGCTACCGTCGCTCCGCCGTGGAGAACCCCGGCATGTTCCGCATCGTCTTCACCGGCGAACACCACTCCGACGACTTGCTCGCCGCCCAGGAGGAGATCGCCATCCCCTTCCGCCGGACCGTGAGCGAGGCCATGGAACAAGGGCTGCTCCACGGCGACCGCAAGCGCATCCTGCGCCACCTCCATTCCGGAGTGCACGGCTTCCTTCGGCTCGAGGGCAGCGGACGCATGGGCAGCGACCCCGAGTTCCGCCTGCTGCTCATCGACCTGATCTCGGCACATGTGACCGAGAAGGGACGCAAGGAGCTGGCAGCACTGGACGCCGCCGGGGAGACACTGGCGTCCTGACCCGGCGCTGGGCCGAACAATCGCCCCGGCGCCCAATCCCTGCGCTAGCGTGAACACGTGGACGAACAGGTCGCGGCGAACGTCCGGCAGCAGATCAGCCTCTACGGGCGCCCCTTGGGCGAGGTGGTCCGTGACGTGACCACTGCCCTGGGCATCAACCAGGGCCGGCTGGCCGACGTGCTGGGGATGAGCGCCCCGATGCTGTCCCAGCTGGCGTCCGGGCGTCGGGTGAAGATCGGCAACCCGCAGGCAGTGGCCCGCCTGCAGTCCCTGCTGGACCTCTGCGGCGTGGCCGCCACCCTGAAACCAGACGAGGTCGAGCGCCAGATCGAGCAGATCGCCTCCACCTCGGCGACCATCACCACCAGCACCACCAGCGATCCGCTCATCCACCAGCTGCGCGCCATCGCCGGCTCCCCCGATGCGCTTCTGGCTGCCGCCCGAGCTTCCGAGATCCACTCCCCCGCGCTGGCCACCCTGTTGAGGCGTGCGGCAAGCCATGGCTGATGTGGTCGCCGGACGCTTCCAGTTGCTCGACGCGCTCGCGTCCGGTGGCATGGGAGAGGTCTGGCGGGCCCGAGACCTGCGCACCCACGAGGTGGTGGCGGTCAAGGTCCTGACGCAGTCACATGCGTCGGGCCTGATGCGATTCATGCGCGAGCAGGGGATGCGGATCCATCATCCCCACGTGCTGACCCCGCTCGGCTGGGCAGCAGCCGACGGCCGGGTGCTCTTCTCGATGCCGTTGGTCGACGGCGGCTCGGTCGCCACCCTGGTCGGGGACTACGGCCCCCTACCCACCCGCTACGCCGCCGAACTCCTTCGCCAGTTGCTCGAGGGTGTGGCCGCCGTCCACGCCGCCGGCATCATCCATCGCGACGTGAAGCCCCAGAATCTTCTGCTGGACGCCACCGGGTTCGAACGTCCCCGGCTTCGGCTCAGCGATTTCGGTGTCGCGCTGCCCGAGGACGGTGTGCGGCTGACCACACGGTCCACGGTGGTGGGGACACCTTCCTACCTGGCTCCAGAGCTCCGCCTGGGGGCAGAACCCAGCCCCGCGCAGGACGTCTACGCGGTGGGAATGGTGGGCCGCGAGCTGCTCACCGGCGTCCGACATGTGCCGGGGGACCCGGAGCCGGATCGCCCTCCGCAGGCCGACCCCGAGCTGTGGCGCCTGCTCGATTTGCTGATCCAGGAGGACCCCGCCCGGCGTCCCGGCGTCGCAGAGGCGCGACAGGCGCTGGAGGACCCGCGTCATGGGTGGGTGGAACAGGACGACATCGAGGTCTTCCACCAGCTCCCCGACTCCCCGACCGACCTGGAGCCGACCAGGCGGGTGCTCCGTCGCAGGGCGCCAGCCCCGACCCCCCTTCCTCACACCCCTTTCTCCCAGATGCCAGGCAATCCCCACACCCCATTTCCCCTGGCACCACCGCCGGACTCCCCTGCTGATCCCGCAGCGACGCCCCTCACGACCGCACCGGCAGCCTCGGTTGTGGCGCTTCCGGCAGCCCGGCCCGGTGTGTCCCGACGCAGAACCGCGCTTGCTGTGACATTGGTCGCGGGCGGGCTCGCGGTGGTCGTGGCCCTGGTGGCAATGGCCGTACTCGGCTGAGGATTGCGGCGAGGGTGCGAGGGCCCGCTCCGATGACGGGACTCATCTCTTGAGGTCAAGACTTTCGAGCCCGAGGGGTGACCGTATAGTCTGGGCCCACCTGCCTCCGTCCACAACGCATGCCGTGACGGATGACGTGACAGGTCAACTCGCTTCAAGGAGGAACCGACCCATGACCGATGCCGCAGTTCTGAACGTCGGCGAAGCATCCCTCGAGATGCCCATCGTCCCGGCGACCGAGGGACAGGACGGCTTCGACGCGTCCAAGATCCTGGCCACCACGGGCAAGGTGTCCCTGGACGTCGGCTTTGTGAACACCGCGTCCTGCCAGTCGTCGATCACGTTCATCGATGGTGACCAGGGCATCCTGCGCTATCGCGGCTACCCGATCGAGCAACTGGCTGCCGAGGCCACCTTCCTCGAGGTTGCCTACCTGCTCATCTACGGCGAGCTGCCAACCCAGGACGAGCTGGACGCGTTCACCGAGCAGATCAACGACCGCATGATGATCGACGAGCGCCTGCGCGAGCTCTACCGCGCCTTCCCCCGGGGCGCCCACCCGATGATGGTGCTGGCTGCCGGCGTCCTCGGTCTCGGTGCTTACAACCGCGCCCGCATCGACCCGCACAGCCCCGAGGACGTCGAGGAGTGCACCTACCGCCTGTTGGGCTCCATGCCGACCCTGGCTGCCTACGCGTACAAGTCCTCGGTGGGCCAGCCCTTCCTCTACCCCCAGGCCAAGCTGAGCTACGTCGAGAACTACCTGCGCCTCTCCTTCGGCACCCCGATGGAGGAGTACAGCCTCGACCCGGCCGTCGTCCGCGCCTTCGAGACCCTGTTCATCCTGCACGCCGACCACGAGCAGAACTGTTCCACCTCGACCGTTCGCATGGTGGGCTCCTCGGATGCCAACATCTACGCGTCCATCTCATCCGGTGTGAACGCCCTGTCCGGCCCGCTGCACGGCGGCGCCAACCAGGCGGTGCTGGAGATGCTGGCCGAGATCAAGGCCGAGGGCATCGACACCAAGACCTTCGTCTCGCAGGTCAAGGACAAGAAGTCCAACCGTCGCCTGATGGGCTTTGGCCACCGCGTGTACAAGAACTACGACCCGCGCGCCAAGATCATCAAGGGCCACGCCGACGAGTTGCTGCGCTCCTCGGGCAAGTCCAACGCCCTGCTCGACATGGCCCTGGAGCTGGAGGAGACCGCGCTGAACGATGAGTACTTCATCGAGCGCAAGCTCTACCCGAACGTCGACTTCTACACCGGCCTGATCTACGAGGCGATGGGCTTCCCCGCCACCTACTTCACCGCGCTGTTCGCTCTCGGCCGCCTCCCCGGCTGGATCGCCCAGTGGCGCGAGGAGGGCCAGGACCCCAAGCGCAAGATCGGTCGCCCGCGTCAGGTCTACACCGGCGAGGCGCTGCGCAACTACAAGCCGATCGACGAGCGCTGACCGTGCCTTCGTCGAACTGAGCGCCCCGACCTGAAGGGCTCCGTCCACCTGGGCGGAGCCCTTCGCCGTTCCACATCCCCCGGCCATGACGCGTTTGCACGAGTCCCATGCGACCGCCCGCGATATGTCCAGGGCAGGAGCATGCCCGGCGGGCAAACGCGGGTAGGGGCGGCGGGCACGCGGGGAGGGGGCGGCGAGGACCCGGGTGGGGCCGGTGGACTCCCAGTCGTGTCCCACCCGGGAGCTAGGGTGGCACCAGACCGCCCACCACCCCCGGCACCACGGAGGACCCATGGCCACCTCACTCGGACGCCTGCCGCGCGCGCTCACCCCCCTCCTTCTCGGCCTCGCCATGATCCTCAGCCTGGGCCTGGCCGGGTGCAGCAAGCTCGGGCCCGAGTCGACTGGTGGGAAGAGCCAGGGGGGTCAGGGGCGTCCCCCGGCAGGAGAACCCGACGCCGCACCCAGCGCCACCGACTTGGCGAAGGCCCTTGTCAGCGGCAACTTGACCGCGGTGAAGTTTGTCGGCGACCAGGCCACGGCCTCCCAAGCGGCCATCGACGACTACACAGTGATCATGGCCGGCATGGACGGCATCCGTCCCGTGAAGGTCGATCTGAAGGGCGTCGCCTACAGGGGGAAGGGGCTGGCCACCGCGGGGCTGAAGCAGACCTGGCAGATCGGGGGCAAGACCTGGACCTTCGACACCGAGGCGTCCATGAACCTGGTCGACGAAACCTGGTACATCGTCTGGAAGCCCACCATCGTCCACCCCCAGCTGACCGACCACTCCCGCATGCGCCACACCCGAGAGCTTCCTGCGCGCGAGCCGATCCTTGACCGCGACGGCAAGGCGCTCATGGAGGAGCGCAACCTGGTCCAGGTCGGCATCGACAAGGCCAACCTCGGCAAGGACAAGTGGTCCTCCTCGGCCCGGCAGCTTGCCACCGAGCTCAAGATCGACCCGGCCGAGTACGACACGAAGGTCCAGTCCGCCGGCGAGAAGGCCTTCGTGATCGCCAAGACCATCTCGATGAACGAGATGACCAGCACGGCCATCAACACCCCCGGCGTGGTCTCGGTCGACATCACCCGCACCCGACCGATCTCCCCCGGGTTCGCCGAGTCCATCCTCGGCTCGGTGGGCGAGGCCACCCCGGAGCAGGCGAAGGCGTCCAAGAACCTCTTCCAGCCCGGTGACCAGGTCGGTCAGAGCGGCCTGTCCAAGCGCTACGACGCCTGGCTCCGTGGCACCCCGGGTGAGGTGATCACCCTGGTCAAGCGCAAGTCCGCTCCCAAGGATTCCGACCACGTCGACATCACCGTCTTCTCCACCGAGAAGAGCGCCGGGAAGTCGCTGCAGCTGACCCTGTCGACCGAGCAGCAGAAGAAGGCCGAGCAGGCCCTGGAGGGCGTCGACCAGGTCGCCTCCGTGGTCGCCATCAACGCAACAACCGGTGAGATCCTGGCTGCCGCGAACTCCACGGCGCGTCCGGCCAACCCCGACGCCACCTTTGGACGCTACGCGCCCGGCTCGACGTTCAAGGTCGTCACCGCCCTCGCGATGGTGCGCCAGGGCATGAGCGCCGGGACGCGGGTCTCCTGCCCGGCGACCCTGACCGTGAACGGGCGCACCTTCAAGAACTACAACGACTACCCCACCAGCAAGTTGGGCACCGTCACCCTCGCCGAGGCGCTCGCATACAGCTGCAACACCGCCTTCATCGGGCAGGCCGCCAAGCTCCCCAAGGACGCCCTGAAGTCGGCGGCCGCATCGCTTGGGATGGGCGTCGACTTCGACGCCGGGTTCCCGGTCTTCTACGGATCGGTCCCCACCACCGATGATCCCGTCGTGGCAGCGGCGAACACCATCGGACAGGGCCAGATCGAGGCCTCCCCGCTGGCGATGGCTGCGGTCGCCGCATCGGTCGCGGGCGGCACGACGGTGGTGCCGTGGCTGATCAAGGGCAAGACCCCCAAGGCCACCGCCGAGCCACTGACGGCGAACGAGGCCGAGCAGCTCCGCCTGATGATGCAGGCCACCGTCCAGGAGGGCGCTGCCCGCTTCCTGGGCTCGAAGGCCGATGGGGCCAAGACCGGCACCGCCGAGTTCGGCAATGAGACCCCGCCCAAGACGCACGCCTGGATGATCGCCTACAAGGGCGACCTGGCCGTCGCCGTCATGGTCGCCGAGGGCCAGTCCGGGTCGAGCACCGCCGGCCCGATCCTGTCGAAGTTCCTGGACAACTGAGGAGGAATCGTCATGGACTCCGCAGACATCACCAGTGACCGTGAGCACCGGGCCCTGGTCGCCGCCACCTCCCTGATCGGGGAGGCTGATCGGATCGCCTTCCTCACCGGGGCGGGCATCTCCACCTCTGCCGGCATCCCCGACTTCCGCGGCCCCCAGGGCGTGTGGACGCTGGACCCGGCTGCCGAAGCGGCGTCCACCCTCTCGCGCTATCTCGGCGAGTCCGAGGTCCGCCGGGCGGCCTGGCAGCTGCGCCAGGCCGAGGGCCTCTGGGGCGCCGAACCCACCCCGGCCCACCGGGCCATCGCTGCCGCCGAGAAGGCGGGGCGCGTCACGGGCATCATCACCCAGAACACCGATGGGCTGCACCAGGTGGCCGGCAATTCCGACGGGCTGGTGCACGAAGTCCACGGCAATGCCCGGATCACTCGCTGCGAGCGCTGCGGCGCCGAGCAGGAGACCTGGGATGTCATCACGCGGGTCCGGGCCGGTGACCTCGACCCGCACTGCCGCGAGACCATCGAGGACCACGACTGTGGCGGGATCCTGCGCGCAACGACGATCCTGTTCGAGGAGCCACTGCGTCCTGAGGTGATGGACGCCGCCGCGACTGCTGTCGAGGATGCCGACGTGCTGGTCACCGTCGGCACCCTGCTCAGCGTCTTCCCCGTGGCGGGCCTGGTGCCCTTCGCGATCGCCAATGGCAAGCCGGTGGTGATCCTCAACCGCGACGAGACCCAGTACGACGACTTTGTCCAGGCCGCTGTTCACCGGGACGTGCAGGAGGTCGTCCCCGCCCTGCTCGGCCTGGGCTGAGCCCGCGCCGATCGGGCGATCGGCCTGCCCGGGCAGGCGTTCGTTGAGGTGGAGCGGATACAGGATGCTGAAGAGGACTGACCCGCCGCTACCCTTGTCGCAGACAGCCACCTGAGGAGAGCCCCATGTCGACCTGGCAGCCCGAGAACAACCCGTCCGCCGGGGAGTACTACCCGCCCACCCAGCAGCTGCCTGGTCAGGACCCGTACTACCAGGCCTCGCCTGGCTCCTATGGATCTGCGGCCCAGCCCTACGGCAACACCCAGCCCTACGGCAACACCCAGCCCTACGGCAACACCCAGCCCTACCAGCAGCCGATGCAGGGTTACGCGCCCGATCCCTATGGTCAGGCCTACGGAGCGCCGATGGGGTATTCAGGCGTTCCCGCCCCCTACGGCGTCGACCCCATGACCGGCCTTCCCTACAGCGACAAGTCCAAGCTCGCCGCCGGACTGCTGAACATCTTCCTCGGCAGTCTGGGCGTGGGTCGGTTCTACACCGGCCACTGGGGCATCGCCCTGGGCCAGATCGCCGCCACGTGGCTCACCTTCGGCATCGGTTCGATCTGGCCGCTGATCGACGGCATCGTGACCCTGACCTCGAGCTCCCCCAAGGACGCCCAGGGTCGAGTACTGCGCCCCTGAGCTGCGGGGCCCCTGAGCTGCGGGGGGCCCCTGAGCTGCGGGGGCACGAGCCCCCGGGCCTGGGGCCGCGGTCCTGCTACTTGTGCTCTCCGCCATGCTTGCGCCGTTCGGCGAGCTTGGCGTACATGTCGTCAATCATGGTGGCGAACTTCTTCTCCACCTCACGCCGGCGCACCTTGAGGGTCGGTGTGAGCAGCCCGTTCTCGATGGAGAACTCCTCCAGTGAGGTCCGTAGGTCCTTGATCTGCTCCTGGCTGGGCAGCTTCTCGGTCACCTTCGCCACCCGGGCACGCAGTTCGTCGAGGATGCGCTGATCGTTGGCCAGATCCTCATCCTTCTCTGAGGTGACCCCGAGCTTCGCGGCGAGGTCCTTCAGCTGGGGCAGCGAGGGACGCACCAGGAGCGTCAGGAAGGGGCGTCCCTCACCGATGAGCACGGCATGCTCGAACAGCGGATCGGCCAGCAGCAGCCCCTCGATCTGCTGCGGGGCGACGTTCTTGCCGCCGAGGGTGACGATGATGTCCTTGATCCGGTCGGTGATGACCAGGAAACCGTCGACGTCGACGTAGCCGGCGTCCCCGGTCTGCAGCCAACCGTCCTTGAGCGCCTCAGCGGTGGCCTCGGGGTTGTTCCAGTAGCCCTTCATCACGTTCGGGCCGCGGTAGAGGATCTCCGAGTCCTGCCCGATCGCCAGTTCGCCGCCGTGCATGACACGACCCGCGGTGCCGATCTTGAAGTCCTGCTTGGAGTTGAAGCTCACCAACGGCGAGGCCTCCGTGAGACCGTAGCCGACCTGGATCGGCAGGCCGGCCGCGGAGAAGAACTCCTCCACCTCCTTGCGGATCGGGGCACCACCGCAGGCCATCACGGCCTTCGGCCCGCCGATCGCCTGGCGGATGTTCTTGAGCACCAGCTTGTCGGCGAGGGCGCGCTGGGTCTGCAGAAGCGTGGAGGGGGTGCGTCCCTTGCGGTACTGGCGCTGGTTCTGGCCACCGACCCGCAGCGCCCAGTCGAAGACCGTCTTCTTCACCGGGGACGCGGCAGCACGCTCACGGGCGACCTTGTACACCGTCTCGTAGAGCTTGGGGACGCTCACCAGCAGCGTGGGCTGGACCTCCATCAGGGCGTCGGCGACCTCGCGCGCATTGGGCAGGTAGGTGTTCAGGCAGCCATGGCTCAGCACGACGCTGGTCCAGGCTCGCTCCAGTGCGTGGCTCAGCGGGAGGAAGCACAGCGAGTGGTCGGTTGGCTGGATGTCGAACATCATCGAGACGGCATCGATCTGGGCGACCAGCGCCTCGTGGGTCAGCATGACGCCCTTGGGTTCGCCGGTGGTTCCCGAGGTGTAGATGATGGACGCCAGGTCCTCACCGGCGGCCTGTTCCCTGCGGCGGGCCACTTCAGCGTCCAGGTCGCCATCGACCTCGGCAACCAGCCACTGGTCCAGTTCTGGGGTGTCGTCGGTGACCGCACCCAGCGAGATGATGCGTTCGAGGTGCGGAAGTTGCTCATGCGCCTCGCGGACGCGTCCCAGTTCGGACTCACCGCCCACGAACATGAGCCGGGCGTCCGAATCAGCCACGATGTGACGAATCTGCTCAGGAGTGCTGGTGGCGTAGATCGGCACCGGGACACCGCCGATGCGGGCCAGGGCGTAGTCGATCTGGCTCCATTCGGGGCAGTTGTTGGCGAACAGGGCGACCCGGTCCCCGCGCTGGATCCCGTCACGAACGAGGGCACGCGCGATGGACTGGACCCGCGCGTCGAACTCGCGATAGGTCTGGACCTTGTACTCCGGGGTCCCATCGGCACTCGTGCCGGTCTTGATGCGGGTGGCGGGGCGGTTGCCGTGGACGTGCACAACGTGGCTCAGCAGGCGGTCGAGGTGCTTGACCTCGATGCTGTCACCGGGGACGCGCTTGCCGGCGCTCGTCTGCTTCTCTGCAGCCATCAGACACTCCTGGGTCGACGTAACTTACGCCAGCGTAGCCTGTCGCCGAGGAGCAAAGGTGACGTAGCCATGGACAACGTCGACGCCCTGCAGCTGCGCCATGCCTGTACCGCTCGGCCTACGCTGTCCCAGTGACCGACGCTCCGCCCACCATTTGCCCAGCGCGACCCCCACGCAGCCTTGCCCCGGACCTTGCCCGCGGGCTGATGCTGCTCTTCATCGCGCTGGCGAATGTGGCCTGGTATCTCTACGACCGACCCGGGGGCATCATCGGGGCCCACCCCGAGCCGGGCTCGGTACCTGACAAGGTCGCGCAGGCACTGATGATCACCTTCGTGGACGGCCGGATCTTCCCGCTGTTCGCCTTCCTCTTCGGCTACGGGATGGTGCAGTTCTACACCAGCCGACGCCGTCAGGGGCTGTCCGACAAGGACGTCCGCACCATGTTGGCCAGGCGGCACTGGGCGATGTTCGGTCTGGGTGCCGCGCACGCCATCCTGCTCTTCGTCGGCGACGTGCTCACGTCCTATGCCATCGCCGGCCTGGTCGTCGGCGCGATCTTCTTCCGCCATCGCACAGGGGTGCTGAAGTGGTGGCTCATCATCCCCGGCTCCCTCGGCGCCCTGGTGGCGGGGCTGGTGGTCGTCATCGGCATCCTCGCCGGGCCCGGCACCATGGAACCCCTCGACATCGCGCAGTCCACCGCAGGCGAACCGAGCTACGTCGCCTCGATGCGCACGCGGACTGTCATCTGGGCCGAGACCGCCGCCGTCGCGGGCCTGTTCTTCACGATTCCCTTGCTCCTGCTCGCGTCCTGGGTTGCTGCCCGCGTTCGGCTGCTCGAGGACGCGGCCCAGCACCGCCGACGGTTGGTGACCATCGCCGTCCTCACCCTGCCGATCAGCTGGGCGGCGGGAGCGGCCCAGGCACTGCAGCAGATCGGGGTCCTGACCTCCATCGCGCCCTGGACCTTCACGGCCTGGGAGATGTTCGTCGGCCCCATCGCCGGCCCGGGGTATGCCGCCCTGTTCGCCCTGCTGGCCACCCGCTACACCGACCGTCGGCCTGCCTGGGTGCTCGCAGTCTCTGCCGTCGGGCAGCGTTCGCTGAGCTGCTACCTGTGGCAGTCGATCATCATGGCGCCCGTGCTGTCTGCCTGGGGCCTGGGTCTGGGTGGACGCCTGACCACCTGGTCCTCGCTCCTGTTTGCCGCCGCGGTCTGGCTGGTGTCGGTGGTGATCGCCGACCAGCTTCGGCGGCACGGGAACAGGCGAGGGCCCTTCGAGCTGCTCCTGCGCAGGCTCACCTATGGCGGCATCCCGGCGCGCGCGCAGCCGGTCACCGCCCCGGTACTGATGCCCTGGGAGATGCCCGCGGGCTGGATGCTGCCGCCTGCCCACGCCCCAGGGGCACCCCCACCACCCAGCTGGACGCCCCCACAGGGTTGGGCTCCCCCGCCACCCGGGTGGGCAGCTGCCCACGAAGCGACGAGCGTCAGCGCGCCACCGGCTGCTCCAGCAACTCCGGTGAGGCCGCGAGATCCTGCTCGCTGAAGGGCGGGAACCCCACCAACTCTCAGAGGCGTTCCCGCAGCCAGGCCAGGTCGTCCGACTGCCCCGACACCCCACCGGGGGTCTCAACCACCACCGGCGCTCCCGCCACACGCACGACCTCGACCAGGCCCTCCGGGTCGCACTGCCCGGACCCGAAGTTGGTGTGCCGGTCGGCGCCCGAATCGAAGGCATCGCGCGAATCGTTCGCATGCACCAGGTCGATGCGTCCCGTGATCGCCTTGACCCGCTCGACCAGCCCAACCAGCTCTTCGCCGCCGGCATGCGCGTGGCAGGTGTCCAGGCAGAAGCCGACGCGGTCGGCATTGGCCGATCCCTCGATGGTCGACCACAGCTGGTCGATGCGTTCCAGCTTCCGGGCCATCGCGTTGGCGCCGCCAGCGGTGTTCTCGATCAGCAGCGGGACGTCGATGGTCAGTCCGTCGATGGCCTTGCGCCAGTTGTCGAAGCCGAGCTGGGGGTCCTCATCGGCAGTGACGTGCCCGCCGTGCACGATGACTCCCTTCGCCCCGATCTGGGCGGCCAGGGTGAGGGTCTGTTGCAGCAGCTTGCGGCTGGGGATGCGGATGCGGTTGTTCGAGCTGGCCACGTTCATCACATAGGGCGCATGCACGAAGAGCTGGACGCCGGCCTCCTCAGCGACACCCTTGAGCACCTCCGCGCCACCGGCGTAGGCCAGCTTCGGGGCCTTCCAGCTCTGCGGATCCCCGAGGAAGAACTGCGCCACGCTGGCATCGCGGGCCAGCGCCTCGGCGATCGGGTCGTCCTGGTCAACATGCGCACCGAGCGCCACGGGTTCAGCCATGCCGACAGTCTAGGCACGCCCTCCCGGGTGGGCTGGCGGGCCAGCGGCGCCTACGGTGGCGTAGCCTGCGGGAATGGCCATCCTCCGCGACGCACCCCTGCCCCAGGTCTTCCGCCACAGCGCGCAGGAGCATCCCGAGGCCCTCTGTTGGCGCGTCCGCCGCGATGAGGAGTGGCAGACCTGGACCTATGCCCAAGCCGATGCCGAGGTGCAGCGGCTGGCGTCCGCACTGGTGGCTGATGGCATCCAGCCCGGTGACCGCGTCGGCATCTTCGCCAACAACCGTCCCGAATGGACGCTGGCAGACCTGGCGATCCTCAGCATCGGCGCGATCGTCGTGACGGTCTTCGCAACCTCTGACGTCGACCAGGCCGAGCACATCCTGCGCGATTCCGGGGCGACCCACTGCATCGTGGCGGGGCGTGGGGAGGCCTTCGTGCTCGCCCAGGCCCACCTGCCGATGATGCGCCACATCCTCACCATGGACCGGGTGCCCGGCTACGACTCCCTGGTCGAACTGATGGATCGCGCGCCCGACGCGTCCGATGAGGTTGCCCGGCGCAGCGACGCGCTGACGCTCGATGACGTGGCGACGATCATCTACACCTCCGGCACCACCGGGGCGCCGCGCGGCGCGATGCTCACCCACGGCGGTTATGCGCACCAGCTGCGCACCATCGATGACCTGTGGCACCTGGGGCCCGGCGAGTCGAGCCTGAGTTTCCTGCCGCTCGCCCATGCGCTGGAGAGGGTCTGGACCTTCTATGTGATGGCCAGCGGCATGGCCAACACCTACTGCGAGGACCCGCGCACCGTGGCCGAGCTGATGCCGCTCGCGCGTCCGACCACCATCATCTCGGTGCCCAAGCTCTACGAAAAGGTCTATGCCGGGGCGCACGAGAAGGCGTCCGGGTCACCGCTCAACCGTGCGATCTTCGACTGGGCGCTCCGCGTCGGGGGACGCAACCAGCGCCACCATCGCAAGGGTTCCACGCCGCCGTGGTGGTGGCGTGCCCAGTTGCCGTTGGCCGACAAGCTGGTGTTGCGGGCGATCCGCGAGGCGGTCGGAGGTCGCAAGACGCTGCTGATCTCCGGCGGTGCGCCGCTGCGGATCGAGGTCGAGGAGTTCTTCTCCGCCGCCGGGATGCTGCTCGGCCAGGGCTATGGGCTGACCGAGACCGGCCCGATGACGACCGCCTTCGCGAAGGACAGTTTCAAGCTGGGCACGGTCGGCAAGCTGGTCGCCGAGGCCGAGATTCGGCTTGGCCGCGACGGGGAGATCCTGCTCAAGGGCCCCCACATCATGAAGGGCTACTGGAACAACCCCGAGGCGACGGCCGCGATGTTCGACGAGGAGGGCTGGTTCCGCACCGGCGACGTCGGCTACGTCGACACCCAGGGCTATGTGGTGATCACCGACCGACTCAAGGACATCATCGTCACCCTGGGCGGCAAGAACGTCGCCCCGCAGCCGATCGAGGGGCTGATCCTCTCCGACCCCCTGTTCGAGTACGCCGTGGTGCTGGGCGACAACCGCCCCTACCTGACGGCGCTGCTGCAGCCCTCGATCCCGGCCCTGGAGGAACTGGGTCAGGCGATGCAGCTGTCCTGGGAGACGGTGGGTGAGCTGCTCAAGCACCCGCGGATCCTGTCGGAGGTCACCGAACGGTTGAGCCGGCTGCAGTCCCGCGTCCCCGGGCATGAGAAGGTGCGTCGGGTTCGGTTGCTACAGGGGCTCACGATGGAGGACGGCACGCTGACGCCGACGTTGAAGGTGAAGCGGAAGGTGGTCGAGAGCCGGTTCGCGGAGCTGATCGAGCAGATGTACGCGGGGACGCCGGCACGCTGAGTCCAGCCCCGTCGGGTCGCGGCCCATCACCGGACTGCTCCTGACCGTCACCGCCCAGCCCGAGGGGCGCCAGTCGTCAGACCAGGTCGACGAAACGGACCGTGCCGGACAGCAGGTCGATGACGGCCAGGCGTCCGGCGAGTGGTTCGCCCAGGCCCGTCAGAACCTTGACCGCCTCGGCGGCTTCCCAGGCCCCGGCCAGGGTCGGCGTGGCACCCAGGATTTGCGGCGGCGCGGGCAGTTCCTCGCGGACGCCCACGACGTCCTCCCACTGCGGACCGCCGGGCACGAAGACCGAGACCACGGCGGTCCAGCCGTCGATGCCCGCCCACACCCACGGACGCCCCGCAGCCCGGCAGGCGGCTGAGATCGCTGCTCGGGAGGCCTGCCGGTCCGTGCAGTCCACGACCAGGTCGTGGGCCGCGACGAGGTCGACGTCGTCGGCGGTCAGGCGGTAGTGGCGTCCCTCGATCTCACTGTCGGGCGACAGCGCCCGCATGCGCGCAGTGGCGAGTTCGACCTTGCGCCGACCGACGTCCTCGGTGGTGAACAGGGTCTGCCGGTTCAGGTTGGAGGTGACGACGTGGTCGTCGTCGAGCAGGGTCAGGTGACCGATACCGGCCGCCGTCAGCGCGGGGATCGCCCCGGCACCCAGGCCACCGCACCCCACCACGAGGACGCGGGAGTTGCGCAGTTTCTCATGGCCTTCGCCCAGCAGTCGTCGCTGCCGGAACCACTGGTCGTCCTCAGCATTCACCCAGACCCACCCACTCCGTGGTGCCGTCGGCGAAGGTCTGGTGCTTCCAGACCGGGACGCGCTCCTTGATGCGGTCCACCAGGGCCGCGCAGGCGGTGAATGCCTCGGCGCGGTGAGCGGAAGCGCACGCAGCGACGAGCGCCAGGTCGCCGACGACCAGGTCGCCGACGCGGTGCTCGGCATGGATCGCGACTCCGAACTCGGTCTCCACCTCGGCAGCGACCTCGGCCATGATGCGGGCGGCCTCGGGGTGGGCGGAGTAGCTCAGTGCGGTGACGGGGCGGTCATGGTCGTGGTCCCGCACGATTCCCTCGAACAGGACGCAGGCGCCGTCGGCCCTGGTCACCACTGCCTCTCGGGCGCGGATGGGATCCAGCGGGGTGCCGGAGATGGCTGCATGGGGCATGCCCTTCAACCTAGCTCACCTGCAAGGATGGGCGACATGAGCGATGTGGCCTGGCACCGAACATTCGAGCAGCATCGGGAGGCCTGCGTGGCCTTGGCGCCCGCGCCGACTCGGGTGGACGTGCCCGTGCTCGAAGCCCGCCGACTGGTGCTGGCCGAGGATGTGCACGCGACCCTCAACCTGCCCGCCACCGACGTCTCGGCCATGGACGGTTTCGCGGTGCGGCACGCCGATCTCCGCGAGGGCGTCGTGCTGCGCGTGGTCGGCGATGTCCCCGCCGGTGCCCCCGCAGACGGTGAGGTCACCGAGGGGACGGCAGTCCGGGTGATGACCGGCGCCGGGATTCCGGCGGGCGCGGACACCGTGGTGGCGGTCGAGCTGACCGACATTCCCCGCGGGCCGGTTCCGCTGCCGACGCAGATCACGGTCCGTGAGGTCCCTCCCCTGAACGACGCCACCCGCAGGACTGGCTCAGACGTCGAGTCCGGCAGCCTGGTGGCGTCCGCGGGGACGATGGTCGGACCGCTCGAAGTCGCCGCCCTCGCCGCGCTGGGACGCCCCACGATCCCCGTGCTGCGGCTCCCCCGCGTGCGCTGCGTCGCGACCGGGGCTGAGCTGCGCGGTCCGGGTGAACCGCTGGAACCCGGGCAGCTGCACGACTCCAACTCCTATGCGCTGGCTGCCCTGTGCGAGTCGCTGGGACATCCGGTCGACCGGGTGACCATGGCCCACGACGACCCTGACGCCATGGCTGCTGTCCTCCCCGGACTGCTCGCCGATGTTGACGTGCTGGTCTTCACCGGTGGGGTCAGCGCCGGCGCCTTCGAGGTGGTGCGCCAGACCCTGGCCGAGCGCGGCGTCGAGTTCGGCCAGGTCGCGATGCAGCCCGGCAAGCCGCAGGGCGTGGGAGTGATCGACGGCGTGACGATCTTCTGCCTGCCCGGCAACCCGGTGTCCACCGTGGTCAGCTTCCTGGGCTTCGTGCGGCCCTGGCTGGACGCAGCCTCCGGGCGTCCTGCCGCCCAGCCGCTCACCGCCACCTTGACCGAGGGTTGGTCGAAGAAGCCGGGACGCGCCCAGTTCATGCCGGTGCGACTCATGCTCGGGGCCACCGGCCATGAGGCCAGCCAGGCCACCGCCGGAGGCTCGCTGTCGCACCTGGTCAGCCGGCTGGTCGGGGTGGACGGCTTCGCGATGGTCGACGCGGAGGCGTCCGAGGTTCGTGCCGGCGACGAGATCAAGGTCATGATGGTGCCATGAGCCAGCAGTTCACCCACGTCGATTCCCGAGGCGCCGCCCGCATGGTCGATGTCTCCGGCAAGCAGCCCACCGTCCGTCGCGCCACCGCGCGTGCGGTGGTCGAGCTGGGGCCGACCGTGGCGTCGGTGATGGATGACGACGCCGTGCCCAAGGGTGACGTGCTCGCCGTCGCGCGCATCGCCGGGATCGCGGCTGCCAAGAAGACGCCTGAGCTGTTGCCGCTCGCCCATGTGATCGGCGTGCACGGGACCACCGTCGACATCGAACGCGAGGGCGAGGTCCTGACCATCACCGCCGAATGCGCCACCGCTGACCGCACCGGCGTCGAGATGGAGGCGCTGACTGCTGCCTCCGTGGCAGCACTCGCCGTGGTGGACATGGTCAAGGGGCTCGACAAGGGCGTCCGGATCGCCGGGGTCGAGCTGATCGCCAAGTCCGGCGGCAAGTCCGGCGACTGGCACCGCGCCTGAGTCCTGCGAACTCGGCACGAACCGCTCAGTGATCTCCGCCCGCGGCCTGGGCGAGCAGGTGGTCCAGCAGCGGGTCCAGCACGTCGATGGCGTCCCGGCAGCCACCGACGCTGCCCGGGAGCGTGATCACGACCGTCCGCACGGAGCCCTCGATCACGCCGGCGACGCCGCGGGTCAGGGCCGCCCCCACCACTCCAGCGGACGCCCCTTTGGCTCGCACCAGCTCAAGGATCCCCGGGATCTCCACGGAGAGCAACGGGGCCACCACCTGCGGGGTCAGGTCGCGCGGAGTGATCCCGGTGCCACCCGTGGTGAGAACCAGCGCCGCACCCGAAGCGACAGCGTCCGAGACCGCCGCAGCGACCGGTGCCCCATCAGGCACCAGCACCTGCGACACCTCAAACCCGCGTCCGCGCAGCCACTCCGCCAGCAAGCGGCCGGAGCGGTCCTCCCCGATGCCGGAGCTGATCCGGTCCGAGGCAGTGACCACCACCGATGAGACGTTCATCACGCCAGTGTAGAGTCGAACGCATGTCCGTCCTGCCCCTCGCCGACCGTTTCGGTCGCACGGCCACGGACCTTCGGCTGTCGGTCACTGATGTCTGCAACCTCCGCTGCACCTACTGCCTGCCCGCCACGGGCGTGACCTGGCTGCCACGACCGACCATCCTGACCGCCGAGGAACTCGCCCGCCTGGCCAGGGTGGGGATCGAGCGTCTCGGCATCACCAAGATCCGTCTCACTGGTGGTGAGCCGCTGACCCGCCCCGACCTGGTCGAGATCGTCGAGCGCATCGCCGGCCCGCACCCGGAGGTCGAGATCGGCCTCACCACCAATGGCGTCGGCCTCGCCGCCCTGGCCCATGACCTCAAGCGAGCGGGCGTCGACCGGGCCAACATCTCCCTCGACACCATCCACGCCGAGACCTACCAGGCCATCACCCGCAGGGACGGCCTGACGTCAGTGATCGCCGGCATTCGCGCGGCCTCGGAGGCGGGCCTGGGTCCGGTCAAGGTGAACGCGGTGCTCACCAAGGGCGTCAACGACAGCCAGTTCCTCGACCTGCTCGACTTCTGCCTCAACGAGGGCACCGAGTTGCGTGTCATCGAACAGATGCCGATCGGCGCCACCCGCGACTGGGCCGCCGAGAACCTCATCTCCGCCGATGCGGTGCGCGCGATGGCCGAGGAGCGCTATGAATTGCGTCCCCTGCCCGGGCGCGGAGCCGCCCCCGCTGCCCGCTGGGAGGTCGTGGACAACGGCACCGTGCGCGGCACCCTGGGCATCATCGCCTCGGTCACCGAACCCTTCTGCGGAGTCTGCGACCGCACCCGCATCAGCGCGGATGGGCAGCTGCGTTCCTGCCTGTTCTCCCGCGACGAGACCGACCTGCGCACTCCTCTGCGGGGGGGCGCGACCGATGACCAGATCGTCGAACTCTGGGCCGGGACGATGTGGGAGAAGCCGCGTGCCCATGGCTCGGGCCACGGCGGTTTCGGCCCCGGCTTCGAGCAGCCAGACCGACCCATGAACGCGATCGGAGGATGACATGCTGATTCGCTGGTTCGCCGGTGCGGCCCAGGCCGCCGGCACCACCGAGGAGACCATCGACGACCCACGGGAGGGCACGATCCGCGAGGTGCTGACCGGTGTGCATCCGGACGCCGCCGAGGTCCTGCAGCGGTGCAGCTTCCTGGTCGACAAGAAGTCGCTGCCCGGGGACGCCCCCTGGCCCAGCGACGCGCAGACCCTGGACGTACTACCCCCCTTCGCAGGCGGGTAGGTCGTGACCGAGCACCACAACGCACCCGTCATCTGTGAGGGCGCGACCCCGGCATTGGGGGAGGCAGCCGCCCATGTGCTGATCGTGACCCACACGACCGACGGAGTCTGCGAGAACCGCTCCGGGCGCACCCTGGTCGAGGCCCTGGAGGAGCTGGGCTGCGACGTCACGCTCACCATCGTCCCCCCAGACGTCGACAGCGTCCGAGCTGCGTTGGCACAGGCCATCGCGAGTGCCGACGTCGTGGTGACCTCGGGCGGCACTGGCGTGCGCCCCGGTGATGTCGTGGTGGACGAAACCCTCGCTCTCGGTGTGGTGGAACTGCCCGGGATCGCCGAGGAGATCCGGCGCCGCGGCACAGCCAGGACCCCCGTGTCGATGCTCTCGCGGGCGGTCTGCGGCATCGTCCGCGACGGCGAGCGGCGTGTGGTGGTGCTGAACTCCCCCAGCTCCCGTAGGGGCGCGGCGGACGCGACCAGTGTCCTCGGCGAGGTCCTGCACCACCTGTTGCGCGACCTGCGCGGCGTTAGCCGCAGCGGCTGACCCGCTCCAGGTCAAGCGGTGGTGCGACGTCCCTTGAGCAGCAGCGTCAGCACCAGGCCCAGCGCTGCCGTGATGACCAGCGCCCACAGGCCGAAGGCGTACGAACGGGTCTCGGGGTTGTAGGTCGCGGCCATCAACAGCGGCGGGAAGTAGCCGCCCAGACCACCGGCCGCGGCCACCGTTCCCGAGACAGCGCCGACCTTGTCCTTGGGCGCGACCCGCGGTACCCAGCCGAAGATCGAACCCTGGCCAAGGCCCAGGGAGGCAGCCATCAGCAGGAAGGTGACGCCTGTGACGATGCCCTCCGGCGGCTGGAAGCTCACGATTGCGGCGGTGACGATGATGCCCACGAAGGCGATCGCCGAGATGATCCTGGCCCCGAACTTGTCGGCGAGCGTCCCGCCAAAGGGGCGGGCGACCACCGCAGCCAACACGAACATTGCCATGCGGTTGCCGGCGCCGATGACGTCCACCTCCGTCGGGTAGACGGTGGTGAGGTACTTCGGCAGGAAGGTCGAGAAGGCCACGAAACCGCCGAAGACGATGGCGTAGAGGAAGCACATCTGCCAGGTGATACCCAGCTTCAGCGCGGCTGTGATGCGCGGGATGATCGGATTCACCTGGCGGTCCCAGGCCGGGGACTCCTTCATCAGGAACCAGACGACGGCAGCCATCACCACCAGCACGCCGGCGATCGCGTAGTGGGTGCCTGCGTAGCCCAGGCTGCCCTTGGCCAGGCGGGGCGTGACCAGAGCAGCCACCGCGGTGCCGCACATGCCCATCCCGAAGATGCCATTGGCCAGACCGCGCTTCTCGGGCTCGTACCAGGCCGAGGAGAAGGGGATGCCGATGGCGAACACGGTGCCGGCAATACCGAGGTAGAAACCGGCAGCCAGCAGCAGCGGGTAGGACTTCATCTCCCCGGCCACCGACACCAGGATGACCGCCGGTGCGGCGAGGAGCAGGATGGTCGCGAACATCGTGCGGCCGCCGTATCGGTCAGTCAGCGCACCGACCAGGATGCGCCCCAGCGAACCAACGAGCACCGGCATCGCGAGCATGATCGCGATCTGGCCCTCGGACAGGCCCATCGAGGTGGCATAGGTCTTCTGCAGCGGCGCAATCGACATCCAGGCCCAGAAACCGGTCATGGACGCGATCGTCGCCAGGATCACCTGGGGCAGCTGCTGCCGCAGGTCATGGCCAGCGGCAGGCGAGGTGGGGGCCGGGGACGTGGGGGTGGCGGAAGTGCTCATCATCGGGTCCTCTTCTGACCGACGGTCTGCCAGCTGCTGCCCTGGACGGGGCGGGTGCCGCGGCTGCGGTAGACGATGTAGGGGCGGAACAGGTACTGCACGGGTGCGGCGAAGGCGTGCACCAGGCGGGTCAGCGGCAGGATGCAGAACAGGAGCAGACCCACCACCACGTGGATCTTGAAGGGCAGGGTCGCGGCTTCCATCGCCGCGATGTTCGGCTTAAAGGTGAACAACGAGCGGAACCAGACCGAGACGGTGTCGCGGTAGTTCACCTCTTCACCGTTCGGGCGCTCCCCGCCGAAGAAGGTGGCCACCAGACCGAGCACCAGCGCTGCGGTCAGGACGACGTACATGCCCTTGTCATTCCACGTCGTGGCGGCGAACACCGACGGGTTGGTGCGGCGCCGGATGATCAGCGCGAACAGGGCCAGGACGCAGACGACACCGGCGATACCGCCGACCACCAGAGCCATCAGGTGGTAGGTGTGCTGGCTGATCCCCACCCTGTAGGTCCACTCCTTGGGGATGAGCAGACCCACCAGGTGACCGCCGAGCACCGCGAACAGCGCATAGTGGAACAGCGGCGAGGCGATCTTGAGGATGCTCTTCTCGTAGATCTGCGAACTGCGGCTGGTCCAGCCGAACTGGTCGAAGCGCCGCCGATACCACAGGCCACCGATCAGCAGCAGCAGAGTCAGGTAGGGCAGGACGCCCCACAGGAAGACACTCATCTCACGGCCTCTCGGTTGGCTGGGCAGGCTGGCATTGCTGGGTGGGGTCTGCGCCGGCGGGACGCACCAGCGGATCCGGCAGGAAGGTCACCGGGTCTCCCCCGTAGCCATCGAGCCCGACGGTCTCGACCGGCATCGCCGCCTCGGCCAGGGCCTGGACCTCCGCGCGAGTGGTCGGCGAGGGCCCGGGCAGGGTGGCACAGATGGCCTGCAGGATGCCCGCCTGCGGCAGGTCGTCCTTCTCGAGCTGCAGACGCAACAGTTCGAGGCTGGGCCGGTAGCGGCGCAACAGGTCGCGTCCCCGTTCAGGGTCACCGATCGCGGCGAACTCGAGGACCATCGGCAGGTGGTCAGGCAGCTCGCCGGCCAGGTCGACCAGCAGCCCGGAGTCGCGATAAACCTGCTTGAACTGGGCCAACACCTGCCCGCGCCGGCGGGTGTCACCGTCGGTCCAGTAGGACAGGTGCAGGGCATGCCGGCGTGAAATGTCGAACTCCTGCACATGCCATGACTGCGCCCCCGCCAACGGCATCGAGCGCAGATGGGACAGGGTCGGCGCGAACTGGGCCTCCGCCCCGGTGCCGACCAGCGCCTGCTCGAGCATGTCGAGACGTCCAAGCAGTTCCTCGTCCGGGTAGGTCAACAGCAGGGACGCCGCCTGGTACACCACGGCCACCGTCCTGTCGCCCACTTCCTTCTGCTGGGCCGACTCCTTCTGCGGGGCCGACGGTTCCGGTGACGCTTCAGCCCTCTTGGATCTCCCCCACATCAGCGGACTCCGGGCACTTCGTCGCCGGCCGGCGGCAGCGGCGGCGGGGCCTGGTCGGCCTCGGCTGCAGCCCGGCGTGCCTGCATCGACGCGAAGGTCTCGATCGCCACCGGAACCGGGGCACCAGAACCACTGCCGAAGGGCCCGTCGTCGGTCACCGACCCGTCGAAGTCGACCGAGCAGCCCATCTCCTCCAGGTTGTGGGCCATCTCGTAGTGCGCCTTGGGGATCACATAGCGCTCGTTGTACCTGGCGATGGCGACCAGGCGATAGAGCTGCTCCATCGCCTGCGGGGTCATCCCGACGGCTTCGGCGATGGTCGGGTCGCCCTTGCCACGCAGGGTCACCTCACGCATGTAGGAACGCATCGCCGCCAGCTTCTGCAGCACGTCGATCACCGGGGCGGGGTCACCGGCGGTGAACAGCTCGGCCAGGTAGTCCACCGGGATGCGCAGGGCATCGATCGCCCCGAACAGGTTCCCGGCCGCCTCGGCATCGTGCCCCTGCTCACGCAGCAGGTCAACGACCGGCGACAGCGGCGGGATGTACCAGACCATCGGCATGGTGCGGTACTCCGGGTGCAGCGGCAGCGCCACCCGGTAGTGCTTGATCAGCGCGTACACCGGCGAGCGCCTGGCGGCATCGAGCCAGTCCTCGGCGATGCCCTGGGCGCGGGCTGCGCGCAGCACTTCCGGGTCGTTCGGGTCCAGCATGACCTCCAGCTGGGCGGCGTAGAGGTCCTTGGGGTCCTTGGTCGCCGCCGCCTTCGTCACCCGATCGGCGTCGTAGAGGATGATGCCGATGTGGCGCAGGCGTCCGACACAGGTCTCGGAGCAAACGGTCGGGATGCCGGCCTCGATGCGTGGGTAGCAGAAGTGGCACTTCTCGGCCTTGCCGGAGCGGTGGTTGTAGTAGATCTTCTTGTACGGGCAGCCGGTGATGCACTGGCGCCAACCCCGGCAGGCGTCCTGGTCGACGAGCACGATGCCGTCCTCCTCGCGCTTGTAGATCGCGCCCGAGGGGCAGGCGGCCATGCACGACGGGTTCAGGCAGTGCTCGCAGATTCGGGGCAGGAAGAACATGAAGCTCTTCTCGTACTCGAACCGGATCCGCTCCTGGGACTCGGCGTGCAGCTTCTCGACGATCGGGTCGCGTTCCTCCCAGCCCGGGCCACCGCCCAGCGAGTCGTCCCAGTTGGCCGACTGCTCGATCGCCATGGTGCGTCCGGTGATCAGCGATTTGGGGCGTGCCACCGGGAAGTCATCCCCGAGCGGCGCATTGGTGAGCGTCTCGTAGTCATAGGTCCACGGCTCGTAGTAGTCGTCCATCTCCGGTTGCACCGGGGACGCGAAGATGGTCAGCAGCTTCTTCAGGCGTCCACCCGAGCGCAGCTTGATGCCCCCGGACGCCGTGCGGACCCAGCCGCCCTGCCACTTCTCCTGATCCTCGTACCGGCGCGGGTAGCCCTGGCCGGGTCGGGTCTCCACATTGTTGAACCAGACGTACTCGGTGCCGGTGCGGTTGGTCCATGCCTGCTTGCAGGTGACCGAACACGTGTGGCAACCGATGCACTTGTCGAGGTTCATCACCATCGCCACCTGGGCCATGACTCGCATCAGTACGTCACCTCCTGGGAGCGCTTGCGGATGGTCGAGATGATGTCGCGGTTGACGCCGGTGGGGCCGATGTAGTTGAACGCATAGGCCAGGTGGGCGTAGCCGCCGATCAGGTGGGTGGGCTTGAGCAGGATGCGGGTGACCGAGTTGTGGATGCCGCCGCGGCGTCCGGTGGCCTCGGACTTGGGGACGTCGATGGTGCGCTCCTGAGCGTGCTGAACATAGGCGACACCCGGTGGCAGCTTGTGGCTGACCACCGCGCGGGCCACGAAGACGCCGTTGGCGTTGGTGCACTCGACCCAGTCGTTGTCCTTCACGTCGATGGCCTCGGCGTCCTGCACCGAGAGCCAGGCCTGTGGGCCTCCGCGACCCAGCGAGAGCATGAACAGGTTGTCCTGGTACTCGGAGTGGATCGACCACTTGTTGTGGACGGTCAGGTAGCGCAGCGCAATCGACTTCTCACCGCGGGTGCCGATCTCGGGTTCGCCGTACATCCGGCCCATGTCCAGCGGGGGCCGGAAGATCGGCAACTGCTCACCGGCATCGATGAGCCAGTCGTGGTCGAGGAAGAAGTGCATGCGTCCACTGAGGGTGTGCCAGGGCTTCTTGCGCTCGGTGTTGATCGTGAACGCGGTGTAGCGGCGGCCGCCGGTCTCCGAACCGGACCACTCCGGGGAGGTGATCACCGGCTGCGGTGCCTGCTGGGTCTGGACGAAGGTGATCAGGCGTTCCTCCGAGCCCGCCGACAGGTCCGCCAGTTCGACGCCGGTGCGCTTCTCCAGGGTGTGGAAGCCCTGAGTGGCGAGCTCGCCGTTCGTCGTGCCGGAGAAGGCCAGGATCGCCTCGGCCATCCGTTCGTCGGTGTTGATCGCCGGACGGCCGGCAGCGGGACCGGAGTCGAAGACACCGTGCTTGCGTCCCAACAGGTCGACCACCTTGGTGACGTCGAAGGTGACGTTCTTGGTGGTGAAGCCGAGCCGGTCGGCCAGCGGCCCGACCGAGACCAGCTTGTCGGCGATCGCGGTGTAGTCGCGCTCGACGATCATCAGGTTCGGCATGTTGCGACCGGGGACGGCCGGGACGTCGGTGCCCTTCCAGTCCGGCACCACGCCGCCGGGCTGTGCCAGCTCCCCGGGGGTGTCGTGCTGGAATGGGACGGCCACGATGTCCTTGCGGACGCCCAGGTGCTTGCGGGCCAGGCGGCTGATCGCGGTCGCGAGCTCCTGGAAGGTGCGGAAGTCGCTGCGCGCCTCCCACGGCGGGTCGATCGCCGGGGTGAAGGCGTGCACATAGGGGTGCATGTCGGTGCTGGAGATGTCGTACTTCTCGTACCAGGTCGCGGCCGGGAGCACGATGTCGCTGAGCAGTGTGGAGGAGGTCATCCGGAAGTCGGAGGTGATCAGCAGGTCGAGCTTCCCCTCCGGCGCCTGCTCGTGGTACTTCACGTCGCGGGGCCGGTTGTCGGTGCCATGCCCGGTGGCCATCACGTTGTTGTGGGTGCCGAGCAGGTGCTTGAGGAAGTACTCCTCGCCCTTGGCGGAGCTACCGAACAGGTTCGAGCGCCACAGGATCATGGTGCGCGGCCAGTTCTGCGGGGCATCGACGTCCTCGATGGCGGAGTGCAGTTCCTCGTTCTTCAGCTTCTGCGCGACCCACTGGTTGACGTTCTCCGCCTCGCCGCGTTCGACGGCAGCCAGCGCCTCGTCGGCCAGGTCGAGCGGGTTCTGGTCGAACTGCGGGTAGAAGGGCATCCAGCCCAGGCGGTTGGCCAGCGCCATCGCGTCGGCGGCGTGCAGGCCGTCGAGCTTGCCCCGCGAGAGCGGGGAGGTGATGGCATCGGCGGAGAAGCCGTCATTGCGCCACTGGTCGGTGTGCATGTACCAGTAGCCGGTACCGATCATGGTCCGCGGGGGACGCGACCAGTCCAGCGCATTGGCCATGTTGAACCAGCCGGTGATCGGGCGGCACTTCTCCTGGCCGACGTAGTGCGCCCAGCCCCCACCATTGCGACCGATGCAGCCGGTCAGCATGAGCAGCGACATGATGGCGCGGTAGGTCGTGTCGGCGTGGTACCAGTGGCAGATGCCGGCGCCAATGATGATCATGGTCCGGCCCTCGGACTCCTCGGAGTTCTTCGCGAACTCCCGCGCGATGCGTAGGCAGGCCTGGGCGGGCACGGACGTGATCGACTCCTGCCAGGCCGGGGTGTAGGGGGTGTTGGCATCGTCATAGCCGGTGGGCCACTGCCCGGGCAGACCCTCGCGACCCACGCCGTACTGGGCCAGCATCAGGTCCAGAACGGTGCAGCAAGTCATCCCGTTGACTTCGATGGTCGGGACGCCGCGGCGGATGATCGAGCCCTCGCCGCGTGGGTCCTCGAAGCAGGGCAGGGAGATCTCGGCGACACCCCGGCCGGGGGCGTCCATCACCGAGAGCGCGGGCTTCAGGTCGCCCAACTCCAGGTTCCAGCGGCCCTCATCCTCGGCGTTGTGGCGGAAGCCCATCGAACCCTGCGGCACGGCGGTCTGGCCGGTGGCGGAATCCCAGACCACCGTCTTGAAGGCAGCGTCCGGCTGGTTGGCGTGTTCAGGCAGGTCGCTGGCGAGCACGAACTTGGACGCAGTGAGCCCGTGCCCCTGGGGGTGCTCCTCAAGCCTCACCAGCATGCTGAGGTCCGTGTTCTGGGTGACGTAGTCGCGGAAGAAGGGGACTTCGCGTTCGACGAAGTTCTCCTTGAGGATGACGTGCCCCATGGCCATCGCCAAGGCGCCATCGGTGCCGGCCTGGGCGGGCAGCCACTCGTCGGCGAACTTCACGTTGTCGGCATAGTCAGGGGCGACGGTGACGACCTTGGTGCCGCGGTAGCGGACCTCGGCCATCCAGTGGGCGTCGGGGGTCCGGGTGACCGGGACGTTGGAGCCCCACATCATCAGGTAGGTGGCATCCCACCAGTCGCCGGACTCGGGCACGTCGGTCTGGTCGCCGAAGACCTGCGGGCTGGCCACCGGGAGGTCGGCGTACCAGTCGTAGAAGGAGGTCATCGCCCCACCGAGCAGGTGGGTGAAGCGGGTGCCAATGGCGTGGGAGACCTGGCTCATCGCCGGGATCGGGGAGAAGGAGACGATCCGGTCGGGGCCGTAGTTCTTGATGGTGTTGACATAGCTGGCGGCGCAGAGCTCCATCGCCTCCTCCCAGCTGATCCGGACCAGGCCGCCCTTGCCGCGGGCCTGCTGGTAGCGGCGGCGCTTCTCCGGGTCGGTGGAGACCTCGCGGAAGGCCTCGACCGGGTCGCCCAGTCGCTGCCGGGCCTCGCGGTACATCTCGATCAACTCCGCGCGTCCGTACGGGTGCCGGACGCGGGTGGGCGAGTAGGTGTACCAGCTGAAAGCGGCGCCGCGGGGGCAGCCGCGGGGCTCGTACTCGGGACGGTCGGGCCCGACGCTCGGGTAGTCGGTCTGCTGGGCCTCCCAGGTGATGATCCCGTCCTTGACGTAGACCTTCCAGGAGCAGGAGCCTGTGCAGTTCACACCGTGGGTGGAGCGGACCACCTTGTCGTGGCTCCACCGGTCGCGGTAGAAGACGTCACCCTGCCGACCGCCTTCACGGAAGACCGCGCGCCCGTCAGCTGACTCCTCCCAGCGGGTGAAGAATCGTCCGAGGCCCAGAAGTGCATTGGCCGCTGCGCCATCCGTGCGTGCAAGGTCCGTCATGGCACCAATCAAATCATCGAATCCTCGCCTTCACTAGGATTTCGCCATGGAAAAACTCGGCGCGGTGATTGTTGCCGGCGGCGCTTCTCGGCGCATGGGAACGCCCAAGGCACGGCTGTTGCTGAATGGCGTCCCGCTGCTGCAGCTTGCGGTGGATGCCTGTGCGGAGTGCGCCGCGGTCGTGGTGGTTGCCCCCGACGCGTTCGCCGACCTGTTGACCCTCGACCCGAGGGTGAGCTTCACGCGGGAGGAACCCGCCGGTTCCGGGCCGGCGGCCGGCCTCGTTGCCGGCCTTCGAGCACTCCCATCGGACGCGGACGCGGTCCAGCTGCTCGCCTGCGACCTGCCCCGCGCCGCCGAACTGGTCGCGGCACTGTCAGCCACTGAGTGGCCCCCAGACGCCGACGCCCTGGTGCCGATTGACGCCGAGGGCTGGCCGCAATTCCTCTCAGCGCGCTATCGAGCCGACGCCCTGAGGTCGGCGGTGGCACCGTTCGGCGACGCCCGCGAGATCTCGATCCGGCGGCTGCTCGCGGGCGTCCGCCATGAGGCGGTGGAGCTGGACCCGGGGCTCCTGCTGGATGTCGATGACCCCGCTGCCGCGGCTGCGGCAGGGATCGACGTACCCCCGCCAGCCGGAAGAGGTCGCCCTGACAAGGAGTGATGTCTAGTTTGACGGCTGCTCGTCGCAGTCGGCACCCTCGGCGGGATAGGTGAGCACCCCGTCGTGGTTGACGGCGTCCGCACCCCACATACCCAGTTGGTGCTTGCGTGGCTTGCCGGTGGTGATGAGGTGCTCGACCTGCCAGCCGCGGGCGGTCAGGGTGTTGGAGACGAGCAGTCGGTGGCAGCGCCAGGGCATCGGTTCCCCGCACAGGATCGCGACGTGGTGGGTGCTGGCGAGTTCGGTCAGCTCGTCGATCCCCTGCTCGTAGTCGGCGGTCTGGGTGTAGTCGGCGTAGTTCTTGAAGCTGGCGTTCTGCCAGCCCGCGTTGAGGGTGGGGTCGACCTCGGGCTGGCGCCTGCGGCGTCCGGCCAGCAGGGGGAGCTGGACGTAGCCGATGCCGTCAACCTCCAGCCACTCCTGCATCTGGTCAGCGTTGAACTGGGGGCTGCGGCGCGAGCCGGGAAGAGCGCGCACGTCAGCGACCAGGTCAATCCCTGCATATTCGATGGTCTGTAGAAACTGTTCCGGCGGGCAGGTCCAGTGACCAATTGTCCAGATTGTTTTCGAAACATGTTCGTGTGGCATTTGGATCTCCTTGGGGCTCCCCTGTGGCGCATATTCTTGAGGGCATGTCCTCCGCCCCCATCCGCCGCCCTGTGCTCTCGGCGCCACGTTCCCGCGTGCTGGACGCCGTGGCCCGCCTGGGGGGCGGCCGGCGGCCAGTCCGACTCGAAGAAGTGGCCAATGACCTGGGGGGGGCACCCCAACAGCTCACGACAGCACCTGGACGCGCTCGCCGAAGCCGGACTGTTGGAAGTCGTCACCATCATGCACCGCGACACCGGACGCCCGCCGCGTGGCTACTCCTTGACCCGTCGCGGCCGGGCAACCCTCGGCGGCACCGGGGAGGACGCAAGCCGCGAACTGCTCGCAGCGGCGTCAAGTTTCTTCGGCGAGACCGAGGAGGGACCGGAGCAGGCTCGAAGGATGGGCGAGAAGTGGGGGGCGAGCCGGGCCCGAGCGGCGGCGGCGTCCGGGCACTCGGAGCCCGAGGAGGTGGTGACTGACGTCTTCACCGCGCTGGGCTTCGACCCGGGACGCCCGGGGAAAGGCCGGGTGCTGCTTCGCGCCTGCCCTCTGGCCGACCTGGCCCGGGCCAACCCGACCTTCATCTGCACCGCCCACGAAGGCATGGCCCGCGGCATGATGCGGGGACTGGGCGTCGACGGCGAGGTCCGACTCGAGCCCTTCGCCGACCCCAGTGGCTGCGTCCTGCACCTGCCGCGGGCCGCCGAACCGGGGGACGCTGGCAGGTCCCCGGGAGCGTCCTTGCCGGATGAAGCGAGGATCAACGACGAGCGAATCGCAGCTTCCACGCCTCCGGACCCTGCTCCAGGTAGCTGATCTCCACACCCTGGCCCCAGCGCTCCCCGATCTGGGCGAGCAGCGGCTTGGGGTCGTGGGGGGCGATCAGAGCCATGGCAGCACCGGGCTGGAGCTGGTCGATGGCACCGAGGATGGCGCCGTGACGGATCGCGTGCGGGATCTCGCGGGCGTCCAGGGTGGGCAGGTCGGCGTCGTGGCTGCAGCCACAGCCGCAGCCGGAGGTCGGGGCGGGGGTCAGGTTGAGTTCCATGCCCCGGAGTTTATACACACGCGGCTGTAGAAATATGTCCGGGAAGCGTATTCTGGGCTCGTGTGTGAGTACTGCGGCTGCCGTTCCATCGAGGTCATCGGACTTTTCTCCCGGGAGCACGACGACGTGCTGACCCGCTTGGGCAACTTCGGGCGGGCCTGTGACTCGGGCGATCTGGAGGCCGTGGGACGCACCGGCGTGGCGCTGGCCGAGATGCTCTGGCCGAACACCAAGGCCGAGGAGACCGGGCTCTTCCACGATGCTCTGATCAACGTCTGCGGTGACGTGTGGGAGCGGATCACTGCGCGCACCCGCGAATTCGACCATGCTGCTGGGGCGGCCCATTCCCACGACGACGAGGAAGACCATTCGCATGGACACGATCACGACCACGCCCACTGAGGAGCCTGTCGCATCCGAGCAGCGGGGCGTCGGCTCCGTCCTGATCGTGGGCGGCGGTGTCGCCGGCACCATGCTCGCCCGCGAGCTGCGCCAGCAGGACTACGCCGGGGAGATCACGCTCGTTTGCCCCGAGGGGATGCCGCATGACCGTCCGCCACTGACCAAGGACTACCTGGCCGGCCGTGCGCAGGACGCTGACGTCGCGCTCTGCGAGGACGGCTGGTACGAGGGCCACCACGTGCGTCTGGTCGCCGACCGCGTGACCGGGATCGAGCTGGGCGGTTCGCGTCCGACTGTGACACTCGGTTCCGGTGAGCAGCTGGACGCCGACCTGGTCGTGCTCGCGACTGGCCTTGTGCCGAGGCGTCCTGTTCCCGGGAGCGACCTGCCCGGGGTCTACACGATCCACACCCTGGCCGAGGCGCGCGAGGTGCGTGAACGGCTGGGCAAGGGCCACCGGCTGGTGGTGATCGGCGGCGGTCTGATCGGCGCGGAGGCGGCGGTGACCGCCTCCCGCGAGGCCGATGTCACCATGGTGAGCCGAACCGACGCCCCGCTCGATGGGGCCTTCGGGCCGACGATGGCGCGGTGGCTCCACGAGCATGTCGCAGCCGCTGGGGTCCGGACTCTCGTCGGCGACGTCGCCGGTATCGACGCCGCAGACGACGCCTTGGTCGTCCGGGTTGGGACTGACCCCGTTCCTGCGGACACCGTGCTGATCGCCCTGGGTTCTGAACCTGACCTCGAGCTCGCCCGTTCCGCCGGTCTGGACATCGACGTCCGGGTGGTGGTCGACGCCGGTCAGCGCACGTCGAATCCGCGTGTGCTGGCGGTGGGTGACCTGGCCGCTCCCCTCGGCGAACGGCACTGGCGCAGCGCCCTGGCCAGCGCGATGCGGGCCGCGTCCACCATTCTTGGCGAGCCCTTGCCGGACTCGCCGATCCCCTGGTTCTGGACTGATCGTGCCGACCTGCATGTTGAGGTGGTCGGCTCCATGGTCGGCGCCCGCGAGGTGGTGCGTGAGGGCGACGGACGCCCGGTGGCGGTCTTCGGGGTCGCTCGCTCCGGCGTCCTGATGGGGGCCGTGACCCTGGACAACCCGCGGCTGGCGCGGCAGGCGCGCAAGCTGATCGAGAGCGGGCGGAGCGTGCCTGACGGCGTGCTCGCCGACCCGACCCAGGACCTGCGCAAGCTCCCGGAGGTGGAGTCGATCGCGCCGGTGGACGAGGTGCGTCCTGTGGTCGAGGCTGCCGCGTCCCCCGGCGACGCGGAATGGCAGGACCTCTGGGGACGCGCCCTGGAGCAGGCCGGCGACGCAGTGATCGTCATCGACCGCGAGGGCTTGGTGCGCGGGTGGAACGAGAAGGCCGAGGACGTCTTCGGGCACAAGCGGGCCGATATCCTGGGGCACAACATTGAGGTGATCATCCCGCCGAAGCTGCGCTCGGCCCACGAGATGGGCTTCGGGGCGGCGATGGAAACCGGGCACCTGGCCAGTGATGGGCGCGCCCGGCTGACCAAGGGCATCCGCGGCGACGGCGGCTCGGTCTACGTCGAGATGACCTTCGCGGTGATCAACGGCGACGACGGCTCGGCGATCGGTTCGGTCGCGGTGGCCAGGCAGGTCCCCAAGCCGAGCCGCTGACCGACCCCGGTCTGGCCGCCGCCGAGGTGGGCGGGCAAGGAGGGGGCGCCGGTGGGAGGCGCGGCAGGGAGGAAAAGGCGGGGAGCGGCGGCCCCACCGGCGTCGGCTTCCGTATAGTCACCCTCGTGACCAAGGTTGTTTACCTCGCCTCGCCCGAGGGCCGTGTCGGGAAGTCCGTGATCGCGCTGGGCCTGATCGAGGCCCTCGCCAGCCAGGTGAAGTCCGTGGGCGTGTTCCGGCCCCTGGTCAAGACCCTGCGCCGTGACCAGGTGACCGAGACCCTGCTCGACCTGCCCGGCATGAAGCAGAGCTACGAAGAGGCCGTGGGCGTCAGCTACGGGGAGATGACTGCCGACCCCGACGAGGCGATGACGCTGATCGTCCAGAAGTTCGAGCAGATCCGTGACAAGTTCGACGCGATCGTGGTCGTCGGTTCGGACTACGCCGGGGTTTTCAGCCCCACCGAAATGCACTTCAATGCCCAGATCGCGGCCAACCTCAACGCTCCGGTGCTGCTGGTGGTCAGCGGCCACCGCCACGGTGCCGAGAACATCGAACGCTCGGCCTCCATCGCGATCAGCGAGTTCTCCGGCCAGCACACCAACGTGATGGGCGTCATCGCCAACCGCGTCGCCCCCCGCGACGTGAATCGAGTGCGGGAGGACCTGGCCAAGCTCGGCCCCGAGTACGTCACCGGCGCCATCCCGGAGAGCCGCGTCCTCTCTGCCCCGACCGTGCGCGCCCAGTTCGAGTCGACCCAGGCCGCCCTGTGGGTGGGCGACAACCGCCTGCTGGATCGCGAATCCCTCGGCGTCCTCGTCGCCGGCATGACCCTGCCCAATGTGCTGGACCGCCTCGAACCCGAGTTCACCCTGGTGGTGCCCTCCGACCGCCTCGACCTGCTCCCCGGTCTGGTGATGGCACACCGCTCGAGCTCCTTCCCCAACCTGGCCTCGATCATCCTGGTCGGCGGCTACCCGGTTCCCTCGGCGATCAACCGGCTGGTCTCCGGCCTGGACATCGACCTGCCCATCGGCTTCACCAGCACCGGCACCTTCACCACCGCCGAGAACCTCTTCGGCATGGAGGGCACCATGACCTCCAGCGCCCGCAAGATCGAGGTCGCCCGCCGCACCTTCGCCGACAATGTGGACGCCAAGGCCCTGCTCAGTGCCCTCGACGTGAAGCGCGCGGCCATCCGCACGCCGCTGATGTTCGAGTTCCAGCTGATGCACCAGGCTCGCAGCGACAAGAAGACCATCGTCCTGCCGGAGGCCTCCGACGACCGCATCCTGGAGTCGGCCAGCATCCTGGTCACCCGTGACGTGGCCAACCTGATCCTGCTGGGTGACGAGGGCGAGATCCGCCATCGCGCCCACCTGCTCGGCTTCGACCTGAGCGGAGTGCAGATCGTCAGCCCGCACAACCGCGTCCTCATCGAGAAGTTCGCCCGCGAGTACGCCCGACTGCGTGCCCACAAGGGCGTCACCATCGAGCAGGCCCGCGAGAAGCTGAAGGACCTGTCCTACTTCGCCACGATGATGGTCCACTTCGGCATGGCCGACGGCATGGTCTCCGGCGCGGTCAACACCACCGCCAACACCATCAAGCCCAGTCTGGAGTTCGTGAAGACCAAGCCCGGCGTCAAGGTGGTCAGCAGCTCCTTCCTGATGTGCATGCCCGACCGCGTCGTGGTCTACGGCGACTGCGCGGTCAACCCCGACCCCACCGCCGAGGAACTGGCCGACATCGCCATCGGCTCGGCCGAAACCGCCGAGGCCTTCGGCATTGAGCCCCGCGTCGCGATGCTCTCCTACTCGACCGGCACCTCAGGCTCGGGGGCCGACGTCGACAAGGTGCGCGCCGCCACCGAGCTGGTCAAGCAGCGCAGGCCCGAGCTCAAGGTGGAGGGCCCAATCCAGTTCGACGCCGCTGTCGACCCGACCGTGGGCAACAAGAAGATGCCCGGCTCGGAGGTTGCCGGCCAGGCGACGGTCTTCATCTTCCCCGACCTGAACACCGGCAACAACACCTACAAGGCGGTCCAGCGCACCTCCGGCGCGGTTGCGGTCGGCCCGGTGCTGCAGGGCCTGAACAAGCCGGTCAACGACCTCTCCCGCGGTGCGCTGGTCGACGACATCGTCAACACCGTCGCCATCACTGCCATCCAGGCGCAGATGGACGCCCAGCGTGCCGCGCTCCAGGCTTCTGCGTCGGGCGAACTCCAGGCCGGCAGCGACCAGCAGGCGTCCCAACCGGTGGCCGAGCTGGGCGACCTGGCCCGCCCCGATGATTCGCTGCCCGCTGAGGCCGTCACCGAGGTCCTCCCCGAACAGGAGTTCGGCGCCGGCCCGCGCCTCTCCTGACCGTCCCGTCCACACGCCAGAGAAGAGAAACTGATGCCCCGCCCCATCCTGTTGCTGAACTGCGGATCGTCCTCGATCAAGTACCAGATGATCGACGCCGATAGCGAAGAGGTGATGGCCACCGGCCTGGTGCAGAAGGTAGGTGACTCCTCCCCCGGGACGCTGGACCACGAGGTCAGTGGCGAGACCCACCATCTGGAGCGTCAATTCGCCGACCACAAGCATGCCCTGGAGGCCGTGGTCGACATGTTCAACGAGCACGGACCCCGACTCGAGAACGTCATCGCCGTCGGCCACCGCACTGTTCACGGTGGTGAGACCTTCCGCCAGACCACCCGGATCAACGACGAGGTCATCCAGAAGCTGAAGGACCTCTCCGATCTGGCACCGCTGCACAACCCCCCCGGCATCGCGGGCATCGAGGCCGCGATGAGCGCGCTGCCGGGCGTCCCCCACGTCGCGGTCTTCGACACCGCCTTCTTCAGTGACCTGCCCCCGGCCGCCTACACCTATGCGATTGATGCCGACATCACCGAGAAGCACGGTATTCGTCGCTACGGTTTCCACGGCACAAGCCATGACTACGTCTCGTCGCTGGCCGCAGAAACCCTGGGACGCGACCGGTCTGAGCTGAAGATCATCGTGCTCCACCTGGGCAACGGCGCCTCGGCGTCGGCCGTCGACAGGGGACGCCCGGTCGCAACCTCGATGGGTCTCACCCCTCTCGAGGGCCTGGTCATGGGCACCCGTTCCGGCGACATCGACCCCGGCCTTCCCGCCTTCCTGCACCGCGAGCTCGACTGGAACGTCGACGACCTGGACACCTTCTTCAACAAGCGCTCCGGCATGCTCGGGATGACCGGCAAGACCGACATGCGCGAGGTCAAGAAGCTGGTCGACGAGGGCAACCAGCGCGCCGAGATCGGCGTCGGTGTCTACGTCCACCGCCTGGTCGGCTACATCGGCGCCTACACCGCCCACCTCGGTGGTCTGGATGCCCTGGTGTTCACCGCCGGCGTCGGCGAGAACGCGGACTGGATCCGTGAGCGGGTGATCAAGCGCCTCGAGCCCTTCGGTGTGGTGCTCGACGAGGACGCCAACGCCGTGCGCTCCAAGCAGCCGCGCGTGATCAGCACCCCAGAGTCGAAGGTGCCCGTGATGGTGGTGCCGACCAATGAGGAGCTGTCGATGGCCCGCCAGGTCCTGACGGTGATCGAGGGCTGATGAACGCTGCCAAGGGGTGTTCTGCGGAGCTCCTCCTCGACGGTTTTTCCCGCCTGGTCTCCGACGAAGCCGAAGTCAGCGCCCTGGGGGTCCTGGGTGACATCACCGCCGGCACGATCACCCTGACCGCGCAGACCCGGGCGGGCGAGGTGGCAGCCCGACTGCACCAGGGCGCCGAGCACATCGTCGAGGCCGAAGACCCCGAGGAGAGCCCCCGAGTCGACCCGCGCCTGCACAAGCTGCGCGCAGAGGCGAGCGCAGAGTTGGCTGGGGCACGCGTCCGAGACTGCCTCCACGAGCTCGAATCAGCCCTCGAAGAACTCGTGGACAGCGGAGAGCTCAAGCAGCTCGCCCCTGGGGCAGAGGTCGTCCTGGGCATCACGGGTGCCGATCCCGACGCCGACCGAATCCGGGTGCTGACCCGACCCGAGACCCTGTGAACCCTGCGGCCAAGGCGGCTGGGCGGGCAACTGACCGCAGGCGGCAGCCCTTTCACCGATCCAGTAAGTTGGGACCATGGCAACTGCATTGGTGACCGGTGCCACGTCGGGCATTGGTCATGAGTTCGTGCGTCAGCTGGCGGAGAAGGGCGATGACCTCGTCCTGGTCGCCCGCGACGTCGAACGCATGGAACGGATCAAGAACGAGTTGGAGGCTGCTCACGGCGTCCGGGTCGAGATTCTGCCCGCTGACCTCTCACTCGCCGAGGACGTCACCCGCGTTGCCGAGCGCCTGGAGGACCCGACGCGCCCCATCGACATGCTGGTCAACAACGCCGGTTTCGGCTTGCACGTGAAGCTGCTCGACAAGGACGCCCTGGAGACCCACCGCAGGGCTTTCGCTGTGATGGTGTGGGCCGTGCTCGAGCTCAGCGCCGCGGCCGGACGCGCCATGAGCGCCCGCGGGCACGGCTCCATCATCAACGTCGCCTCCACCTCGGCCTGGATCCTGTCGGGCAACTACTCCCCCATCAAGGCCTGGGTGCTGCGCTACACCGAGTCGCTCGCCAACGAGATGGCAGGCAGCGGCGTCCAGGTGACCGCCCTGTGCCCCGGTTGGGTGCACACGGAGTTCCACGAACGCGCCGGCATGGGCACCACCAAGCTTCCCGACCTGGTCTGGGTTGACGTCGATGACCTGGTGCGCGAGGCGCTGGCGGACAATGCCCGGGGGCGCATCGTCTCGATTCCGACCTGGAAGTGGAAGGCCGCCACGACCTTTGCCACCCACGTCCCGCGCGGCTTCATCCGCTGGTTCAGCCGCAAGCTGACCTCCAGCCGCAGCAAGGGTGCCAAGTGAGCAAGTCCGAAGGCTCCGGCGGGTTGCCGACCCGCAAGGCCGGCGAGTTGCGCGACAAGTACGCCAACCCGCTGCAGGCGGTGGCCCGACGCGCCACCCGGATGCTGCTGCTCAAGCCCTACGTCTGGCGCCTCCTGCGGGTCCAGGTACACGGGGTGGAGAACCTGGAGGACTGTCCCGATACCTTCGTGGTGGTCGGCAATCATTCCAGCCACTTCGACACCCCCCTGATCTATGGTTCGCTGCCCCCGCGGATGGCGCGATACCTCTCGGCCGGCGCCGCCGCTGACTACTGGTTCCGCGACTGGGGACGCTCGACGGTGGCCTCCCACTTCTTCAATGCGTTTCCCGTGGAACGCTCCCGCAAGCCGAGCGAGAAGAAGAAGGAAGCGCCGGACCCCAAACGCGACGAGAAGGCCCGCTCGCACCGCGGGCTGGCTGCCGCGTTGCTGAGTGATGGCGTCCCGATCCTGCTCTTCCCCGAGGGTGGACGCAGCTACACCGGCGCCATGGGCGTCTTCACCCCCGGTGCCGCCGGGCTCGCGATCAGCCGCAACGTGCCAGTCGTGCCAGTGGCGATCGTGGGCGCCTTCGCCGCCTGGCCGCCCCACCAGAAGCACCTGCCCAAGGGGCGCCCGCCCGTCCACGTCGTCTACGGCCACCCGATGCGGCCCAATCCCGGCGAGATCACCTACCGTTTCAACGAGCGGATCCGCCGCAAGATCATCGAGCTTCATGACACGACTGCGCGGGCCTACGGCATGAAAACACTGGCGGAGTACGCGCGCATGGTAGCCATCGAAAAGTCCCGCACCCAGAACAAGGAGACCCCATGAACAATGCGCTTCGAGCCGGTGTGAAGAACCAGAAGTGGTGGGGTTGGGGTGATGAGGGCACGAACTACTCCTTCGACAACAAGCCCAAGTTCGCTCCCTTCGTGAAAGAGAAGCTGGGCGTCGACATCAATGCTGTACCGGTGAAACGGCCCTCGTTCAGTGACCTGAACGTCCCGGAATCGCTGCTCACCGACGAGCTGCGGGCGTCCCTGGTCGAGGCGCTGGGTGAGGAAAACGTCTTCACCGACGACGAAACCCGCGTCATCCACGCCTTCGGCAAGGGAGTGCGCGACCTGGTGCGCGTGCGCCGCGGCGAACTCGGGCGCGTCCCTGATGTGGTCGTGTATCCGGGATCCGAAGATGACGTGATCGACGTGATGGACGCGGTGATCGCGGCGGACGGCGTGCTCATCCCCTACGGCGGCGGTTCGAACATCGTGGCCGCTCTGGAAGCTGTGCCGGGCGAGACCCGCCAGGTGGTCAGCGTCGACATGGGCCGCCTGAACAAGGTCCTCGAGATCGATGAGGTCTCCGGCATCGCGCGGATCCAGGCCGGCACCTACGGGCCCGCGATGGAGGAGCAGCTCAACGCCAAGGGCTGGACCCTGGGCCATTTTCCCGACTCCTTCATCTGGTCGACCGTCGGTGGCTGGGTCGCGACCCGTTCCTCGGGTGCGCAATCGGACAAGTACGGCGACATCGCCGACATCACCCGCGGCATGCGCGTCGTGCTGCCTTCGGCCACCGCTGGTGAGCGGGTGCCCGGGCAGTGCACCCAGGTGCTGCATCTCAACCCGCTGCCGAGCTCGTCGTCAGGCCCCAGCGTGCGGGAGATGATGCTCGGCTCCGAGGGGCGTCTGGGCATCATCACCGAGGTGTCGATGAACGTTCACAAGCTCGCCGAGGCGCGCGAGATCCAGGCCTACTTCTTCCCCGACTATGACTCGGGGCTCAAGGCTGCCGAAGAGATCTGCCACTCCGATGCGTCCCCGATGATGGTGCGCGTCTCGGACGCCAACGAGACCAAGTTCACCATGGCCAACGGCGCGAAGTCCTCGACGATCAGCCACTACATGAGCAAGGCGATCCAGCAGGTCATGGTCGCCAAGGGCATGGACCTGGACCAGATCTGCCTGAGCTTCATCGGCTTCGAGGGCTCCCCGGTCAACGTGCGCTTCCAGAAGTCCTTGGTGGGGCGCATCGTGCGCAAGTGGGGCGGCCTGGCCGTCGGCAAGGGCCCGGGAAGCTTGTACGACCAGAAGAAGTTCGACATTCCCTACATCCGCGACTTCCTACTCGACCGCGGCATCCCCGCCGACGTCTCGGAGACCGCCACTCCGTGGTCGCTGACCAAGACCATCCACGACGAGACCGTGAAGCGGGCCGAGGAGGCCTTCGAGAAGGCCGGGCACAAGGGCTTCATCATGTGCCACCTCTCCCACAGCTACTCCTCAGGGGCCTGCCAGTACTTCACCTTCGCGATCGCCGACTCCTCCGAGAGCAATCTGGAGAGCTACGACATGGTCAAGCAGGCCGTGCAGCAGAGCTTCGTTGACCTCAAGGGCACCGTCAGCCACCACCACGGTGTGGGCGAGGAGCACTCGCCCTGGATGGCCCAGGACATCTCCGAAGCCGGCGTGCACATCCAGAAGGTGCTCTTCGACGGCGTCGACCCGGGCAGGAACCTGAACCCCGGAAAGATCGTCCACGACGGGCAGCCAGGGGTTTCCAGCAACTCCAAGCAGAGCTGAGGCGCGCTCAACGGCCCCACCCTTGCAGCTTCTGCGGCTTCGATATCACGGGATATACTGGGGTTGGAGGTGTGCCATGCCCGACGTTCTGATTCGAAACTTCCCTCAGCATGAACTGAAGCTCCTCGATGACCAGGCAGCTCGGCTCGGTCTGTCGCGGAGCGAACTGATCCGCAGGAAACTGCACGAAGAGGCGGTCCGCTCCCAGGCGTCCGTGAGCGCCAGCCAACTGAGCGAGCTCGGCGATCTGTTTTCCGGGCTTGGCGATGAGGAGTTGATGAGGACCGCGTGGTCGTGACGTCCTGGTTGATCGACAAGTCCGCGCTCGCCAGGCTGCATCTCGCCACAGAGGCCAATGATTGGGCGTCGCGCATCAGTCGGGGACTGGTGGCGGTGACAACGGTGACGCGTCTGGAAGCCGGTTTTTCGGCACGCAATCTCGCTCATCATGAGCAGCTGATCGGCGGCGTCCCCATGGCGCTGATGCCGGTCGAGTACCTGACGCCTGCCATAGAGGACCGCGCGCTGGCAGTCCAGCGGCTGCTCGCTGCCCAGGGGCACCATCGGGCACCGTCCGTGCCGGACCTGCTGATCGCGGCAACGGCTGAGCTCTCGCGCCGCATCCTGTTGCACGTCGACAAGGACTTTGAACTGATTGCCGAGGTCACCGGCCAGACTGCGGAACGCCTCAATGTCATTCCTCAATGACGCAGCACGCCCTCACCACTAACTTCGGCACCGTCACCGCGTTGTCGAGTGAGACTGCGCAGACGTGATCCAGTCCGTTCTCCTCAGCTTCAGCATCCGCCCACCCCGGTAGTCTGGGCCCGTGATCCAGATCAGGCAGATCCAGGCCGCCGAGCACCTCGCCTTTCTCGAGAAGGTGTCGGCTCCCGGCTCCGACTTCCCCGCGACCATCAGCTTCCTGCAGACCCCCGCGTGGGCGAAGGTGAAGCCGGAATGGAAGCCGGAAATGCTGGGATTCTTCGACGGTTCCGAACTGGTCGGCGTCGGTCTGGTGCTGAACCGCGCACTGCCGAAGATCAAGCGTCACTTGGCCTACCTGCCCGAGGGACCGGTCCTGGACTGGACCCGCAATGACGTCCCCGAGATGCTCGACGCGCTGGTGAAGCACTGCCGCAAGCAGGGCGCCTTCGCGGTCCGCATCGGGCCCACCATCAACCACCGCGTCTGGCACACCGACACCATCAAGGACGCCATCGCCGACGACTCGGTCACCAGCATCGCCGACGTCCCCGCCGATGAGACCGTGCGCGAGGCGACCCGCCTGCGCAACACCCTGGAACACCTGCGCTGGCGCGCCCCCACGTCGGAGGAGGGTTTCGCCGCCGGCCAGCCGATGTTCAACTTCCAGCTGCCGCTGGTCACCCGCAACGAGGACGGCTCGGTCACCCGCAAGAGCGCCGACGAGGTGCTCAAGGGCATGAACCAGCTCTTCCGCCGCAACATCAAGAAGGCCGACAAGTCCGGCGTCACCATCCGACAGGGCGGACGTGAGGACCTGGCCGCTTTCCACAAGGTCTACCTCGAGACCGCCGAACGCGACCGCTTCACAGGACGCCCGCTGGGCTACTTCGAGACCATGTGGGACGCGCTGACCGCCGAGAACCCGGATCGGATGCGCGTCTACCTGGCCGAGCACGAGGGTGACGTCGTCGCTGCCACCACCTGGATCCAGGTCGGACGCCACGCCTGGTACTCCTACGGGGCCTCCACCAATGCCAAGCGCGAGGTGCGTGGTTCGAACCGCATCCAGTGGCAGATGATCCAGGACTCCATCGATGCCGGCGCCGAGGTCTACGACCTGCGCGGCATCACCCCTGGCGTCGGCGCGGACGACCCGGAGATCGGCCTGATCCAGTTCAAGGTCGGCACCGGCGGTCAGGCCGTCGCCTACATCGGCGAGTGGGACAAGCCGATCAACTGGCCGCTCTACTCAGCCTTCACGGCGTACATGAACCGTGACAAGCTGCCGCGTCCCAAGGCCGTGGTGGCCGGTGGCGTCAGCGCCATTCGCGGTCTGGTCGGTGGACGCCGATGAGCCTCACCCTGCACCTCGACCTCCAGCCCTGGCGTGAGCATCTGGACGCCACCAGGGACGCGATCCCCGGGCTGGTCCCGGTGGCGAAGGGCAATGGCTACGGTTACGGCCTGCAGCGACTCGGGGCCGAAGCGGAACGCATGGGCGTCCCGGTGCTGGCGGTCGGGACCTCACAAGAGGTGGCGGCCGTGCGCGAGGGCGGTTGGGAGGGTGATGTCGTCGTCCTCACCCCGTGGTCGCGCCATGACGAGGTCGCCACCGGGCTGTTGGCCGATGATCGCGTGATCACCACCGTCGCTCGGGTCGATGACCTGGCCGAGGTGGGGCGCCTGCGTCCGGGAGCGCGGGTGATCGTGGAGCTGCTCACCTCGATGAAGCGCCACGGCGTGAGCGTTGACGACGTGACCCGCGTGCGCGGGCTGCTCGAGCAGGTCTGCTTCGAGGGCTGGACGATCCACCTGCCGATGAAGGCTGCTGACCCGCTCGGCGAGGCGCACGCATTGGCCGCCGCTGCGATCGTCGAGGTGGAGGCGCCGGTGTGGCTGTCGCACCTCTCCCCCGCCGACTTCGCCACCCTGACCTCCCGGCTGCCGGTGGTCACCCACCTGCGGATGGGCACCAAGCTCTGGCTGGGCGCACCGAAGACTCGGCGCGTGACGGCACGCGTCCTCGACCTGCACCCGGTCAAGCGCGGCGAGAAGGTCGGCTACTGGCAGCACCGCATGCGCAGCGAGGGCTGGGTGGTCGTGGTCTCCGGTGGCACCGCCAACGGCGTGGCGCTCACCGCGCCCACCTCGGGCGCCACGCTGAAGCAGCGCCTGGTGACCGCGGCGTCCGGCGCGATGGACGCCACCGGTTTCGCGCTCTCGCCCTACACGATCGCTGGCAAGAAGCGGATGTTCGTCGAGCCCCCGCACATGCAGTCCAGCTTGGTCTTCCTGCCCGGGGCGGGGTCGGTGGCGATCGGGGATGAGGTGCCCGTTGAGCTCCGCCTGACCACCGCCACCGTCGACCGGATCATCGAGCACTGATCCGTCGATCACAGCAAGCGATCGGCCTGCCAGTCGGCAGCTGATTCGAAGTAGTCGGCGTCCGGCGGAGTAGTCGCCATGGCACGTCGAACAGCGTCGAACCGCTGGCGTCGCGCCTCGTCGTCCAGCAGCCTTTCGATGTGCTGCTCCAGCGACCGACCGTTGGACATCGCGGCCAGCCGCAGTCGCTCGTGGAGCTCTTGTGGGATGTCGATGGTCACCATGGCCATGAAGCCAGTATGCCGATCGCCCAGTGGCACTGCGATAGCCTGACAATGACCTGCCCACGGCCGAGGAGACCTGATGAGCCAGAAGTACGCCCTCGTGATCAACCAGTACGCATTCCCCCGCGAGTACGGCGGCATCACGCGCAACTTCGACATGTTCAGCCGGCTCAAGGACTGGAGCTTCTCCATCATCTCCAGCAAGCGCCACCACCTCACCGGCGAGGTGATGAGCTCGGTGGACAAGCGGTTCTCACTCGTTCCGATCCCCGCCTACAGCGGCAACGGGCCCAAGCGCATGATCGGCTGGGCAGTCTTCGCGGCCGAGGCCTTCGGTGTGGGGCTGTTCAAGCGTTTCGACGTGGTCTTCGCCTCCTCGCCACAGCTGCTCGCCCCCGTTGCCGGCCTGGCGCTGGCGAAGGTCACCCGCAAGCCGTTCGTGCTGGAGGTTCGTGACCTGTGGCCGGAGTCGCTGGTCACCGGTGGCTCGCTCAAAGAGGGCAGCAGCGTCCACAAGGTGCTGAAGTTCCTCGAGAAGACCCTGTACCAGAACGCCGCCCAGATCATCACCGTCACGGCTGGCTGGGAGGACCACTTCCGTTCCCTCGGCATCGACACCTCCAAGCTCAACGTGGTGCCCAATGGCGCCGACCTGGCCGAGTTCGACCTGCCCGAGACCAAGGAGGAGCTGCGCGCCGAGAACGGCATCTCCGGGTTCACCGCCGTGTTCAGTGGCTCGCACTCGAACTACGTCGGCCTCGACCTCATCGTGGACGCCGCCCAGCAGCTGCCCGATGTGAACTTCCTGCTCATCGGTTCCGGCGCGCGCAAGGCGTGGGCCCAGGAGGAGGTCGAGAAGCGCCGCCTGACCAACGTCCGCTTCCACGACCAGGTCCCGAAGGACAAGATGGTCCGCCTGCTCAAGGCCTGCGACGCCGGCCTGCACACCGTCAGCCCGCAATCGGTCTTTGACAAGGGAATGAGCCCCAACAAGCTGTACGACTACCTGGCCTCGGGCCTGATGGTGGTCTCGAATGCGAAGGAGCCGCTGAAGGCCGTGATCTCGGATGACGAGGTCGGTGCCGTGGTCGAGCCGACCGAGCTGGTCGAGGGCATCAAGCGGGTCAGGGACGCCGACCAGGCCACCCGCGATCGCTGGCACCAGCGAGCACGGGAGCTGATGACCAATCGGTTCAGCCTGCAGGCGAGTGCGGACAAGCTCCAGGAGGCGCTGGACAAGGCCGTCAAGCGCTGAACTGCGGGCGTCCCCTGGCCTTGATCCGGCAAACCCACCCATCTTTGTCAGCCCTACCTGCCATTGCGGGTAGGGCTGACAAACGTGGGTAGGTTTGCGAGGAGCTGGGTTGCCAAGACCCCATCGGCACGGCCCCACCCCGCAGTAGGAACGCGGTAGTATTCTGGTGGCATGAGTCAGATGAAGCTGAGCATCAGCCTCTCGGAGGAAGACGTGAGGGTGCTCGACCAGTATGTCGGCGCCGCCAGCCTGGGGTCCAGATCGGCTGCGATCCAGAAACTGATCCGCTCACTGGGCGATCCCGGACTTCGCGAGGAGTACGCGGCAGCCTGGGACGAATGGGAGCAGTCCGAGGACTCGGCTCTGTGGGATTCCGCCGTTGCCGATGGCCTCACCGATGCTGCGCGGTGAGATCTGGCTGTGCGACCTGGAGCCCGCCGTCGGGCATGAGGCGAACAAGTCCCGCCCGTGCATCATCGTGAGCAATGACGACGTCAATGCCAGTGCAGCCAGACGTGGTCGTGGAGTCGTGACGGTGGTGCCGATCACCAGCAGCCTGCGTCGCGTCTACCGTTTCCAGGTGGAACTGCCGGCAACAGACACGCGCCTCACGCTCGACGCCAAGGCGCAGTGTGAACAGGTTCGCTCGGTCGCCACGGAGCGCCTCCGACGACGGCTGGGCATGGTGCCCCTGCACCTGATGACGCAGGTGGACGCCGCACTTCGGCTCCACCTCGGCCTCTAGCCCTGCACATGTACCCAACTTTGTCAGCCCTACCCGCAATGGCAGGTAGGGCTGACACTTTCCGGGTGGTTTGCGAGGTCAGTCTCCTGCCGGGGACCGACTGGCTGGGTTTCGTCCACTCGATCGTGTGCCGGAAGCCGATTCGTCGCCGCAACTGCGCGCCCGGCATCACCCGTCCAAGTAGCTCTCGTAACTCAGCGAGCGTCACCTCCGGGTCGCGCACCGGGAACGGATCCTCCTGCTCCGCCCCACGAGCGACGCCCGGGTGCTTGACCAGCCCGATCAGCGGATTCGTGACCGAGCACCACACGTCCCACGCAACGTCAACCGTCGACTCGCGACGCGCGAGCCCGACGACTAGCAGCTTCCCCCCCGGCGCCAGCAGTTCGCGCACCCGCGCGAGGGCCGACTCGACGTCCAGGTGGTGGAGCACTGCCACCATCGTCACCAGGTCAAGACCCGGTTCCAGGTCGTCCAGCTGGGCATCCGAGATGATCACGTGCGACAGCCCGGCCACCCGCTGGGACGCCTCCGCCCGCATCCTCGGGTCGAGGTCTGTTCCGACGACCGAGTCGAAGTGGGGCGCAAGACGCGAGACCAGCAGCCCCTGACCGCATCCCACATCAACCGCCCGCCCACGGCAGACCGGCAGCCGGGACAGGATCCAGTCGTGGAAGTGGTCGTTGTGGCTCCACGGGTGGCGGGTGTTGAACGCATCCAGCCCGCGTACGACGGGTCCGAAGAGGCCGGTCGGTGAGGGACGCGAGAGTGGAGGCATGCCCACAGGCTAGGCCGTCAGCGAGGCCAGTCGAGCACCCATTCCCCGTTGATCGTCACGCTGCGCTGGAAGGCAGCTTCCTCGGCGGATGCCTGTTCTCCGGGCGCACCGCCGCCCGCGCGGCGGCCGGGTCTGTGGGCTGAACGGTCCCACGCACTAGACTGACGGGCGATTCGTGACGCGCCTGCCGGTTGCGCACGCCCCGAACCCAGAAGGGATGTCCGTGGCCCGCAAGGACAACTTCGCCAAGGCCGAGAAGCTGCTGATGGTGATCGCCGATGCAGTGATCTTCGCCGGCACGCTGATGGCGTCCATCTGGCTGCGGTTCAGCCCCCTGTTCGGCTGGGAGAAGGGCATCCCCGGGCGCAACCTGGAGGCGGTGACCTCGACGCTGGCCTACGCGGTGGTCGGATTCATCGTGATCAGCGTGTTCAGCGGCATCTATGTGCTCTACAACAAGACCCCGCTGGATGTCGCGATCATCACCCTGATCGACATGGTGCTGGTCAGCCTGTGGATCGGTGCGGCCACCTTCGCGGGCTCCTGGATCGCCTTCCCCCGCATGGGCCTGGTGATCAACTTCGTCCTCGGGACGCTCGTGCTCACGCTGTGGCGCTGGATTGTCTACGCGGTCTATCGTCGCGTCCGGGGCAACAACCGGGTGATGGTGCTGACCATCCCCAACCACGAGTCCAAGGCCGTGCGGAACTTCGCATCCAGCCGTTCCCCACGCCACAAGCTGACCCACGTGGTCGACGGCAACTACCTCGACAACGTCAGGGCACACCTGGACGAGTTCGACTCGGTCCACGTCTCGGACAAGATCGACGTCAACACACGCCGGACGATCTATGACTACCTGCTCGACAAGGACAAGCAGATCTTCATGACCGCGGACTTCCAGCGGCTGCTCACGATCAACCCCAACATCATGAGCATCGAGGACGAGTCGATCATGCTGGTCAGCCCGTTCAAGATCCCCGCCGAGTACGACGTCCTCAAGCGGGCGGTCGACTTCCTGATCTCGCTGGTGGGCGTGGTCCTGATCTCCCCGATCCTGCTCATCACCGCGATCCTGGTGAAGGCGACCAGCCCCGGTCCGGTGTTCTACAAGCAGATCCGCATCACCAAGGACGGCCGGGAGTTCGAGATCCTCAAGTTCCGCTCCATGGCCGCCAATGCGGAGGCCAAATCCGGACCGATGCTGGCGACGTCCAATGACGCCCGCGTGACCAAGGTCGGCAAGTACCTGCGCTCGCTGCGCATCGACGAGCTGCCCCAGCTGATCAACGTGCTGCGGGGTGACATGTCGCTGGTCGGCCCCCGCCCGGAGCGTCCCTTCTTCGTGGAGCGGTTCACCGAGATCAACCCGCACTACCCGCTGCGCCACAATGTGCGCGCCGGTGTGACCGGGTATGCGCAGGTCTACGGCAAGTACGCCAGCGACTTCGAGAGCAAGCTGAACTTCGACCTGCTCTACATCAAGCGCTACAGCCCGATCCTGGACCTGAAGATCATGCTGCAGACCGTGAAGATCCTGTTCGACAAGGTCTCCTCGCAGGGGCTTGAGGACGAGCAGGCGGGCGGCGAGGTCGTGCTGCCGGCTGACACCAAGATCCTGCACTGATTGCCCCCCCCCCCGCCTACTACGCGCCGTGGTTTTGCACTCGGACCAGCGACGTCGGCGGTTCAGGTGTGAAATTACGGCGCGTAGTAGCGGGGTGGGGTCACGCCGTGAGGGTGCGAACGAGGTTGACCAGCTTGGCGGCCTCGTTCTCGAAACCGAAGCGCTCCTGGACGGCGCGGCGGCCGTTGGCGCCCAGTTCGGCGCAGCGTCCGGGGTCGTTGATCAACTCACTCAGTGCGGACGCGACCGCCGCCGGGTCGTCGGTGTTCACGAAGACACCGGCGTCATAGCCGCCGAACAGCTCCTGCCATGCCGGGAAGTCCGTGGCCAGGAAGGGCACGCCGGAGGCCATGTACTCGAAGACCTTCGTCGGCAGCGAGTTCTCGTAGTTGGGCAGCCGCTTCAGGCAGACCAGCCCAACCCGCGCCTGTCCAATGATCTCGGCCAGTTGCGAGGGCTGCACCAGCCCGCGGTAGTCCACCACCTCGGACGCGGTGAGTCGCTCGTCGGTGCCCACTGTTCCCAGCGCACGACCGGCGAGCAGCAGGGACGCCCCGGGCACCCGGCTGGTGGCGTCCACCATGGTGGTGAAGCCACGCTCTTCGGACAGGTCGCCGGTGTAGACCGCGACCGGGCCGTTGGACACCACGTCGGCGTCGGGGAAGTCACCAGCCCAGGGCAGGTTCTGCACCACGACGACGGGGCGGTCGCCGCGTCCGATGCGGTGGCGGCGGAAGGTTCCGGCGATGGGCGTGGTGGCCGCGACGATGGCATCGCAGCCCTGGTCGGCGAGCAGCAGCAGCCAGCGGGCAACGCCCCGGACCACCTGGCCCTTGCGTCCGCGGACCCACGGCTTGGTCTGCAGCTGCTTGACCAGGTCCTCATGGGCGTCATAGATGACCGGACGCCGGTGCAGCCTGCCCCACCAGATCGCCAGCGGGATCAGCTCCGGATCGTGGATGTGCAGCAGGTCAGGGTTGAGTTCACGCAGCTTCCGCCAGGCCTCACGCTGGGAACCGACGAGCCGCCCGAGGCGTCCCCGCTTGCGGATGGCGTGGACGTGGACGCCGTGGGTGGTGCGGTCCTCCGGCGCGGAGATCACCAGGTGGGTGTCGATCCCGGCCTGGGCCAGGGCACGACACTCCTTGTTGATGATGCGGTTGTCCCAGTCGTGGTGGACCGTGGACAGGTGGACGACCCTGGGCATCAGGCCCGGGCGTCCCATTCGAGCAGGACGCGCGCCACATTGTCGGCGGCGTGGCCATCGCCGTAGGGGGCGGTGGGGTCCTCGGCCGGGGCGGGGCGGGTGGCCGAGGTGGCGATCTGGGTCAGCTCGGGGTCGAGGATGTTCCAGCCGTTGGCGATGGTCTCGGTCCACTCGGTCTCGGTGCGGACGGTGGTGCAGACGGTGCCGAGCAGGAAGGCCTCCTTCTGCAGGCCACCGGAGTCGGTGACGACGCCCTTCGCGTGGGTGACGGCGTTGACCATGTCGGGGTAGGCGAGCGGCTCGATGACGTGGAGGCGTCCGCGCTCGATCTGGATGCCCTGGGACTCGGCGCGGGCCTTCACGCGGGGGTGGACGGGCAGGTAGACATCGACGTCGAGGGCGCCGAGGGCGTCCAGGATGGCGTTGAGGCGGGCCGGGTCATCGGTGTTGTCGGCGCGGTGGATGGTGGCCAGCACGTAGTCGGAATCGGCCGGGATGCCGGGGACCGGGCGCGGATTGGCCACCACGGCGTCGCGCACCTGCAGGCAGACGTCAGTCATGACGTCGCCCACCAGCACCGAACGCTCGGCCAGGCCCTCGTCGGCAAGGTGCTGCATGGCCAGCTGGGTGGGGGCCAGGCAGAGGTCGGCGGCGTGGTCGGTCATCACCCGGTTGTGCTCCTCAGGCATGCGCCGGTTGAAGGAGCGCAGGCCGGCCTCGAGGTGGGCCACCTTCAGGTGCTGCTTGACCGCCGAGAGGGTGCCGGCGATGGTCGAGTTGGTATCGCCGTAGACCAGCACCCAGTCGGGCGCCATCTCTTCCAGGACGGGGTCGAGCTGCTCGAGCATGCGACCGGTCATGACGCCGTGCGTCCCGCCCCCCACGCCCAGGTGGACGTCAGGAGAAGGGATGCCCAGGTCGACGAAGAATGCGTCCGACATGTTCACGTCGTAGTGCTGGCCGGTGTGGATGATCTTGTGCTCGATCCCGGCCTTCTCGAAGGCCTTGGCCACGGGGGCGAGCTTCACGAACTGGGGGCGGGCCCCGACGATGCTGACGACGCGCACGTATCCTCCTGGTGGCCGACGCGGACGTGGATCACTCTAGTGGCTCCTGTTCTGGGAGCCCTCGTCCCCGGCCAAACGGTGCCGAAAGCGGATGTGTCAGCTGCGAGTACTCCACTACTGTCACCGCATGCCCATTACCCTGACGCGTCTTGATCCGACAGGCGCTGATCGTTCTGCACTGATCGACTTCCTCGTCTCGAACACCTGGCCCTTCCACGGTGGCTCACGTCGAACCATGAACGAGGTGGCCATGGCGGTCGATAATGGCGCCTACCGAAACGAGGACAACGACACCTACTGGGTCGACCACTCCGAGGCCGGCACCATCGGCATCATCCGCTTCGAAGACCTCACGAGCTCACCCCTGTTCGATCTTCGGTTGGCCGAATCGGCTCGCGGACACGGGTATGGGGTTCACGCCCTGAACGAGGCGACCCGGCACGTGTTCTCCACGATGCCCACGGTGCACCGCTTCGAGGGAACCACTCGGGAAGACAACATCGCCATGCGGAAGACGTTCCTCGCAGCAGGCTGGGTCAAGGAGGCCCACTACCGAGAGGGGTGGCCTGTGTCTGAAGGGTTCGCGCTGGATTCCGTCGGCTATGCCGTGCTGCGCAGCGACTGGGAGGCCGGTGTCACTACGCCCGTGCGATGGGACGACCTGCCCTAGCCTGTTCAAGGCGCTCCTCGGCCACACCGGGGCTCCGCCAGATGGCGGAGCCCCTTGTCAATTCAGGGGTGATAGTTGTAGTCAGGCCTGACCGTCACCGACCACGAAACGGGTGACACCCTGCCAGTTGGCGGCGTCCGTGATGTGGCGACCGTCGACCAGGACCTTGAGGCCGGGGATCGACTCGGCGGTCAGTTCCTTGTACTCCGGGTGGTCGGCCTGGATCACGGCGGCGTCCGCAGAATCACCGAGGTGGTAGGGCTGGAAGCCGAACTTCTCCAGCTCCTCGTCGGTGAACATCGGGTCGTGGACGAAGGTGTCGGCGCCACGGGCGATCAGCGCGGCGACGGCCGGGAAGACGCCGGAGAAGGCGGTTTCCTTGACCTTGCCGCGGTAGGAGGCGCCGAGCACGACGACCTTCTTGCCGGTGAGGTCGCCCAACCCCTCCTCGACCTTGCTGATGGTGTACTCCGGCATGGTCATGTTGGCCTCACGCGCGGTGCGGACGATGGTGGCGTCCGGGTCGGTGTAGAGGTACAGGCGCGGGTAGACCGGGATGCAGTGGCCACCGACGGCAATGCCGGGCAGGTGGATGTGGCTGTAGGGCTGGGAGTTCGAGGCCTCGATGACCTTGAAGACGTCGATGCCGTTCTTCTCGGCGAACTTGGCGAACTGGTTGGCCAGGCCGATGTTGACGTCACGGTAGGTCGTCTCGGCGAGCTTGGCCATCTCGGACGCCTCCGCCGAACCCATGTCCCACACGCCATTGGTGCGGGGGGCCAGGTCGGGGCGCTCGTCGAAGTCCAGGACCTGCTCGTAGAACTCGATGCCCTTCTGGGTGCCCTCCTCGGAGAGGCCACCGACCAGCTTGGGGTACTTGCGCAGGTCCTCGAAGACGCGACCGGTCAGGACGCGCTCGGGGGAGAAGATGAGGTGGAAGTCCCTGCCCTCGGTCAGGCCGGAGATCTCCTCGATCATCGGCTTCCAGCGGTTGCGGGTGGTGCCGACCGGCAGCGTGGTCTCGTAGCTGACCAGGGTGCCGGGGGTGATGTGCTCGGAGAAGGACTTGGTGGCGGCTTCCATCCAGCCGAAGTCGGGCTGCCAGGTCTCGTCGTTGACGAACAGGGGCACCACGATGACGATGGCGTCCACACCGGGGATGGCCTCGGAGTAGTCGGTGGTCGCGCGCAGCTTGCCGGCGGGGACCAGTTCGGAGAGCTTCTCCTGCAGGTGGGCCTCACCAGGGAAGGGCTCCTTGGCGGCGTTCACCGCGTCCACGACGGACTGCTGCACGTCAATGCCGACGACCTCATGTCCCTTGTCGGCGAACTGGACGGCCAGCGGCAGGCCGATCTTGCCAAGTGCGACAACCGCAATCTTCATGGTCCGAGGACTCCTTCGAGCGTCAAGTGGGCTGGGTTCAGCCTACCGCCCTCGACTGCCCGGCCCCCACGAGCGACTCCGCATCACGTGGCACCACTTTGCACCGGACGCCCGTCCCGCTACTACGACCCCGCCCAGGTGCCCGATGCGCTGTTCATCCGGCAGCTTCGGGACGTCGGGTTCTCCGTCTCGGCCATTGCCGCCCTGCTCCCGCTGCGTGCCGATCCCGAAGCCCTCGGACGCGCGCTGGCCGTGCAGCGCGACCAGCTCCTCGCCGACGCCCCCGAAGCCCGCCGCCGCGTCGCCGAACTGGACCACCTCGTATCAGCCCTCCAGGAGGAGACCATGACCACCATCACCACCACGACCGTGCCCGCCATTCGCGTCGCATCCCTGCGCACGGTGATCCCCAACTACCCGGCCGAGGGCCTGGCCTGGCAGAAGATCATGACTGAGGTCGGACGCCAGGGGCTGCGTCCCACCGCCGATCCCTGCGGCGCCACCTTCCACGACGACGGCTACCAGGAGGGGGATGTCGACCTCTCGGTGTGGGTGCCGGTGGGGCTGAATGCGACCGCGTCTGAGCCGCTCGCGATCGAGGAGCTGCCCGAGCAGAAGGTCGTGCTCACCACCGTGCACGGGCCCTTCGATGGGATCGGTCCGGCCTGTGACGCGCTCGCCGAGCACATCGCCGAGAACGGTCTGGTGCCCAACGGGAAGATGTTCAACCGCTACCTGGTCGGCCCCGGCCGCACCCAAAACCCCGAGGAGTACGTGACCGAGGTCTGCATCCCGATCGCCTGACCACCCCCATCACCTACTACGCGCCGTAGTTACACACTTGGACCGGCGACAAGGCTGGTCCGAGTGCAAAACCACGGCGCGTAGTAGCGGGCGGGTCAGAGTTCGCCGAAGGCCTCCGGGGAGGGGCAGGAGCAGACCAGGTTGCGGTCACCGTAGGCGTTGTCCACCCGACGAACCGGCGGCCAGTACTTGGCGCGCACCCGCATCACCGCGTCCATGTGGGTGGTCGGGGCAGCCTCGGCACCGTCCTCGCCCTGGCCGAAGGACGCCTGGACCCCCGGGTAGACCGCAACTTCACGGTCGTAGGGGTGCGTCCACTCGCCCTTCACGATCGACTGGGCCGTGTGCGGGGCGTTGACCAGCGGGTTGTCGTCGGCCGGCCACTCACCGGAGGCGACCTTCTCGGCCTCGCGGGCGATGGCGAGCATCGCGTCGCAGAAGCGGTCGATCTCCATCAGGTCCTCCGACTCCGTCGGCTCGACCATCAGCGTCCCGGCAACGGGGAACGACATGGTCGGGGCGTGGAAGCCGTAGTCGATGAGGCGCTTGGCGACATCGTCGACCGTGATGCCGGTCTTCTTGGTGAAGGGGCGCAGGTCGAGGATGCACTCGTGGGCCACCAGGCCGTTCTCGCCGCGGTAGAGGATCGGGTAGCTGTCCTCCAGTCGCTTCGCGATGTAGTTGGCCCCCAGCACCGCCGAGGCGGTCGCATGGCGGAGCCCCTCGGCGCCCATCATCCGGATGTAGGCCCACGGGATTGGCAGGATCGAGGGCGAACCGTACGGAGCCTGTGAGACCGGCGCGCCGCCGTGCTCGACCGCCCCGGCAGCGCCCATCGGGTGGGTGCTGCGCTGGGCGAAGGGGTGACCGGGCAGGAAGGGAGCCAAGTGCGCCTTGGCCGCCACCGGACCCACACCAGGACCGCCGCCGCCGTGCGGGATGCAGAAGGTCTTGTGCAGGTTCAGGTGCGAGACATCCCCACCGAACTCCCCGGGACGCGCCACGCCGACCAAGGCGTTGAGGTTCGCCCCGTCGATGTAGACCTGTCCACCGGCGTCGTGGACGAGCTGGCACACGGTCCGCACCTCGGACTCGTAGACGCCGTGGGTGGAGGGGTAGGTGATCATGATCGCGGCGAGGTGCTCCCCGTGCTTCTCGATCTTGGCCCTGAGGTCCTCGAGGTCGACATTGCCGTTCTCATCGGACGCCACCACGACCACGCGCAGGCCGGCCAGCACGGCCGAGGCCGCATTGGTGCCGTGTGCAGAGGAGGGCACCAGGCACACGTCGCGGTGCTCATCGCCCCGCGACAGGTGGTAGGCGCGGATCGCCAGCAGGCCGGCGTACTCGCCCTGGCTACCCGCATTGGGCTGCAGAGAGACGGTGTCGTAGCCGGTCACCTCGGCCAGCCAGGTCTCCAGCTGATCGATCAGCTCCAGGTAGCCCTCGACGTCCTCGGCGGGTGAGAACGGGTGCGGGGCCGAGAGCTCCGGCCAGGTCACCGCGTTCATCTCGACGGCCGCGTTGAGCTTCATGGTGCAGGAGCCCAGCGGGATCATGCCGCGGTCCAGCGCGTAGTCCTGGTCCGAGAGGCGGCGCAGGTAACGCATCATCGCGGTCTCGGAGTGGAAGGAGGAGAAGACCGGGTGGGTCAGGTACTCCGAGCTGCGCCTGAGGTTCTCGGCCCAGCCCTTGCCGACCAGCTCCGGATCCGCGGCCTCCGCGCCGCGGGGAGCGGCGCCGAGCAGCCGGGCGATGGCGTCCAGCTCGGCATCGGTGATGGTCTCGTCGAGCGATACCTGCAGCAGGTCCTGGTCGACCACGTGCACCAGGAAGCCGGCCTCGCGCAGGTCGTCGGAGACTTTCTCGGCAGCGCCGGGGAGGCGCAGCTGGAGGGTGTCGAAGACCGACTCGCGGACCACCTCGACGCCGGCCTCGCGCAGGCGTGCGGCCAGGTCGGCGGTGAAGGTGGCGACGCGCTCGGCGATCTCCTTCAGGCCCTTCGGGCCGTGGTAGACCGCGTACATCGAGGCCATCACGGCCAGCAGCACCTGCGCGGTGCAGATATTGCTGGTCGCCTTCTCGCGACGGATGTGCTGCTCACGGGTCTGCAGCGCAAGACGCAGGGCGCGCTCGCCATCGGCGTCCTGCGAGACACCGACCAGACGACCGGGGATCTGGCGCTCGAGGCCGGAGCGGACCGCCATGAAACCGGCATGCGGGCCGCCGAAGCCCATCGGGACGCCGAAGCGCTGGCTGGAACCGACGACCACGTCCGCGCCCATCTCACCGGGTGGGGTGAGCAGGGTGAGGGCGAGCAGGTCAGCCGAGACGACCGCGATCCCACCGGCACCGTGGATGGCGTCGATGACCGGGGTCGGGTCCAGCACACGTCCGGAGGCCGCCGGGTACTGGACCAGTGCACCGAAGGCGCCGGCCTCGACCTCAGCGGCCAGGGTGTCGGCGTCGGACAGGTCGGCGACGACCAGGTCGATACCGACGGCCTCCGCGCGTCCCTTCATGACGGACAAGGTGGCCTCGAAGACATCCGCGTCGACCAGGAAGCGCGCAGTCTTGTTCTTGGACGCCCGACGCGCCAGCAACATGCCTTCTGCGGCCGAGGTCGCCTCATCGAGCATGGAGGAGTTCGAGATCGGCAGGCCGACCAGGTCACCGACCATGGTCTGGAAGTTGAGCAGCGACTCCAGACGTCCTTGGGAGATCTCGGGCTGGTAGGGGGTGTAGGAGGTGTACCAGGCCGGGTTCTCCAGAATGTTGCGCTGGATCACCTGCGGGGTGTGGGTCCCGTAGTAGCCCTGCCCGATCAGCGAACGGCGAACCGTGATGCGCGAGGCGAGCTGGCGCAGCTCGGCCAGCGCCTCGTTCTCGGTCGCCGGCTTCGGGAGCAGGTCCTCCAGCTCGGGGCTGAGCAGGATGCTGCCGGGCACGGCCTTCTCGACGAGCTCGTCGAGGGAGCCGATGCCGAGCAGGTCCAGCATCTGCTGCTGGTCATCGGGGGTGGTGCCGACGTGGCGGCGGACGAAAGCGTCGTGCTGGTGCATCGTCACTCGCCGATGAGTTCGCCGTACTTCTCGGCGGACATCAGGGAGTCGGGCAGTTCGGTGACGGCGACCTTGAGCAGCCAGCCGGCCTCGTAGGCGTCCTCGTTGAGGGTCTCGGGGGTGTCGATGACGGTCTGGTTGACCTCGACGACCTCGCCGGTGACGGGGGCGTAGAGCTCGGAGACCGACTTGGTGGACTCGATCTCGCCCATCGGCTCACCGGCGGTGATGGTGTCGCCGACCTCCGGGAGGTCGACCAGGACGATGTCGCCGAGCTGCTTGGTGGCGAAGGCGGTGACGCCGACCAGGGCGGTGTTGCTGGCCTCGTCGACCTTCACCCACTCGTGCTCTTCGGTGTAGGACAGGTTCTCGGGCAGGGTGGTCATGGTGTTCTCCTCGATGGTGATCGGGTGTGGGGTGGGGTCAGGCGCGCCGGTAGAACGGGAGCGGGACGACCGTGGCGGGGACCTGCTTGCCGCGGACGTCGAGGGCAAGTTCAGTGCCCTCATCGGCGTACTGCGGGTCGACGAAGGCCATCGCGATGGGGTGACCGAGGGTCGGCGAGAGGGTACCGGAGGTGATTTCACCCACCGTCTCGCCGGAGGCCGTGACGACCGGATAGCCCGCACGACCGGCTCGGCGTCCCTCGGCGGCCAGGCCGACCAGGACGCGGCGCCCGGTCATGTCGGCATTCTCGATGCCCTCGCGGCCGATGAATTCCTCCTTGGCGGTCAGGGCGACCACGCGACCGAGGCCGGCCTGCGCCGGGAGGGTCTGGGTGGACAACTCATGGCCGTAGAGCGGCATGCCGGCCTCGAGGCGCAGGGTGTCGCGGCACGCCAGGCCGCAGGGGCGCAGCTCGTCGCCACCGGCCTCGACCAGCAGGTCCCAGAGCGCCTGGGCCTTTTCGATGGGCACGTAGAGCTCGAAGCCGTCCTCGCCGGTGTAGCCGGTGCGAGCCAGCAGCAGGGGGGCGTCGTCAAAGGTGCCCGCCAGGCAGCGGTAGTACTTCAGGTCAGAGATGTCCTGTACGGCGAAACCGTTGGCGCGGGCCTCTCCGGTGGACGCCAGCAGAGCGCGGGTGATGATCTCTGCGCTCCGCGGGCCCTGGACGGCGACCAGAGCGGTCTGCTCGGACTCGTTGGTGAGCTCCACGTCGAAACCCTCGGCGCGCCGGCTCAGGGCGTCCCAGTCGGCATCGACGTTGGAGGCATTGGCGACCACCAGGAACTCGTCGCGGTCGTCGCCCTCGGCGCTGGCGGCGAGGCGGTAGAGGATGAGGTCATCCAGAACGGTGCCCTCGGGGGTGAGCAGCAGCGTGTACTTGGCCCGTCCGCGGGTCAAGCCGGAGAGCTTGCCGGCCAGCGCGTGGTCGAGGTAGCGCTCGGCATCGGGGCCGGTCACCCGGATCTCGCCCATGTGGGAGAGGTCGAAGAGGCCGGCGGACCTGCGGACCGCGTGGTGCTCCTCGAGGTCGGAGGTGTAGCGGACGGGCATGTCCCATCCGGCGAAATCGGTGAAGGTGGCGCCGAGATCGGCGTGGACCTTGTGCAACGGGCTCTGTCGGGGCCTCATCGCCCCGGCGGTCACGTCGGACATGTGTCTCCTCGGTTGAGTCTGGACCGCGGCCCACTCTAGCCAATGGGGTGACGCTCCACGATATCCCCTTGGAGCGCCTCCCTCCTCCCGCTACTACGCGCCGTAATTTCACACTCGGACCGGCGACGTCGGCGGTCCCAGTGCGTAGATGAGGTGCCGAGTGCGTTGAACCGGCTCCACGTCGGCCGCACACCGCGAGGCTCGGAGCTCACCAGAACACGACCGAGGTGTTGTCGCACTGGGCGCAGGTGTTGGCGATATGCGTCCGAGTGTTGTCCGTCCTCCTGGAGCCCTTCCTTGGGAGGCACCGGCCCGCGCAGGGTTGCCGCATGATCGCCATTCACTCGCGCACCGACCTCCACGCCACCGGACTTGACGACCGAACGATCCTGCGCCTTGAGCGTCAGGGACAGTTGGTGCGCGTCCGCCGCGGTCACTACGTCTGGGCACGTGAGGGCATCGGCGAGCTTGATGTCAGGGGACGCCACGCGCTGGCGTGCCGAGCAGCTCTGCTGGACCGTCCGGAAGCGGTGATCAGCCACGGCTCCGCCGCGACGTTATGGAATCTGCCGGTCCCGAGTTCTGCGCGTGAAGAGGTGCACCTGACGGTGCCCGGGGCGCGTGCTGGACGCGTCCGGGCTGGCATACAGGTGACGCGAGGGCAGTTGCAGGAACTCGACGAGGACGTGCTCGACGCCATGCGCGTGACGACCGTTCCGCGAACCCTCGTCGACCTCGGACGCCACGAGTCCCTGCGATGGACGGTCGCTGCGGTGGACGACGCTCTTCATCGGCAACTATGCACGCTCGAGGAGGTGCTGGCGGCTCTTGAACGGTCGGCACGTGTTCCGGGGATGGTGATGGCCAGACGCGCTGTCCTGCTCGGAGACGCCCGTGCCGAGAGTGTCGGCGAATCACTCAGCCGCATGATGTTCATCGATGCAGCGTTGCCTCCCACCGAGCTGCAGAAGGAGTTCACCTGGCCAGGCGGCCGTGCCCGGGTCGACTTCTGGTGGGGAGGAGGCGTGGTCGGCGAGTTTGATGGCAGGGTGAAATACAGCGGCGATGCCGGTGACCCTGCCCAGGTTGTCTGGGATGAGAAGCGACGCGAGGACGGACTGCGAAGCCTCGGTCTGATCGTGGTGCGATGGACGTGGGACGAGCTGTGGCACACGCCGAAGAAGGTCGTGGCTCGTCTCAGGACGGCGCTGGCGAGGGTTCGCGCCGCTGCCTGAGATCGGCGGAAAACGCAGGGCGCGACGGTCATGGACGGGAAGGCCGGGCTGGCCGAGTCTCATCTGCGTCCGGTCCCCCAGGAGCTGCTACTACGCGCCGTAAATCCGCACTCGGCACCCCGAATACGCACTCGGACCGCCGACGTCGACGGTCCGAGTGTGAAATTACGGGGCGTAGTAGCGAGAGGGGGTGCCGGGGTGGGGGCGCGCCCCGCTCGAGCGCACCCGTGGGCGAGTGGCCTCAGTCGATCTTGACGAACTCGTTGGTCCGGCTGGACTCGATCATGGCCTCGCAGACCTCGACGACGCGGGCGCCTTCATCGAGGGTGACGATGGTCGCGCCCTCCTTGCCCAGCACCGCGTCACGGAAGTTCGCATGCTCGGTGCGGAGCGGCTCGGGCTTCGGGATGGCGAAGCGGGTCATGTCACCCTCGGAGACACCACGGAAGTTCGCGATGTCGTCCCAGGTGGTCTCGACGGTGCCGTTGGCGTAGAAGGTGAGGTCGGCGGTCAGGGTGTCGGCGACGAACATGCCGCGCTCACCGGTGACCATGGTCAGACGCTCCTTGGCGGGGGTGAGCCAGTTGACCATGTGGTTGCTCATCAGACCGCCGGTCAGGGTGCAGGTCGCGGTGACCATGTCCTCATACTGGCGTCCAGACTTGAACATCGAACGGGCAGCGACCCACTCGTACTTGCGCTGGGTCACCCAGGCAGTCAGGTCGATGTCGTGCGAAGCGAGGTCCTTGATCACACCGACGTCGGCGATGCGGTTCGGGAAGGGCCCCTGACGGCGAGTGGCGATCTGGTAGAGGTCGCCCAGATCACCGTTCTCCAGCCGCTTGCGCAAACTCTGCAGCGCCGGGTTGAAGCGCTCAATGTGGCCGACGGCACCGATCAAGCCCTTGGACGCGAAGGCCTCGGCCAGGGTGCGGGCTGCCTGCGTGGACGCGGCCAGCGGCTTCTCGATCAGGGCATGTGCCCCGGCCTCGGCAATCTTGAGGCCGATCTCCTCGTGGTACGCGGTGGGAGCCGCCACCACGACGTAGTCGAGGTTGTTGTCCAGCAGGGCATCGATGTCCGGCAGGACCGGCATCCCGTCGGCAACACCGAACGGGTCCTTGCCGGAGGCGTCCGCCACCGCGACCAGGTCGACCCCGTCGATGGCCTTCAGGTTGCGGGCGTGGTTCTTGCCCATCGAGCCAATGCCGATGAGGCCTGCACGCAGGTTCGCCATGGCTCAGGCACCTGCCTTGACCGCAGCGTTGACGGCGGTCACGATGCGCTCGAGGTCCTCCTGGGACAGCGAGGGGTGCACCGGCAGCGAGATGACCTCGGCGGCCGCCTTCTCGGTCTGCTCGAGGTGCTCGGAGGACTTGAAGGTCTCCAGGCGGTGGTTGGGGATCGGGTAGTAGACGCCGCAACCGACCTGGTACTCATTGCGCAGGGTGTCGACGACCTGGTCGCGGCCCTCGGCGACGCGGATCGTGTACTGGTGGTACACGTGGGTGGCCTCCGGGGCGACCGGCGGGACGACGACGCCCTCGAGGTTCTCGTTGAGGAACTTGGCGTTGGCGCGACGCTTCTCGGTCCAGTCGAGCACCTTGGTGAGCTGGACGCGACCAATGGCGGCGTGCACGTCGGTCATGCGGTTGTTCAGGCCAACGACCTCGTTGGCGTACTGCTTCTCCATCCCCTGGTTGCGGATGAGGCGTACCTGGCGGGCGATCTCCTCGGTCTCGCAGGAGACCATGCCGCCCTCACCGGAGGTCATGTTCTTGGTGGGGTACAGCGAGAACATGCCGAACTGGCCGAAGGTGCCGACGGGGGCACCATTCCAGGTGGCGGCGTGGGCCTGGGCGGCATCCTCGAAGAGCATCAGGCCGTGCTTCTTCGCCAGGGCCTGGAAGGCGTCCACGTTGAAGGGGTGCCCGTAGAGGTGCACCGGCATGATCGCCTTGGTCTTGTCGGTGATCTTGGCCTCGGCGTCGGCCGGGTCCATGCAGAAGTAGTCCGGCTCGATGTCGACGAAGACCGGGGTGGCGCCGGTGATGGCGACCGAGTTCGCGGTGGCGGCGAAGGTGAAGGAGGGCACCAGCACCTCGTCGCCGGGGCCGATGCCGCAGGCCAGCAGGCCCAGGTGCAGCCCGGAGGTGCCGGAGTTGACGGCCACGCAGGTGCGTCCGTTGGTCATGACCTGGGCGAATTCCTCCTCGAAGGTCTTCACCTCCGGGCCCTGGGCGATCATGCCCGACTGCAGGACGCGGTCGACTGCTGCACGCTCGTCGTCACCGATGATCGGCTTGGCTGCGGGAATCATGGCGTTCACTTCGTCTCCTCCACCAGAGTGAGTTGCTCGTTGTTCTCGACGAACTCATCGCCCGTCTTGGGGTCCTTCCAGCGTCCTTCGCCGGCGGGTTCCAGCGGGAAGCCGGAACGACCGACCCACTTGATGCGCCTGGCGGGGACGCCCGCCACCAGAGCGTAGTCCGGGACGTCCTTGGTGACGACAGCGCCTGCGGCAACGGTCGCCCACTCCCCGATCGTGATGGGGGCGACGCACACGGCGCGTGCCCCCACCGAGGCGCCCTTCTTCAGGCTCACGCCGACGGGTTCCCAGTCATGGGCGCTCTTGGACGATCCGTCCGGGTTGCAGGCCCGCGGGAAGGTGTCGTTGGTGAGCACGGCGGCCGGGCCGATGAACACGCCGTCGGCGAGTTCGGCGGGCTCGTAGACCAGCGCGTAGTTCTGGATCTTGCAGTTGTCACCGATGTGCACGTCGGAGCCGATGTAGGCGCCTCGGCCAATGATGACGTTCTTGCCGATCCGTGCTCCACCACGCACCTGCGCCAGGTGCCAGACCGAAGACCCATCACCGATCTCGACGTTGTCGTCCATGTCAGCGGTGGGTTGGATTCGCGCGTTGCTCACATTTCCTCCCAGAAACTTCGGCCCACCGGCGGCAGCCGGCTGGCCAGTGTTCGCATTCTTTCACGCCGGACGCGCCGAGTGGGCGACCCCTCACGTCCTTTGCCGTTCCTCACTCCCCCGGAACCCGGTTTCGCGCACCGGCGCGTCGGGCCCCAGCATGTCGGGCACTGCGTGACGCCGGGCCCAGCTCTCGTCCGAGCCGATCATGAGCGCCCCGAAGGCCAGCGTCCACCACAGCATCGACACGCCGAAGTTCTTGAACAGGTAGAGGTCGAAGGTGAACCCGACCAGGCAGGCACACACCCCTGACACCAGCACCACCAGCGGGGTCGACCCGCCGCGGAACCACTGGGCCACCAGCGGCCACAGCATCGCGACCAGCAGCAGGGTCCCGAGAATCCCCAGCTCCACCAGCACCGTCACGTACAGCGAATGCGCGTGGTAGAGCACGTAACCGAATGGTCCCCAGACCCGACGCGAGCCGGGCAGCCCCTGCCAGCCTGACTCATAGGCGAACCAGGGCCAGATCGTGCCGCTGCCCAGCCCGAACAAGGTCGTGGCCCAGTCCCCCTCGAGGGCGGCGATCCCAGCCCGCCAGCTCATCAGCCGCCCTGACTTCTGGTCCAGACGCCCCAGGATCGGCGAGACCGCCGTGGCCGCGAGCACCCCCAGGAAACCGACGACCAGCACCGAGGGCGGCAGTCTGCGGAGCCGTTCCCCGGCTCCGGTATGTCGCCGGGCGAGCCGAACCACCAGCAGCAGCACCAGCACGGCGAGCACCACCAGACCGCCACGGGAGGCGGTGAGGAACAGGAAGATGAGGTGGAAAACAGCGATCCACTGGCTCATCCGCGTCCGGTAACGCCGAACGGCACAGGCCATCGCGATGGTCATGCACAGCAGCACCACGATCGGATAGACCGCCGCATTGCCGAGCTGTGTCCACAGGCGTATCACCGGACGCCCCTGGGTGATCGAGACCCGAGCCCAGCCGATGATCGTCATCGGCACCATCAGCGCCGAGAGCCGCCACAGCAGCGGAGTCCGTTGGGATCGTGAGGTGACCGCCATCACCAGGAACCCGGCCAGCATCGCCATCACACCGTTGAGTAGCGGCACCCTCACCAGCCACTCCGGCACCTCGCGCACGACGCGTTGCGGGCCGACCCAGATCTCGTGTCGATGGAAGAAGGTGGTGGTGATCGCCCACCCGAACAATGCCAGCCCGAACAGCAGGAACCACCGAACCACCAGCGGCGGGAGCCCCAGCGGGCCCAGCGAGATGTCCTCAGGATCCAGCGCGCCATGGGTGATGCGCGGCCCGCTGCCGCGTCCCCGGAGTCGAAGCACCAACAGCACCACGCCCGTCAGCAGGAAGAAGGGCATCACGGCCGTGAAACCCTGCGCATACGCGGTGCCGGGCAGGGGACCCTCCAGGTTCACCACGCTCATCAGGCAGACCAGCACCAGGAATGCCGTGCCGTACCACCCTGCCGCCCTGTGGAGGACGCCCGGCTCGACGGGGTGGTCGGGAGGGGCCATGCGTGCCAGTCTAGGCATGCGCCCGGTCAGCAGCGTCCGCGTATGCTTCACCCCCGTAGGCTCATCGGGTGTGAGGTGGTCGTGCAGGTGACAAACGAGACGGGTGAGGCGAAGCCTCTGTCCACCCGCACCCCACGCATCCGCAACGAGTTCGTGCGCAATGTGCTCACCCTGATGTCGGGCACCGCGTTTGCGCAGGTCCTCAACATCGTCTCGGTCATCATCATGGGACGCCTGTTCGAGCCCGAAGCGGTGGCGATCTTCGCGCTGGTGTTGGGAGCTGCCCAGATGGTCAGCCCAGTGGCAGCTGGGCGCTACGAGCTGGCCATCGTGCTCCCGGAGAAGGATGACGAAGCCCGCCAGCTGCTGAAGCTCGCGACGCTGATCAATGCCGTCGTGGCGCTGGTCCTCACCGTCTCCATGATCTTCCTGGCCCCCACCGTGGCGGACCTGCTCACCAATGACGCGGACAAACGGCTGGTCCCCGAGCTGGCGAAGTGGCTCTATGCCGCTGGGCCGTTGGCCTGGCTGATCACCCAGCTCACCACGATGACCTACTGGCTGACCCGCACGAAGAACTTCAAGCAGGTCGCCCAGAACAAGATCCACCAGGTCACCTCGGTCACCGGTTTCCAAGCCGGCGCGGGACTGCTGCACCTGGGCGTCTTCGGGCTCGTGGTGGCCGCCCTGGTGGGGTACTCGACGTCGCTGATCAACCTGCTCCGCCACACGCGCGGGCAGTACGCGGTCACCGGCCCAGTCGCCTCGATGCGGACGCTGGCAGCCGAGCACAAGAAGATGCCCCTGCTGAACGGGCCCAATGCGCTGGTCGACTCCGTGCGCCTGAACGGCATCCTGATGATGATCTCGGCGCTGTTCTCAGTCGCGGCCTCCGCCCAGTTCTCGCTGGCCTGGCGGGCCCTGCAGGCACCGATGTCGCTGATCAATGCGGCGGTCTCGCAGGTCTTCTTCCCCCAGCTGGTCCGCGTCGCCCGCGGGCGGATGTTGTCGGTGGTGCGCAAGGCTGTCCTGCGCGGCGTCCTGCTCGGCATCGTGCCTTTTGGGCTGATCTGGCTGCTCTCACCATGGCTGATCCCCTTCGTGCTGGGCGCGAGGTGGCAGGTCGCCGGACTGGTGGCGCAGGTGCTGGTCCCCTGGCTCTTCATGAACTTCATCACCTCCCCGATCAGCACGGTGTTCGTGGTGGTGCGGCGCCAGTTCACGATGCTGCTGTTCGCGATCGTCTACTGCGTGGTGCCGTTGTCGATCATCTGGTTCCGGCACGATGACCTGCTGGAGACGATGGGTCTGGTGGCGTGGTCAATGGCCGGCCTGCTGGTCGGGTTCGTGCTGCTGGCGCTGCTGGTCGCTTGGCAGTTCGACCGGGGCTTCGGTCAGCCCTCTGACCGGGTTGAGGACGCCGAGGATTCTGCGGACGAACGGGTCGAGGCCGCCGAGGAGGTCGTCACCGATGAGGGTCCGCTCGAGCGCTGAACCCCGCCGAGGGTGGCGAAGACTGCGACCCACCACCAGAAGCTGACCGCGAAGTTCTTCAGCAGGTAGTAGTCGAACACGAAGGTGACCAGGCTGGCAACCAGTGCCAGCAGGACGCCCTCGCGCGCTCCCGCCCTGCCGTTCTCGCCAGAGGCCCGGCCCCGTGTACGCCAGGCGTCCCCCACCGCGACGAGAAGGAGCACGATGATGCCGGCGAGCAGCAGCAGCCCGACCAGGCCTAGTTCAACGCCCACACCGAGCGGGACGGAGTGGGGGTTGGTGAGCAGGTCACCCGCGCTGGTGCGGAGGCGTCCACCCCAGGGCAGCCAGTAGAAGCGGGCGTCGAAGGCATACCAGGGCCACACCCGGCCGGACCCGACCCCGAACAGCAGGTCCAGCGGGTCCGCAGTCCACAGCCGCAGGGCGGTCCTTGCATTGATGACCCGCCAGGGGTCGCTGAAGTTGAGCAGGCGGCTGGCCGGGGTGAGCAGCACCAGACCCAGCCCCACCACTCCTGCAATGAGGACGGCGAGGACCAAGCGGGGGTTGAGTTTGGCACCGATCCAGGCCAGAACGAGCACCACGAACGCCGCCAGCGCGAGCAAGCCTGCCCGCGATCCCGTCATCAACAAGCACAGGACCGAGACCGCTGCCAACGCGAGCGAGGCGCGGGGCCGGTGGCGCTGCCAGAAGGCGCCCAGGAAGAGCCCGGCACAGAGCAGGAAGACGAGGTGGACCGTGGACGACCCGCCCATACCGGTGGCCAGTCGGGGCGAGTTGTGGACCTCGATCGCGCGCGGCCACAGGGCCAGCGAGCTGCCCAGCATCAGCGCCGCAAGCCACCACATCCGCTCCAGCCGGGAGCGAGCGGGTATCAGCGCCATCGCCAGCGCGGCGGCGGCCATGGTGACCCACGCGGTCACCAGCGGGACGATGCGGTAGAGCAGGGGCGCCGGCATCAGCACGCGTGGCGGGGCGGCGGTGGGCAGGGTGCGCCAGGGCCACAGCGGCGGTCCGCTGACCAACGCCGACCCGATCCCCCAGGCGACCAGGGCGGTGAAGAGCCCGGCGACCGTCCAAGCCGGCCGTGACAGGCGGGCTCGCAGGGTGATCGCCAGCGGTGCCCCGACGAGCAGGAAGAGGCTGAAGCCGATCAGCAACGCGCTCCAGACCCAGCCCGGCCCGACCAGGCCCCGGCGCAGGTCGAACAGCTGCATCAGCAGGAGGATCGGGAACAGCAGCCAGCTGGTGAGCGTCCACAGGCCCCATCGCTGGCGCGCCCGGCGGCCGGGTTCAGTACTCACAAGGCCCCCTCGGATGCACTCAGGAGGCCCACTGCCCCGAGTAGTAGAGCCAGGCCCAGGTCGCGGCCAGGATCACCGACAGCGTACCCAGCACGCCGAGGGTGAGGGTTTCGAGTTCGCCCCCGCGGCGTCCGCGGCGGTGGAAGGGGCGGCCGAGGACCGCCCCCAGCATCAGGAAGAGCGGGAACCAGAGCAGCACGGCGCGGTTGACCGACATGTACCAGTAGCTGGTGCCGAAGGCTGCCAGTTGGACGCCGACCCAGGCGGCCTCGGCCCAGCGCTTGCGCAGCAGGCAGGCCAGGGTGGTCACCAGGCCCACCGCCATCGCGACGATCTCGGCGAAGAAGACCGGCGCCACCAGCCTGCGTCCGGGCCAGCTCTCCGGTTGCGCGGCTCGCCAGGTGTGCAGAAGGGCATCCTTGGGGTGGGTGAACCTGCGCCCCCAGCCGGCCTGCTGGGCCTGCAGCCAGGCGGTCCAGGAGCCGGTGAGTCCGTGCAGCCACCAGGCGTAGGCGCCGAGGACCGCCAGGGGCAGCAGCAGCCAGGCGGCGTCCCTGAGGCGGATGGACCAGTCGTCGCGCCAGACCTCGTCATCACCATTGCCGATTAGGGCGAGCACGAGCAGAGCGACGACCAGGAAGAGCCCGGAGATGCGGAGGCTGCAGGCCAGCGCGGCAAGGACCCCGGCCTGGGCGAAGTGTTTGTCGCGGGCCCGTTCCCAGGCCCAGAAGGCGGCGGCACAGAAGGGTGCCTCGGTGTAGGCCACGGAAGTGAAGACGGTAGTGGGCGCGAGCAGCCACAGACCGGCAGCGATGGCTCCGGTGGCGGGCTGCGAGGCCGGGCCGAAACCCCACCCTCGGGATCCGAGCCGGTACAGCGCCCAGGCGGCCAGTCCGCAGCAGAGGAATGAGAGCAGCGCCCCAGCCAGGGCGGTGTCGGCGCCAAGGGCATGCAGGCCCCGCAGCACGAGCGGCAGGCCGGGGAAGAAGGCGACATCGGTGTCCTTGGTGTAGCCGTGCTCGGCCAGCCGGGTGTAGATCGCGGCATCCCAGCCGCGCAGGGCCTCACGCACGGGGCGGTTGCCGGCCGCGACCCACACCAGGACGCCCACCAGCAACAGCCTGCTCGCGGCCCAGGTGATGGCCACCGCCAGCGCGGGCTGCGCAGCCCTCGCCACGGCCCGTGAGCGGGGGCGGCTCATCGGGCGGGGAGGGGCGGGGTGGTCATCCAGGCGGCATCCGCCACCCCGTCCAGTGTCCCGCCCTGGGGATCGTCCGCACCGAAACGGCGGATCGGGTCGCGCCAGGGTTCGAGCATGTCCCGGACAATGGTCCACACGATCCAGCCGGAGGCCGCGAGACGAATGATGATCGCCGGCGGGTAGCCGATGTCCTCACCCGGGCCGAGGCGGATGTTGCCCTGGAGGTGGCCCCAGACGGCCAGGAAGTAGAGCAGTTCGGCGCCGCTGTAGAGGGTCCAGTCACGCAGGTTCGGGCGGGCGAGCGCCACCCAGCCGAGGCCCCACAGAACGTATTGCGGGGAGTAGGTGGGGGCGAGCATGAGCCCGGCGAGCATGAACAGGCAGGCCAGTTGGGCCACCCGGGGCCGGCGCGGCGAGCGCAGGGCGAGCAGGGCGATGCCGGCAAAGGCCACTGCGATCGTGGCCTTGCTGAGACCGGGGATCAACTGACCGGCGAGCCCCGCGTCCTTGAGGATGTACCACATCGACCCCAGCCCAGCCTCGGGGTCGAGTTGGGCCAGGTACGCGCGCCGCACCGCAGAGGCGCTGCGGGTCGCGGCCAGCGCCACGACCACCAGCAGGGCCGCGAGCAGGCCCAGGCTGTAGCGCAGCAATTCCTCAAGCTGACCAGCGCGGACGCAGCAGATCGCCAGGGCCAGCACCAGCACCATGGGGGCGATGCCGGCGCCCAGGGCCACGCCGGTCAACACCCCCGCTGCCAGGACCTGTCCGCGCGTCCAGAGCATCAGCGCGACGGCTGTCAGGGCGGGGGCGACCAGGTCCCAGGCAATCAGCCCGGTGCTCAGGATCCCCACCGATGAGGCGATGAAGAGCGCGTCGAAGCTGCGAGCAGGGCCCGACACGAGGCGACCGCGGGCATCACGGCGGCGGCCGCGAGTCGAGTCGCGTCCCATCAGCATGTGCGCAACGACCCAGGCCAGGAAGAAGCAAAACAGGACCACGGCATTGGTCACCAGGAAGACATTGCCCAGGTTGAGCTCCTGCTGGGCGCTGAGTCCCGACCCGGCGGGCAGGAAGAGCTCCAGGAGGATGCGCTGCACGCTGATCAGGAAGGAGATGACCGGCAGTTGCGGGAGCTGCGTGGCGTCCCCCAGGGTCGGCAGGCCCCGCGACCAGCCATTGGAGGCCCAAACGATCGGCACGTCGGAATAGCACATCCGCAGCATCGTCTTGATCGGGTCGTTCGGGTTGGTCTGCATGCAGGTGGACTGATGCAGCATCCTGACCCACCAGAGCAGCGTGGCGACCAGCAGCACCCAGGGCGCCGGGTCATAGAAGAGGCCGGCCGGCCGGGCATGACGCCCGCTGGGGCCACCCAACCGCCTACCCGTCAACCCCATCTGTTCAGCCACGCTCACCCGGACACTGTGCCACGTCTGCAGCCCAGCTGGCGCGTCACCACATCACGGACCGGTGGACGCAGTCGGTTCGGAGGTGCGGGCCGCCGTCGTTCGGGCGGTCGGCTCGGCAGGCGGCTGCGTCGGGCGGGTGGTCGGCTCGGCAGGTGGCTGCGTCGGGCGGGTGGGTTGAGTCGGCTCGGGAGCAGCCTCGGTGGTTTGGGTCGGTGGTGCAGACGTGCTGGGCTCCGTGGTGGTCTCCGTGGCAGAACTCGTGGGTGCCTCGGTCGTCGGAGGGGCGCTGCTGGTGGCGGGTTCGGAGGTCGTGGGTGCCTGGCTCGATTCGGGGACCGTGACCGACGGCTCCGAATTGGTCCCGGGGGCCCGGCTCGGTTCCTCGCGGTTTCCGGTGTTGACCCAGGCCGGTTCGTCGAAGTCGAGGGGCTCCTTGCCCTTCATCGCGACCTTCATGAACTCAGCCCAGGTCTGGGCCGGGTAGGTGCCGCCGAAGAAGGTGCCGTCACCGGGGCGCTTGTAGGGGTCGAGGTCACCGTTGCCGCCGTCGCCGGCCACGAACATCACCGAGGTGGAGATCTGGCGGGTCGCGGCGACGAACCAGGCCGAGGTGATCCGCTCCTCCACCCCCGAGGTGCCCGTCTTGCCGGCGATGGGGAAACCGAGATCGCTCACGGCCCGACCGGTGCCCTGGTCCACCACAGACTTCAGCGCGTGGGTGACGTCGGCAGCGATCGGCTTCTCGATCGCCTGGGTGGTGGCCCCCTTGGCGGTGAACAGGGTCTTGCCGTTGATGTCCTTGACCTGCTTGATGACGTGGGCGTTGCTGCGCTTGCCGCTGTTCACCAGAGTGGCGAAGCCGATCGCATTGTCCAGCGGGCTGACCTCGGCCGTTCCCAGCGCGATGCGGTTGTTCAGGTCCCAGCCGGAGCGGGTGGGGATGCCGGCATCATTGGCCGCCTTGACCACCTTGGCGGGGCCGCTCTGCAGCTGTTGGGTCATGTCCACGAAGGCGGTGTTGACAGACTTCTCCAACGCCTCGGACAGGCTCACCTCGCCGTACTGGTAGCCGAACTCGTTGCGGACCTCGGTGGCATCGCCCTCGGGGGTGAAGGTGTTGCCGTTGAACTGGGAGTACAGGCTCTTCCCGTTGCGCAGTGCGGCCACCGCTGCCCAGACCTTGAAGGTGGACGCCGAGGGGCGCGCGGTGGTCGACCAGTTGCGGGAGTTCTTCAGGTAGTCGGGGCCGCCGTACAGGGCCAGCACCTCACCATTCGTGGCGTCCACCGAACTGATGGCCACGTGCAGGTTGGCCGCGTCCTGCTGTGGTTCGGCCGAACTGGCGACCTTGCGGGTCATCGACTGGGCGGTGCTGATCGCATGCTGTTGCAGCATCGCGTCGAACGTGGTGGTGACCCGCAGGCCGCCGCCGTTGATCTGGGCGTCGGTGAAGCCCTGGTTGAGGAGTTCCTCGTGGACCATCGCCATCAGGTGCCCCTGAGGCCCGGCATAGCGGTTGTTCAGCGGCACCTCGGGGAACGGCGGCAGCGCCTTCCATGCCTTGCCATGCTGGGCCTGGGTGATGGTGCCCATCTCGAGCATGCCGTCAAGGACGTAGCGGTACCGGTTGAGCAGCCGTTCCTCGTTCTTGGCGCCCGCACTCGGATCGAACATGGTCGGGTTGTTCAGCACGGACGCCAGCACTGCGGACTGCTCGAGGGTCAGCTTCTTCGCGTCCGTGAGGAAGTAGGCGCGGCTGGCCGCCTGGAGACCGTAGGCGCCACGGCCGAAGTAGATGGTGTTGAGGTAGTCCCGGAGGATCTCCTCCTTCGGCTTCTCCCGCCCCATTTTCACCGCCAACGCCAGTTCCCGCATCTTGCGGGTCATGGTGCGGTCGGAGGTGAGGTAGTAGATCTTGATGTACTGCTGGGTGATGGTCGACCCGCCACCCTGGATCTCGCCGCCGCGGAGGATGGACCAGGCTGAGCGGGCGATACCGCTGGGCGAGATGCCCCGGTCGGTCCAGAAGGTCCGGTTCTCCGCGGCGATGACCGCATCCTTGGCGTACTGACTCATGTCGGCGTACGGGATGGTCTGTCGGTTCTGCACCGCGAAATTGCCCAGCTTGGTGGTGCCGTCGCGGTAGTAGATGAAGGTGGTGTTGGTGGCGAAGTCCTTGTTCGGGTCGGGCAGCTCGGTGCGCTGGTAGAAGACCAGGGCGGCGATGACTGCGACCAGCGCGAGCACGAGGCTGAGGATGCCCAGCACCGCGAAGCTGCGCCCAACGAAGGTGAGGATCGGGGATCGACGTCGATGCCCCGGCTTCCTGCGTCCCTTCGCGGGAGCGCGTCCGGTCGTGGTTCGCCTAGCCATAGATGTCCTCGACTGTCTCCTCGCGGCGCGGGGCACGCCGCTTCCTGCCATCACCCAGCACGAAGGACCGGGTCATGTGGTTCCACCGGCAGTCGGGGCAGACCTCGACCTCCCTCACGGTGAACTCTCCGAAGGAGTCCTGCATCTCCTCCAGCTCCTCCGGGCTGCGAATCCGCCCCGAATACTGGCCGAGCTGGTCACCGAACACGTAGTCCAGCAGCATCAACCGGTCGGACGCGCAGATTGGGCACTCCTGCCCGGCCAGGCGCCCGTGGTGGAGTGCGGACTTGACCAGGATCGGCTCGGCGTCGCAGGGGTCGTCCTCGTTGAGCGCACGACCGGGCCGCCTCAGCGCTTCGAGTTTGGCCCGGCGCTGCAGCGCATAACTGACTTCCTGACGTTGCGACCACATCACATCAAGGGTAAGTGGTCGCGCCAAGAGTCCTGTGGACACGTGTCAGGGCATTCAGCGACGTTCCGCGCTGGACGCGATCACACGCCAGCCACCCTCGCCCTCCTCATCGTCGACCAGGGGGAGCGGTCCGTACTGTTCGCGCAACCCGCGCAGGGTCTCCACGTGCTGCCACAACGCCCGGTCCTCCGGCGTGGAGGGCCGGAACTGCGGTGCGGTCAGCGGCCTCCCGTGGTCATCGAGGGAGACGTAGGTGGCGGAGCAGTGCAGGGCCGGCTGCAGCATGTCCTCTCCGGTGCGCGGGTCGCCGCTGCGCAGGTGGACGCTCATGTGCATGGCGTGCTTACCGGTGTGGAGCAGGCGGGCCTCGACCTCGACCAGGTCACCGATGTGAATGGGCTTGTAGAAGCGGATTCCACCAGCGTACACGGCGACGGTGGGGCGGCGAACCCATCCCATGGAGCACGCGGTGGCGGCTTCGTCGACCCACTCCATGGCGGTGCCGCCGTGGACCTTGCCGCCCCAGTTGACGTCGGTGGGTTTGGCGAGGAAGCGCGTGGTCAGGCGAGGGGCCGTTCCGGCGTCGGTGTAGACCTGCTTGGCCATCTCCTCCTCGATGGCCTCGCGCAACTCGATCCGGGACAGGGCCGCCTCCTTCAGGTGCTTCTCGGCCGGGGTGGAGGGCTCGAAGGAGGGGACCTCGGTGGGCTGGCCGTGCTCGTCGACGGCGACGAAGATCACCAGGCAGTCACAGGCGCGGGTCCAGACCCCGTCGCGAGGATCAGCCGAGAGCACCTCGTTGACGATGTGCATGCTGGAGCGCCCGGTGTGGGCGATCCGGGAACGCACCTCGACCAGGTGGCCCGAGGGGATCGGTCGGGTGAAGTGGATGTGGCCGAAGTAGGCGGTGACGCAGTACTGCGAACTCCACTGGGTGGCGCAGGCATAGGCACCCTTGTCGATCCACTGCAGGACGCGTCCCCCGTGCACACCGAGGGAGTCGGAGAAGAGCACGTCGGTGGGAGCGGCCATGAACCGCATGGTCGTGGAGGTTCTGGGAGCCATGGGATGAGCGTAGGGCAACACGCTAACCGCTGAAATGCCACTCCATCCGGCTGCGGTACTCCTCGCTCGGACGCAGGATCACATCGTCAGCCCAGGATTGGTTCGGCGAATCCGGGTGGACGTGGGGCTCCAGTGCGATGGCGTCACCCTGCCGAAGGCGTCCATTGCGGGAGGCCCAGGTGCCGTCCAGGAAGTTACCTGTGTAGATCTGGAGTGCGGGCGCGTCGGCGTGCAACTCCATCCGTCGCCCGGACCCCGGATGCTCCAGCGTGGCAACGACCCTCAAGCCCGATCCGTTGAGGTCGAAGGAGTGGTCGATGCCCTTGGCCAATTCGATCTGCTCGTGGGCTTCGCGCACCCGATCCCCGATCCGGGCCCCCTGGCGCAGGTCGAAGGGAGTGCCCTCCACCAGGACCGGACCCGACACTGGGATCGAAGCGGAGTCGATCGGCACATAGCCATCGGCATCCACCGTGAGGACGTGGTCGTCGAGGCTGCCGCCACCGGCCAGATTCACGAACAGGTGACTGGTCAGGCAGAGCGGAGTGGCGCGGTCGGTGGTGGCTGCCAGCTCAAGCCCGAAGCCATCGTCCAGCAGCCGGTAGGTGGCGCGGATCTCCACCTCGCCGGGGAAGCCCTGGTCACCATCAGGACTGGTCAGCGCGAAAGTGATGACGTCCTCCGTCTGGTCGGTGACGCGCCAGACCCGCTTTGAAATGCCTCCAGGGCCGCCATGCAGGCTGGTGGTCCCCTCATTGGTGTCGAGAACGAACTCCTCCCCGTCGAGGGTGAAACGTCCGTTGGCGATGCGGTTGGCATAGCGGCCGACGACGTCGCCGAAGTAGCTCGCCGAGCCGATCAAATGCTGGGCGAGGGTATCGAAGCCAACCAGCACCTCACTCCCGGCGTCCCCGGCCTGCAGGCGGTAGCTGCTGGCGCTCGCACCCAGGTCGAGCAGCTGGAGTCGAGCTCCCGAGGGGCTTGTCAGGGTGTAACGGCGAACGTCTTCGCCGGTGGGAGTGGTACCGAACAGTTCGGTCACTTCGTGTCCTCTCCGGTGAAGATGGCACGCAGGGTCTCGATCGGCAGTTTGGGGACGCGGTTCTCATCGCACAAGCCGTTCGCCTCCTGCAGGGTGTCCGTCAGCTGGGTCCAGCAGAAGCCTCGCACGATGCTGGAGGCCAGCACCGGCTCCATGATGTCGCGCATGCGACGCTCGTAGTCATCGGCGTCTCGCGCGGAGGAGTATCCCCAGGTCTGGTCGGCGCTGGGGACGGTGACGAACTCAACCCCACCGAACTCGGTCAGGAGGACGGGTGCTTCCGAGGACTGGTCCTCACCGACGACCAGGACGCGTCCCGCGGGGCCGGTGGTCGCGAGCATGGTCTGGATGCCATCGAGGGTGTACCTGTCGGCCAACACCTCCCGGCGCCATTCGTAGTCATGGATGGTCAGCAGGTCGGAATCGGCGTGCTCCCAACCATCGTTGGAGATCACCGGCCGGGTCGGGTCCAGGGCCCGGGTCAGGTCGGAGATGCCACGGCTGAAGGCAGCCTGGGCGGGATCCCGGGAAACATGGGTGATTCCCCAGGACTCGTTGAACGGGGTCCAGGCGATGATCGAGGGATGCCCTTCATTGGCCCGCACGATGTCGACCCATTCGACCGCGAATCGCTGGATGGCCACCGAATCGAAGGTATAGGCGGAGGCAGTTTCGCCCCACACTGTGAGGCCCATGGTGTCGCAGAAGAACAGGAAGCGCGGATCCTCCACCTTCTGGTGGATGCGGCAGTTGTTGAGCCCCATGTCGAGCATCAGTTGAACCTCCGCCTTCATCGCCTCCACCGAGGGCGGGGTCAGGCACGACTCGTGCCAGTAGCCCTGCTCCAGCACCGAGCGGAGGTAGATCGGGAAGGAGTTGATGGTCATCCCAGCCCGGCTCGCACCCACCTGGCGGTACCCGAGGTAGGAGCGGGTCTCGTCGGGGATGTCCCCATGCACCACGACCCCGGCGTCCATCAGCACGGGACGTTGCGGCATCCAGACGAACCGCTCGAGGTCCACACCGTTGGTCACCCGGGTCAGATCGACGGTGACGGTCGCTGCCTGCTCAGCCAGCAGAGCGGTGGTGTGGCCGATCAGATCACCGTCGAAGGCGATGGCGATCTCGACCTGGGTCGCTTCGGCCGGACGACGGTTCAGCTCAACCAGCGCCTCGACTCGGCCTGAGGTGATGTCGGGACGGAAGACCAGACGGGTGAGATGGAGCGGCGGAACCGACTCGAGCCACACGGTGCGCCAGATGCCGGTGGTCCGCTGGTACCAGATGACGTGCGCTTCGGGGAGCCAGTCCTGCTTGCCGCGGGGCTGGCGGCAGTCCAGCGGGTCGTCGAAGGCACGAACCGTAACGACATGGGTGTCGACCTCTGGGTCCAGCGCCCTCGTGATGTCGAAGCTGAAGGGTGTCTGCCCACCCAGATGGGTGCCGACCTGCTGACCATCAACGAAGACGGTGGTCTCATAGTCGACCGCACCGAAGTGCAGCACCAGCCGGCGTCCCTCGCTGTGACCGGCGGACTCGAGATCGGCGGCGGTGATCTCAATGCGGTACCAGACGCACGGGTGATAGCCGGTCTCCTCGATTCCCGACAGCTTCGATTCCGGAGGGAAGGGCAGCTGAATCTCACGCGAGAACGGCTCGGCACTGCTGTACCACCTCTCATCCAGGCCCACCAGGTCGTCATCGTGGGCGAAGCCGACCTTGCGGTCCAGCAGGGTCGACTTCCCGCGGACCATCAGCGGGCGTGGGTAGTGCCCGTCCTGCTTCGAAGCCGGGGAGGTGCAGGCCAGCGTTGCGGCCGAGGTGGTCATGGCTACTCCAGGTTCAGGGGTCAACGGGGACTCAGGGAAGGGGCTTGTGGGGGTTGGCGGCGAGTGGGGGCTCAATTGTGACGGTGCGGCCGTTGAACTCGACGCGGGAAAGGAACATTTGGCGACCGGTCATGCTGTCGCCGATGCCACCGGGGAGCCAGGCGTGGTACACCGTCCACCACTGCTCCCCCACCTTGATCAGCTGGTTGTGCCCGGGACCGGCGGCCACATCGTTGGTCACCAGGACCGGTTCGGCATCCTTGGTAAAAGGTCCGGTCGGCGAGTCGCCCACGGCATGGCCCACGGCGTACTTGTCCGTCCAGAAGCCATTGCCGGAGTAGAAGAGGTGGAAGACCCCGTCCACCTCGACGATGGCCGGCCCTTCGACCAGCATGTCCTCCCAGGGGAGGTCGTTCTTGATCAGGTTGGTGGGCTTGCCGACGAGCGATTTTCCGTCCTCGGACAGCTGCTGGACACGGATCCAGCTGGTCACACCGATAGCATTGCCGTCGTTCTTCCAGTAGAGCCAGGCACGTCCCTTCGAGTCGATGAAGGGGGACGCGTCGATCGAGCCGCCCTCCTTGGGCTCGTACACGAGCGGCCCCTTCTGCTCGTCAACGTAGGGGCCCTCAGGCCTGTCGCTCACGGCGACCCCGATCGCCTGGACCTCCGGGTCCGGGCCCCGGGTCGTGTAATACAGCCGGTAGGTGCCGTCGGTCCACTTGATGGCCTCGGGCGCCCAAACCTTGCCCGGGCTCGACCACGCGCCAACCTTGGGCAGGGCATCCGAACCCTGCTCCCAGGTGACCATGTCGTCGCTGCGGAGGACCTGCACGTTCATGCCATTGCCGTTCGTGGCAATGGCGATGAACTTGCCCTTCCCGTTGACGAGGACCTGCGGATCCGGGAAGTCGAAGGGGTACACCGGGTTGGTGAAGCCGTTCACGGACGCCCCTGGGGTCGTGGGCGTGGACGAGGCCCCGCCCGGGGAGGTACCGCTGCACGCACAAAGCGCTGCGGCAGCGGTACCCATTCCCGCGAGAGAGAAATTGCGACGGGAGAACACCATCACGCGAAGATCACTACTCACCGAGGCCAGGTTCCGGGAGCTGACTGCGCCTCGGAGAGGGTGAACGAGTGGAAGACGGCGTTGGCGGCCGGGGAGGCGCCGCCGCCGGCATAGATACCGATTCGAGGTGTCGAACCTGCCGGGAAGGTCCATGTGGCGCCCCAGATCCAGTGCACGCCGTCCGTGCTGATGCCGGCCCGATAAAGGAGGTCGCCCGCGGCGTCACGGTGGTGGGCTATGCGCATCCACATGGTCGAGGCGTTGGCCCCGATGATCGCTCCGCCATAGATGAGGCGGCCATCGGATCCCGCTGCCAGCTCACGGCCGTACTCCACCGTCCGAGTGCCCCAGATGGACACTGACCCGAGCCGAGCGAAGTCGTCGTCGTTCCTCCAGACCACCAGGCCGGCCTGCTGGAAGTTGCGGTTGTTCGTGCCCGAGCCGAGATCAAGGGTGAACTTGGTCTCGGCAATCCAGTCACCGCTTGGTGCATCCCGCAGAAGGAGCGCACCCGATCCACCGGTACCAGTCAGGTCCACACCCTTCAGTGGCCAGGTCAGCCCCTGTGGGGAAGTCCTGATGCTCGAATCGGGACGTATCCACGACCAGCCAGAATCAAGCGGCTTGCTGAAGTCCTGGGTCAGCAGCACGGTACCGGGCTTCGGCTGCGGGCTGGGTACGGTGTCCTCCACCGCAGGACGCGCGACGGTGAGGTTGTCGACCAACCCGTTGCCATTGATCCTGAGCGGAGCGGCGGGAAGTTCAAAGTCACCCAAGTCCATTCGCACGATGGCAGAAGGATCTGCCAAGTCCTCCGACGAGACGTAGGCCGTCAGTCGACCCTTGTCGAGCTCGACGGCGACGGTCCTCCACCCCTCAGCGGCAGGCAGGACATCGGTGACCGTGCGACCGTTCGCCGAGGCAGTCAGCGTCCCAGCCATCGGATCCACCCAGACCTTGATCTGTCGGTTCTTCTCACCAAGGAATACGGTCGCGGGCTGCTCGGACTTGAGGTCGAAGCGCACCCGAACGTCTCCAGCAGGGATCTGTTCGGTGCTGACGCGGCCATCGATCCTCGCGCTGACGCCGCCTTGGGGGTCGGTGACGGCCTTGGCACGATGGAGCCCATTGGCCGGTTCCCACGGCGTCGCCCTGACCAGCGACGTGGTGACCGGTCCAGGCATCGGGGTGTCGGAAGGGCCGAAGCCGGCGTTGATGACCGGCCAGCCATCGATCCAGTCGATCTTGTCGATGAGCATGGGGCGTCGGTTGATGCCGAACGGCTCGTTCAACCACGCGTTGTCCTTCGGAATCGCGTGGTAGACGAGGAAGTCACGCCCCTGCGCGTCCGTCATCATGGCATTGTGACCTGCGCCGATCCACCGGTTGCCATTCTGGGTGGCCAGGATGGTGCCACCGGTGACGGACGCGTTCATGTCACGACCCTCCCTGTCCACGAAGGGTCCCATGGGTGACGTGGAGCGTCCGACAAAGACGGAGTAGCCCGTGGCAGGGCCAGCGCAGCAGTTGGCGGAGGACGCCATCAAGTAGTACCAACCGTCATGCTCCACCACGTAGGACCCCTCATAGCGGTCCCAGTGGCCCACCTGCTTGGGCTCCCCAGTGGTTGTCAATCCGTCCTTGCTGACGCGGGTGACCCAGACGCCGCCGTAGTAGGAGCCCCAGTAGAGGTACTGGTTGCCATCGGTATCTGTGAATCCCGCGGGATCGATGGTCCAGTAGTAATCCCCCTTCGGACCCCGCGGAGCGACCAGAGGCTGGTCGGTCGGGACCCAGGGACCAGCAGGCGAGTCCGCAGTGGCCACGCCGATCGCATTGTCGTTGCCCGGGTTGAGAGTGGTGTCGGTCACGGTGAAGTACATGACGTACTTGCCATTGATGTAGCGCACGTCGGGCGCCCAGAGGCCCGCCGTGCGGGTGGCCCAGCTGGGCCGGTTGGCGCTGGTGAAGATGGGCCCCACGTATTCCCAGGAGCTGAAGTCGCGGGTTCGAGTGATGTGTCCGATGACGGAGGGGCCACCGGACCTCAGAGGATCTGCGGTGGCATAGGCGTACCACCATCCGTCCTTCCCCTGGATGATCGCGGGGTCGGCATAGGTGTCCGCGAAGGACTGGGAGACGGGGTTGGAGTACGTGTCGCCAGGGGCGGCGGCCTGCGCTCCTGACACTCCACAAGCGGCGACGATGGCGATGGCAGCAGTGGCGGCCAGGATGGAGCGGGTCACACGGGAAAACACGATCCTTGTCCTTTCGGAAGGGACACCCCGAGGGGTGCGAACAGCCAACAGGTGGTCGGGACCTCAACCCTTGAGGCCGGACGCAGCGACACCCTGAATGATGTAGCGCTGCAGGAAGATGAAGAGGATGAGCACTGGAATCGCCGCGACCGCTGCGCCTGCCATGATGACGGGGTAGTCGATGGTGTAGGCACCCTGAAGTCGTGCGAGGCCGACGGGAAGGGTCAACCTGTCGTCGCTGAACAGGGTGTACAGGGGCCAGATGAAGTCATTCCAATTCGCCAGGAATTGGATGACGAGCAGCGTCATGATGGCCGGACGTGCATTGGGCAACATGATGCTGAAGAAGGTACGGAAGGGTCCTGCTCCATCAATTCGCGCTGACTCTTCCAGTTCCTTGGGCAGGGACAGGAAGAACTGCCTCATGAAGAACAGCCCGAAGGCGCTCGCTGCACCGGGGAAGATCAGCGCCTGGTAGGAGTCCAACCACTGCAGCTTGCTCATCAGCTCGAAGTTCGGCATGAGGAACACGAAGCCGGGGATGAACATCATCCCGATGATCGTCCCGAAGACAGCATTGCGACCGGGGAATTCCATACGAGCCACGGCATATCCCGCCATGGCGCAGATCGTGACCGACAGCACGGCAAAGATCGTGGCTACGACCACGGAATTGCCCAGCCAGGTGAGGACAGGTGAGCCTGGATCGTTGAACAACTTCGTGAACGAGTCGGTGGTCCAGGCCCGTGGCAGGAATCGTGGCGGCGAGGTCTGGGAATCGACACGAGTCTTGAAGGCCGTGATGATCATGTAGGCGATCGGCAGGACGAACACCGCCGCCAGGAACAGCAGGGCTAGGTAGATCAGCACACTGGGTCGGCGCTTCATCGATTCGTCTCCTCAGCCCGTCGACGTGCCTGGAATTCCTTGGCTGCCCGCTTCTGCTTCTTTCGCTCTGCAGCGGCATCACGATCACGCATGAGCCAGAACTGGATGACCGACACGATGCCGAGACAGATCGCGAGAATGTAGCTCGCCGCAGCCGCAGCTCCAGCACGGGACTGACCGAAGCCCAGCTCGGTCATCACCATCAGTACGGTCTTGGTGGATTCGCTCGGACCGCCGTTGGTGACCATGTAGGACTGACCGAACATGTTCGCGCTGGCGAGCACTGTGGTGATGAGGATGAAGATCAGCACTGGGCGCAGGCCGGGGAGCGTGATGTGGGTGAACTTCCGCCAGGTGGTGGCCCCATCGAGCGAAGCGGCCTCGTACTGCTCCTCCGGAATGTCCGACAGACCGGCCATGTAGATGATCGCGTTGAAGCCGATGGTCCACCACACGGTGATGCCCACCAAGGAGATCCACGCCCAGGGCTGTTCGGTCGTCCAGTTGATCTGCGCCCCGAGCATTCGGTTGAGGAAGCCGAACTGGGCGTCGAGGATGTACTTCCACATCACGCCGATGACTGAGACACCGAGAACATACGGGGCGAAGATCGTGGCGCGGAAGAAGGTCCTACCCGGGAACTCGCGATGCAGCAGCATTGCCAGGAGGAGCGGGAGGGTCACCAGGAACGGAACGCTGAACAGCACGAACAGGAAGGTGTTCTTCATGCCGTTCCAGAACGGCTTGTAGGTCACCGACTCCGCATCGAACAGGTCCTTGTAGTTCTGCAATCCCACGAAGGGGCGCCCCGGCAGCGTGAAATCCCAGTCATGCAGCGAGATGTACAGCCCGTAGAAGGCTGGAGCGATTGTGAAGGTCGCGAACAGAACGAGGAACGGTGCCATGAACAGCCAGGGCACCATCGGGTTGCCGGCGAGGCGTGGACGCCGCCGGCGCCGCCCCGCCCCCGGCACAGTGGCAGCCGGGGGCGTGGCGATGGTCGGATTGGTCGTCATCTGAGCGCTCTCCCGGCGTCAGGCGATCAGGCGCCGTACTTCTTGGCATTGGCCTCGAGGATCTTGTTGGCACGGCCAACCGCGGCGTCCAACGTTGCCTTGATGTCCTTGCCGCCCAGCACGATCTCATTGAATGCCTTGTCGAACTCCGCACCGGCGTCACCAATGCCGGGAACGGCAGGCAGGAACACCAGGTCGTCGATCTGCGTGGCGAGAGCCGCTTGCTCGTTGAGCGCCTTGAACTCTGCGGATTCGCGCACCGAGTTGCGCGCCGGGACCTGACCACCCTTGGCCCACTCGAGGGAATGCTGGGAGATCCAGTTGAGGAAGACTCGAGAGGCCTGGTCCTTGTTGGCGTCCGCCTGCTTGCGTGTGGGGAGGACGAATTGGTGCGAGCCAGCCCAGGCAGCCTTGGTGCCACCGATGTTCGGGAGGGGCGCGACACCCCACTTGAGGTCGGACTTCTCCTTGAGCGTGTTGATGGACCAGATGCCGTTCCAGTTGAAGGCGGTCTTGCCGTTCTGCAGGGCGAGGAAGTCGGCGTCCTGACCGACCTTGGCTGGCGAGTAGCCCTTCTTGATGAGGTCCACCCACCAGGTCATCGCCTTGATGGCGGGCTCCTCGTTGTAGACAGCCTTGGTGGCGTCCTCGCTGTAGAGGGAGCCGCCGAATTGCTTGATCAGGCTCTGCATGGACAGGCCACCGGTGAACGGGTGCGGGGATGCCCAGTGGCCCTGGATGCCCTTGCCCTTGAGCTTGTCCAGGGCGTCCATGTACGAGTTCAGATCCGTCGGGGGCTTCTCGGCGTCGAGCCCCGCTTTGTCCATCAGGTCCTTGTTGTAGAAGAAACCCAGAGGGTGGACGTCCAGCGGGATGGAGTACCGCACGTCCTTGTAGATGCCGGCCTTCCAGGGGACGGGGGCGAAGTCGGTCTCGGAGAGCTCGAGGGCCTTCGCGACGTCATCGAGTGGCTGGACGATCTTGCGGGCAGCATTGGTGGCCACGGAATCGACGTGCATGACGGCGATGTCGGGCCCCTTGCCAGCCTGAACTGCGTTGGGGAGCTTGGTGTAGTAGTCAGACCACTGCATCACCTGCATGGTGACCTTGATGTTCTTGTGCTCGCCGTTGAACTGCTCCACGAGCTTCTTCATGAAGGCGCCGTCACCACCGGTGAAACCGTTCCAGAAAAGCAGGCTCACATCGGGTCCGTTGTAGCCGGACTTGCCGCCGTCACCGGTCGCCTTCGTTGTGGCGGATCCCGCACCCTTGCCTCCGCCGCAGGCGCTCAGGACGCCGAGGGCGCCGACGCTGATGCCTGCACCGAGCACACCGCGGCGGGAAAATCCGTTGGTGGTCATGTTTTTGTCCCTTCGTCCTGCGACTGGCCACGTCGTCGTGGGGCCAGTTGCCGCTGGTGAACCGCGCTCTGACTGAGACGGCCCTGTGGAGGTGTAGGGGCTCCTCGCCGAGCCCTCGTTCCGGTCACACTACTCCCGTTGTAAAAGATTTACAACGGGCGAACTTCCGCTGTGAGCAAACCGTGATGTTGGTCTAGGGTGTTGCCATGGCTGCCACTCTTCGGGATGTCGCCAGCGCGGCTGGCGTCTCAGTGAAGACGGCCTCAAACGTCATCAATGATCGTCCCCACGTGAAGCCCGCCACTCGAGCCAAGGTCGAGGCCGCCGTCCGTGAGCTCGGATATCGCCCCAACCTCACGGCGCGAGGGCTGAAATACGGACGCTCGGGTTTCCTGGCGCTCGCCATTCCCCAGATCGACATGCCCTACTTCGCCGAGTTGGCCATGCACTTCACCGACGCCGCGAGCGAGGCGGGTTACGTGCTTCTCCTTGACGTCACCAGAGCTGACGTCGAGATGGAACGGGCACTGCTCCAGGGCGTCGCGCCGCTGAAGGTCGACGGCCTCATCTTTTCTCCTCTCCGGGTGACGGCGGAGGAGATCTCCCAGCGGTCCGACTCAACCCCTCTAGTGCTGCTGGGTGAGCGCGCCGTGCCCGTCGGGCACGACCACGTCGCTCTCGATTCTGTCGCTGCCGCACGCGCAATGACGGAACACCTGTTGTCGATACACAAGCGGCGCATCGCGGTGATCGGCTACGAGTCAGCTGAAGGTACTGCGTCGGTGCGACTGCGTGGGTTCCACGCCGCGCTGGACGCCGCTGGCCTGCCCCATGTCCCCGAGTACGAGGTGGGGGTCGGCCAGTACGAGCGTTACGAAGGTAAGGCGGCGATGGAGCGCTTGCTCGCGCTACCGACCAGACCAGACGCCGTCTTCTGTTTCAACGACCTGATGGCGATCGGCGCCTTGCAGGCATGTCGGGAAGCCGGGGTCCGTGTCCCCGACGAGATTGCGATCGCCGGCTTCGACAACATCGCCGAGACGAAATACTGCTCCCCCGCACTCACCACCGTGGCCCCGGATCTGGACGTCCTCGCCCGCGAATCCATCCGCCTCCTGGTGGGCCGAATCACCGGTAGTCGTACTGATGCGGAGTCCGTCGAGGTGCCGTGGGAGATTCACGTCCGCGCCAGCACTGTGGGGTGAAGACCGATCGGCATACCCCGCGACCATGGCCCTCGGCACCAGCTCGGACATGAAGCGCTAACAATCGCTGGTGCGCGAGCCCTTCCTGCAACGACAAGCCGCCCTACAAGACCCATCAGGGACTGCCATTCTCCGGCGCGCCCGACCGTGGGGGCTGAGGAAGAGCTGGCGGCGCGAAGACCTGTGGATGACTTCCCAGCGCGGGTGTGACGACAGACCTGACATCGTGGGCACCCAGCCGCGGGCCGTGGTCGCGGATCCATCACGCCGGTAAACGGAACGTGACGAGCTGGGGCCGGTTGGTAACGCCCGTCTGACGCGAGGGTATGGGAGGGGCACATGTTATCCACAGCTGTGGACGCAGACCGGAGATATCCCCTGAGTTGTCCACAGACTCAACGCATTGCTCCCAGCCACCACGCGCATCACAGTGCTTGTGGACAACCCCCGTGATCCTGTGGACAGGCTCGCTTCTTGTGGATACTGGTCCCATGGAGTCAGCCCACACGACCAACGTCGCCGAACGGTGGGCGCGCTTCGCCCGCAACGAGACTCCCAGGCACTCGCCGGTCATGCGCGCCTGGGCCGCGGGAGTGTCCGAGGACCCGGAGGTGCTGGCTCTGATCGAGGAACTTCCCACCCGAGAACGCCAGCCGAACCTGGTCATCGCTGCCGCCCGCCTCCTTGTTCCAGATCTGGTCGACCCGCACCAGCTCGAGCCAAGACCAGACGAATACGCCCGGCTCCGCGGCGTCCTGCTGGAACGCTGGGACGAGGTTCGGCGGATCACTGCCACCCGCCACACCCAGACCAACGAGCCCGCCCGACTGGCGGTGATGCTGCCGGCACTGGCCGCGTTGCATCAGCAGTCGGGACGTGAGTTGGCGATCATCGAACTGGGCGCCTCTGCCGGTCTGGCGCTTCACCCCCAGCACTGGCGCTTCCGCTACCTCTCCCGCTCCGGAGAGGTGCTCTCGGAGTTCGGCATCCCCCAGCCAGGCCCCGGTCAAGAGGTGGCGGTCACCATCAAGTCCCATGAGGATGCCCCTGACCGTGACCAGGTCCCGCCTGTTCCGCTCCCCCAGGACCTGCCGCCGGTCCAGTGGCGGCTCGGCGTGGACCTCAACCCGCTCAACCCCGCCCACCCAGACGATGCCAACTGGCTGCGAACCCTGGTGTGGCCCGGTCAGGCCGAGCGGCTCGAACGGCTCGAGACCGCGCTGAGGGCCGGGGTCGAGGACCCGGTTCTGGTCCTGCAGCGCGACATCACCCACTCCGCCGTGCTCGACGAGATTCTGGCGCTGGTGCCCACCGACTACCTGCCCGTCGTCGTGCATGGTGCTGTGATGGCCTATCTCGAGGACGCCGACCGCGAAGCACTGGAAGCCCGCCTCCTCGACAAGGTCCAGGGTGGTCAGCTGCACTGGCTCAGCAATGAGGGCCACTCCGTGGTGCCTGGCATCCGCGCCGAGATTGCTCGGCGCCCCGAGTTCGAACGCCGGCTGCGAGCAGGAGCGTTCGTGGTCGCACTGGACGGCGTCCCGCTGTACCAGGCGGACGGCCACGCCAGCTGGCTGCTGTGACCTCTGCCCGCGGAGGAACTCGCGCGCGCTGAACTAAAGTCGAGGGCCGCGGCCAGCGGAGGATTCAGCCGTGCTTATAGTTCTCACGGACGGCAAAGTAGCCGATTCTAGGACAAGGGGACGCCATGATGAAGGCGCTGAGGAGATCGCTGACCACGCTGGTACTCGTGCTGAGCCTCACCATGGGTGTGATGCCCCTGCCGATCCCGGCAGCGAACGCTGCCACCTGGGTACAGGCTGAGAACTCGCTCCAGGGATCGCGAGGGTGGGATGTGCCGCTGACTGCGTACGCGTTGGAAACAGACCTCTCTGCGTACACGCTGCAGACGTCGGTGACGCCCGGACAGCCAGTGACGCTGCGCATCCACAACCAGATCTCCGCCCAGCAGAGAATCCAGGCCTACCGTCTGGGCTGGTATGGCGGCGAGGGCGGCCGCCTGGTGCACACGAGCGAGTGGACCCCCGGCATCCTGCAGCCCGAATCGAAGCTCATCACGACATCCCCCGAGGGCAAGCTCGTCAACACCGTGGACGCGTCGGACTGGAAGGACACGATGACGCTGTCCACCGAAGGCTGGCCGGCAGGCATGTACTTCCTGGTGATCGACAGCGGGAAGGGGTTGAAGACACAGGTTCCCCTCGTCGTGCGCTCCACCTCTTTCGCTGGGCGCACAACCTTGGTCACCGCCCCGGCAACCTGGCAGGCCTACAACCGCTACGGCGGTTATTCCGCCTACTACGGACCCACGGGCACCTCTGATCGCTCACGGATCCTCAGCTTCAACAGACCCTATGACCGCCGCTACGGCATGGAGCACTTCCACGTCATGGAACGCGGACCCATCGTCGAAGCCGAACGCCTGGGGTTGGACCTCGCCTACACCTCCGGTCTTGACCTCGACCGCGAGGGGCCCGACGCGTACCGCGGCGCCGCAGCACTCATCACCCTCGGCCATGACGAGTACTGGACCAACGCACAGCTCGGCGCCGTCCAGCGCCTGCGCGACGCCGGCACCAACTGGATCGCCATGGGCGGCAACACCTTGTGGTGGCGGGTCAGATTGAGTGGGGACCAGCGCACGATGGACATCTACAAGGGCGTCTACGACGACCCCCACCCGGACCCGGCGCAGAAGACCATCAACTTCGCCGACTCCACCATCCGCTCCACGCTTGGATCCGTCTATCTGTGCGCTGGACTTGCGGGCGCCAACAGCGGGGACCTGGTCGTCACGGACCCGTCCATGTTCTTGTTCCGGAACACCGGCGCCACCAGGGGACAGGTCGTGCCCGGCCTCATCAAGATCGAGGCCGACCGCGCGGTGCTGCGCAGCTACAATCCCCAGAACCTCTCGGTTGCCGCCCATTCGCCGATCCGCTGCCCCACCTCGGGGACGCAGAGCTTCAGCGACATCACCTACTACTCCGTCGCCTCGGGCGCCGGAGTGGTGAACATGGCCTCGATGGGTTTCGCGATCGCCACCAACGACCAGCTGCAGGACCGGCCGGAGTACCGGATGCCGGCAGCGTCCCTTGCCTTCGCACGGGCAATGTTCGCCAACGCTCTGGTCGAGGCATCCCGGGGACCATTGGGCAAGAGGTTCCCGCCGTCGGGCAATGCCTCCTCAGTGCTGAACGCGGATCCGCCCATCGTCTTCCCGGAACAGCCGAGTATCCCGGCACCCACCGTCCCCGGTGTCGGTTCGAGTGTCCGCGGTGACTTCACCGCAGACAAGCTTGCTGATGTCATGGCTGTGAGCGCGGACGGAGCGCTGCGCCTGTACGCCACCCGGTTGGGCCGAACCATGGCCGCGCCCGTCACGACAGGCTCCAACTGGCTGGTGATCAATTGGTTCACGCATGTCCCGGACCTGAACAGGGACGGCCAGACCGAACTCCTGGTGCGCCGCAATGACGGCACGATGTGGCTCTATCCGGGCCGCGGCAAGGGCTATTTCGGCGTTCCGGCAAAGGTGGGTAGCGGGTGGAATGGCATGTCCACCATGACGGTGATCAGCGACATGAGCGGTGACAAGCGACCTGACATCCTGGCCCGACACAGCGACGGAAAGCTCTACCGCTATTCCCTGACAAACCTCACAGGATGGATCTCGAACAGGGTCCAGATCGGGCATGGATGGAATGCCATGCGGTCGGTCATCGCCGTCAACGACTTCACCGGCGATACCTCCCCCGATGTCCTGGGGGTGCGTGAGGATGGCAGCCTGTGGGTCTACCGTTCCACTGGCGGGGTTCTCACCACCGTCAGGCAGGTCGGCAGCGGTTGGCAAGGGATGCGCAAGGTTTTCAGCCCTGGTGATGCCAACGGCGATGGCAGGGAGGACCTCATGGGGGTCGATGCCCACGGAAACCTGCGGCTCTATGCCAACCTGGGCATGCGCTGGGCCTCTCCGCTGACGGTCGGCAGCCGCTGGGACAGTGTGCTCATGCTCGCGTAGTTCGCCTGCCAGCCGGAGTTGGATGGTCGGCGGGGGTCAGGCGGCGTCGCGCGCCCGGCGACGGTTGCGCAGGACACGGCTGACGACGAACCAGGCCAGCAACCCGAGGATGATCACGTAGACGATGTTGCTGATCCAGTTCGTGTAGGGCTCGATCACGTGCCAGTTCTCGCCCAGGAAGTAGCCGAAGCTCACGAAGATGGTATTCCAGATCGCCGAACCGGCGGCGGTAAGCAGGGTGAACTGCCAGATCGGCATCTTGTACACACCAGCGGGGATCGAAATGAGCGAACGGATGCCGGGCACCATGCGCCCGAAGAATATGCCGCTGCGGCCATGCCTGGCGAACCAGTCGACCGACTTGTCGTAGTCCTCGACCTCCAGTAGCGGCAGCTTTTCGCACAGCCACCGGACGCGCTCGCCGCCCAGGGCCACGCCCAGACCGTAGAGGAGCCAGGCCCCGACCAGGGAACCGACGATCGTCCAGGCCAGGATGATCCAGTAGTTGTTGGTGCCCTGGCCCGCAGTCACACCGGCCAGGGGGAGGATCACCTCGCTGGGGATCGGCGGGAAGACGCATTCGAGGAAGAGCAGCAGGGCAACCCCCGGCCCGCCCATCTGACCAATGATGCGGATGGCCCAATCGACGATGTTCACTGCGTTATTTCCCCTTCATCTGCCCCTGGCGGGGCGTTCCAAGGGAAGAGCCTATGTGCTGAAGGCTGCGGAACCGGGTAGGTCGAGACCGCGGGCCGATTCGAATCGGCGCATGGTCCCATCAATCGGGTCACCGAAGTCGAGCCGCCAGGCCAGCAGTTGCAGCGGATCGTCAAAGTCGTCGATGGGCTTGTCAATGTCCACCGGGTACAGCGGGTCGTGGCGAATGGGGACGCCCAAGGAGTTCAGGTGCAGGCGCAGCTGGTGGGTGCGGCCGGTGTGCGGCGTGAGCAGATAGCGACCCCACCGAGTGCCCTCGGCGTCCTGTTCGCCGTGTTCGAGCAGCTCGACCAGCGTGCGGGAGTTCGGTTCACGACCGGGCAGCTCCCAGGCCTGCATGATGCCGCGCTCCTTGTGGATGTGGGATTGGACCACACGCGGCAGCTCCAGCTCCGGGCGGTACGGCGCGATCGCCTGGTAGGTCTTGGTGACGCGGCGTTGGGCGAAGAGGTCCTGGTAGGGCGCCCGCCACCCCTTCTCGGTGGTCAGCACGAGGACGCCCGCAGTGAGCCGGTCCAGGCGATGTGCTGGCGAGAGTTCCGACAGGCCCAACTCCTCACGCATGCGCACGACAACCGACTGCCGGATGTGGCGACCCCGGGGGATGCTGGCCAGGAAATGTGGTTTGTCCACCACCACAATGCGCTCGTCGCGGTACAGCACCGGGATGTCGCCGGGAACCTCGGGTTCCTCGCGCAGCTCACGGTGGAACCAGACGAAGGTGTGCGGCTGGTAGCGGTGGTGTTCGGTGAGCCGGCTGCCGTCCTGAAGGACGAAGTCACCGCGCGCCAGCATCCGGTTGACGCCCTCGACGCCGATCACCGAGTAGCGCTCGCGCAGGTAGTCCGCCATCGTCTCCCAGGCCGCCGGACGGGCCGGGTCGCCGTCGGGGGTGCGCATCCAGGCAGCCTGCAGCCCGTGGCGTGGTGGCAGCGGGGAACGGGGTGGCACCCCGAAAGTCTAGGTCGCCCTACGACCGGGTGCCCTGCGACCGGGGGACGAGCGAGTCACCCACGCGGGGGACCACGGTCTGGTCGACGCTGGCCGGAGGACCGATGTGCCCGGCCGGCTGGTTGGGAGAGGCTCGAGGCATGTCCACTCCCCCAGCCCACCTCGTCCAAGCTGCCCTACCGCGATGTGCTGCCGCAGCGGCAGCAGGACTCCTGTTCGGCGTCGTCTCCGCAGGTGCTGCCCTGGCGGCAGCACCCGGCAACCTCATCGGGGACGCCGCCCGCGGCCTGCACCTCCTGGCTCCCCACCTCGGCAGTGCGCTCTCGCGCATGATCGGGAGCTGGTGGGGCTGGGGCGTCGCGCCCACACTGGCCGCGCTGGTGGTCTCCCGTCGCACGCACCGTGGGGCGATGGCCTCCGGTGTCCGGGGACAGCAGCTGTGGCTCCAGGCAACTGCGGCCGCGTGGGCGTTCCTGGTCTTCGCCGTGTTCGCCTACTACCTCGCCGACCCGCTGGTCGGGGTGAGATTCGACATCACCTTGCTGGGGCTGTGGCTGGTGGGGTCCTTCGTGGTCGCTCCCGTGATGGGGCTGGTCGCGGTGGTGGGTTCGTCGGTGACGCACTGGGGGACGCTGGTGCGCGTCCTGATCCCGTTGAGCAGCATCGTCGAAATCCTGATGCTGCCGCCGACATCACTGTCGACCCGCCCCACCGCCTGGAGTGAGTTGATCGGCTGCCTCATCCTCATCGGGGTGGCTGCCCTGTGGGCGATCCTCGCCTTTGCCCGGGCAAGCCATGAGCTCGTCCAGGCCGGTGACGTCGCCGGGAGCGCTACCGTGACGGCATGGGAATCACAGCTTCGCCGTCCCCACGGTGGCAGCTCGCTGAGGTCCGTCGGGGACGCGTGGGCACCCTGCACGGCAAACCCTCCGCGATCCGCAAACACTCGGTCACTGGCCGCGTAACCGTTGGCCCGCTGGGCCTGGAGGGTGACGAGCAGGGAGACCGGACCGTCCATGGCGGTGTTGACAAGGCGGTCCACCTCTACCCGCGGGACCACTACCCGCTGCTGTCGGGACTCAGACCAGAACTCGCGGACCGGCTGACTCCGGGCGTCCTCGGGGAGAACCTGAGCATCAGCGGGATTGACGAGTCCTCCTGCTGCCTGGGCGACCGCTTCCGGGTGGGCACGGTGCTGTTCGAGGTGTCGCAGCCGCGCCGCCCTTGTTGGAAGATCGACGCGCGCCTGGAGTCGGAGGGCATGGTCAGGCTGTTCCACGAGTTGGGCACCACCGGCTGGTACTTCCGTGTCCTCGAGCCGGGTGAACTCGGGGTGGGCGACGCGGTCGAGCTGGTCGAACGACCGCGACCCGACCTCACGATTCGCGACCTGTTCACCACCTTCCACTCCCCCACTCCGGACGCGGACAGGCTGCGTGATTTCGCCACTGCTCCCGGGCTCACCCAGTCCTGGGTCGAGCGGCTCCTGCGCCGGGCCAACGCCGCACCGCGCCTGGGCTAACCGCTGGCACGCGCTCGACTCAGACCGGCTGATTCGGTCACAGGCGGCTAGGTTGGGGTACATGCCCGTCGAGATGAGCCCGGAGGAGTTCGACGAGTGCGTGGACGAGGCCCTCGACACCATTCCCGATGAGCTGGCCGCCCTGATCGACAACTGCGTCGTGCTGGTCGAGGACGGGCCGCCTCACGGTGAGGACCTGTTCGGCGTCTACGAGGGCATCCCGCTCACCGAACGGGGCTGGGACTACGGCGGTGTGCTGCCCGACCGGATCCTGATCTTCCGTGAACCGCACCTGCAGGAAAGCTCCACGCGCGAGGAACTGGTGGACGAAATCCACGTCACGGTCGTGCACGAGATCGCCCACCACTTCGGCGTCGACGACGAGCGGTTGCATCAATTGGGCTACGCCTGAACTCACCCTGAACCGTGGGTGCGGCTCGCTCCAGGCACTGGTCTGGCAATCCGGCCCCGGGATGACGGCCTCAATTGGCTCCGCCGCCGTTACGAAGCGGACCAGCACGCACACGGCACGCGAGCGGGGTTGCGCGTCCCAGGCCCGGTGTCAGTGCTGCGGTGGGAAGCGGCGTTTGATGACCCCACGAATGACGCCCTTCCAGTCGGTGTTGTCGGTGCGGTAGCGCACCGCGTGGCATCCCTGTGGCCGGCCTCGTCAATGGGGGTAGCCTGACGCGTGGTGTAGTTCCACGGCGCACTGTCGGCTCGGGAGGTTCGCGGGGCAGCCGCTTCGAAGGCAGGCTCTTGACGCTCGGACTGGACGGCGCTGACGGGCGTCGACAACGATGCGGGTGGCCCGCGTGTCGAGCAGCAGGTGCAGGCCCGCGGCCTCCAGGTCGGCGCGGGTGCGGTGTGCCAGGTGGTGCCAGTCTCCGACCTCGCCGGAGATGTGGTGGGGGATCCCTCAGATGGAGAAGTTCTGGTAGACGTCGGCCACCACGACGGTGACCTCGGTCGACGGGGCGAGTTCGCGGGCACGCAGCCCCGCGGAGATGCCGGCATCGCTGCCGCCGACGCACACAACGTGCATGGGGCGATGTCCTTTTGGGTCGCCGGGCCTCAGCCCAGCATGGCGAGGTACTCGTGCAACGCGGTCAGCCCTTCGGGTCGCGGGGTGAAGTGCGCCCACTTGCCGCGCATTTCCTTGTCCACCAGCCCGGCCTCGACCAGCTTCTTCAGGTGGTGTGACAGCGTCGGCTGGGTCACGCCGAACACCTGGGGCATGTGGCACGCGCACACGCTGGAGCACCGGCTGGCCGCGATGTGGTGCAGGATCCGCAGCCGCACCGGGTCAGCGAGCGCCTTCACGACGAGCGCAACCCGTTCCGCCTGCTCCATCGAGATCGTGCCACCACCCGGCGCGCAGGCCTCGGCGGCGGCCATCGGGGCTTCCAGCAGTTCGGTCATGCAGACATGCTACCCGCTCATATTGACACCTGTCGATACGTGTGCCACGCTCACTCATATCGACGGTCATCAATGCGTGATGGTCGTCCCCCACCCGAGCCGGAGGTTTCCCATGCCCGTCATCCGTGTCTTCGAACCTGCACTGTGTTGCAACACCGGGGTCTGCGGCCCCGACCTCGACCAGGAGCTGGTTGACTTCACCGCCGCGGTCAACGCCCTCAAGGCGCAGGGGGTGGACGTCCACCGCGCTAACCTGGCCAGCGAGCCGGCGCAGTTCGCGGAGCACCCCGTGGTCGTCCAGTTCCTGCAGGCCGCCGGCTCTGAGGGGCTGCCCCTGACGCTGGTCGACGACGTCACCGTGCTGGCCGGCCGCCACCCGCGCCGCGACGAGCTGGAGCGCTACGCCGGCCTGAACCCGACGAAGGACGCCCAGCCCCAGGGCGGATGCTGCGGCCCGCAGCAGGAAGCCCCCGCCGCGTCCACAGGCTGCTGTGGGCAGCCCGCCACTACCAGCACCGTGTCCGGCTGCTGCTGACCCCGACTCGAACTTTCAGGAGATTGTGATGACCCAGTTTCTCGACGACCCGCCCCGGCACTTTTTCTTCACTGGCAAGGGCGGTGTCGGCAAGACCAGCATCGCGTGCGCCACGGCCGTGCACCTCGCCCACCAGGGCAAGCGGGTGCTGCTGGTCAGCACCGACCCGGCGAGCAACGTCGCCCAGGTGTTCGGTGCCACCATCGGCAACAAGATCACCCCGATTCCGCAGGTGCCCGGCCTCGACGCGCTGGAGATCGACCCCGACGAGGCCGCTGAGGCCTACCGCAACAAGATCCTGGAACCGGTGCGCGCGGTCCTGCCCATCAAGGAGATCGAGGCCATCACCGAGCAGCTGTCGGGCTCCTGCACCACCGAGATCGCCTCGTTCAACGAGTTCACCGACCTGCTCGCCGACACCCAGGCCACCGCCGGCTACGACCACGTCATCTTCGACACCGCCCCCACCGGCCACACCATCCGCCTGCTGCAGCTGCCCGGCAGCTGGACCAGCTACCTTGACAACGGCAAGGGCGACGCGTCCTGCCTGGGGCCTATGAGCGGGCTCGAGAAGAACCGCGCCACCTACCGCGCCGCCGTCGAGGCCCTCACCGACCCCACCAGCACCCGCCTGGTGCTCGTCGCCCGGGCCCAGCAGTCCACGCTGCGCGAGGTCGCCCGCACCCTGGACGAGCTCGCCGAGCTCGACATCCACGCCACCAACCTGGTCGTCAACGGCGTCTTGCCCGCCGCGGCGGCCACCGACGACCTGTCCCGCGCCATCCACGACCGCGAACAGGCCGCGCTCGCTGCCATGCCCGCCGCCCTGGCAGCCCTGCCCCGCGACACGGTGAGCCTCAAGGGCGTCAACATGGTCGGCCTGGAGGCACTCGCCACCCTGTTCCACTACGAGGACGCCCCGCAGGCCGACGCGCAGGACACCGGCGGGCAGGGCACCGGCCAGCAGCCGCACCTGGCCGGCCTGGTCGACCAGCTCGCCGAGGCCGACCATGGGCTCGTGATGACGATGGGCAAGGGCGGTGTCGGCAAGACCACCGTCGCAGCCGCCATCGCCATCGCCCTGGTCCAGCGCGGCAAGAAGGTCCTGCTCACCACCACCGACCCCGCCGCGCACCTGTCGTCCACCCTCGGCAACGACGTCGACGGGCTCGAGGTCAGCGCCATCGACCCCGAGAAAGCCATCCAGGAGTACCGCGACCACGTCATGGCCTCCAAGGGCGCCAAGCTCGACGACGCCGGCCGCGCCGCCCTCGCCGAGGACCTCATGAGCCCCTGCACCGAGGAGATCGCCGTCTTCCAACAGTTCAGCCGCGCCGTGAACAAGGCCCGTGACCAGTTCGTCATCATGGACACCGCCCCCACCGGCCACACCCTGCTCCTGATGGACGCCACCGGTTCCTACCACCGCGACATCACCCGCCACCTCGACGACGACCAGCGCGGCCACGTCACCACCCCGCTGATGCGGCTCCAGGATCCGGACCACACCAAGATCATCGTGGTCACCTTGCCTGAGACGACCCCCGTTACCGAGGCGCAGGCTCTGGCCAGTGACCTGGAACGCGCCAGCATCCACCCGTGGGCGTGGGTGGTGAACAACTCCCTCGCGGCAGCCCACCCCACCAGCCCACTGCTCGCCACCCGGGCACGTTCCGAGCAGCATCAGCTGGACGCGGTGGCCGCCACCACCAGCCGCATGGCAGTAATCCCCACCCAGACCCGCGAACCCGTCGGCACTCAACAGCTCACCGCTCTCAGCAACTGACCCCATGAGTGACGCCTACCGCCGGATCCACCAGTGGGGTCCGGCGGTGGGCGACTGCCTATTCGCAGGGTGTCACCCGGCCTGTCAGGCCCGAGTTTGGGTCGCCTCCACCCGGCGCCCGGGATCTGCGCCCGCCGGACCCGCACGTAGTTCCGCACCGTGGAGTAGCACAGGTCCGTGGCGCCGTGCTCGTCACGTAGCCGGGCCAGGGTCCTGGTCGCGGTATGGCTGCTTGCTCAACTCGCGCGTCGTGGCGGATGTCGCGTACAGCTGCACTCGTGACCCCATCTTGGCCCTCTTGCCCTCGCGACTGGTTCCCAGAGATGGGGAGCAGCGTGGAGGGGAGGGGCCAGTTCAAACCGTCAAGACCCCGGCAAGTCGCGCGCGGGGCCAGATCAGGCCGTCACAACGGGGCCAAACCAAGCTGTCATAACCACACTGGTCGGCGTATCCGGGGTTTCTGTGGTGCGCTCGAGCCTCGCCAAAGGTCGACTGACCTACTCTCGGACACATGAGCGAAGCCCTCGACGTTCTCTGCTTCTACGTCCCGACTGCTGACACCGAGCGGGTCCTGGATGCGCTCTTCGCAGCGGGCGCAGGCCGCCTGGGTGACTACGAACGTTGTGCCTGGGTGGTGGCAGGTGAGGGACGCTTCCGCCCGCTGCCCGGTGCCGACCCCACGATTGGTGCGGTCGGGCAGGACGAACGTGTTGCCGAGGACAAGGTTGAACTGACCTATCCGCGCCGGCTGCGCCGCAGTGTGGTTGCCGCGCTCCACGCGGCCCATCCCTACGAGGAGCCCGCCTTCCACGTCGTGGAGAATGTCGCTGCTCAAGGATGAGCTGTGCGTCCTGCAGGCAACGAAAAAGTCGCTCGACCCTCGGGGTTTGCCCTGTCGAGCGACTCTTGCTGGGGTGGGCCTAACTGGACTTGAACCAGTGACCTCTGCCTTATCAGGGCAGCGCTCTAACCGACTGAGCTATAGGCCCGCATCGCCGGACGCGTCCGGCAGCACTGGAAGACTCTAGCGGACGCAGCCGGTTGCACTCAAATCGCACCCATCTCAGTCCTCGGCGAGGGTGACCTCCAGCCCACCGAGGACGGTGGCCGAGAGGTTGTAGAGGAAGCTGAACAGCGTCGCCAGGGCAGTGAACAGGACCACATCAGCCGCGGCGATCAGCGCGGTGTAGCCCAGGACGCGCGCGCCGGTGATGTAGCGACCCATGTCGAAGGACGACGGACTGTTGGGCGTCCCCATCAGGTCGTTCACGGTGGTGTTGATGGATTCGAAGGCACCTGAGGACTGCAGAACCATCCACAGCACCCACACCGCGACCAGACTCAGGATGCCGAAGGCGATCGAGAACATCAAAGCAGTCTTCATCACAGACCAGGGATCAATGCGGGCGATGCGCAACCGCGCCTTGCGGGTACGACGCGTGGGTGAGGCGCCGGTCGACGTCGCACCGGTCGAGCCGGTGGTGGCGCCCGACTTCGCGAGCATGCCGGACAGGCCGCTCTTCAGGGACCCACCGAACTTGGTGATCGCTGCCCCGGCAGCGGCACCAGCAGCCGCCGCCCTGGCGCCTGCGGACCCGGAGGTGGTGTCGACTTCCTGGGGCTCACTTGCCAGCGACGGGGCCTCGCGGGGGGCTGTGGGCACGTCGGTGCTGCGGGGACGGATCTGGGTGGCCTCCGAGTCTCCCCACTGAGCTCGCTGCTGGTGGTCCGCTCGCTGCGGTGCAGACGACTGAGAGACCGCCGACCGGGGAGCCGAGGCCGGAGACTGCCCCCCTGCCCAACCGCCCGAGTACTGCTCAGGGTTCTGGCGGTAGAGCGGCTGGTCGGAGGCCGACCGTGCGAATGGCGAAGCCTGGGGACCCTGCTGGCCCTGGGGGTTGTCACTCACCGTCGGTGCCCTCCTCTGCCCCCTCGGGGGCGTCATCCTCGATGACGTCGACGACCTCATCCTGCTCCACGGTACCGGCATCGACCCCGTTGGCAGCACTTGATCCGGCGGTGTCCGTGTCATTCTCGGCAGCGTCGGCCGCCGTGTCGGACACCTCCTCGTCCTTCTCCGGGTTGAGCGCGATGACCGAGACGGCGTCATCACCGCGAACGGAAACGAACTTCACGCCCATGGTGTCGCGCCCCGTGACCGAGACCTCGTCGACCGCCGATCGGGTCACCTGGCCGGAGTTGCGGATGGCAATGACCTCGTCGGATTCACTCACCACCAGACCGCCGACCAGGGAGCCGCGATCCTCATGCAGCTTCATGGCCTTGATGCCCAGGCCGCCGCGGCCCTGCTGGCGGTACTCACTGACCGGGCTGCGCTTGGCGAAGCCGCCGTCGGTGACAGTGAAGACGAATCGGTTGTCCTCGGGCATGTCCGCATCGATCACGGCCATCGACAGCAGTTCGTCGCCCTTGCGGAACTTCATGCCGGTCACCCCGGAGGTCGCACGACCCATCGGGCGCAGTTGCTCGTCGTCGGCGCTGAAGCGGATCGCCTGACCCTTCTTGCTGACCAAGAGGACGTCGTCCTGGGGACCGCAGATGTCGGCGCCGATCAGCTCGTCGTCCTCGTCGCGGAAGTTGATGGCGATGATCCCAGCCTGGCGCGGGGAGTCATACAGCGACAGGTCGGACTTCTTCACCAGGCCCTGGCGGGTGGCCAGCAGCAGGTAGGGAGCATCCTCGTAGCTGCGCAGGGTCAGCACCTGGGCGATGCGCTCATCCGGGAGGAAGGAGAGGAGCCCGGCCACGTGACCGCCCTTGGCGTCCCGGCCTGCTTCGGGCAGCTGCCAGACCTTGGTGCGGTAGACCCGACCCATCGTGGTGAAGAACAGGATCCAGTGGTGGTTCGACGTGGTGAACAGGTGCTGCACCTCGTCGTCGGCACGCAGGGACGCTCCGCGAACTCCCTTGCCACCACGCTTTTGCACACGGTACTGGTCGGTGCGGGTGCGCTTGGCGTAGCCGCCATGGGTGATGGTGACCACCATGTCGAAGTCGGGGATGAAGTCCTCTTCGCTGACGTCACCCTCGGCCGCGATGATCCTGGTACGGCGCTCGTCGCCATACTTGGCCACGATCTCGGCGAGCTCGTCACTGACGATCTGGCGGCGCCGGTCCTCGCGCTCGAGGATGTCCTTGAGGTCGGCGATGATCGCCTCGAGCTCTTCCAGGCGCTTGATGATCTTCTCGCGCTCCAGGGCGGCGAGGCGGCGCAGCTGCATGTCGAGGATCGCGTTGGCCTGGAGGTCGTCGATGCCGAGCAGGTCCTTCAGGCCCTCGCGCGCGATCTCGGTCGTCCGGGAGGCACGGATCAGCGCGATGACCTCGTCCAGCATGTCGAGGGCCTTGACCAGGCCGCGCTGGATGTGGGCGTCGGCCTCGGCCTTCTTCAGGCGGAAGGCGGTGCGGCGCTGGATGACCTCGAGCTGGTGGGTGATCCACTCGGAGATGAACTGGTCGAGTCGCAGCGTGCGGGGTACGCCGTCGACCAGGGCCAGCATGTTGCAGCCGAAGGTGTCCTGCAGCTGGGTGTGCTTGTAGAGGTTGTTCATCACCACGCGCGGCTGGGCGTCGCGCTTGAGGACGATGACCAGGCGCTGGCCGGTGCGCGCGGAGGAGTCGTCGCGCATGTCGGCGATGCCGTTGAGTTTGCCGGCGTTGACCAGGTCGGCGATCTTCTTGGCCAGGTTGTCCGGGTTGCACATGTAGGGCAGCTGGGTGACGACCAGCTGGGTGCGTCCGGACTTGTCCTCTTCAATGTCGATGACCGCACGCATGGTGACCAGACCGCGGCCGGTGCGGTAGGCGTCCTCGATGCCCTTGCGGCCCACGATGAGGGCACCGCCGGGGAAGTCGGGGCCCTTGACGCGCTCAATACAGGCCTCGAGGAGCTCGGACTCGCTGGCGTCCGGGTTCTGCAGCGCCCACTGGACAGCGTCGTTGACCTCACGCAGGTTGTGCGTGGGGATGTTGGTGGCCATGCCGACTGCGATGCCGGTGGAGCCGTTGACCAGCAGGTTGGGGAAGCGGGACGGCAGGACGACCGGCTCGGTCTCGCGGTTGTCGTAATTGGGCTGGAAGTCGACGGTGTCCTCTTCGATGTCGCGGACCATCTCCATGGCCAGCGGCGCCATCTTGCACTCGGTGTATCGCATGGCGGCGGCCGGATCGTTACCCGGGGAGCCGAAGTTGCCCTGACCCTGGATCAGCGGAGCTCGCATCGCCCACGGCTGGGCAAGGCGGACCATGGTGTCATAGATCGCGGAGTCGCCGTGGGGGTGGTAGAGACCCATCACCTCGCCGACGACGCGGGAGCACTTGTTCCACCCGCGGTCGGGGCGGTAGCCGCCGTCGAACATGGCATAGAGGACGCGGCGGTGCACGGGCTTCAGTCCGTCACGCACATCCGGGAGCGCGCGACCCACGATGACCGACATCGCGTAGTCGAGGTAGGAACTCTCGACTTCTGCCTGCAGGTCGCGCTGCTCGACGCTGCCCTTCTGGGGAGCTGTGATCTCGTCGACAGTCGATTCGGTGTCCACTGCACCGTCCTCGGGCTGGGTCGGGTCCATCGGCTCGTCAGGAGTGTCAGTCATGCGTCAGCAGCATCCTTGGTCAGGGCCCGGTTGAGGGCATGGAGGGCCTTGCGGCCAGCCCTGACAGTCTACCGTGGTGTCTCGTTACCCAAGGGCCATCCAGGGCCCGCCCTGTCCGAGCGCACATCCACAGTGGCACCAACTGGTTCAGGCCACAGTGGTCTGGATCAGATGTCGAGGAACCTCACGTCGCGAGCGTTCTTTTGGATGAAGTTGCGTCGGCTCTCCACGTCCTCCCCCATCAGGATCGAGAACATCTCGTCCGCTCGCACGGCATCCTCCAGGGTCACCTGGAGCAGGATTCGGTTCTCCGGGTCCATCGTGGTCTCCCACAGGTCGGAGGCATCCATCTCGCCCAGACCCTTGTACCGCTGGATCGGGTTCACCGTGGGCAGCTTCTTGCCCTCGGCCAGTCCGCGGTCACGCAGGGCATCACGCTCGGCATCGGAGTAGGCGAGCTCATGCGGGGAATTGGTCCAGCGCAGACGGAACAGCGGCGGCTGCGCCAGGTACACGTGCCCGGCATCGATGAGCGGCTTCATGAAACGGAACAACAGCGTCAGCAGCAGCGTCCGGATGTGGGAGCCGTCGACGTCGGCGTCCGCCATCAGGATGACCTTGTGGTAGCGCAGCTTCTCGATGTCGAAGTCCTCGTGGACGCCGGTGCCGAGGGCGTTGATGATCGCCTCGACTTCCTGGTTCTGCAGGATGCGGTCGATGCGTGCCTTCTCGACGTTCAAGATCTTGCCGCGAATGGGCAGGATGGCTTGGGTGCGCGGGTTGCGTCCACCCTTGGCCGAACCGCCGGCGGAGTCGCCCTCCACGACGAAGACCTCGCACTCGACCGGATTGCGCGAGGAGCAGTCGGCCAACTTGCCGGGCAGGCCGCCGCCACCGAGCAGGCCCTTGCGGTTGCGTGCGATGTCGCGAGCCTTGCGGGCCGCCAGACGCGCCGCCGCCGCGGCCTGGGATTTGCGGACGATGTCCTTGCCCTCGGCGGGGTTGCGCTCGAACCAGTCGCCCAGGCGATCGTTCACGATGCGCTGGACGAAGCCACGCGCCTCGGTGTTGCCGAGCTTGGTCTTGGTCTGCCCCTCGAACTGCGGCTCGGCGAGCTTCACCGAGACGATGGCGGTCAGGCCTTCGCGGATGTCGTCACCGGAAACACGATCCTCGCGCTTCTTGATGAGTCCCCAGGTCTCGCCCCACTTGTTGATGGTGTTGGTCATCGCGGCGCGGAAGCCCTCGTCGTGGGTGCCGCCCTCATGGGTGTTGATGGTGTTGGCGAAGGTGTGCACCGAGGGGGTGAACGAGCTGTTCCACTGCATCGCGACCTCGACGCCGATGCCGTCCTCGGGGCGGTGGGCCTCCACAGCAATCACCGAGGGGTGAATGGCCTCCTTGGACGCATTGAGGTATTCCACGAAATCAATGAGTCCGCGATCGTACTTGTAGTGCACTTCCTCAGTGTCGTGGCCATCACGCAGGTCGACCAGGCTGATGGCCAGGCCCTTGTTCAGGAATGCCATTTCGCGGAAGCGGGTTGACAGCGTTTCGAAGGAGTATTCGGTGGTCTCGAAGATGTCCGGGCTGGCGAAGAAGGTGATGGTGGTGCCGGTGTCGTCGGTGGCCTCGAGCTGTTGCAGACCGCCTTGGGGGGTGCCGAGCTCGAACTCCTGGCGCCAGTGGTAGCCGTCGCGGAAAATGTCCGCGGTCATGGTGCTCGAGAGCGCGTTCACCACCGACGAACCCACGCCATGGAGACCGCCGGACACCTTGTAGCCGCCGTCGCCGAACTTGCCGCCGGCGTGCAGAACGGTGAGGACGAGAGTCACCGTGGGGATCTTCTCCACTGGGTGCTCCTTGACCGGGATGCCACGGCCATTGTCGACCACGCGCACCCCGCCGCCGTTCAGCAGCTCGACGCGGATCGTGTCGCAGTAGCCGGCCAGCGCCTCGTCCACGGAGTTGTCGACGATCTCATAGACCAGGTGATGCAAGCCGCGCTCACCGGTCGAACCGATGTACATGCCAGGTCGCTTGCGGACCGCCTCGAGACCCTCGAGGACGGTGATCTGGCTGGCGTCGTAGCTGTTGGCAGCGACGGAGCTGTCAGCGGAGCCCTCCATCGCCTCCAGGCGAGCGGTGACCTCCTCCTCGACCACGGCTTCCTGCTCGAGGATCTCCTCCTCCGTAGCCTCGACGTCATCGATGGACAGGGGCATGCCGGCGTCGCTCACCAAACGGTCCTCTCGTCATGCCGACCGCAAGGTGGCCAGCGTCTCCACTCTACCAAGTCAGCCGCTGCCACCCCTCAGCCGTAGGTGTCGCGAGGTCCCCTGCCACGGACCGATCGGATGCCATGCTTCCAGCTTGGTGCCTGGGGTCCGAGGACCACCACCCGCTTCACCGCGCCCTCTCCCAGCTCACTGTTGAGTTGGGCCACCAGGTTCGGGGCCAGCGACCTCAGGGAGGTCGCCCACGTCGTCGATTCAGTGCGAATCGTCAGCACACCGTCCTGATAGCTCTCCGGGTGGGAATGGTTCGCATTGACCGGCCCGACCAGGTCGCTCCAGCGCGCCAGCAGCGTGCGCAGGTTCACCTGCGTGGTCCATCCGCGCTCCCGAATCACCTTCCCCAGCACCGCGCCCACCCGCTGCGGGTCTCGCTCATCAGGCCGCGCCCCACTGAACTGGACGCCCTCAGGGCGCTGCGACCTCCGTCGTCGTGGTCCCTGACCGCTCACCCCGCGTGGGGGCGGAAGGGGCACCCCGGTGCCCGAGACGTCCGGGCTGCTGGCGGCGGTCTGGTGGGCGATGCTGGTGGCAAGTTCAATCCCCAGCGGGTCATGGGACGCCAGGAGTTCGGCGTCACGTGCGTCGTTGTCCACAGGGAGGGACTGCTCCCCCTCCTGTCGCCCAGTCCCGGGCCGCTCCATCATGGCTCTCCCTTGTCCAGAAGGTCTGTGGACAACTCAGATCCTGGGGACAACCCGTCTCCATCCACGGTGATCTCGCCAGCCCTGACGCGGAAACGGCAACCGCCGAGTTGCTCGGGGACGTCGGCCCCCACGGCGGCGGTGATCAGCACCTGTTCAGCATCGACGATGGCCCGGGCCAATCGCTCTCGGCGAGTGACGTCCAGTTCGGCGAAAACGTCATCGAGGATCAGAACCGGTTCGATGCCGTCATCCCGCACGAGCGCGAAGGCGCCCAGCTTGAGGGACAACGCCAGGGACCAGCATTCGCCGTGGCTGGCATATCCCTTTGCGGGCAGGCCGCCGATCTGCAGCACGATGTCGTCTCGGTGTGGTCCGACCAGGGAGACGCCGCGCGCCATTTCGTCCTTGCGCCGCTCCCCCATGGCCGCCTTGAGGCGGGCAGCGAGCACTTCGCGCGTGACGGGCTGGTCGTCGGCCTCCGGCTCGAGGTTGAGCGTGGTCTGGTAGCTGGCCCGCACCTCGTTGTTGGTGGGAGCGATGTCGGCGTACGACGTGGAGGTGTGGGGCATCAAGTCCGCGAGCGTGTCCAGTCGTGCCAGCAGCAGCTCGGCGCCGACCTGACTGACCTGGTCATCAAATACCTCGAGGGTGAACAGGGCATCCTCATCCACGGGTTTGGCCCCACGAGCCGCCAACTGCTTGAGCAGGCTGTTGCGCTGGCGCAGCAACCGGTCGTAGTCGGCCTTCACCCCCGCCATCCGGGGCCAGCGGGTGATCACCACCAGGTCGATGAAGCGACGACGGTCCGAGGGGTCACCCTTCACGATCGTCAGGTCCTCGGGTGAGAACAACACCGTTCGCAGCACTCCGAGGAGATCACGCGCCCGGGGCTGGGGGTTCTTGTTGATCCTGCCCCGGTTGGACTTGCCCGGGTTGATCTCCAGTTCCAACAACAGGGTTCGGGCGTCCTCACGACCAGCCCGCACCCGAGCGCGGGCTATGGCCTGCTCGGCCCCGGCGCGGACCAGTGGGGCGTCCGTGCTGACCCGGTGGCTGGAGAGCGTCGACAGGTATTCGACGGCCTCGACCAGGTTGGTCTTGCCCTGGCCGTTCTGGCCGACGAAGACGTTCACACCGGCCTGTAGGGGGACCTCCGCGCTGCGATAGCAGCGGAAATCGCTCAGGCTCAGGTGCTCGACATACACCCCACCACCCTACTGGGAGGGCCTACTTCTCGACCTCGTCCCCGATGCCCGGCCGAATGCGCGACGTGTCATCCTCGGGCAGCACGCGGTGACCACCGAATTCGTTGCGGAGCGCGGCGATCATCTTCATCGCCGGTGAACCCTCCTGGCGAGAGACAAAGCGCGCGAACAGGGCGGCGCTGATCGCCGGCACCGGAACGGCGAGGTCGATGGCTGACTGCACGGTCCAGCGTCCCTCACCGGAATCCTCGGCGTAGGCCTTGATGTCGCTGAGGTCCTCATCCTTCTCGAGGGCCTGGACGAGCAGGTCCAACAGCCAGGAGCGGATGACGGTGCCCTCCTTCCAGGACTTGAAGACTCCGGGCACATCGTCGATTTCGCCGGCCGCTGTCAGCAGCTCCCAGCCCTCGGCGTAGGACTGCATGATCGCGTACTCGATGCCGTTGTGAACCATCTTGGCGTAATGCCCGGCCCCGTGCGTCCCGGCGTGGACGAAGCCGTAGTTGCCCTCGGGTTTGAGCGCCTGGAAGATCGGCAGGCAGTACTCGACGTCGACCTTGTCCCCGCCGACCATCAGCGCGTAGCCGAGTTCCTTGCCCCAGACGCCGCCGGAGACACCCACGTCGAGGTAGTGGATGCCCTGGGGCGCCAGCTCCTCGGCGTGACGCTTGTCATCAACCCACTTGGAGTTGCCACCGTCGATGATGATGTCGCCCTCGCGCAGTGAACCGCTCAGCTCGGCGAGCACCGAGTCGACCGCCTGGACAGGGACCATGATCCACACCACACGCGGTGTGTCCTCAGGCAGCTGGGCCACCATGTTGGCCAGGTCGGTGGAGTCGGACAGCTCCTGGTTGCGGTCGTAGCCGACCACGGTCAGCCCGGCGCTGCGCAGGCGGTCGCGCATGTTGCCGCCCATCTTGCCCAGACCCACCAAGCCCAGCGAGAACGAGCCCTCCATCGCACAATCCCTTCGCCCCGGACGCTGTGCTGCGTCCACCGTGAATCACGCTAGTCGCTGCCCGCGCGCTGGGCTGGGGATGGAGACAGTTGACCGAACTCGATCAGTTCGGCAGGCGCATCAGCATGATGACGTGCTTGTAGTCGCTGTGGGGCTCGCCATCGATGGAGTCCAAGCCGGTCACCAGACAGGGTTTGCCGGGCGCGGTGAAGGAGAAGTGTACGAAGGGGGCGTCGACGGCCGAGAGGGCGTCGGAGAGGTAGTGCGGGTTGAAACCGGCCGCGGTGATCGCGAGCTCTCCCCCGGCGTGGTTCTCCACCGAGGCCTCAATGGCTTCGGAGGCCTGGGCCTGGTCGCCGGTGGCAGCCTCCAGCGCGATCTGGCCCTCACCGATGATCATGCGCAGCGGGGTGTTGCGCTCAGCGACCAGGGCGACGCGCTTGACCGAAGCCTGGATCTCCGAGGTGTTGGCGCGGACGCTGACGGTCGGCTGGATGTTCATCAGGTGGCGGACCTTGGGGAATTCCCCATCCAGCAGACGGGTGGTGATCTCGCGGGTGCCGCCGCTGCCGGAGCCCTCGAAGCCGATCAGGCCGTCGCCCACCGAACCCGAGGACAGGCTCATGGTGACTTTCTCACCGATGGTCATGGACTTGGCGGTCTCGTTGAGCACCTTGGCCGGCACCAGGGCAGCCCCGGACGCAGTCGTGCTGGCCGGGCTCCAGTTCAATTCCTTGAGCGCCATGCGATAGCGGTCGGTTGCCAGCAGGCTGAGGGTCTCGCCCTCAATCTCCAGGCGGACACCAGTGAACACGGGCAGCAGTTCGTCGCGTCCAGCGGCCACGACCACCTGGGCGACGGCCTTGGCGAAATCGTTGGACTCCACCGTGCCGGTGGCGGCCGGCATCTCGGGGAGATTCGGGTAGTCCTGGACCGGCAGGGTCTGCAAGGTGAAGCGCGCCGACCCACAGACCAGCTCGGCTTTGTTCTCATCGCTGGTGAGCTCGACCGGCTTGTTGGGCAGGGAGCGGGAGATGTCGGCGAGCAACTTGCCCGAGACCAGGGCCTCACCCTCGTCGACGACGGTGGCCGGAACCTCGATTTGCGCCGAGGTCTCGTAGTCGAAGCTCGACATCGTCACCCCGGTATCGGAGGCCTTGATGAGCAGGCCGGCCAGGATCGGCACGGAAGGACGCGTCGGCAGGCTGCGAGCAGCCCAGGCAACGGCTTCGGCCATGATGTCGCGGTCGAGGCGGATCTTCACTCGGGTCCCCTTTGGATGGAGGCGTGCGCACTGGAGCGTCGAACCCACGACAACGTCGGGCTTGACGGCAGAGTGATCATATCGCGGGCCCTGTCATTTGCGACTCGCCTGTGGATGGCGGCTCGAGGGTTGTGGCTGACCTTCCGAATCCCCAATCCACACATCCCCACCCGCAGACTTGGGACTCCCGGTTGATGGATGTCTTTCAGTAGTGGTGGTCACACCTGTGGATTCTGTGGAGAACGCCTGTCTCCCCTAGCGATACGCGAGTTGAGCATGTCCACGGGGGTTGTGGACAACAGTTGATGGAGGGGGGTGGCCTGTGGACCGGGTCCTGGATGTGCATTCCTGTCCCGGCGTCATCCACAGGTTGTCCACCATCGGGGGATGGTTTCTCACATGCCTCTCAGGGTGTGCTTCATGGCCGCGCGGAGTTCCTTGATGGACCACACAGGCTTGCCCGACGGCTGTCAGATCTGCGCGGCCCCGGCAAAGGCAGGCAGTACGTGCGGGTAAGGAGCAAAGGGGGGAAAGAGAAGGGGCGCGCGATCAGCGACCGTTGGCTTCCTGCTTGATGCGGTTTGTCAGCTCGGTCACCTGGTTGAAAACGCTGCGGCGCTCCCCCATCAGGTTGCGGATCTTGCGATCAGCGTGCATGACGGTGGTGTGGTCCTTGCCGCCGAACTGCTGGCCGATCTTGGGCAGTGAGAGTTCGGTGAGCTCCCGGCACAGGTACATCGCGATCTGGCGTGCCGTCACCAGGACATGCGTCCTGGAGGTACCGGTGAGCTCCTCGACGGTGATGCCGAAGTAGTCCGCCGTGGTACGGATGATCAGTCCCGACTCGACTGGCGTGTCCCCGCCCTCGGGCATGAGGTCCTTGAGTACCAGCTCTGCTGCCTCCAGATCGACCGACTTGCGGTTCAGGCTCGCGAAAGCGGTGACGCGGATCAGCGCGCCCTCCAACTCACGGATGTTGGTCTGAATGCGGCTGGCGATGAACTCCAGGACCTCGGCATCCACGCTCAGTCCGTCCGCGGTCGCCTTCTTCTTCAGGATGGCGATGCGGGTCTCCAGGTCCGGCGGCTGGATGTCGGTGATCAGTCCCCACTCGAAGCGGCTGCGCAGTCGCGGCTCGAGAGCCTCCAATGCCTTGGGCGGGCGATCGGAGGTCATCACGATCTGCTTCTGGGCATTGTGCAATGTGTTGAAGGTGTGGAAGAACTCCTCCTGGGTCTGGATCTTGGACTCCAGGAACTGGATGTCGTCGATCAGCAGCACGTCCACGTCGCGGTAGGTGCGGCGGAAGGAGGCGGTGCGGTTCTCCGAGATGGCGTTGATGAACTCGTTGGTGAGTTCTTCGGTCGAGACGTATTTCACCCGCAGCCGGGTGTAGAAATTGCGCACGTAGTGGCCCAGCGCATGCAGCAGGTGGGTCTTGCCCAGCCCGGAGTCGCCGTAGATCATCAGCGGGTTGTAGGACTTCCCCGGTGCCTCGGCCACCGCGACCGCCGCAGCATGCGCGAATCGATTCGACGGACCGATGACGAAGGTCTCGAAGGTGTACTTGGGATTGAGGCGGCTGCCGTCGAGTTCGGTGATCTGCATGCGGGCCGTCGGGTCCATCGCCTCGGACGCCGGGGAGTTGGGGCCCTCGACCGGCTCCTCCTCCGTCTTTGGCTCTGGCGCCTCGAGGTTCAGCTCCAGATCGGGCTCGATCGTGATGGCCAATCGCATCGGCTTGTGGAAGATGTCGGAGAGCGACTCCTCCAGCTGGTTGCGCAGACGGGACTCGATGCGCTCGCGGGTGAACTCATTGGGCACCGCGACCATGACGGTCGATTCGTGGACGGTCAGCGGCTTGGTGCTCTGTAGCCAGGCGCGGCTGGGAGCGTCCACCTTCCTCAGGATCGAGGACCAGGCATCGGACAAGGACACAGTCGACTCACCGGGGTGCTCCCAGGGTTGTGACTGGCTCATGCGTGGTCTTCCTCCGCTCCCGGACTCGTCAGTGACTGCGTGAGCGACTAGTTTTCCACAGAATCGTCCACAGTGGATGAGGGTGTGGAAAACCCGATGGCCGGGCCGCCCACCACAGTGGCGCTCACCACGTCGTGCTCGCGTTCGACTGCCCAGAACGGTAGTGGTGCCCCCGCCCCTACGCAACCGCTGGGTCAGGGAATTCGATGGTGACCGGCGTGTCGGCTGGACTACACTAATGTAGTTCGTCGGCGTTGGTGATCTGGTGATCCTCGGTTTGCCCTCGCGTGGCAGCATTGCGTATCGTTGACCAGTCGCCGCCTTGCGGTGACCACTTTCCCGCGCCCTGCGGGAGTCCGACATCGGACAGCCCGCGAGGGCCCACCACGAACGACCACGACGGAGAAATGCCGTGACCAAGCGCACTTTCCAGCCCAGCAACCGGCGCCGCAGCCGCACCCACGGTTTCCGTGCCCGCATGCGCACCCGCGCCGGCCGCAGCATCCTTTCGGCTCGCCGCCGCAAGGGTCGCGCAGAGCTGTCGGCCTGACGAACAGGCGATGCTGCCCCGGGCTTCCCGGCTGCGGTCCTCGGCCGATTTCCGCGCCACGACTCGCCAGGGAGTCCGGGTGGGGCGTCCCACCCTCGTCGTGCACGCACGGCTCCTGTCCCACAGCCCCCCGGCCGCCGAGTCGACCCGGGTGGGCTTTGTTGTGTCCAAAGCAGTCGGCAATGCCGTCACCCGCAATCAAGTCAAGCGTCGGCTGCGGCATCTGGTCGCGCCGATGATCCCTAGTTTTCCACAGGATGTCCACATGGTCATCCGTGCCCTCCCCGCCGCCGCGCTTGAGCCCGAGCGTGTGGCCGATGACCTCGCCGGTGCGGTCTCGTCCTGCCTGAAGCGGCTCGGCACCCCCCAGCCGGGCGCGGGGAGCCCGGCATGAGGTTCCGTCCGCTGACCTGGCTGATGATTGGTTTCGTCCGGGTCTGGCGCGCGGTCATCTCGCCCCTGTACGGGGACGTCTGCAAGTATTACCCCAGCTGTTCGGCCTACGGCTTGAAAGCCCTCCAGACCCACGGAGCGTTCCGCGGGTCCGCCCTCACCATCTGGCGGATTCTGCGTTGCAACCCCTGGTCGGGTGGTGGCTTCGACCCGGTCCCGGGCACCCACCAGACCTGCCCGGACGGCCATGCCGGGACCACACCCAACCACGAGGTGAGCAGTGATTCCTGACCTGTTGTTCGCTGTGCCCATGGAGGGCGGATTCCGCGGGGTCATCTCCGCCATGATCCAGCCGCTCTACTGGGCGGTGTCGGGTCTTCTGACCCTTTTCCACAAGCTGTGGACCCCTGTCTTCGGCTATGACGCCGGCGCCACCTGGGTGCTGTCCATCATCTGCCTGGTGATCGTCATCCGAACCGCGCTCATCCCGCTGTTCGTCAAGCAGATCAATGCCTCCCGCAACATGCAGCTGGTCCAGCCCCGACTGCGTGCCCTTCAGGAGAAGTACGGTCACGACCGCGAGCGGCTGGGCATCGAGACCCAGAAGCTCATGCAGGAGGAGGGCGTCAACCCCGCCGCCTCCTGCCTGCCGATCCTGCTCCAGATGCCCATCTTCCTGGCCCTGTTCCGCGTGCTCGACGGCGCCGCCCGCGGTATCCCTCGGGGATCCTTCTTCCGCAATGACCGTGAGCTGATGCATTCGCTGCAGCATGCGGACTTCTTCGGCGCCAAGCTCGCCGGCCGCTTCCTGCCATTCACCGACGGCTTCGGGCCCACCCAGATGATGTCGCTGGTGCTCATCATCGGCATGACCGTGGTGTTGTTCATCACCCAGTTGCAGCTGATGCGCAAGAATATGCCGCCGGAGGCCCTCACCGGTCCCATGGCCCAGCAGCAGAAGATGATGCTGTACATCTTCCCCGTCTTCTACGCCTTCACCGGTGTGATGATCCCGATCGGTGTACTCCTCTACTGGTTCGTCACCAACGTGTGGACCCTGGGCCAGCAGTACGTCCTCATCCACAACAACCCCACGCCGAACACACCTGCCCACGTGGACTGGCAGGAGCGCATGCGCGCCAAGGGCCTCGACCCCGATGAGATCGAGCGCAAGAAGCGCGAGAAGCTGCGCCGGGGCCGCCGCCCCTCCCCCACCACCACTGCGACGGCCACGGAGGCGGAGGGTGGGGCGGCCGCCAAGCCCACCGTCGCCCGCCAGAACCGCTCCGGCGCCACCCGCAGCACCGTCCGCACGGACGCCACCGGCACCAAGCAGGTCGTTTCGCGTCAACAGCCCGTGCGGCAGACGCGCTCGGCACGCAAGAAGAAGTAGAACCACCCCACCAGACGCCGGTGAACCAGCTGCCCCTGACGCCTGGCTCACGGCGTCCCAGTGACACAGACCCTGGGCCCAATCGAAGCAGGCCCCTGACGAGGAGACATCGTGACTGACATTCCCCTGCACGAGCAGACCCCCGAAAGCCGGGTGGACGTGCCCACCAGCGACACCCCCGAGGCGGCCCGAGAAGACGATCGGGACGCGGTTCCCGCCCCGGACGCCGCTCCCCTGGCTGCCCCTGCTGTGGCCCGCGATGCCGGCCAGGACGACGAGGAGGGCGCGGACGTCGAGGCCCCGCCCAAGGAGTCGGCCGCCGAGCGACTGGACGCCGAGGCCGATCTGGCCGCCGACTACCTCGAGGAGCTGCTCAACATCGCCGACATGGACGGCGACATCGACATCTTCGTCGAAGGCGGCCGGGCGCACGTGTCGATCGTCACCGACACCGATCAACTCGTCGGCAAGAACGGTGAGGTCCTGGACGCCCTCCAGGAGCTGGCCCGTCTGGTCGTCATGACCGAGACCGGGCACCGTTCACGACTCATGCTGGACATCGCCGGCCACCGCGAGCGCCGACGCATCGAGCTCACCGGGCTGGCCAAGGAGGCCATCGCTGAGGTCAAGGAAACCGGCGAGCAGGTGCGCATGGCGCCGATGAACCCCTTCGAGCGCAAGATCGTCCACGACATCGTCGCCAGCGAGGGTCTGGTCTCGGAGTCTGAAGGCGTGGAGCCAAACCGTCGGGTGATCATCCTCCCCTGATTCGGTGGTGGCGCAGTACGGATTCTGCGGCCGAGTTCTGACAGCAGCTCAGAGCTCGGCCGCTTTGTCTCCTCCGGCGTCATCGCGAACTGGAGGTGGCGGTCGCCTCGAGGCCGACCTTGGCGTTGACCTGCGGACCATCTCCCCACACGCTCTAGGCTGGGGGCGGAGGTACTCGGTGAGTGATCAGCTGGACGAGCAAGCGCGTGAGGTCGCTGTGGCGGTCTACGGGCCAAGGTTCGAGCACATTAGTCGCTATGTCGACATAGTGACTCGGCGCGGCATTGAGTGGGGGCTGCTGGGGCCTCGTGAACCTGAACGCATCTGGTCGCGACACATCTTGAACTGCGCCGCGCTCTCCGAGCTGCTCCCCCAGGGAACCGACGTCGTCGACATCGGCTCCGGCGCGGGACTTCCGGGACTCCCGGTGGCCATCCTGCGTCCAGACCTACGAGTCACTCTCGTCGAGTCCCTGAAGCGCCGCGCTGAGTTCCTCGACCTGGCCGTGGCCGAGTTGGGGCTGGGTGATCGAGTCCGTGTGATTCGAGGCCGGGCCGAGGAGCAGAAGCTCACCCCCGACGTCGTGACCTGTCGCGCCGTCGCTCCCCTGGACAAACTGGTCAGGTGGACCGCGCCTTATTTGCTTCCCCACGGCCAATTGATCGCCCTCAAGGGCGAGCGGGCTGAGGCCGAGGTCAATGAGCATGCCGCTGAGCTCGCGCGTCGTCGGTTGTCCGCCACGGTCATGTCGATCCGGGCGCACCAGCTGGCGGAGCCCACCCAGGCCGTTGTTGTTCGGAGAACCGCCTGACGCACCCGGCTGGGCGGCCGTTTCACGTGAAACACTCGACCCGCCCGGTGCGCTTCCCCCGGCGTCACACCGAGCCACTAGACTCCTGTCGTTGATGAGCGATCCCCCTGTCGCTCCAACTGGGAGGGTTCTGGATGGGCAAGAAGTCCAAGAAGAAGGATGGCGTTTCACGTGAAACACCAGAGATGGACAAGCCGCGGCGCCTGATGTACGAGACCGACGAGGAGCCGGAACCCCGGGCCGACACTCTGGCGTCGGGAGCCCCAGCCCTGGGGTCCCCCGCGAAGAACCAACGAGATGGGCATGAGGCAGTTTCACGTGAAACCCAGCTAGCACCGACACTCCCCCGCCCGAAGAGACCGCGCGTCATCGTGGTGGCGAACCAGAAGGGCGGCGTGGGAAAGACCACCAGCACGGTCAATCTGGCCGCCGCGCTCGCTCTTGGTGGACTCAAGGTGCTGGTCATTGATGCCGACCCGCAGGGCAACGCGTCCACCGCGCTCGGCGTTGATCATGAACCGGGCACGGAAGGAACCTACGAGGTCCTGCTTGAGGGAGCCTCTATCGACGACGTCGCCGTGCCCTCGCCAGAAGAGGGCCACCTCTGGGTCGTGCCCGCCACTATCGACCTCGCCGGAGCTGAGATCGAACTGGTTTCGGCCATGGGGCGAGAACAGCGACTGAACAAAGCCGTCCGCCACTACGTCGCCGAGAACGAGGTTGACTACGTGTTCCTGGACTGCCCACCGTCGCTGGGCCTGCTGACTCTCAACGCCCTTGTCGCGGCCACCGACATCCTTGTCCCCATCCAGTGCGAGTACTACGCGTTGGAGGGCCTGTCCCAGCTCATGAAGACGATCAACATCGTCAAGGGTGAGCTCAACGCGAACCTGAGACTGGGGACGGTACTCCTCACCATGTTCGATACTCGCAACAAGCTGGCGCATCAAGTAGCCGCCGAAGTCAGGCAGCACTTTCCCGAGGAGACGCTGACCACGCCGATTCCCCGATCTGTACGCATTTCGGAGGCGCCGAGCTATGGACTGACGGTGTTGAGTTACGACGGGCGTTCGGCCGGATCGCTGGCCTACCGAGAGGCCGCAGCAGAGATGGCGTCACGTGACGCGGGAAGGACGGAGTGATGGCAGGGAAGCAGAGCGGTCTCGGTCGCGGTTTGGGGGAGCTGTTCCGGCCCACCAGTGAGGCTGCCGAGTCTCAGGGCTCCATCAAGACAGCACCCGGGCCGGAGGCCGGAGAAGGCGGTCACGCGGGCACGGCGCCGCGCGAGCAGAACAGGCGTGGGAAAACCTCACCGCCGGATGACCGACCGTTGGAGTCCGCGCCACTCGAGGACGGCTCGACCTATGCCGAGATTCCGCTGAAGCTGGTGACACCCAATTCTCGTCAGCCGCGCACCGTTTTCGACGAGGATTCCCTGGAGGAGCTGTCCCAGTCCATCGCCGAAGTAGGCGTCCTGCAGCCAATCGTGGTGCGTCGCACCGAGGACGGCTACGAGTTGATCATGGGGGAGCGACGCCTACGGGCCTCCCTCCGCGCTGGCATGGAGACCATCCCGGCCATCGTTCGTGGCACGGACGACACCGACATGCTGCGCGATGCCCTGCTGGAGAACCTCCACCGTGCTGAGCTGAACCCCCTGGAGGAGGCCGCTGCCTACCAGCAGCTCCTTGACGACTTCAACTGCACCAAGGAGGAGCTGTCGACCCGGATCAAGCGGTCCCGGCCGCAGATCTCCAACACCCTGCGCCTGCTCAAGCTGCCGAGCCCGGTCCAGCGCCGGGTCGCGGCTGGAGTCCTCTCGGCCGGGCATGCGAGAGCATTGCTCGCTCTTGAAGACCCGCTGCAGCAGGAACGCCTGGCCCAGCGCATCGTGGCCGAGGGACTCTCCGTGCGCACTACCGAGGAGATAGTGGCATTGGGCAAGCAGGGGACCGTCGAGCCCCGGTCACGTCAGCCGCGTCCGCAATCGGACCGCGCCCTCAGACTCCAGGAAGAGCTCACTGACCACTTCGACACGAGGGTGAAGGTGACGGCCGGGAAGAACCGCGGTCGAATCGTCATCGAGTTCGGCGATCAAGACGATCTCGACCGGATCCTGCGGATCATCAACTCATAGACAAAGCTATTTGTCGACATAAGGCCAGGTGTCAGGCGATCCCATCACGCTCGAGCTTGGCGATTTTGGCCCGTACGTCCTTGGTCGCGGAGTGCTCAGCGACGAAGGACAGGAAGGGAACTGTGCCCGCGAGAGCGATAAGAGCCAGTCGCGTCCAGGACCAGCGGACGCGGCGTCCAAGATCAACAGCGGTGATGATCAGGAGCATGTAGAGCCAGCCGTGCGGAACACCGGTCCAGGTGACGACCCGGTCGTCGTTCCAGAGGTACTTCAGGGGCATCCCGATGCACACCAGGACGACCAAAAGGGTGCCCACCACCCAGGCCATGATCCGGTAGCGGGTGAGCGCGCCGCGGATGCCTTCGAGGTCGTCGGCGACGATGCTGTCCTCGGAGACGACCTGCGGGGGAGCGGTCTCCTCGGCTCCTGCGGGAAGCGGATCGACCGCTGCCTGGGCAGGATCTGCCTCGAGCGGTCGCTCGGGGTCGACGGGGTGCTGGGCCTGGTGGGGTGAGGTCACCCTGTGAGTCTATCCGGGCGTCTCATGCGTGTTTTCGGGTGCCTGCGGGAGCCCGGGGTCCTTGATGCTCCGTGCCCAGATGAAGGTCATGATCAGGGCAAAAACCGCGAAAACCCACCACTGGAGGGCGTATCCGGCGTTGCGCTGGTGGCCCTCACCCTCGGGAAGCACGACCTGGCTGGGGGTCAGGCTCTGCGCGGTCGCGTCCTCAGCGCCGAGGGTGAGGTAACCGTTGAGCAGGGGCGCGGGCCACTCCTGGGCCAGCCTCTCCAGCCGCACCTGCGGAATGCGGGGGGTCGGCAGCCCGGGGGATGGGTCACCGGTGACATCCTTCTGGGAGGGCATCAACAGGCCGGTTTGGGTCACGACCCCGGTCGGCGGCGAACTGGGCGTCTCCCTGGATGTCACCTGCCCGCGCACGATGGCGACGACGGTGCCGTCCTTGGCCCTGAAGGCGGTCACCACGGAGAGCGGTGGCTTCGTGCCCACGTAGTACTGGTACTCCGGGAGGTACTCGCCGGTCAGGGTCACCTGGCGGCCATAGAGTTCGGCAACCTGGGTGCCATGAGCCTTCGAGGGTAGCGGGACTGGTGCCAATGCGGCACGTTCCTCGTTGGCCTGGGCCCCCTGAGTACGGAAGGTGTTCGCCTGCCACAGCCCCAGGAAAACCATGATCGTCGCGATGATGACACCGACGAGCAAGACCAGCAGTCGCTTGAGTCGAACCATGATCAACGCTCGGCGGCAGCAACCACGAGGCGGCTCATCTCAGCGCCCAGGTCGAGCCCAGCGGCCTCCAATGCCAGCGGAACCAGGGAGGTCTCCGTCATGCCGGGGGAGACGTTGCTCTCCAGGAAGACCGGTTCGCCGTCCTTGTTGATCATGATGTCGATGCGGTGGACGCCATCGAGCCCGAGTGCGTGGTGCACTGTCCTGGCCATCGCCTCGCACTTGGCGGCGGTCTCCGCTGAGATCTCTGCGGGCACCAGGAAGCGGGTGGCGCCAGCGGTGTAGCGGGCCTCGTAGTCGTAGACACCGGAATCGGGCCGGATCTCCACCGCTGGCAGCACGCGCACGTCATCACCGCAGGCGACGACCGCGACGGCGACCTCGGTGCCCTCGATGAACTCCTCCACCACCGTCTCAGTGCCGTAGGCATAGGCGCCGACCATGGCGCTGGGCAGTTCGTCGGTGCTGTCGACGCGGGAGCACCCCAGGGCCGAGCCGGAGCGGGCAGGCTTCACCATCAGGGGGAAGCCCATGGACTCGGCGATGGAGTCCACCAGCGCGGCAGCGCCCAGCTCACGGAAGACCTCATGGGGCAACACCACCTGCTTGGGCACAGTCACTCCGCGGCGTGCCAGCACCGGGGTCGCGATGGACTTGTCCCAGGCCAGTCGTGAGGCGCGTCCGTCGGACCCGACGTAGCGGGCGCCAACCAGGTCGAAGACCTCTCGCAGGGCGCCATCCTCACCGACGCCGCCGTGCAGCATCGAGACCACCACGGCATCGGGATTGGATCGCAGGAGGTCCACCAGACCGGAGCCGATGTCGGACTCGATCACCTCGTGTCCCTGTTCCCGCAGTGCCATCGTCACCCGTCGTCCGGACCTGATGGACACGTCGCGCTCATGGGACAGCCCTCCTGACAGCACGATGACCCGGGGCAGGGGAGTGGTCTGCTCGCTCATGGTTCCCTCTCTCACGGACGTGGGGCAGTCACTGGACGTTCGGGCCGGGCGCACCGTGATCAATCTGGCGGCGTCCGGTGTTGCCGCGCAGGCCGAAGGTGTCGCGCAGCTCGAGTTCCTGGTTCATCACGGCTGCCAGTCGCCGCACGCCTTCGCGGATCTTCTCCGGGGTGGGGTAGCAGTAGGACAGGCGGATGTTGCGGGTGCCGAAGCCGTCGGCGTAGAAGGCATTGCCGGGCACGAAGGCGACGCGTCCGGAGATGCCGCGGGGCAGCATGGCCTGAGCGTCCAGACCCTCGGGCAGGGTGAGCCAGACGAAGAAGCCGCCTGCCGGGTGAGTCCATTCGGTGCCCGGGGGCATGAACTCCTCCAGCGCCTGCAGCATCGCGTCCCGTCGGGCCCGGTACATGTCGCGGAAGGAGACGATCTGTCCCTTCCAGTCATGCTGGTCGAGGTAGGCGGCCACCGCGTACTGACTGAAGACCGGCGGCGACAGGACGGCAGCCTCCTGGGCGAGGAGCAGCTTCTCGCGGACGGCATGTGGCGCGAGCACCCAGCCCACGCGGAAGCCGGGTGCGAAGGTCTTGGAGAAGGAACCGAGGTAGATGACGCGGTCGGCTTCCATGGAGCGCATCGCCGGCATCGGGTCACCATCGAGGGTGAGCAGGCCGTAGGGGTTGTCCTCCACGATCAGGATGTCAAGGTCCTGGGCGACCTGGATCAACTCGCGGCGTCGCTCCAGTGTCTGGGTGATCCCGGAGGGGTTGTTGAAGTTGGGGATCGTGTACAGGAACTTCGCCTGGCGCCCGCTGGCCTTGACGGCTGCGACGGCCGCGCGCAGGGCATCGGGTTGCAGGCCGTTGTCATCCATCCCGACGTGGACCACGTCGGTCTCATAGCTGGCGAAGGTGCTGAGCGCACCGACGTAACTCGGCGCCTCGGCCAGGATCACATCGCCCGGGTCGCAGAAGATGCGGGTGACCAGGTCCAGTGCCTGCTGGGAGCCGACGGTCACCACCACGTCGTCGGGGTGGGCCTGGATGCCCTCCAGCGCCATCACCTCGCAGATCTTCTCCCGCATGAACGGTTCGCCCTGGCCCGAGCCGTACTGCATGGCCATCGCACCCTGGTTCATCACCACGCTGTCCATGGCCTGGGCCACCACGTTCAATGGGAGGTCCACGATGTTCGGCATGCCACCGGCCAGCGAGACCACCTCAGGACGTGAGGCCACCGAGAACAGCGAACGCACCGCCGAGGCGCGCAGCCCCATCGCACGGTCGGCGTAGTGGTTGACGTAGCGGTCCAGCCGGGTGTCGTGACGCTGACCGCTCGCTCGTGCCACTGCTGCCGCCTGGTCCGGGGTGTCGGGGTGGGGCAGGTCAGGCTGAAGCGATTCGGGTTCGGTCACAGGTCCAACTTTGCCCCACCGGGGCAAGTGCCGCGAACAGGGGGTCAACGCTGAACGTGGGCTGAATGCCACGCCCCAAGACACAGAATGACAAGCCAGGTGATGAGGGACGCCCATGCATACGAGCGCGGGACGGGAATCGTGAGGCGCACGGATTCGCCGTGGTAGATCAGCCGCCACAAGCCGCCCAAGGGATGTGTGATGGGGAACCACGGCGTGCCGAAATCCTTGAGCGTCATCAGGGCAATGAACGAGAGCAGCAGGAGAGCCAGGAGCAAGAGAGCATGTCGACCGGAGAAGCGGGAAAGGGCGACGCTGGCGGCGGCAAGAACAACTGACGTCGACACGGCGATGACCAGGGTGGCCAAGGGTCGCGACGCCGACGCGAGGCCGCTGGGTCGGTACGCGCCAGTCGTCAGAGAGGCGCCCACTCCAACAATCGTTGCCACGGTAGCTGCAGCCGGGGCGAAACCCGGTGAAAGGCCCAGAGAGACCACAAGATCCCGCCAGCGTCGGGGTGCCAGTCGCAGCCCGGCGAGTCGGGCCTCGCGGACCAGTCCTGCGTCCGTGTCACCTCCCAGGCAGACGCAGGTGATCAGCATCACCCATGCATACGCAAGCCCATCATCTGGCTTGAGCGGCAGACAGATTGCCGACAGCCTCTGGTGGTGGGTTGCGTTCCCAGTGCGTCAGCTGCTGGACGATGTCGGGCAACGCCCAGGACCGCCACGTGACGGTGCGGTCCAGCCTCAAGACCAGGCGTTGTGCACCGGCGGGAAGGTAGTTGACCTGGGTACACGGCTCGAAACCGATCTTCAGCAGCCACTCAGAGGGGGGAGTGGCGCACTGGTGCGCAGCCCGCCCGCCCGCAGCCAACATCAAGGTCTCGCGGCCGACGAGCCGCGCTGCGACGCTCTGAACCAGTTGCTTGCCGGCTCCAGTCCGTCGCATTGCGTGGGACACGTGCAGGGCGAGAAGAGTTGCCATGTGGGTGGCCTCGCTGGCGTCTGCGCGCGTTACCAGCGGGTGGTCCTCGGGCAGTGAACCTTGGGGGCAGAGCAGCAGCCAGGTGTCATGCCCCAGACCCACACCACACAAACCCCAGCGATCCATGGACGCCCTGGCCCAGCGGGCATGGGGGTCGAGTTCCTCGCGGCCCTCGCCACCGCAGCCGCAGTCGGGGCAGGGGGAGAGCCCAGCCAGGTCGGCCGGCGTCAGCGTCCGAACTCTGCGCAGGCCCATGGACGTCCCTCAGCCAGCCATCTGGTCGGCGATCCTGCGGGTCAGCGCCATCAGGTCGGTGCGTGACATGTCGACGGTCGAGAGCACGAGGATGCCGGTGTTGTCGCGGATCAGCGAGCAGCCGTCGTTGTTGTTGTCGCCGCTGACCCCGCACATGCCGTCCTCCACCGGGGCGACCACGTTCATGTTCAGGTCCTGCATGAAGACCTTGCCATCGGTGTAGGGACGCGCCACCAGCAGCACAAAGGCAGGCTGCCCACCCTTCGAATAGGTCGCTGACAAGGTGGTCTTCCCGTCCACACCCTTGGTGGGAGTGTTGCCCTGGTTGGCATCGCGGGAGTACTCACCGACCTGCAGGGGCAACTCGAGCTTGAACGGGGGTCGGGTCGGAGCGACCGTCTGGGTGCTGATGGTCTCGGGGGTGTAGCGGCTGACCAGGTAGCCGCCGATCGCTGCCACTCCGACCACGAGGGCCGAGATGATCAGCCCGATCAGCAGGCCACGGTGGCGCGGGGAGACCGGTTCGGCGGCTCGAGCAGGCCCGCGCCGGCGGCCACGAAGCCGGGACGCTCCCTGGGGCGCGGTTGTCGGCTCCGATGCGGCCGAGGGCACGGGCTCGGTGCCCTCGGCCACTGCCGGGGCGTCCGAGGGGCTGGAGACGTGGCGCCAGCTCGACCCGTCGTTGCTGGACATGCTCAGAGGTACTCGTCCAGGGCCTTGACCAGCGCGGCCTTCGACTTGGCCCCGGTCAGGGACTTCACGACCTCACCACCGACCCACAGCTGCAGGGTCGGCAGGCTCATGATGCCCTGAGAGGCCGGCACCTGGGTGTTGGAGTTGGTGTCCATCTTCACGAAGGTGATCTTGTCGCCGTGCTCGGCAGCCAGCTCATCGACGATCGGGGAGAGCTGCTTGCAGGGGGAGCACCAGTCGGCCCAGTAGTCGACCAGCACCGGCTTGGCGGACTTCACGACGGTGTCGGTGAAGGTGGCATCGGTGACGTCGGCAACATTCGACATGGGAATTCCTTTCGTCGCGCCCATCCTAGGGCGGGGGAGTGGGTTCAGGACTCGCTGGTGACCGGCTCGCCGGTGGCGGGGTCGGGGGTCTGTGCGGTCTCGACGGGTGAATCGGCCAGCTCGGCCAGGTAGCGCTCGGCGTCCAGGGCGGCCTGGCAACCGGTGCCGGCGGCGGTGATGGCCTGGCGGTAGGTGTGGTCGACCAGGTCACCGCAGGCGAAGACGCCGGGCAGGTTGGTCTGGGTGGTGGGGTGCTGGACCAGCACGTAGCCAGCGGGGTCGAGGTCGACCTGCCCCTTGAACAGCTCGCTGCGCGGGTCGTGGCCAATGGCGACGAAGAGCCCGTCGGCGGGGAAGCTGCTCTCTTCACCAGTCTCGGTGTTGCGGACGCGGATGCCGGTCAGCTTGTTCTCACCCTCCAGCCCGATGATCTCGGAGTTCCACAGCGGGTCGATCTTCGGGTCTGCCATCACCCGGTCGGCCATGATCTTGGACGCCCGCAGCTCGTCGCGGCGATGGATCAGCGTCAGCTCCTTGGCGAAGCGGGTGAGGAAGGTGGCCTCCTCGGCGGCGGAGTCGCCACCGCCGACCACGGCGACGTTCTTGTCACGGAAGAAGAAGCCGTCACAGGTGGCGCACCAGGAGACACCTCGCCCGGACAGGCGGTCCTCATCGGGCAGTCCGAGGCGGCGGTAGCCCGACCCGGTCGCCAGGATCACCGCGTGGGCGCGGTACACCTCGCCCTCGGAGGTCGTGACGGTCTTGACGGTGTCGGTCAGCTCGACCTCGATCGCGTCATCGGTGATGATCTGGGCGCCGAAGCGTTCGGCCTGGGCGCGCATGTTGGCCATCAGCTCGGGGCCCATGATCCCCTCGGTGAAACCGGGGAAGTTCTCCACCTCGGTGGTGTTCATCAGCGCGCCGCCGGATTCGGTGGCTCCCTCGATGACCAGCGGCTTCAGCTGGGCACGGGCGGTGTAGATCGCCGCCGTCCACCCTGCCGGTCCGGATCCGACGATGATGACGTCGCGGATGTCCTCGCTCATGGAATGTTCCACCTTCTGATCGCGTATGCCCGTCCGAGTCTAGTCGGCGGTAATCTGGCCCCTCGGTAACGTCGAAGTCGTCGTAGGCATTCCCCTGAGACCCTGACTCGCCCTAGCATGACCGGCATGACCGTGAACTCCCGCCGGCGGCTCGCCGCGCTGCTCATCGTTCCCCTGATGTTTGCCTTTCAGGGCGCCTCGAAGAGTGACATCGTCCTGGAGGTCAAGAACGAGAATGAGGTGACGGTGGGTGCCGACATCTCCGTCGACTCCGCCACCGCGTCCGCTGGAAAGGTGACGAAGGACACGATCTGCGGCTCGACCAAGGAGATGGAGAAGGACTTCAACAACGTGAAGTCCGAGCCCTACGAGGAGGGTGGCCGCCTCGGGTGCAAGGTGTCCGGCACCACCTCGCTCGCCAAGATGAACGACGGCAAGGGGATGACGATCCACAAGACCGACGACGGCTGGGAGCTTAAGTGGGACAACTCCGGCATGAAGCAGAAGAGCTCATCGAGCCTGTTCTCCTTCGACCAGTCGATGAGTGTCACCTTCCCCGGCAAGGTCACCGAGCAGGACGGCTCGGGCAAGGTCCAGGGACGCACCATCACCTGGACCAGCGGCCCGGACACCAACGATGACCTCTGGGCCAAGGCCAAGGACAAGGGCTTCCCGATCCTCCCCGTGCTCCTGGGCGTCGCCGCCCTGGCCGCTCTCGGTGCGCTCGCCTGGTTCCTGATGAACCGCAAGAAGCCCCAGCAGCCCTCCGGCTACGGTCAGCCCGGATACGGTGCTCCCCAGCAGTTCGGCCAGCCCCAGCCCTATGGCCAGCAGCCGTACAGCCAGCCCCAGCAGGGTTATGGCCAGCCCCAGCAGGGTTACGGGCAGCAGCCCCCGCAGCAGTACGGCCAGCCTCCCCAGGGTTACGGGCAGCCCCAGCAGGGCTACGGTCAGCAGCAGCCGCCCCAGCAGTACGGGCAACAGCCTTGGGGCCAGCAGTCCGCGCCCCAGCCGCCCCAGCAGTACGGCCAGCAGCCGCCGAGCGGGTGGGGCCAGTGACCTGGTTGCCCGGTCGTGATCGCCGCGCGGAAGCCCATCCGGGTCCGCGCGGCGATTCCCGTGTCACCGGCCGGAGCGTGGTCGTCGTCGGCGGCGGCATCGCCGGGCTGTCTGCAGCCGTCGAACTCGCCGAACGCGGCGTCCAGGTGACGTTGCTGGAGCGCGAATCCCAGCTCGGCGGCAGGGTGGCCTCCTGGCAGGTCGATGTCTCCGGCGAGTGGACGCCGATGAGTCGTGGCTTCCACGCCTTCTTCCGGCAGTACTACCAGTTGCGCGCCCTGCTGCGCCGCGCCGACCCCACCCTGTCCCGCCTGCGCCCGGTGGCCGACTACCCGCTGATGCTGCGCGGCGGACCACGGGATTCCTTCGCGAAGGTCGCCCGCACCCCACCGTTCAACCTGGTGACCTTCGTCCTCCAGTCACCCAGCTTCCCGCTGTCGGCCCTGCGCTCCGTCGACGTGGACGCCGCCCTGGGCCTGCTGGACGTGCGTTTCCCGCAGACCTTCACCGACCACGACGGCATCAGTGCCGCCCAGGTGCTCGACCGGCTGCGCTTCCCCCAGTCAGCCCGCCACCTGGCCCTCGAAGTCTTCGCGCGAAGCTTCTTCGCCGACCCGAGCGAGTTCTCCGGCGGCGAACTGGTGGCCATGTTCCACACCTACTTCGTCGGCTCCGCCGAGGGCCTGCTCTTCGACGTCAGCGCCGACGACTTCGACACTGCCCTGTGGACGCCCCTGGCCGGCCACCTGCGCACGCTCGGCGCCGGCATCCGGCTGGGCACCGAGGCAGTCTCGATGGAGGACACCGGCCGGGGCGTCCGGGTGCACACCGGCGGACCCGAGGGGCACCGAGGTGAGATCGAGGCAGACGCCGTGGTGCTCGCGACCGACGTGCGTCCCCTGCAGGGGCTGGTGGCAGCCAGCCCCAGCCTGGGTGATGCTGGCTGGCGTGACCGCATCGCCTCCCTGCGCACCGCCCCCCGCTTCGCGGTCTGGCGACGCTGGTACGACCGGCCGGTTGCTCCCGGGAGCCCCGACTTCCTGGGCACCAGCAACTACGGCATGCTCGACAACGTCTCGATGGTGCACCAGTTCGAGGACTCCGCGCGGGACTGGGCGGAGCGTCACGGGGGTAGCGTGGTCGAGCTGCACGCCTATGCGATCCCCGAGGACGCGACCCATGAGCAGGTGCGAGCCGATCTCGCCGCCAACCAGGACCTGCTGCATCCCGAACTGGTCGGTGCTCGGGTGCTGGGGGAGGAGTGGCTCGTCCGCCATGACTGTCCTCTGGTTGACACCTCGCCCTGGCAGGAGCGACCGGGCGTCGCCACCCCCTCAGAGCGGGTGGTTCTGGCCGGGGACGGTATCCGCTGCGACTACCCGGTGGCGCTGATGGAACGGGCGGCCACCACCGGGGTCCTGGCCGCGAATCACCTGCTCGCGCAGTGGGGTGGGGCTGGCACCACGATCTGGACTGCGCCGACGCGACCACGGTTCCCCGGAGTGGGGGGCCTGCGAAAGTTGGTCCGAAAGCTCCCGCGGGAATCAACTACTTGATACTTTCGCCGCATGACAGACCCGGAGGACTGGATCAGGACATCGACCTACTGCTCGATGGTCCACATCGGCCAGCAGCTGACCCACGAGATCTCCCCGGACCTGCAACGCCTCGGCATCGACCCCACGCTCTACCTCACCCTCGGGCAGGTGCTGCACCACCCCGGCGTCACACCGGCCGACCTGGCGCGGCACTGCCACATGACCCCGCAGGCCACCGGCGAGGTGCTGCGCCGCGCCGAGGAGCGCGGCCTGGTCAACCGGGAGGGGGAGCGGGGCCGAGGCCGGCGCACCCACGTGCAGTTGACCGAGGCCGGACGCACGCTGCTCGAGGCGGGCTGGCCCGTCGTGCACGGCGCCGGAGCGGAACGACTCAGCCCCGCCCAGCACGGGCAGATGCAGGGACTCCTGGACCTGTTGCGGGGCCAGCCCGAGGACACCGAGGATGTCGTGGTCCTCGTCGACGACCGGGGTGAAGAACTCGGGACTGCGCCGCGCCTCGGCGTCCATGATCGAAACACGCCGCTGCACAAGGCCTTCTCGACCCACCTGCGCCGACCGGACGGCAAGGTGCTCATCACCCGACGCGCCCTGCACAAGACCACCTGGCCGGGAGCGTGGACGAACTCCGCCTGCGGCCACGTGCGCCCGGGGGAATCACCGGTCGAGGCGGCGCTGCGGCGCGTCACCGAGGAACTGGGCGTCGCGCCCACCGGCCTTCGGGTGGTGCTGCCGGACTTCCGCTACCGCGCGGTGGACGCCAGCGGCGTGGTCGAGAACGAGCTCTGCCCGGTGATGGTGGGCGAGGTCGACCCGGATGCGATCCGCCTCGACCCGGCGGAGGTCTGCGAGATGGACTGGGTGCCCTGGTCCGAACTCCGGCGCACCGCGGCCACGCTTCCCAGATTGTTGAGCCCCTGGTCGGTGCTCCAGTTCGAGGCCCTGGGGGAGGACCCATGGCAGTGACCGCCGACGAGGTCCTCGCCGCCGTCGATGACCGTCTGCGGACCTGGGTGGAGGATGTGGCCGGGGCCTGGCACGGGCTCGGGGTGACCGACGATGACCTGCTGGCTGAGCTGGCGCTTCCTCAACTGCTGGCAGAGGCAGCTGCGGGCGGCAAGCGGCTGCGTCCTGAGATGGTGCACTGGGGCTGGGTCGCGGCCGGCGCCCCGGCCGACAAGTACGCCCAGGTGGTGCAACTGGGTGCGGCCCTGGAGTTGCTGCACGTCTTCGCCCTGGTCCACGACGACGTGATGGACGCCGCCGAGCTGCGACGGGGCCGGCCCAGCGTGCACGCCCGCGCCCGCGACCTGCACGCGACGCGGGGGGACGCCGGCGACTCGCGTGCCTTCGGTGAGCACATCGCGATCCTGGCCGGGGACCTGGCCCATGCCGAGGCCGACCACCTGGTCGGATACCTGCCCGAACCTGTGCGCCGGGTGTGGCGGCTGATGGTCGTCGAACTGGTGCTTGGCCAGCAGCGGGACCTCACTGGTACCGCCCTGCGTCGCCGCGACCTGGAGCAGGCCCGCGAGGTGTCGCGACTCAAGTCCGGTGCCTACACCGTCCAGCGGCCGCTCCAGTTGGGGGCCCTGATCGGCGGTGCCGACCACGCCCTGGTCGAGGCGCTGATGGCCTTCGGCTGGCATGCCGGGGAGGTCTTCGGCCTTCGCGATGACGCCCTGGGCATCTGGGGCGACCCGGCCCGGACCGGCAAGTCCGTCGACGACGACCTGGAGCAGGGCAAGGCGACCGTCGCCCTCGCGCTGGCCAGCCAGCACCTCGGTGACAGCGGACGCGAGCTGTTGGTGCGGGTCGGCCAGGGGCAGCTGGCCCACGCCGAGGTGCAGGAATTGCGGCAGGAGCTGGATCGCTGCGGCGTCCGGGAGCGAGTGGAGACCCTGATCGAGCGCGGCGTCGACCGTGCCAGGGAGGCTCTGGCCAGCCCGCTGGTGCCGCCGGCCGCGGTCGAAGGGCTGACCGGAGCGCTGGAACGACTAGCTTGGAGGCAGTCATGAGTCGAGTCATCGTCATCGGGGCCGGACTGGCCGGCCTGTCGGCCGCCTGTCACCTGATTGGCCAGGGGCACCAGGTCACCGTCGTCGAACGCGAGGCGGTGCCGGGGGGACGCGGGCTGCGACGCGTCCAGGAGGGGTTCTCCTTCGACCTCGGTCCGACCGTGATGACGATGCCCGAGCTGCTCGACGAACCCCTGCGGGCTGCAGGCTCCTCCCAGGCCGAGGCGGTCCCGATGCGGCGGCTGGACCCGGCCTACCGCGGCATCTTCGCCGACGGCAGCGAGTTGTTGGTCCGGGACTCGACCGCCGCCACTGCCGCCGAGATCGAGAAACTGGCCGGAGCGGCGGAGGCGGCGTCCTTCGTGGACCTCGAGGCCGACCTGGCCCGCCTGTACGAGCTGGAACTGCCACACTTCATCGACACCAACTACGACTCTGTGCTGGACCTGCTCGCCCACCCGCTGGCGGCGGCCGGACTGGTGCGACGGGGTGCCTTCGGACCGCTGCAGTCCATGATCAACAAGCGGATCAGTGACCCCCGGCTGCGCCGGATGCTGACCTTCCAGGCGCTGTATGCCGGCCTGTCCCCCGCCACCGCGCTCGGTGTCTACGCCGTGATCACCTACATGGACACCTACCGTGGCGTGTGGCTGCCAGAGGGCGGCATGGGCGCGATCCCCGCGGGGATGGCCGAGGTGGTGGAGCGCTCGGCGACCATCGAGTACGGGAGGAGTGTCACCGCGCTGCTGCGTCGTCCCGATGGGGTGGTGGCCGGGGTGAGGACCGACGGTGGGCCGCTCAGCGCGGACGCGGTGGTGTGCACCCTGGATGCGCCCCACGCCTACCGCACGCTGCTGCCCGAGCTGCGGTTGCCCCGATCCCTGCGCCGCCCGGTCTACTCGCCCTCGGCGGTGCTGTGGCATGTCGGTGTCCGCGGGGAGCTGCCCGAGCGGGCCGCCCACCACAACATCCACTTCGGTGAACAGTGGGAGGGCTGCTTCGAGGCGCTCGTCGATCGCGGCGAGCTGATGCCCGACCCGGCACGGCTGGTCACGGTGTCCTCGCTGGGCGAGCCCGGGTTGGCGCCCGAGGGCTGCCACACGCTCTATGTCCTCGAACCGGCCCCCAACCTTGACGGACGTGTCGACTGGACCGCCGAACGCGAGCCCTTCCGCGAACGGCTCGCCACCTTCCTGGACCGGGAGGGCTACCCGACCGAGATCGTCACCGAGCACCTGGTCACCCCGCTGGACTGGGCCGGGCTGGGGATGGGCGGTGGAACCCCGTTCGGCCTGGCCCACCTCTTCCGCCAGACCGGCCCCTTCCGACCCGCGAACCATGATCGTCGAGTGCCGGGATTGTTCTTCGCAGGCTCCTCGACGGTGCCCGGCGTCGGGGTGCCGATGGTGCTGATCAGCGGCAAGCTGGCCGCCCAGCGAGTGGAGCAATGGCTGCCATGAGCCCTTCAGGGACCGTCCAACTCGCGGCTGGCTACCGCGAATGCGCCCGGCTCACCTGGCAGCACGGCACCACCTACTACTGGGGCGCCATGCTGTTGCCCCGCCCGCAGCGCCGCCACGTCTTCGCCATCTACGCCCTGTGCCGACTGGCCGATGACATCGTGGACGCCCCCAGCGCCACCAGCGATGCCGCCCTGTTGCCGGCCACCGGGGCCGCGCTGGCCGGCTTCCAGGACCAGTTCGAGGCCGCGCTCGCGGGGGAGGACTCCACCCCCGTCCTGGCCGCGGTCGCGTCCACCGTCAGGGAGTGCGGGATCGACACCGAATGTTTCGACCGGTTCTTCGGTGCCATGACGATGGACCTGGACACCGAGAGCTATGCCACCTGGCCCGACCTGCTCGGCTACATGGAGGGGTCCGCGGCGGTGATCGGGGAGATGATGCTGCCAGTGCTGCAGCCGCTCGACCCGGCCGCGCGCGAACCCGCCCGGGCCCTGGGCTTCGCCTTCCAGCTCACCAACTTCCTTCGTGATGTGGGGGAGGATCTGGATCGCGGGCGCGTGTACATCCCCCAGGAGGACCTGGCCCGGTTCGGCGCCGACCCTGCCCGCCGTATCGCCGACGAGCCGTGGCGCGAGGTGATGCGCTTCCAGATCGAGCGCAACCGTGAGCTCTATCGGCAGGCGGATGCCGGGTTGCCGATGCTCCCGCCGGCTTCACGCCGCTGCGTCGGCACTGCGCAGCTGCTGTACTCCCAGATCCTGGAGCGGATCGAGGCCAGTGACTACGACGTGTTCAGCACCCGCGCCCGGGTGCCGACCTGGCGCAAGGCGCTGACCGCCGCCCGCGCCTCGGTGCTGGTGGGGCGGCCGGCGTGAGCGCTCCCGACCTGACGGTGGTGGGGTTGGGCCCGGCCGGGCGCACGCTGGCCCACCGCGCCCTCGCCCGGGGCCTGCGGGTTCGGGTGGTTGACCCCCGACCGGCGCGGCTGTGGCGGAACACCTATGGCGGGTGGGCGCACCAGCTCCCCGAATGGTTGCCCGACGAGGTGGTCGGGGCGCGGTCGAAACGGACCGTGATGCGCACCGGTGCCGTGCATGTCCTTCCGGAGCCGTACCTCGTGCTCGACACCCCGCGGCTGCAGCAGGCCTTGTCGATCGAGGGGGCCGAGGTCGTCGAGAGGGTCGTGGACGATGCCGAGCTCGCGGCGCTGCCGGGCGCCGTGGTGGACTGTCGCGGCTCGCGGCCTGCGGGCGTCCCCGGGGGTGGACCGGCGCAGACGGCATTCGGGCTGATGCTGCCGAGGGGGTGGTCGGAGAAACTCCTGCGCGGCGACGAGGCGGTGCTGATGGAGTGGACGCCCCATGACGGGCGCGCGCGGTGGGGGACCGAGGAGCCCAGCTTCTGCTACCTGATCCCGCTCCCGGACGGGCGGGTCCTGGCCGAGGAGACCTGCCTGGCGGGCTCGCCGGCACTGCGTTCGGCGGAACTGGAGCGCAGGCTGGGCGCACGGCTGGACCTGCTCGGCGTCCCCGAGGAGGCGCGACGGGCTGCCGAGGTCGAACGCGTCCACATCCCGCTCACCCACCTGCCCCGCGGGTCGGGCGTGCCGCCATTCGGGGCTGCCGGCGACCAGCTCAACCCGATCACCGGCTACAGCGTGTTCGCCAGCCTCGCCCAGGCCGACGATGTCCTGGACGCGGTACTCGGCGGTCGGCCGGTCGCTGCGCCCCGTGGTACCCGAGCGCTCCGGCTGGCGGCGCTGGGCGCTGTCCTCAAGCTCTCCGGGGATGCGACTGTCCAGCTCTTCGATGCCTTTGCTCGGTTGTCGGTCGCCGACCAGCGCGCCGTGATGGACCCTGCCACGCCCGCGACCGAGCTGGTGGCCGCCCTGACCCGACAATGGGCTGCGATGCCGGGCCCCGACCGTTTCCGCCTCGTCTCCGCCACTGCCCAAGGAGTGCTCCGACCATGATTGACGTCACCTCCGGCTTCGACGCTGCTGCCCGCAAGTATGACCTGATGGTGGCGCTCAACCCCGGCTACCGCGCCCACCTGCGCCGGGCCGCCGAGGCCCTGCTCGACCAGATGGACGCCGCCGAGCCGGTGCTCTTCGACCTCGGCTGCGGGTCCGGATTGTCGACCCGCCAGCTGCTGGAGGCCGCTGGTCGTCGAGGGCTTCAACCGCGCATCATCGGGGTGGATGCCTCCGGCGGCATGTTGGACCAGGCCCGCGCCCGCGCCTGGCCCGACGGGGTCGAGTTCCACCAGTCCCGCGCCGAGGACCTGCGTGAGCTCTGCGCAGAACTGGAGTTGCCGCTTGCTGATGGCGTCCTCGCCTGTTACCTGCTGCGCAATGTCGGCGACCTGGACGGCGCCCTGCGCGCGATCCGTGAGGTGTCGCGCCCGGGGGCGCCGCTGGTGGCCGAGGACTACTCGGTGCGCGGTTCGGCGGCGGCCGCCCGAAAGTGGGGGCTGGTCAACCGGCGGATCATCATCCCGCTGGCGCGGGTGATTGATGGTGATGCCGCCCTGTACGAGTACCTCCACCGCACCGTCGACGACTTCGCGACCATGCCCGAACTCGCGGGGGCCATGGAGCAGGCCGGCTGGGTCGACATCGCCTGGCGCACTGTTCCGGGCTGGCAGCGCGACATCCTGCACCTGATCCGGGCACGCACCCCTCGCCCTGACCTGCCCCCGGTCGAGCATTCCTGCGGCGCCTGGCGGATCCGCGCCGCGAAACCCGCTCGCGAGGTGCTGCGCGCCCGACACCAGACCACCCAGGCCGGTTTCACCGCCGAGTTCATCCCGAAAGGCAAGCTGGAGCACCGCCCGATCCTGATCAGTGACGGCCCGATCCACGACGAACAGCGCCGCAAGGTGGCGCGCTTCTTCGCCCCGACCGTGGTCGCCGCCGAGTACACCGCGCTGATGGACCAGGCCCTGCAGCGGTGGGTGGGGCCCATCGCCCCCGGCGAGGTCGTTGCCGTCGATGAGCTGGCGCTCCATTTCGCCGTCGACGTGACGGCTCGGATCGTGGGGCTGGACGCCTCCGAGGTGATCGCCATGTCCCGTCGACTGGAGTCCTTTTTTCGGCAACCCCCCTTCGACATCACCCGCCCCGACCTGGGCCGCACCCCCTCACAGTGGGCGCGCGCCGCCTGGCATGGGCTGGTGCCGATCGGGCGGTTCTGGTGGTCCGACGTGCGCCCTGCGGTCCGAGCCCGCCGCAGCGAGCCCCGCGACGACATCATCAGCCACCTCATCGCCGAGGGCTACTCCGACATCGACATCCTCATCGAATCGGTCACCTACGGCACCGCCGGCATGGTCACCACCCGCGAGTTCATGGCGATGTCTCTCTGGCAGTTGCTCCGGGACGCCGACCTGCGCCAGCGCTACGAGGCTTCTGCACTCGACGAGCGTCTGGCGATCCTGGAGGACCTCATCCGGCGCGACCCGGTGGTGGGCAACCTGTATCGACGCATCCAGCAGCCCTTCGCGGATTTCGCCGAGGGGGACCTGGTCGACATCGACGTCCGCTGCGCGAACGGTGACGAGGACTCCGGGGCCGGGCTCAGCTTCGGCGACGGCGCCCACCGCTGCCCCGGCCAGCCCCTGGCCCTGCATGAGACCGATGTGCTGTTGAGGGCCCTGTTGGCGCGCAAACCCCGGGTCGTCCGCGAACCCGAGATCGGCTGGGTGGACCTGGTCGCCGGCTACACGGTGCGGGAGTTCCTCATCGAGTTGGGCTGAGGCAGGTCAGAGCAGGTCCAGGACCGCACGCGCGGTGGCGTCGTCGACGATCAGGTCGGTGGCCACCCGCGCCCGCAGCGCCCCCAACAGCGGGAGTGCCTTGCCGGTGCCTGCCGCGACGCAGAACCGGCGCGGGATGCGCTGCAATTCCTGCGGCGTCGGGCCGCTCGCCCGAGCGTTGAGGCTGATGTCACGCCAGCTGCCGTCGGCGCGCAGGAGCACGGTGCAGACGTCGCCGACCACTTTCTCTGCGGTCAGCGTGGCGAAGTCCTTCTCATCGAGGTAGCCCTGCGAATAGACATGCGAAGGGACCGGTGAGTTCACCGAGCCCACCCCGAAGACCGCGACGTCAGCTCGCCGCTGGATCGCCAGCATCGCCTGGACGCTGCGTTCACGCCACATCGCCTGCCGGGTCTCGGCATAGTCGAAGAAGGCCGGGACCGGGAACAACAGGGGAGTGGCCGACCAGGCTGCCGCCATCGGCCCGATGATCGCGCCGACATAGGGGATCCCGGTCGAGCTCCCGTTCGCACCGCCGTTCAACTGCACCACCCGGACGCCATGCAGTTGGCGCGGCGTGACGTGCTCCACGATCGCTGCGGTGGTGTTGCCCCAGGCCACCCCGACGGTGTCCTCGTCCTCGATGGCATCGGAGATGCTCTGCGCAGCCACCCTGGCCACCTGGTTGACCCGGTGCAACTCGGAGGCGGTGTCGCGAACCTGCACGATCGTGACCGTGATCCCAAAGAGTCGTTCCAGAGTTGAGCCCACCGAGGAACGGTCCGTGGCACGAGGGTTGATGGAGATGCGCACCAGCCCCGTGTGGCGGGCCTCCTTCAGGAGCCGAGAGACCGTGCTGCGCGAGGTCCCCAGGTGTCGGGCGATCGTCTCCATCGTCTCGCCCTGGGCGTAGTACATGGTGGCCGCCGTGACGAGTTCCTCTGACCATTCGGGCATGACTAGAACCTAGTCCGTTCAGGGCGTCCATGGGAGGAGGGGGTCGATCAGCTGTGCAGTCGTCGAGAACGGTGTTGCACGTCAGTGCAGCGCTCTCGCTTCTTGAGTGCAGTCGTGATGCCATGGAGGCTGATGCGTCCACCAAGGTGGTGGACGCGGTCAACGAAGACCCGGAAGGAACTCCATGTCTGACGACAAGAAGTATGTGCTGGCGATCGACCAGGGCACCACCAGCAGCCGCGCGATCCTCTTCGACCACGCGGGCAAGATCGTCGCCACCGGCCAGAAGGAACATGAGCAGATCTTCCCCCGCGCCGGCTGGGTGGAGCACGACCCCGTCGAGATCGACCAGAACGTCCGTGAGGTCATCGGCATCGCGCTCGGACGAGCCGGCATCAACCGCCACCAGCTCGCTGCCGTCGGCATCACCAACCAGCGCGAGACCACCGTCGTCTGGGACAAGGAGACCGGCCAGCCGGTCTACAACGCCATCGTCTGGCAGGACACCCGCACCCAGAAGATCGTCGAGGAGCTCGGCGGCGGCAACCCTGACAAGTACAAGGACCGCGTCGGCCTGCCGCTGGCCACCTACTTCTGTGGCCCGAAGGTCAAGTGGATCCTCGACAACGTTGACGGCGCCCGCGAGAAGGCCGACCAGGGCAAGCTGCTGATGGGCACCATCGACAGCTGGGTGCTGTGGAACCTGACCGGCGGCACCGATGGCGGCGTCCACTACACCGACGTCACCAACGCCTCGCGCACCATGCTGATGGACCTCAAGACCCTCGACTGGGACGAGGAAATCGCCAACGACATGGGCATCCCGATGTCGATGTTGCCCGAGATCAAGAGCTCCGCCGAGGTCTACGGCAAGGGACGCGGCGACTCGCTGCTCATCGACACCCCCATCGCCGGCATCCTGGGCGACCAGCAGGCCGCCACCTTCGGCCAGGCCTGCTTCGAGCCCGGCATGGCGAAGAACACCTACGGCACCGGCAACTTCATGCTGCTGAACACCGGCAATGAGATCGTTCCCTCCGAGAACGGCCTGCTCACCACCGTCTGCTACAAGATCGGTGACCAGGAGGCCGTCTACGCGCTCGAGGGTTCGATCGCGGTCACCGGATCGCTGGTGCAGTGGCTGCGCGACAACCTCAAGATGTTCAACTCCGCCCCCGAGATCGAGGAGCTGGCTGCGACCGTCGAGGACAACGGTGGCGCCTACTTCGTGCCGGCCTTCTCCGGCCTGTTCGCCCCCTACTGGCGTGCAGACGCCCGTGGTGCGCTGGTCGGCCTGACCCGCTACGTCAACCGTGGCCACATCGCCCGCGCCGTGCTGGAGGCCACCGCCTTCCAGACCCGCGAAGTGGTGGACGCCATGGAGGCCGACTCCGGTGTGGAGCTGACCGAGCTCAAGGTCGACGGTGGCATGACCGCCAACGAGACCCTGATGCAGTTCCAGGCCGACCTGCTCGACGTGCCCGTGGTGCGTCCGGTGGTCGCCGAGACCACCGCCCTGGGTGCCGCCTACGCCGCCGGTATCGCGGTGGGCTTCTGGAGCGGTGAGCAGGACGTCATCGACAACTGGGCCGAGGACAAGCGCTGGGAGCCCCAGGGCGACAAGGACCAGATGGACCGTATGTACCGCAACTGGAAGAAGGCCGTCACCAAGACCTTCGACTGGGTCGACGAGGACGTCAACGACTGATCCCCTGTTGCACGGTCACGGCCCGGGCGCTCACCTCGAGCGCCCGGGCCGTTGCCTGTTCAGATCTGCTCGTTGGCCACCATCTGGTCGTGCCACCACTGGGTCTTGGGGTCCAGCTCGGCCTGTGGAGCGTGCATGTCCAGCCAGGTGAAGAAGGTGGAGTGGCCGCGCTCCAGTTTCGAGGCCGGCACCCACACCCTGCGGCCATCACGAGTGCGGATCTGGAAGTCTGGGCTGCGACCCTGGTACTGGTGCTTCACCCGGGTCACGTCGGCCCCCAGCACCTCGTGGCTGCGGAACCCGGAGCGCACCTCCAGCAGGTTGTCGGTGGCCCGAAGCCAGGCGCGATGGTCGAGCCAGACCACCCCGCACCACACCAACCAGAGCGCCAGCAGCGCCAGCCCCATCGTCCAGTCCTGACCGCCGGTGAAGATGCCGGCGACCGTGACCACCACTACGGGTACCAGCCCCCACCACAGCTTGCGGTAGCCCGGCCTGATCAGCGGCAGCGCGTCCCCACTGAGTAGTTCGGGGTGGCGCACCATGCGCGGAGTCGTCACGGGCCGACCACCTGGATCTCGGCGATCCCGCCCTGGTAGCCGGTGTCCACCTTCGGCAGGGAGGTGAGGTAGACCAGCACGAAACGGGTCGTCGTCGGGGCGCGCAGCTTGAGGGTCGCCTTCTCCCCAGCCGCATCGTTGGACGACACCCTGTTCCACTCCTTGATCGTCCTCTTCGGCGCTGCGGTCAGGGTGGCGTCGCGAGGGACCAGCACCTGCACGGCCGTGGGGGAGCCCTTCAGGGTGAGGTTGACCTGCTGCACCGAGACCGGCTCGCCGAGGTCGACGACCAGCCCGACTCCGGGCTTGAGCAGGCCGAGCTTCGGGCTGCCCCTGTAGCGCATCGTCGTCCAAGCAGTCCCGGGTTTGCCGTCCCAGGCGTTCTTCACCTGGTCGGGCAACTCCTCACCATTCCCGCCATCGGCCTCGGGGTCGAAGTCGCTGACCGCCTTGATGGTACGCGGCTGGGGACCCGTCGCAGAGGCACTCGCCGTCGAGCGCGCCGGGTCCTTCCCACCCTTGGCCCAGCCGCCATTGCTGATACCGACGGCGATCAGGCTGCCGACCAGGGTGATCGCGACCAATGCCACCAGGATGGCCAGCCAGCGTCGGGGCGGGTGGCGTCCCTGGTCGAAGGCGGCAACCTCGGACTCCTCGACGTCCTCGTCCCCATCGTCGTCGGGGCCGCCATCGTCGTCGCGGCCCGGCCGGGCGACGGGTGCGGGCACCGGGGTTCTCGGGCTGGGCAGGTGCTGGTCGTCCGGGTCCCTGCTGGCCGGGTAGCGCACCCGGTGCTCCAGGTCCGCGGACGCATTGGCGGTTCCCAGCACCTGGGAGAGGGTGGAGTTGAGTTCGGCCGCCGAGGTGAGGGAGGGTCCACCGGTGCGGGGGACCGGGTTGAGCACCTGGTCGCAGACCACGTCCAGGGCCGGGGAGACCCCAGCACGCAGCTGGCGCGGGGTCAGCCAGCCGTGACCGTCGAGCGGAGCCGACGCCAGGCCCCAGTGGTCGCGTCCGGACTCGTCATGGGGTGCCGGCCAGCGCGTCACGAGCGCGGCGTAGAGCAACTGCCCCAGGGCCTGCACGTCGGCAGCCTCCCCCTCCGTCCCTCCATTCGCGGAGGGGAACATGGCCTCCTCGGTGAGGAAGCCGACGATCTTCACATTCCCGGTGGCGGTGACGATGACGGTGTCCGGGTTGATCTGGCGGTGGTAGAGCCCCAGGGCGTGCATCGGGGCCAGCGCATCTGCCAGCTCACGCACCACCCAGGCCGCCTCCAACCCGCTGAGCGGACCCGAGGCGAGCATGTGTTCCAGCGAGATCCCGGGCACGAACTCGCAGACGATGTAGCCGCCCACCCCCGGAAGGTCCTGGGCTTCCTGGCTGGTCGGGTCGATGCGGACCGCATCCAGCACGCGCAGGAATCGGGAGTCGGTCGCCACCGCCGCCATGCGGGCTGCCTCGAGCACCTCGTGGCAACGGGTCAGGTCGGTGCCCAGCAGGTGAAGCATGACCGGACGCGAGAGTTTCTGGTCGAAGGCCCTCCAGCTGTGCGTGCCGCCGCGATGGGTCAGCTCCTCCTCGAGCCGGTAGCGTCCGGAGACCACGTCACCCTGCTGCGCCGGGAGCGGAGTGTCCCAGCCGAACTCGGCCACGTCATAGGCCTCGGTGGGCTCGCTCCCGGCGCTGCCCTCGGGGTAGGTCTCCGGGCTGTCGGCCCAGCTGTCCCAGGCCGACGTGGGGTAGTGACTCCATTCGTTGTCGGCATCGCCGGCCGAGGAGGCGGACTGGTCCCCGCGTCCTGACTGGGCCATGCCGACCTCCTTGGTTCTGGCGCCTGAATACCTTCGAATCCTACCCAGCAAGGGGGTGGGCCTAGGGGTGCGGACGCGAGGTGTTGTCGGTCTGTGGCCCTTCCACCGCAGTGCTGCGGCGGGACGCCCCGACGGCGGCCCGCTCGCGCTGGACCTGGCGAATCCGGATCGCGGTGCCACCCAGCAGCACTACGCCGGAGGCGATGATGATGATCCAGCCGACCTGGCCGAAGTTCGTGGCATTCACGGAGAAGCGCTTGCTGGGGCCGAGGGGGCGGTTGGCCTCGGTGACGAGCTGGGCGGAGAAGCCGACCACGCCGTTGGTGGTCGCCCTCGGCGCAAACGTCACCGTCGCGGACTGGCCTGCTGGGACCGTTACCGGGGCCGTCTCGGGGATGGTGATGCGCCCCGGGTTGTCCGAGGTCATCACCACCTTCACCCGCACCGGGTGGTCGGTGCTGTTGGTGATGGTCACCGGCAGTCGCGTGCTCCGGTCACTCATCACAAAACTGGACGCGATCGACAGGGTGACGCCGTGGCCAGAGGCGCGGGGCACCGAGCTGGTGGCCTCCGCCAGCCAGCTTCGGGCACTCGGCAGGCCCATGGCCGGGTTGAGGGCTCGGCTCACGACCTGGTTGGAGGCATTGGTGGCGGGCGTCCCGATGAGGTCGTGCCAGTTCTGGATGCGCTTCCAGGTGGCGTCGATGTCACGGAGCAGGGCGCTGCGCGGCGCCGGGACCACGGGGCGGGGCTCGGGGAACGGCCCGGTGGCGCGGGGGAGGTCGGTATGGGGGACGCTGGTCGCCCAGGCCGGCAGCTGCAGGACCGTGGCCGCCTCGGCGGCGCTGGTCACAGGCAGGATGATGGGCTCACCCTCGATGAGCATCTGGCTGAGCAGGCGCCCGCGGCGCTGGGGCACGGACTCACTCGGAGCCGGGCCCGGTCCGCCGCTGGTCACAGCCGGCTGGTAGGTGAGCAGGGTGGCGCCTTCGGCCCGGTACACCGCCGAACGGCTGCCCGGCTCGATCCACAGGCTCGGCGCGAGCGGGGCGAGGAAGGTGCGCACCGACCGCGGCAGCGTCCCCTGGTCTGCCAGCCAGACCGCGACCGGGAGGGAGGCGAGGGAGTGCGTGGACGGTAGCGCGACCTTGCTGCGATGGACGATGTCACCACGCTTCTGGGCGGCGGCGAGGGTCAGGTTCGGGTTACCGAAGGGCGTGCGATAGAGCCTGCCGGAGGTACGTAGCGCGTCCAGCCGGCCGAGCCAGTCGGCGGCGGCGAGGGCCCGGGGATCGGTGGCGGCGACCTCCTGGGGAGAGGTACCGCCGATGCGGTAGCCGCGGCTCATCCGCTGGACCTCGTCGTAGAGGGCGGGGTCGATCAGGATTGTCGCTCCCGGCTTCTCGGCAACCTCCATCAGCGTCTCCAGCCGACCGGTCAACTCGCCCGCGAGATGGTCGTCGGTGAAGGTGCCGTCCATCGCCAGAGAGGGGGCGCTGGACAGCAGCACCAGCGGCGAGACCCGGGCAGAGTCCTTGCGAGCCTGGTCAGGGGTCCAAGGCATCAGGAAACGCGACCGGGCCAGCAGCTGGTTGTCGCCGTCGGGCGGGTAGCCGATGACGTGCACACCCAGCAGGTGCACCGCCCCGGGGGCGCCGTCGGCGAGCCCCAGTTGTTCCACCGTGGCGTGCAGGGTGAAGCCTGCCTTCTCACCGGCCTTGAACTCCGGCTTGGCGTCGCTGTTGAGGTTGACGAAACCGCCATCGGGGTTGGTCAATCGGGCGCCGACCGGTACCCCCTCGGGGGAGCTGAGCAGGTATTGCAGGTCTCCCGGTGTGGCTATCGGGTAGCGGCTTCGCCACAGCGCGACCGAGAGCCATTTGAGTGGTTTTCCGGTGGTGTTGGTGATGGTGCCCCGGACGGTCACGGTGGCCTTGGCGTCCAGGCTGTCGGGGGTGACCTCATCCAGGTCGATGCGCACAGAGGGGTTCGCGGCATGGGCGAGCGGGGCGCCCAGCGGCACCTCCAGGAGGATGAGCCCTGCCAGGGAGAGGCAGGCCGCCAGGAGGACCGAGAGCACCTTCCGCATGGTCACTTGTCCATTGTCGCCCACCACTGGTCGAGGGCGGCACGAGCAGCCTCCTCGCCGAGCGGGCCGTGCTCGATGCGCAGGTTCAGCAGGTGCTTGTAGGCCTGCCCCACCACGGGTCCGGGACGCACCCCGAGTTGGGCCATGATCTGTTCACCGTCAAGGTCGGGACGCAGGGCGTCCAGTTCCTCCTGCTCGGCCAGGTCGGCGATGCGCTGCTCCAGGTCGTCATAGGCCCTGCGCAGACGGGTCGCCTTGCGCTGGTTGCGGGTGGTGCAGTCGCTGCGGGTGAGGATGTGGAGTCGTTCCAGCTGGTCCCCGGCGTCCCGGACGTAGCGGCGGACGGCCGAATCGGTCCAGCCGGAGCGCTCCTCACCCATGACGTCGGCATAGCCGTGAAAGCGCAGGTGCAGATCGACAAGCGTGCTGACGGCTTCGGTCTCCTCCTTGCTGAAGCGCAGGGCCTTCATCCGCTTGCGAGCCATTTTCGCGCCGACCACGTCGTGGTGGTGAAAGCTGACGCGACCGCCGGGCTCGAACTTTCGGGTGGCGGGCTTGCCGATGTCATGCAGCAGGGCGGCCAGCCGGCCGACCAGGTCGGGGGCATGGCCGCGCAGCTTCTCCAGGGCAATCGACTGCTCCAGGACGATCAGGGAATGCTCGTAGACGTCCTTGTGCCGATGGTGTTCGTCGGTTTCCAGCCGCAGGGCGGGGAGTTCGGGCAGGACCCGCTCGGCCAGGCCGCTCTCCACCAGGGCGTCCAGTCCGGCGCGGGGGGAGTCGGTGAGCATCAGTTTGCTGAGCTCGTCACGGACACGCTCGGCGGAGATGATCTCGATCCGCTCGGCCATGTCCTTCATTGCCCGGAAGGTGGCGGGCTCGATGCTGAAGCCGAGCTGGGAGGCAAAGCGGGCGGCACGCATCATCCGCAACGGGTCATCGGAGAACGACCGTGGGGGAGCGAAGGGCGTCCTCAGTTGGCCCTGGCGCAGGTCGTCCAGACCGCCATGCGGGTCGACGAAGGCGCCGGTGGAAGCGTCGATCGCCATGGCGTTGACGGTGAAGTCACGCCGGATGAGGTCCTCGGAGACCGAGTCACCGAACTGCACCTCGGGCTTGCGGGAATCGCTGCGGTAGCTGTCGGCGCGGAAGGTGGTGATCTCCACGATCCAGGGATCCTTGCGGGCCGAGATGGTGCCGAAAGCCTTGCCCACGTCCCAGACGGTCTTCGTCCAGCTGCGCAGGATCGCCTCGATCTCATCGGGACGCGCAGAGGTGGTGAAGTCCAGGTCATGCACGAGGGTGCCGAGGAGGACGTCGCGCACGGACCCGCCGACCAGGTAGAGCTCGTGTCCCTGCTGCGCGAAAAGCCCGCCGAGCTCGCCGATGACCGGTGTCGCTCTCAGCAGGTCGGTGAGGGCGGAGCGCTGGTCACGGGTGAGGGAGTCGGGCACGAGAGTGGATTCTACTGGGGCTATCGTCGGGGGCAGACGTTCATCCCGTGCGAAGGAGCCCTGACATGACCCCACCCGGCCAGAAGCTTGCCGAACTCGGCCTCGAACTGCCTCCTGTGGCCACCCCGCTGGGCTCCTACCGGCCCGCCGTCCTCGACGGGGACCTGGTGTTCACCTCCGGGCAGCTGCCGATGAAGGACGGCCAGCTCCAGGCCACCGGTCTGGTGGGCGCTGAGTGCAGCCCCGAGGACGCCCAGGCTGCCGCGCGCACCTGCGCCCTCAACGCCCTCGCAGCCGCCGCTGAGGCCGCTGGCGGTGTGGACAAGCTGGCGCGCGTGGTGAAGGTCACCGGCTTCGTGGCGAGCATCCCGCAGTTCACCGGGCAGGCCGCTGTGCTCAATGGAGCCTCTGAGCTGTTCGGCGAGGTTTTTGGGGAGGCCGGACTGCACGCCCGCTCGGCGGTCGGCGTGGCCGCCCTCCCGGCCAATGCCCCCGTTGAGGTGGAAGTTGTTTTCCGGGTCGGCTGACCTGCTGGGGGGGTTGGTCGACCACGACCGTCTCGACCCCGAGCTGCGCAGTTGGGTGGCTGAGCGCGTCCGTCGTCTCGAGGCGGACGCCCAGCGCTCGGCCGACACCCACCTCATCCGGCTGCCGGTGGCGGCGGAGGGCATCGACCTCTACCTGAAGGACGAGTCCACCCACCCCACCGGCAGCCTGAAGCACCGGCTGGCCCGATCCCTGTTCACCTATGCACTTGTCAACGGCTGGCTGAAGCCGGGCACTCTGGTGGTGGAGGCGTCCTCGGGTTCGACCGCTGTCAGTGAGGCACATTTCGCGCGGATGCTGGACCTGCCCTTCGTCGCGGTGATCCCGAAGGGGACCAGCCAGGCCAAGATCGACCTGATCGCGCGCGAGGGCGGCCGCGTCCATGTGGTGGATCGAGCAGACCAGATGTGTGCCGAGAGCCAGCGCCTGGCACGCGAGCACAACGGCCACTTCCTGGACCAGTTCACCTACGCCGAGCGGGCCACTGACTGGCGCGGGAACAACAACATCGCCCAGTCGATCTTCCAGCAGATGGCCCTGGAGCCCCACCCGGTGCCGCGCTGGATCGTGGTCGGCGCCGGAACCGGCGGCACCTCCGCGACTCTGGGCCGCTACGTTCGCTACCACAAGCTGCCCACCGGACTCTGCGTGGCCGATGTCGAGGGCTCGGCCTTCTTCGAGGGCTGGACCTGCGGCGATCCCACTCTCACCACGACGGAGGGATCACGCATCGAGGGCATCGGGCGTCCGCGCGTCGAGCCCAGCTTCATCAGCTCGGTGGTCGACCGCATGATCGACGTCCCCGACGCCGCCAGCGTCGCCGGGGCCAGGTTCCTCTCGGAGTGGATGGGTCGACCTGTGGGGGCTTCGACCGGAACGAACATCGTGGCGGCGGCGAAGATCATCGGCGAGATGCGGGCCCGTGGGCAGACCGGCTCGGTGGTCACCTTGTTGTGTGACTCGGGGGAGCGCTATGCCTCCACCTACTTCAATGATGAGTGGGTGGCTGCGCGTGGCTGGGATCTTCGGCCATGGTGGGAGGAACTGCACCGTGCCCTGCGGTGAGAGCGACTCCGTCGCCATGATCTGAACCACTCCTGCGGGTAGGCTCGCACGAGCACCAGCCGACGAGCGGAGAACCCGTGGAATTTCTGCGCAGCCTGCAGCGGATGTCCCGCCACCCCAAATTCCGCAAGATCATGGCGGTGCGTATCACCACGCAGGCCGCCGACGGGACACTGCAGGTCGGCATGGCCTCCTACGTGCTCTTCTCCCCGCAGGACCAGCCCAACGCCTGGGCGATCGCCACCGTGCTCGCGATCACGCTGCTGCCGTTCTCGGTCATCGGCCCCTTCGTCTCGGTCGTTCTGGACCGTTGGTCGCGCCAACGCGTGCTGGCAATCACCGACGGCATCCGGGGGGTCATCTCGGTCGCGCTTGCAGTGCTGGTCTGGACGGGGGACAGGTCAGCCGGCATCAAGATGACGATGATGATCCTGCTGTTGGTGGCGATGAGCTTGAACCGGTTCCTCCTGGCCGCCCTCACCGCGGGTCTGCCGTACACGATTGACAAGGGTGAATACCTGACGGCCAGTTCAGTGATGCCGATGATCGGCCCCCTGGGCGTGCTCATCGGCGGCGGGGTCGCCTTCGGCCTGCGCCTGGGCCTGTCCCCGCACTGGATGGAGACCTACCATGCGGACGCCCTGGTCTTCCTGGTCGCCTCCTTCTTCTTCGCCGTCTCGGTCCTGCTGGCGATGCGGTTCACGAAGTACGAGCTCGGCCCCGAACCCCGCACGGGGCACGAGGTGGTCACCGCGCGCGATATCGCCCACGGCATCATCGACGGCGTCCGTCACCTGGGTGAGCAGGGACCCTCGGCCCTCGGCCTGATCATCATCACGCTCCAGCGCACCGCCTTCGGCCTGATCAGCGTCGGCATGATCCTGGGCTACCGCAACTACTTCCACACGGTCGAACAGGCGAATGCGGCGATGGCCGACATCACCCTGTGGGGAGTCGCCACCGGAGTCGGCTTCGTCCTGTCGGCCGCGTTGGTGCCCCCGCTGGCGCATGCGGTCGGTGTCCGGAAGGCGACTTTCTGGCTGCTGGTCGCCAGCGGCATCGCCCAGATCGTGCCCGGGGCCATCTTCCACAAGCTGCCGCTGCTGGTTGCCGGTTTCCTGCTGGGATTGTTCGCGCAGTCGGTGAAGGTCTGTATCGACACCGTTGTCCAGGCGCATGTCGATGACCAGTACAAGGGACGCGTCTTCGTCATCTACGACATGCTCTTCAACGCCGCAATGGTGGCCGGCGCCTTCATCGCCGTCTACGCGCTGCCGGCTGATGGCTTCGACGTCACCGCCTTCGCCGCCACCGGCGTCGCCTACCTGCTGATGGCCGCCTTCTTCCTGTGGCGCTCGGGACGCTACGGCGACGAGCGCTTCAACCGCGGCACCCACATCGGTGGCAGCGCCGAGGCCTCCGAGTCCCTGCCGCTGACTGAACATCTCGGCTACCACGACCCCGAACGCCTCATTGATCCCCTCGAGCCCCATGAGTACGTCGATGGCCGTACCGTGGAGGGGTGGACGAAGCCGAACTGACCCCTGCCGAGCAACGGCGGCGCGATGCACGGCTGCGCGTGGAATTGAGCCAGAGCAACTCCCTCAACGAATCCGCCCGTGCGCAGAAGTTGGTCGACGATTTCGTCTCCCAGGCCCGCGACCGCGGCATCCCCACCGAGCCCCTGCACGCCAAGCTCCTGGACGGGCACGAGGTGAAGACCGACAAGCGCGGCTGGTACATCCGGCTCGACAGTTCCCTGGCGATCGGGGAGGACGGCCACTACTACGTGCTCACTGTCCCGGGCGGGCTGCGTGAGCGCCTGCGTGGTGTGCGACTCGAGCCGACGCCACCGCCGCTGGTCGTCGGTCGGGGCGGACGCGACGGCGATTCCGGCGACCTGTCGTTCTTCCTGGCCCGCAGGCTCGAGCAGGGCTGATCCAGGAGCAGAAAAAGCACCAGGGGGCTGCTGGTCACCCCCAACAACCCCCCAGGCAGTTCAGGGAATCACGTGTGGCTCCCTTGCCCCACCGCGTTGATGACCACACTATGGGGTATCGGCCGATTCATTTGCAAGTTCAACTGGATTGGCTCGCCACAATGTGCCGGCGGTGCTCCCGCAGCACCCTGACCGCACGGCTCGAACGCTGCCGAATGGCTGCGTGGGTGATGCCTTCACGCAGCGCCACTTCAGCTCCCGGCAACCCTTCCACGTAGACCGATCGCAGGATGCGCGTGGTCCGTTCGTCGATCAGCTCGAGCCGCTGCGCCGCCTCGATCAGGGACGCCGCTGAGCCCGATTCCTCCTCACGTTCTTGCCCCCATCGCTCCACCCCATCCGAGGGCACCACCCGGTCATCCCAGCGTGAGACGCGGTCCCTGGTCACCTGCTTGAGGGTGTCCATCACCAGGTTGGTCAGGACCTTCACCTCACGCTCGCAGTTGAACCCCTCGATCACGAACCACGCCGACGACACGAAATGCGCCAACGTCGTGTGGCTGCTGCGGCTGGCCATCGAGGCCAGCGGAAAGGCCAGGGCGGCCAGCACCTTCTCCCCGGCGCGGGTGTTCCCGGTTTGCGCGGCCCTGACCAGTCCAATCAGGGTGGCGTCGTCGTGGCGGGTGGCGGCATGGTCCAGCTGCGTCAGCGAGTGGAGCAGCAGGCGGTCGTCGGCTGTGATCGGCATGAGCCCAGTCCATCGACCGGGTGCTGCCCACGGTGTTGTCCGAACCCTCGCAGGTGTTGTCCGTTCGAACACAAACCGGGGGACGCACCACTCGGTGCGTCCCCCTGCCCTCGGTCGCGTGCCCGGTGCTTCTAGTCCTCGGCGAGAGCTTCGGTCGGGCTGGCCAGGGCCGCCCGGCGACCGGGCAGGATCGAGGCCAGCGCGGCGCACACGGCGGCGATGGCCAGCAGCCCCAGGGTCTGCCAGGGGTCCATCGTGTACCGCAGGTAGTCGGTGGAGAGGTCAATGTTGCGGAAGACTGCGCGCAGGAGGATGACCGAGAAGAGGGTGCCTCCGATGAGGCCGACCAGCGTCCCGGCGAGCGCCAGCATCAGTGCCTCGATCAGCAGCATCCACCGCAGGCTCGTGCGCTGCATGCCCAGGGCCCTGAGCAGCGACGACTCCCGCTGGCGCTCGATCACCGACAGGCCCAGGGTGTTGGCCACACCCACCAGGGCGATGGCCACGGCCACGCCCAACAGACCTGTCAGCACGGCCAGCAGCACGTTGAGCACCGAGTTGAGCAGGCTGGACATCATCGCGCCGCCATCGAGATTCAGCTCGAAGTTCTCCGAGAACATCAGGCTCTGTACCTTGGCGTAGGCATCGCCCATGTCCCCGCGATCGGCCGCCTTGAAGATGTAACCCACCGGTTGGGGGTCGTCGACCAATGTCTTCAAGGTGCTGGCGCTGACCAGGCCGATCTCAGCCGAGATTCCCTTGGCGGTCTTCACCGTCAGGGTCACGGTCTTGCCATTCTTGCCCTGGTAGGTGCGCTTGCTGCCGTCCTTGAACGATCCACCCTCGCCGATCACGACCTGGTCATCGGCGGGAACGGGAAGGCTGGGTGCGGCCTGCGACAGGTTGCTGTCACCCGCATACAGGACGCGGGTCGTCCCGGACTCGGTGACCGTCCCACCCGAGAGCTCGGACTTGGCCTTCATGTTGGGCAGGGTCGACAGCGTCTTCTGGGCGTTGGGGGACAGCTTGACCGTGGGGTAGGAGTCCGGCGTCGCTCCGCCCTGGTCGAACGGAAGTTGCTGCGTGGCGATCAGGTCGACGGGATAGTGCTTGTCGATCTGCAGCTGGATGGTGTGGCGGATGGAGGCCGTCCCCACCTGCAGGGCCACGATCAGCCCCATGGCAAGCATCAGCGCGACGGCCGTGGACGCAGCACGCTGCGGGTTGCGAGCACTGTTCATGGTGGCCAGGCGTGAGGTGGGCCCGAAGCCAGCGATGAGCTTGCCAACACCCTTCAGCATGGCCGCCACGTACAGGGGAGCGCCCGCGAGCACCGCGATGGTGATCAAGGCCAGGCCGCCCATCGCCCAGACGACCGGCCAGGCGTCCTTGCCGATGAACTGGGAGATGATGGCCATCGCGACGCCGATCACCAGCAGGATGCCGCAGATGATGGCCCGGGTCCGCGACACCCGCTTCTGGGCATCGGCCGACAGCACCGGGCGCAGAGCCTCCAGGGGCGCCACCCGAGTGGTCTTCATGATGGGTACCACGGCAGCGATGATCGTCACGACGATGCCGATGGCCAGAGCGATGCCCAGGTCCAGGAAGGGAACCCGGTAGCCGAACTGCAGGGCTCCGGTAAAGGCTGAACCGATCGCCGCGATGATGCCGCCGAGGACCAGACCCAGCAGGCCGCCGATCAGCCCGAGGAGGAAGGCCTCCGCGAAGAACTGGTTCTGCACCTGCCCGGATGAGGCGCCGACGGCACGCAGCAGACCGATCTGGCGTCGACGCTGGGTGATGAGAATCGTGAAGGTGTTGGCGATGATGATCATGCCGACCAGCAGTGCCAGGGCCTGGAAGACGCCGAACATGTACTTGAAGACGTCCACGCCACCGGCGAGATCCTTGAAGGTTTCCTGACGGTACTCCTCAGCTTCCTGCGCCTTGAACCCCTTGACCTTGCTGTTGATCTCCGTGGCCACCTCGACCCGGTCGGTGCCGGGCTTGACCTTGACCGCATAGGTGGCGAAGGCGCCGCCGCCATCCTTCTCGAAGGCCGCCTTTGGAAGGTAGAAGTACTTCATGACGAAGGAGCTGGGATCATCGCTGATGCCCACGACCGTTGCCGGTTGGGCGTCCACCTCGACCTTGTCACCGGCCTTGACGCCCAGGTCCTTGGCAACGTCCTCGGGCAGGGTGACCTCACCCAGCTTCTCGGCCCAGCGCCCCTCGGTGATCGTCGAGAAGCGGAACTTCTCGGAGGGCACGCTCATGGTCTGGAGCTGCAGGGTCTTGTCACCGTGGGCGAGGGAGGACATGCCCCCGTAATAGGCTTCGGCTGCATCCACCCCCGGCACGGAGGCGAGGGTCTTGAGAAGCGTCGCGGGATCCTGTTCGGGGCCCTCCGGAGAGCTGAAGTCGGGGTTGACCACGATGTCTGCCGAGGAGGTCTGCATCGACAGCTGCTTGCCCAGCCCCTGCTTCTCGGTCTCCAAAAAGATGGAGGAGGCGGCGATGAAGGCCACGGAGATGGCGATGGCGACGAGCGTCGCGAAGACCCTGCCGGGATGTTGGCGTACTTCTTGCCAGGCGTTGCGCAGCATCACGCCTCCAGTCGGGCCATCGCGGCGTTCACAGAGTCGACGGTGGGCCGCTGGATGTCGTCAACGATGCGACCGTCGACCAGGACCAGCGCCCGGTCGGCATAGGCGGCGGCCTTGGGGTCGTGGGTGACCATGATGATTGACTGGCCGTGGACGCGGCTGGACTGCTGCAGGAACTCCAGCAGTCGGGTGCCGGTGCGCGTGTCGAGGGCGCCGGTGGGTTCGTCGGCGAAGATCACCTCTGGGCGGGTGATGAGGGCGCGGGCGATGGCCACGCGCTGCTGCTGGCCGCCCGACAGCTCCGAGGGGCGGTGGGTGAGTCGGTCCGCCAGCCCGAGGGAGTCGGCCAGCTGGGCCAGGTAGGCGCGGTCGGCCTTCTTGCCGGCCAGGTCGAGCGGCAGCACGATGTTCTGCTCGGCGGTCAGCGTCGGCAGCAGGTTGAAGGACTGGAAGATGAAGCCGATGCGATCGCGGCGGACGCGGGTGAGCTGGGCGTCCATCATCGACTGCAGCTCCTGGCCGCCGAGGATGACCCGACCATCGGTGATGCGGTCCAGTCCGGCCAGGCAGTGCATCAGGGTCGACTTGCCCGAGCCTGAGGGGCCCATGATCGCGGTGAAGGAACCACGCTGGAAGCGCACGTTGACGCGGTTCAGAGCGACGACCTGGTTCTCGCCCTCGCCGTAGACCTTGACCAGGTCGATGGCCTCGGCCACCGCGTCCACAGGGCCCTGCGGCATCGGGGCGGGGTTCTGTGGGTGTTGTGCTTGCGGGTGGGGTGCCTCTGGGCGGGGCCGGACGGGCATGGCGCGCGTGGCGGTCTGGTCGTGGGTCACGAGGGGGCCTTTCACATGGGGAACGGCTCCCAGACTAGGGACGCACGGGGGCAGTGGGCATCAACCGATGGGCTGATGTGCCTCCACCCCAGGTCGGTGATTCACCGCTGGGCGAGTCCTACCTCGTATGCAAACAGCACGAGGCCCACCCGATCCCGGCACTGCAGCTTGCTCAGCAGGCGCCCGATGTGGGTCTTCACCGTGCCCTCGGCCATGTACAGGGTCGAGCTGATCTCGGCGTTCGTCGCGCCGCGGGCAATCTCGACCAGCACCTCACGCTCACGCTCGGTGAGCATCTCCAGGCGTTCGTCCTCGCGTCCGGGCTGGGTGGGCAGTGTCGGCACCACGTGTTCCAGCAGCCTGCGCGTGGCGGAGGGGGCAACCACCGCCTCCCCGGCAGCCACGCTACGAATCGCCGACAGCAATTCCACGGGGCGGGCGTCCTTGAGCAGGAAGCCTGAGGCGCCGGCCTTGAGGGCGGCGAAGACGTACTCGTCCAGGTCGAAGGTGGTCAGCACCAGCACGCGCGCCGGCAGCCCGGAGGCGGCGATGCGGCGGGTGGCCTCGACCCCGTCCATCACCGGCATGCGGATGTCCATCAGGATCACGTCGGCCTGCTGGGTGCCCAACAGCTTGAGCGCCGCGGCCCCGTCGCTGGCCTCGCCGACCACCTCCATGTCGTCCTCGGAGTCGATGAGCATGCGGAAACCGCTGCGAACCAGCGACTGGTCGTCGACGAGCACCACGCGGATGGTGGTCATGAAATCCTCCTGGGGTCGGTGTGTGGTGCGAGTGGGAAGGTCGCGCGGACGAGGAAGCCGCGTCCGTCGTGGCGAGGTCGTGCCACCAGCGTGCCAGCCACGGCGGCGACGCGCTCCTGCATGCCACGAAGCCCGTGCCCCACGCCGTCGCTGGGTGCGGCTGCCCCCAGACCGTCATCCTCCACCGTGAGGGTGATGACCCGGGGCGCCTGGTCCAGGCTCACCACGCAGGTGGCATCGGGGCCGGCATGCTTGAGGAAGTTCGTCACGCCTTCCTGCGCGACCCGGAAGATCGTGAGCTGCAGCACCGGAGGGATCAGCGGCGTCTCGCCGTACATCTCGAAGCGCACCCGGTCGCCGGCCCGCTCCACCATCGCGCCGAGGTCCTCGAGGCTGGGCGTGGGTGTCCAGTCGGCGTCGTCTCCCGGTCCATCCCTCAGGACGCCGACCAGCCGGCGCATCTCGGTCAATGCCTCGCGTCCGGTCTCGGCGATGGTACCGAGCACTTCGGCGGCGGCCTCCGGCTTCTTCGTCGCCAATGCCTTGCCGCCCTCGGCCTGGACGATCATCACCGAGACCGAGTGGGCGACAATGTCGTGGAGCTCGCGGGCGATCTGGGCGCGGGTGTTCATCTCCGCCATCCGCGCGGCATGGTCGCGCGCCCGCAGCGCCTCGACCTGGCGCTGGGCCAGGGCCGCCTCGCGCTGCTGCTTGATCAGGTCCGCGTCGCGGATGCGGCGTCCAAAGGCATAGGGGGTGACCACCAGCCCTGCGCACAGCAGCACGAACATCAGGTAGAGCGCCAGCCTGCCGACGATCGAATAGGTGCCGTCCGGACCCATCAGGCTCGGCGCCCAACTGAGCGGGCCCAGCACTGAGGCGACGGCCCCAATCAGCAGCACCAGCCGTGGGTGGCCGTCCACCCACCGCGCATAGGAGTAGACAGCGATCGGGATCGCCACCAGCGCCATCGTCGGCCAGGGCACCGCCAGCAGGTGGACGATGCCGGCGGCGGTCACCACCAGCAGCATCCGGCGGGGGTTTGCCCGGCGCCACAGCAGGCCGGCCATCATCCCGGCCCCGGACAGGAAGGCCCACACCGTGGACATGCTGGACCCGGAAGCCAAGAGGTAGGGACCGACACAGAAGAAGGCCAGCACCGCCACCATCAGGGCATTGGTGCGGAAGGCGTGACGCTCCAGAACGGCGTCGGTGCTCGGGATCGACATCACCGTCCACACTAGGTCGCACCCCAGCGGGATCAGGTCCGACTGCAGTCTTGATTTCCCACCCTTGAGGCACGACTCGGTCACAATGCCATCACCGGCCCTCCAGAGAGCCACGTTGCCGGTCTAGCCTGACCGCGTGTCCTCGCCCGCCGCCGCCCCGACGTGGGGCTTTCGCGCGTTCGCAGGCACCCTGGCCCACCACCACGGCAACCGCAACTGGGTGCTCCAGCAGGTCGACTTCGTCAACGCGCGACTGGACCTGTCCGACCAGCGCCTCCTGCCGCTGCTGAAGCTGCAGTTCGCCGGCGCCGACGTGATGCCTGCGGCCATGGCGGACGCGGTCCGCGGCGCGATCCTGGGGTTTCGCTATGACCTCAGTGCCCCCGGGCGCGACCACATGTGCACCTGGACCGAGAACCACCAGCTCTGCTTCGCGGTCTGCGAGTACCTGGCCGGGCAGCTCTTCCCCGACGAGTCCTTCGTCAATGACCAGCGCAGCGGACGCGAGCACCAGGAGGCCGCCCGGGCACGCCTGCTGCGCTGGCTGGAGGACCGCTTCCACCACGGCTTCAGCGAGTGGCTCTCACCGAGCCAGCGGGAGGTCGTGATCGTGGCGCTGACCCTGCTCGTCGACCACACCGAGGACCTCGAGCTGGCCACCCGAGCGACCATGATCCTCGACCTGGCCCTGCTGGAGGTAGCCCTGCACCATTTCCAGGGAGCCTTCGTCGCGGCCGGCGGTCGGGTCACCAAGAGCCAGAAGTGTTCCCCGCGCTCCACCGGGATGTCGATCATCGTCGCCTCGGCCTTCGGCAAACCGTCGCGCTTCGACCACACCGAGCTGTCGGCGATCTTCGTCGCTCGGGAGCGCTACCGCGTCCCCGAGGTACTGGTCGAGATCGCGCTGTCGGCCGGCGGTCGACAGATCCGAAGCAGCCAGGGCCGCGACTTGGCTGAGGCACTGGCCGACGCCCGACGGGCCGGTGCCGACGAGGACCAGCTGGTGCGCATCGCCTGGGGACAGCAGGGATATCTCAGCCCCGAGTCGGTGCATCTCACCATGCGCGCTCTGTCGCGACTCGACCTGGAGCAGAGCCGCTACTTCGCGCCTCTGGCCCAGTTCCGCAAGGGGGTGGTGTCCACTGAAGCCGCGCGCAAACTCCTGCTGCGCACGCTCAATCCGATCGCGAGTGGGATCACCCTGCACCGGGCGAACATCTTCACCTACCGGACGCCGAACTACCTGATCAGCAGCGTTCAGCACTACCGTCCGGGGGAGTTCGGGGACCAGCAGCATCTCTGGCATGCCGCGCTGCCGGGCGACATCAACATCTTCTCCACCCACCCCGGCGCGACCCAGCTGGGGGAGACCGTGCGCGAGCCCAGCCCTTCGGCCTGGGTGGGCAATGGCATCAACCCCGACATCGCCCAGTACAACAACGTGGTGATGGTGTTGCACGACCTGCGCGTGCGGCGCGGCTACCTGGAGGGGCGTCGCCACCAGTTCAGCCACCTGTTCTTCCCCTTCGTGAACTTCGACGAGACGAAGCTGTCCCTGCACTCGGTGGTGGGGCGCGTGGGCACCGCGCTGGTCGGCGTCCTGGCCCTCAACCGGATGGAGCTGGTCTCACAGACCGAGCTGGTCCAGCGCGGGTCGCTGACGGCCTGGGTGCTGGTCGCCAGCGACCTCAGCGAATTCAACTCCCTGGCCGACTTCGGGAACGCCGTGAGGGCCGCCACCCTGCGGGAAGCTCGTGGTTCGTTGGTGTTCACCATGAACCACTCCAACACCCCACGCGGGCCGCGGGTGCGTCATGAGTACCGGCTGGACTGGAAGGGCGAGTTCTCCGTGGACGGCGTGGTGCAGAGCCCGCACTACTGGCTGCACGACAATGACTGGGTGTCGGCGGCGCGAGGCTCGGACCAGATCCTGGTGCAGGGGCGAAGCTCGGTCCTGCGGCTGGACTGGCCGCAGGGCCTGCGTGTGGACGAGTAGCTGCTTGCCGCCCTACTCGATCGGGTCGGTGGCCTCGGCCCAGAGGGCAGCCTCGCGCTCGACGTCCTTCAGCTCGCGGCGTGCGCCGATGACCCCGGCGAGGGTCAGCAGGGCGCCGACGATGAGCAGCGGTTTTCTCAGGCGTGCCATCAGTAGCCCAGCCTCTCCCTGCGAATGTCCAGCCACTGGATGGCGTCCTTGATCGCCTGTGCCTCGGTGAGCTCGGTTTGCCACCCCAGCAGGTCCTTGGCGCGGGTGCTGACGGTGTAGGCACCTGCCACGTCACCGGGGCGGGAGGGGCCATCGACCGTCCTGAGCGGTTCGCCGGTGGCGTCCTCGAAGGCCTGGACGAGTTCCTTGACCGTCGATCCCTTGCCGGTGCCGATGTTGATCACCTGGTAGGGGTTCTCGGCGGAGGTGACCTGGTCGAAGTTTTCCAGGGCGGCGACGTGGGCCTTGGCGAGGTCCCAGACGTGGATGTAGTCGCGGATGCCGGAGCCGTCGCGGGTGGGCCAGTCGACGCCGGTGACGGTGAAGGTGTCCTTGTTCAGCCAGGCCTCGAGCATCTTGCCGAGCACGTGGGTGGGCTTGGCGATCTGCAGGCCGGTGCGCATCTGCGGGTCGGCGCCGATGGGGTTGAAGTAGCGCAGGCTCATCACCCGGATGTCGGTCGCGGCGGCGGTGTCGCGCAGCACGATCTCCATCATGTACTTGGTGGTGGCATAGGGGGAGTTCGGCGCGAGCCCGGAGTCCTCGGTGACCTGGAAGTTCGCCTCGGTGGCGTAGATGGACGCCGAGGAGCTGAACAGGAGGCGGTTGATGCCAGCGGCGTCCATGGCCTGCAGCAGGGTGACGGTCTTGGCCACGTTGTTCTCGTAGTAGGACAGCGGCTGCTCGACCGATTCGGGGACGATGATCTTGGCGGCGCAGTGCACCACGGCGTCCGGCTTGTGCTCGGCGAAGGTCCTGTCGAGGAGTTCTCGGTCGCCGATGTCACCCTCGACCAGCGGACGATCAAGCACGAACTCGCGGCGTCCGGCGGAGAAGTCGTCAAGGATGACGACCTCATGGCCAGCGTCGAGGCAGGCAGAGGCGATGGTGCTGCCGATGAACCCGGCGCCGCCGGTGATCAGAACCTTCACGGGGTCTCCTTCAGGTGGGTCTGCTCCCCATCCTATGAGTGCCCCACCGCCCACGTCCGCGCCGGTCCCGACTCTCCAGCCGCTGTGCGCAGAGTCGGGCTTGGGGGGTCAGTCGATTTCGGCGTCGTGGACGCGGATCGCGATCTGTACCCGGTTGCTGGCGCCCCACTTCTCCAGGATCTTGGTGACGTGCGCCTTCACGGCGGCCAGGCTCATGAAGTGCTGCCCGCAAGCTGCTCGACACGCGTGCAGGACGCTGGCTCTTGGGCATATCGCTGGCTTCCGTGGTGGCTATCGCCGCCGTCGTGGCCGTGTTCTACGGCCCGGTGTCCACGGCGCTGGGTCAGAGCTGGATGGATTCGGCACCCCTCGTCGGCATGCTCCTGACCTTCCTCGTGCCGGCGATGGTGATTCTGCTGTTCACCACCGAGTGGACGCAGCGCACCGCCCTGACCACCTTCACCCTCGAGCCACGGCGCGGACGGGTCGTGGCCGCCAAGAGCGCAGTGGCCCTGCTCGTGGCAGTGGCGTGCTGGCTCGCCCAGTACGCCTTTGGAGCCATCGCCGCGCTCATTGGCGGCGCCTCCCGGGGGATCGAGGTCAGCTGGCACACGGACTGGAAGGTCATGCTCGGCATGCTGGCCAGCTTCCTGCTGACCATGGCGATGGCTGCCGGTTTCGCGATGTGCTTCATGAACACCGCAGCCGCGATCGTCACCTACCTGGCGCTGCCGAGTGTGCTCGGCCTGGTCACGCTGGCCGGGAGCGGCGTGCAGAAGGTGATGGAGTGGATCGACCTCAGCAACGCCTCGATCCCTCTGATGACCGGCGAATGGCTCGGCAAGGACGTCTGGCAGCTGCTCACCGCCACCCTGCTCTGGGTGGTCATCCCCTTGCTGGTCGGCATCCGCCGTCAGCTCACCACCGAGGCCAAGTAACTCGCCCGCACTGCACCCCGCCGGGGTGATCACCCGCCCTCCGGGTGAGGTCGAGGCATCACGGCCAGAACTGCCCAGAATGGTCAGGAATGCCCAACATGTCAGGCATTCCTGACCATCTTGGGCACATCTGCGCAGCCACCCGGAGGCGGCCACCCGAAACCCACCGCCTCAGGCAGCGGGGGCAGGTCTCGGATCGCTGATCTGTGGTGATCGTTGGTGTCCAGCACAATGGGTCCATGAGCACCCCCACCAGCCCGGCTGGTTCCCGCGTCCTCGTCGTGGAGGATGAGCCGGTGCTGGCCGGGACCGTCGCCACCTACCTTGACCGCGCTGGCCACCAGGTGCAGACGGTGGGAGATGGCTTGCAGGCTGTTGAGGTGGCCCGCGACTGGTCACCCGATGTGGTGGTGCTCGACCTCGGTCTGCCGGGGCTTGATGGGGTGGAGGTTTGCCGCCGCATCCGCACCTTCTCGGATTGCTATGTGCTGATGGTCACCGCCCGCGCCGACGAGGTCGACACCCTGGTCGGCCTGTCGGTCGGGGCGGACGACTATCTCACCAAACCGTTCAGCGTCCGCGAGCTGGTTGCCCGCGTGCAGGTGATGTTGCGTCGTCCTCGCACCGGGACGCCCACAGCCAGTGCCCAGCGGCGTGTCTTCGGCGATCTGGTGATCGACCCGGCCGCCCGCGAGGTGCAGCTCGGCGGCCAGATCATCGACCTCACTCCGACCGAATTCGACCTGCTCGACACGCTCAGCGCCCAGCCGCGGGTCGCGATTTCGCGCCAGCAGCTGATCGACCGGGTTTGGGGCGGGGGAGTGGGTGATGACCACCTGGTTGACGTCCACATCGCCCACCTGCGCAAGAAGTTGGGCGACGACCCCAGCCGGGCGCGGTTCGTGACCACTGTGCGCGGAGTCGGCTACCGGATGGGCACTGGCCAATGACCAGGGCGAGGGTTGGGCTGACCGGGCGGCTGGTGCTGGCCCAGGTGCTGGTGCTGGTGGTGATGACCGCCACGCTGGCCCTGGTGGCCTGGCTGGTGGGGCCGCGGGTTTTCGATGAGCACCTGAGGGAGGCCGGGCACGGCGACCAGCCGCACGTGCTCGAACATGCCCAGGAGGCCTTCCGCGCTGCTGGTCTCACGTCTGCGGGAGCGGGGTTGCTGGCAGCTGCCCTCGCCACGGCCCTGGTGGGCGCCCTGCTCTTCGGACGCATCGGGCGGAGCCTGACCGCCCTCAGCGCGGGCGCTCGCCGGGTGGCGTCCGGGGACTATGACGAGCCGGTGCAGGTGGCCGACGCTGGCCCCGAGATCGATGAGCTGGCCGGCGCCTTCAATGACATGGCCCACCAGATCGCCGACACCGAAACCACCCGACGCCGCCTGCTCACCGACCTCGCCCACGAGCTCCGCACCCCGATCGCGGCCATCGACGTCACCCTGGAATCCCTCGAGGACGGGGTGGTGGACCTCAACTCCAGCACCCTGGCCACCCTGCGTGCCCAGACCGCACGGCTCACCCGGCTCGCGGTCGACATCCGCGACGTCTCGGCGGCTGAAGAGGGCCGCCTCGACCTGCATCCGCGCAGCGTCCGGGTCAGCGACCTGCTCGAGGACGCCCGCACTGCGGCCGCCCCTGCGTTCGTCGCCCGATCGGTGGGGCTGGTGGTCGAACCGGTGGCTGATGACCCCACGGTGCAGGTCGACCCCACCCGGATCAGCCAGGTGCTGGACAATCTGCTCCGCAATGCCCTGCAGCACAGCCCGGTCGGATCGACAGTCACGCTGCGCGCCACCTTTCGGGGTGACTCGGTGCAGCTGAGGGTCGTTGACCAAGGAACCGGCGTCGCCCCCGAACACCTGCCGCACCTGTTCGAGCGCTTCTACCGCGCCGACAGCGCCCGCCACCACGACGCGGACGAGGGCACCGGCGTGGGGCTGGCCATTTCGCGCTCGATCGCCCGGGCCCACGAGGGTTCGCTGGAGGCGCGAAGTGACGGGCCCGGACGGGGAACGGAGTTCACGCTGACGCTGCCCGCTTCCTGATCTTGACCACATCTCAACATTGCGTTGACAAGGTCCTGAGATTCCTCGGAGAGGATGGAGCCATGGCACTACCTCTTGCACGCGCCCAGCGCATCGCCCTGTCCGTCCTGGTCGCCGGCACCCTCGGCCTCGGGACGCTCGCAGGCTGCAGCGGCACCTCGACCCCCACCGCCAGCAGCCCGGCTGCCGCGTCCAGCCCGGCTGCCGCGTCCAACCCGGCTGTCGAAGCGAAGCTCGACCGCTTCGGACTCAAGGGCAAGTCGGTGGTCGAGATCATCAACGCCCTCGACCGTAGCAAGGAGGACAACGAGGCCAGCTTCCTGGGGTCGGTGCGGCAGAACGAACTGCTGCTCACCGATGGCAAGGAGCAGATGTCGATGCCAATGCCGGCCGACAAGACCTATCTGTCGATCGCTCCCTATGTGGACCAGACCCATGAGTGCTTCAACCACAACCTGGGCACTTGCCAGGGTGAGCAGGTCGGCCAGGAGTTCACGGTCACCATCACCGACGAGTCCGGCAAGCAGGTGCTCAAGGAAACTGTCACAACCTACGACAACGGCTTCGTCGGCTTCTGGGTGCCCCGCAACATCAAGGGGACGCTGACCGTCGAGGGCATCGGCAAGAAGGGCTCGATCCCGCTCAGCACCGGTGCCGAGGACCCCACCTGCATCACCACCCTGAAGCTGTCCTGAAGAGGAGGAATCATGAACCGCCGAACTCTGATCGCGTCCGGTGTGGGTCTGCTGGCCCTGGCCGCTTGCGGGAATGACACCACCTCAGCGGGACCTGCCTCGTCCGGCCCTGGTTCTGACCACAATTCGCAGGACGCGATGTTCGCCCAGATGATGATCGTCCACCACGAGGGTGCGGTGGAGATGTCGGCCCTGGCCGAGAAGCAGGCCGAGACCGTCGACGTGAAGGCGCTCGCGACCCGCATCAAGAAGGCGCAGACCCCCGAGATCCAGCAGATGAAGGATTGGCTCAAGGCCTGGGGCGAACCCACCGACATGCCGCACAAGAACCACGACATGCCCGGCATGGACATGCACGGCATGAATCAGCAGCAGGTCATGGCCAAGCTGCGTGGGCTCAAGGGCAAGGGGTTCGACAAGCAGTTCCTGACCTCGATGATCGCCCACCACGAGGGTGCCCTGGAGATGGCGAAGACCGAGAAGGATCGGGGACGCAACGCCGAAGCGCTCAAGCTCGCCGACACCATCATCACCAGCCAGAAGGCCGAGATTGATGAGATGAAGGGGATGCTCGCCAAGCTCTGAGTGCGCGTGCCGACCCAGTTGCTGGGCACGAATGAGTGAGCGGGCACAAGCTGCGTGAGTGACTAGAACTCCATGATGTCCGACTACAGCCTGCTTCGTTGCCAAGGGCGGATCCGTGGATCTCCGAGTTGGGATCAAGCTTTGCTGCTGAAGTTCGGCGTGCTCTAACGACCGTGACGAAAGTCGGTGATGTCGACATCGAGGTGGCCTCGGTTCAGGGTCCAATCAGCTGACAACGTTCGAATGGTCATCGCGAGCTGCGCAACGTATGCACTCCTGGGCTGACCACCTTGATGTCGCGGGCGCGGATGTTCTCAGCGTTGGTGGGCACGCTCCATGGTGTCACCAGCGGGCGGAGACCCTGCCGGGTCTCAGTAGGAACGCTCCGTGCAGCTCGAGAGTCCCGCAATGACGGGAGGGGGCGGGTTGCTCCCGCCCCTCCCGTCATCTCATCGTCGGTGTCGTCCGCCGCGACCCCGTTGCTCCCGGCTCCAAGTCTGCTCGGCCTCACGCAGCCGCAGTACGGCTGCGCAGAGGTTCAGCAGCGCCGTCGCCAGTGCCGCCACCGCCACCAGCGCCTCTGTGATCTCCCGACTCACCCCCTCCCCTCCAGCGGGCGCGCCACCCTATGGGCCGACCCCGACCCGCCGCGGCCGGCACTAGCCGATAGCTGGTCTTTCCGGCTAGCGCCCGTTGGGGCCGGGACCTTAATAGCTCAAAAGCGGCTGCCCGGGCCGCGGGCGTGATTTCGGGGGTTCCTGCTAATGGCGGCGCCGCACGCAACTGCGAGCAGCAGGACGCGCAGGCTCGGCCGTTCTTCGATCGCGGACGAGAGCGTGTCCGACGAGAGCCGCGCAGCCGGCACCGAGCGACCGGTCGACCCCATGCTCCCCCAGTGGATCACTTGCCAAATACCCCCGGGGGGTATAAAACTGAGGGGAGCAACGACAGTTTCCGCCGCTGCTGCACCCTCTGATGCGAGGAGTACCTCATGAGCCCCGAGACACTTCGACCCCTGCCGATGGCTTCCACCGGCTGTTCCTGCTGCGCCACCGCCCCGGTGGAGGACCGCGCCGCTGCTGAGGCGACTGCGACGTCCGCGGCCGAGACCACGACGTATCCGGTGCGGGGCATGACCTGTGGTCACTGCGCCGACAGCGTGACCACGGCAATCACCGTTCTCGAGGGCGTGGAGGAAGTACGGATCGACCTGGCGCCCGGTGGGATCTCCACCGTGACCGTGGCCGGAGCTGCCGCACCGGCCGCCGTCCGCGCCGCCGTCGCGGAGGCCGGCTACACCGTGGCCGACGCCTGACCCACCCCGGCAACACCCAGCCCCGTCCGGGGCCTTGCGGAAAGGACACCATGAGCACCCCCCACCACCACCGCCACGACGACCCGGTTACCCCCGAACCCGACCACGCCGGGCACGACATGGCCCAGCACGGGCATCACCGCGGCACGGGCCCACACGGCCCGGCGGACGCTCCGCCGGGCGGGGACCGTCATGGCGGCTACGATGCCGAGCAGATGGCGCACGAGGGGCATGCCCTGCCGACCGCCACTCACACCGGCCATGACATGACCGGGCACGGTGAGCACGACATGGCGGGCCACGAGCACCACGACCCGCACGCGGGGCACGACATGTCGGGTCACGGGGGCCATGCGGGTCATGGTGATCACGTGGGGATGTTCCGTCGGCTGTTCTGGATCATGCTCGTCCTTGCTATCCCGACGGTGCTGCTGAACGGGATGTTCGCTGACCTGCTCGGCTATGCGCTGCCGGACGCGGCCTGGGTGCGGTGGGTCTCGCCGGTCCTGGGCACGGTCATGTACCTGTGGGGCGGGAAACCGTTCCTGACGGGCGCGGTCGAGGAGATCCGGGATCGCAAGCCCGGCATGATGCTCCTGATCGGGATGGCGATCACGGTCGCCTTCGTTTCCTCGCTCGGCGCCAGCCTCGGACTGCTCTCTCACGAGCTCGATTTCTGGTGGGAGCTCGCCCTCCTGATCGTGATCATGCTGCTGGGCCACTGGCTCGAGATGCGCTCCCTCGCGCAGACCTCCTCCGCGCTGGATTCCCTGGCCGCGCTCCTGCCCGACCAGGCCGAGAAGATCGAGGGCGAGGACATCGTCGCGGTTTCCCCGGCCGAGCTGCAGCTCGGAGACGTCGTGATAGTGCGACCCGGTGGCCGGGTCCCGGCCGACGGGGAAGTCATCGATGGTGGCGCCGACGTCGACGAGTCGATGATCACCGGCGAGTCCAGCCCCGTGCGTCGCGAGATCGGTGATCAGGTCGTCGCCGGCACGGTGGCCACGGACAACGCGCTGCGCGTGCGCGTCACCGCGATCGGTGAGGACACCGCCCTGTCGGGCATCCAGCGCCTGGTCGCCAACGCCCAATCCTCCACGACCCGGGCCCAGCTGCTCGCGGACAGAGCCGCCGGCTGGCTGTTCTGGTACGCGCTGATCGCGGCGATCGTCACCGCGATCGTGTGGACAGTCGTCGGGGTGCCCGAGAGTGCACTGGTCCGCGCGATCACCGTTCTGGTCATCGCCTGCCCTCACGCGCTGGGTCTGGCGATCCCGCTGGTGGTGTCCATCTCGACCGAGCGGGCCGCGAAGGGCGGCGTCCTGGTCAAGGAGCGTGCCGCCCTGGAGCGGATGCGCACCATCGACACCGTCCTGTTCGACAAGACGGGCACGCTGACCAAGGGCGAGCCCGCCCTGAACCACGTCACCACCGTCGGCACCCTGGGCGAGGACGAGCTGCTCGCGCTGGCCGCCGCGGCCGAAGCCGACAGCGAGCACCCCCTCGCCCGGGCGATCGCCGCCGCCGCCGACGACCGCAGGCTCGACGTGCCGCGCGCCACCGCATTCCAGTCCACCACCGCGGTCGGCGTCAGCGCGACCGTGGACGGGCGCACCGTCCAGGTCGGCGGACCCCACCTGCTGGCCGAGCACGGTCACCAGCCGCTGCCGGCGACCGGGCCGTGGTCGGCCGACGGAGCGATCGTCCTCCACGTCTTGGTCGATGGGCAGATCGCAGGTGGGATCGGCTTGGCCGATGAGGTCCGTCAGGAATCCCGTGAGGCCGTCGACGCCCTGCATGAGCTGGGAATCCGCGTCGTCATGATCACGGGCGATGCCGAGCCCGTTGCCCGCGCCGTGGCCGGCGAGCTCGGTATCGACCAGGTCTTCGCCCAGGTGCGCCCGGAGCACAAGAGCGAGAAGGTCCTCGAGCTCCAGCGCGACGGACGAGCCGTGGCGATGGTCGGCGACGGCGTCAACGATGCCCCCGCCCTCGCGCAGGCCGACGTCGGCATCGCGATCGGTGCCGGCACCGACGTCGCGATCGCCTCCGCTGGCGTGATCCTGGCCTCCGACGATCCCCGCTCGGTACTCTCGGTGATCCAGCTCTCCCGTGCCAGTTACCGCAAGATGAAGCAGAACCTGTGGTGGGCTGCCGGGTACAACATCGCCGCCGTTCCGCTGGCCGCCGGTGTCCTGGCGCCGATCGGATTCGTACTGCCCATGTCGGTCGGCGCGATCCTGATGTCGTTGTCCACTGTCGTTGTGGCCTTGAATGCGCAGATGCTGCGCCGACTGGATCTGACCCCTGCCAAGAGCGCGGCGCGCCTGGCCGGCCGCGAGAGCTCGACCTCGGTGTCGACGACCCAGTCTTCGAGCCGCGCGGGCTCGGCCAGCTCCCGGTCGGACTCGAGCAGGACCTCCACGGCGCCCAGGAACGGAGATCAGACTGGAGCCCATGAGGAGTGAATCGGCTCGAGCTGCAGCGACGGTTCTCGTTGTCGAAGACGAAGTCGCGCTCTCGGACGTCGTGCAGGCATACCTCGTGAAGGCCGGCTACGCCACGGGGAGCGCGCGAAGCACCGTTCAGCGTGCGTGAACTTGTCGCCCGGGTCCAGGCCGTGCTGCGGCGGCCCCGCGGCGAGCCCTCGTGGATGCGCACGGCGGGACCATGGCTGCCGCCAGTGAGGGGCCCGGGCGGGGAGCCGTCTTCACCATCCGGACCGAATGAAGGGGGCGGCCCAACCAGCGACCAGATCTGCGCGCAGCCTTCGCGAACTGCACCAAGGGTGAAGCCAGGCGATTCTCGATCCCCACCACCCTGGACGCGGTCGCCTCGGAGGATCTGGATTCTTTGGGCTGGCGCGACCCGCAGTCGATCGTCCTCGGCGGCATGGCACTGTGGCGGGACGACGAGCTGGTCTCGATCGCCCTGCGCGCCACCACGCGTCCAGCCGCAGGAGACCATCGCCGTCGACGGCCGGGTCGGACGCCTCCAGACCACACGCATTCGTCGACAAGGTGCTCAACGGCGCCCGACTCCGCTGTGCGCGAAACCGGTCGCCACATCGTGGACTGCTGTTCCCAACCCGGGGACGCACCAGTGACCATGGAGCATGACTCTTCGTCCCGAGACCCTCGCAGTCCACGCTGGTCAGGAAAACGCTGACCCGGCCACCAACTCGCGAGCTGTGCCCATCTACCAGACCACGTCGTACGTGTTCGACAGCACCGAGCACGCTGCCGACCTGTTCGCGCTGCGGACGGCGGGGAACATCTACACGCGCATCATGAATCCGACCCAGTCGGTTTTCGAGGAACGCGTCAATGCCCTCGAAGGCGGCGTCGGCGCGCTGGCGACCGCCTCCGGGGCCTCGGCGATCACCTATGCAGTGATGACCCTGGCCGGAGCCGGCGACAACATCGTGGCGGTCTCGACCCTCTACGGCGGTACCTATGCCCTCTTCGCCCACACCCTGCCCCAGTTCGGCATCGAAACCCGGTTCGTGAACCCCGACGACCCGGCTGCCCTCGCGTCCGTGGTGGACGAGAAGACCAGACTGGTGTTCGTCGAAACGATCGGCAACCCGACCCTGAACGTGGTCGACCTGGACGCCTGGTCTGCCGCCGCCCACGAGCAGGGCCTGCCGCTGGTGGTCGACAACACCGTGCCGACACCGATCCTCTGCCGCCCTTTCGAACACGGTGCCGACATCGTGGTGCATTCGGCCACCAAGTACATGGGCGGCCACGGCGCCGTGATGGGTGGCATCATCGTCGACTCCGGGCGATTTGACTGGGCCGCGCACGCAGAACGCTTCAGCCAGCTCACCGGCCCCGACGGCGCCTACCACGGGGTCGTGTGGACCGAGGCCGCCGGTCCGGCGGCCTTCATCATCCGTGCCCGCACTGTGATGCTGCGGAACACCGGTGCCGCCATCGCCCCGATGAACGCCTGGCAGATCCTGCAGGGCCTGGAGACCCTGCACCTGCGCATGGAGCGGCACAGCTCCAATGCCCTGGCCGTGGCCCAATACCTTGAGAAGCACCCTGCCGTGGCGTGGGTGAAGTACCCGGGCCTGGAGTCCAGCCCCTCCCGAGCAGTGGCCGAAAAGGTCCTGGATGGTGGTTTCGGCGGGCTGGTGGCCTTCGGTCTCACAGCCGGACGCGAGGGCGGCTCGACCGTCGTCGAGGGCCTCGAACTGTTCAGCCACCTGGCCAACATCGGGGACGCCAAGTCGCTGGTCATCCACAACGCCTCCACTACCCACAGCCAGCTCAGCGAGGAGGAACTCAAGGATGCCGGCGTGCCGCCGGAAATGATCCGGCTCTCGGTGGGCATCGAGCACGTGGACGACCTCATCGCTGACCTGGATCAGGCCCTGGCCAAGGTTAGTTAGGTCACTTGAAGGCTACTGCTGGCTCCAGGGGGCGCTGGGGCCCTGGATTCCCGCCGCATCCAGCGCCACCTTGGATCGCTCCCGGATCTCGCGCATCACGCCCCATTGCTGGTTCGCCGCGCATTTGGCAAGGATGCGGATGGTCATGGTGGTGCTCTGGATGGACTCCACACCGAGTACTTGGGGACTCTCCAGCAGGGCGTCCTTGAGGGAGTCATCCTCCTCAATGCCCTCCAGGACCTGCGTGATGATGCTGATCACCTCCTGGGGATTGGACCGGTAGTCCACGGGGATGTCGACCAGGGCATTCGACCAGCCCTGCGAGACATTGCCGACCCGGATGATCTCGCCATTGCGGACGTACCAGACCTTGCCGCCGGGGTCACGCACCTTGGTGATCCGCAGGCCGACGTCCTCGACGGTACCGCTCACTTCACCCAGGTCGACCACGTCACCGACGCCGAACTGGTCCTCCGCGATGAGGAAAATGCCGGACAGGAAGTCCTTGACCAGCGATTGGGCCCCGAAACCGAGCGCGATGCCACCGATACCCGCGGAGGTCAGTAGCGGCCCCATCGGCAGCCCCAGGGTTGACAGGATCATCAGCGACCCGACCAGCACGATCGCGAATGCCGCCACCGAGGTGAGCATCGAGCCCAGCGTCCGGGTGCGTTTCACCTGGCGGGGGCTGTCCAACCCGAGCCACTGGCCGGCCTTGCCGAGTGAGCCGCGATTGTCCTGCTGTCGCTTCAGTGCGCTCGCCACCAGGCGCTTGGTGGCGACCACGGCGACTTGCCAGGCCACCACCATGACCAGCAGGATCACGCCGATCTCGATGAGCGTGTCGGGCCACTTCCAGGAGTCCATCACGCCGCCCATTCTGCCGGGCACCTATGATTCCGACCATGCGCGCCTCGGTGATGATCAGGGTCCTGGTGCTGGTGGTCGGCCTCGTGCCCTCGCTGGCGGCCTGTTCCTCGTCCGGCAAGGACGCCAAGAGCCCCGCAATCACCGTCTTCGCCGCCGCCAGCCTGAAGAGTGCCTTCGAGGAGATCGCGAAGGATCACGACGGCACCGTCACCTTCAACTTCGACGGCTCCCAGAACCTGGTCAGTGGCCTCGAGAACGGGGCCCGGGCTGACGTCCTGGCCACGGCCGACCAGATCACCATGAAGAAGGCCGCTGAGAAGCAGCTGGTGGTGCCCCCGAGCGTGTTCGCGACCAACACGCTGGTGTTGGTGACGCCGAGGGGGAACCCCGGGAAGGTCACCGGCCTTGACAGCTCACTGGACGGCAAGAAGCTCGTCATCTGCGCGGAGGGGGTGCCGTGCGGCAACGGCACCGCCAGGCTCGCGCAGAACCTCGGCGTGACGCTGAAGCCGGTGTCGGAGGAGCAGAAGGTCACCGACGTGCTGGGCAAGGTCACCTCCGGTGAGGCCGATGCCGGGATTGTGTACGCCACCGATGCGAAGTCGGCGGGTGACAAGGTGGACGTGGTGAAGATTTCCGGCGCTGACAAGGTCGTGAACTGGTACCCGATCGCCCCCACGGCGTCGGCGAAGGACAGGCAGGCGGCGGAGAAGTTCGTGGTGCTGGTGCTGTCGGACAAGGGTCGCCAGGTGCTCGAGAAGTACGGCTTCGAAACCCCATGAGCGAGCTCCGGCCGGGCCTGCCGCGCTGGCTGCTGGTGCCCGCCGCGGTCGCGGTCCTCTTCCTGGCGGTTCCCCTGCTGGCGCTGGTGGTCCGGCAGCCCTGGGCGGAGATCCCCGGACTGTTGGGTTCGGCGGCGGCTCGGGATGCCCTGTGGCTGAGCCTGCGTACCTGCACGCTCTCGATGCTGCTGAGTGTGGCGCTGGGGCTGCCGTTGGCGCTCGTCCTGTCGCGGTTGACAGGTCACTGGGCGGTGCTGGTCCGGACGCTGTCGATGCTGCCGATGGTGCTACCTCCTGTCGTTGCGGGCTTCCTGCTGCTCATCACCCTGGGACGCCGGGGGCTGCTGGGCACGCAGCTTTCGCACTGGGGGGTCGAGATCGGCTTCACCACGGCCGCGGTCGTCATCGCGCAGACCTTCGTGTCGATGCCCTTCTTCGTCGTTGCCGTGGAGGGAGCCCTGCGCACCCTCGACCCCGCCTATGAAGCCGTCGCTGCGACGCTCGGGGCGTCCCCGTGGGTGATGCTGCGGAGGGTGACGCTTCCCACGGTGGCCCCGGCGGTGCTCTCCGGTGCGACGATGGCCTTCGCGCGATCGCTGGGGGAATTCGGCGCCACCCTCACCTTCGCGGGCTCGATGCAGGGGACCACCCGGACCATGCCGCTGGAGATCTACCTGCAGCGCGAATCCGACCCGGACCTGGCGCTGGCCCTCTCGCTGGTACTGATCGTGCTGGCGGCGGTGCTGATGGTGCTGCCGGCCCTGCTGCTGAGGAGGCGGGCATGATCAACCTGGTCTGCGGCGCCCGTGGGGTGGACTTCGACCTGCACGTGGCCGACGGCACCACCTTGGCGCTGGTCGGACCCAATGGCGCCGGCAAGTCCACCGCCCTGCAGCTGATCGCCGGTCTCCTGCGGCCGGAATCCGGTGGTCCCGCGGGCAGATTCGTGCCGCCCCACCAACGCGATGTCGGCATGCTCACCCAGCGCGCCCTGCTCTTCCCACACCTGAGCGTGGTCGAGAACGTGGCCTTCGGGCCGCGGGCGCATGGGCTGTCCCGGCGTGACGCCGAGCGTCGGGCACTGGCCGAACTGGACGCCGTCGGTCTGGCAGGTCTGGCGTCCCGCCGCCCGCGCGAGTTGTCCGGGGGGCAGGCGCAGCGGGTGGCGCTGGCGCGTGCCCTGGCGAACGATCCCGGCGTCCTGCTGCTGGACGAACCACTGGCCGCCCTGGACGTCGAGGCCGCCCAGGCCACGCGCAGCCTGCTGGCCCAGCGGCTGCGAGGCCGTACCGTGATGCTGGTCACCCACGACGCGCTGGACTTGTGGACCCTGGCCGACGAGATCGCCCTGGTCGAGGGCGGTCGCGCACGCGTGGTCGGGACTGTCGCCGAGGCTGCGGCGGACCCGCCCGGCCGGTTCCTCGCCGGCCTGCTGGGGCTGAACCGCGTGCACCAGGACGGCGAGTCGATCCTCTTCGAGCCCCATACCGTGGTGCTCTACCCGGCTGGCACGACGGAGACCGGCAGTGCGCGGCTCCACTGGCCGATCGTGGTGGACGCCGTGGAGCCCCGGGGTTCCGTGGTCCGTGTGAGGGGGCGACTGGGCGATGGGCAGCGGATCGCGGCTGACATCACCGCGCGGTCGGCGGGCGAGTTGGGCATCCGGCCGGGCAGTCGACTGGTGGCTGCGGTGAAGGCGACCCAGACCCTCCAGCCGTGATCTGAATGGACCAGATGCGGGGTGACGCGATGTCCTCGCCCAGCGGGGTCGACCGGCGTCGGACGTCATGTTTGCCGAGGAAGCTCCTCCAGTGCCGAGGTGATGACGGCGCGGGCGTCCTCGGGGCTGAGCCAGCCCAGGAAGACCCCTTCGGTGGCGCCCTCGGCGACCATCACGAGCCGCCGGGCCCACGCGACAGGGTCTTCGACATCGGGGTACTGGGCCCGTAGGCAGTCAGCGACCCGTTCGAGCAGTCCGGCGCGCGCCTCGGCGAGGGTGTCGCGGATCCACGGGTCAGCGACGCTGGCGGCCAGGTAGGAGTAGTAGATGCTCGTGCCCACGCGTGATTCCACGGCGGGGGCGAAGGTGTGGGTGAGCAGCGCCCACAGCGTCCCCGGCTCGGAGTCTTCGCCAGCGGTGCTGGGGGCGGCCAGCTCGGCCCGCAGTTGCTCGAGTTCTGGGCGAACGCTTGAGCCCTCAGCCGAGCGCTCGAGCGGCGGCCTGCGCGGCAGCTGGCAGGGCCGAGACCACTCGGTCCAGCGCCCGCTCGTCGTGGGCGTCGGAGAGGAAGCAGACCTCGAAGGCGCTGGGCGGCAGGTAGATTCCCTGCTCCAGCAGCGAGTGGTGGAAGGCGGCATAGGCGCCGGTGTGCTGGGTCTTCGCCGATTCGTAGTCGGTGACCGGGCCCTCGGTGAAGAAGACCGAGAAGATGGTGCCGATGGCGTTCACCACATGGGGGACGCCAGCAGCCTCCAGCGCCTCGTGCCAAGCGCCCTTCAGCCGGTCCGCCTTGGCGTTGAGTCGGGTGTAGACCGCCTCGTCCAGCAGTGTGAGCTGGGCCAGGCCCGCCGCGGTGCCGAGCGGGTTCCCCGACAGGGTGCCCGCCTGGTAGACCGGGCCAACCGGGGCCAGCAGGTCCATCAGGTCGGCGCGGCCACCGAAGGCGGCCAGCGGCATGCCAGCGCCGATCACCTTGCCAAAGGTGAACAAGTCCGGCACCCAACCCTGCTCGGCGCCGTCGATGCCCCAGTAGCCCTGGGCCGAGGACCGGAAACCGGTGAGTACCTCATCGCTGATCAGCAGCGCGCCGTGCTCGTGGGCCACATCGTGGAGGAACTGGTTGAAGCCGACCCCGTCCATGACACCCGGAACGATGGCGCCCATATTGGCGGGAGCAGCCTCGGTGATGATGGCCGCAACCTGATCGGGAAAACGTCGGAATGCCTCACGGACTGCGTCCCGATCGTTGTAGGGGACCACGATGGTCTCGGCGACGATGGCCGCCGGGACACCCGCGGAACCGGGGATACCCATGGTGGCCGCGCCCGAGCCGGCATCGGCCAGGAGGCCGTCGGAGTGGCCGTGGTAACAGCCGGAGAACTTGATGATCTTGTCCCGGCCGGTGGCGCCACGGGCCACGCGGATCGCCGACATGGTGGCCTCGGTGCCCGAGTTCACCAGGCGCACCTTCTCCACCGGCATCAGTGACACGATCGCGGCAGCGAGCTCACCCTCGCCGGGGTGCGGTGCCCCGAAGGAGATGCCCTTGGCGGCGGCCTCGCTGACGGCGTCCAGAATCGCAGGGTGGGCGTGGCCCATGATGATCGGTCCCCAGGAGCAGACCAGGTCGACGTACTCGTTGCCGTCCACGTCGTAGAGGTAGGCGCCCTTCGCGTGGTCCATGAAGGGTGGGGTGCCGCCGACCGAGCCGAAGGCACGAACAGGGGAGTCCACGCCCCCGGGGATCAGGTGCTGGGCTTGACTGAACAGCTGGGTGGAACGGGAGTGCTTCATCAGTGGGCGTCCTTTCCCTCGCGGATCCACTGGGCCGCCTCGAGGGCGGCGTAGGTGAGGATGATGTCGGCCCCGGCGCGGGTGAAGCTCATCAACGTCTCCAGAATGACGCGATCCCGGTCGATCCATCCCTGTGCCGCGGCGGCCTCGATCATGGCGTACTCGCCAGACACCTGGTAGACCGCGACCGGCACCGGGGAGGCCTCGGCCACGCGGGCCAGGACATCCAGATAGGGCAGGCCGGGCTTGGTCATCACCATGTCGGCACCCTCAGCGATGTCCAGCTCAAGCTCGTGGAGCGACTCGCGCAGGTTGGCCGGATCCTGCTGGTAGGTGCGGCGGTCGCCCTGCAGCGAGGAATTGACCGCCTCCCGGAAGGGCCCGTAGAAGGCGGAGGCATACTTCGCGGTGTAGGCCAGGATCGCCACGTCCGCGAAGCCGGCCTCGTCCAGGGCGTGGCGGATCACCGCCACCTGGCCGTCCATCATCCCGCTCGGGCCCACGATGTGGGCGCCGGCCTGGGCCTGGGCAACGGCCATCCGCCCGTAGACCTCGAGGGTGGCGTCATTGTCGACCCGGCCCTGGTCGTCGAGGACGCCGCAGTGGCCGTGGTCGGTGAACTCGTCCAGGCACAGGTCGACCATGAGCAGGAGGCCGTTGCCGAACTCCTCACGGAGTCGCCGGGTGGCGACGTTGAGGATGCCGTTGGGGTCGGTTGCCCCCGATCCGACGGCGTCCTTGGTCTCGGGGACGCCGAAGAGCATGATCCCGCCGATTCCCGCCTCGATGCAGCGACGCGCCTCCTCGACCAGCGAGTCCAGCGTGTGCTGCACCACTCCCGGCATGGACGCGATCGGCTGCGGCTCGCTGATGCCCTCGCGCACGAAGACGGGCAGCACCAGCGAGGCGGGACGCAGCATGTTCTCCCTGACCAGCGCCCGCATGGCGGGGGACTGGCGGAGGCGACGCGGGCGGGCGGTCAGATGCGGGTTCATGATCAACTCCGGGTGCTGGTGATGAGTTCTGCTGCTCCCTGACTGAGGAGTTCGCGGGCCAAGCTGCGGCCCACCTCCTCGGCGTCTGCCAGGCTGCCGCGCATCTCGCCCTCGATGCGACGGGTGCCGTCGGTGCTGATCGCCAGTCCGGAGAGGACCAGCTCGTCACCGAGCGCTGTGGCGAGGGCTCCCACCGGGGCGGTGCAGCCGGCTTCCAGGGTGTTGAGGAAGGCGCGTTCGGCGCCGGCCCGGGCGCGGGTGACAGGGTCGTCGAGCCTGGCGGCGGCGATGGCGGCCGGGGAGTCGAGGTCGTCGGCGCGGCACTCAACGGCCAGTGCGCCCTGGGCGGCGGCGGGCAGCATGACTGAGGGGTCGAGGTACTCGGTGATGTGCTCCCCGCGACCGGCGCGGAGGAGCCCGGCGGCAGCGAGCACCACGGCGTCCAGCTCACCGATCCTGCCCAGACGGGTGTCAATGTTGCCGCGCAGGCCCTCGACGCGAAGGTCGGGGCGCACCGAGAGCAGCTGGGCGACGCGGCGCGCCGAGCCGGTGCCCACGCGAGCGCCCTCCGGGAGGGTGTCCAGGGTGAGGCCGTCGCGGGCGCAGAGCACATCGCGCGGGTCCTCCCGGGCGGGGGAGCAGGCCAGCGTGATGCCCTCAGCGGGGCCGGTGGGCAGGTCCTTCATGGAGTGCACGGCCAGGTCGATGCGCCCGTCCAGCAGGGCATCGCGAACGGCGGAGACGAAGATGCCGGTGCCGCCGATGCGGTCCAGCGGCGCCATGTTGACGTCGCCCTCGGTGCTGATGAAGACCAGCTCCGCGGGCTCGCCCAGGGCATCCGCCACCATCTGCGACTGCGTCCTGGCCAGCACGGACGCCCGGGTTCCGACGCGAATCATGAATCCACGCCGGCGGTGGTCGGCTTGTCGCGCATCCCCTGGCAGCAGGCGATCCCGCAGACGTCGGGGGTGGCGGGGAAGGAGGTGACCGTCTCGACCGGGTCGCGGCGTCCCAGGCGCTCCTCGACCAGGTCGACCAGGGCGGAGACGAAACGGGGGTCGGTGCCCGAGGTGGGTGTCCGGACGAAGGCCAGACCAAGGTCAGCAGCGGTCTGCCGTGCCTCGGTGTCCAGGTCCCAGATCACCTCGACGTGGTCGCTGATGAAACCGATGGGGACGCAGACGATGGCCTTCACGCCGTCCTCCGCTGCGGTCTCGATGGCGTCGTTGATGTCGGGCTCCAGCCAGGGCTGGGCGGGGTTGCCCGAGCGGGACTGGAAGACGAACTGCTGCGGCACGGCGGTGCCGAGAGCCTCCTGGAGCTGGTCATGGACCCAGGCGATGGCGGCCTGGTGCTGGGCGACGTACCAGCCGCCCGAGCCCGGGGTGCGGGTGTCCTCCGGGCCGGAGGAGGTGGCCATCACATCGGGCACGGAGTGGGTGGAGTACATCACCAGGATGTCCTCGGCGGCATGCCCGGCCTCGAGCATCTCCCGAACCCCGGCCACAGCACCGTCGAGCACCGGTGCCAGGAACCCCTCGGTGTTGAAGTAGTGCCGCAGCTTGTCGATGGTCAGGTCTGTCCCGCCGATCTCCTGGACGGTGGCCCCGAAGTCCTCCCGGTACTGGCGGCAACCCGAGTAGCTGGAATAGGCGGAAGTCGCCAGCCCCAACAGCGTGTGGCGTCCCTCGGCGACCGCCGCCCGTACGACGTCGGTGAGGTAGGGCTCCCAGTTGCGGTTGCCCCAGATCACCGGCAGGCCCAGCCCGCGGCGATCGATCTCGGCCTGCAGGGCATCACGCAGGGCGATGTTCTGCTCATTGATCGGCGAGACGCCGCCAAGGGCGCGGTAGTGCCCTGAGACAGCCTCGAGCCGCTCGTCGGGGATGCCGCGGCCGCGGGTGACGTTGCGGAGGAAGGGGATGACGTCGTCCTGACCGTTGGGGCCTCCGAAACTGGCCAGCAGCACAGCGTCATAGTCCGAGGTCAGGTGGTCGATGCCGGTGGCGGTGTGGTTCGGAACACCATGATCAACACTGGCGTCGATGGCAGAGGGTGCGAGCGGGGTTTCAGTCATGACGGCCTCCTCAGGCGAGCAGTTGGGCGAGTTCGGCGGCGCTGTTCAGGCGGCGTCCGGTGTAGAAGGGCAGCTCCTCGCGGACGTGGCGGCGGGCTTGGGTGTAGCGCAGGTCCCGCATCATGTCGACCAGCTCGATGAGCTCGTCGGCCTCGAAGCTGAGCAGCCACTCGTAGTCGCCCAGTGCGAAGGCGCCGACGGTGTTGGCCAACACATTGGGGAACTTGCGGCCGGCCAGGCCATGCTCACGCAGCATCTCCGAGCGCTCCTCCTCGGGCAGCAGGTACCACTCATAGCTGCGCACGAAGGGGTAGACCGTCAGCCACTGCTTGGGCTCCTTGCCGTACATGAAGGCCGGCGCGTGGCTGCGGACGAATTCGGCCATGACATGAACACCCATGCCGTTCCAGGCGCGGGTCAGGCCTTGGGCGATGCCGAGGTTGCGGAAGTACTGGCCGGCGGCCTGGATCGCCTCGGGGCGCTCGGCGTGGGTCCACAGCATGATGTCGGAGTCGGCCTTGAACTCGCTCATGTCGTAGATGCCGCGCAGGGTGACGCCCAGCTCCCGGCACTTGGTGACAAAGGCGTCCAGCTCGCCGGCGACCCACTGCTCGGACATGTTGACGTCGGCGACCTTCGAGTAAACGGCGTAGGAGGTGTAGGCGATCTGCTCGGGAACGGTGTCCGTGGCGGGGTTCTGGCTCATGCTGGCTCCTCTGTCAGTCGGTGGAGGGATTCTGCGGTGATGGGGTGGGTGGCACGCTGGCCGACGACATGGGCGGCAGTGCGACGTGCGTGGGAGGTGACGGCAGCGATCCCGGTGCCGGCCATCCAGGCGCCGGTCAGCGCCAGTCCGGGGTAGGACGCCAGTCGTCCGGCGACCTCGTGCAGCGCGTTCTGGTGTCCGGGTCGGGCCTGGGTCATGGTCTGGCTCCAGCGGACCTGGTCGAAACCGACGATGCTGTCCCGCTCCAGGTGGATTCCGAGGATGCGACGGGCGTCGTTGAGGGCCAGATCGGGCAGCTCGACGCGGGTGGGAACCTCCTTGCCGGAGCGGCCGTAGGACAAGCGCAGCACGTGGCGATGGTTGCCCGGGTCCACGTGGTCCCATTTCGCGGAGACGTGGGTGAGGGCCTTGGCGATGATCCCGGGGGTGTGTCCTGCCAGCAGGACGCCGTTGTCGCGCGGCGCACCATCCAGACGCTCGTCGTCGACCACGAGGGTGGCCAGGGCGACCACGGAGGTCGGGATGGTCGGGATCGACTCGGCCAGGGCGCGCACGTCCTGGAGCAGGCTGCGGGTCACGTGCGGATTGGTGGCCACGACGACGTCAGCGGCGGTCAGGTCTGCGGCTGCGGTGCGCACCAGCCAGCCCTGCGGGACGGTCGGGTTCTCCTCGGTGTACTGCGGCAGGACGCGCTCGGCCGGGATGCCGAGCAGAATCTCCCCGCCAGCAGTTCGAATGCGTTCGGCGAGGGTGTCGACCAGGATCGACAGGGTGGGGGCCAGGCCGGCGACGGCGGCACCTGCTGACTGGCGTCCCGAGTCGTTCCGCGAGCGGATGGCGCGCACCGCTGCCTGGAGGGAGCCATGACGTTCGACCAGGACGGGCAGCTGCGGGGCGATGGAGTCGAGCTCGAGCAGGTCGGGGTGGGTCGAGTGGACGCCGCCGACGACGGGTTCCACCAGCAGGTCGCGCACCGCCCGGCCCATGCGGGTGGCGACATAGGCGCCCAGGGACACCCCCGGCTGGTAGCCCACCATCGAAGGCAGTGAGGACTCACGGGCCGCGTGCTGGGCAGCCTCCTGGCCGATGATCGCGACGACGTCGGGCGCCGTCGGGTCGGCGGGGATCCCCAGATAGCTCATCGCGGGGGAGGGAAAGGCGCCGCGAACGTTCACGATCCAGGAGCGCCCGCTGCGGGGCAGGACGACACGGTCGCTGAGGCCAAGGTCAGCGAGCAGGTCGAAGACGATGGGCGTGGCGGTGGCGAAGCTCTCCGCGCCGGAGTTCAACGTCAGGCCGGCGACCTGGTGGCTGCGCAGCGGGCCGCCCAGGTGGTCGGTGGACTCCACCAGCACGACCCGGCGCCCCGCGCGGGTGAGCTCCCAGGCGGTGACGAGCCCTGCGAGGCCGCCGCCAACCACCACCGTGTCCATCAGGCCTGCACCCCGAGTTCATGGACCAGGGAGACCAGTTCGGTGAGGACGAGGGGATCGGCTTCCTTGGGGACGCCGTGGCCGAGGTTGAAGACATGACCAGGGGCGCTGCGGCCACGTTCGAGGACGATCCTGACCGCCTCGGCACGCGCCTGCTCGGAGGCAAAGAGCATGGCTGGATCGAGGTTGCCCTGCAACGGGGTGCCGCCGCCGAGGCGACGCGAGGCCTCGTCGAGGGGCAGGCGGTGGTCGACACCCATGACGGTGGCGCCAGCGTCCCGCATCGCGACGAGCAGCTCGGAGGTGTTGACTCCGAAGTGGACCCGGGGGATGGGCAGCTCGCGGATGTGGTCGAAGACGGCGGCCGAGTACTGCTGGACGTAGCCGAGGTAGTCCTCCAGGGACAGGCCCCCGGCCCAGGAGTCGAAGAGCTGGACGGCGCTGGCGCCGGCCTCGACCTGCGCGCGGAGGAAGCGGCCGGAGCGGTCGGCGACCCAGCTGGCCAGGCGCCCCCAGAGGTCGGGGCGGCTGAACATCAGTGACTTCGTGTACAGGTATTCGCGGCTCGGGCCGCCCTCCACCAGATAGGAGGCCACGGTGAAGGGGGCACCGCAGAAGCCGATCAGCGGGGTGGTGCCCAGCTCGGCCACGGTCAGCGCGACGGCCTCACGGATCGGAGCGAGCGCCTCCTCAAAGGCGTCCGGGTCGCTGTTCTCGAGGGCGATGATGTCCTCTTCGGAGCGGATCGCGCGTTCGAGGACAGGGCCACGGCCGGGGTGGATCTCGACCTCGATCCCGGCCAGGCGCATCGGGATGACGATGTCGCTGAAGAAGATGGCGGCGTCCACGTCGTGGCGCCGGACCGGCTGCAGGGTTATCTCTGCGGCCATGTCGGGGCGCAGGCAGGAGTCCAGCATCGTGGTGCCCTCGCGCAGCTGGCGGTACTCGGGCAGGGAGCGGCCGGCCTGGCGCATGAACCACACCGGCTGGCGGCTCGGGCGCTCGCCGCGATAGGCCGACACCAGTGCACTGTGGGCGGTGTCGTGGGCATTCCAGGGGTGCTGGGCAGGCAGTGTGGGCATCGGGACCATTGTCCCCCAGATGACCAAACCCGGCCAATTCTCGGCTCGCGGAGGTCGGCAGCCTATAGTGGTCGGGTGCTGTTGGCCCTCAGTGTGAGTCATTCCGAGCTGCCGCTCGGGCGGCTCGCGGACCTCTCGGCGTCCTCCGCCGGACTGCTGGAGGAGCTGGCCGCGGGCAACCAGGCGCACCCCTCAGTGCCGCTCAACGGCTGGGTGCTGCTGAGCACCTGCAATCGCTTCGAGCTCTACCTGGACGCCGATCGTTTCCATGACGGTCTCGACGTCGTCACCGACGCGCTGGAGCGCTGTACCGGTTGGAAGCGCTCTGACCTCATCACTGTTTTCCAGGTCCGATCCGGGACGCCTGCTGCCGAGCACCTGTTCGCCGTTGCCGCGGGTCTCGAGTCGATGGTGCTGGGCGAGGCCGAGATCACCGGCCAGGTGCGGGCTGCTTTCAACGACGCCCTGCACGCCCAGACCTCGACTCCGCTGCTCAATGACCTTTTCCAGCAGGCCCTGCGGACCGCCAAACGGGTGTCCACGGCCACTGCTCTGGGCCGCGCCGGTCGGTCGTCGGCTGAGGTCGTGCTCGACACTGCGGTGGCGCGACTCGGCATTTCTCGACTGTCGGACGCCCGTGTGCTGGTCATCGGTACGGGCGCCTACTCGCGCGTCATCTGCGCTGAACTCGCGGTGCGTCGCGCAGGTGACGTGGGGGTGTGGTCGCCCTCGGGGCGCCGGTCGGCGAGCGTGGACAAGTACGGCTTCAGCCACGTCACGCCCAGCCGCCTGCAGCACTGGTTCACTGCGGCCGACATCGTGATCACCTGCTCCGGGTCGGGGACGCCACTGGTGCGCCCAGAGCACTTCGAGCGCCGCGAGCTGGATCGTCCCGTGGTCATCATGGACATGTCGCTGCAGCCCGATGTGGATGCGGGGGTGGCGCACTTGGACCAGTGCACCGTGCTGGGACTGAACTCGCTGGCCAGCGGGCTGTCGAGCGTGGGCGAACAGGCGCTGGCCGAGGCCCGTTCAGTCATCGCCGACGGTGTGGAGCGGTTCGAGTCGCGGCAGCGAATCCGGACGGCGGATCCGGTGATCGTGCGAATGCGCGGCTACGTTGGCGAGCTGATCGCCGACGAGGTCGACTCGCTGCGCGTCCGGTTGCCCGAGGAGACCGTCGTCGAGGTCGAGAAGGCGCTGCGACGGGTCTACCGCAAGGTGCTGCACGGGCCGACGGTGATGGCGCAGAAGCATGCCGAGGCCGGCACCACGGATGCCTACCTGCAGGCGCTGCACACCGTGATGGGCATCGACATGGGCGCTGCTGATGGCGTCCCCCTGATTGATGCCGAGGCGCTGCCGCTGGGCACAGTCAATCCCGACGCGGGCAACCCTGATGAGGTGGGCAATGGGCTGGTTCCGCAAGAGCGTTGAAGGCGGCATCGGCGTCGAGGAGGCGCTGGGGCTGCTGAGCAAGGGCGGCGTCCTGTGTGATGTGCGGACCCTGCGCGAGTACGAGATGGGGCATTGCCCCGGTGCGCTGCTGGTGGATCCGAAGGCTGTGAACGAGGACCCGTGGTTTGCCGTGCACGGGGACAACCCGCTGGCCGAGCCAGATGGAGCCATGATTTTCGTCTGCGACACCGGGCTGCGGAGCTCGATGGCCGCGAGGTCGGCCAAGGAGAAGGGCTGCAACGCCGAGTTCCTGGCCGGTGGTGTGCTGGCCTGGCGGGAGGCGGGTCAGTTCCTGCTCCCCGGCCCACCGCGGACGCGTCGCTGAGAAGGCGAGGTGGGCGTGACCACCTCGACCAGCTCCGAGTCCCCTCAAGTTGCCTCGCCGGTCCCTTCGCGGCTGCGCCGCAGCCAGACCGCGATCCCGGCGAACAGGGCTCCGAGGGCAAGGAACGGAATTCCGTACCTCCACACCTCCGCCTCGACCTGGGTAACCAGCAGCAGGCAGGAGGCCAGCCCAAGCACCGGCAGCACGACGGGCACCCGGAAGTGCTCGTGGTCAGCCGTCTCCCGGCGAAGCACCAGCACACTGAGATTGACCGCCGAGAAGACCACCAGCAACAACAACACCATCGTGCTGGCCAACACCTCGATGGTGCCGGTGAGAGCCAGCAGCATGGACAGCAGGGTGGTCGCGATGATGGCCACCCACGGGGTGCGGCGTCCAGGCAGGATGCGACTCAGGGCGCCGGGTAGAAGACCATCCTTGGCCATGCCATAGGCCAGCCGGGAGGACATGATGCCGGTCAGCAGTGCTCCATTGGCCACCGCCACCAGCGCGATGACGCTGAACACGACCGGCGGGATGAAGCCTGCCTTCTCGACCACCTGCAGCAACGGCGCCGAGGACTCCGCCAGCTCGGCAGTCGGTACCGTAGCCGAAGCCACGACCCCGACCAGGGCATAGACCACACCGGCCACCAGCAGCGCCCCGAACAAGGCCCGGGGATAGGAGCGCGCCGGGTTCTTGGTCTCTTCGGCCACGTTGACGCTGGTCTCGAACCCGACGTAGGAATAGAAGGCCAGCACACTGCCCGCCAGCACCGCCGCGACAGGCCCTTTGTCGGGGGTGCCCAGCTCGGTGAGCCGTCCGAAGTCGACCTGGTCACCGCCACGGCCCATCACCACGAAGCCGAGCAGGATCACCAGCAGCAGACCGCCGACCTCAATGATCGTGGCGACGCGGTTGACGCCCATCGATTCAGAGATCCCGCGCGTGTTGAGCGCTGCCAGGAGGGCCAGGAATATTACCACCACCACCATGGTGGGCAGGGTCACGAACTGGGACAGGTAGTCGCCGGCAAAACCCAATGCGAGGGCCCCCACCGACACGATGCCGGCGGCCAGCATGCAAAAGCCCACCAGGAAGCCGAAAAAGGGGCCGAAGGCCCGGGTGGCGTAGTGGGAAGACCCGCCTGCGCGGGGATACTTGGTGGCCAACTCCGCGTATGAGCCCGCGGTCAGCAGGGCCAGCAGCAGGGCGGCGACCAGCGGCACCCACACCGCGCCACCGGTGATCCCGGCGATGCGTCCGGCGAGAACGTAGACCCCGGCACCGAGCACATCACCGAGGATGAAGAAGAACAGCCCTGTCGTGGTCACCGACCGACGCAGGCTGGTCGGTGGATCTGTCACAGTCATGTCTTCTCCCGCATCCTTTGTCAGCCGAGCCGCACCTCCAGGGAAGGCGGAATTGTCGCTGACGCTACAGAGGCAGCGCACGTGCGGCAGCGGCACTATCCGGTTCCATCCCAAAGGGTGGCCGGACTGGCTGGGGAAGGTGATCGCCGCCCGGGCTTGATCGGGGTCCACTAGCTTGGGCTGGGCGGGGAATGACCGAGACCCACCAGCGGCTGGGCGGCGCCGAGCCGTCCGAATGGAGTACATCGCGATGTCTGGGAAGCGTGGCACGGCCAGACGGACCACCCCCGGGGCATCCCCACGTCGCCATCGCCGCATCCCACCAGGAGGAACGACACCATGAGCACCACCCGTCGCGAAGTCAAGGCCCCACCCGAAGAGGTGTGGAGCGTCCTGTCCGATGGATGGCTCTACGCGATCTGGGTCGTGGGGGCCGCGCGCATGCGCAACGTCGATGACCACTGGCCCGCCGTCGGGGCGCGGCTGCACCACTCGGTCGGCGTCTGGCCCGCCCTGATCGACGACGACACCGAGGTGCTCGAGGTCGACCCCGGGCGCCGACTCAAACTGCGCGGCCGCGGCTGGCCGGCCGGTGAGGCCGCCATCATCATCACCCTCACGCCCTCGGCAAGGGGCACGGTCGTGGAGATCGAGGAGGATGCCGTCAAGGGCCCCGGCCTGCTGGTCCCGAAGCTGGTGCGCACCGGCATGCTTCACTGGCGCAACACCGAGACCTTGCGCAGACTGGGCAACATCGTGGAGAACAGGAAGCATCGTGGCGCCTGACGCAGTCATCATTGGGGCCGGCCCCAACGGCCTGGTCGCCGCCAACGCCCTGGTCGACGCCGGCTGGTCAGTAGTAGTGCTCGAGGAACAACCCGCCGTCGGCGGCGCGGTGCGCAGCGACCGGTCCGTGCATGCCGACTACATCCACGACACCTTCAGTACCTTCTACCCCTTGGCTGCCGCCTCCAGCACCATCCAGGGTTTCCGCCTGGAGGACCACGGGTTGCGGTGGGTCCACGCAGACGCCGTCCTGGGCCATCCGCAGGGTGACGGCACGTGGGCGATCCTGCATCGGGACCGCAACGTGACCGCCGCCTTGTTGGAAGAGCAGACCCCCGGTGACGGGGAGGCCTGGCTTGCCCTGTGCGCCGAGTGGGACCGCATTGGGGACGCGCTCATCGGCGCCCTGCTCTCCCCCTTCCCGCCGCTGCGCCACGGCCTGCGGGCCCTGCTCACCCTGCCTTCGGTCGGCGGGCTGGACTTCGTGCGCACCGCCGTGGCCCCCGCCACCGATCTGGTACGCACGCGGTTTCGAGGGGATGCCGCCCGCCTGCTGCTCGCCGGCAACGCGGGCCACGCCGACATCCCGCTGGACGGGTCGGGTTCCGGCTTCATGGGGCTGTTCATGTGCATGCTGGGCCAGACCGTCGGGTTCCCGGTACCCGAAGGTGGAGCCGGCGCGCTCACCCAGGCCCTGGCCTCCCGATTGACCTCGCGGGGAGGCGAGATTCGCTGCCACAGCCGGGTCGACCGCATCCTGACCACTTCCGGGCGGGCCGTCGGCGTCCAGCTTGCCGACGGTGAACGGGTAGCAGCCGGGCGCGCTGTGGTCGCCGACGTGATCGCGTCCAAGCTGTACGGCGGGCTCGTGCCCGAGGACGAACTGCCCGCCCGAGTGGTCCGAGCGATGCGCGGCTTCACCCTGGACGCCGCGACCATCAAGGTCGACTGGGCCCTGGACCGGCGGGTGCCCTGGCGGCAGCCCCCGCCCCATGACCCCGGCACGGTGCACATCGCCGACTCCTTCAGCCAGATGTCGGAAGCCCTCAGCCAGGTTGCCGCCGGGGCCATTCCCGCCAAGCCCTTCATGCTGGCCGGCCAGATGACCACCACCGACCCCACCCGCTCCCCGGAGGGCACGGAATCGTTCTGGGCCTACACCCACGTGCCCCAGCAGGTCGAGCGCGACGCCGGTGATGGCAGCGTCCGCGGAACCTGGGACCGCGACGACTGCGAGCGGATGGCAGATCGCATGCAGGCGCGGTTGGAGGAACAAGCTCCCGGTTTCAGCGACCGGATCGTCGCCCGCCGCGTCCTGGGGCCCCGCGACATGGAAGCGATGAACGCCAACCTCCAGGGTGGCGCAATCAACGGTGGCACCGCGCAGCTGCAACAACAGCTCATCTTCCGGCCCATTCCCGGACTCGGACGCGCCGAGACCCCGATCCGGGGGCTCTACCTGGGGTCCGCGTCGGCCCACCCCGGCGGCGGCGTACACGGGGCCGCAGGGATGAACGCGGCTCGGGCGGCCCTGTGGCACCATCGGCTCGGGGCACCCCGACGGCTGCTGGGTTCCGGCTGGGGTTCGGGGAGGCCCGACTGAGGCGGCAGCATGCGGATCAGTGCCCCCCGGCAGATTCTGGCCCACCCCGTGGACCATCACAGCGTGAGTGCGCGGGCGATCGCGTCGCTGATCGCCAGGTCGGACGCCCGGAGTCGGCGGGCGGCCGCCACGTACTCGGCGGTGAGTTCGGCGAGAGCCGGGTTGGTCACGCGCTCAGGGCGTCCCGTGACGGTGGTGCCGGCGCCGCGTGCCGTGGCGACGAGTCCGGCGGATTCCAGCTCCTTGTAGGCGCGGGCCACCGTGCCCGGTGCGATGCCGAGGTCGCGGGCCAGCTGGCGGACAGGCGGGATGCGCGTCCCCGCGGCCAGCGCGCCGGTGGCGATGGCCGCCTCGATCTGGCTACGGAGCTGTTCGAAAGGCGGCGTCGGGTCGTCAGGACGGATGTGGATCGCGAGAGCCATCAGCGCACCAGCTTCCCGCGTCCCGGGACCAGGAGGACCGAGAAGGCCCAGGCGCAAGCGACCACACCCGTGACCGACGCGACCAACCACCACAGGCTGCCCCGGATCGACAGCAGCGAGCAGAAGACGAGGGTGCCGGCCACTCCCGCAGTGACGGCCGCAATCATGGCTTCGATCGTTTCCCGGCGGGCGGCGTCGTCGACGGCGACGACCACCGGGTCGGCGCCATTGCGCGGGCGGCGCAGGGTGATGACGATGCCGAGCGCCAGCATGACCAGGCCGATGGCGAGCATGATGGCGATGGGGCCGGAGTAGAAGCTGCCCGGGAAGGGGCCCCAACTGGAGGTGCCCCCATCGGGGTGGACGGTGACATGCGCGCGGCCGTAACTGTAGGAGCTGGGGTCGGAGTCCTGTGTACCAAGTGCCCAGACCAGCAGCACGGCGAGCACCGCCAGGCAGGTGGCCAGTGTCGCGACCGGGCGCCACGAGATGTAGGAGGTATTGCTACGGGTCTCGAGAGAGGCGACGCCGTCGGTGCGGGCGCACCGCCAGACCCAGAGTTCGCCGCCGAGGAGCGCCAGGAGCATCCCGTAGGAGAAGAGCCCGGGGGCCATCATGAAGCCGCGTCCGAATCGCGAAGGCGTGACCATGGCCGCCAGCGCGATCAGTGCGGCGATGACCAGCCCCAACCAACGGGAAGTGAGCTGCAGGCTGCGCATCTGCCGCAGTGCAGGGTGGGTCAGCCGGTCAGGCAGGAGTCGCTGGCGACGCACCATCAGGGCGGGGGTCAGGATGAGGAGCAGGAGCGTGGTGGGCAGGACCGTCAGGGACATCGGAGCCTCGCTTGTATTGAAGGGTTGGTACAAGTCTGGGGTGTGCGGCGCCTTGTGTCAAGGGGTTGGTACAACGCACGCGGGGCCCCATATCTCGTGCAACGCGGGAGGGGGCGGAGCCCAGTCCGGCCCGACTAGGCTTGCCGCATGCGCTATCGCTCCACCCGTGACATCGACGGTGAGACCGCGTCCTTCAGCGAGATCCTGCTGCGCGGGCTCGCTCCCGACGGCGGCCTCTACCTGCCAGTCGAATACCCCCGGGTGGACGCAGCGACCCTGCGCGAATGGCGTTCTGTGCTCCAGAACGAGGGCTACGCCGAACTCGGCTTCCGCGTCTTGAGCCTCTACATCGACGACATCCCCGCCGAGGACCTGCGCGGGATCTGCCAGCGTGCCTGGAATGGTGAGGTCTTCGCCACCGACGAGGTCGTGCCGGTCACCGAACTTCCCGAGGGCGGGATCTGGATCGCGCACCTCTCCGACGGGCCCACCGCCGCCTTCAAGGACATGGCGATGCAGTTGCTCGGCCAGCTCTTCGAGTACGAACTGGCCCGACGCGGAACCACGATCACCATTCTTGGCGCGACCAGCGGTGACACCGGCTCGGCCGCTGAGCACGCGATGCTCGGCCGCGAGGGCGTCGATGTCTTCATGCTCACCCCCGCCGGCCGGATGACCCCCTTCCAGCAGGCGCAGATGTTCAGCATCGACGACCCGCACATCCACAATCTGGCCGTCGAGGGCGTCTTCGACGACTGCCAGGACCTGGTCAAGACCGTCATGGGAGACGCCGAGTTCAAGAAGCGCTACCGCCTTGGTGCCGTGAACTCCATCAACTGGGGCCGCCTGCTCGCCCAGGTCGTCTACTACGTCGCCGCCTGGATCAAGGTCACCGAGCGTGAGGACCAGCAGGTCAGCTTCGCCGTCCCCACCGGCAACTTCGGCAACATCTGCGCCGGCCACATCGCCCGCGAGATGGGGCTGCCGATCAAGCACCTGGTGCTGGCCACCAACGAGAATGACGTGCTGGACGAGTTCTTCCGCACCGGCCTCTACCGGCCCCGTTCCTCCCGGGAGACCGCAGAGACCTCGAGCCCCTCGATGGACATCTCGAAGGCGTCCAATGTCGAGCGGTTCGTCTTCGACCTGCTCGGACGCGACCCAGTCCGCCTGCGCAAGCGTTTCGTCGAACAGCTCGGCAATGACGGGGAGTTCAACCTTTCCCAGACCGGCGAGTTCGCCACCATCGAGCAGCGCCACGGCTTCGTCTCCGGCAGCTCCAGCCACGCTGATCGCATCATGACGATCCGCGCGCTGGCTGAAGAGGGCGTCCTGGTCGACCCCCACACCGCGGACGCCCTGCGCGTCGCGCGGGACCATCTCGGCACGGAGCCGATGGTGGTGCTGGAAACGGCCCTTCCCGTGAAGTTCGCAGCCACCATTCAGGAGGCGACCGGGCAGGAACCGGAACTGCCGGAGCGCTTCGTGCCGATGATGGACGCACCGCGCCACGTCGACCCGATGCCCAACGACGCGGCCGCGCTGAAGAAGTACATCGCCGAGCGGGTTTCGCCGCAAGGCAGCTGACCGGTAGAGTGGCCCCTTGGTCCGTGCCCATCGGGGGTACTGGGCCAAGGCATACGCCCTCCTGCTACGGGAACGTCTCGTGGCCGTTGAGACCAGAGGAGGTGGAGTCGCGCATGCGCAAGTACGAAGTCATGGTCATCATTGACCCCGACGTTGACGATCGCCAGGTCACTCCGCTTGTGGAGAAGCACCTGAAGACCATCACTGATGGCCAGGGCACCGTTGACAACATGGATGTCTGGGGCCGCAAGCGCCTCGCCTACGACATCAACAAGAAGTCTGAAGGCACCTACGTCGTGCTGAACCTGACCTGTGAGCCTGCCGTCGTCCAGGAGATGGACCGTCTGATGACGATCGACGAGCAGATCATGCGGACCAAGGTTCTGCGTCCGGACGCCCACTGAGCTTCTGCATCCGGAAAAGCCTGTGGACAACCCGCAGGCATCCACAGGGTTGGGGTAGGGCGCACTTTCTGTCAGCCCCCGTGGCAGGCTGAATCCAGCACCCGGATCCCCACCCCACGTCCGACTTGGAGACTGAATCATGGCAGGCGAAACCCCCATCACCCTCATTGGCAACCTGACGGCAGATCCCGATCTGCGGTTCACCCCGTCTGGTGCGGCCGTGGCCAACTTCACCGTGGCCTCGACCCCCCGCACCTTCGATCGCCAGACCAATGAGTGGAAGGACGGGGATGCCATGTTCCTGAACTGCTCGGTGTGGCGTGGTGCGGCCGAGAACGTTGCCGAATCCCTCCAGAAGGGGATGCGTGTGATCGTGAACGGCCGCCTGAAGTCACGCAGCTACGAGACCCGCGAGGGTGAGAAGCGCACCGTGTTCGAGGTTGATGTCGACGAGGTCGGTCCCTCGCTCCGTTACGCGACCGCCAAGGTCACCCGCACCCAGGGTGGCGGCCAGGGCGGCGGCAACTGGGGCGGCGGCAACCAGGGCGGAGGCAGCTGGAACAACAACCAGTCCTCCGGCGGTGGCGACAACTGGTCGTCCTCTGGTGGCCAGGGTGGCAACCGCGGCGGCGGGCAGGACCCCTGGGCCCAGGCCCAGAGCGACGAGCCCCCGTTCTGAGCGGTCAGGCACTGGCCTGAACCACCCACGTCCAACCATTCCGGTGAAAGCCGGGCTCTGAAAAGGAGAGCACCACAATGGCCGGTCCACAGCGCAAGCCTGTGAACAAGAAGAAGATCGTTCCGATGAAGTCCGTCAAGCTGGGCTCCGTCGACTACAAGGACACCGCAACCCTGCGGAAGTTCATCAGCGAGCGCGGCAAGATCCGTGCCCGCCGTGTCACCGGACTGTCGGTCCAGGAGCAGCGCAAGGTCGCCATCGCGATCAAGAACGCCCGCGAACTGGCCCTGCTGCCCTACGCCTCGACTGCTCGCTGAGAAAGGACAGATTGATGAAGCTCATTCTGACTGCCCCGGTCGAGAAGCTGGGTGTCCCCGGCGACGTCGTCGAGGTCAAGGACGGCTACGGCCGCAACTACCTGCTGCCCCAGGGCCAGGCCATCGCCTGGACCCGTGGTGCTGAGAAGCAGATCGAGGGCATCAAGCGCGCTCGCGACGCCCGTGAGATCCGCGGCCTGGAGCACGCCCAGCAGGTGCGCGCCCAGCTCGAGGAACTGAACGTCGAGCTGCCGGTTCGCGCCGGTGAGGCTGGCAGGCTGTTCGGTTCGGTGACCCCGGCCGAGATCGCTGCCGCCATCAAGAAGGCTGGCGGCCCCTCGGTCGACAAGCGCTCGATCGAGATCGCGAAGCCCATCAAGCTGGTCGGCTCGCACGTCGTCGGCATCAAGCTGCACGACGCCGTCACTGCGCACATCGCGCTGAACGTCGTCGCCGCCTGAGGCCTCGGACGCTGACAGTTTCCGGCCCCGATCCCATCATGGGAACGGGGCCGGTCTGCATCTCACCGAGGTCCGAGCAGCAGGGCCGGGTGTGGTTGTTGAGCAGGGTTCCCGTGGGTGCACCGGACGCAGAGATGCGAACGTGCGCAGCGCGACCTCCTCGGCGTGGTGGCGCTCCATTCCTTCCGCCTAGTGTGGGGGCATGGTGAGCCATTCTCTGGACCTTGAGCACGGTCTGGACGCGGCGCTGTACGCCGATGACCTGCCCCGCGCCCAGCAGCTCGCGTCCGAGTTGAGCGCCTCGTCGCTGGTCGCGTGGATGCGGCGCGAACCGGCTACTCGCCAGGCCGTGCTGTACCGCCTGCTCCCCAAGGACCGCGCGCTGGAGGTCTTCGAGACCCTCCCCCCGACCGCCGCGGCTGAGCTCGTCCGCCACCTGGGGGATGAGCAGGTCACCGGCGTCTTCGCGGCACTCGACCCTGACGACCGGGTGAGGCTGCTCGACGAGCTACCCGCCGGGGTGGCGACTCGGCTCCTCGCCGCACTCTCGGGTGATGAGAAGGACCTGACCACCATCGTGATGGGTTACCCGGCGCATTCGGTGGGGCGCAGGATGAGCCCGGAGGTGCATCCACTGCGTGGGGACCTGCTGGCCTCCACCGGTCTGGAGCGCGTCCGGTCGTGGATGGACGAGGTGGAGACCGTCTACACGATCCCCGTGGTCGACGATGAGCGTCGGGTCGTGGCCGTGGTCGGTCTCCGTGACCTGATGCGTGCACGTGCTGACCAGACCGTCGCCGACGTGGCCCACGTCCCCTTCGACGTGGCGCCCGCGTCGGAATCAGCCGAGGAGGCGGCTCGGCGCTGCACCTCGGCAGGTCGACTCGCGCTTCCGGTGGTGGACTCCGAGGATCGGCTGGTCGGCATCTTCACCGTGGACGACGCCCTGCGCATCCTGGCCGAGGCCGAGCGGGAGGACCAGGCCCGACAGGGCGGCACCGAGCCGCTGCGCTCCTCGTATCTGACCACCCCCATCTCGCGACTGGTACGGACGCGGGTGGTGTGGCTGCTGGTGCTTTCCATCGGCGCGACTCTCACTGTCCGCGTCCTCGAGGGCTTCGAGGCGACCCTGGACCAGATGGTGGTGCTGTCGGTGTTCATCCCGCTACTGATCGGCACCGGGGGCAATACCGGTAACCAGGCCGCCACCACCGTGACGCGGGCGCTGGCCACCGGCGAGGTGCGAGGCGGGGACCTTTTCCGCATCCTCGGCCGGGAGGCTGTGGTCGGTCTGAGTCTGGGGCTGATCCTGGGCGGGGTCGGCTTCTCGGTGGTCGCGCTGGTTTACGGCCTCGACATCGCCCAGGTGATCGGCCTCACCCTGGTCCTGATCTGCACCCTGGCGGCGGTCGTGGGCGGGGTGATCCCTTTGGCGGCCAAGGCCGTACGTGCCGACCCGGCAGTCTTCTCCAACCCGTTCATCAGCACCTTGCTGGACGCCTCGGGGCTGATCATCTACTTCCTCATCGCCCGTTGGCTGCTGGGGCTGTGATCGCGATGAGCTGGGGCTGTGATCGCGATGAGTGATGACCTGCGCGCCCGTCTACGGTGCGCATCTGTCCGCCCCGAGTTTTCCACAGGGTTGTCCACACTGGGGACAGAACTACAGCTGTGTAGTTCGCAGTCTTGATTGACGCCATCCCGCGCGCTGGTGCCGGGGTTCCGCAACCGGTCGCCTTTGTCCGATGTGCGCGCGCACCTGCATCCTGCAGCGCTCCGAGGGCGGTCACGTCGGACCCAGCCGGGTAGATGGGCCCAGGACATCCGCCTTCATGTGGGTGAAGTGACCCCCTCAGGGGAGAGGATTTTGCTAAAGCAAAACAGGATCCCGCCTGGAAGGACATCCCATGACCCGCAGCACCCTGACCCGCCGCTCCATGATGACCGGTGCCGCCAGCCTCGCCGGCCTGGCCCTGTTCGCCGGATGCGATGAGGAGGAGGCCCTGTACGGGCAGTCCTCCGGCGCCCAGACCACCTCCGGCTCCCAGACTTCGGAGCCCCGGACTTCGGAGCCCCAGACCTCGGAAGAGAAGACCACAGCTCAGGAGACGTCCAGCGAGCAGGAGACTTCCTCCGAACAGGAGACCTCGTCGGAGCAGGAGACCTCCAGCGAGCAGGAGACCAATGCTCCCGACCAAAAGGAGCTCCCGGTCAACGTGAAGGGCACCGACCCGCATGTCGGCGACACCATCACGGTCCTGTCCGCGATCCGCCACTTCAGCACCCCCGGCCTCAAGGAGCGCATCCCCTCCGGGTCGGAAATGGTGCTGCTCAAGGTGAAGGTCGACCCGAGCACCAAGTACACCGGCATCATCTCGACCCTGGCGTTCCAGCTCGAGGGCTCCACCCGCCCGATCCGTGGCACCACCGCCTACGACGAGTACATCCGTGAGGCGGGGCTGACCCCCTTCGGCACGGCTTCCCGCCGAGAGGGCACCAGAACCGGCTGGATGGCTTTCCGCATGTACGACCGCGACCAGAGCGAGAGCTATCGGGGCGCCTACGTGCGTCCCAGATCGAAGGTGACCAGCACCCAGGAAGTCCTGCCGGAGTACGCGCTGACGTTCACCATCGGCTCCTGAGACCCGCGTGGGCGTCCTCGGTGCAGCCGGTGCGACAGTGCACTAGGTTCGTGAGGGTGAGCACCACCGCGAACCTGCCCGAGGACGCCGAAGAGCACCGCGAGGAACTCCTGGACGCAGCCTTCGAGTCGCTGTCCTATCCCTCCCGCCCGGCACGGCTTCGCCCGCGCGCCAAGCGGCGGCAGGCTTCCGAACTGATCAAGCCCCCCTTCGACGCCGATGGACGCAACCCCGCCTACGTGCAGTGGCTGAAGGAACAGTCGATGCTGGGCGATGCCCGCATTGTCGCACGACAGCTGTCGGGCCAGTCGCTGATGTGGGGCAATCCCTTCGCCAAGCCCGACCCGCGCGCTGCGGTGGAGATGGCCTCAGTCTGGTTCACCGCCTACCCGCTGTCGACCATCACTGCCCGCGGTGAGTCCTTCCTCGGCTTCCTGGCCTCGGAGGAACTGTGGACCGCCTTTGAAAGGGTGGGCATCGACGCGGTTCACACCGGGCCGGTGAAGTTGGCCGGTGGCATCGAGGGCTGGGAACCCACCCCCTCGGTGGACGGCCACTTCGACCGGATCAGCATGTCGATCGACCCGCTGTTCGGCACCGAGGAGGAGTTCCGCACCGTCTGCCATGTTGCCGGCGAACACCACGGCACGATCATCGACGACATCGTCCCCGGCCACACCGGCAAGGGTGCTGACTTCCGCCTCGCCGAGATGGCGGTTGATGACTACCCCGGCATCTACCACATGATCGACATCCCCCAGGAGCACTGGAACCTGCTCCCGGACGTGCCCGAGGGCGCCGACTCGGTCAACCTCACTGTCGACACCGAGAAGAAGCTGGCCGACGAGGGCCTCATCATCGGCGCGCTCCAGCGCGTCATCTTCTTCGAACCCGGCGTCAAGGAGACCAACTGGTCGGCCACTCGCGTCGTCCACGACGTCAACGGCACGCCGCATCGCTGGGTCTACCTGCACTACTTCAAGGAGGGTCAGCCCTCGGTCAACTGGCTCGACCCCACCTTTGCCGGCATGCGCCTGGTGATGGGGGACGCCCTGCACTCCCTGCTGGACCTGGGTTCCGGCGGCCTGCGGCTGGACGCCAATGGCTTCCTGGGGGTGGAGAAGAACGTCGCCGAGTTGCCGGCCTGGTCGGAGGGGCATCCGCTGTCCCAGGCGGCCAACCAACTCATCGGGTCGATGGTCCGCAAGGTGGGTGGCTTCACCTTCCAGGAGATGAACCTGGCCGTCGACGACATCGTCGAGACCAGCAAGGTCGGCCCCGACCTCTCCTATGACTTCATCACACGCCCCGCCTACCAGCTGGCGCTGGCCATCGGCGACACCGAGTTCCTGCGACTGATGCTCCGTGAAGGACTGTTGCTGGGCGTCGACCAGGCGTCCCTGGTGCATGCGCTGCAGAACCACGACGAGCTCACCTACGAGCTGGTGCACCTGGAGACCCGTCACCGCGACGACGTCTACAGCTACGGCGGCAAGGACTGGCGTGGGCAGGAGCTGGCCGAGCACATCCGCCAGACCCTGCGCGATGCGATCACCGGCGAGGCCGGCCCCTACAACGCGGTCTTCACCCAGAACGGCATCGCCTGCACCACCGCCTCGGTGATCACGGCCAGCTTGGGGATCACCGACCTGTCGGAGATCTCCTCGGAGGACAAGGAACGCATCGTCCGGGCACATCTATTGCTGGCGATGTACAACGCCTGGCAGCCGGGTGTCTTCGCACTCTCGGGGTGGGACCTGGTCGGCGCGCTCCCGGTCGATCGCAGCACGGTGAAGTCACTGATCGCCCAGGGCGACACCCGCTGGCTTGAGCGCGGCGCCTATGATCTGGTCGAGTCGACCGATGCGCTGCGTTCCTCCTCGGGGCTGCCCCGCGCCGATGTTGTCTACGGGTCGCTGAGCGAGCAGCTGAAGGACCCCAACTCCTTCGCGATGAGGCTTGCGAAGGTACTCCAGCTGCGCAAGCGCCACCACATCGCCACCGGTGAGTTGCTGGACGTCCCGGAGGTGTCGAGGAAGTCGATGCTCACCATGGTCAACCGCCTGGTCGACGGCCAGATCCAGGTGACCGTGTTGAACTTCTCCGAGGAGCCCGTCTCCGGGCGCATCCAGTCGGAGTTCCTGCCCGCCGGCCGGGTCTTCGACCTTGCCACCCGCCGCAAGGTCGGCGAGGTGGACGACCTGGGAGGCTTCGACGTGCAGGTGCCCGGCTTCGGGGGCATGCTGCTGGTGGTGCGCCCCTGATCGGGGCGGCGATCAGCGGCTGACGAGGCGGCGGACGCGGGCGGCCACGCGCTTCAGCTGGCCGCCGCGATGCTCGATGCCCATCTTCGTGGTCGACTTGATGGCCTCGACGACCACGTGCTTACCCATTTTGGAGTCGCCCCGCACGCGCTCGATGAAGTCGATCGGGACCTCGACGATCGTGTAGCCCTTGCGGTAGGCGTTCCAGGTCAGGTCGCGCTGGATGCCGTAGCCGTGCCGATCGATCTGGCCGCCCTCGATGATGTCCCGCAACACGGGGGCCTTGAAGGCATTGAGACCGCCGGTGACGTCCTTGATCGGCATGCCCAGCATGAGCTGGATGTAGACCGAGCCGCCGCGGGAGAGGAACTCGCGTGACTTGGGCCAGTTCACAATCGAGCCGCCCTTGACCCAGCGGGAACCCTTGACCATGTCTGCGCCGGCCACCAACGCGTCGAGCAGGAGATGCAGTTGCTCGGGCTGGTGGGAGCCATCGGCGTCGTGCTCGACCAGCACGTCATAACCCTGATCCAGACCCCAGCGGAAGCTGTCGAGGTAGGCGGCGCCGAGCCCCTCCTTGCCGCGACGGTGGTTCACGTGCACGTGGTCATCGGACGCCGCGAGTTGGTCGGCGATGCGTCCGGTGCCGTCGGGGGAGTTGTCGTCGGCGACGAGCACATGGGCCGCGGGTACCGCTGCCCGGAGGCGCTTGACGATCGGCTCGATGTTCTCGGCCTCGTTGTAGGTCGGGATGATCACCAGGACCTTGCCGAGGCCGGGGTACTCGTCGTCGCTCATGGGTCCACGCTAGCGAATGGGCGGCCAACACCCGGGAGGCGCTCCTGTGGACAGAGCGAACTTATCCACAGGGGTTGTCCACAGGTGGATAACTACACGGGTGTGGTTTCGCTGGTCGGGGCGAGATCAGGGTGTGGAGTGGGGGTTTTCCACAGGGGTGGGCGGCGCCAGACCAAGCAGGGGACGCAGGCCGTCGAGGGTTTCCACCGAGTGCTCCGCCTCGTCCTCCACGGGGGCATCAGGTGACTCGAGCATCACCGCTTTGATCCCGGCATGGTGCGCAGCGACAGCATCGATGGGCCGGTCGCCGACCGCGACACAATCATCAGGGTCGAGGCCGTGTCGTTCCAGCAGGATTCGATACATCTCGGGGTCCGGCTTGCGGGGGTGGCCATCGGCGGTCGAGATCAGGTCGTCCACCTCGAGCCCGAGGCCCTCCAGCAGGGTGAAGGCGCTCTCGCGGTCTCGGTGGGTGACCACCAGATTCAGCCCGCCGGCGGCGTGCACGTCGTCCATCAACTGCCGCGCGCCCGGCATGGCCGGGGCGGGTTCGGTCTCCCAGCTGTTCTTGAGTTCCTCGTTCGCACGCTCGAACTCGGCAGGCTCCATGCCGAACCGGGCCGAGAGCTGGCTGATGGCGTCCCCAGTGGACTGGCGGGTCAATCGCGCCACCTCGCGCTCGTCGATCGCGTGCCCGTGGGCACGCACCACGTCGGCGAAGGTGCGGTCGAGGGCGGGATAAGTGTCGACCAGGGTGCCGCCCAGGTCCCAGAACAGGTGCCGGTACATGTCCTCAGGGTAGGACGGTGGGGCTGTGCTCTCCGAGGACCGGCCGCAACTGGGCCGCGATTCCGTGGTTCGCGTCCATCTCGGTCAGCAGGGCCTCCACCCGGTGCCTGATGTCGTCGCGGACCAGACGCATGCGTTCGGCGCCCGTGATCCCTCGTAGGGAGGGTTCGTCGGTCTGCCAGACCTCAACCGTAGCCCTCATGCCCTCCGGACGCACCACCTGGGCCTCGGTTCCGAGCACGATGACACGATCCGCCTCTCGCAGCATCTCGTCGGTCAGCTGCTTGGGGAACTCGCCGTCGAGGGAGGCGCCGATCTCGGCCAGGGAGGCCGCTGATTCCTGGTTCAGCCGAGCACCCGGTGCGGTACCCGCAGACGTGACCAGTACCCGGTCACCTGCCAGCTGGCGCATCAGGGCGGCCGCCATCTGGGACTTGCCAGAGTTCCGGACACAGACGAAGAGCACGTGGGCTGGTTCAGTCACATCCTCATGATGATGGATGTATGACATCTGTGTCTATGACTGCGCGTTCCCAGACTTCGATGCCGCCGGGCACCACGTGCATCATCGGGTGGAGCGGCGGCGAGGAGGTTGGCAGTCCGGGCACCCGGTCGGGGCTTCGGGCGGCCAGTTTGCGGCGAAGGTGCTCCAACTCCAGGGCCACCTGCCCCTCAGGTACCGCCATGCTCCCGACCCACCGAGAGACCGGGTCGATCCGACCCGCGTCATAGCGGTAGCCCCGCCGCGTCGCCTCTTGCTGGACCGCATCGAGATAGGCTGCGACCGCGCCGAGGGCGTCCTCGGTGGCGCGGAAGCGCTCGAGTTGGGGGTGGTGCTGGTAGCCGCGGGTGCGACCGGCCAGCACGGCCTGGGCGAGCAGCGACTCACGCCACACTGCGGTCAGCCCCTGCCGGTCGAGCAGGGAGGGGTGCAGGGACCACAGCCTCATCGGACCAGTATCGCAGCCCGATCAGTGGAGATCGGTGCGATCTCCTGCGATCCCGTGGGGCGCCGAATACCGTGGTGGTCATGGCAGCGCTCACTGAGGACCATGGCGTCGACTCCGCGGGCAGCGGTGCGGCCGCATCCAAGGCCACCGCACCCGAACCCGATGCGCCCGAGAAGCCCGAGGGCCCCGAAGACCTTCACAAGACTTCTTGGAAGTACGTCGCCAAGCGCGCCCTCAACGAGTTCGGCAAGGACGAGTGCACCTTCCTCGCCGCCGGCCTGACCTACTACTCGGTCCTGGCGCTCTTCCCGGCGCTCCTGGCGCTGCTCTCCCTGGTGGGTGTCTTCGGCCAGGGCCAGCAGACCGTGAACACGCTGCTCGACCTTGGCCGACAGCTCCGGCTCGGCTCCTTCGTGGAGAACCTCGAAGGACCGATCACGCAGCTGGTGAACTCCCGCGGCGCCGGACTCGCGCTCATCACCGGTCTGCTGGGCGCCCTCTGGTCGGCGTCGGGCTACGTGCTGAACTTCGGCAAGGCGATGAACCGCATCTACGAGATCGACGAGGGAAGGCCGGTGTGGAAGCTGCGCCCGGTCGTGTACCTAATCACAGCGGTACTCGTGTTGATGGCCGCTGCCGTGCTGCTCGGCCTGGTGGTCAGCGGTCCCGTCGCACAGGCTGTCGGTGACACCATCGGGCTGGGTGACCAGGCCGTGACCACGTGGAGCATCGTCAAATGGCCGGTGATCCTGGTGGTCGTGATCCTGATGGTGGCGATCCTGTTCCACTTCGCCCCCAACGTGCAGCAACCCAAGTTCAAGTGGATCTCGGTCGGCGCTGCGGTTGCGATCCTGATCTGGATCCTGGCGAGTGTCGCCTTCGGGATCTACGTCAGCAATTTCGGCAGCTACAACAAGACCTACGGCACGTTGGCCGGCGTCATCATCTTCCTGCTCTGGCTGTGGCTGACCAACACCGTCCTGCTGTTGGGTGTGGAGATCGACGCCGAACTTGAGCGCGGACGCCAGCTCCAGGGCGGCATCAGGGCCGAGGAGAGCCTGCAGCTTCCCCCGCGTGATGATTCAGCCAGCAAGAAGCGGGCCAAGAAGGCTGAGGAGCTGGTCGAACAAGGCCGCCAGATCCGCCTGAACAGCCCTGGCGACGTGGATGAGGACGGGTTCACTCGCAGCGCCCGGGACGACGAGCCGAAGGCCTGATCGGGGTCCGACCAGGGCCCACCCGGCGCGGTACGATCGCTGCCGTGCCGACGATGAACTTCCACTCCCGCAAGTGGGTCAAGCCCGAGGACCTCAACGCGAACCACACCCTCTTCGGTGGCAGCCTGCTGCGCTGGATCGACGAGGAAGCCGCGATCTACGCGATCATCCAGCTCGGCAACGAGCGCACCGTCACCAAGTACATGAGCGAGATCAACTTCGTCAGTTCCGCTCGTCAGGGCGACATCATCGAGATGGGCATCGCTCCGGTCGAATGGGGACGCACCAGCCTCACCCTCAAGGCCGTCGTCCGCAACGTCTTCACCGGGGAGGTCATCATCAGCATCGACAAGATCGTGATGGTGGCCCTGGACGGGGACGGCAACCCCAAGCCGCACGGCTACTCCTCGGTCACCTATGCCCGCGACCGCGTGCCACACCGCCTGGTGCCGCGCAGGGCCCATGACGCGCCCGAGCTGGCGGCGTCCATGGACGAGACCCACGAGTGGCCGGTGGTGTGAGCCTCGGCCCTCAGAGCTTGGACGCCGTCACGGCCGTGCTGATGGCGCCGTCCGCCTCGCCCGTTGCCGCCGTCTGGGTCTCGCGCTCGCGCTCCCACAGGACGCCGTAGCTGAACGTCGACTCGCCGTTCTCACCGGCGATCCAGGCCAGCTCGAGCAGGCGCTGCCGGGCGACGACCGAGTCCTGGGCGGTGCCGAGGGTCTCGGTGACCTTCTCCCAGGCGGTGGCGGCCTCGGGCCCGTTGTCGAAGACGTCGGCGACTGCCTCCCAGGCATAGCGAGCGGCCTTGGCCTTCTTGCGCGCCTCGTGGGCCAGGAGCATTCGCTCCTCGCCGTCGGCCTGGTGGGCCACGTCCCACAGTCGGGTGACCCGCTTCTGCGCCTTCTTCAGTGGCTTCTGCAGCACCGCGCGCGCCTTGCCGTCGGCCTCCCCAGTGAAGGGGGAGTCCACCAGCAGTCGGGTGAGCTCGTGCAGCAGGCTGGCGTAGCGATCGCTGTCCAGGAAGGTGACCAATGCGGTGAGGGTGCCGTCATGGCGGGCATCCAGCTCGTGGCGGACGCGCTCGACGATGGGTCCGTGGATGGCCTCCTCGGGCAGCTCGCCGAGCGCGGCGGTGAGGTGCTTCTTCATCACCTCGGCATCGCGCGGCCCCCCCAGGGCTTCGCTGAGCACCTTGACCTCAGAGCGAATCGCCTCGGTGCGCTCGGCATCGAGCAGGTCGCGAAAGGTTCGCAGGGTCGAGCGCAGACGGCGGGTCGCGACGCGCATCTTGTGCACCGACTCCGGGGCGTCGACGCGGACGCCTGCCTCACGGCCCTGGATCATGCCCACCTGGGCGGCGATGTAGGCGCCCACCACGTCGGCGGCGCTGGACTTCGCGTTGAGGTCGGTGGGCTCGGCCAGGGCATCGCCCAGGGCCTGCACGATCTTCGGGGTGGCCGGCTGGCTCTCGGCGCCCTGGGCCACCAGGGCCTCGGCAATCCACTCCAGGTCGGAGTCCTGGCCGTCGGTGAGCTCGACCTCGACCTCGTGCCACTGCTGGCGCTCACCATCGCGGGTGACCGTCACCTGGTCCTCGGCCAGCAGGGCGATGGACTGGCCGCCCTGGTTCAACAGGGTGGTCTCGGACCGCTCGGTGTCGAGGGTGGCCACCGGCACCAGCGGCTTCCACTCGAGCACGTCGACCAGGCGTTCGCGCAGGTCCAGGGGGACGACCAGCTCGCTGGCGTCCGGGTCGATGTCGGCCTGGATCTCGTGACGGGAATGGCCGTCGCCGGGCAACTTGAGGTGCCAGCCGTCGTCGTGGCCGCCGGTGCGGCGGCGCAGGGTGATGCCCCGCCGCGCGAGCAAGAGGTCGGGAGTGTCGAAGTAGGTCGCTCGCAGCGAGAACTCCTGGCGTCCCCCCAGGGTCGCGGCGTCACCGAGGGTGGTGATCGCCTGGTCACGGGGTAGGCGGAACTTGCGTTCGATCTCGACAGGCATGGACGCTCCTGACTTCAGCAAGGACAGACCACCCCAAGTTTGTCAGCCCTACCCGTCATTGCAGGTAGGGCTGACAAAGATGGGGCGGTCTGTGAGTGGATCAAGCTCCTGCCCCGGTGTCACGTTGGAGTGAGGAGCCCTCGACATCCACGTTCGGCAGGATCCGGTCCAGCCAGCGGGGCAGCCACCAGGCCTTCTCACCGAGGATCCACAGCAGCGCCGGTGTCAGAGTCATCCGGACGATGAGGGCATCGACCAGCACGCCGACCGCCAGGCCGAAGCCGATCGGGCGGATCATGGTCAGCTCGGCACGGACGAAGCCGGCGAAGACGGCGGCCATGATCAGGGCGGCGGCGGTGACGACGCGACGTCCGTGCCGGAAGCCGGTGATCACGGCGCTGCGGGCGTCCTCGCCGTGGACGTGGGCCTCACGCATGCCCGAGACCAGGAACATCTGGTAGTCCATCGCCAGGCCGAACAGGACGCCGATCAGGATGGTGGGCAGGAAGCTCAGCAGCGAGGACGGATCATGCACGTCGAAGAGCCGGCCGAGGTGGCCGTTCTGGTACACCATCACGACCGCACCGAAGGCAGCGCCCATCGAGAGCAGGAAGCCCAGGCTGGCAATCAGCGGGACCAGCAGCGAACGGAAGACCAGGGTCAGCAGGAGCAGGGACAGGCCCACCACGACGGCCAGGTAGATCGGCAGTGCGTCGGCCAGCTTCTGGGAGACGTCGATGTTGGCGACCGTCTGGCCGGTGACGCGAACGTCGACCCCGGTCTGGTCCTTGATGGTGGAGCGGTCATCGCGCAGGGTGTGGACGAGGTCCACGGTGGACTGCTGGTTGGGGCCGTCGGTGGGGACGACCTGCCAGGCGGCAGTCCGGCCGTCCTTGGAGGTGCCCATCGGGACGACATGCTGCACGCCTGGAATGGCCTTCAGCGTCTCGGCGGTCTGCAGCTGCACCATGGCCGACTTCTGCTGGTCCAGGCCGTCGGGCAGGGTGCCCACGGCAACGATGGGACCGTTCATGCCGGCGCCGAACTTGTCGGCGGTCAGCGAGTAGGTGCGGTAGGCGGTGGAGTCGGCCGGCTCGGAGGAACCATCTGGAAGGCCCAGTCGCATCCCGAAAGCGGGTACGGCCAGCGCCCCGACCACGAGCAGCGAGAGCAGGGTGGTCAGCCAGGGGTGACGGGTGATGAGCTCGACCCAGCCCCTGGCCTCCCTGGCGCCGTGCCGAGGTGCGGGGCCGTCGGAGGCACTGAGCGGTTCGGTCTTCTCGGTGCGCTCACCGGTTGCGGTGAAGCCGTGCTTGAGCCAGGAGCGCCTGGGCAGCACCCGGTGCCCGATCAGGGAGAGCACCGCGGGGGTGAGGGTGAGGGTGACCAGGACGGCCATCGCCACGGTGCCAGCCGCCGCGATGCCCATCACGCCGAGGAAGGTGATGCCTGTCAACCACAGCGCGGCAAGCGCGATGATCACGGTCAGACCGGCGAAGAGCACCGCATTGCCGGCAGTCCCCACGGCCAGGGCGATGGAGTCTTTCTTCTCCATCCCTTGCAGCAGCTGGATGCGGTGGCGCTGCACCACGAACAGGGAGTAGTCGATGCCGACGGCCAGGCCGAGCATGAGGGCCAGGGCCGGGGTGATCGACTGCATCTCGACCCACTGGCTGGCGGCGAAGGTCAGCCCGATGCCGGCGCCGACCCCGACCAGGGCCATCACCAGCGGCAGGCCGGCGGCCACCAGAGTGCCGAGCATGACCAGCAGGACGATGCCAGCGATGATGACGCCGATCACCTCGCCGGGGCCGATGATGCTGTTGACGTCCTGGGTGATCTCGGTGGAGTAGTCCACCGTGACACCCTGGGAGCCGAGCTTGTTGCCGACCTCCTGCAGCTTCTCGCGTTCCTCGATGGGCACGTTCTGCATGTCCTCGTTCCAGCGCACCTGGGCCAGTGCGGTGGTGCCGTCCTCGGAGACGAAGCGCAGCCCGTTCAGGACGGCCGCCTGGCGCTTCATCCCCTCGGCCTCCTGTGGGGAGCGGGGCTTCACCGGCTGGCCATCGGGGCCGATGCCTTCGAGTTGCGCCTGCGCCATGAAGGGGTTGACGGCTGCCTTGACGCCAGACAGGCCCTCGAACTCCTTGATGGTGGCCGAGATGGCCTGCTTCTGGGCGTCGGTGAAGGGCTCGTCGCTGTGGAAGACGACCGTGGAGGCGCCGCCGGCGGCGTCCGGGATGTCTCGCTTGAGCTCGTCCAGGACGCTCTGGAAATCGAGGCCCTCGATGGTGAACTCGGTGGTGGTGGGCTTCTGGAGGGCTGCGGCGGCGCCGGTGATGGCAGCCAGCGCCACCAGCCAGACGAGGATCATGGTCCACGGTCGGCGGGCGCTGAACCCGCCGATCCGTTGCAGGAATCGTGCCATGGGGAATGTCCTTCGGGGGAGAGTCGGTTCAGGAGTGGGGGGCGGAGGTCTCGAACCCCTGCGAGAGGTAGGCGAGCGAGCGGGCCATGTCGCTCTGGAAGCGGGAGTGGGTCGCCTCGATGTCCTGCGACTCGGGGTCGCGGGTCATCCAGGCGAAGAAGACTGACTGCGCGACGCCGATGATGGACGCCGCCAGCGAGCGGATCCACAGGTCATCCGCTCCGGGGGCCCGTTCCCGCAGCGAGGCGACCATGGAGTCGTTGGCCTGGTGCCAGATCTCGCACAAGGCGCCCACACGTCCGGACTCAATGCTGGCGCGCATCACCCAGACCATGTCGCTGGTGGCGGCCGGGTTCAAGACCTCGGCGAAGGCATGCCGGGCCGAGGTGAGCACAGGCTCATCGGCGGGGCGTTCGCTGAAGGCCTCGACGGCCTTGGTGACCGCCTCGGAGAAGGTCGCCGAGAGGCATTGGTCAAGGGTCGGGAAATAGTTGAAGAAGGTGCGCCGGGAGACCCCGACGCGTTCGGCCACCATATCTGCGGTGACCTGGTCGACCCCATGTTCCCGGGCCAGGTCGACTGCTGCCCTGATCAGGGCTTCGCGGGTGGCCTGCTTGTTCGCCTCGCGTCGACTGATCACAAAGTGCACTGTATGCAGACTCTGCACTCAGTGCAAATCGTGATTCCGGAATTCAGGCGCAGAGGCGGTCGCCACCGATCGCGCCGGCTGTGGGGCCCGCAAACGAGGAGGACGGTGCAGGCATACTCGGACAGGTGAACGAGCCGACCCCCCGGGAGACTGTCAGGATCCCCAGCGAGATCTGGATCCTCACTGGCGCTGCCCTGGTGATCGCGGTCGGCTACGGACTGGTCGCCCCGGTGCTGCCCAGCTACGCCCGTTCCTTCGACGTGGGTGTGATGGGCGCCACCATCATCGTCTCCGCCTTCGCTTTCTTCCGGCTTGCCTTCGCGCCGGTGGGGGGCGTGCTGCTTGAACGCCTGGGGGAGCGTCCGGTCTACATCAGCGGCCTTCTCGTGGTCGCGGTCTCCTCGCTGGCCTCAGGTCTCGCGCAGACCTACTGGCAACTGCTGATCTTTCGCGGTCTGGGTGGCGTGGGCTCGGTGATGTTCACCATCTCGGCGATGGCGCTGGTGGTGCGTCTGGCCCCTCCGGGGATCCGGGGACGCGTGAGCTCGGTCTGGGGGGCCAGTTTCCTGATCGGGAGCATGGTCGGGCCGCTGCTCGGCGGGCTGGTGGCCGGTTGGGGCATGCGCGTCCCCTTCTTCGCCTACGCCGCCCTGCTGGTGGTCGCCGCCCTGGTGGTGGGGATCGCGCTCAGCGGCGCCCGGCTACGGCCCACGCCGACCAAGGGCTCCCAGGAGGTCATGTCCCTTTCCGAGGCCTGGTCGAACCCGGCCTATCGCGCCGCCATCGTCTCCTCAGCAGCCAACGGCTGGGCGAACATGGGTGTGCGCAATGCCATCATCCCGCTGCTGGCCGCGGCCGTCCTCGACCGCACCTGGACCGCCGGTCTCGTGCTCGCGGCGGGTGCTGTGGGTACCGCTGCGATGCTGCCGGTCACCGCTCGTCTCGCCGACCGCATCGGACGCCGCCCGCTGCTGCTGGTGGGCCAGCTCGTCGCGGGTGTCTCGCTGGCGTTGATGGGGCTGGTGCTGGTAGGGGAGCTGTCCACCCCGGTGGCGTTGGGGGTGCTGATGCTGCTCTCGTTCGTCGGCGGAGCGGGTGGGGGGCTGGTCGGCCCCGCGCTCCAGGCCGCGGTGGGGGACATCATCGGCTCTGAGCGAAATGGCGGACGCGTGCTGTCGACCTACCAGATGGCCGCCGACGGGGGTGTCATCCTGGGCCCGATCCTGATCGGTGCAGTGGCGGACCGATGCGGCTTTCCCCTGGCACTGGCGCTGTCGGGGGCGGTGGCGCTGGTGGGCGTCCCGGTGTGGTGGCGGGCGCCCGAAACGCTGCGCGAGGAGGCCATGGGCCACCGCTGAACCCACCCTTTGGTGCGGGAAAGTTCACCCGAGCGGGGTGTCCTCGATTGGGGAAGGGACCCTTTGGGGGGTTACTGTTAAATCTGGCGCCGCTGCCTTGGCGCCTCCTGTAGCGCTGAAAGTGAGCGTCGACGCACTGCCGAGCAGTACCCGATTGACCCGTTTCTTCGCCATCGACAGGTAGGACCCCAGCGTGCGCCACAGGGCATTCTTCCAACGATCTCGCGCATCCAGGCGGCACCCGATCATCGACAATGATCTGCCAGCGGTTGACGACCTGGGGCCCGAGGAGAGGCGGCTTGCCACCCGCAACCCGTACTCCCCCCTGACCCTGGTGATTTCGATCCTCGCGACCATTGGCGTCCTGGCCTACGGTGCGTTCCTGCTGAACCCGGCCAACCGCGGTGACTTCATTCCGTGGATCCTGGTCGTGATCGCCGAGACCGTCCTCGTCTTCCACGCCCTGATGAGCATGTGGACGATGCTGGCCGGCTACGGCAAGCAGCCGAGTTTCGCCTTCCACGACGCGCAGGCGAAGCTGTACCGACCCAACCGGGACCACCAGCGCGGGGTCGGTGATGACCCCACCGAGTGGCCGCTCTACATCAACGGGCGCAAGGTGTCCGTCGACGTGCTGATCACCGTCTACGGCGAGCCCGTGGACGTCATCCGCCGCACCGCCGAGGCGGCCCTCAACATCCACGGCAAGCACCAGACCTACATTCTGGACGATGGTGACTCCGACGCCGTGCGCGACCTGGCCGCCACGCTCGGCTGCGGGTACATCCGACGCATGGGCAATTCTGGCGCCAAGGCCGGCAACGTCAACAACGCGCTCAGCGTCGCCAAGGGTGACTTCTTCGTCATCTTCGACGCCGACTTCGTGGCGGCGCCGGAGTTCTTGGAGGAGACCCTCCCGTACATGTCCGACGGCAACGTTGCCTTCGTGCAGACCCCACAGGTCTACGGAAACCTCCACAACATCATTAGCAGGGGTGCCGGCTACATGCAGAGCATGTTCTACCGCTTCGTGCAGCCGGGTCGAAACCAGTTCAACGCGGCCTTCTGCGTGGGCACCAACGTCCTCTTCCGGCGCGCCGCCGTGATGGACATCGGAGGCATGTACACCCAGTCGAAGTCCGAGGATGTCTGGACCTCCCTGATGCTGCACGAGCGGGGCTGGCGTTCGGTCTTCATCGCTCGTCAGCTGGCCGTCGGCGACGCCCCCGAGACGATCGAGGCCTATGCCAAGCAGCAGCTGCGCTGGGCGACCGGTGGCTTCGAGATCCTGCTGACCCACAACCTGTTCGGACGTCGGCGCCAGCTCAGCATGGACCAGCGGCTGCAGTATTTCGTCACCGCCACCCATTACCTCACCGGTATCGCTCCCGGCATCCTGCTGCTCGTTCCGGCACTGGAGGTTTTCTTCGACCTGCGCCCGGTGAATCTGGACATCCCGCTGTGGCAGTGGGCCCTGGCCTATCTGGGCTTCTACCTGCTGCAGATCGTGCTCGCCGCGGTCATCGCCGGCAGCTTCCGTCCCGAGGTCCTGCTGCTGGCCGCCAACTCCTTCCCGATCTACATCAAGGCCTTCCGCAATGCCTACCTCGGGGTGGACACCAGGTGGTCGGTGACCGGCGCCACCGGCGGTCTCACCTCAGCGTTCAACTTCATCCGGGTGCAGGTGTACACCTTCATCTTCCTCTTGTGCACCACGCTGGTGTCGTTGTGGCGTGACTACAACCAGAACCACGTGAATCTGGCCACCGTCTGGGCCGGTATCAACACCCTCATCGTCGGCGCCTTCATCCGCACCGCCTTCCTCGAGGACGCCCGCGCTCGCAAGGCCCGCAGGGCTCGTCGGGCCGGCGAGGCCGACGACGTCCAGGTGACCGAGGTGCGTGCCCGCAGGGCGCCGCGTCGGGAGTCGGTGCCGGTGCTCGACCGATCCTTCATCGAGCAGCTGCGCGCCAGTGGTGAGCCCGAGCAGCCAGAACAGGGTCGCCCACTGCCGGAGGGCATCTTCGCCGAGCGACCTGCCGGTGCTGAGGAGGTGCGTCGGATCGAGATGCCCGCCGAGTACACCCATACCCGTCGCATGGAACGCATCGACATGCCCCGCGAGGTGTCCGGGCGCACCAGCCCGGCAGCGGGCGGGGCACAGCGTCCCCCTGCCCCCTCGCCGCAGGAGACTGCCACCCCGGCGCCTCGACGCCATTCGGTGGTCACCTCCGACGCCCCCACCACCGTCATGCGCGCGATTCGCCCTGACGACCAGCCCGCGCAAACCCATCGCCGTTCGAACGACGCCTGAAGGACTGACCTGACATGAAGATCCTCGACCGACTGAAGTTGTGGGGTGGCATCCTGCTCACCCTGCTGGTGATGTTCGCCCTGACCCTGCTGTTCAACCACCGCCAGAGCGCCGTGGCCAGCACCTCCGCTGTCATCGAGGCTCCGACCTCGGTGGTCGGCTCGGCCTTCGGTGGCGTCATCGTCGAACAGTTCGTGAACAATGGCGACCAGGTCAAGGCCGGCCAGAAGCTGTTCGTGGTCAGCTCCAGCACCCTCCAACAGGACGTTGCCCGCGGCGCACGCCCGGAGTCGACGCTGGCCTACCAGCTGGACCTGAAGAAGGGCACGGTCACCTACATGGCGACCACCGACGGCTACATCACCGATTTCAAGGGCACCAAGGGAGGCTACGTCAACGATGGCGCCCAGCTCGCCACCATCATCGGCGATGGCGAGCGGACGGTGGTGGCGACGTATCGCCTCGCCCCGGTGGACTACGCCCGAATCCAGCCCGGCGGACCCGTCGAGGTGATCCTGCCCAACAACGTCAAGCTCAAGGGCAAGGTTGCGCGCGTCGCGGTCGAGGTCGAGGACGGCGTCGCCATCACCGAGGTGACCGTCGAGTCTCCCGACCTGAGTGCCAGCAAGCTCGGCCTGCTGGCCAACCGCGGCACCCCCGTGACCGCGATCATGGCCCTGCGCGATGACGGCCCGCTGGCCGGCGCCACCCATGCGTTGCTCTCCTTCCTCACGAAGATTGGTGTTCGCTGACATGACCGCCACGGCCCCTCGGGGGACACGCACAGCCCTGGCCCTTTTCTGCTCCGTCGCCCTGATGCTGTCCGGCTGCTCGGTGTTCGGCGGCGAGGGAGCGACCTCGACGGCGTCGACCTCCGGCGGGCAGGGTGCCTCGCCCGTGGAAGGGGGTGCCGAGCCCGTTCTCGACCCGGCCGCCACTCGCGCAGCGCTCAAGGACCTGGGCTCCCACTCGGGCAAGGACCTCAAGACCAAGCGGCTGGCCGAGGGGCTCGTCCCGCCGACCAACCGCTGGTTCTCCGGTCTGGTCTTCGGTGACCAGCCGCAGCCTGTCTTCCCCCTGCCGCTGACCTTCGGTCTGGATGCCCAGGGCTTCGGTTTCGGTCTTCCCGAGGTGACGACCAGCGAGAAGACGATCATGGGCGGCTATCGGCCCTCCGTGAAGGTGACCGTTCCAGGCGCCAGCGACTGGGTCGTCTCCACCTACGACGAGCTCAGCGTCACCGCCTCCCCTCGCCAAGGTGGCCCCAGCGTGACCATCGCGCAGGGCTCGCCCTTCGTCTGGTTCACGGCGAAGGACGCCACCAGCCTGACCACCAATGCGTCCTTCACGAAGAAGGGCGACCGCTGGGAGACCACTGACGCCTCGGGCACCTATGGGCTCGTGGTCGACAAGGGCAGCGTCGAGGGCAGCTCGATCACGCTCCAGGCCGGTGGTCGTGCGACCTGGTTCGCCGTCCCGAAGGGTGGAAAGGCTGACCAGTTGGCCAAGCTCGCGTCCCCGCTGGGCGGAACCTCGGCGTCCTACCAGGTGGGTGACCAGGACGTGACGACCACGCTGCACTACAACCCGAGCAAGGGCGAGACCGCCGTCGGCGCCCTGCCCCACCAGCAGCGCGGCCTGAAGTCGTCCTGCACGCTGGGCACCTTCGCCACGATCATGGGCGAAATGAAGCTCTGCCAGGGCAAGGATCTCGTCTTCACCACGCCCAATCAGAAGGCGCAGGGGACCCTGGACGTGTCCGGCCTCAGCGATGCCGAGAAGGAGGAACTGCGCAAGCAGGTCACCATCGATGTCGCTGGGCTCAAGGCCCCGGCTGCCGACACCTACTTCGGCGGCAAGTCGATCTACCGCGATGCCCAGCTCTACGCGATCGCCAAGCAGGTCAATGCGCCCGAGGCCGAGCAGCTCAAGTCCAAGCTCCTGGCCACCATGGACCGCTGGACCAACCCGAAGGGCTGCCAGGAGGCCAGCGAGTTCTGCTTCAGCTATGACTCGAAGAACAAGGGCATCGTCGGCAAGGTCGCCAGCTTCGGCGCCGATGAGTTCAACGACCACCACTTCCACTACGGCTACTTCCTGTACACCGCGGGTGTGCTGGCGGCCGACGACCCCACGCTGGTGGAGAAGTACAAGCCGGTGATCAACCTGCTGGCTGCCGACATCGCCTCCTCGACCCCGTCGAAGGAGTTCCCGGTGCGACGCAACTTCGACTCCTACAATGGCCACTCCTGGGCCTCGGGTACCTCACCGTTCGCCGACGGCAACAACCAGGAGTCATCCTCCGAGGGTGTCCAGGCCTGGGCCGGGCTGAGGCTGTGGGCCAGGGCGTCCAAGAACACCGCGCTGGAGACACAGGCAGCCTGGATGCAGTCCCTGGAATCGGCGACTGCCCTGGACTACTACATCGACTTCGACCTGAAGCAGCCGGTCTACAAGGGGTACAAGCACCTGGTGAGCCCGCTGATCTTCGGTGGCAAGCGTGACTACGCGACCTGGTTCTCCCCGGAGCCGGCGGCCATGCTCGGCATCCAGATCCTGCCTCTGAGCCCCTCGCTGAACTACCTCGGACGCGACCCGGAGCGTGTGGGGAAGAACATCGAGGAGGGCATCGGCACCAAGGGCTTCGATCAGAAGTACGGCGACTGGCTGCTGCTCTACTCCGCCTTCCAGGGCGAGGAGCAGCGCAAGCAGGCGCTGGAGAAGGCCTGCAACTTCCCCGCGGCCCTGATCGATGACGGCCTCACTCGCAGCTACATGCTGGCCTGGCTGATGACCCTCAAGAAGTGACGCTCTGAGGTGACTGTGGGGGCGTCCGGGTGTTGACTGGACGCGATGCCTGACTCGACTGCTCGTCCCCGCTCACCCCTGATGGGGCTGGCCCTGTGCCTGCTGGCCGCCCTGGCTGGCCTGGCTGCCAACCGCGCCCTGCCGGTGCTCAGCGCCCTGCTGGTGGCGATCGTGCTGGGCGTGGTGGTCGGCAATGTGCGCCCCTCAGTCGCGTCCCTGCCCGGGATCAAGCTGGCCTCGAAGACCCTGCTGCGCGCCGGTATCGTCCTGTTGGGCCTGAAGGTGAGCCTGGGCGACATCGCCGGACTTGGCCTGCCCGTGGTGGTGCTCGTGCTTGCGATCGTCGCCGTGGGGGTGGTCGGCAGCTACCTGATCGGACGCGCCCTGGGTCTCGACGAGGACCTCTCCATGCTGGTCGCCAGCGGCTTCTCGATCTGCGGTGCTGCCGCGGTGGCAGCAGTGGACGGCGTCATCAAGCCAGCCAAGGAGGCCGTCGCCACCGCGATCGCCCTGGTGGTCCTCTTCGGGACGCTGATGATCCCGATCGTCCCGGTCCTTTCACGCGTGATGGGTCTGTCCGGCGCCCAGACGGCGATCTGGGCCGGCGGGGGGACGCATGAGGTCGCGCAGGTGGTCGCCATCGGCGGTATCGCAGGGGGCGGATCGGTACTCGCCACGGCTGTCATCGTGAAACTCGCGAGGGTGGTGCTGCTGGCCCCGACCATGATCGGTCTGGCGGCCTGGCAGCGGCGCCGCGTGGGTGCCGCAGGGGAACGCCCGCCCTTCATCCAGCCCTTCGTCGCCGGTTTCATCGGGGCGGTGCTGGTGCGGTCTTTCGTGGTCCTGCCGACGGACGTGCTGCATGTGGCGGACCTGGCGCAGACGATCCTGCTGTCGATGGCGATGTTCGCCCTCGGCCTGGGAGTCAACCGCAAGGCCCTGGCGAAGACCTCGGGCAAGGCCCTGGCCCTGGGCGTCCTGTCGACGCTGCTGGTCAGCGGGATGGCGCTCGGCGGGGCGATTCTGCTGCGCTGACGGGCCGGCAGCTCAGCCGACGAAGAGGCAGAAGGGGTGCCCAGCGGGGTCGGCGAGCACGACCAGCGGCTCCTCAGGGTCGTCGAGGCGGGTGTAGACCACCTCGGCGCCCATCTCGAGAGCCCGGTCGCGATGGTTGATGAGGGCGTCGAGTGAATCGACCATGCAGTCCAGGTGCATCTGCATCGGCACCTCAGGGGAGGGCCAGGTGGTGGTCTTGAGCTCCTCAGCGAGCTGGAAGGCCAGGCGACGGCCGCCGCGCGGGTCCTGGATCACGACCCAGTCGAGGTCATCAGGGCCATCGGTGGGCGGCTCGTCGCCGGGCCTGTACTCCATTCCCAACAGCGACCGGTAGAACTCGGCCAGCCCACGCACGTCAGTGGTGTCCAGCACGGTCTGTAGCAGCTGTGGAAATTCAGTCATCGGTGTCCTTCCCTCACGGTCCAGACTAGGCCCTCCGGAAAGGGATCAGGGCTGGTCACGCAGGGGGTCACGGTCCAGCGCGTCCCGCTGCTGGAGCGTGGGCTGCTGCTCGGCCCCGCCGACCACCTGACGGATCTGGTCGATGATGGCGCGCTCCTTGTCGGATACGCCCCCACCCGCCGCCTCGGCGGCGGCCTCAACCATGTCGATCACTGTCTGGCGGAATGACTGGGAGCTGTCCGGGTCCTTGGCGTCCACAATCGCGATCGCCTCGGACAGGGTGCTCATCTCCTCCCCCTTCGTGACGCGGGGGACGTCGAACTCGCGGAAGATGGACTGCAGCTCTGGGGGCATCTTCTGCAGCGCGCGGGAGGCTGCGGCCGATTCCTTGAACTGCTGGAAGAATCCCCCGTCAGCGCGGGAGACCAGGGAGGCAACGGCGAGGACGCCGCCGCGGATGGTGTCACTTTCGACTTCGGTGTAGTCAGCCATGCTCCACCCTGACACGGACGCGCCGAGTCGCGCGGGGATCAGGCCAAACGGCCCCGGTCCTCACGGAGCTTCTGGGCGACCGCAGCCAGCCGGGGACTCTCCTGATCAGCGGCCAGAGCCTCGAGGACGGCGTCCATCGGCTCGGCCGGGGCGTGCCGAACAGCCTCCGCAGCAGCCTCCTGCTCGCCCTCGCGGCGCTGCAGCAGCGGGTACTGGTCGGGGTCTGCCAGCCGGACCAGGATGTCGGCGGCATGCTCACGGGCTGCTTGGGAGCCGGTGTGCAGGTGCTCGACCAGCGCGGGGATTCCGGGCGGGCCGTACTGCAGCAGCGCCAGGGTGAGCCCGAGTCGACGCTCGGCGTCCCCCTCGCCCAGGTGGGCCAGCAGCGGGGGCAGCGCCTCCGGGGTGCCGATGCGTCCCAGCGCCCACCAGGCCTTGGCGGCCACCACGCGGTCGGGGTTGTCGGCGTCCGGAATGATGGCGGCGACGGTGCTCGGGTCACCGATCTTGGACAGGGTGTGAAGGACGTGCTCGCGATCGGTGTCGGGCTCGTACAGCATCGCGACCAGGCGCGGGACGGCGGCCTTGCCCTGGGCGGTGATGGCCCAGATCAGGCTCTCGCGGACGAAGTCCTCGCGTTCGTGGACCATGAGGTCGACCAGCTCGTCGATGACACTGCTGGTGTCACGGGCGCCCAGGGCGAGGGCGGCGGTCTGGCGGTCGAGCGCGTTGTCGGAGCGGGCGCCAGCCATCAGGACATCAAGGTCAGGGGTGCTCATGCCCCCAGACTAGGTCGAGCTTGCCCCCGGAGGAGAGGCATCCGCTTCCAGCGCAATGAGCCACCGCCGCAGCAGGCCGGCCAGCTGCTTGCGGTCGGCGTCCGAGAGGCCGGTGAGCAGGGGCTGCTCATGGCGCAGGTGCACCTCGACGCATTCATCGACTAGGTTGCGTCCGGCCGCGCCGGTGGGATTGTGGACGCTGACCGCCTGGCAGCTGACCATCGGCGGACTGGTGCTGGTCCCCGTCTCCCTGCTGGTCGAAGGGGCCCCGCCGCAGCAGGATCGAGCCGCGATTCTGGCCTACCTGTGGCTTGCCGTGGCGGGCACGGCGATTGCCTATGCTCGCGGCCACCCCCGTTCGGGGTGCGGGCGCTGGGCCTCAGCCGTCGAGGACCGAGGCGCCCAGCCGGTAGCCCATCCCGGGTTCGGTGATGACGACCTGCGGGTGGCTCGGGTCGTCCTCGAGCTTGCGGCGCATCGTGGCCGCGTAGACGCGCAGGTACTGGCTCTCGGTGGCGTACTGCGGCCCCCACACCTCGGTGAGGATGGCCTGCTGGGTGACCAGGGTTCCCGGACGCCGGGCCAGCACCTCCAGAAAGCGCCATTCGGTGGGGGTGAGGTGCACTGCCTCCCCGGCGCGGGACACCTCGTGGCGGGCCAGGTCGATGATGACATTGCCGACGGTCAGGGCGGGTACGTCCGGGGTGGGGACGCGACGGAGGGCGGCGCGGAGCCGGGCCATCAGCTCCGCCATCCCGAAGGGCTTGGTGACGTAGTCGTCAGCGCCGGCGTCCAGGGCTTCCACCTTGTCATCGGAGGTGTGCCGGGCCGACAGGACGATGATGGGCACCTCGTTCCAGCCGCGCAGCCCCGCCAGCACCTCGGTGCCATCCATGTCTGGCAGGCCCAGGTCGAGGATGATGGCGTCCACGTGGTGGTCGGCGACTGCCTGCAGGGCGGCCCGGCCTGAGTTGGCGGTCAGCGGCAGGTAGCCGCGGGCCCGCAGGTTGATCTCCAGGGCCTTCGCCAGGGCAGGCTCGTCATCAACCACCAGCACGGTGCCCTCGCTCACTCCTGCACCTCCCCGCTCCATTCGGACGCCTTGAGGGGAATCCGAATCTCCATGGTGAGACCTCCGCCGGGGGTGTCGCGGGCAGCCACGCTGGCGCCGAGCGCCTCCGCGAACCCGGCGGCGACGGCCAGGCCGAGGCCGACGCCCCCTCCGGTGCGTCCGCCATCGCCCAGTTGCTGGAAGGGCTGGAAGATCTGCTCGCGCCGCGAGGCCGGGACGCCCGGGCCGCGGTCGACCACGGAGAGCACCAGCTGGTCCTCCTCGCGGTCGGCCCGCAATTCCACCAGGACGCCCTCGGGCTGGTGCCGCAGGGCGTTGTCGACAAGGTTCGCCAGGATGCGCTCCACCAGTCCCGCGTCGGTGTGCACCACGGGAGCCCCGGGTTCCACCGTGAGCTTCAGACGCTGCGGGTCGTGGTCCCGGGCCACCGCGAGCAGCAACTCCTCGGGGCTGACCGCATCCTCGACGAGGCTGAGGTGGCCGGTGCGCAGGCGGGTCATGTCCAGCAGGTTCTCGATCAGCCGCTCGAGTCGGTCGGCGTTCTCATCCACCATGCCGAGCAGTTCGCGGCGATCGGCCTCGGGCCAGTCCACTTCGGTCGAGAGCAGCGAGGAGGAGCTGGCCTTGATCGCCGCCAGCGGCGTCCTCAGGTCATGGGAGATGGCCGCCAGCAGGGCGGTCTGCAGGCTGTCGCGGGCGGCCAGTTCTCCCACCTGACGAGCCTGTTCGCGCAGCTCGTCGCGCTCCCGGCGGGCCTGGAACTGATGCCCGAAGGCGGTCAGGACGCGTTCGTCGGAGGGGGTGAGGGCGGGGCCGTGGCAGCTGATCTGCAGGTGGTCGCTGATGGCGACATGGGAGACGTGCTGGTCCTCCTCGTCGGCATGGCCAACCTCGGCCAGGGTGCGCCAGGGGGAGGTGACCGAGTCACGTGCCCGCAGCTGCACCAGACGTTGGCGGAAGGTGTCGCGGACGAGCCCGAGCGCAGATTCGGTGGTGAGGTTGGCAGCCAGGGTCTGCTCGGTGAGCAGGAAGAGGGTGTCGGACTCCGAGCGGGCACGAATGGCCTGACGGGCCCGGGAGACGGAGGCGTCCACCAATCCGGCCACGGCGATGGCGACCAGCAGGGAGATGACGAGGGCGGCCACCGATTTCGGGTCGGAGATGGTGAAGGTGTGCAGCGGCGGGGTGAACCACCAGTTGACCAGCAGGAAACCGAGAACCGCGCTCAGCACCGCGGGCCAGAGGCCACCCAGCAGCGCGACCGCGACGGTGAGGGCCAGGAAGGCCATCATCGCGAAGGACTCGTTGTGGTCCTTCCAGTGCCACAGGCCCCAGGTGAGCGCTGCCGGGCCCATCGCGGCGACGCCGAAGGCGGTCAGGCGACGACGCAGCGACAACTGGGGACGCCGCCGGTGCGCGCCAGTCGAGGACCAGTCGTGGCTGACCACGTGCACATCGATGTCGCCCGCCCCGGCGATCACCTGGCGGTCGACCGGGGTGCGGAACAGGCGTTGCCAGCGTGAGGATCGGGTGTTGCCGACCACGACCGAGGTGGCATTCACCTTCTGGGCGTACTCGAGCAGCACCTGGGCGGGGTCGTCGCCGGTGAGGGTGATGAAGGTGCCCTGGAGGTCCTCCACGAGGCGGCGCTGGTCGACCAGTTCGCGGCGGTCGGTATGGACGAGGCCGTCTTGGCGGGCGACGTAGACCGCAATCAGGTCACCACCGGCACCCTTGTGGGCAACCCGTGCGCCGCGGCGCAGCAGGGCAGCTCCTTCGGGTCCGCCGGACAGTGCGACCACGACGCGGTCGCGGGTCTGCCAGGTGCGACGGATGGACTGGTCCTCCCGGTAGCGTGTCAACCCCTCATCGACCCGGTCCGCGACCCAGAGCAGGGCCAGTTCGCGCAGGGCGGCCAGGTTGCCGTGGCGGAAGTAGTTGCGCAGGGCGGCGTCGATCTTCTCCCCGGAGTAGATGTTGCCATGGGCCATCCGGCGCCGGATCGCCTCGGGATCCATGTCGACCAGTTCGATCTGGTCAGCGGCCCGCACGATCGCATCCGGGACGGTTTCGCGCTGGGTGATGCCGGTGATCTGGGTCACCACGTCGTTCAGGGATTCCAGGTGCTGGATGTTGACGGTGGTGATCACGTCGATGCCAGCGGCGAGGAGTTCGTCGACGTCCTCGGCGCGGCGGGCATTGCGTGACCCCGGGACATTGGTATGGGCCAGTTCGTCGACCAGCGCCAGCTCGGGGCGTCGGGCCAGGACGGCATCGATGTCCATCTCGGTGAACTGGGTGCCGCGGTAGTCGATGGTGCGTCGGGGGACCAGCTCCAGCCCCTCGAGCTGGGCGGCGGTGTTGACGCGTCCGTGGGTTTCGACCAGGGCGACGACGACGTCGGTGCCACGGTCCCGGCGCCGGCGTCCCTCGCACAGCATCGCGTAGGTCTTGCCGACGCCGGGGGCGGCCCCGAGCAGGACGCGCAGGGTGCCGCGGCGTCCAGTTCGGGGCTCACCCTCAGTACTCATGGGGTCCATCCTTCCAGTGCTACTTGCCCAGGGCGTGCAGGCACATGTTGGCCTCGAGCACATTCACAGTGCGTTCGCCGAGGAACCCGAGACGGCGTCCGCGGGTGGCCTCGTCGATGCACTGCTGGACGCGGCCGGTCTCCACGCCGCGGGCCTTCGCGATGCGCTCAACCTGCTGCTGGGCCCAGGTGGTCGAGATGTGTGGGTCGAGCCCGGAGCCGGAGGTGGTGAGGGCATCGGCCGGCGCCTTGGCCCCCCGGATCTCCTTCAGGCCGGTGACGGTCTTGAGCAGCTCGGGAGAGTTCGGCCCCAGGTTCGAGCTGCCGGAGGCGCGCCCGTCGTAGTCAGCGGCGGAGGGACGTCCCCACAGCCATTCCTTGCCGGTGAACTGCTGGCCGATCAGGCGCGAACCGACCTCGCGTCCATTCGCGGTGACGATTGACCCCTCGGCCTTGCCCGGGGCCAGGACGTGGCCGATGCCCCAGATGGCCAGCGGGTAGAGGGCGCCCAGGATCACGGTGAGCAGGGCCATGATGCGCAGGCCCGCGAGCAGGTGGTGCAGGTAGGACTTCATGATCATCCAATTCCGAGGAGGGTGAGCAGCATGTCGATGAGTTTGATGCCGATGAACGGGGCGACCAGGCCGCCCAGGCCGTAGACCAGCAGGTTGCGGCGCAGCAGGGCGCTGGCCGAGCTGGCCCGCTGGGTGACGCCCTTGAGGGCCAGCGGGACCAGGGCGATGATGATCAGGGCGTTGAAGATGACCGCCGAGAGGATCGCCGACTCCGGGGAGTGCAGTCGCATGATGTTCAGCGCCCCGAGCTGGGGGTGCAGGGCCACGAACAGCGCCGGGATGATGGCGAAGTACTTGGCCACGTCATTGGCGATGGAGAAGGTGGTCAGGGCTCCGCGGGTCATCAGCAGCTGCTTGCCGATCTGCACGATCTCGATCAGCTTGGTGGGGTCGGAGTCGAGGTCGACCATGTTGCCGGCCTCCTTGGCGGCCGAGGTGCCCGTGTTCATGGCGACACCGACATCGGCCTGGGCCAGCGCGGGGGCGTCATTGGTGCCGTCACCGGTCATCGCGACCATGGCACCGCCGGACTGCTCCTGCTTGATGAGGGCCACCTTGTCCGAGGGACGCGCCTCGGCCAGGAAGTCGTCGACACCGGCCTCCTTGGCGATGGCCGCGGCGGTCACCGGGTTGTCGCCGGTGATCATGACAGTGCGAATGCCCATGGCACGGAGCGCCTCGAAGCGCTCCTTCATGCCGTCCTTGACGATGTCCTTCAGGTGGATGACGCCGAGCACGCGGGCACGACCATTCGGATCACGGCTGGCCACCACCAGCGGGGTGCCGCCGGTGGAGGACACCTGCTGGACCAGCTCATCGACCTGGGTGTCGACGCTGGCACCGTGCTCGCGGGCCCAGGCGATGCAGGCTGAGGGTGCACCCTTGCGGATGCTGGTGCCATCGGCCAGGTCGACGCCGGACATGCGGGTCTCGGCCGAGAACGGGATGTGGGTGGCTTCGCGGGCCCTCTGGATCGCGTGGTCGGCGGTGTCGGGGTGGCGTTCGCCGACGAAGTCGATCACCGAGCGACCCTCGGGAGTCTCATCGGCCAGGGAGGACAGCAGGGCCGCCTCGGCCAGGCTGGCGTCCGAGACACCGTGGTTGCGCAGCAGCTCGGACGCCCGTCGGTTGCCGTGGGTGATGGTTCCGGTCTTGTCGAGCAGCAGGGTGGTGCAGTCACCAGCGGCCTCGACGGCGCGTCCGGACATGGCCAGCACATTGCGCTGGACCAGGCGGTCCATGCCGGCGATTCCGATGGCGGACAGGAGGGCGCCGATCGTGGTGGGGATCAGGCAGACCAACAGGGCCACCAGGATCACCACGGGAACCCCGGCGCCGGCGTGGATGGCGAAGGGCTGCAGGGTCATCACGGCGAGCAGGAAGATGATCGTCAGGCTGGACAGCAGGATGCCGAGGGCGACCTCGTTGGGGGTCTTCTGCCGCTCGGCGCCCTCCACGAGGGCGATCATCCGGTCCAGGAAGGACTGGCCCGGTTCCTGGCTGATCCGCACGACGATGCGGTCGGACAGGACGCGGGTACCACCGGTGACCGCGGACCGGTCGCCGCCGGACTCGCGGATCACGGGCGCCGACTCGCCGGTGATGGCGGACTCGTCGACGCTGGCCACACCCTCGATGACGTCACCATCACCCGGGATGACCTGCCCGGCCTCGACGACCACCACGTCACCGCGGCGCAGCTCGGAGCTGGGCACCTCGTTCTCGATGCCATTGACGAGCAGGCGGGCGGTGGTGGTCTGCTTGGCGGCCCGCAGGTGGGCCGCCTGGGCCTTGCCACGACCCTCGGCGACAGCATCGGCCAGGTTGGCGAAGATGACGGTCAGCCACAGCCAGATGACGATCGAGATGCTGAACAGCGAGGGGTGCAGGATCGCCAGCACAGTGCTGAAGACCGATCCGACCTGGACCACGAACATGACCGGGTTGCGCACCATGATCCTCGGATCGAGGCGCTTGATGGCGTCCGGGAGGGCCTTCAGCATGAGGGTCGGCAGCGGCGCCCTGTTCGCGGTCGGCTTGTGGTGTCCGTGGGTGGACGCGACCAGCGTGCGCTCGGACGAGTCCTGCTCCGAAGGGCTCTTCGGCTGGTTGTGGGGGGTGAGGGTGGCGGTCACAGGAGTGCCTCCGCAATCGGTCCCAGCGCGAGGGCGGGGAAGAAGGTGAGCGCTGCCACGATGAGCACGATGCCCAGGCAGAGCGTGATGAACAGGGGTCCGTGGGTAGGCAGGGTGCCCGCTGTGGCGGGGACGCGCTGCTGCTGGGCGAGGCTGCCGGCGAGCTTCAGCGCGAAGACGATCGGCAGGAAGCGTCCGAACAGCATCGCCAGGCCGATGCCCACGGTGTGCAGGGGTGAGGCGGCATTGAAGCCGGCGAAGGCGGAGCCGTTGTTGTTGGCGCCCGAGGTGTAGGCGTAGAGGATCTCGCTGAGGCCGTGCGGGCCGGCGTCCTGCAGGGTTGCCTGGCCGCCGGGCAGCATCAGGGTGATCGCAGCGCCGAAGAGCATCGCCATCGGCATCACTAGGATGTAGAGCGCGACCGAGGTCATCTCGGCCCTGCCCAGGCGCTTGCCCAGGTACTCGGGGGTGCGCCCGACCATCAGCCCGCTGATGAAGACGGTCAGCAGGGCGATGACGAGCAGGCCGTAGAGCCCGGTGCCGACACCCCCGGGGGAGACCTCACCGAGCAGCATGTTCAGCATCAGGATGCCGCCACCAGCCGCAGTCCAGGAGTCGTGCATGGAGTTCACCGCACCGGTCGAGGTGCCGGTGCCGGTGGTGCCGTAGAGCACTGTGCCCCAGATGCCGAAGCGCTGCTCCTTGCCCTCCATGGAGCCACCGGCTGCCATCAGCGCGGTGCCCTTGTGGGCGAGTTCGGCGGCGACCGCGAGACCGAAGGAGGCCAGCTGCAGAGTGGCCATGACGGCCAGGATCGCGAAGCCCTGGCGACGGTCACGCACCATGCGTCCGAAGGTGAACGGCAGCGAGAAGGGGATGACGGTCATCGCCCAGATGGCGAGGATGTTGGTCAGGGCCGTGGCGTTCTCGAAGGGGTGGGCGCCATTGGCGTTGAAGAAGCCGCCGCCATTGGTGCCGAGCTGCTTGATGGCCTCCTGGCTGGCGATGGGGCCGAGCGGAATGTCCTGCTGGGCACCCGTCAGGGTGGTGACCTGGTGGCCGGCGGCAAAGCTCTGGATCACGCCCTCGCATACGAAGATGGTGGCGACCACGATGGCCAGGGGCAGCAGCAGGCGCAGGCTGACGCGGGTGACGTCAACCCAGAAGTTGCCCAGCTTGTCGGTGCCCATCCGGGCGAACCCGCGGACCAGGGCGAAGGCGACGCTGATGCCGACCGCGCCGGAGACGAAGTTCTGCACGGTCAGTCCGAGCATCTGCGGCAGGTGGCCGATGGCGGCCTCGCCGGAATACCACTGCCAGTTCGTGTTGGTGACGAAGGAGACGGCGGTGTTGAAGGCTCCGTCGGCGGGGAAGTTCTCCCGTCCGAAGGTGAGGGGGAGCCAGCGCTGGATGCGCAGCAGCAGGTAGAGCAGCAGCAGGCCCGCGAGGCTGAATCCCAGCACGGAGCGGGCATAGTGCCGCCAGTTCTGTTCGGTGCCGGCGTCCACACCGGTGAAGCGGTAGAGCAGGCGTTCGACGCGGGTGTGCTTCTCGCCCTGGGCGATGCGGGCCATGTAGGCACCGAGCGGGACGTGGGCAGCCGCGATGAGGCAGATGTAGAAGGCGAGCTGGAGGAGCCCGGCAGTGGTGGTCGTCATGGCTGCCCCCTCAGAACTTCTCGGGACGCAGGAGGGTGACGAACAGGTAGACCAGCAGGGCGAAGCCCAGGACGGCGGCGATGATGTTCTCCATCACTGCTCCCGGACGCTGGTCAGCGCGTGCAGGGCGGCGAAGAAGACCACCATCACGGCGATGAGTGCGAGATCGGACATGGGTCCATCGAATGCCCGCACGAGGGGGTGGTCAGCCAATCTTGATGCCTTCTTGATGCCGGGCGGAGCGGTCTTGGCGAAGCCTTGGCTGCAGCCGCTGCAGCACACAACGCGCCGGACCTTGGAAGGTCCGGCGCGTTGGATGTCTCGTGGGCCCTCCTGCTGTCGCAGGATCAAGTGGCGCGTGCGATTTACTGCACTTCACGAGAGGAAGCACGGACTCCGTGCGCGCCCCCAAAAGTTCGGCCCCATTGGGCAGGAAGTAGTCGACGTGGGGGATGACCCGGAGAGAGCAGCAGCCTCGCTTCCGGTGAATGGTGGTCCTGTAGTCGTGGCCAAGTTGGCGCTCAGCAGAGCGGCCATCATCGACTGCATCCAAGTTGGTGGCTACGCCTTCAGACCAGAGGGAAGCCTTGCTGACAGAACTCCGTTCGTATGGTGACCTGCCTACTCCGGCCGCTTGAAGATTGAGTCGTCCCTCGGTGCTCCTCGTCGCGGACGCACCGGGGCGTCCTTGGGTTCGTCATCCTCGGGTGCGGGGCTGGCGCTCCTCCGTGAGGCAGCCGGAGCGAGCCCGAGCGCTGGGTCGTGGGCGGGTTCCCGGACGGGTTCCTCGTCCTTCTCGTGGGGGTGTTCGTAGCGCCCCCTGTCCGCCCTGTCCTCCGTGGGCTCGGAGGCGGGGGTGGAGTCGGCCACGGCGCGGCCGGCGGTGACCGAGATGACTCCCACGGCGGTCGTCAGCGGTACTGCCAGGACCAACCCGATCGAGCCGATCACGGTGCGCAAGATCTCGCCGGCGAACATCTCCTGGACCAGCATCTGGCGGATGGGCTGGTGGTAGACCTCGATCAGGAGCAGCACCGAGAGAGCCGCACCCGCGGAGGCGAAGGCGATGGTGTACACGGTTGAGGCGATGTGGTCGCGTCCAATGCGCATGGCTGAGCGGTAGAGCTCCCAGGGACGCTTTTCCGAGCGGGAGAGCTCCCAGACGGCGGAGGCCTGGGTAATGGTCACGTCGTTGAGCGCCCCCATCGCACCGACGATGATCGAGCAGACCACGATCGATGTCAGTTTCAGGTCCGGGGCAGAGGCGGCGAGCATGAAGTCGTCCTCGTGCACGACGCCGGTGAGGTGGGCCCAGCGCGTCCCGATGACACCCAGGATGGCCGCCACGAGCAGGCCGAACAGCGTCCCCACCAACGCAGTCGTGGTGCGCACCGTGAACCCGTGGGAGGTGTAGAGCACCACGAACATGATCGCCGCGCTGCCGACGACGCCGACGAGCAGCGGGTCCTTGCCCTGCAGCAGGTTCGGCATCATGAACTGGGTCAACATCCAGAAGGCGAAGCCCAGGCCGAGCAGGGAGAGCACACCGCGCACCCTGGCCACCGCCACGATCGCCACCGCGAAGAGAATGACGAAGAACAGCAGCGGGGTGCTGCGCTCGAAGTCGATGAAGGAGTAGATGGTGGCGCCCTCGACGGGCACCCGATACATCCGCACCTGCTGGCCGGGTTTCGCACCGGATTCGTAGACCGGGGAGGAGATGTCGAACTTCGTGCTCTGCCCCTTGTCAGGGCCATCGTCGATGGTCACCGTCAGTGTGGCGCAGACGGAGGTGTCGCCCGGGAAGCTGCCGGCCTGGTTCTCGCAGGTGAGGGGAGTGACCTGCGTGATGGTGCCCCTCTGGATGGTCGTCCCGGGGACCTGCACCGTACCGGTGTCGGTGCGGATGTGGGTCTCCGAGCTCTTGGGCCACATCCAGACCAGGGCGGCGAAGGTGGCGACAGCGAGTGGGATGAGCGCCGCGATGAGGATGCGCATGGCCGAGCGCTGGTGCAGCTTCTGCTCCGGTGTCAGCGCGACCTCGTCGGCGTCGTGCGAATGACCATGCCCCATGGCGGCTCCTCTCAGACGGGTCCGACCCTACCTGTGAACAACTGTCGACACACGGGTGAGTTGTCCACAGGTTTGCTGCTCGGCTGGGTTCTGTCAGGGGTGGTGCCTAGTGTGGTCGGCGATGGAGAGAACACGCCTCATCCCGGGTATGGCCGGGTCCCTGGATGCCCTGATGGGGCGTTTGCAGCGCGGGTACGGTGACCCGACGCTCCGACGCCTGTCCGGGCGCTGGTGGCGTACCTCGACCACTCCTGAGGGGCCTGCACTGGTCTCTCTGGTCACCGAGGGGGACGCGGTGCGGGCCACCGGGGTCGGGGACGGTGCGCGGTGGGCATTGGAGCAGGTGGACGGTCTGGTCGGGGCCCGGGATCATCCCGGGGACTTCGTGACTGACCATCCCGTGCTGTGGCCGGGGTTGCGGCGCGGAGAGGTGCGGTTGTCGGCCACCGGGATGCTCGCGGAGGCGCTGGCGCCCAATGTGATCGAGCAGAAGGTGACCGGTGCCGAGGCCTTCACCAGCTTCCGACGCCTCGTGCGTCGCTTCGGGACGCGGCCGCCGGGCGCCGAATCCGTCGACCACCCGGCCCACCGCATGGCCTGTCCCCCCGACGCGGCGGGCTGGGCACGGATCCCGATCTGGGAGTTCCTGCAGGCCGGAGTGGAGGAGCGTCGGGCGAGCACGGTGCACCGGGTGATGATGAAGGTTCCCAGCATCGAGCGAGCCCTCGGCGCTGACCGGGATGGGGAGAAGCTGGAGCGCCTGGTGCGGAGCGTGCCGGGCATTGGGCCGTGGACCGCGGCCAAGGTGCGTCAACAGGTGCTGGGGGACGCGGATGCCTGGTCGATCGACGACTACCACGTGCCCGGCCTGGTCGTCCACCATCTGGGGGGCGAGAACGCCTCAGTGGTCCTGGAGGAGTTCAGGCCGCATCGCTACCGGGTGGAGTTGGTGCTGCTGCGGCTGGGGATGCCCGAGCGGCACGGTGCGCGACGCACATTGCCCACCCACCTGCCGGTGCGGGGTGGCTGGCGTGGCTGACCGCGAGCGTGAGGCGACCTACCTGGCTGAGGACAGGATGGCCCGGGTGGCGAGGAATGGTGCGCCCATGGTGGTGGGTGGACGGCTGGTGTCGGTGGAGCCGGACGTGAAGTTCACCGCCCTGTCCGAGGCTGGCCTGTTCTGCACGCTGACCTGCCTGGAGCTCGGGCTCCCGCCGGTGGACGTACGGCTGCGGCGTGGGGAATCCACGTCGCACTACTCGCCTGGACATGGTGGTGGAACGGCAGAGATTGCGCTGGCGAGTTGGGGGGCGTGGCGCTCGGTGGTGCTGCACGAACTGGCGCACCACGTGCTGGCGTCCCGGGGCGACTCCGAGGTGGAGGCTCACGGCTCGGAGTTCAGACGGGCACACCTGGACCTGCTGGTTCATGTGGGGCTGGCGCGGCAGGCGCAGGAGTTGGAGCGAATGTTCACTGAGGCGGGATTGAGGCTGGCATGACGAACGGTGTGGATTCTCGGGCGGGCAAGGGCTTGCTCGTGGTGGGGAAGCTCCTGCGCAAGGCGGAGACGACCGACTCGGCCGAGGAGGCGGAGGCGTTGCTGGCCAAGGCCCAGGAGCTGGCAACCCGCTACTCCATCGACCTGGCGGTGGCCCGGTACGCGACGGCTGAGGCAGAACGCCGCGAGCTGGTGGAGGAGCGCCAGGTCCAGCTGGGCACACCGGGCCAGAAGCACCTGAGCCTGTACAACCTGCTGTTCACCAACATCGCGCGGCTCAATGACTGCTCGGTGTTGCTGCGGGGCACGGAATCGGTGGTCTACCCGGTCGGTTTCAGCTCCGACCTCGACACGGTGGAAGCGCTCTACCGATCGCTGGTTGCCCAGATGATCCGTGAATCCGAGGACTGGCTGGCGACCGGGGAGTATCGGCGCGCGCAGATGCACAAGGTGACCGCACGGGGCGTCTTTTTCACCGGTTTCGTGGAGCGGATCGTGAAGCGGCTGGAGGCCGTCCATGCTGAGGTCGTCGAGGACGCCTTGAGTGAGGCGGGCCTCCACGGCGTCGGCACTGTCGGTCCATCGCCCGGGGGCTCCGAGCTGTCCTCGACCGCGCTCGCGCTGCGGGCGAAGAAGCGGGAGGTGAGCGAGTTCCTCTCGGCGTCCTACCCCAGGCTGGGCAGCCGCACCACGCGACTGCGGCGCCGGACCGGCGAGGGGGCTCGTCGGGCCGGGGCGGCGGGCCGCGCCGCCGCTGATCGGGCCCATCTGCGAGGGCAACAGAGCGTGGGTCGCTAGGGATGTCCTCGGCTAGACGATGTCTTCTGGGGGCACGGCGGTTCCGGGCAGCATCATGGTGAACTCCGCCCCGCCCTCGGCGGCGTGGCCGGCTTTCACCCAGCCACCATGGGACTGCACGGTATGTGCCACGATCGACAGGCCCAGACCGGTGCCGGGGGTGTTGCGCGCCCGGTCGGAGCGATAGAACCGGTCGAAAACGTGGGGCAGGTCCTCGTCCGCGATGCCCGGACCCTCGTCGGAGATGCGCAGGATGTCGCCCTCGAGGTGGACTCGGACCGTTCCGCCGGGGGGCGAGAACTTCACGGCGTTGTCGAGCAGATTGGTGACCGCGCGTTCCAGGGTGTCGGATTCGCCCATGATGAACAGTGGGTCGAGCTCGACGTCGAAGCGCAGCCCCTGGCCACGCCGACGAGCGCGGGTGACGGCGGCTCGGACCACCTCGGCGAAGTCGAGCGCCTCGGGGGCAGGGGTGACCTTGTCCTCCCGCGAGAGTTGGACGAGGTCGCCCACCAGGGAGGTGAACTCGCCGAGCTGTGCCGCCACGTCCTGGAGAATCTCGTGGCGTGCCCCCTCTGGCAGCATGTGGCGTGACTCGTCGGCGACCAACAGTTCCACGTTGGTGCGCATGGAGGTCAACGGCGTGCGCAGCTCATGGCCGGCGTCCGCGATCAGTCGCTTCTGGCGCTCGCGTGAGGAGGCCAGCGAGTTCACCATCGTGTTGAACGAATCGGTGAGGTTGCCCAGATCGTCGGTTGCCGAGGTCGGGATCGGCTGCAGCTCGTCGGTCTCGGTGATCCGGGCCACCGCACGGGAGAGCTGACGAATGGGGGAGAGGGCCTGGTTGCCGACCACCCACCCACCGATCGCGACGCCGGCGACCCCGACGATGCCCACGGCCAGCAGGACCAGCCAGAGCTGGCGAAGGGTTTCCTCAGTGCCGGTGAGGGGACGGGCCACGACCAGCGCATAGCTCTGGTCGTCGCGGGTGAAAGGCTGGGCAACCACGCGGAACTGTTGCCCGGTCGCCGAGGTGACCGTGTGCGGTTCGGAGACCAGCTGGGTGCTGGCTGCCGCCAGTTCGGTGGGCCCCGGGGACAGTGAGGTCGCCGCTCCCGGAATTGCCGAGATGGTCCCATCTGCTCGCACAACGAGCAGGCTGACGCCGGCGATCGCTGCCGTCTCGGCGCTCAGGCCGCCCAGGGACTGCGGGTCCTTCTGCACCGAGGACTGCATGGACTGGGCCACGCTGAGCAGTTCGTTGTCCAGTTGGCGGTACAGCGACCATCGGGTCGTGACATAGGCGGTGGTGCCCACAGCGAGCACCACCAACGACAGACTCAGGACCGTCAGGGCGGTCAGACGTCGACCCAGGGGAATTGCGGACTCGCGGCGAGGGATCCAGCGTCTCCAGTGAGGGATGCGCATCAGCGGTTTACGGAGGCGTCTCGCGCAGCACGTAGCCGATGCCGCGGACGGTGTGGATCAGACGGGGTTCGCCCTCACCCTCGGTCTTGCGGCGCAGGTAGCCGATGTAGACCTCGAGGGAGTTTGCGGTGGTCGGGAAATCGAAGCCCCACACCTCGTTCAGCAGCCAGCCCCGGTCGAGGACCTTGCGCGGCTGGTCCATGAAGACGTTGAGCAGGGCGAACTCTGTGCGGGTGAGGCTGATTCGGCGCCCGCCGCGGGTCACCTCGCGGGTTTGCGGGTCGAGACGGAGGTCCTCGAAGACCTTGATCTCGGGGTTGTGCTCCGGCTCATTGCGGGAGCGTCGCGTGAGCGCGCGCAACCGGGCCTGGAGCTCGTCGGCAGCGAAGGGCTTGACCATGTAGTCGTCGGCGCCCGCGTCGAGACCGTCGACACGGTCGTTGACGGCGTCCTTGGCGGTGAGGATCAGGATCGGGACGTCGTTGCCGTTCTGGCGCAGCATGCGGGTGGCCTCGAGGCCGTCGAGGCGGGGCATCATCACGTCCATCACCACGGCATCGGGGCGGATGGCGGACAGCTGGGCGAGGGCCTCAAGACCGTCGGAGGCGGTGGTCACCTCATAGCCGTTGTAGCGCAGGGTTCGCGCCAGTGAGTCACGCACGGCCTGGTCGTCATCCACCACCAAGATCTGCATGCAGCCAGCCTACCCTGCGCCCCGACAAGAGCTGCTGGACGGTTTCGCTGCCAGCCGAATCGAGCCCTTGTGTGGGAGTAGAACAGGCGTACTATTGATGCATGGTCGACTCAGAGACGTGGACGCAGCGGGTGGAGCGTGCCGGCGTGCTCGCTGCCCAACTCGCCCAGGTCCACTCCGATCTCGTCGGGCTGGCCACCGAGCTGCTGACGGACGGGTCGTGGGCCGGTGTGGGAGTGCGCTCACCCGAGCACTGGTTGCAGGTGTACACCGGGCTCTCGCTGGCGCAGGCACGCCACCTGGTGCGGGTGGCTGAACGGGTTGAGGAACTGCCCACCACGACCGGCATGCTGGCGGCAGGGCGGTTGTCGCTGGACCAGGCCGCGGTCATCGCCGACCACGTCCCCGCCGACTACGAACAGCAGGTCGCCGAGCTGGGCGAGACCCTGTCGGTGACCCAGCTGTCCCGGGTGGCGGCCAAGTACCCCTATGAGCGTCCAGTGCAGCGGTGGGAGCATCCCAGGCGCCCGCCCGCCGAACGTGAGTCGTTCCTGACCATGTCGACGACCAATGGCAGGTTCCGGCTCCGTTTCGAGACCAATGAACTCGACGGGGCCCTGGTCGAGCAGGCCATCCGTGAAGCCAAGGACGCGCTCTTCACCGCGGGTGATGAACGGGCCACCCTGGCGGATGGCCTGGTCGAGGCCTGCTCCCGTTCGCTGGCGGCGACCGAGTCCCCGAACCGTCGCGAGCACTACAAGATCGTCCTCCACCTGGACACCGACACCCGTACCTGGATCGGACGCAAGGGCGCCATCCCCAGCTCACTGGCCGATGCGATCACCTGTGACGGCGCCGTGACGCCGATCTGGGAGACCGACGGACATCCGGTCAACGTGGGCCGTTCGCAGCGCATCGTTCCCCTGCGCAATCGTCGCCTCGTCGAGGATCGCGATTCCGGCTGCCGCTACCCCGGCTGCCACGCCACCGGCCACCTGGACAACCACCACCTCGTGCACTGGAACCAGGGCGGGTCCACTGATCTCGACCAGCTGGTGTCGCTGTGCAGCCACCACCACAACTCACATCATCGGGGTGACTACTCGATCACGGGCAACCCGAACACTCCAGATGGCCTGGTCTTCCTCGACCGATGGGGCTTCCGAATCGGGAAGTACCTGCCCCAGCATCCGATCGAGGCGCCTGACAGGCCGCCGCCTGATCGCCGTCACCGAGGGGTCGGTGGTGCCCTCCGCGGGGAGAGACTGGACTTGGGCGCGGTCTACTTCCGTGACCCCGGTGACGACCCCTGACCGGGCGGGGCACTGGTCCGTCCGGGTACTGGTCAGTCCGGGTACTGGGTCCGCACCATGACGCCCGAGGCCTCACGGTTGAACCAGCGGATGCGTCCGCGTCCGTAGTGGGCGGTGCGGCCGGTGATCGGGTCCACGACCAGGCAGGTGTCCTCGTCGATCGCGACAGCGGTCCCCGACCAGTGCTGCTCGAGCGCGGTGATCGCCACCGACTCGGTCTGCCAGGTGTCATTGTGCGCAACCAGCGTGGGGGTGATCAGGGCCAGCCCGTCGACGACCTCGACCTCCTCCAAGCCCTCGGAGGCCAGCTGGTTGGCAACCTGATGGCCACCCGAACGCCAGCCGCCGACCCAGCAATGGCGCGAGGTCACGTGGGCTCCGGCAGAGAACCCGAGCCAGGGCACGTCCTCGCGCACCAGCCGCGCAAGTTCTGCGCGCTTCGGCTGCAGGCCGCGCAGGTAGCTGGGCGTGTGGCCGCCGGCCACGATGACCCCATCGACGTCCGCCAGGCCCTCAGGCCACTCGGTCTCATCCGCGCCATCCTCACCGACGGGCAACAGGTAGATCTCGCTGACCTCGCAGTGGGGCAGCCGATCCAGCAGGGGTTGGGTGTAGTCGGGAGCGAAGGAGGCGACCTCCTCCGGGCGTCCTGCCGAGATATAGGCGACCCTTGCAGAGCGCCCACGCGCACGCGCTCCCACGCTGGCCGCGAACACGTCGTGCACATCGGACAGGTTCTCGGAAGGGCCACCGCCGACCAGGAAGAGCGTCATGGGCCCAGCGTATCGGTGCGCTGGGGGGAACGCTCAGGCCGAGGACTCGGCCAGGTCGTTCAGAAGAGCGGGCATCGCTCTCTCCAGTACCGCCAGGGTGTCCTCGAAGTCGGTCATGTCGCCGTACCAGGGGTCGGGCAGGGGTGAGCCGGGTACCGACTCCGGATCGAAGTCCGTCATCAGCGCGGTCCTGGGCACGTCGACACCCAGAGCGGCGAGGCGATCAAGGTGGTACTGCTCCGCGGCCACGATGAGGTCGACATCCTCGAGCAACGTCGCTGTCAACTGGCGGGCATGGTGGTCATGGACGTCGTATCCGTGGGCGCCCAGCACCTTTGCTGCGCGGGAGTCGATCGGATTGCCCGACTCCTCAGCGCTGACCCCGGTGCTGCTGAACTCGGCGTCAACACCCTCCCGGTCTGCGGCGGCACGGGCCACGACCTCGGCCATCGGGCTGCGGCAGATATTGCCCCAGCAGAGGAACATCACATGCGGACGAGTCATGACCCCATCCTGCCAGCCGCTAACGTGACGCCATGAACCTCTCCGGACGCAGCTTCCTCAAGGAATTCGACTTCACCCCCGAGGAATGGACCTCTTTGCTCGACCTCGCCGCCGACCTGAAGCGCGAACGCCGCGAGGGGACCGAGCGCCAGAGTCTGTCCGGCCGCACCATTGCCCTCATCTTCGAGAAGCCCAGTTCGCGCACCCGCTCCTCCTTCGAGGTCGCCGCCTTCCACCAAGGGGCACACACCACCTACTTCGACCCCAGCGCCTCCCACATCCGCGGCAAGGAGTCCATCGTCGACACCGCGCTGCTGTTCGGTCGCATGTTCGACGCCATCGAATACCGCGGCTACGGCCAGGACACGGTCGAGGCGCTCGCCGAATACTCCGGCGTCCCGGTCTGGAACGGACTGACCGACGAATGGCACCCGACCCAGACACTTGCCGACCAGCTCACCATCCGCGAGCGCGTCACCAAGCCGCTCAACGAGGTCACCATCGCCTACCTGGGGGACGCCCGCAACAACGTCGGCAACTCAGTTCTCGCTGGCGGTGCGCTCATGGGCATGGACGTGCGCATGGTCGCGCCGAAGGACTTGCAGAACACCGACGAGGTCGTCGCCCAGGCCCGGGAAGTCGCCGCACGGACCGGTGCCCGCATCACGCTGACCGACGACGTGGCTGAGGGCGTCCGGGATGCAGATGTGGTGTACACCGACGTGTGGGTGTCGATGGGCGAACCCAAGGAGGTCTGGGCCGAACGCATCGACCTGCTCAAGGGCTACCAGGTCAATACCGAACTGATGCGGGCCACCGGCAACCCGGACGCCATTGCGATGCACTGCCTCCCGGCCTACCACGACCGCGACACCACGGTCGGTGAGCAGGTCTTCCAGATGACCGGCATGGACGCCCTCGAGATCACTGATGAGGTCTTCCAGACCCAGCGCGACGTCATCTTCGACCAGGCCGAGAATCGGATGCACACGATCAAGGCGGTCATGGTCGCCACCCTCGGACGCGACTGAGCTCGCTGATCGCAGGAAAGAGTGAAGGGCCCGTCGGCATCTCGCCGAGGGGCCCTTCGTTCAGGCTGGGATCAGTTCACGGGATCAACGCTGGCCGGTGCTGGGCAGCTTGCCCGGCTTGCCGTTGTTTCCCTGCCCCGGCTTGTTGCCGGCGGCCACCTTGACGGTGGTCGGCAGCTGGATGATGGTCTTGCCGGCCTCGGTCTCGATGCGCAGGATGGCAGCGCCGTTGGTCAGGCCCGACTTCTTGGCGAGCGTGACGTCCAGGGTGGCGATGCTGCCGTCGACGACCGCAGCGGTGCCGACCAGAACGTTCTTGTCACCCTGGACGACGTAGGCCTTGGCGGTGGTGTTCTTCACGGCCTCGAGACCGGTGGAGTCGAGGGTGTCCTTGGCGACGCCGTCAGTCTTGGGGACGCCGATGCCGGTCACCTGGGCGGTCACACCCTCCTCCAGGGTGGTGGGGAAGGACTTCACCGAGACGCCCTGGTGGGCGTAGGAGGGGGAGATGGTCTTCTTGGCCTTGACCCAGTCCACGAAGGCGGTGAGGTCGACCAGGCCGGTGTCCCTGGTGTTGGTGCCCTTGCCGAACTCGTGGAAGTTGTCGCCACCGGCGATCAGGAACGAACCGGAGGCCACGGTGTAGAGCTTGGCCATGTCCATCGGGGCCCCGTTGATGGTGATCGAGGTGATGCGATCACCCTCGGCACGGGTCTCGTCGTAGGTGTAGGTCACGTTCTGCGAGACACCCAGGCGCAGGAAGGCGCGAGAGGGGACGGCGCCCTCGGCGTCACGCTGCCACTGCTGCTCGAGCACCTTCTTGAACTGCTCACCGGTGACCTGCGTGGTCATGATGGTGTTCGCGAAGGGCAGGGCCAGGGCGGCCTCCTTGAGGGTGATGTCGCCCTTGTCGAAGCCGGCGCGGGTGCCGCCGGGGTTCTGCAGGCCGATCACGTCCTTGTCGCCGGCGCCGACGGCCTCGTGGAAGAACTGCGCCACCAGGTTGTTCATCGGGGACTCGAGGTCGCGCTGGTCAGGCTTCATCAGGCCACCGGCCAGGCTGATCGGAGCAGTGGCCGAGGCGACGACCTCGGCGCCGACGACGTCGGCCTGCTCCTTGGCGGCCAGGGCGATGCGGTCGATCTCGGCGATCGCGGGCAGCGAGGTGTCGGCCTTGCCCTCCTTGATGTCGAGCATCTGGGCCTGCGGGGTGCCGCAGGCACCGCCCTTGGAGTTCACGGACAGGGTGACCTGGGCGAGCTTCTCGCCATAGGAGCTGGCCTGGAGCAGAGGGACACCAGTGTTGGAGGTGGTCCAGGTGTAGGTCTGGTGGGTGTGGCCATTGAAGACGACGTCCACTGAGGGATCGACGTTGCTGTGGATCGAGGCGAAGGCTGCGCTGGAGGCAGCGTTCGCGGCGGCGGAGTCCTTGCCGTTGGCGGCACCTTCGTGGATCTCGGCGATGACGACCTCAGCCTCGCCATTGGCCTCGTCACCGTCGCTCAGTGCCTTGGCGTAGGTGTTCACGGCCTGGACCGGGTCGCCGATCTTCAGGCCCTGGATGCCTGCGGGGGAGACCAGCGAAGGCAGGTCTCCGGTCACGGCGCCGATCACGGCAACGCGGACGCCGTTGACGGTCTTGATGGTGTAGGGCTTCAGCGGCGCGGGGACCGTGCCGTCGGTACCGGTCACGTTCGCAGCGAGGTAGGGGAAGTCCGAGGTCTTCGCGACGCGACCGGAGAGGTCGCTCCAACCCTTGTCGTACTCGTGGTTGCCGGTCGCGGAGGCGTCCACCTTGGCGGCGTTGAGGATCTTCAGGGTGGGGTTGTCGTCCTGGGAGGCCGACTCGAAGGTCGATCCGCCGATGTTGTCCCCATTGGACAGCAACAGGACGTTCTTGCCAGCAGCGCGAGCCTGCTCGACAGGAGTGAACAGCTTGCCGGCCTCCAGGATGCGTCCGTGGAAGTCGTTGAAGCTGAACACCTCGAGCTCGAAGGAGCCGGTGGTGCACTCGACCATGGACAGCGCCCGGGTCGTGGTGGCCGAAGCGGTGCTCAGGCCACCGGCGAGCAGAGCGGTGCTCACGCCGAGGGCCAGGGCAGCGCGTGCCGTGATGGAAGCCATGATTCTCCTCAGGAAGGGCTGTGATGCGGTTCAGGCCGACGCCTGAAGGTTCTCCAAGGCACACCCCACACCCTGGAAGCAGTTATGGCAATGCCCCAGGCCCTGATTTCACGGGCTGTTCACTTGGACGTCAGCTCGATCAGCGCTGGTTGGCGTCCTTCTGGGACGCACCCATGCCGTGCTCGATGCCCCACGCGACTGCCTGTGCTCGTCGTTCGACGCCCATCTTGCGGTACGCAGAACGGATATAGGACTTCACCGAGTTGGGGCTGAGGTAGGTGGTGGTGGCAATTTCCGCATTGGTGTGGCCACGGGTGATCATCGCAACCATCTCGGCCTCGCGCTGGGTCAGGCCAGCCGCCCGCCCCGGCCACTCGCCGTCGCTGGACGTGTCGGGTGAGGTATCACGCGTGGCCGCCGGGCGGGGGCTGATCACGCGCTGACCACTGTGGATCTGTTCCAGCGCGGCCACCAGGGCGCCTGCGCTCAGCGTCTTCGACAGGACTCCCGAAGCGCCTGCCTGGAGGGCTCGGGACAGGAACTCGGGCTCGAAGGTCCAGGTGTAGAGCGCCACGCGTCCGACGCTGTGATCCGCCAGCAGGGCCTTGATCGAGCTGAGCATCTCCTGATCGCGTCCGAAGCTGTCGAACAGCGCGATGTCCACCGGCGAGGACACCGGTCGGCGTACCGACATCTCCACTACGCGGACACGATCGCTGAACGGGAGCAGCATGCGGCGCAATCCGTTGACCACGAGCTCATAGTCATTGAGGATCGCGATGGTGATGGGCGCAGGCACTCCGCCACTATGGCACAGCGCCTGTACGACTAGGCATTTCGGGGGCCCCGCCGCGAGACGCCTCACCCTTGGGGGTGTAGAACGCCCACCGGGGCACGCACGCCAACGATGTTATCTACCATTGGCACCCCGCTGCGGGCGCCGGGCTTCAGGCGAAGAGCCGAGTCCCGTTCCACCCGGTGCCGGCGATTCGCCGGTTCACCAGGCGCCCGGACGTGGTCTCCCAGCTGTACAACGTGCCGTCGGGGGCCCGGCCGAGGACGTCCGGCCTGCGGTCGCCTCCCAGGTCACCGGGGCTGTGGAGGACGCTCCAGCCGGTCCAGCCGTGGCCGATCTGGGTGGTCTTCACGACGCGTCCGCCCCCGGTGTAGTAGACCAGCAGGAGGCCCTTGTCATTGGTGGCGAGGAAATCCCGGCTGCCGTTGCCGTCCTGGTCGCCGATGGCGGTCATCATGCGAATGCTCCCCCAGCCCGACCCGATCAGCGCCATGCCGCTGATCCCGCTGGCTGACAACGTGTACCTGGCGAGGCGTCCGGCATTGGGTCCGGAGGTGATGATCCCCACGATCTCGGGTTTCTTGTCGCCATTCATGTCACCGACCACAGTGAGGTTGCGCAGACCGTTCCAGTTCCAACCGATCTGGCGGGTGTAGCTGAAGTGGCCCATGCCGGAGCCGGTGTAGAAGTAGATGCCGCCGTTGCTGCGGCGTCCGATGAGGTCGTCGCGCCCGTCGCCGGTCAGGTCGGGGACGCGGCTGGCCCAGGTGAAGTCCGACCAGCCGGAGCCGGTCTTGGCGCCCAAGGTGAGCCGACCAGGGCGAACCCCCTTGTAGAGGCGCATCGCACCGGTCTGGTCCACCGCGACCAGGTCACCGGTGTTGTCGCCGGTCTGGTCACCCGGGGTCGTCGTGACGGCTGCCGAGGTGGTCATCTCGAAAGCACCCGACTGGGTGCGCGCCGTGGTGCCGTCGGGGGAGAACAACGAGGCGGTCCAGCTCCCGCTGACGTACGCTCCGGCCGGGACCGGGCGCTGCGGGATCAGCACGATCTGTCCCCGGGTGCCGAGGTCCTGGGTGTCGGTGACCACGCAATGGGGCACTGCCCGGCCGTCGACGCGCACGACCGAGCTGGTGACCTCGGTGCGCCCATAGACCGAGGGGTCGAACTGGATGGTGATCGGGAACCCCCAGGAGGTGCTGGTCATCCCGCAGTTCTGCGTGTAGAAGGGGCTCAGTTCCGTGGGCATCGCTCGCAGGTCGACATTGTTGCCGCGCGGGAAGACGATCGGGGTGGGATGGGAGGTCTCGCCACCGACCGGCAGCCACATCACCATCACCGCGCCGGATCGGGTGAACGCGACCTGGTTCACGCGCGGGTTGAGCAGCCCGTAGTACTGCGCCAGCGGGTCAGCCACCAGGAAGTCGACCATCGCGGAATAGGTCCTCAGCCAGCCCCCGACCGCCTCGGTCTGCGGGGCGACGGCCGCCCCGGCTGTCGTGTAGCCGGGCAGCCCGGCCTCCTCGCCGTAGATGTTCAGCCCGCTCACCGACCAGTTCCTCGCCAGGTAGTTGGCGTGTGAGGTCACCGCAGCGGTGGGGGCGGTCAGCGACATGGGACGCAGCCCAGCGCGCGAGCGGTGCGCATTCAGCCTCGCCAGCGCCGCGGTCTCCTCGCTGCTCGCTGCCGCCGGGGCCAACCGGCCGCTGGACGCCGGGGCAGCGGCGCTGGCCGGGCCCATCGGGCCGCGGGCTGCGCGGCTGGTCGGGTCGACATCCCAGCTCTCTGCGGCCGATGCCGGGCTCACCAGTGAGAGGGTCGCGGTGAGGGTCAGGGCCAGAAGGGTGGCGAGACGGCGGATCGTGGGCATGGCGGCTCCATTCCGGGGGGATTCCGAGGTCACTGTAGGTCACCGTTTCGGTCACCGCACCTCCGCCTCAAGCACGCCTCAAGGGTCCGGGCCGCCCGGCCGACGGGCTCCAGACCCAGTGCGCGAAGCCCTGCACCGCGCGGCTCTGGCGGCGTCCCGAGCAACTGCTTCGAGGCAGGACCGATCAGCGCCTCCTCGTCCCGGGCGGGATCACCACCTCCATCCGCTCGGTCACACCACCCCCTCGGCCCGTGCCACCGAGACCGCCGGGGGACGTACGAAGACGTCCAACCAGAAGTCCTCCTCGCGGTGCTGCGCCAGCGTCGTCAGGAAATCGGCCTCGGCCAGGCGCTGGTGGACGTCGATGCCGTCCAGTTCCCAGTCCTCGATCGGGTGCATCCAGTGGCAGGCAACCAGCACGCCGTCCTCGGCCAGACTGCCCGCGACCCGCTGCAGGAACTCCTCGAGTGCTCTGGGGCTGAAAAAGTAGCCGGTCTCGGAGAGCACGACTAGGTCGAAGCTGCCCGCGGGCCAGTCGCGGGGCAGGTTGGACCACGCCACGTCGGCGCGGGTACCGGCGAGCTGCCGGGAGGCTGCAGCCACGGCGGTGGTGGAGACATCTCGCGCCACCAGCTCATCGACCCGTCCGGCGAGGTCGAGGCTGAGCCGCCCGGCCGAACAGCCGACCTCGAGCGCCCGAGCGAATCGCCGCCGGGGCAGGGACGCCAGCAGCACCGCCCGCTTGCGTTCCTCATACCAACGGTCCTCCGCGCCCCACGGGTCGGGGCTGGCGGCGTGGAGCTGCTCCATCTCCACGGCGACGCGCTGGCCCGGCTCGGTGAGGAAGAACACTTCGGCATCGCGTCGGGAGTGCGCCAGCACGTGCTCACCGAGCAGCACCTCATCGCCGGACAAGTCCACCCGGACCGCGCTCCCGGGCCACTCGCCATAGGTGTCGCCGCGATGCCACCACCAGATCGGGTATTCCAGCAGCCGGACAGCCCTCTCGTGGGCCACCCGGGCAGCCGCCCATCCGTAGGCGTTGCGGTCGGCGTCGCCGTCGTGCCGCCACGGCGCGACCAGCAGGTCCACGCCGTCCAGCCGTTGGCGGAGCTCGGCGACGAGCTCCTCGCAGTGGTCGGCCAGCTGCCCGTCGGGCAACCTGAGGACGCCCGCGGTGATGATCTCGACCTGCGCCCCGCTCTCCCGCAGGGATGCGATGAGCCCGCCGGCGCCGAGGGTTTCGTCATCCGGGTGCGCGGCCAGGACCAGGGCTCGGCGGACGCCCGCCAGGACTTCCGGCCCCAGTCGGGGCAGCGCCGCCCAGGCGGGGGAGTCGAGCCTGTTCTGTTCGGCAGTGCCCGCGTCCCTGTGCCGGAAATCGGCGCTCACCAGGCCACCTGCAGGTTCGCGACCAAGGAGCGGCCGAGGGCGGCCTCGTCGCGTTCGGCGTGGCACTGGCGCAGGTAGACCTCCAGATCGGTGACGCGCTTGGCGTGCTGCTCGTCCTGGGTGAGGGGTGCGGGGCCCAGCCCGTGGCCCACCGACCGCAGCACCAGCTCGCAGGCGTCGTGGACGGCCAGCCGGGTGCGTCCCATCACCACTTCGCCGGGGGTCTCGTCGTCGCCGTCGGCGCGACGGGCGGCATCGGCCAGGGCGAGCCGTGCGGAGTGCAGCGCGACGTCGACCTGCCCGAGCAACATCTGGGCGACCTGGTCGGGTTCGCGCTTCCCGGCGGCGGCGCGCAGTGAACGGGCCAGCCCGACGGCGCCGCCGAACCAAACCGCCGCCACCCCGCAACCTCCCCACCAGAAGCCTGGACGCCGCAGGTACCAGCCGTCGTCACCGACCGGATCACCGGTGACGCGCTGCATCTCGATCGGGCCGGACGGCACCTCCGCCAGCCCGCGCGAGGGCCAGGGCCGGTCCAGCACCTGCACCTGCGCGAGCGGGATGGAGAACAGCCGACGAGAGTCCGGGGCGGTCCAGGCGGTGACCAGAGCGTGGCTGAGCTCCCCGGCCAGCGAGCACCACGGCTTCTGGCCCGACAGCCGCCACCCCTCGCCGGTCTCTGCGGCCTCCAGCCGCATCCCCGGGCCCTCGGCCGCGAACACCCCGTAGGTCGCGTCGGGGTCGATGCCCACCCCCGCCTGGGTGAGGATACCGATGGCGTCCAGGTGCGGTTCGACGATTCGCGCCACGCCGAGGTCGACGGCCCCGAGGGTCGCCAGCGCGCTCCACAGTTCTGCGGTCCCGCCCACTCCCGGCGTGGGGTGTCGGTCGGCGACCTCGCGCGCCAGGGTGAGGGACGCAGAAAGGTCCCCACGCGCCTGCTCCGCGCGTCCCGAAAGCTCGGTGAGCCAGGCCTCGTCGAGGCCGGAGGTGAGGAGCACGGGGGCGGCAGAACTGGCGGAATCGGTCATGGTCGCCACGATGCCAGAGCCCCGACAAGGCCGCTGGCCCCCAAAAGAGGAAGCCGAGCACAGTGGGATATCTCCAACACCAACGAGGAGGAACCTACGTTAGCGTAGGTAGCCGTACCCGCGTGTGGAGGTCCCGATGAGTGCACTGGTCGGAGTGAGTGATCCGACTGATCGGTGGAGGTCGCTCGACCCCTCCGACATGGTCCAGCTGCTCACGCCGGAGGGCGAGCGCGTCGAGCATCCCGACTTCAGTTGGCAGGGGGACGCCGCCACGCTGCGCGGCCTGCTGCGTGACATGGTCCTCGCCCGTCGCTTCGACGCGGAGGGCACCGCCCTGCAGCGCCACGGCGAACTCGGCCTCTGGCCCCCGCTGCTGGGCCAGGAGGCCGCCCAGGCCGGTGCCGCTGCAGCCCTCCGCCCGAACGACTTCGTCTTCCCCTCCTACCGGGAGCATGGGGTCGCGTTGGCCATGGGCGTCCCGGTGTCGGAGATGCTGAAACTATGGCGCGGCACGGGGCAGGGCGACTGGAACCCGCAGACCTTCCGCTTCAACCTCTACACCCTGGTGATCGGCTCCCAGACCCTGCACGCGACCGGCTACGCGATGGGGTTGCAGCTCGATGGCGCCGAGGGTGCGGCGGTGCTCGCCTTCCACGGCGACGGCGCCTCCAGCCAGGGCGACGTCAACGAGGCCTACGTTTTTGCGGCCTCCTACCACGCGCCGGTGGTCTTCTTCTGCCAGAACAACCAGTGGGCGATCAGCGAGCCGACCCATCGCCAGACCCGCATCCCGCTCTACCAGCGGGCGCGCGGCTTCGGTTTCCCCGGCATCCGAGTCGATGGCAACGACGTGCTGGCGGTGCAGGCGGTCACCGAATGGGCCATGGCACGCGCCCGGCGCGGCGAGGGGCCCGCCTTCATCGAGGCTTTCACCTACCGCATGGGGGCCCACACCACCTCCGACGACCCGACCAAGTACCGACTCGCCGACGAGGACGAACACTGGCGTGGCCGTGACCCCATCGAACGGGTCAAGACCTACCTGGCCAGCATCGACGAGCTTGACCAGGCCTGGCTCGACGACCTGGACGCCCAGTGCGAGGACTTCGGCGCAGACGTGCGGCGCGCCTGCCATGGGCTTGAGGTCCCGGACCTGGCCACCGCCTTCGACCGCGTCCATGCCGAGCAGACGCATGAACTGAGGGCACAGAAGGAGCAGTACGTGTCGTGGGCGGAGTCGTTCGCATGAGCACCCTCACGCTGGGCAGGGCGCTGAACGCGGGCCTGCGCCGGGCCCTCGAGGCCGATCCGAAGGTGCTGCTCGCCGGGCAGGACATCGGCGCCCTGGGCGGAGTGTTCCGCATCACCGAGGGCCTGCAGCGGGACTTCGGCGAGGACCGGGTGATCGACTCCCCCCTGGCTGAGTCCGGCATCATCGGCACGGCCATCGGTCTTGCCATGCGCGGGTACCGGCCGGTGTGCGAGATCCAGTTCGAGGGTTTCGTCTTCCCGGGGTTCGACCAGATCGTGACCCAGCTGGCCAAGTTCCACTTCCGTTCCAATGGGGCGATTCGGCTGCCGGTCGTGGTCCGGATTCCCTATGGCGGCGGCATCGGCGCGATCGAGCACCATTCGGAGTCCCCGGAGTCCTATTTCGTGCACACGCCGGGGCTGAAGGTGGTCACCTGCTCCCATCCGGCGGATGCCTACTGGATGATCCAGCAGGCCATCGCCTCCGATGACCCGGTGATCTTCTTCGAGCCCAAGCGTCGCTACCACGAGAAGGGCGAGGTCGACGAGGCCGCCAGCCCGATGCCGCTGCACCAGGCCCGGGTCGCGCGTCTGGGGCGTGACATCACCCTGCTCGCCTGGGGCCCGCAGGTGAAGACCTGCCTTGAGGTGGCCTCGATCGCTGAGGAGGAAGGTCGTTCGGTCGAGGTCGTCGACCTGCGCTCGCTCAGCCCGATCGACATGGTGACCATCACCGACTCCGTGAAGCGCACGAAGCGAGCGATCGTGGTCCACGAGGCCCATCGGACGCTCGGAGTCGGTGCCGAACTGGCCGCGCGCCTCGGCGAAGAGTTGTTCTACACGATGGAGGCACCCGTGCTGCGGGTCACCGGCTACGACACCCCCTACCCGTGGAGCCGGGTGGAGGAGGACTGGCTGCCCAATGCCGACCGCATCCTGGACGCCATCGACGAGTCGATGGGCTACTGACGACCGGGCTACTGAGGAGTACTGACCGATGAAGGAATTCCTGCTGCCTGACCCGGGCGAGGGGCTGGTCGAGGCCGAGATCGTCGCCTGGCATGTGGCTGAGGGCGACCACGTGAAGGTCAACGACGTGGTGCTGGAGGTGGAGACCAGCAAGTCGATCGTCGAGCTGCCGATCCCGTGGACCGGGACTGTCGCGCGCATCCTGGTCGCGGCCGGGCAGACGGTGCCGGTCGGGACGCCGATCGTCGTGATTGACGACGGTGCCCAGCCCGAGCAGGAGGACGACAAACCGGAGCCGCTGTTGGTGGGCTACGGCGCTGCTCCGTCCAGCGGACGCCACCGTCGCTCCCGGGCCCGGTCCTCCACGAAGGGCAATGGCGCTGCCAACGCCCATCAGGCGGTGGCGGACGCCTACGGGCAGTCCGCGCCCTCACGGCGTCCCGATGACGTGCACGAACCCCATCGCGTCCAGGCAGAACCCCACGGCGACCCCCTGCCCACCCCCGGCGATCCGGCTCGCGGCACCGACCTGGTGCTCTCCGGGGTCCCCGACCCAACCCTGGCCAAGCCGCCGGTCCGCAAACTTGCCAAGCAGCTCGGGGTGGACCTCGACACGGTCGTCGGCACCGGCCCACAGGGCTCCATCACCCGCGCCGACGTCGAGGCGGCTGCCGCCCTGGCAGCACTCGGGGCGATGGGCTCGGCCCCCCGTGTGGAGGAGCGGTCGTCGACCGGTGAACGACGCATCCCGATCAAGGGCGTCCGCAAGGTGACCGCCGAGGCGATGATTGCCTCCACCAGCACCCATGTGCACGTCACCGAGTGGGTCACCATCGACATCACGGCCACCATGGAGATGGTCGAACGCCTCCGCGCCCGTCGCGAGTTCGCCAACCTGCGCGTCAGCCCGCTGCTGCTCTACGCCAAGGCCTGCTGCCTGGCGATGGCCAACACCCCGGAGATCAACGCGTCCTGGGACGAGGACAACCAGGAGATCGTCCTCCACGGGGACGTGAACCTGGGCATCGCCGCCGCCACCCCGCGTGGGCTGATGGTGCCCAACATCAAGGGCGCCCAGCAGATGAACCTGCTTGAGCTCTGCCGGGCGATCAATGCGCTGGTCCAGGTCTCCAAGGAGGGCAAGCTCCAGCCCGCAGACTACGGCGGCGGCACCTTCACGATCACCAATGTCGGCGTCTTCGGCGTCGAGTCCGGCACCCCGATCATCAACGGCAACGAGTCCGCGATCCTGTGCATGGGCTCGATCGACCGCAAGCCGTGGGTGGTGGGCGAGGGCGCCGACGAGCGGGTCGAGCCGCGCTGGGTCACGACCATCTCGATCTCCTTCGACCACCGCCTCATTGACGGCGAGCAGGGCTCACGATTCCTGCGCGAGGTGGCCGACCTGCTGCAGGATCCCGAGCTCGCCATGCTGTACTGAGGGGCGTGATGACGACTCCCCTTGCCAAGAGCGACGAACGCGTCCCGGTCCTCGAAATCGGGGGGACGCACGTGGTCGCCGCGTGGGCCAGTTCTGCGGGCGCTGTCGAGGTGGTCTCACGGCAGTCCCTGCACAACATGGCGCCCGCCGACGAGTTGGCGCGGGTGATCACCGATGCCGGCCGGGAGCTCGGCGCGCCGGAGGGGGCGGTCTGGGGGGCCGCCATCCCCGGACCCTTCGACTACGACCGGGGGATCGGTGACTTCACCGGGGTTCCGAAGTTCGACCACTGGCATGGCCACGACGTCGGCGCGGACCTGCGCGCAGGCCTCGGCGCCGGCGCCATCCACTTCCTGAACGATGCGGACGCCTTCGGGGTCGGCGAGGCCATGGCCGGCGCCACCCAGGGGTTGCACCGTTCGATCGGGCTCACCCTGGGTACCGGCATCGGCTCCGCCTTCGTCGTCGACGGCGTGCCGGTGGTGACCGGCCCCGGCATCCCGCGCCTGGGCGAGGTGCACACCCTCCACCACGGGGGCCGGCCGCTGGAGGAACTGGTCTCGCGCGGCGCCATTCGCGAGGCCTGGCGTGAGGCCACGGGTGAGTGGGTCGAGGTCAAGCCGATCGCCGAGGCGGCTCTTGCCGGTGACGAGGTCGCTCTGAAGATCTTCGACGACGCCTACCGGGTGCTGGCCGAGGTCATCGAGCCGGTGGTGCACGAGTTCGGCGCCGAGGGCCTGGTCATGGGCGGTTCGATTGCCCGCTCGACCGAGCTGGTGGACAGATTCTTCACCGCCCGGATGCACTTCGCCTACGGCTCCCCGGTGCCTGTCTGGTTCTCCCCGGACGCCGAGCGCAGCGCCATCGTCGGGGCAGCCCACTGGGCGCGTGCGGCCGAGGCCGGGGCGCGCTATCGCTGAGCCGCCGAGCGGTGGATTCGCTCGACGCGCGGCGCGATCAGACAGGTCACCTCGTAGGTGATGGTTCCCATCAGCTCAGCCATCTCCTCGGTGCTGATGAACTCCTCGCCCTGGCCGCCCAGCAGAACGACCTCATCGCCGACCTGGTCAGCCGAGTCGGGGCCGAGGTCAACCATGCACTGGTCCATGCAGATCCGCCCCACGATCGGCACGCTGCGCCCATTGACCAGCACCCGACCCCTATTCGAGTTCAATCGGCTGAAGCCGTCGGCGTACCCGACCGGGAGCGTCCCGACCCAGGTGTCGCGGTCGGCAGTCCAGGTGCGGCCGTATCCCACCGTCGTTCCCGCGGTGACGAGCTTGCGGAAGAGCAGTCGTGTCGTCCACCGCAGCGCCTGGGTCAACTCCACCGAGCGCGGGGTGGTGGCGTCCGGGTAGTAGCCGTAGACCGAGACCCCCGGACGCGCCAGCGTGAAGCCGTCCAGGTCCTCCGCCCCCAGGATCGCCCCGGAGTTCGCGGCGTGGACGAACGGCACCGGGCCGACCTCGGCCTGCACCGCCTCCACTGCCGCGCGGAAGCGGGCGAGTTGGTCGCGGGTGAAGCCGCCGTCGTCTGCCACGTCGCTGACGGGCAGGTGGGTGAAGATCCCATCCAGGCTGATGCCGGGCAGGTCGCGCACGAGTCGTGCGAGGCGGGGGGCGTCCTCGAGCGGGGCGCCGATGCGTCCCATGCCCGAATCAAGCTTCACGTGGACGCCCACCGTCGTGTCCTCGACAGCGTTCGCTGCGGTGCGAATGGTGTCCTCGTCGACGACCGTCAGGCTCAGCCCGGCCCCGACGGCGCGGGCGACCTCATCGGGCAGGCAGTGGCTCAGCTTCAGGATCGGCAGCCCGACCCCGGCATCGCGCAGCTGGATGCCCTCAGCGACGGTCGCCACGCCCAGCATCTCGACCAGCCGCTGCGACTGGAGGAAACGCGACACAGGGACGGCACCATGGCCATAGGCATTGCCCTTCACCGCCGCCAGCATCGCCGTGCCGGACGGAAGTTTCGCGCGAAGGCCGCGCAGGTTCGAGGCGATGGCGTCCAGGTCGATGGTGGCGACGACGGGAGCGGTGAGGCTCATCAGCGGGTGAGACGGCGTCGGTCGACGAACTCGCGCCGCGCGTAGGTCGCGATCTGGAAGGTCTGGTAGCCGTCGGTGAGGGCTCCGACGCCACCGCCGATCAGCGGGATCCGCTTGCCCAGGAGCAGCGGCAGCTTCTTGCCGCCGATCTGGGCGGCCAGGTGGCTGAGCACGTTGCCGGAGATCTGGTCGTCCAGGCGCGGGTCATAGGCCGGGGCGGTGGCGATCGCCATCGGGGTCGAGGGAAGGATGCGCTCGCGTACCAGGTCGGTGGCGGATTCCTCGCCCAGCAGGCACATCAGGATCGCGCTGCGGACCCGGGAATCATCGATGTCATAGCCGCGCAGGTGGGCGATCGCGGCCACCATCCGGCACTGGACGACGGTGATCCCGGCCAGGTTCGCGGGCACCGCGAAGACCGCGACGACCAGGCCGCCGACGTTGGTGGCGAACCCCTGGGCCCCGGCCAGGCTGACATGCTGGGTGACCAGCGAATCAATGGCACCCTCACGGTCCATCTTCTTGCCCAGGTGGGTGGCGGCCGACTGCCGTGCGCCCGGCAGGTTGGCGCCGCCGACGATGGCGACGTCGAGCACCTTGCGCAGGGCACTGGAATTGATCCTGGTCGACGCCATGATCGACTTGCCGAAATCCTTGGCGGTGGCCATGTGGTTCCTCCTTGCATCTGCCTGTCCAGAGTATGCGGAACCGGTCCGCGACCACCGGGATCGCGACCCTGAACCCACCCTCAAGTCGCATCCGGCCATTCCTGTCAGACCCTCGGTGCACACTGGAGGCATGGTGCGCGTGTTCGGTGAGGAGGCCCAGTGGCCCCGGCAGGACCTGATCGGGTTCTGCGAGGAGTTCGACCCGCCCCTGGTCCTGGCCGCCTACCAGTGCGGCGTCTTCCCGATGCCGCTGCTCGAGTCCGCCTTCTCCACCGAGATGGGCTGGTGGTCACCGATGCGCCGCGGCATCCTGCCGCTGGACCAGGTGCGCGTCACCCGCAGCCTGCGCAAATCAGTCAGACGCTACCGCACCAGCATTGACCAGGCCTTTCACCGTGTCATACGCCAGTGCGCCAATCCCGAACGCGAGGGCGCCTGGATCACCGAGGAGGTCCGCGCCGTCTATTCCACCCTCCACGAGGACGGCCAGGCCCATTCTGTGGAGGTCTGGGACGCCGAGGGCCGCCTCGTCGGTGGACTCTACGGGGTCTCGATCGGCGGCCTGTTCGCCGGTGAGTCCATGTTCCACGACCCCGAACACGGCCGGGACGCCTCCAAGGTGGCGCTGCTCAGGCTCGTCACCGAACTCGCCCGCGGCGTCGCCGCCGAAGACCTGGCCGAGCGGAGACTGCTGGACGTCCAATGGCAGACCCCGCACCTGGCCAGCATGGGTGTCATCGAGGTGCCGCGCACGGAGTACCTGCAACGACTCGACCGCGTCCTGACCGCCGGTCCACCTGATTGGAAGGGGAGCGCCGATGCCTGAACTGCCCGAGGTGGAGGCCCTGCGCGGCTTTCTGGAGGAACGCTGCGTCGGCAAGTCCATCGACAGCATCCAGTTGGCCGCCTTCAGCGCGTTGAAGACGGTGCTGCCGCCACCGGACGCCCTGCTGGGTCTGGAGATCACGGCCGTGGCGCGGCACGGGAAGTTCATCGACCTCGACGCCCAGGGCATGCACTTGATCTTCCACCTGGCCCGCGCCGGTTGGCTGGTCTGGCGCGACCAGATGCCGGACAAACCCGTCCGCCCCGGCAAGAATCCGCTGGCGCTGCGCGTCACACTGTCGGACGGATCCGGGTTCGACCTCACCGAGGCCGGGACCCAGAAACACCTCGCGGTCCACGTCGTCCAGGAACCGAACGAGGTGCCGATGATCGAGACCCTCGGGCCAGACCCGCTCGCCGAGGGCTTCACCGAGGACCAGTTCGACGAGATCCTAACCAGGGCCGGCCGTGCGCAGATCAAGGGCGTCCTCAAGGACCAGCGCACCCTCGCCGGGATCGGGAACGCCTACTCCGACGAGATCCTCTTCGAGGCCCGGTTGAGTCCATTCCAACCCGCCAGTGGGCTGGGGCGTCAGCAGCGGGACGCCCTACTGGCGACGATCCGCCAGGTCCTCACCGCGGCCGTCGCCGCCACGCAGGGGCTGGGGGCGGAGAAGCTCAAGGACTCCAAGCGCGCCGGGATGCGCGTCCACGGTCGCACAGGGGAGAGCTGTCAGGTCTGTGGCAGCACCATCGCGGAGGTGTCCTTCGCCGACTCCTCCCTGCAGTACTGCCCGGGCTGCCAGACCCAGGGCAAGAAGCTGGCCGATCGACGGATGTCGCGGCTGCTGAAGTAGTTCAGTCGCTCACGCACCGGGGCGTTCGCGGAGGGCCAGTAGCTCGTGGATCTCGTCCAGCCCCCGCTTGACGTCCTCGAGTTCGCGATCGAAGCGGGCATAGGCGGCGATGAAGGCCCCGGCCGCCTGCTCGGGCCAGCCCAACCGCAGCTCCTCCATGTGGGCAGCGAGGTCCCGCTGGACGATGTGGAGGTGGTCGGTGGCCGCCTCGACCCGGTCGGCCGCCGTCCGCAAGACCTCAGTCTCGGCGTGTTCCATGATCGTCATGCCCCCTCCTCGACCGGTCTGCAATACCTCCGACACTAGGCGGGGTTGGGGTCACGTGACCGGGATAGGCTGGCCGGGTGCTCGGATACTTCGGACCCGCCGGAACCTTCACCCACCAAGCCCTGCTGACTCTCGGCGCCGACGGGGACCACAAGCCCTTCCCCTCGGTGGTGGCCACGCTCAACGCGGTCCGGTCCGGGGAGGTCGAGGCGGCGCTGGTGCCGATCGAGAACTCCTTGGAGGGCGGCGTCTCTGCCACCCTGGACAACCTGGCCACCGAACCACTGCTCCGGATCGTCCGAGAAGTGCTGCTTCCGGTCCAGTTCGGCCTGTTCGCCCGACCGGGGACGCCGCTGCAGGACGTCCGGCAGATCGTCACCCATCCGCACGCTGCCGCCCAGGTGCGCCTGTGGTTGGCTGCGAACCTGCCCGAGGCGGTGGTGACCGAGCAGGGTTCAACCGCCGGTGCTGCCGCTGAGGTGTCCAACCCCGAGTCCCGTTTCGATGCCGCCGTGTGCGCCCGGGTGGCGGGGGAGATGTACGGTCTCGAGGAGGTCGCCAGCGAGATCGCCGACAATTCCTCGGCGGTGACTCGCTTCGTGCTGGTCTCGCTCCCGGGCCGCGCGGTGCCCCCGACCGGAGCCGACAAGACCACGTTGGTGGTCTATCCCGAGATCGATCGCCCCGGCGGTCTGTTGGACCTGCTCGAGCAGTTCGTGGCGCGCGGGGTGAACCTCACCCGCATCGAGTCCCGGCCGACCAAGACCTCCTTGGGGCAGTACTGCTTCTCCATTGATGCCGAGGGCCACATCGACGAGGAACGGATGGCCGAGACCCTGATGGGGCTCAAGCGGATCTGTCGTGATGTCGTGTTCGTGGGGAGCTACCCCCGTGCGGACCTCACGGCGCCCACCATCGGCCCTGGCGCCGCTGACGAGGACTATCGCGAGGCGCGTGCCTGGCTGGAGTCGCTGCGCGGCTGAGTGCGTCCTGCTGTTCAGCGTCGGGGCACCATCACGCTGACCGCTGCCGGGACCACCTCGGCGTCGAAGGTCGACGCGACGCCCAGGGTGTCGCCGTCGAACTGGTAGGGCATCGGCTCGGCGACGCGGATGCGGACGTGCTTGCCCTGGACCTGGGTGACCTGCTGGTCGTGCTGCCGCCGCAGGACGCCCAACCCCCACCGGAACCACTGTCCAAAGCCCGAGGGCCCGGTCGCGATGAGGTCGATCTCCCCGTCGAAGGGCGTTGCATGCGGGAAGATCCTCAGGCCGGCCTGGACCTCGCCCACATTGCCCACCAGCATCAGGGTGGCCGGATTGTCGCTGACCAGGCGGTCGTCCACGGTGATGGTGGCGGGGACCGGAGGGGTGTTGATGTTCTGGGCCACTGCCACGAAGTAGGCCACCGAGCGGACGGCCTTCTTGAGCTCGGCCCTGGTGTCGGCCATGACCTTGCCGTCGATGCCCAGCCCGCCCATCACGGCGAAGTGCTCGGCATTGCGGCGGTCGCCATCGACCGTGACGAGCACCAGGTCTATGGGTTGGGGCGAGCCCTCGAAGGCCACGCGGAAGGCCTCGTCCTCGTCCAACGGGATGCCGAGGTTGCGGGCGAGCAGGTTGGCCGTGCCCGCCGGCACGATCGCCACCGGCACGTCGCTGTGGGCCAACTCGGAGGTGACCACGCGCACGGTGCCGTCGCCACCGGCCACGATGACCAGGTCGGCGCGGGCTGCGATCGCCTCCCGCGACATGGCGTAGCCCGGGTCGGCGATCGAGGTCGTCAGCCAGAGCGGGTCGTCCCACTGGCGGATCGCCAGCTCGTGAGTGATGCGCCGCTGGAAGACCGCCTCGTCGCCCACCTTCGCAGGGTTGTAGATGACGGCGCAGACCGGGCGATCACCGTCGGGCGTCGGGGGTAGGGGCACGTGGTACCAGGCCGGCTCCTGCACCACCCGGGACGCGGCGGCTGCCGCGGCAGCCGCCATTCCGCCCACCAGCAGTCCGCCGACGATGTCGCTGGTCCAGTGGGCGCCCAGCAACCAGCGATCCAAGCAGACCAGCGCCACCGAGGCGATGGCCAGGCCGCGGATGATGCGCAACTCACGACGAGGTCGCCGGATCACGGTGGCGGTGGTGACCAGCATGATCGCGAAGGTGGTCATCAGCGCGACGTGGGTGCTCGGGTAGGACCAACCGGACTCGGTGAAGGTGGGGTCGTACCAGCGCGGCGGCCTCGGTCGACGAACGAGCACCCTGAGCAGGGAACTCGCGGCCCAGCTCAACAGGCCGCTGATCACCAGGGCCATGGACAGGTTGCGCAACCGTCGCACATGCGCCCACCAGGCTATGCCCGTGGTCGCGACGATCACCGGGATCGGCATGGTGATCACGGCGAGGGCGCGGGCCACTTCGAGCACGGCGTCCCCGACGCGGGGAGGGCGAATGGCGGTGTCGAAGGAGGCCAGCGTCCCATTGCGGGCAACCAGCCAGGTCCACAGCAGCAGGGCCAGGGTGAGCCCCACCAGCGTCCACAGCGCGAGCCGCGAGACTCGGCCTCGGGCGTCGGTGGCGGTGCTCATGGCTTGATCGTATCCGTGAAGGTGGATACGCGGTGGGCGAGCCCGGGGTCGGGCTGGATAGAGTTGCACCCATGATCGATCCACTCGTCCTGCGCAATGATCCCGACCGCGTTCGCGAGTCCCAGAAGCGCCGCGGTGAGTCGACCGAACTGGTCGACCAGGTGCTTGCCGCCGACGAGTCCCGTCGACACACCATTGCCACCTTTGAGGGGCTCCGTGCCGAGCAGAAGTCGATCGGCAAGGAGGTCGCGAAGGCCCAGGGTGAGGAGAAGCAGGCCCTGCTGGCCCGCACCAAGGAGCTGGCCGCTGAGGTCAAGGCCGCCCAGGCCGCGGCCGACGAGGCCGAGGCCACCTTCAGCGAGCTGGCCAAGCAGCTGGGCAACCTGGTGATCGATGCCGTCCCGGTCGGTGGCGAGGATGATGGCACCGTCATCGAGACCATCGGGACGCCGCGCGACTTCGCGGCCGAGGGCTTCGAGCCGCGTGACCATCTGGAGCTGGGCGAGATGCTCGGCGCCATCGACATGGAACGCGGCGCCAAGGTGTCGGGTTCACGCTTCTACTACCTGACCGGCCCCGGTGCCCTGCTGGAGTTCGCGCTGTCGCAGTTCGCGCTCTCGAAGGCACTGGAGTGGGGTTTCACCCCGATCATCCCTCCGGCGCTGGTCAAGCCCTCAGCGATGGAGGGCACCGGCTTCCTTGGTCAGGCCGCCCAGGACGTCTACCACCTCGAGGAGGACGACCTCTACCTGGTCGGCACCGCCGAGGTCCCGCTGGCTGCCTACCACTCCAACGAGATCCTGGACGCCGGCAAGCTGCCGCTGCACTACGCCGGGTTCTCCCCGGCCTTCCGCCGCGAGGCCGGCTCGTACGGCAAGGACACCCGCGGCATCTTCCGCGTCCACTGGTTCGACAAGTGGGAGCTGTTCGTCTACTGCGATCCCCAGGACGCCGAGGCCGAGCATGAGAAGCTGCTCAGCTGGGAAAAGGAGTTCATCACCGCCCTGGAGTTGCCCTTCCAGGTGCTCGACGTGGCCTCCGGTGACCTGGGGCTCAGCGCGGCGCGCAAGTACGACTGCTACGCCTGGCTGCCCACCCAGAACCGCTATCGCGAGATCACCTCGACGTCGAACTGCACTGACTTCCAGGCCCGCCGGCTGGCCATCCGCGGCCGCTTCGAGGACGGGACCAAGCCTGTCGCCACGCTGAACGGCACCCTGTGCGCCATGACCCGCATGATCATCATGCTGCTGGAGAACCACCAGCAGGCCGACGGGTCGGTGCGGATCCCCGAGGCACTGCGCCCCTACCTAGGTGGTCGTGAGTTCCTGACCCCGATCGAGAAGTAGGCAGACCATGATGGCGACTCGTGAGCTGGGGCCGGTGGAGCACATTGACTACCCCGCCTATGTGTTGCGCTTCGCCATGATTTCGGTGGGCGCGTGGGTCGTCATCCTGCTCTGGATGGTGCTCGGTGGGGCTGCTGGCTATGACTACTTCGCCCTGCAGAGCGGGCTGATGGCTGTTGCGCTGGTCTCCATGCGCCTGTTGGGACGCCGACGGGCTGGTATCGCCCACGCACTGGTGTGGGGGCTCGGTGCGCTGTCCTTCGTGGCCCTCGCCAGCGGGATGTTTTCTGAAGGTCTGGGCATGGAGCCCGTCCTGCTCTTCTACGCGGCGTTCCTACCAGCCGTGGCGGTCGCCTTCGTCACCATGCTGAGCCTGGCCAGCGGGCACCGCTGACCGACCCACCTCTCCCCGCGTAGTAGCGGGATCAGGCGAACCAGCGGTTGAGCTCGTTGCTGGTGCCGCCGTTGGCGAAGGTGTCGGTGACGTGGTTGGCATGCTTCTTCACGCCCTCGGCCGCGTCCCCGACCGCGACGCCACGGCCGGCCCACTCGAGCATCTCGACGTCGTTGAAGCCGTCGCCGACGGCCAGGACGTCCTTGGGGCGGACACCCAGCTGACGGCAGACCTGCTGCAGGCCGGAGGCCTTGTTGATGCCCTCGGGGGCGATGTCGAGCCAGCTTGACCAGCCGATGGCGTAGCTGACGCCGTGCATGCCCAGGCGGTCGGCGAGTTCCACGAACTCGGACTGGGGGACGTCGGGGTCGCGGATGATGATGCGGCTGGCGGGTTCGGCGCAGAGCTGCTCGATGGTTTCGATGCGCATCTCACCGCTCAGGTCCCCCTCGGGGAAGAGCCTGTTGAGCCGGTACCCGGCGCCGATCACTTCAACCGCGACGCGGGCGTTGGGGGCGAGCTCCATCACGCGCCGAATCACTGGGCCCGGGTCGAAGGTGGCCACGCGAGCCAGTTCGAAGGGTGGGTAGTTCACCAGGACGGCGCCATTGGAGCAGACCGCCGGGCCCGGCGGCAGCTCGAGGGTGTCGAAGATCGGCTGGGTCGCTGACCAGCCGCGTCCGGTGGAGAGGACGACAGGGCACCGGGCGTCGAGGACGCGCGCCACCGCCTCACGAATGTGGTCCGGCATGACCCCCGCATGGTCGACCAGGGTTCCGTCGATGTCGAGTGCGACCAGACGCGGTCGCCAGCGCGGGCGAATCATGCGTCCTAGCCTGCCACCAACCTTCTGAACGGGAGGTGACGAGAGGGTGGCGTGTGCGTGGCTCACGCAGCGCTGCGGGCCGCAGTGGCACGCTGGCGACGAGCGAGCACGGTGCGGTAGGCGTGCAGGACCTGCTCGAGGCTCGGGGGAACCGGGCGCGGCGTGGCGGGAGCACCGTCGCCGCTGCGGGCCTTGCGCAGGTGCCGCTTGACGGTCGACAGCGAGCAGCCCAGGCGCTGGGCGATGGACTCGAGCGACTCGTAGGGGTTGGCATTGCGCAGACGCACGACCTCGTCGTGGTCGACCTGCCGGTTGGGGCCGCAGACGCCGGCGAGGGTATCGAGGTCCTCGGGCTGGACCTTGATGCCCAGCAGGGAACGCATCTCCTGGCGTTGGCGGGGGGTGGTGCCCGCGGCGAAGCCCGCGACGTCGTGCTGGACGACGGCGGTGTAGAGGCAGCGGGTCATCATCGGGCAGTCGAGGCAGATGTTCTCCGCCTTGCGCTGCATCATCATCTGGTGGCGGCGCTCATCGACGGTGCGCGGGCTCTGGCCGTCCTCCATCAGCGGGTGCTGGAAAAGATAATCGCAATCCACGCACGCGGGTGCAGAGGTCTGTGCTGCTCCCAGGAGTGTTCCATTGCTGGTCATTGTCTGCCGTCCTTTGCGTACCGTATTTCGTCGCACCACGCCGACCCGTGGCCGAGCTGTGGTGTTCCTGTGATCGGAACGTCTTCAGCGTCCCACAAGGGCTTCGACCGCCATAGTGCTTTTCGGGTCGGTGGCTACTCGACTGCGGTGGGTACTTCTCACAGACACGATTGGGTACGACACTCAGACGGTTTGAGTATCCGTACTCAGGCTTGGGGCGAGATTGGTTAAGGCTCAATCAAAGCCGGGAAAACGCGCCGAGTTCGTGAACAACGCGTGAAGAAAGAGGGGCCGGTAGCGGTGTCATCATTCAACTCTCAACTACGACTCGACGTCGTTGTCTGGGTGCCTCGAAAAGGCGTTGGCCCCGGGCAGGGGGAGGGGCCTAGGCTAGCCGGGCGATGAAGACCTTCCCTCCCCGGGTGTTTGCCTTCGGCCTGCCCGCCACCCATGAGGGCCCCCGGCCCCTGCCACTGCCCACCACCCCCGAGACGCCGGACCTGCGCGGCCCTGCCCACTTCCTGTGGTGGCTGCTGATGCAGTGCCGAGGCATCTTCTGGCTCACCACTGTGCTGGCAGTCTTCTGGTACGTCCCGGCGGGGCTCAGCCCCTGGTTCCTGGGGCGAACCCTGGACGCGGGGGTCGGTGCTCACGACGTCGGTCAGACCCTGCTCTGGGCCGGCCTCCTGCTGGTCAACCTGACGATCAGCTCACTGGCCGGGACCCTGATGCACACCACCGGTGTGGCGCAGTGGCTCAACGTCTACTTCCGCGGCATCCTGCTCGTGAACCGCAAAGCCATGCAGCTGGGCCACAACCTGCCTCGCCGTACCCCCACCGGAGAGGTGCTCTCGGTGGCGATGAGCGACTCCGACATCTTCGGGGCCGTGGGTGAGGTGATGACCCGCGCCATCGCCTCGGCGCTGGCCGTGCTGGTGGTGGCGGTCGTCGTGCTCCAGGAGTCCACCCGCCTCGGCCTGGTGGTTCTGGTTGCGGCACCGCTCATGGTGATGCTCTCCTGGCCGCTGCTGCGTCCGCTCAGCGAGGCCCGCATGCGCCAGCGCACCCTCTCCTCCACCTTGACCGGCATGGCCACCGACATCGTGGCTGGCCTGCGCATCCTGCGCGGTATCGGCGGTGAGCGCACCTTCGGCGACAACTACGCCCGCCAGTCCCAGGACGTGCGTCACGCCTCCAACAGGGCAGCACCCTGGCAGGCCGGGGTGGACGCCCTCGCGTCCCTGATGAGCGGTGGCCTGATGGTCATGGTGACCTGGCTGGGAACCCGCGAGGTGCTCGCCGGCCAGCTCACCCCCGGCCAGCTGGTGAGCTTCTTCGGCTTCGCCGTCTTCCTGGTGAGCCCGATCCAGACCATCTTCATGTTCCTCAACCGCTGGAACCAGGCCCGGGTCTCGGCCGAGAAGGCGATCGGACTGCTGGGCCAGAGCCCGCCCTGGACCGAGCCCACCAACCCGGTCGACCTGCCGGTCGGTGGCGAGATCGTTGACGAGAAGTCCGGCTTCCGAGCCCGGCCGGGGGAGTTGACCGTCATCGTGTCCGGGCGTCCCGATGATTCGGCGAGGCTCGCCGACCGTCTGGGGCGCTACCTGCCGGAGGAGGACGAGACCGTCGCCCTGGCCGCCGATTCTGACCTCAGGGGAAGGGCTGCGCGCAAGGAGCGCGCCCGCTTGCGAGAGTTGCGCCGTGAGCAGATGGCTCGTGATCGGGAACGCGCCTCCGGACGGTGGGGGGTCACCGTGGGTGGGGTCGACCTCTCCGAGGTCCCGTTGGAGCAGGTGCGGGAACGCATTGTCGTCTCCGATGCCCAGGCCGCTGTCTTCGCGGGCAGCCTGCAGAGCCTGGTCGACCCGCTGGGTCGGGCCTCCCGCGAGCAGGCCGAGGCCGCCCTGGTCACCGCCTCCGCCGAAGACGTGTACGACGCGGTCCCCGGGGGTTGGGCCGGCGTGATCGACGAGAAGGGACGCGGCCTTTCCGGGGGCCAGCGCCAGCGTTTGGTGCTGGCACGCGCCCTCACCCTCGACCCCGAGGTACTGGTACTGGTTGAACCCACCTCGGCGGTCGACGCGCACACCGAGGCCCGGATTGCCGAACGCCTTCCCGGCCACCGGGAGGGGCGGACGACCGTGCTGACCACCGTATCGCCGCTGTGGCTGCGTCGTGCCGACCGGGTGGTGCTCATGACAGACGGGCAGTGCATCGCCACCGGCACGCACGAGGAGCTCTTCGAGCGCTCCGATTACCGCAGGATCGTCGCCCGCGGACTCGAGGAAGACATGGACAAGGAGGAGGCCGCCGATGAGTGAGCTCAGCGTTGACCTGCTGGCGTCCTCCGCCCAGACCTGGGCTGCACCCAGGGAGGGGCGGGCAGACCTTCCCGACGAACTCTTCGCCACCCACAGCGGCGGTCCGATCCGTCGCCTGATGGACCTGCGCAGCCGCTACCTGGTGCGCCAGCGTAGGGCCGAGGAGTGGTTCCGGGCCAGCCGCGCCCCGGACCGGGGACTGCCGGTGGCCTCGAATGCCGAGGTGTGGCGCTTCCTGCGGCAGCTGGTCGGGCGCCGCCCCTGGATGCTGGTTGCGATGCTGGTGGTCAACGCGGGGGCCGCGGTGGTCGGCGTGCTTCTGCCCGGCCTGCTCGGCCGCATCATCGACCGTGCCGCCGTGGGGGACCCCTCCCTGCCACGCGAGTTGGGCTGGCTGGTGCTACTGGCGGCCGGAATCATCGTCATCCAGGTGGCGCTGCAGTTCGCGGCCCGGGCCATCACCGCGATCTTCGGAAACGAGTTGCTTGCCAGGGCCCGGGAGTCGATCGTCCGTTCGGTGCTGCGGCTGCCGCTCTCGCGGGTGGAATCGGCCAGTTCGGGGGACCTGGTCACCCGTGTCACCCGCGACGTGAGCGTCATGGGGGAGGCGGCGCAATGGGCGCTTCCGCAGATGATGATCTCCGGGGCCGTGGTGACGATCACGCTCACCGCGCTCGTGGTCACCTCACCGCTGCTGGCCCTGCCGAACCTGCTGGCGCTGGTGCTCTTCGCGGCCGTCGCCGTGTGGTACCTGCGCCGCTCGCTCCCCGGCTACATCACCGAGGGCGGGGCCTACTCCAGCCTCAACACCCCGCTGACTGAATCGGTGGACGCCGCCAGGACCGTCGAGGCCCTGGGCCTGCAACGGCGTCGCACCCGTATCACCGACGGGGATGCCGAAGTCTGCGGTCAGGCCGAGCGCTACACGATGACCCTGCGAAACCTGCTGTTCACCGGCACCGACACGGCCCTGAAGACCCCGCTGGTCATCCTGCTCGCCCTGGGTGTCTTCGGCGTCCGCAATGACTGGGTGACCCTCGGCCAGGTCGCCACCGCCGCCCTCTACAGCCAACAACTGGTTGGGCCGATGGACCTGATGCTGCACACCATCGACCGGATGCAATCGGGTATGGCCTCCACTGCCCGCCTGCTCGGCATCGCCACCGTGCCCCACGACCGGTCGGCGGTTCCCGAGAAGCCGGTCGGACAACACATGGTCGGAAGCGACCTGCGCTTCGCCTACCGCGAGGGTCACGACGTGCTGCACGGGGTTGACCTCGACCTGCGCCCGGGGGAGCGGCTGGCAATCGTGGGGCCCTCTGGCTCCGGCAAGTCCACCTTGGGACGCCTGTTGGCCGGTATCAACGGGCCCCGCACCGGCGCCGTCACCGTCGGGGGGGTGAACGTCATGGGGCTGCCCCTGGACGACCTGCGCACCCAGGTTGCCCTGGTCACCCAGGAGCACCACGTCTTCGTCGGCTCCATTCGCGACAACATCATCCTCGCTCGGGAGGACACCGCTGACGACGCCCAGGTCTGGACCGCCCTGGAGGCCGTGGAGGCCTCCGACTGGGTGCGTGCCCTGCCCGACGGGCTCGACACGCTCGTCGGATCGGGCAATACCAAGCTCACCCCGGCCCAGGCCCAGCAGGTGGCGCTCGCCCGGCTGGTGATCGCCGACCCGCACACCCTGGTGCTGGATGAGGCGACCAGCTTGATCGACCCGCGCACCGCCCGCCACCTCGAGGGCTCGATGTCCGCCCTTCTGACCGGACGCACGGTGGTGGCCATCGCCCACCGCCTGCACACCGCCCACGACGCCGACCGGATCGCAGTCGTGATCGATGGCCAGATCGCCGAGCTCGGTTCCCATGACGAGTTGATGGCGCTCGGTGGGGAGTACGCCGCCCTCTGGCGCGCGTGGACCAGCTGATTCTCAGCTGGTGCGGGGCTGCTGTCCGGTCTGGGCCTGCAGCCGATCGATCTGCTCGGAGGCCTCGGCCTTGGTGAGGTTGGCCGGCAGTTCCTCACCGGCCTGGCGGGCCAGGCTGTCCAGATAGCTGCGCTGGGACTCAGTCATCGGGTCATCTCCGGTGACCCAGTTCGACGGGTCCTTCTGCAGGCCCTGGGGCGCTGCCTCGCTGGATCCGAGGGTCTGCCCGGCATGCTGCTGGCGGGCCTCGTGGCGCGGGTCATCGGCGGGCACCTCGTCGGGTTGGACGGGAGCGGCGGCATTGCCCTGCTGGGTGGTGTCGCTGAACAGTTCGGCGTTCAGCTCGTCACGGTTCTGGTTCGTCATGCCAGCACAGTAGAACGGGAGTACGACAAAGGGGTGACTTCCGGACGATCCCGCCCAAGGGTTGGTGTCAGGTGGTTGTGTGGAGGCATGAAGGTTGCCGAACAAATCGTCGAACAGTTGCAGGCTGCGGGCGTCCGCCGGATCTACGGCATCGTGGGTGACTCGCTCAACCCGATCGTCGACGCGGTGCGCCGCAGTGACATCGAATGGGTGCACGTGCGCCATGAGGAGGCCGCCGCCTTCGCTGCCGCGGCGGAAGCGCAGCTCACCGGGGAGCTGGCGGTCTGCGCCGGCTCCTGTGGGCCGGGCAACCTCCACCTCATCAATGGCCTCTACGACGCGCATCGGTCGCATGCCCCGGTGCTGGCCATCGCCTCGCACATCCCGACCGCCCAGATCGGCATGGACTATTTCCAGGAGACCCATCCGGCCAAGCTCTTCGACGAGTGCAGCGTCTACAGCGAGTTGATCAGCACCGCCGCGCAGTCCCCGCGCGTGGTTGCCACCGCGATGCAGCATGCGGTGGCGCAGCAGGGGGTCGCGGTGATCAGCGTCCCCGGAGACATCACTGATGACGAGGTCGGCGCCGATGTTCCGCACTACACGCCCATGGTGCGCGGCAGCCTGCACCCGGCGCCCGCCTCCGTGCAGCAACTCGCGGAGGCCATCAACCAGGCGTCCCGGGTTGCGATCTTCGCCGGGGCCGGGGTCGAGGGTGCCCACGACGAGGTGATCGCGCTCGCCGACAGGCTGAAGGCACCGATCGGGCACAGTCTGCGCGGCAAGGACTTCATCCAGTACGACAACCCCTTCGACGTCGGCATGACCGGCCTGCTGGGCTACGGCGCCGCCGCCGAGGGCATGCAGGACGCCGACCTGCTCCTGCTGCTGGGCACGGACTTCCCCTACGACCAGTTCCTGCCCCAGACCCGCACCGCCCAGGTTGACCGGGCCGCCGAAAAGCTGGGGCGGCGCACCGATGTCGACATCGCAGTGCACGGCGACGTGCTGCCCACCCTGGAGGCACTCACCCCGCTGGTCGAGCCGAAGCGCTCAGACCGCTTCCTCAAGCAGATGCTGAAGAAGCACCGCCGGATCGTGGAGAAGGGCACCAATGCCTACACCCGCAGGGTGGAGAAGATGACCCCGATCCACCCCGAGTACGCGGCAGCGGTGCTCGATGACATGGCCTCCCAGGACGCGATCTTCACCGCCGACACCGGTATGTGCAATGTCTGGACCGCTCGCTACGTCACCCCGAACGGACGCCGTCGACTGATCGGCTCCTTCCTGCACGGGTCGATGGCCAACGCACTGCCCCACGCCATCGGGGCCCAGTTCGCCTACCCGGAGCGTCAGGTGATCAGTGTCAGCGGTGACGGCGGGCTGTCGATGCTGCTCGGTGAGTTGCTGACCGTGGCGACCTATCAGATCCCGGTGAAGCTGGTGGTGTTCAACAACTCCGCCCTGGGCATGGTGAAGCTGGAGATGCTGGTCGACAAGATGCCCAGCTGGGGCACCGACGTGCCGACGGCGAACTACTCGGCCATCGCCGAGGCGGCGGGCATCAAGGGCATCCGGGTGGAGAAGGCCAAGGACCTGAAGAAGGCCTACCAACAGGCCTTCGACCACCCGGGCCCGGTTCTGGTGGAGATCCTCACCGACCCCAACGCCCTGTCTCTCCCACCGAAGGTCACGCTGGACCAGGTGTATGGCTTCGCCACCGCGATGAGCCGCACCGTCCTCAGCGGAGGAGCAGGCGAGGTCATCGCGATGGCGAGGTCGAACGTGCGGAACATCCCGCGCAGCTGACGTCAGTCGGTGCCGAGATCGAAGGCGGCACGGTCGAGGGCCGCCTCCGCCTCGTCCGAACCCATGCCCAGGCTGGGGATGAGCTCTGCCTCGCCGGGCTTCACCTCACCGACCAGGTCGGCGTGGGCACCGCTGAGTTCGCCCTGGGAGGCATAGAGCTCCAGCTTTCTGCGGGTGTCGGCGATGTCGAGGTTGCGCATGGTCAGCTGCCCGATGCGATCGGTGGGGCCGAAGGCTGCATCCTCGACCCGCTCCATGGAGAGCCGGTCGGGGTGATAGCTGAAGTTCGGACCCTGGGTGTTGAGGATGCTGTAGTCATCGCCGCGACGCAGGCGCAGGGTCACGGTGCCGGTGACCGCCGAGGCCACCCAGCGGGTGATCGACTCGCGCAGCATCAGCGACTGCGGGTCCAGCCAGCGTCCCTCGTAGAGCAGGCGGCCCAGTCGCAGGCCCTGGGAGTGGTAGTTGGCCAGGGTGTCCTCGTTGTGGATGGCGTTCATCAGCCGCTCATAGGCGATGAACAACAGGGCCATCCCCGGGGCCTCGTAGATGCCACGGCTCTTGGCCTCGATGATGCGGTTCTCGATCTGGTCGGTCATGCCCAGGCCGTGGCGGCCGCCGATGGCATTGGCCTCCATGACGAGGTCGACCGGCGAGTCGAAGGTCTTGCCGTTGATCTCGACCGGACGCCCCTGACGGAAGCTGATGGTCACGTCCTCGGTGTCGATCTGGACAGCGGGGTCCCAGAACTTGACGCCCATGATCGGCTCGACGGTCTCCAGGGAGACGTCGAGGTGCTCCAGGGTCTTGGCCTCGTGGGTGGCCCCCCAGATGTTGGCGTCGGTGGAGTAGGCCTTCTCCTGGGAATCGCGGTAGGGGAGGTCACGCTGGGTCAGCCAGGCGCTCATCTCGTGGCGTCCACCCAGCTCGGAGACGAAGGCCTCGTCGAGCCAGGGCTTGTAGATGCGCAGCGCGGGATTGGCCAGCAAGCCGTAGCGGTAGAACCGCTCGATGTCATTGCCCTTGTAAGTGGAGCCATCGCCCCAGACGTGGACGTTGTCATCAGCCATGGCTCGCACCAGCATGGTGCCGGTGACGGCGCGGCCCAGTGGGGTGGTGTTGAAGTAGGCGCGGCCGGCCGAACGGATGTGGAAGGCGCCGCAGGCCAGCGCGGAGAGGCCCTCCTCGACGAGCTGCTCGCGGCAGTCGACCAGGCGGGAGAGCTCGGCGCCGTACTGCATGGCGCGTCCGGGGACCGACTCGATGTCAGGCTCGTCGTACTGGCCGATGTGGGCGGTGTAGGTGCACGGGATCGCACCCTTCTCGCGCATCCAGGCGACGGCGACAGAGGTGTCGAGGCCGCCGGAGAAGGCGATGCCGACGCGCTCGCCGGCCGGAATGGAGGTCAGGACTTTGGACACGAGGACCAGCCTAGTGGCAGACAGCCGTTCGGCATAATTATTCCGAGCACGGAATACTATTCCGAGCTGTCGAAGTTGTTGCGCGGGTCGATGAATTGCAGCAGGACGCCCTCGCGCAAGGCCCAGGGGCAGGTCTCCAGCTCGTCGATGTTCAGCGCGCGCATGGTCTCGGAGGCCACCACGGCGCCGGCGAAGACCTGCCTGGCGCGCTCGGGGGTCATGCCGGGCAGCTGGAGGCGGGCGTCGAGTGGCATCCGACCCAGGCGCTCGGTCCAGTCCTCCAGATGGTCACGGCGCAGGATCCGACCCTCCATGGTGTGGGTACGGCGGAAACCGGCCAGTCGTCCGAGCGAACGCAGCATCTTCGAGGTACCGAGTACGCGGTCCGGGGCGCTGCTGGTGAGCGGGCTGATGACATGGGCGAGGGTCGCGCGGACGTGCTGGACCAGGGTCTCGCACTCCTCCCGACCGCCCGGGTCGGACGGCAGGAACTGGTGGGTCAACAGCCCGGCGCCGAGCGGTAGCGAGAAGGCCTGGGCCGGGAGCTCCGAGGCGCCCTGGGCGAGCTGCAGGGAACCACCACCGATGTCGCAGACCAGCAGGCGTCCTGCGCCCCACCCGGCCCAGCGGCGGGCGGCGATGAAGGTGAACTCGGCCTCCTCGGCGCCGGTGAGGACGCGAAGGGGGATACCGGCGAGGTCTTCCACGTGGCGCACGGCATCGCGTCCATGGGGGATCTCGTGGAGCGCGGAAGTGGCCATGCCCACCAGCTCGGTGACCCCCCACTCGCGGGCGAGGTTGACGCAGTCGGTGACTGCAGCGGTGAGCATCCCCATGCCCTCGGCGGTGATGCCCCCGGACTGGTCGAGGTGGAGCATCAGTGGGACGATGCGGCGCTCCTGGGCCAGGGGCGCCGGGCGGGCATGGGGGGCGGGGTCAAGGACCAGGAGGTGGACGGTGTTCGAGCCGACGTCAAGGATTCCGAGCATGGGACATCTCTTCTCCTGGGGCCGGCCCTGCGACGTGGCCGGGTCTGGCTCCAGTCTACGAGGCGAGCCGACGGCGCCGCAGGGAGGTGACGGCCAGCAGGGCCGCCCCGATGACCACTCCGGTGAGACCCGTGACGAGGAAGCCCGATGACCAGCCCCGGGCGTCCATGAAGGCACCCACGATGGGTGGTGCCGAGGCGTTGCCGATGGTCATGGCGGTGCCCTGCCAGCCCATGGCCTGGCCACGAAAGCGGGGCGGGACCTCCTGCTGGAGCTCGTCGACCGAGGCTACCAGGCTGGGTGCGCAGAAGAGGCCGGCGGCCATCAGCAGCAGCGCGAAGACGGTGACATTGGGGGCCCCCATGACAGGGATCGTGAGCAGGCCCAGGCCCAGCAGCAGCCAACTCACCCCGATCTGACGGGGCAGGGCGCCGTAGAGCAAGCCGGCAAGGGCCGAGGTGAAGCCCCAACCGGCGAGCACCCAGCCGATGGCGTCCGGGCGCCCCAGGCTGCGCAGGCCGGCGACCACGGCCAGGTCGGTGCCGGCCAGGGTGAAGCCGAGCCCGGTGACCGCCGCCAGGATGCCGACCACCCGCAGGTTCACCCAGGCGAGCTTCGACTCGTTCCCCGCGGGTGCGGAGTCCTCCTGGTGGAGGTCGACGATGGGCGGGTTGGCGATGGTGAGGACGCTGGCGGCGCCGACCGTGAGCAGGCCGAAAAGGAGGACGGTCCAGCGGGTCGACCACGCAGTGGCGATCCAGATGGCGACGGCCGGGCCGATCATGAAGGAGAGCTCAGTGATGGTGCCGTCCAGGGCGACGGTGGACTTGCGCAGGTGCAGTGGGGAGTTGCTGATCAGCACCTGGCGAATGACCGAGAAGGTCGGGATGGCCATGCCGCCGGCGATGATGGCCAGGCCGAGCAGGAGCCAGTAGTTGTTGACCAGCGCCATCCCCGTGTAGGTGGGGATGAGCACCGCGATGCTGGGCACCATGGTGCGGCGCAGTCCCTGGGTGTCGAGCATGTGCCCCCGCCAGGGCGCCGAGATCGACATGGCCACGGTCATGGCGGCGGTGATGACGCCGGCTCGGGAATAGCTGGGGGTGATGTTCTCGACCAGGTGCAGGGTGAACAACACCGCCATCGCAAACATCGGGATACGACACAACACGCCCAGGAGCAGGGTGTTGCGAATGGTGGCGATGCTCAGCGCCTCGCGGTACAGCACCGAGCCAGTGTGTCACGAGCTGGACGGCGGACCGAATGCTCAGTGCACGAGCACGAGCTTGCCGGTGACCTCGCCGGACTCCAGTCGGGCGTGGGCGGCAGCGGCATCCTCGATGCCGAACTGCTCAATGGGGGCGGGCTTGATGCGGCCGTCCTCGATCATCGGCCAGACCACCTCGGCAACGCGGGCGCAGATCTCCGCCTTCTGCTTCGCAGGGCGGTAGCGCAGGCTCGTGGCGGTGACGGTGGCCCGCTTGTTGAGCAGCTTGGCGATGTTGAGTTCGCCCTTCGTGCCGCCCTGCATGCCGATGATCACGGTGCGACCGCCGGTCGCCATGGCGTCCAGGTTCAGGTCGAGGTACTTGGCGCCCATGATGTCGAGGATCACATCGGCGCCGTGGCCGTCGGTGGCCTCCTTGAGCTCGGCGACCCAGTCGTCGTGGTAGTCCACTGCGATGTCGGCGCCCAGGTCGCGGCAGTGCTGCCGCTTGTCCTCGGTGCCTGCGGTGGTGGCAACCCGGCAGCCGAGCGCCTTGCCGTACTGGATCGCGAAGTTGCCGATCCCGCCGGCGCCGCCGTGGACCAGGAAGGTCTCACCCTCCTGCAGGCGGACGTGGTCCATGTTCGAGACGACGGTGGCTGCCACCTCGAGCAGGGTCGCGGCGGTGACCAGGTCAACGCCCTCCGGCGGCGCGATCAGCTGCCCCTCGGGCGCGACGAAGTATTCCCCATAACCGCCGCCGGCGAGCAGGGCCACGACCTCATCGTCCTTCTTCCAGCGAGTCACGCCCTCGCCGACCCCCTCGACCACTCCGGACGCCTCGAGTCCTATGATCTCCGATTCGCCCTTCGGGGGCGGGTAGAGGCCTTGACGCTGCATCAGGTCGGCCCGGTTGACTCCGGAGGCGACGGACCGTACCAGCACCTCTCCGGGGCCGGGGTCGGGCGTCTCGACCTCCGTGACGAACAGGGCGTCAGGGCCCGGACGCTTCGGGCGTCCCTTGCTGTCGGTCTCGTTCGGATCTGCTGATCGGACGTCGATGGCACGCATGCCCCCAAGATTGTCAGACGGCGAGGGTCGCAGCAGCCGGGTGGGAGGAATCCAGTAGCATGGGGGCTCTGGCGAGGTCGCATAGTGGACTAGTGCAGCCGCCTTGAAAGCGGCCGAGGGCAACCTCCGTGGGTTCGAATCCCACCCTCGCCGCGTGAAGACCTACACCATCAAGCCGCGCCCACCGCTGCGCGCCTTCGTGCTCGCTGCCGTGCTCTCGGTCATCGGTGCAGTGATGGTGGTGGCGGGGTCCGGGGCGCTGTGGGACTGGCTCGGCGGGCTGGTGCTGCTGGTGGGTGTGGGTCTGCTGCTGATGGCGCTCTACTCGCTGTGGTCGATGCGGGTGCACGTGGACCTCGATGACGAGGGATTCCACGTCCGCGGTCCAGGCATCGACAAGAAGAAGACCTGGTCGAGTGTCACCAAGGTGGCGCTCTCGCAGGACGAGACCCATCTGGTCTTCAGCCACGGCGAGGTTGAGCGTACCCACCTCTTCTGCCCCGGGGGCCCCGGCGACGAGGAGTTCGAGTCCATGCTGAAGGACATCACCCGCCGCCTCGACCAGAACCGCGGCTACCGCAACTTCATCTGATTTCCCCCGCCAGGGGGTGCAGGGTGCGGAGCTGTGCCGGGTGGGGATCAGCCCTGCCAGGCGCACACGTCCGTGAGGTTCTCCACCGGCTTGCTCGGCTTCTTGGTCGCCGACGCGCTCGCCGACGGTGTCGGCGTGGGTGTGGGGGTGGCCGTCGGTGAGGGGGCCGGGGTCGAGGGGGGACGCGAAAAGCCGGGAACCGAACCGCCCTGTGCCTCGATCGCGTCGATCACCCGGGTGCGCATCATGTCGAAGTTGGGATGGGCAGTGTTGAAGCCATGTTGCCCGTGCACGAACAGGATGCGGTCCAGCTTGCCGTTGCGCAGCCGCTGTGACAGGTCCACCAGGTGGGGGAGGACATCGGAGGGGATGTCGGTGGTGACGGCGTCCCCTGAGGCGCGGGCGATGGCCTCGTAGCGGGTGAGCAGGGTCTGCGGATCGGCTTGGTCGATGATCGCCTTGACCACGCAGGACTGGCGCCCCATCCGGTCGAAGTCATTGGTCTGGTAGCGGCTGCGGGCGTACCAGAGCGCCTCGTCGCCGTTCAGGAGCTGGTTCGGACCCTTCTCGATCCACCCCCGCGGGGGTTTGCCGTCATTGTTGGCGCCCAGTGCGATCCGTTCATTCACGTTGATCCGCACCCCACCCATGGCATTGATCAGGCCATAGAGCCCGTCCAGGTTCAGTGCCATGAAGTAGTCGATCTTCAGGCCGAGGGTGCCCTGCATGGCGAGCTTGAGGGCGTCCGCACCCTTGAAGTCGGAGTGCTCGAAGAGCTCAGGGTGATCGGCAGGGACATTGGACCAGATGGAATTCGCCAACGAGTTGGGCGAATCGGCGTCCCCCGTGGTGTAACCGTCGGGGTAGGCCTTGGCGAGCTCGGAATCGGCGGGGAAGGGAGCACCGGCCATGTTGCGGGGGATCTGGATGAGCACCATGTCGCCGTCGAGGGTGTCGATGGAGGCCACCATCATGGTATCGGTGCTGGCCGCAGCGTCCTTGCTGTAGTTGCGTGCCTTCGAGTCGTCCAGCCCGACGAGCAGCAAGTTGAGTCGCGGTTTCGCACGCCAAAAGGCGTCCGACTTCTGGTTGGTGTCCAGCTCGGGACGCGTCATGGAGCGCTTCTTGTCGTTCTCGCCAAAGATGCGCCGGACCAGGGCGGCCTGGTCCCAGGAGTAACGAGCGGCCACGGCCAGTGGGGTGGTGACCAAGAACGTGAGTACAGCCACGGCGATCGCGCCCACCATCCGCTGCAGGGGGGTCAGCGTCTTGGGACGCACGATCAGATGGGTGCCCACGACGATCACGGCCCAGAGCAAGGCGCCGACGCTGAGCAGGACCGTCAGGAACGTCAGGAGCCTGGGGCGGGTACCGATCTTGGCCGCTTCGAAGGGATCGTTCGCGACCCAGGTGCCCACCGAGAGGATGCCCAGCAGGAACACGGCCAGCAGCAGGAGGCCCCACTTGCGCCAGCGGGTGTGCAGGACGCCCAGTCCGGGGAGAAAAGTGCCCAGCGCGGTGAGCGCAAGAGCCTTCGAGAAAGGACGGTCCCACGCCGATTCGTGGGCGTGCGCAGGCTTGCGCTCGGTCTGGACCGGGTGGATCGTGGTGGGCGCGTCATCATCGTCGACCAGGAGACGGCGGGGTGAGTCGGGACGGTACAGTCCATCCTCCGGGCTCATGGGTGTCTCCTCGTGCTGGGCGCCTTGCGTCCATGATACGAGGGCCGCCCCAAAACGGCGCACTGCTGCTTTGCCGACGGTGAGCGGGAACGGTTAGACTTCCTTCTTGTGACATGGAGGCGTCGCCTAGTACGGTCCATGGCGCCCGCCTGCTAAGCGGGAGTGGTCACAAGCCACACGCGGGTTCAAATCCCGCCGCCTCCGCGTTCAGCCCGCCCCACTCGAGTGGGGCGGGCTTCGATTTTCCCTGGTCCCCTGCACCGACGTGGCCCGGGCTGACGAATGGAGCCGCGATGGCGCCCACGATGGAACCCGTCTTCTACTTCTGCGACGCCCTGCCCGAGCAAGTTCGCGCCTGGGCGCTGCGTCGTCGGATCCCCGGTCGGATGGAGGAGGTGGCGGCGGGCTGGCAGTGCCTCCAGGTGGCCGGCGTCCGGCTGGGTCTTCGTCGCCGGCTGCATGTGATCGGGGACGCCACCGAGTTCCCTGCGGAGGAGGTCCTCGTCGAGCTCAGCCAACTGGCGGGCCGGGCTGACCTGGTGACCGAGAAGCCCCATGAGATGCGGCTCGTCCGGCACGGCCAGCTGACCACCCCCGATCCGGATGACGTGGCACCCTGGGATGAAACCGAGGAGACCGTCCACGGCGTCCTGTTGGCCCGGCGTGGGGACGCCCGGCCGGAAGTCCAGGGTCTGGCCGCCGGGCTCGGGGAGGCGGGCGTTCCTCGCTGGTGGGGCCCCAGGAGATCCTCCACGAGGGATGCCGTGCTGTGCTCGGGCTGGCCCAGCCGCCCGTCGAGGCCACACGGGAAGCCGGTGTGGAGCTGGTCGACCCCGGGCTGTTCTCCCGCGTGGTCGCCGAGGGCTCCCTCGACCCACAGGTCCTGGTGCCGGACCTCGTTCGGGCGCTCGGGCTGCCCCACTGGGCGTCCGACCACCTGCTGGGGCACCGGCCGCTGTCGAGCCATGCCGGGGCCACGACCGTCGAGCCCACGTCAATGCTGAAGGCCATGTGGCGGGGCGCGAGGGGCTGAGACCGGCGTCCCCCCGAACAACGAAACCCCGAACAACGAACCCCCGAACACGACGAAACCCCCGACCGAGGTCGGGGGTTCGCCGTGCCTGGAGGGCAGAAGGATCAGCCGATGGCCAGGGCCAGGTCGAGCAGCTCCTCGTACAGGTAGCGCGGGGTTTTGTCACCCAGGGAGTCCAGCCACTGCTTGATGCGCGGCAGTTCGGACTTCCATTCCTCGGGGGAGTACTCCGACACCTTGCGCAGGATCTCCGCGTCCAGGTCCAGGCCCTCGGTGTCGAGGTCGCCAGCCTTCGGCAGCAGGCCGATCGGGGTCTCGTCGGCCTGGACCCTGCCCTCGACGCGGTCGACGATCCACTTGATCACGCGGCTGTTCTCGCCGAAGCCCGGCCACAGGAAGTTGCCCTCCTGGTCACGGCGGAACCAGTTGACGTAGAAGATCTTGGGCATCTTCTCGCCGCCCTTCTCGCCCATGTCCATCCAGTGCTGCAGGTAGTCACCGACGTGGTAGCCGATGAAGGGCAGCATGGCCATCGGGTCGCGGCGCAGGACGCCCACGGCTCCGGTGGCGGCAGCGGTCGTCTCGGAGGAGCAGGTCGCGCCCATGAACACGCCGTGGTTCCAGTCGCGGGACTGCATGACCAGCGGGATGGTGTTCTCGCGGCGTCCCCCGAAGATGATCGCGTCCAGCGGCACGCCGTTGGGGTTCTCGAAGTCCTCCGACACGGTCGGGGCCTGGGCGATCGGGGTGCAGAAGCGGCTGTTCGGGTGGGCAGCCTTCTCACCCTTGCGACCGCCGACCGGCCCCCCCTCGGGGGTCCAGGAGCGACCCTTCCAGTCGGTCAGGTGCGCGGGCTTCTCCTTGGTCATGCCCTCCCACCAGACGGAGCCGTCATCGGTGAGCGCGACGTTGGTGAAGATGTTGTTGCCGACCTTGATGGTGTCCATCGCGTTCGGGTTGGTCTCCGCGCCGGTGCCGGGGGCTACGCCGAAGAAGCCGTTCTCCGGGTTGGTCGCGTAGAGGCGGCCGTCTTCCCCGAAGCGCAGCCAGGCGATGTCGTCGCCGACGGTCTCGACCTTCCAGCCGGGGATGGTGGGCTGCAGCATGGCCAGGTTGGTCTTGCCACAGGCGGAGGGGAAGGCGGCGGCGAGGTGATAGCTCTTGCCCTCGGGCGAGGTCACCTTGATGATCAGCATGTGCTCGGCCATCCAGCCCTCGTCGCGACCCATGGCCGAGGCGATGCGCAGGGAGTAGCACTTCTTGCCCAGCAGTGAGTTGCCACCGTAGCCGGAGCCGTAGCTCCAGATCATGCGCTCCTCGGGGAAATGGGTGATGTACTTCTCGTCGTTGCAGGGCCAGGGGACGTCCTTGGTGCCCTCGGTCAGCGGGAAGCCCACCGAGTGCAGGGCGGGGACGAAGTCAGCATTGCGCTTGATCATCTCGTCGAGGACCTGCTGGCCCATGCGGGTCATCACGCGCATCGACAGGACAACGTAGGCCGAGTCCGTGATCTCGACGCCGAACTTGGCGTCCTTGGAGGCCAGCGGACCCATGCAGAAGGGGATGAAGTACATGGTGCGGCCCTCCATGCACCCGTCGTACAACTTGCGCATGATCCCCTTCATCTCCTCGGGATCCATCCAGTTGTTGGTCGGGCCGCAGTCCTCCTCCTTCTCGGAGCAGATGAAGGTCTGGTCCTCGACGCGAGCAACGTCATCGGGGTCGGTGCGGGCGTAGATCGAATTCGGCATCAGCTCGTCATTGAGGCGAACAACCGAACCGGCCTTGACCAGCTCGTCCACGAGGCGCTGGTACTCTTCTTCGGAGCCATCGCAGTAGTGGATGGCCTGGGGCTGGGTCATCGCGGCGACCTCGTTCACCCAGTCCACGAGACGGGGGAAATCGGGCACATCGCCGGTGGTGGGGATCGTGGTGGCGGTGGGAGTGTCGGTCATCGGTGTCTCCAGGCACGTCGTTGTGAGGGGATCTCGAGAGAGGTATCTTCACGTCGAGACTTCTGTGCTCAGGTTAAGTCTTCGGCGTGAGTGCTTCCACTTCCCATTCTCCATCGCAGGATCCGCGTGGGCTCAAGCGGGTGGATCGATTTGGCGCCTGCGGAGGGCTCATGTAAAGTCGTCTCTTGGCGTTACCGCCTTGCGCTCGTGGCTCAACGGATAGAGCATCTGACTACGGATCAGAAGGTTGGGGGTTCGAATCCCTCCGAGCGCGCAGATCAACCGCCAGGATGCCCCGGACAAGGGGATTCCTGGCGGTTTCCCTGTCGTCACGGCCGGGAGGCACCGGCCCCGGCGCGGCTGGCGAACCTTCGGACGTCCCGGAGAGGCACCCGCGTGGCCTGTTGACATTCTCACACTGTGCGCCTCCCATCCCTGGACATGCTTGACTTCCATCCATGGACTCCCCGCACGTGCTGCTGGCCCCCGACAGTTTCAAGGAGTCACTGACGGCGCGTGAGGCAGCTCAGGCCATGCAGGCTGGGGTCCGCGAGGTGTTCCCCGAGGCCCGGACCACCCTGCGTCCACTCTCCGATGGCGGCGAGGGTTTCCTGGACGCGATGCGCACCCCGGCGACAGGAACGATGACCTCCAGGGTCCGATCGGCGACCGGCGAGTACGTCGAGGCGGAATGGTTGCGCTTGGGCGACCGCGCGTGGATCGAGGTCGCCGAAGTGGTGGGCCTGGCAGGCATCCCGGTTGAGCAGCGTCGGCCGATGGGGCTCGACACCCGTGGCCTGGGGGCCCTGATTCGTCAGGCGATGGACGCCGGCTGCGTCGATCTGGTCATCGGACTGGGCGGCACTGGTACCTGCGATGGGGGAGCCGGGATGCTGGCCGAGCTGGGCATCCGCTTCATGGATGCCGGCGGGCACGGGCTGGAGCCGACGCCCCAAGCCCTACGCCGGCTGGACAGCATCGACCGCAGTTCCTTGGACGCCCGCCTGGCCGAGGTGTCCATCACGATCGCCACCGACGTCTCCTCCCCGCTCACCGGTCCAGCGGGCGCGGCGCCTGTGTTCGGCCCGCAGAAGGGAGCCGGACCGGAGGAGGTCGCGGAGCTGGACCAGCTGCTGGCCTCGCTGTCCTTCCTGCTCGAGGCCGACCTGCCCGAGTCGCACGCGGCGGTGCCCGGGGCGGGGGCTGCCGGGGGTCTGGGCTGGGCGCTGATGCTCCTGGGGGCACAGGTGCGTCCCGGTTTCGATGTCGTCGCCGACCACACCGGGCTGGCTGGCCTCGTCGAGGCCTGCGACATCGTACTCACGGGGGAGGGGTGCTTCGACGCGCAGAGCTTGGCCGGCAAGGTGGTGCCGCGCCTCGCCCAGCTCGCAGCGTCCCTGGGCAAGCCCTGCCACGCCCTGGTGGGGCGTGTCGAAGACGTCGACCACCAGACGCTCCAGGCTTCCGGGATCACCTCGGTCGCTGTCATCACCCCGGCCGATCAGGAACGTGAGCAGGCGTTGGGGCAGGCGGCGAGTAACGTTCAGCGCGCCACCACGAAGCTCCTGCGTCGACTCCGAACAGCTTATTTGAACTGACCGGTCAGTTCGAGTTACGCTCGTGGTGTGCTCGTCACTGATTCCTTGTCCTTCCAAGGGCGCCACGCGACCCTTGTGCCTGCGACCACCGTTGAGGTGCGCCGCGGGGAACTACTCCTCGTCCAGGGAGAAACCCAGGAGTCGCGCACCGCACTCTCGCTGATGCTGTCGGGACGCATGAAGCCGAACTCGGGCAGGGTCAGTTGGCAGGGCAGCGGTCGCACCCGCGACATTCGTCGGGCCAGCGCCCTACTGGACTCACCGGGGGTGAATGAACCGGAGTCCTACCTCAAGGTCAAGGACCTGGTGAAGGAGGACTTGGCGCTCATTCCCACCTTCACCTGGAACCGGGTCCTGCCGATGCGTTGGCTGGAGTCCTACCATCAGGAGGGGATCGCCGACCAGTGGATCGACCAGCTGAGCCCCACCGATCGGCTTGACCTGTTGGTGAACCTTGCCCTGGCCGACCCCGACGTCCACCTGGTCGTCTGCGACTCCCCCGAACGCCATGGCGCCACCGACGAGGAATGGCTGCGGCGCCTGGTCCAGATCCTCATAGACCACGAGCGGGATGTCGCGGTGGTCGCTGTCGTGTCCGTCATCCCCGCGATGTGGGACGGGCCCTACGCCATAATCGGCAATGCCCAGAACAAGAGGGCCCAGAACGAGAGGGCCCAGAACGAGAAGGCCCAGAACGAGAAGGCCCAGGAGGCCCAGTCATGACCGCGCTCCAGCTCGCGATGTCCGAACTCAAGCGGATGACCACCGGTCTGCTGCCGAAGGTCGCGATCGTCGCCCTCACCATCGTCCCGCTGCTCTACGGCGCCACCTACCTCTACGCCAACTGGGACCCGCAGTCGAACCTCTCGAACCTGACCGCCGCGCTGGTCGTCAAGGACCGCGGCGCTGTCGACCAGGACGGGAAGCAGCAGCATCTCGGTCGGGATGTGGCGAAGTCACTGCACGAGAGCCACTCCTTCACCTGGAAGGACGTCAGCTCCGTGGAGGAGGCAAAGAAGGGCGTGGAGGCCGGGACCTACTCCTTCGCTGTGGTGATCCCCGAGAACTTCTCTGCTGATCTGCTCTCCAGCGGGAGTATCCGACCCGAAGACGAAGACAAGCCGGCAGTGCCCGGGCTGCTCGAAGTCATCACCAATGACGCGAACAACTACATGATCAACACCTTCGTGGACAAACTCCTCACTGAGGTCCACGATTCGGTCGCCCGCCAGATCGGCACCACCGCTGCGGACAAGTTCTTGACCAGCTTTGGGGTCATCCACACCAACATGGTCAAGGCCGCCGACGGGGCTGACAAGCTGCACGACGGGTCGACGAAGCTGAAGAACGGCACCAACCAGCTCGCCACCGGCACGAAGAAGCTCGTCGACGGCAGCACGACACTTCATCAGGGCACCAGCCAGCTCAAGACCGGTACCAGCGACCTGTCGAAGGGGGCGAGCACGCTGTCGACCGGCGCGACCGCCCTCGACAAGGGCGTGGGGGACCTGCAGGCCGGGCAGAAGAAGCTGCGGGACGGGGCGACCACCTTGCAGAAGGGCACCTCGGCGCTCAACAGCGGCTTGGCCACGATGGACGACCAGACCAGCACCCTGGTCTCCGACACCGAGAAACTTGCCGACGGATCGGAGAAGGTTGCCGACGGCAATGAGCAGCTGAACCAGAAGGTCCAGAAGGCGATCAGCACCGCCCGGGACCTGCACACCAAGGCCCGCGAGGCCCTGGTGGAGAGCACCGACAAGCTGGTCGCCGATGGCGTCCTCACCCGCGAGCAGGCTGACGCGATCCTCAAGGACTACGACGCTCGCCAGGACGACCAGGCCCACCAGGAGGCCACGAAGAAGCTCGACGACGCCTCCACCTCGATGCAGGCTCTCGCCGATGGCTCACGACAGGTCGCCGACGGCAATCGCAAGCTCGCCAACTCCGTGCCAGCGCTCCGCAAGGGCATCACGGACGCGCACGCCGGCGCGACCCAGCTCGACGCCGGGGCGACCCAGCTCAAGAACGGCCTCGACACCTCGGTCGCGGGCGTCCAGAAGCTGAAGGCGGGGTCGTCGAAGCTCGCCACAGGCGCGAAGGACCTCAGCGAAGGGGCCAGCACGCTTGCTGCCGGGGCGTCCAAGGTCGACGGCGGCGCCGCCCAGCTCGAGAAGGGCGTCAAGGACCTCGACACCGGCGCCAAGGACCTGAAGGCTGGCGCCAAGCAGCTCGACGACGGCACCGGCGACCTGGCCACCGGATTGCGGGATGGGGCCGACAAGGTCCCCCATGTCACCGACGCCAAGAAGAAGAACGTCTCCCAGGTGATCGGCGACCCCGTGCGGATCCAGAAGATTCAGCAGAGCGAGGCCGGAAGTTACGGCGCCGGCCTGGCGCCCTTCTTCCTCAGCCTCGCGCTGTGGGTGGGTGTGTTCATGCTGGTGCAGGCGCTTCGCCCCATCGCGAAGCGGGCGTTGGCATCGAATGCGCGATCCTGGCGCATCGCGCTGGGCGGCTGGATCCCCTTCTGGTTGATCGCGATGGCCCAGGCGACGATCCTGCTCGTGGTGGTGCATTTTGTGCTCGGTCTGCACCCGGCCAACCTGCCGCTGACCTGGGCCTTCATGCTGCTGGCGACGATGGCCTTCTCCGCGATCATCCAGGGCACCGTGGCGCTTTTCGGGACGCCGGGCAAGTTCATCGTCCTGATCCTGCTCGTGCTCCAGCTCACCGCCGCGGGCGGCACATTGCCCTGGCAGCTGACCCCCCAGCCGCTGCACATCGTCCATGACGTGCTGCCGATGTCGCATGTGGTGGAAGGGCTCCGCCGGTTGATCTACGGCTCGGACATTGGATCAGTCTCCACCAACGCGTGGATGCTCGTCGGCTACACCGCGCTCGGCCTCATGATGTCGATCCTGGCCGCCCACAAGCACAAGACCTGGACACTGAAGGTCCTCGAGCCGGAAATCGCGATCTGATGAGCACCACCGCACGCCACCGCCACGCCACCAGCCCGCGCACCACGGCGAGCCGGGCACGGCTGTTCACCGCTGCGATGGACCTGGTCGGGGATGTCGGCCCTGACAAGGTGACCGTCGATGAGATCGCTGCCGCAGCCGGGGTCGCCAAGGGCACCGTCTACTACCAGTTCGGCTCCAAGAACGAGCTGATCCGCGGCCTCATCGACCACGGCTACTCCGTCATGCGGGACGAACTGCTGGAACCTGCCTCAGCACCGGACCCGATGGAGGCCATCGAGGGGATGATCCGCGAGACCCTGGACTTCCTTGACGAGTACGGCAGCTTTGCCAAGCTCTGGCACAGCGAGATGTGGCTGGTCGAGAGCCCCTGGGGTGAGCAGCTGCGTCAGATGCGCCGGGAGATTCTGGCCCTGATCTGCCAATCGCTGGCACGGCTGGGCGCCTCGCGCTCGGGCATCCGGCCCGAGGTCTTCGCCATCACCCTCTTCGGTGCCACCTACATCACCGGCATGGACGCCAAGCTGGGCAACGACGAGATCCCCACCGAGGATCGCGTCGCTGCCCTGATGGCCATCGTGCGGGGCTACCTGTCCTGACCGCTACCGGCTGTCGACGGGCAACGTGTCAGCCCAGAACGCGAGGATCTTCTCGAAGCGCTGGCGGCGATGCCATGGCGTGCCTGACCGGGACAGCTCGTGGTTCTCGCCCGGGAAGACGAGCAGCTCGGCGTCCACGCCGTTGGCTCGCAGGAGCGTGTAGTACTGCAGCGCCTGGTGCAGCGGGCAGCGCAGGTCCTGCTCGGAATGGATCACCAGGGTCGGCGTGGTGACCTGGTTCACGTGGGTCATGGGGGACTGCCGGTCGGCCTCGCTGCGGTCGTAGCTGGTGTATTCGAGCGGGAAGAACCAGCCGATGTCGCTGGAGCCGATGAAGCTCCACGGGTCCAGGAAGCCGCGCTCGACGATGGCGCCCTTCCAGCGGTGGTCGTGGGCGATGATCCAGGCAGTCATGTAGCCGCCATAGGAGCCGCCCATGATGCCGACCCGCTCGGCGTCCATGCTCGGGTGGGTGCTGGTGGCGTGGTCGAGGAAGGCCAGGATGTCGACCATGTCGAGGTTGCCCATGTCGCCCTTGATGGCGCGTCCGTGGGCGGAGCCGTACCCCCAGGAGCCGCGTGGATTGCACTGGACGACCGCGTAGCCGGCTTCGACATAGACCTGGACCTCGTCGAAGAACTCCTTGCCGTAGGAGGAGTAGGGGCCGCCGTGGATGTTGAGGATCACCGGGTGCGGGCCCTCGCCCTCGGGCAGGTAGGCCCAGCCGTGGACCGGGTAGCCGTCCGGGGCGGTGGCGATCAGCTCGAGGGGCTCGACGATCGTGGTCTCGGCCCGCAGCCGTGCCGAGAAGTCGGTCAGCGACTGCAGGGAGTCACCGCGCAGGACGGCGAGTTCGCCCATCGAGCGCTCAGTGGTGATGGTGCAGACGATGGTCCGGGACGCCGCCGCGGGTGCGTGGGCGACCTCTGTGCCATCGCTCAGTGGGGTGGTGATGCCGTCAGCAGACACGTGGAAGAGGCGGCCGGTGCCGCGGTGGACATCGGTGAACAGCACGCCCTCGCCGAGCTTCTTGCCCGAGACCTCGCCGGACCAGGGGATGAGGTCGCTCACGACGGTCAGCTCGCGGTCGGTGAGGCGACGTGGGGCGGTCTCGCCGCGCAGGTCGACGGCCCACACGCTGGAGTGGTTGCCCACGAAGTCACGCCGGCTCTCACCGAGCTCGCGGCCGTGGAAGAAGACGGTCTCGCCGATCACGACCGGGGAGTCGACCGAGAGGCCGAGCTCCCCGGTGCCGGTGAGGAGCTGCGGCTCGTGCTCCCCGTCCTTCGAGCCACCGTGCAGCGGAATCAGCCAGAGGTCGTTCAGCAGGTCGTCCTCGGCGGTCTCGTGGCGCGCGGCGGTGGCCACCAGGGCCCTCCCGTCAGGGGTGAAGGCGGGGTCCGACCAGTCGGTGTGGTCCTCGGTGATCCGGCTCGGAGTCGGAACGAGCGGGGTCGAAGCGGCGGTGACGTCCTGCTCCTCAGCCGCCTGGGAGGAGTGCTGGGCAGCCCGGCCGACAGGCTTCACCGGCGGCTCGGCATCCAGGTCGGGGACCTCGATGGTGAACAGTTGGGCGGGCCGGTCGCGGTACCAGCCGATGCCATTGGCCTGGAGGCGGTTGCCGGTGAAGGAGCGGGGGTCCTCCTGGCCCGGGGTGATGTCCTCCACGTCGCCATAGCGCCCGGCATCGGGCATGCGGGAGACGTAGGCCAGGGTGCGTCCATCGGGGGAGAAGGTGAAGGACCCCACGCCCAGCGTGGCGTCGGTGACGAGCTGGGGTTCGCCGCCTCGGGCGTCCACGATGGCAAGTTGCGCGGGCTTGCCGGGCACGCTGCGGTGGAAGGCGATCAGGCGACCATCGGGGGAGACCTGCGGGTTGGTGTCACGGAACCCGCGCGTGATGCGGCGCGGTGCCTCCTCGCCGGAAGTGGGGACGCGCCACAGCTGACCGACGTAGCCATCGGCATCGAAGTCGGGGCGAGTGGCGGAGACCACCGCCCAGGAGCCGTCGGGGCTGAGCGAAGGGGCGGACAGGGAGGTGAGGAGCGGGAGTTGGTCGGGACGCATGCGAATGAACCTATCGGTCTGGACAATGGTGCGTCCTCGCCTCTATGAAGGAAATCATCATGCAGCTGCACTACATTCCCCAGTTCTTCGTCAAGCAGAAGATCGCCCTGACGGTGAATCGGTTCGAGGTCCTCGCCGCGAACCCTGACGGAACGCTGGGCAACTTGATCTGCTTCGCCGAGCAGAAGCGGCTGGCCTTCCGGGAGCACGTCATCTTCTACGCCGACGCCTCCAGAACCCGCCCGGTGTTCAGCTTCAAGGCGCGCAATGTGATGGACCTCAACGGTCGGTACGACATCTTCGACGAGAACATGCAGCCGCTGGCCTACTTCAACAAGGACTTCGCGGCGAGCTTCTTCCGCTCGACCTTCCATGTCGAGGGCCCTGGGTACGCAGGCACCGGCCAGGAGCGCAACCAGATCGTGGCGCTGCTGCGCCGCTTCAGCGAGACGTACTTCCTGCCGATCCACTTCGACTACATGGACGTCAACGGGTCGCCACTGGTCTCGATCGAGCGACAGTGGGCGCTGCGCGACAAGTACACCGTCAACGTGCCCGACCAGCGCGTCGACTTCCGGGTCGCGGCTGCCCTGGCGGTTGGCATGGACGTACTCATGCAGCGGTGATGAGCGGCCCCGCCTCGACGGTCACCCGCCCGCGATGGCTGGTGATGGATGGGCCGCGCTCGATGTGGGCGGCTGGCGTGGGCACCCTGTTCGCGCTAGTGCTCACGGGCCTGATCATCGGGTTCACGGAGTTCCGCCGCTCCCGGGTGGAGCTCTACTCGTGGACCTGGTTCTGGGTGCTCGTCTGCTGGGCCTGCCTCACGGTGGCCGACAGCCTGCTGACCTGGCTCGCCTTTCGCGGGCTGACTGGACGCGAACTGGTCGACACCGTGCTGGCATCCCCTCGCCGACAGCGCCGGGCCTCGTGGTGGCGGAGGATCTTCACCGGCGGTGGTGGGGCTGCGTCCACTGCCCTGACGATGGCCGCCCTGGCCCTGGTCGGCGTGATCATCCTTCTAGTGGATGGGCGCCTCCGCCACCAACCGGGGGTGCTGCTCGCCGCCGGTGCGCTGGTGCTCGCGGCCTGGGTTGAATGCGTGGTCTGCTACGCGCTGCACTATGCCCGGGAGGACTCGCTCGCCGAGTTCCTCTGCCTGCCCGACGAGCCAGACGGTGGCGCCGGGGCCGTCGAGAAGGCCTGGATCGACTACGTCTACCTGGCGGTGTCGGTCCAGACCACCTTCGGGGTGACCGATGCTACCGTGATGACCCGGCACGGACGCCGACTGGTCACTCTCCACGCGCTGCTGGCATTCGGGTTCAACACGGTGCTGGTGGCGTTGATGGTCTCACTCGCCCTGGGTGGCTGACCGCGGGACGCCAAACCTACCCATCTTTGTCAGCCCTACCCGCAATGACGGGCAGGGCTGACAAAGATGGGTAGGTTTGCGCGCGGAGGAGGCCGGCTCAGCTCTTGGTGTAGACCAGAGCCGAGTAGGGGCCGAGGTCAACCGTGGCGCTGGCCGGGAAGCCGTCCTGGTCGTCCCAGCTGGCGACCAGATCAGCGCTCGGGGTGCCGTTGAAGTCATCGGAGTAGACCTTCGCGTCGGAGTTGAAGCGCAGGCTCCAGTTGCCCTCCTCCGGCATGGCGATTCCGTAGCCGGTCCACAGCTTGTTGCCGAGATTGACGATCACCACGGTGTCGTCGTTCACGCCACCATCCATCGAGCGGTAGAAGGCGATGATCTTGTTGTCGCGGTGGTTGTGCAGAATCCGGGTCTTCTGGCCCATCAGCCCCTTGCTGACCCCGTCGCTGTTGAGGCGAAGGCGGATCAGGTCGCGGTAGAGGCGCGTGATGCCGTAGAACTCCTCGTTGCGGTCCCAGTCCAGCGGCACGTTGTCGCGGAACCAGTCACCCTCCAGGAATTCCTGCCCCTGGAAGAGCATCGGAATGCCCGGCGAGGTGAGGGTCAGCACTGCACCCAGGGTCGAGCGCTTCTTGGCGAACCAGGAGCCGTTGTTCTCCCCGTCGATCTCCTCCACGACGCGAGCCTTGCCGTTGGCGACCTCATCATGGGATTCGGTGTAGATCACGCGGTCGAAGGCGTCGCCATAGTTGAACATGATCGCGTCGGCCACGGCGTCCATGTTGCGATCGGCGTCGTTGATCTCGGTGATCGCCTTGCGAATGGGATGCACGAAGTGGGTGTCCCACTGGGCACTGAACCCGGCGCCATCCTCGGCGTCCGAGGTTACGGCGGCCACGCCGTGCAGGTCCTCGGCATGGAGGATCGCATTCGGAAGCGTCGCGCGAACCTGGTCGTTCACCCAACGGCACAGCGTCCAGCCCTCGGGAATGTCGTCGGTGGAGCCATTGACCGAGCGCATGTAGGGCGTCATGTCATAGCGCAGGCCCTGGACGTGGTACTTCTCGATCCACATCAGCGCGTTGTCGCGGATGAACGAGCGGACCTCTCCGCGTCCGTAGTCAGGGCGGGTGTCGCCCCACGGGGTGGAGGACTTCCAGTCGTTGTAGAAGTAGATGCCGCCCTTGCCGTTCTCCGACCAGCCGTCGAACTGCCACAGGTCCAGATCGGAGGGGCCGAAGTGGTTGTAGACCACGTCGACGATCACCGAGATGCCCCGCTTGTGGGCCTCACGCACCAGCAGCTTCAGGGCGTCCGGGCCGCCATAGGACGACTCGACGGCGAAGAGGTGGGCCGGGTTGTAGCCCCAGGACTGGTCGCCGGCGAACTCCATCACCGGCATCAGCTCGATGCAGTTGACGCCGAGCTTGGACAGGTGGTCCAGGCCGGCGGTGACGCTCTCGAGGGTGCCGGGGCCCAGCTCGGCCATGAAGGTGCCCACGTGCATCTCGTAGATGACCAGGTTGTTGTGGAAGGGCACCTCGAAGGTGTCGCCCTGCCAGTCGAAGGCGTCGTGGTCGTAGATGACCGAGTTGCCCACCGAATTGGTGACCTTCTGGGCGTAGGGATCATTGCGATGCAGAACCAGGTCGCCATTCCTGATGACGAATTTGTACTCCTGACCGGCCTTGGCGTCGTCCACGAAGGCGTACCAGAACCCGTTGTTCTCGCTGGTCATCGGGTGGGATGAGTCGTTCCACTCGTTGAAGTCGCCGACCACGTTCACCGAGCTGGCATGGGGAGCCCACACCCGGAAGCCGGTGCCCTGGTCGGTGAGGATGGCGCCCATTCCCTCGAGATTGCCCACGTCGTCTCCTGGTACTGGTGGCAGGACGTCCTGCCCATTGGATGTTCCCGGGGACGCGCACGCCGCGAGGCGCCCGCGGCCGCGTCCCAGTCTGCCCCAGATGTGGCCCTGCTGTGACAGTCGGGTGACATTGGGGCAGCAGGCGCCGCCCAGTTCGCGGGACGTAGGCTCGTCAGCATGGAGTCCCCTCAGGTCGTGTGCGTCAATGGGTTGCCGGGGTCGGGGAAGTCCACCGTCGCGCGCGGGCTGGCCGCCTGGCGTGACCGCGCCGTGTGGCTGGAGGGCGACCTGCTGCAGCACCGGTTCACCGTCAGTGGCTGCGTCGACCCCGGCATCGGTGACGAGGAGTCGCTGCGGCAGCTCGACCTGCGCTGGGACAACCTGGGCGCGCTGACCCGCAACTTCACCGCTGCCGGATTCGACGTGGTGGTCGACTCACTGCTGATCCCCCGACTGTGGGACCGCTTTTGCGCAGCGGTGGTGCCGCTGTCGGTCCGCTACGTCCACCTGGCACCCGACCGGGACGAGCGGCTGCGCCGAGACGCGGAACGGGGCCATGCCACGGTGGGGGACCGCTATGACTTCATCGCCGAGGAGTTGGAACGCCTGCGTGGCCTCGGCCCCTGGCTCGACTCCACCCACCAGACCCCCGAGCAGACCATCTCCGCCGCGGCAGCAGCCTTGGGCTGGTCATGACCCCGCCAGGTTCGCCCCACCCGCTGCTGGCATCTCCCGCTGGTCTGGGAACTGGCCGGGCCTGTGGACGGGGAGGCCGATAGGCTCGCACCATGAGCGACGTGGACAACCCCTTCAAGGCCGAGCTGTGGGACGAGATCCCCGGGTTCGAGTTCACCGACATCACCTACCACCGGGCCAAGGAAGTGCCGGCGGTGCGCATCGCCTTCAACCGGCCCGAGGTGCGCAATGCTTTCCGTCCCCACACCGTCGACGAGCTCTACACCGCTCTGGAGCATGCGCGCATGTCGGCAGACGTCGGCTGTGTGCTCCTGACCGGCAACGGGCCGTCGAAGAAGGATGGCGGCTGGGCGTTCTGCTCCGGGGGTGACCAGCGCATTCGCGGCAAGGCCGGCTACATGGCCGAGGTGGACGCCGGTGAGGCCGCCAACGATGGTTCGGCCAAGCCCTCACCGCTCGACCTGGCCAAGCTTGGTCGCCTCCACATCCTGGAGGTGCAGCGCCAGATCAGGTTCATGCCCAAACCGGTGATCGCGCTGGTGAACGGCTGGGCGGCCGGTGGCGGACACTCCCTGCACGTGGTGTGCGACATGACCCTGGCCTCGGCCGAGCACGCCCGGTTCAAGCAGACTGATGCTGATGTCGGCAGCTTCGACGCCGGTTATGGCTCGGCCTACCTCGCGCGGCAGGTGGGGCAGAAAGTGGCGCGGGAGATCTTCTTCCTGGGGCAGACCTATGACGCCCAGCGCGCCTACGAGATGGGGACCGTGAACAAAGTGGTGCCGCATGCGGACCTGGAAACCGAGGGTCTGGAGTGGGCGCGGATCATCTGCGGCAAGTCCCCGACGGCGCAGCGGATGTTGAAGTACGCGTTCAACGCGATCGATGACGGGTTGGTGGGCCAGCAGGTGTTCGCGGGGGAGACCACGCGGCTGGCGTACATGACCGATGAGGCCGTCGAGGGGCGCGACTCATTCCTGGAGAAGCGGGATCCGGACTGGTCGGACTACCCCTACTACTACTAGCAACCCCTACTACTGCTAGCAACGGCCTCCCCATGGCGGGGACTGGCCATGCACGGTCGGGCGTCAGGATGAGGCCGAGGGGTGGCGTGTCATGCGGGCTCGGCCGAACCGCCCGCGTCCCCCTCGAGCCCGAGGAACCGGCGCAGCGGCTCGAGGCCCTCGACCTCGACCGGCTCCTTGGGGCGCACCAGGGTCCCGGGGGTGAGGCGATACATCAGCGAGTCCGCTGCGCTCCTGGTCCCTCGTGGGATCCGGTGGATGCCATTGCGCACATACCCGGTCTTCTCACTCACCCGCTGGCTCGCCGGGTTGTCGGTGAAGGCGCCGGAGATGACCTCCTGCGTCCCGAGCTGATCGATCAGAAAAGTGCAGAACACCTGGCGCATCAACGTCCCGATGCCGCGGCCCTGGAACTCGCGCCCGATCCAGGAGCCGGTGCTGATCGATCGGGTGAGATGGAACTTCTCGCCCTTTCCCTCCTGGACGCCGACGATCTCACCCTGGTACTCCACGGCCAGCGCCAGGATGAACGAGTCGCGGGTGAAGTTGACCCGGTGACCCCAGGCCCATCTGGCGTAGTTGATCGCCAGGTACCGCGGGGGAGCGGCGGTCCAGTCGAAGCCGAGCGGGTTCTCCTCCTCGCCCTTGTCGTGGACACCACGGCGAGCCACCTCGACCAGCGGCATGATCAGCTCATCGGTGATCCCCCGCAGGACGAGGTCCCCGCAGGTCACCCTCAGCCCGAAGGGAGGGTAGACCTCCTCGAGGGTCCTGGACGGACTCATTCCGCCAGACCGTAGAGCCGGTCGCCAGCGTCACCGAGGCCGGGCACGATGTAGCCGACCTCATTGAGCTTCTCGTCCACGGCGGCCGTCACCAGAGTGCAGGGCACGTCGAGGGCGTCGACCAGTTCACGGAAGTGAGCGATGCCCTCGGGGGCAGCCAGCAGGCAGATGCAGGTGATGTGGTCGGCGCCGCGGTCCACCAGGAACTTCACGGTGCCGCCCAAGGAGCCGCCGGTGGCCAGCATCGGGTCGAGCACGTAGCACTGGCGTCCGGTCAGGTCCTGGGGCAGGCGCTCGGCATAGGTGACCGGCTGCAGGGTCTCCTCGTTGCGGGCCATCCCCACGAAGCCGACCTCAGCGGTCGGGATCAGCCGCATCATGCCTTCGAGCATTCCCAGGCCGGCGCGCAGGATCGGCACCACCAGCGGGTTCGGCTTGGCGATGCGGGTCCCGACCGTGGGGGCGACAGGGGTCTGCAGCTCCCAGGACTCGACGCGTACTTCGCGCGTCCCCTCATAGGCGAGCAGGGTCATCAGCTCGTCGACGAGCTGGCGGAAGGTCACGCTGGAGGTGTCCCGGCTGCGCAGCAGGGACAGCTTGTGGGCAACCAGGGGGTGATCGATGACACGCAGTTCCACGCAATCACTCTCTCACACGCTTCCAGCCCGATTGGGGGGAGCGCTGGGGAAGGGTTCGTGGCAGGATGGGCAACGGGCACCAGCCGTAGGAGGAATCGTGAGCGCCGACGAGGACGAACTTTTCGACGAGGACATCGAGTCCTTCGACGAGGATGACCTGGACGACCTCGACGACGATGACGACGACTTCATCGAGGATGCCACCGACGACGAGATCGACCTGGTCGTCGCCGCCTACCGTGAGGATGGCGAGCCGGTTGTCGTCCCGATGGCGCTGGAGCTGGCCAATGATCTGGATGAGCTGATCACCCAGCTGCGTCGCCTCCCCGGCGACGGCGGCGTGGTCGGCGCGGTCTCCATCAACAGCGAGTTCTTCGTGTTGGTCCGTGTCCGCGGGCGCAATGTCGAGGTCCTGCTCAGCGATGCACTGGCAGCTCTGGAGTGGCCCCTCGCCCACGATGTCGCCGACTTCCTCGGTGTGGACGTCGAGGACGAGGATGACGACGACGACTCCGACTACCTGGGTGACATCGAGATGTTCGCCGACGTGGGCATCGAGGAGATGGACATGGAGGCGATCGTCGATGAATCCAATGACGGCAACTCCGAGGACGCCGTCGCCATGGTCTTCGACCAGCTCAAGTTCGGTGCCCAGTACCGTCGCGCACTGCAGCAGGCCGGGGGCAACCGCTGAGTCGGTGGGACGCGCCGATGGACGCGGCGCTCGAGTTCGCCCGCCGGGCTCTCCTCCACGCCGACGTCCCGATCGGGGCAGTCGTCGTGGACGCCCAGGGCCGGGTGATCGCCGGTGCCTGCAATGAGCGCGAGTTGCACCACGATCCGACTGCGCACGCGGAAGTGCTGGCGCTGCGCCGGGCCGCCGAGCGACTCGGGACCTGGCGGCTGGAGGGCTGCACGCTGGTCGTCACCCTGGAACCCTGCACGATGTGCGCTGGAGCGCTGGTCCTGGCGCGGGTGCAGAGACTGGTCTTCGGGGCGTTCGACGAGAAGGCGGGGGCGGTGGCGTCCCTGTTCGACGTGGTGCGCGACGCGCGGCTGAACCACCGCCCCGAGGTGGTGAGCGGCGTTCGCGTCGAGGAGTCGGCGGAGCTGTTGCGCGAGTTCTTCGCCGACCACCGACCATGATTTGGTGACAGATTGGTGAACGCGATAGCCTACTGGGCGGTGACGTGTCTGAGCGGCCGAAAGAGATCGCCTCGAAAGCGATTGTGGTGCAAGCCACCGAGGGTTCAAATCCCTCCGTCACCGCCAGCTGAGAAGGCCCGGATTTCCTGAGGAATCCGGGCCTTCTCCGTGTCAGAGGGGGTGGGCGCAGCAGGTCAAGGCGGCTCAGGCCTCGGAAGGGCTGGCGCTCGGCGGGGGCAGGCAGGGGTCCTCGCTGACGGCGACCTCGAAGGGCTTCTTCGCCGGGGAGGTGCCGGCGAACTTGTTGCCCACGAGTACGTCCACGATGCCGTCGGGCTTGCCGTCCTCGCGGATCTCGGGCTTGACGAACTGTTGGGCGACCAGTTTCACAGCTGGATCGTCCTTCGAGTTTCCGATGATGACGGTCGTCTCGACCTTCTCCTCGGTGTTGTCGACGTGTTGGACGCTGAAACCGCGTGACTTGAGCTGCTTGGCGACCTTGCCTGCCAGGCCGTGCTGGCGTCCGCCGTTGTAGATGTTGACGGTCACCTGGCTGCTCTTGAGCACCTTGCCCACCGGCGAGGGCGAGCAGGAGATGATCGGCGGGGGCAGCGGCGGAGCAGTGACGTTGCGATAACCCCACCGGGCGCCCAAGAACAGGATGGCGAGCAGGACAAGCAGTGTCAGCGGTGACACCAGCGAGCGTGAGACCCGCTTCCAGTTCGTTGCCTCGGCCATGGGCGTCCTCTCGGGCGGGGTCAGCGCAATTCGAGCACGCGGGCGTGCATGGTCTGACGCTGCTGCAGCGCGGCGCGGAGGGCGCGGTGCAGACCGTCCTCCAGGTAGAGCTCGCCACGGTAGGAGACGACGTGGGCGAACAGGTCACCGTAGAAGGTGGAGTCGTCCTCTAGAAGGGCTTCGAGGTCGAGGGTCCGCTTGGTGGTCACCAACTCGTCGAGCCGGACCTGGTGGGGTGCAATGGCTGCCCACTGCTTCTGCACGTACCCGTGGTCGGGGTAGGGGCGAGTGTCGCCGACACGCTTGAAGATCACCTCGTCAGCCTACCAACACCCGACGCGACCAGCGTGGTGGCGCGCGTGCCGACGCTGCCCGGGCACCAGGGCCCTAGTCTGGGGTTCATGACTGAGAACGCTGCGGCCGCCGGCATCGTCGAGGAGATCACGAAGGGTTACACCTTCGAGGAGGGCTCTCTCGAATTGGGTGTGCTGATGAACGAGGACGCCCCCGTCCCGGGCGCAAAGGTGCGCATCCCGCTGTCGATGGTGAACCGTCACGGGCTGGTCGCCGGAGCCACCGGCACGGGCAAGACCAAGACCCTGCAGCTGCTGGCAGAACAGCTCTCGGCCGCCGGCGTCCCGGTCTTCGCGGCCGACATCAAGGGCGACCTGTCCGGTCTGGCCTCGCCGGGCCAAAGCAGCGAGAAGCTGCTGGCGCGCACGCAGAAGATCGGCCAGGAGTGGACGGCCAGGGGCTTCCCGGTGGAGTTCTTCACCCTCGGCGGTGAGGGTCTGGGTGTCCCGATTCGTGCCACCATCAGCTCCTTCGGTCCGATCCTGCTGTCGAAGGTGCTCGACCTCAACGACACCCAGGAGTCCTCCCTCGGGTTGGTCTTCCACTACGCCGACCAGGCCGGGCTGCCCCTGCTGGACCTGGCCGACCTGCGCGCGGTGCTGCAGTTCCTGACCAGCGACGAGGGCAAGCCGGAGTTGAAGAACCTCGGTGGGGTCTCGACGGCGACCGCCGGGGTGATCCTGCGCAAGCTGGTCGCCTTCTCCGACCAGGGCGCCGACGAGTTCTTCGGTGAGCCCGAGTTCGACACCTTCGACCTGATCCGGGTCACCGGTGATGGGCGGGGTGTGATCTCGCTGTTGGAGCTCCCCAACCTTGTCGACCGGCCGGCGCTGTTCTCGACTTTCCTGATGTGGCTGCTGGCTGACTTGTTCAGCGACCTTCCCGAAGTGGGCGACCTGGACAAGCCCAAGCTGGTCTTCTTCTTCGACGAGGCACACCTGCTTTTCAGTGGGGCATCCAAGGCGTTTGTCGAGGCCATTACCCAAACGGTGCGACTGATTCGTTCCAAGGGGGTCGGCGTCTTCTTCGTCACCCAGACCCCCAAGGACGTCCCGGACTCGGTGCTCGCCCAGCTCGGTTCCCGCGTCCAGCACCAGCTGCGGGCCCACACCCCCAATGACGCCAAGGCGCTGAGGGCGACGGTGCAGACCTTCCCCACCTCGGGGTATGACCTGGCCCAGGTGCTGCAGCAGCTGGGCATCGGCGAGGCGATCGTCACCGTGATGGACCCCGACGGCGCCCCCACGCCGGTGGCGTGGACGAGAATGCGGGCGCCCGAATCGTTGATGGCCCCCACCCCGGCAGAGGTGTTGCGTCCGGGCATCGCGGCGTCCTCGATGATGGCAAAGTACGGCCAGGCAATCGACCGAGACTCGGCCTACGAGATCCTGGGCCGCAAGCTCCAGGAGGGCGCCCAGCGTGCCGCCGAGGAGCAGGCCCGTGCCGAGGCCGAGAAGCAGCACGTCCAGGAGGAGAAGGCTCGAGCGGCAGAGCAGCGCCGCCTCGAGCAGGACCTGCGCGCCGCCGAGCGCTCGGCGTCCCGTTCACGTGCCCGGGCGCCGAAGCCGGAGCCGGGCATGGTGGACAAGATCGTCGGCTCCTCGGCCTTCAAACAGATGGCACGGTCGGCTGGACGCGAGATCGTCCGCTCGATCTTCGGCACCGCTCGCCGCCGCCGCTGATCAGCGGGGGTGAGCCCGGGTCAGCCACTGGCTGACGGCTACTTCATCGTCCCCTGGGAGACCGAGCCCTGCAGCTGGCGCTGGAAGAGCACGTAGACCACCAGCACCGGCAGGACCGTGATGACCACGGCGGCGAACAGGGCGCCGAAGTCCACGTCGTAGCCCGCGCTGGAGGCGAATCGGGCCAAGCCCTGGGAGAGCACGTACTTCGGCTCGTCGGTGTTCAGCGCCACCGGCAGCAGGAACTGGTTCCACAGACCCAGGAAGTTGAAGATCGTGATCGAGGCCAGGCCCGGGCGCGCCATCGGCAGCATGATGCTGAAGAAGGTGCGCCAGTCCGAGGCACCATCGATCTGGGCGGCCTCACTGATCTCGTAGGGCAGCGAGCGGAAGAAGGCGTACAGGAAGAAGACCGTGAACGGCAGCGCGAACGCCACGTAGGTGATGGTCAGGCCGGGCAGGGTGTTCAACAGCCCGAAGCCATCCAGGATGAAGAACAGCGGCACAATCGCCAGGATCACGGGCACCATCAGGCCGGCGAGCAGGGCGTAGTAGATCAGCCGGTTGCCGGGGAAGCGGAAGCGAGCCAGGACGTAGGCGCACATGGCACCCAGCAGCATGACCAGGAAGAGCGCCGAACCGACGACGAGAACGGTGTTGAGGAAGTAGCGCCCGATGCCGGCGGTCTCCCAGGCGTTCACGTAGTTGGCGAAGCCCCACTTCGCCGGCAACGTGAAGGGCGAGGCGAAGATCTCGCTGGTGGTCTTGAACGAGGTCAGCAGCGTCCACAGCATGGGCGCGACGACGATGAAGCTCCACAGCCCCAGCACGATGTGCGCGACGGTGGCGAAGGTCTTGTCGGCAGCGGTTGAGACCGGCTTGCGCAGCTCCTGTCCGGACGCGCTGCCCTGAATGGTGCCGACGCTTCGCACCCGGGCGGTGGGCTGGGTGGGGGTGGGGTTCTGGGTGGTATTCATGCCATCGTCACCTGGTCCTTGCCTCCGGTGAGGGCGTTCACGGTGAAGACGATCGCTGCGAAGACGGCGGTCACCAGGCCCATCACCACGCCCATGGCGCAGGCCAGCCCGAACTGGGACTTCTCGAAGGCCGTGGTCATCAGGTACTGCGGCATGACGAGGGTCGAATTGTTCGGGCCACCGAAGGGGTTGAGGGCCTGCATGTACACATAGGCGTCGATCGCCATGATGCCCAGGTAGATGTAGGCGGTCTGGACGTTCTCCCGGATCAGGGGGAGGGTGATCGACCAGGCGGTGCGCAGGCGTCCAGCGCCGTCGAGGCGTGCGGCCTCGTAGATCTCGCCGGGGATGCCCTTGATCGCCGCCACGAACAGGATCATGTAGAAGCCGATCATGCCCCAGCAGATGATGAACATCGTGATGGGCATGGCAGTCGACTCCTCGCCGAGCCAGGGGAAGTCCTTGAACTTCGAGAAGCCGAGCTTGGTGAGCAGGCCGTTCACCAGGCCGGCGGAGGGGTCGAAGATGCGGCCCCACATGATGCCGACCACGATCGCGGGAATGGCATAGGGGAAGAAGGAGATCACCCGGTAGAAACCGGCGCCACGCAGGCCACGTGTCTCACCGACACTACGTCCCGCGACCGTGATCATGGTTGCCAGCGCGAGCGACAACACCACGATCGCCAGCGGCAGCACGATGGCCAGCAGGATGTTGTTGGTCAGCGCCTTGCGGAAGATCTCGTCCTCCATCAGGCGCTGGTAGTTCGCCAGCCCCACGCTGTCCTTGGCGTCGGAGTAGCCGCTCCAGTTGGTGAAGGAGTAACCGATGGCCTGCACGAAAGGTGACACCACGAAGATGCCGTAGATGGCCAGGGGCAGCCCCAGGAAGACCAGGAACAGACTGACCCGGTCGAAGGAGAGGTTGCGCCTGCGTTTGCGCATGGGAGGCGGCGGTGCCGTGTCGAGCGCGGGTGTGGCAGGGTTCAGTGTCGTCATGGAGGCCCTTCCGCTGGGTGGGGTGTGGGGAGTCCAGGGCCTGCCCGATGGGCGGGCTCCGACATGCAGGGGTGAACCCCTGCACCGAAACTGCGTGACATGCAAGGCCCGTCAGCCCCCCGCCGGTCCTCCCCGGGGAGCACTGGCGCGATGCCGACGGGCCGTTGCGGATGTCAACGGGCCGGGATCACTTGATCTCGATCCTCTTGACGGCCGGGTCCTTGGCTGCCTTGTCGGTGATCTTCTGCATGCCCTTGGTGAGCTCGTCCACGCTGGACTTGCCGGCCAGGAACTCGTTCCAGACCACCAGCTGTTCCCTGTTCATGCCGTAGTAGGTGTTGGAACGCAGCGCGAAGACGTTCTTGTCGGCGTCCTTGAGCATCTTGTTCTGCGACTGGAGGGCGCTGGAACCGAAGCCATCCTCGGGGACAGTGTCCTTCACGATGGTCGGAGCCAGGCGGGTCTTGGCGAAGTTGGCGGCAGCTTCCTTCGACAGCATGGCGCGCAGGAGCTCCTTGCCGCCGGCCGGATTCTTCGACTTGGTCGGGACGATGAAGCCTTCGCCAGCCTCGGCACGGATCGTCTCGTAGGGCATCTTGGGGGCGTCCGAGACAACCAGCTCAGGCATGCCGGTCATCATGAAGCCATCCTTGGTCTGGGACTTCATCTCGTTCTCGATCCAGGCACCGGAGGGGTAGATCAGGGCCTCCTGGCCGTTGGACCACTGGGCCTGGGCGGCGGTGAACTGGGTGCCATTGCCACCGGGCTTCATGTAGCCGGCCTTGATGATGGCCTCCAGACCCTTCCAGACGTCCTGGACAGCCTTCTGGGACCAGCAGTCGGGCTGAAGGTTCTCAATGCTGAGACGAACCTCGTCGCCACCCTCCTTGATCGCGGAGATCATGGTCGAGGTCAGGTAGTAGGTGGCGGCCTCCTTGCCCCAGAGCATGAGGTACTTGCCCTTCTTCTTCGCCTCGGCGCCCAGCTTGAGTGCCTCTTCGTAGGTCTTGGGCGGGGTCCAGCCATTGGCCTCGAAGAGGGAGGCCGAGTACCACATGCCGAACACCGAGAGCACGTAGTTGAGCACGGCGAACTTGTCGTTGTAGGTGCCCGGGTCCTTCACGCCGGCGAAGAGGGTGTCCTTGATGGCGGTGCCCTCGTAGTTCTTGGCGTCGAGCAGGTCGTCCAGAGGCTCGAGCTGGTCGACGATGGAGCCGAAGCCGATGAAGTTGGCACCGGAGTTGTCGATCAGGTCCGGCGGGTTGCCCTTGACGAAGCGGGGCTGCAGTTCCTGGGAGATCTGGGTCGAGGGCTTGACCTGCACCGTGACGTCGGAGAACTTCTTCTTCATCTCTGCGGCGGCGAAGTCGACGTAGTCGTGTTTGTAGCCGCCCGAGAAGATCACGGCTTCGACGCTGGTGCCCTTGCCCAGGCCGAAGGGGTTGTCGTCGGACTTGGCCTCGGTCTTGGCGCCCTCGGACTTCTTGCTTCCGCTGCTGCTGCCAGCGCAGGCTGCGAGGGGCGCGATGGCGACCGTGGCCGCGATGCCTCCCAGGACGCCACGACGTCCGAGCTGGAATTCCTGCATGGATGCTCCTGTTGTGATGGGGAGGGCCGCCGCATCATTGCCGGCTTGTCCCTCGGTTGTGGTCACAGAGTAACCCGGCATGCCGGGGGTAAAGAAGGAAAGCTTCACCGGCGAGTCTTTCCGAAACCAAGTCGTGATTAAGGCCGCGCCGCTGGGAGCCGAAGCGCTCACCACCCCTGCGCAGGCGCAGGGGTGGTGCCCGCCCTCGACACGGGGCTGGAAGACTCATGGGGTGATCTCCACCCACCCATTCCCGCTGAATTCCTCCGCCCGCACCGCGATCGGGGTGGACGCCGGCGGCACCGGCACCCGGGCCGTTCTTCTCGACGAGTCCGGTCGGTGCCTGGCCCTCGCCCGCAGCGGGCCGGGCAACCCGGTCTCCGCCGGGGCGGAGGTGGCGATCGGCAATGTGGTCGCGGCCTGCACCGGGGCTCGCGCAGCGCGCCCGGACGTCGGCGATCCTCAGGTGGTCGCCCTCACCATGGCAGGTGTGATGGCGCTGGGGGGACGACTGCCCGGGCTCGCGGAGGCGCTACAGGGTGCCGGGTTGGGTGCCAGTGTCCATTTCCACGCCGATGTCGAGAGCGCCTTCCGCTCCGCCACCTCCGCCAAGGAGGGCGGCGTCCTCATCGTCGGTACCGGGGCGACCGGCGCAGCGATCCGTGATGGCCGGCTGGCGGCCCTCCGTGACGGCCTCGGGTGGCTGCTGGGGGACGAGGGATCCGGCTTCTGGATCGGCCGCGAGGTGGTGCGGGCGGTGGGGCGTGCCCTGGACCGTCGCGGGCCCGACACCGCGTTGACCGGCCTGCTGCTGCCCCTGGTCCAGACCGGCGGCGGGGCCGCCCAGCCCGGTCGCGACCCCCGGGTGATCGACCTGCTCGACTGGGTTCGGTCCCGGCGTCCGGTCGAGCTGTCGATCGCCGCCCGCCTGGTCGCAGCCCCGGAAGCCGCCGACGACCCTGTGGCGCGCGCCATCGTGGAGGGTGCAGTCGAGGCGCTGGGCGGCACCCTTGCGGCCGTGGCGGAGGTGGCGCCGGAGGGTCCGATCGTGCTGGGTGGCAGCGTGGTCGCCCCTGGGGCGCCGGTGGGTGAGCGCCTGGTGGAACTCATCGGAGCGCGGCAGTCCGGGCGTCCCGTGCTCAGGGCCCGTGATGGCGTCGCGGGGTCGGCCCTGCTCGCCCTCGAGAACCTCGGCGCAGCGGCGGGTGAGACCGAACTGGGGCGAATCCACGCGTCCCTCGCAGGGCTTGCCGACCTTCGCCCCTGAGGGTGGTCCGTCCGTGGAACCTTCCCGAAACGCCCTCGTGGGCGGGTGGCGGCTGGCACTCTGGTGAAGTCAAGGACTCACACGCCGGCAAAGTGTCGGCATCCAGGGAGGAGGCCCCGTGGGACTGTTTTTGGGGCGGGACAAGAAGAACACGAAGGCTGAGAAGGCAGCCCAGGAGGCCGCCTTCGGAGACCCGCAGAAGGTCGACGAGGACATGGTCACCAAGTTCATCCAGCAGTTGCTGGAGGTGGGCATCGACGGCCGCGGACCGCTCAAGTCCGCCGTCCAGCTGGCCGACAAGGCCCGGGCAAAGCACAAGAACACCGAGGACGCCGTCGACGAGGTCGCCGGCGATGCGCTCAAGGCCCTGGCGGCAGGTGGTTTCGTGACCGGCCTGGGCGGCTTCATCACCCTGCCCGTCGCTCTCCCGGCCAACATCCTGGAGTTCTACGTGCTCGCAGCGCGGATGACGGCCTCGATCGCGCACCTGCGCGGCTACGACACCTCCAAGCCGGAGGTGCGCTCGGCCATCCTGCTCACCCTGACCGGGTCCAAGGCAGAGGAGGTCCTCCAGAAGGCAGGCGTGGGTGGCGCGGTGAGTGGCCGGGTCACCAACCTCGCGCTCGGCAAGCTGCCAGCGGCCGCGCTGATGATGGTGAACAAGGGCGTCGGATTCCAGATCCTGCGCTCCACCGCGTCGAAGACCCTCGCCAAGCTCGGCAAGGGCGTTCCGGTCGTTGGCGGCGTCATCGGCGGCGGCATGGACGGCTGGATGGGCAAGCGCATCGCGGACGCTGCCCGCGAGTCCTTCCCCCAGCGCTGACCCGTCCCCCCAAGCCCTCCGGTGGTCCCACCCTCAGGAAGGCCCATCCTCAGGAAGGCCCAGCCTCAGACCCGGCCGAGGACCTGCCTGGCCCGCAACGGGGTGTTCGTGATGATGGCGTCCACTCCCTGCTGGGCCAGCCGCAGGACCTGGGTCGGGTCGTCCACTGTCCAGGTGTGGACGAACACGCCGTTCTCGTGGCACTCGGCGACCTCGCCCTCGTCGAGACTGCCCCAATGGGGGTGGATGGCGACCGCCCCGAAGGTGTGGGCGTAGTCCCAGGACTTCACCAGCGGCTCCACGAAGAGGGCACCCACCGGGACGCGCGTGCCCGAGGCGACCAGCAGTTCCAGCGAGCGGTGGTTGAAGGAGCTGTAGATGAGTCGCTCGCTGGCATCTCCAGCGAGACGGGAGGTCTCGACCAGAGCCTCGCAGGCAGCTTCCATGCCTCGGTAGGGGACGATCGAGTTCTTCAGCTCGATGTTCAGGCGTACGTGGGTGGGAGCGATGAGGTCGAGCACCTCGGCCAGGGTGGGGATCGAGCAGTGCATGCCGTCACGTCCATGGCTGAAGTTGTACTGGCGCAGCTGGTCGAGGGTGAGCTCGGCGATGGCCCCGCTGCCATCGCTGGTGCGGTCGATGGTCTCGTCATGACAGACCACCAGGACGCCGTCGGCGGTGAGTTGCACGTCCAGTTCGATGCCGTCGGCTCCCTGATCGATCGCCAGCTGGAAGGCATCCATCGTGTTCTCGGGGGCATCCGCGCTTGCTCCCCGGTGGGCCCAGATCTGCGTCATGCGACCACGGTATCCCCCCGCCCCTGCGCAGGTCGCAGACCTCTGGCAGGGTGGGATGGTCTGACCCTGGAATGCAAAAAGCCAAGGACGAGGAGGTCCTCATGTCGTCGAACAGTGATTCCCCGCTGGTCATCGGAGTCGATTCATCCACCACCAGCACCAAGGCCATCGTGGTCGACCGCGACGGCAATGTCGTGGCCGAGGGGCGAGCCGACCTGGAGATGCTCACCCCGCGGGTCGACTTCTACGAGCAGGACCCTCGCGAGTGGTGGCGCACCACCAACGAGGCAATCACCCAGGCCGTGGGTGCCCTGGGTACGGCGGATCGTGCGCGGATCAGCCACGTCTGCTGCACCATCCAGCGCCAGTCCTTCGCCCTGGTGGACACCCAGGGATCTCCGCTGCGTCCGGGCATCCTGTGGCTGGACGGTCGAGCGACTGAGCAGGTGCGCAGACTGGGCAGCGAGGAACTCCACGTGCTCTCCGGCTTCCAGCCCGACGTCACGCCCAGCTTCTACAAGATTGCCTGGCTGCACGACCACGAGAGGGAGACGCTGGAGAAGGCGGCCAGGATCGTCGGCGTCCATGCCTACCTGGCCTACGCGATGACCGGTCAATGGATCGACTCCAAGGGCGCCGCGGACAGCCTGGGGCTGTTCGACATGTCCCGCCAGGACTGGTCGGACCAGCTCCTTGAGATGGCGGGCCTTCGTCGGGACCAGCTCTGTGACCTGGTCGAGCCCGGCAGTGTCATGGGCACGGTCAGTCCTGAGATCACCACCGGCTGGGGACTGGACCAGAAGGTCGAGTTGGTGGCGTCCTGTGGTGATGGCCAGGCTGCTGCGCTGGGTGCTGGGGCGATCGGCCCTGATGAGGCCTACCTCAACATGGGCACCGCGTTGGTCGCCGGGGTCCACTCGCCGAGCTATGAGCATGCCGATGTCTTCCGGACCGATGCCGCCGGCATCCCCGGCCACTACGTGCTCGAGATCGTCCAGAACTCCGGCGCCTACCTGGCTGGCTGGTTCCGCGACAAGCTCGGACGCCCGGAGCTGGGCGGCACACCGGATCCTGAACTGGAGCGCGCCGCGTCCGCGGTGCCGGCCGGCTGCGGTGGCCTGGTGACGCTGCCGTACTGGAATGCAGTCCAGTCCCCCCACTGGGACCCGATCGCGCGGGGTGCTTTCGTGGGCCTGGCCGGGGCCCATGACCGTGCGGTGATGTACCGCTCGGTGTTGGAGGGGCTGTCGCTGGCGATGGCCCGCAACCTGAAGGGATTGCAGGAGACGACCGGGGTGCCGCTGACCAGCATCCGTGTGGTCGGTGGCGGGCAGCGTTCGCCCCTGTGGCGGCAGATCATGACCGATGCCTGCGGGGTCCCACTGACCGAGGTGAAGCAGTCGGAGGTCTCGGCGATGGGGGCGTCCGTCATGGCGATGGCTGCCGCGGGGGCATACGGATCGGTGGAGGAGGCAGCGTCCGCGATGGCGCAGCTGGGTGAGGCGAGTGAGCCGAACGAGGACCTGCACGAGCTGTACGGGGAACTGGCCGCCGTCCAGGAGAAGCTCTATCCAGCCCTGCGCGAGGTCTTCGAGGCCCAGTACGCGTTCAGCCAGAAGCATCCGCTCCACCACTGAGCCCCCCTTCCTGCTACTACGCGCCGTAAGTACTCACTCGGACCAGCGACAGGACGTCACGACTGTGAAGGTCGACCACCCCCGTGGTGGCCCTGCGCTGACCGGGCACTGAACCACGCACACCCGCGCGAGAAACACCGGACGCCGGGAGTCAGGGCTGACAGCAGCCCGGCTCCCGGCGTCCGTGTGCTCAGGGGTGGCGTGGATCAGTTCTCGGGGACGATGGAGCCCTCTGTCGGGACAGGTGCCTCGGCCCAGTAACCGCCGGGCGCGAAGAGGGTGTCGATGACCTGGTCGAGCAGGCCGAGCTCGAACAGTGCATCCATGATCGTGTAGCGGCTGCGGATGGTCTGGGACTGGTAGTAGGTGAGCTTCATCTTGTCCAGGTCGACGCCGACCTGCGCGGGGTGGTAGGGCCCACCGACACGGCGCAGGATGTCGGCGACCTCCTCGGCAGGCATCGTCTGGGGCTTGACCCGCTCGAGAATGGCGTCCCAGTGGTCCTTGATCAATTGGACGCGCTCCGCGGCCTGCTCGGCGGGCACGTACTTCGCACGCGACTGGCCGAGCGCGGCCTCCTGGATCGCCGGGATCGGCTGCAACTCGACGATGCGGGAGTCGTTCTGCTCGGGGGTGAGCCACTCGGCGGCCCGCTTCTCCGGGTCGATCGAGGCGACGTCGAGGGTGGGCAGCAGGTCATAGACCGCCGAGGTGGCGACCGAACCGATGCCGACCTTGTTGCCGTGGCTCAGCGGGGGCTCCCAGTCCAGGCCGTGGCCCTCCATCTCCCACTGATGGCTGAAGTTGTGGCCGGCGCCCGAAGCAGGGCGGGAGGACTGGTGCGCCTGCATGGCCAGGCCCGACATCAGCAGGCCATCGGCCAGCCCGACGATCGACTCGGCATTGCCGGCGGCCAGACCGTCGGGGTCGGACAGGGCATCGCGCAGTGGGCCCTGGACAAGCCCCCAGACATAGTCGTCCACGGCTTCGATGCCGAGTTCGTCAGCGACCAGCCAGTCAGCGCCGCCGGGTACCTTCTCGATCAGGTCGCCCAGGCCGGTGGCGGTCAGGCGCTGCGGGGCGGCAGCCATGATGTCGTAGTCGGCGATCAGCGCGGCGGGCGCGGGACAGTTGCGGGTGATCTTGAAGCCGTCCTTGGTGATGGACGCACCGAAGGCCGCGTAGCCGTCCATCGATGCGGCGGTGCAGACGTTCATGTACTGGCGCCCCAGTTCGCCGGCGGCGAGCTTGACGATGTCGTTCAGGGTGCCCGAGGCGATCGAAACCGGGACCGCCTCGACCTTGTGGAGAATCTCCCGCACCGTGGTGACGTTCTCGTAGCCCGCGTACAGGGTCGGCTTCCCGGGGAAGATGTGTTCGCCGGCAATCGGCACGCCGGCTTCCTGCAGCGAGGCGCGGACCTTGTCGCCGGCGACCCCCCAGGTGTTTTCGTCGGCCACCAGGAAGGCAGGCTGCTGCCCGAACACCTCGGTGTAGATCCGTCCGGTCTGGGCAATCACCCCGCGACCCGCCGCGATGGCCTTGGTATCGGTGGCGTTCTGCAAGGCCTGGTCGATCAGTTCTGACATCATCGTCCTCCATTGACTGGCTGTTTTTCACATCATACCTCTGGATTCTTCACGTCGCAGTTGTGAAGTCGAAGAATCCTTCGGCACCTTTCATGGCAACGAGCACAGCACAGGTGGCAGGATCAAGAGGTGCATTCCAGCGAAGCCAACGCCACCGACGTCGAAGAACACCTCTTCGAGGAGCCGGCCCTGCCCGAGCGCGAGTTCAGCATCCGCCGCCGCACCACCCCCCGCGACCAGCGCAAGGCCTACGGCAGGCGCCTGCGCGAGCGCGTCCCGCGACATGCGGTGGCCGAATTTCGGCCGACGGCCGACCGTCCCGACCCGGTCGACCTGATCATCCAGTCCCACGAAGGACGCATCGAGCGACTGATCCCCCTGCGGGTCGCGCGGATGACCGCCAGCCCCTACGGCTTCCTGCGCGGAGCAGCCAATGTGGCAGCCTCCGATTCGGCGTCCATGCCCTGTACCGGCATCATGCCGGTCATCTGCGGCGACGCCCACCTGGGCAATTTCGGCTTCTACCGGACGTCTGAGGGTGAGCTGGTCATCGACCTCAACGACTTCGACGAGGCGCACCCCGGCCCCTGGGAATGGGACCTCCATCGTCTCACCGCCAGCGTCTGGGTCGCCGGACGCCAGAACGGGCTGACCGAGCACCAGTGCGCGGACGCAGTGCATGCCTGCGCAGCGGCCTATCGCGATGAGTTGCGCCTGCTCGCCGACCAGTCGCTGATGTCGCGCAGCTTCGCGCGGCTCGACATTGCCCGGCTCACCGAGACCGTCAGCGAACCCAGCCTGCGCGACGAGGTCGAGCGAGCCTCCGAGAAGGCACGCCGCAAGACCTCCGACCGCGCCCTGCCCAAGCTCACCCAGGCGGGGGAGGACGGAGGCCGGCGCCTCATCGACGACCCGCCCATCCTGATTCGCTCCTCCCGGGCGCGCACCGAGCAGATCGGCGAAGCCCTCGACGACTACCTCGGACGCCTGCCGCACCAGTGGGCGCGAGTTCTCAACGGCTACACGCTGGTGGACGTGGGGCACAAGGTCGTGGGCGTCGGGTCGGTCGGCCTGCGGGCGTTCATCGCGCTGCTGGAGGGCACCTCCTCCGATGATGTGCTGTTCCTGCAGTTGAAGGAGGCCCGGCGTTCGGTGCTGGCCCCCTTCGTCCACGGCGACACCGCCCTGCACGCCCATCAGGGCCAGCGCGTGGTGGAGTACCAGCAGGCCCTGCAGACCGCGTCCGACCCGCTGCTGGGCTGGTGCTCGATCGGGCCGCTGGACCCTGCGACGACCAGGCTGGGGCCCTCGGTGCGCGGGGAGGTGCCGGAGTTGCAGTTCTATGTGCGGCAGTACCGAAACCTCAAGGGTGCGGTCGTGATCGATGACCTGGACGCCGTCGCGGTGGCGGACTATGCGAATGTCCTCGGACTGTTGTTGGCGAAGGGCCACGCGCGGACCTCGGGGGCGTCCATGATCGCGGGCTACATCGGCAAGTCGGACGCCATACCGGACGCCTTCGTGGGCTTCGCCCGGGCCTATGCGGACCAGACCGAGATCGACCACGCGGCGATGCTGAAGGCTGTCAAGGTCGGCCGGCTGCCGAGCCCCGAGGGCGAGTAGGGCTCAGTCGGCGATGCGGCGAGGGTGGAGCATCCCGCGAATCCCGAACAACCTGGCGCCTCCGGTGACGTGGCAGACGATGATCACTGCGGCGGGGTTGTCCGCCCGCCAGGGACGCCCGGGAAAGTCGAGCACCTGCCATCCGCTCTCGGTGAGGGGGCGGCAGGCCTCCCGCTCGAAACCGACCACGGGCTGACGGTACCGGTCCGACCACAGCTCATAGGTGACCGAGCCACCCTCAGGGACCTCCACCAGCAATTCAACCGGCTGGTGGCTGCCCTGGGCAGGAATGTTGAACGGGCCGAGCGCGAGCGTCCCGGGCCGGGAGGCATCGACCTGGGAGTAGTGGCCGAACTTGTCGACCTCGAGCCAACCGCGTCCGAAGGAGGTCTCCCGGAACCCACCGTGGGGACCGTTGCCACCCATCCAGTAGAACCAGAGCTTGCCGTCATCCTCGATCGGCGGTGCCGAGACGAAGATGCAGCCGCAATCCCAGTCGCCGTCGGGGTAGCTGCCGCTGCCGCGACTGATCAGCTGTTGGCCCTCGGCGGCGAAGGTCCAGGAGTCGAGGTCCCAGGCGACTGCCAAGCCGGTGTCCACCAGGTCATGGTCGAGGGCGTCCCGGTCGCCTTCGTGGAACAGCGACACCAGACCGAGGTAGTGCTGGTGATGGCGGAACACGGTCATGTCGTAGATCTGGTTGCGTGGGCCGTCACCGCGCAGGATCTCCACCGGATCACTCCAACACAGGAAATCGTGGCTGTAGGAGACGGCCGCAACGCGCATCCCGTCACGCCATGCCCGGGTGATCAGCACATAGCGGCGGCTCATCGGGTCACGAAAGACGAAATTGTGCACATCGGCGCGCGGGTTGAACCCCACCAACCGGTGCGGAGCGGACCAGCGGAGCCCATCGGGTGAGAAGGCGGCGCACAGGATGTGGTTGTCCGGGCCCCAGTCCATCCGCGTCAGCATTTTGTACCGGCGGTTCGGGTCCGGGTCGTCCACATCGAGACTGATGCCGGTGCCGTGAGCGATCGGCATCACGAGGTTGTTGGCGCTGCTGCCCTCGAACTCGAACAGGCCCAGCGAGGGCTTGATCCAGTGCACCCCATCGGTCGATTCGGCATAGGCCAGCGCCGCGGTGCGTTCATTGACCGGGTGGTAGGTGGTGGTGGGGCGCTTCTCCAAGGGTGTGGACGCCGAGACCGGGTCGGTGATGAAGACGCTCCACCACACCTTGTACTTGCCGTCGGCCGGGTCCCGGATGACATTGGGGTAGCCGTTGTCGAAGCGGGCCTCCCAGCGGCGCGGGGGGTCGGCGAAGAAGTCTTCGGTGAACAGGGGGTTGTTCTCGGTGTCCTTCTGGACCTGGCACAGCTGCAGTCGCATGTTGCGACCCAGGGGGTGGAAGACGGTGCCGGGATCGATGAACAAGAAGGTGTTGAGCACCATCTGACCTCCTGACGTCCCGGGGCGAGCGAGATGATCGTGACATGCGCGCGTCGCTGCGGAAGCGTCGGGAAGAATCTGACCACCCGTAGGGGTGGCAGCGTCCCCGGCGGGGGCAGGCATTCCATAATTCTGTGGACGCCCCACAACCCTCCAGAACCCCTGGCCGTATTGGAGGGTGAGAGGAGGGTCAGATGGGTCGAGCCACAGACGAGAGCTTCGTGCGCTTCGTCGATGAACGAAGTCCGGAGTTGATGCGGCTGGCACTGCATCTGACTCGTCACCAGGATGAGGCGAAGGACCTCGTCCAAACCTCTCTTGAGCGGGCCTATCGCAAGTGGTCGAAGGTGGAACTCGAGGCAGGCGATGGATTCGGGTACGTGCGTCAGATCATGGTCAATGCCCACACTGACAGCCTGCGCGGCAGGCAGCGATGGGGGCGCAAGGCCGGTATGCGGGACCTCGACCACGAGGTCGTGATGAGCGACGGTGAGTTGCAACCGGTACAGTCCGATCGGCGTGGACCCGAAACGCTGGCAATCCAGCGTGCAACCCTTCGCAAGAATCTCGCGCTGTTGACGGCACGAGAACGAGCAGCAGTCGTGCTGCGCTTCGGGGAGGACCTTCCCGAAGCGGAAGTGGCGCGGCAGATGGGGGTGAGCGTCGGGACGGTGAAGAGCACTGTGTCGAGGGCACTGGCCAAGCTGCAGGTTCACGCCGCCACGTCCACACCTGCGGTGGCCCGGGGAGGAGGGCAGTGATGGACACCGACGATCTGCGTGCCATGTTGCAGGAAGAAGGGCTCCCGGAGGGGCTCGATGGGGAGAAGGTCCTTGCCTTCGCGCACCGCGCCCGGACCCGGCGCCGCGTGGTCGCGGCTGGCACCGGGGCAGCAGCGGTCATCACAGCCGTGGCTGTGGCCTTCGGGGTCAACTCCCTGCGCTCGGACGAGCCGCAGTGGGCCCAGGCCCCCAGCCCGACGACCTCACCCACGTCCACCAGCGACTCGCCCTCGCCCGTGTCGACTCGCACCGTGTCGACTCGCACCGTGTCGACTCCCACCGTGTCGACTCCCACCGTGTCGACTCGCACCCCGTCCACCCCGACACCGGCCAGCTCGGCGCCCGGTTCAGGGTCCAGTGCTGGTTCGACCGGGCGGGGGGCGGGAAGCGTGACCAGCCTCTGCACCCCTGATCTCAGTCTGCAATTCCGCAATTCGCCCAACCTGCTCACCATGGGCCCTGGTGGGACCATGGGCGTCGACCTCCGCGAGGACGGCTGGGTCGAGATCAATGGCAGGAGCGTCCTCGACCTCGGCGAGGGCGACGTCGTCAATGCCCAGACCGATGGCCGCTACGTCGCCTTGTTGGCCACCCCGGGCCAGAACGCCGGGGAGGCGAGTTCGGTGCTCTACCGCTGGGATGCCCAGACCGGAGGCAATGCCGTCCAGGTCCAGGTTGGCGAGCAGGTCTTCTTCAACGGCGATCTCCAGGTGCGCGATGGCTGGGCGCTCCTGACTTCCGGCGGCGAGATGGACACCCAGCGCATCCACCTGGTGAACCTCGACACCGGCGCGAGCAAGGTCGTCCACGTCGGGGAGTACGGCACCGCTGAGCTGCTGCCCCAGGGGGCCTACGCGGTCTACGTGCCCGGCTCGAGTGGAATGGTTGATTCCGGTGACGGTCCGGCGCGCCCCACGTCGGCTGACGGCTCCACCGTGGCGATGTACTCGCCCATCAAGACCAACGGCACCACCTGGGTCTTCGCCAACTCCAACCCCGGCGAGGGCGGAGCCAAGACCATGGTGTGGTCGCCGGCGATGCCGAAGCCGCTGGAGCTCCACGCCGACGGCTCGGACATCTCCCTCGGCTCGGTGGGCACCAACTACGCCCTGAGTCGCCAGGGCCGAGACGGTGACTTCCACCTCGTCGACCTCCGCACGGGCGCCCACGTCGTGCTCCCCAGCGGGCCGCAGGGGCCGTACTACCGCCTCACGCCCCAGGACGTCCTGCTGCGGAACCCGGGAACAACCCACAATGCGACCGGCACCAAGGGGTGGTCCGACCTGTCCACGACGACCCTTCGCTGCTGACCCCCTCACTAGACTTGCGGGGTGAGCGAGCCCCCACGTTCTGACCGACGTCATCTCCGGGTCCTGGCCACAGTGCGGGCCTGGGCCGCCAGTGGACGCTCCCGTGTGCGCGGAGCTGCGGTGCCCAACACCCAAGCCGCCATCGCCGCCACCATCGCCTACCTGATCTGCGCCTACCTCTGGCGGCAGCCCAACCCGGTCTTCGCGGCCGTGTCCTGCTATCTCGCGCTCGGCTTCTCGCGCAACAGGCAGCCGCGACGGGTGCTGGAGATCGGTGTCGGGGTAAGCTTCGGCGTCCTCATCGGCGAACTCGCGGCCAGGGCGATCGGGTTCGGCTGGTGGCAGCTGCTGCTCATCCTGCTGGTCACGCCGCTGCTGGCCCGCATGATGGACCGCTCAGACCTGATGACCTTCCAATCGGCGATCAACGCCATGGTGGTCGCCGCCCTCGCAGCTTTGGCCACCCAGCACGATCTGCCGCATTCCTCGGTGGGGCGCTGGGTTGACTCGCTCACCGGCGCCCTGGTGGGTCTGGTCGCGGCGGTGGTCTTCCCGACCAGTATCACCACCCGCCCGCGTCGCTACACCAGCACCGCCATGCACCGGCTGGGTGAAGCGCTGGAGGCCATGGGCAAGGGCCTGTCCAGGGGGGACGCCGAACTGGTCAGCGCCGCCCAGGGGTATCTCGACGAGGCTCGCCGCCAGCTCACTGATGGCCAGGCTGCCCAGTCCTCGGCAGCAGACATCGCCGCGCTCAACCCGCGCCTGCGTGGGGAACGACGCGAACTCGCCGAACTCGACCGCCTCCTGGAGATCGCCGGACGCCTCCAGATAGCGCTGCAGATGCTCGTTCGGCAGGCGCGCGGAGTGGTCGGCGAGATCGGGCCCAACCCCCGCGGCGGTGAGTTGGTGAGCGACTCTGCCCAGGCGATGCGCCACTTGGCCTCCTCAGTGGGGCACTGGAACAAGCCCGTGAGGGCACGACGCGAGGCCCTCGACATCGCCCATCAGCTCGCTCCGCTGGAGGTGGCTCGCTCGAATGACTGGCGCACCACCTCGCTGGTTTCGCTGCTGCGGGCTGTCGTGGTGGACCTGCTCCAACTCACCGGCCTGTCACTCCACCAGGCGCGCGCCGCGCTCGCGGACGCTCCCACCCGGGAACGCAGTCTGGAACTGGGGCTGGAGGATGCCTCCGGCCTCTGGGGCACCGAGACGTTCCCGGCGATCAGGACCTCCGACGCGACCAGCCCGCAGGGCGGCGCGGGCGATCAGCCGGCCAGCGGCTCGAGGTAGTAGAGCAGGCGCGAGTCCCAGGCCTGGGTGGACCGGTTGAAGTCCCAGCAGGTCACGATCACGATCTGGGGACGCCCGGAGGTGTCGTAGACGGCATTGCTGTTCGGGTCGTAGCTCTTGACCCACACCTTGGTGCGCTTGACCAGGTGGTAGCACTGGGTGCGGCCCGAGGAGTCGCTGAGCTTGACGATCGAGCCGGTGGTGAAGGTGGAGGCCATGCTGTTCCCCAGCGCGCCGCCGTTGCGGTAGGTGTGGATCGTCAGGACAGCCTTGCCCTGGCTGGAGCCGACGCGCGGGCCCCCGGCCCACCACGCGGTGGTGTGGGAGGCCGATTTCGGAGGGGCGCCGGCGGCGCCATTGGCGTCGGTGCCGACGGACATCACCGGTGAGCTGACGCCCATGGAGGGGATGCGCATCCGCGTGGGGGTGATGGGGGTCAGCGTGGTCATGCAGCCTGCGTTCGAGCCGCCGCCAGAACCCCCAGCGCCGGAACCGCCCCCGTTGCCGTTACTGGAGCCATCCCCGTTCGAGCCGCCCGACTTCGAACCGCCCGTACGTGAGCCATTCGTTCCCGTGCCCGATCCGTCGTTCCCGCCAGCGGTCGAGGACGCAGGGGGCTTCGTTCCCGTGCTGGCCTTCAACGTGCTGCTCGGCGCGGCAGGCGTCGGGGAGGCGCTGGCGGGCGAGGTCGGCGCAGAGCTGCTGGCGGCGGTGCTCGGGGCGTCCGAGGTGGGAGGGGCGGCGCTAGATGTCGGAGCAGTGTTGCTGGCCGTCGAGGTGACCGGCTCGGCAGTGAGCTGGTCCTTCGAGGGCATCAGGAGTCGCCAGATGACCAGGGCCGCGACCATCGCGATCACGACCAGGCCGACGACGAGCATGCGTCGCTGCGCGGGACGGAGGGGGGTGGCCACGCCGCCATGCTAATTGACGAGGGTGGCCCCGAGCTACGGTGGACAGGATCCAGCCGGGGGCTGGCCGAGCAGGAACTCATCACCCTCCTCGGCGAGTTCGAGCAGACGACGGCCGAATGGCTGGTCAGTCGGTTCAGGTGACCGTGATCAACCCGCGCGCACCCTTCTCCATGCTCGCGAAGGAGTGGTTGACGAAGGTGTAGGTGCCCGGCTCTCGGAAGACCATCTCCACGAAACCGCCCTGGCAGGGGCCCAGGTCCAGGGCCTGCGATCCACCGCCGTGCGCATTGGGGCGCAGCAACCACTCGCCCTCCTTGAAGACGGTGTCGAACTGGCTCCCCACCACGTGGAAGGTCGTCCCACGCGAGGGCCCGGCCGCCAGCACCCAGATGCGCACCCGCTCGCCCACTCGGGCCACCAGCGGGTCGTGGACGTACTGATTGGCGTGCCCATTCCACATCACCAGGTCGGGGCGCTCCTCGGCGATCTTGGCGCTGTCGACCTCCCCGCCCTCGGGGCCCAGGTAGGCGTCCTGCTGGACGAGGTAGTACTCGCGGTCCACCGTCGCCAGGCCGGTGGGCGGCACAATGACAGCGCCGTACATGCCGGCCGCCACGTGGGCGCTGAGCGGCATCGTGGAGCAGTGGTAGAGCCAGATCCCCGAGCGCCGCGCGACGAACGGGTAGACCAGTTCCTCCCCCGGCGCGATGGTGCGCATCACCTGATTGGGTGATACGTCGCCGGCGTGGAAGTCGATCGAGTGCCCCATGGTGCCCTTGTTCCTCAGCCTCACCGTGACCGTGCGGCCCAGGGAGGCCTGCACTAGCGGCCCCATCACGCGTCCGTTGTAGGTCATCGCGTTCTGGGTCACCCCGGGCGCGAATTCCTGCACGGATTCGGTGACGACGAACTCGTGGGTGACATCGCCGGCCGGGGTCTCGGGCACCACCGCGGAGCGGGTGCGGAAGTTCTTGCCGGGCTTGGCGGCCAGGTCGATCGGCTGCTGCTGGTGTTGCTGGTGCGGGGCCGTGGTGGCGGCAGCCGCCGTCGACCCGGTGGTGCGGACGTGGAAGACCATGCCCATCGCGCGGTGTCCGACGATGGTGCACCAGCCCTCGAGCGGCTGGCCGACCACACCCAGGTCAAGGGTCGACTTCTGCCCGTGCTTGAGCCTGCCGGAGGTCACACCGGAGGCGAAGTAGAGGTCGTGGACCTGGGTCGGGTCGTCATTGGTGAGGTGGATCACCACGCGGTCCCCGGGGTTCACCTCGACGTGGTCGGGGATGAACCGCATGTCCTTGGCGCTCACGGTCGCCTCGACGGTGCGTCCGGTCGCGGGGACGTTCTGGCCCTGCCTCCCACCGCCTCCGATGCGGCGGCGGTCGAAGAGCGCCATCGCGCCCACCACCGCGCCCAGCCCGACCGCACCCTCAATCAGGTCGCGGCGCCCCCGATTCGCGGTCTGCTCGATGACCGCTGCGGGCGTGCCCACGGCGCTCGGGGCCACGGGGATGGTCTTCGACTGCGGGTTCTCCAGGCGCACCGTCGTGAAGGTGCGCACCATGGACAGGATCAGCGGCACGATCGCCGCGTAGGCGCCGAACACCAGCAGCGAGCTCACGACGCGCGCCATGGAGGACTCAGCCAGCAGGTAGGCGACCAGGCCGGCATTGGCCAGGCTCACTCGCAGGGCCCAGGCCCGGTTCATCACCGCATTGGTCGCCCGCACGGTGCGCGGCCCGCCGCCCATCACCACCGGCATCAGGTAACTCATCGCACCCAGGACGAGCTGCACCAGACCGCCGGCCACGAGTGGGCCGGTGGGCGACTTCACGCCCTCAGCGTCCATCACCTCACGGGTGGCGACCTGCCAGAGCAGCCAGGCGATGCAGCCGGCGACCCAGACGACTGCTGCGGCGACCGACCAGGTCGGGAAGTCCTTCGGGGGCTTGCGGCGGGCCACCGCGATCGCCGGCGCAGCGGCGAATCCGAGACCGACCAGCCAGGCACCGAGCCCGGCAACCGCGACCCAGCGCCAGCCCAGTGCCGCGCCAGTGGCGCCGACCAGGACGGCGGCAAGCATCAGCGGCAGGGCGATGCGGTGGGCCTTCTCACTCCAGCCCGCCATCGGGGTGCGGAGCATCGTGGGCCACAGCGTCAGCAGGGTGGCGGTGGCGGTCAGCCCGACGAAGCCCAGCACATTCAGCAGCAGGTGCGCGATCAGGAGGCGTCCCTGCCAGGGTTCAGGCTGGCTGAAGGACATGATTGCGCCGATGACGGCGCCCGCCGGCAGCAGCGCGGCGGCGGCCAGGTACCAGCGCACGACGTGGCCGAAGCGGGCCGGCAGGGCGGCCTTCGACTGGTTGGCGAGCGAGGCGGCATGCCACAGCAGTGCCAGCCCCACGACCGTGGCGCCGACCGTGGTCACCCAGGGCCACTCACCGACCATGCCGGCGGAGGTCACGACGATGCCCAGGTTGAGCAGCCGCATCCGCATGACCTGCTTGCTGTGGGAGGAATCGGTGCGGCGGGCATGCAGGAGGGAGTCCGCGAAGTGCTGGCTCCAGATGAGGATCGAGTTGGTGACCACGCCGAGCGTGGCCATGTGGACCAGCAGCCAGCGGGACTGAGGGATCCAGCGGTGGATGAAACCCAGCACGATGAGCGCCACCAACCAGGCCATCACCGGCCGCGAGGCCTTGCGATGCCAGGCACGCCTGTCGAGGGCATCACGCTGTCCGGAGGGCCGGGAGGGGCGATCAGCGGCAAGGCGGGAGGACAGGTCGATCACACCCTCCATCGTGCCCTGTGGCTGTGACAGATCGCGCACCGGGTCCACCCGAGGGGGGCATTGTATCGCTGGGCCACCCGACCGGGGGAGATTGGTCGGGATGGGTCTTTCCTTATTCGTCAGGGGCTGATAGAAGTGAGGCATGACAGTCGACCCGCCCTGCGCGACCGACGCCGCTTACGAGGACCCGATTCCGCTGTGGCCCGATGCTGTCGCCATTGAATCCCTTGAGGACGCCCAGGTCGAGGGCTTCGTGATCGTCTGCCAGTGCGAGGGCGGCTCGCTGCTGATGGCGCGACACGATCGCCTGGCTGCCGGCGTCCAGTTGTGGGAACTGCCGCGGGCACCGCTCGCCTTCGAGGCCGACGCCGAGCAGGCCGCCGCCACGCTGCTGCAGGAGGTCGGCCTGCGCGCCACCAAGGCGCAACTGCTCGGACGCTTCCATCCGGACGCCGGCTCGCTGCCACTCAGGATGGACGTGGTCCTTCTGGAGACCGCGGATGTCGTCCTCCCCGATCCTGGGCGTGACGGGGACGGCCCGGTCCTGGACTGGGTCGGTGAGGACGAGCTGGACCTGATGATGATGTCCGGCTCGCTGCGCGATGGTGTCAGTCTGTCGGCGCTCACGCTGTGGCGGGCATGGCGAGCCGGCGAGGATGCGCTCCCGGCCTGAGCCGGGTCACCCTGCCAGTTCCTCTTCTCGGCGCCGTCAGGCCAGCTTGCGGAACACCGGCTGGTCCGGGCTCGACACCTCGGCGGCGTACCGGTACCCGCCACCGTCGAACTCAGTGATCGCCTTCACGCTGCGGACGCGCTCGGTCACCAGCCAGCCGGCCATCTCGCCGCGGGCTCGCTTGGCGGGGAAGGAGATCACCTTCCAGTTCCCCGATCGGTCCCGGTCCTCGAAGCGGGGCGTCACGACTCTGGCGTCCAGCTCGTCGAACTTCACCGCACCGGCGTACTCGGCCGAGGCCAGGTTCACCACGACATCCGGACCCGGCGACCCGGCCAGGTCAGCGGCGACCAGGTCGGTGATGCGCGAACCCCAGTACTGGTAGAGGGTTGTGCCCCGCTCGGTGGCCAGATGCGTCCCCATTTCGAGGCGATAGGGCTGGATCAGGTCGAGCGGTCGCAACAGGCCATAGAGCCCCGACAGGACGCGCAGGGTCTTCTGCGCCTCGGTCCAGTCGCGGGCATCGAAGCGCTCCCGGGCGTCCAGGCCCTGGTAGACGTCGCCGGAGAACATCAGCATCGCCGGGCGCGCATTCCTTGTCGTGAACGGCAGCTCGAAGGACGTGTAACGCTCCACGTTCAGCGCCGCGAGCTCATCGGAAATCCCCATCAGCTCCGCCACCTGCGAGACCGACTTGCCACGCAACACGCGCACGAGCTCCTCGGACGCCTCCAACAGGCGCGGCTCAGTGTGCTTGCGGGTCGGCAGTGGGGACTCGAGATCCAGTGATTTTGCGGGGGAGAGCAGGGCGAGCATGTCTTGAGGGTAGCGGGCTGGCCCGCCTCCCCTCAGCTGCCGATCGGGTGGGACAGGACCAGAAGGCGATCCGGGTCCATCTGGTCCCGAATCGCGCCCAGCCGTTCCCACGACGCGACCGGATACAGGCTCTCGGAAGGAGCCGGCCGGTTCGTGAAGTTGGCAAACCGCCGACCCGTCGACCAGGGCTGCATCGCCTCGACCAGCACAGAGCCGGCTTCGACCCCGGCAGCGGCCATCTCAGGGGTCGCCGCGATCGCGGCGGTGAACAGCGCGTACTGCCCCGCAAGTGAGCCCACCGCCCCCGCGCCCACAGGTGCTTCGCCCAGAGCGCCGCCGAGATGCCGCAGTTCAGCGGCCAGCAGCGGGCTCCCGGAGGGGACGGCGGTGATGAAGGCCTCCACCGCCGCGTCATCCAGGTGGGTCAGTAGGGCGTGGTCCGAGACCGACGGTGTCGGACCTTCCGGATCCAGGTGGATGCGGGTCACGGCAGGCGCCGGGATGCGTGCGAACGTGTCGATCTCGGGCGACAACGCCCGCAACGGCTCCAGAAGTTCCGCGGCCCTCCGATCATCCTCCAGGATCGCGCCGTCGATGACGACCAGTTCACGACCCCGCACGGGCTCTGGAACCTCGGGCAGCGGTGGCACGGTCAGCAGGCGCAGAGACGTTGTCGCGGTGTCGGGGACAGTCCCGGTCCAGCGCACCCAGGCCGGAACCACCTCTGCGGCGCAGCTGCGGTCCCAGGCGAGCATCCCGGCAGGGACGTCCACATGGGGGAGTAGTTGGAGCTCGACGCTGGTGACGATCCCGAAAGAACCTCCTCCCCCACGCACAGCCCAGAACAGGTCGGCATTCTCCGAGTCAGAGCAGCGGACCACGTCCCCGGAGGCGGTCACCACCTGAGCCGAGCGCAGCTGGTTGCAGCCGAGCCCGTAGCGCCGCGAGTACCAGCCGATGCCGCCACCCAGCAGGAAGCCGATCGCCGCCACGTCCGGCGCACTGCCATGGTTCGCGGTGAAACCGTGCGGTGCCGCCGCGTCCAGCACGTGCTGCCACAGTGCACCGGGCCCGATGACTGCGAGCCCCGCTTCCGGGTCGATGGTGACGGAATCGAGCCGACCCAGCCTCATCAGCACGGTGTCCTGCCAGATGTCTGGTGTCAGTGCTCCCGCATGGTGGCCGGTGGCCTGGGGCATGATCCGAAGACCGGCCTCGCGTGCAGCGTGGACGACGCGCACGACCTCCGCCACGGAACGAGGCTCGACGACTGCCACGGGGGTTTGGTCGACATTGCAGGCCCACGGCAACCGCGCCGCGTCGAAGCCGGGGTCACCAGCGAGGTGCACGATCACGCCATCCAGGTTGCGGAGACCCGGCGCGGTGGAGGAATCGGGGGCAAGGGCAGTCATGGTGGTAGTTTGCGGACAACCCGGAGCCTCCGACCATCCCACAATGTTGGGGTTTTTCGGCCGTGCTTCCGACGCCGTTCTGGCCCCAGCCCATGCGATGGTGTCCGCCATGAGGATCGCTGCCCAGCGGGCGCGGCGTGAACTGGAACTCCTGGCTCGCGCCGGTTTGGATCTCGCGTCATTCGTGGACGAGGTGATGTCCGCGCTCCAACCGGTCGTGCCCTCAGCCGGCTCCTGCTTCGCCACCCTCGACCCTGCCACCGGGCTGATCTCCGGCAGCTTCAAGTACGGCCCGCACGCCGCGGACCGCCGCTACGACGCTGCCTGGGGCCTGATCGAGTTCGGTGAGCCGGACGAGACCAGCTTCCACCGGCTGCTCGAGCGGGGTGTGGACGCCGTGTCCATGTCAGTGGAGACCGATGGCCAGGTCCATCGCAGCCCCCGCCTCGGCGCCGTCCTCATCCCCGCTTTCGGGGTTGGTGACGAACTGCGAGCAATCTGTCGGGACCGAACGTCCCCCTGGGGAGCGCTGTCGCTGTTCCGCCCCCAGAAGGACATTGCCTTCAGCGTCGCTGAGACCTGCTTCATGGCGTCGGTGTCGGGCGTCATCGCCCATGGGGTGCGGCAGGGGATTCTGCGCCAGCGGGCCGTCACCCCACCGTCCGCGTCGGCCCCGGCTGTCCTGATTGTGGACGCCAGGGGTGAGGTGCACTTGCGGTCTGCACATGCCGAAGGGTTGTTGGCCCTGCTCGAGTGGCGTGAGCGGCCACATTCCGCCCCTGCCACCTTCCCACCCCTGTTCTGGACGCTTGTCGCCGCTGCCAGGGTGCACGCCCAGCAGGATCCCCAGTCCTCGACCCATACCCGTGTCCGTACTGCGCAGGGGGGCTGGCTCGTCCTCCACGCCGCACCCCTGCATGGCCCCGACAGTCGCCCCGGGGATGTGGCCGTCACCATCACCCACGCCCGGGCACCGGAGGTGATGTCGTTGCTGCTGGCCGCGTCCGGACTCACCGATCGGGAATGCCAGGTCGCTGAACTCGTGCTGCGCGGCGCCTCGACCAAGGAGATCGCCGCCACCTTGTGCCTGTCGCCGTACACGGTGCAGGACCACCTGAAAGTGGTCTTCGGGAAAGTCGGTGTGCGCAGCCGGCGCGAGCTGATCTCTCGCATCTACGTCACTGGCTGAGCACATCGCGGCACCTGCTAGGTTGGCATGAGGACGCGGGGTGCCGAGCGATCGGCTGAGATCACACCCGTCGAACCTGCTCTAGTTCGAACTAGCGAAGGGACGTCTCAGGATGAGCGCACCTGCTGTCACCGTTGACCAGCTTGCCCGGGCCCATCAGGCCGTTCTCGACCACACCCCACTGGTGCAGTGCATCACCAATATCGTGGTCGCCAATGTCACCGCCAATGTGCTGCTGGCAGCCGGTGCCTCCCCGGCCATGTGCGACACCATCACCGAGGCCGCAACCTTCGCCGAGGTGGCCTCCGGCGTCCTGATCAACCTCGGCTCCCCCTACCTGGAGACCATCGAGGCGATGCGGCTGGCCGCCCCCGCTGCCCGCGCCGCCGGGACGCCCTGGGTGCTCGACCCGATCGCCGCCGGCGGGCTGCCGGTCCGCACCGCCGTCGCCCGCGACCTGCTCGCACACAAGCCGACCATCATCCGCGGCAATGCCTCCGAGATCTCCGGGCTCGCCGGCGGCGCCGGCGGTCGCGGGGTGGACGCCACCGATTCGCCGGAAGCAGTTCTCGACGTCGCGAAGGAGCTCGCTCGCAGCACCGGCGCTGTCGTCGCCGTGTCCGGTGCGGTCGACCACCTCACTGATGGTGAGCAGGTGGTCCGGATCGCCAACGGTGACGAGCTGATGACCAAGGTGACCGGCGTGGGTTGCTCGCTGGGTGCGCTGATGGCTGCCTACGCGTCCGAGGCCGAACCGCTGGTCGCCGCTGCGGCCGCGACCGCCGTGCTCTGCGTCGCTGCCGATGCTGCCGTCGAGAAGTGCGCCGGCCCGGGCAGCTTCGCGATGCACCTCATTGATGAGCTGCATGCCCTCACTCCTGAGCAGCTGGCCGCGAGGGTGAAGCTGTCATGAGCCACGCCTTCGACCTGACCTGTTATGTCATCACCGACACCGCCATGTGCGGTGGGGTCGAGGGGGTCGTCCGTACCGTCGAGGCAGCCGTCGACAACGGTGCCAGCTTCATCCAGGTGCGCGATCCGGACGCCTCCCGCGACCAGTTCGCCGAACTTTCCCGCGCGGTGGTCACGGCGGTCGACGGTCGCGTCACCGTCGTGCTGAATGACTGGGTCGACCTGGTCGCCGAGACCGGCGCGCATGGCGCCCACATCGGCCAGAACGACATGGACCCCCGCGAGGCACGCCGGATCCTTGGTCCCGACGCGATCCTCGGGCTGTCCGCCCAGACCATGGAGCAGGTCCGGGCGATTAACGACCTGCCGCTGGGCACCGTCGACTACCTGGGCCTGGGGCCGATCTTCGACCAGACCACCAAGCCCAATGCGGTGGCGAGCTCCGGGCCGGACCACATCCGAGCGCTGGCCCAGGCATCCGAGGTGCCGTGCGTGGCCATCGGCGGCATCAAGCCCGGGCGCCTGCAGACGGTGCGCGCGACCGGAGTAACCGGCTTCTCCGTGGTCAGCGCCGTGTGCGCCGCCGAGGACCCGGGCGCTGCCACCCGCCAACTGATCGAGGAGTGGAACCAGTGACCTCCGTTCCCAAGGTGCTGACCATCGCCGGCGTCGACCCCAGCGGTGGCGCCGGGGTGTTCGCCGACGTCAAGGCCTTCAGCGCGCTCGGCGCCTACGGCATGGGCATCATCGCAGCGCTGACTGCCCAATCCACGAAGGGTGTGACCGGTTTCGTCGCTGCCGAGCCCGAATTCGTCCGGCAGCAGTGGGACACCCTGGTCGACGACATCGTCCCCGATGCGATCAAGATCGGCATGCTCGCCAATGCGCGGGTGGCGACCTCCGTCGGCACGATCCTCGACGACTACCGCGAACGTCGCGGCGAGGACGCCCACGTCGTGCTCGACCCGGTCATGGTCGCCACCTCCGGTGACCGGCTGCTCGACGAGGAGGCTGAACAGGCCGTGCGGGAGCTGGTCCCACGGGCATCCCTGATCACGCCCAATCTGCCGGAGGCCGCCGTGCTGCTCGGTGTGGAGACGGCACGCGACCAGGAGCAGATGGCGACCCAGGCGCGGGCGCTGCTCGCGATGGGGGCCCAGCGCGTCCTGATCAAGGCGGGGCACCTGGCCGGGCCGGAGGCGACCGACCTGTACGCCGATGCGGACGGCATCGTGGAGGTCACCGCGCACCGGGTCGCAACGGAGAACACCCACGGGACGGGGTGCACGCTGTCCTCGGCGATCGCTGCGCTGCGTCCCCGGACTGAGGACTGGCCGACGGCGGTACAGGAGGCCAAGGAATACCTGACCGGCGCGCTGGAGCACGCCGACGAACTCGAGGTGGGCCAGGGGCACGGGCCCGTGCACCACTTCTGGAAGCTGTGGGAGAAGGGAGAGCAGTGATGGGGTTCAGCGACGAGGTCTGGGAGAAGACCCAGCCGATCATGCAGGCGATCCACGAGCATCCGTTCGTGAAGGCGCTCGGGGACGGGTCACTGGATCGCGAGGTGTTCACCCATTACATGACCCAGGATGCGCTCTACTTGGCCGACTACGGCCGCGCGATGGGGCTGCTGGCCGCCAAGGCCCTGGACGCCGAGGAGGTGGCGTTCTGGGCCAACGGCGTGATCGGCGCGATCGTGGCCGAGCGTGAACTGCACTCCACGCACGTGGACCTGGACTTCGGTGACATGTCGCCAACCTGTGGGGCCTACACAAACTTCCTGCTGGCACGGGCGGCTGTTTCCCCTTATGAGGTGGGAGTTGCGGCGATCCTGCCGTGCTTCTGGATCTACCAGGTCGTCGGCGAGCGACTGCTCGAGGCGGCCGGGGACCTGGACAAGCATCCCTATGGGGACTGGATCGGCGTCTACTCCGACCCCGAGTTCGCCGAGTCGACCGCGAAGGCGCGGAGGATTGCCGATGGGCTGGCCGAGACCGCCACCCCGGCGGTGCGCGAGCAGATGGTCGAGGCCTATGTCACGGCAGCGAGGTACGAGTGGATGTTCTGGGACGCCGCCTGGCGCCGGGAGGGCTGGCCGGTCTGATCGAGCCGCGCACCACCCGTGCGGGTGGTGAGCAGTGAATCACCACGCGTGCGAAGCACGGTGTGGCAGGGTGGGGACACCCCAGGAGAGGACCTCGCCGTGATCACCTTCGAGCACGTGGCCAAGTCCTACCCCGACGGCACCCGCGCCGTGGAGGACTTCAGTGCCGAGGTGCCGGTCGGATCGACCACAGTGCTGGTGGGCTCGTCAGGGTGCGGCAAGACGACGCTGCTGCGCATGGTGAACCGGATGGTCCAGCCGAGCTCCGGACGCGTCCTGCTCGACGGGCGCGACGTCGCATCGCAGGACCCGGTGACGCTGCGCCGCGGCATCGGCTACGTGATGCAGAGCGGTGGCCTGCTGCCGCACCGCCGCGTCCTGGACAACATCGCCACCGTGCCGCTGCTGGAGGGTGTCTCGAAGAAGGACGCCCACGGTCGCGCGCTGGAGCTGATGGATCTCGTCGGCCTTGACCGTTCCATGGCCCGTCGCTACCCGCACCAGCTCTCCGGAGGCCAGCAACAGCGCGTCGGAGTGGCTCGCGCCCTGGCCGCCGACCCGGCGGTGCTGCTGATGGACGAACCCTTCGCCGCCGTCGACCCGCTGGTCCGCCGCGACCTGCAGCAGTGGCTGCTCGGGCTGCAGGGTGAGCTCGGCAAGACGGTCCTGTTCATTACCCACGACATCGCGGAGGCGTTGCTGCTCGGCGACCAGATCCTGATCCTCGCTCCCGGCGCGCAGGTTGCCCAGCGTGGCACCGGGGAGGAGATCCTCGCCCAGCCCGCCAACGACTTCGTCCGCGATTTCGTCGGCCTGGCCGCAGGGGAGCGGGTGTTGCACCCCTCGGGGAGCGGTGACCGCACCGTTCTTCTGGACGCCCAGGGTCGCGCGGTGGGTGTGCTCGGCGAACCGGGGCAGCATCGATGAGCTGGACGCTGGACAACCTGGATGTGATCGGGCAATTGCTCGGTCGTCACCTGCTGCTCTCGCTCCCGCCGATCGTGTTGAGCCTGCTGCTCGCCATCCCCCTGGCATGGGTCGCCACCCGCGTGAGGGTGCTGCGCGCGATGCTGGTCGGCGGCTCGGCGCTGCTCTACGCCATCCCCTCGCTACCGCTGTTCGTCATCCTTCCGCTGGTGCTGGGGACCGGCATCCGCTCGCAATGGAACATCATCGTCGCGCTCACGCTCTACGGGGTGGCGCTGATGCTGCCCGCGACAGTGGACGCGCTGGCCCAGGTGAACCCGCGAGTTCTCGACGCCGCGCAGGCCATGGGCTACCCATCGTTGAGCCGGTTCCTGGCCGTGGAACTGCCGCTGGCCGGTCCGACAATGCTTGCCGGCCTGCGGGTGGTCGCGGTGAGTACCGTCTCGCTGGTCACCGTCGGGGCGGTGCTCGGGGTGCCCAGCCTGGGGTCGCTGTTCACCGACGGCTTCCAGCGCGGCATCACCGAGGAGATCGTGGTCGGGCTGGTGCTGACGATGCTGCTCGCGCTGGTCCTCGACCTGCTCATCGCCCACCTCGGACGCCTGCTGCTGCCCTGGTCGCGACCCCTGCGCCGGGGTGCGGTGGGGCAGGGGGCGCCATGATCCAGCTCCGCGCGGCCCTCGACTGGCTCGCCGACGGGCAGAACTGGACCGGAGCCCATGGCGCCGGCGTCCTGGTGTGGCAGCACCTGTGGTACTCGCTGCTCGCCGTGGCCATCGCTGCTGCAGTGGCGATCCCGGTGGGGTGGTGGGTCGGGCACACCCGGCGCGGCCGCGGGCTGGCTGTGGGCGTCACCGGCGCGGCTCGGGCGCTCCCCACCTTGGGTCTGGTCACCCTGCTCGGGCTGATGCTGGGGGTGGGGTTGCAGGCACCGATCCTGGCGCTGGTGGTGCTTGCGATCCCCAGCGTGCTGGCTGGGGCCTACTCCTCCCTGGAGGCGGTGGACCCCCAGGTCGTCGATGGCGCCCGGGCCAGCGGGATGAGCGAGCTGCAGGTGCTCAGCAAGGTGGAAGTGCCGCTCGGGATGCCCGTCCTGGTGGGGGGCCTGCGCTCGGCGATGCTGCAGGTGATCGCGACTGCCACCCTGGCCGCCTATGTTGGCGGCGGTGGCCTGGGGCGCCTGCTGTTCCTGGGGTTGAAGACCCAGCGCTATGACCTGATGCTGGCGGCGTCCCTGCTCGTGATCGCACTGGCGCTGGCCAGCGAGGTCGTGTTCACCCTGCTGCAACAACTGCTGACCCCGGTGAGCGCCCGCCGATGACACTGCCATCCGTAGATGAAAACTCCGATGAGTACAGGAACGAAAGGAACGACCATGACCCTCTCCCGTCGTGACCTCGGACATTGGGGGCTGGCCGCGGGGGCCGGACTCCTCGGCCTGGCCGGCTGCTCCACTGACGACCCGCTCGCACCCGCCACGAGCGGAGGGGATGCCGGGAGTCAGGCTGCGGGCGTCCTCGTGGTCGGATCGCAGCAGTACTACTCGAACGAGATCATCGCCGAGCTCTATGCGCAGGTGCTGGAGAAGGCCGGCCTGACGGTGAAACGGCAGTACCAGATCGGCCAGCGCGAGGTGTACCTGCCCGAGATCAAGGCCGGCAGGATCGACGTCTTCCCCGAGTACACCGGCAACCTGATGCAGTACCTGGACAAGAACGCGAAGGCGACCGATGAGGCCGGGATCCAGGAGGCGATCAGCAAGGCCCTGCCCGATGGCCTGCGGGTGCTGAAGCCCGCGACGGCCTCGGACCAGGATTCCTACACCGTGACCCCGGAGTTCGCCGCCAAGCACGGGCTGAAGTCCATCGCCGACCTGGCCAAGGCGGGGAAGGTGAAGATCGCCGCCAACAGCGAGTTCGCCGAGCGTCCCTACGGGCCGAAGGGAGCGAAGTCGGCCTACGGGATCGACGTGGAGGTGCTGCCCGTGGAGGATTCCGGCGGCCCGCTGACGGTCAAGGCGCTGCTCGACGGCAAGGCGCAGGTCGCCGACCTGTACACCGCCAGCCCCGTGATCGCCGAGAAGAAGCTGGTGGTGCTGGAGGATCCGAAGAACCTGATCCTCCCGCAGCAGGTGGTGCCGGTGGTGTCGAAGAAGGTCGATGACAAGGCCGCCGGTGTGATCGATGCGGTGAACGCAAAACTGACCCCGGAGGTGCTGCAGAAGCTGAACGCGCAGTCGGTGAGCGAGAAGAAGAAGTCCAAGGAGATCGCTTCGGGTTGGCTCACGGAGCAGGGGCTCCTCTGATAGCGAACCATGATTCGTATTTTGCGTCCCCGCTGCAGCGAGGCCGGCGACGGTTGAACGCCAGGTGAACGACGGCTTAAACCTTGGCTGGCTCCTGCCTGGGGGTTGACCCCGAGTCGCCCTCGACGGTGACAATCTCATCGCTGTTCACCCGCGACCCCCAGATGCACTTGTCCTGCCGTCGCCGAACATTTGACGACTCCGGCACGACGAGCTGCAGGAGAGCTGGGACCTTGGCCACGGCCAGTCCATGGAGGAGTGCGGCTGACTCCAGCCCCAGGATCCCGGTCTCCTGGCGCGCCAGCGCGAGATGTTGCTGGCGCGGTGACTTGAGGACCTCGCGCGTGTAGCGGCCCCTGCCGACGCGATGGAGCTTGCCCGCGCTGACCTGGCCTCGGATGTCGGCATCGGTGAGCCCGGTGGCGAGGAGGGCTGCGCGGGTGAGGTAGGTCATGCGTCCATCCACGCGGATTCGGTTCAGGGGTACAACCCCCCGGGCACCGATCTGTGGACAACTTCGGGGTGGCCGCCGACTCTGTTTTGTCAGATGAACCTTCTTTGTGGATCTGACCCTGCTGCAGCAGGTTCATCTGGATGAAGCAGGTTCACCTGCGTGGGCGGGCCTGCGGAGTGGGCGGGGCCTGTGGATGGCGCGGGGCCTGTGGATGGGGCGGGCGCGTCGGTGACGACGAGTGCACCCAGATGCTGCAACGCCCCCGCCGGATCAATCCGGCGGGGGCGTCCCGTATGGCGGAGGATACGAGATTTGAACTCGTGAGGGCGTGAACCCAACCCGCTTTCCAAGCGAGCGCCATAGGCCTCTAGGCGAATCCTCCGTCGTCCAGCATAACCGAGGTCATGCCCCAGAGGCCAACTGGCCCTCGCCCGACCGGGGGAACAGCCTCGCGAGTTCCTCGACCGTCCTTGCGAGCAGGTACCCGGACGCGCGGTAGAGCGCCGTCTGGGCGCCTTCCACCACCAGCTCCGCCAGGCGTGGGGCCCAGCGCGCCAGGTGATCGTGCACGAAGCGCGCCACGGCGTCCACCAGGGCAGCCTGGCCGCCGACATCCCCGCCCTCGGACGCCCGGAGCGCCGCGACGCAGAGTTCGCCGATGAAGGCCAGTTCCAGCCCGATGTGATCGTCCGGCTCCTGGTTGACCGCCCCCAGCACGTCAGACGGTGCCGCATCGACCACCGACGCCCGGAGCTCATCGAGGTCTCGGTGATCGGGACTGCGTGGCATCCTGCCCCGTTGATGCCATCACTGTGACCGGGCGTCTGGGCTGGGAGCCGGTGATCGCGGGCCGACCGATCCCGCTCGCCAGACTCGACACCAGGGAATGCGACAGGTGCCGGGCGACCATTCCGCGGGGGCAGTCCCACTGCGATCCCTGTCGCCGACGCGTGGCCGAACCGTTCCGGGCACACCTGCCCGAACACGTCCGCGCCGCCCTCCCGCAGCACTGGCGGGATCGGCTGGGCTGACGGCCGTTCGACCCCCTTGGCCGGGTGCCCTACACTGGATGAAGGTCCCTCGTGCGGCGATATCTCGCCCAACCCCCCCAGGGTCGGAAGACAGCAAGGGTAAGTGAGCTCTTTCGGGTGCGCGGGGGGCCCCTTCATGTCTCCAGCCTTCGCCCCCGGGTCTTCCTGGCGTCTGGACTGCGCCCCTCCGCCTTCACCGGTTTGCCCGGGTTCCATGCTCCTGCTTGCGGTATGTCCGAGCAGGTACAGACAACTCAAGCAAACGCGCCTGGGGGGTGGGCGAGCGGTGGCCGAGCGGCCATCCGGCCGTTGCCGGCTCACCCTGCGTCCACAGGCGGCAAGCCCTGTCATACCCCTCGTCTAGAGTTGCCGACGTGGACGACACCTACGACGACAGCGACGACCCGGAGGTCGAGCCCTGGGACGAACCGGGGGAGGGCCTCTTCGACGAGCCGGTCACCCAGGAGGGGCCGGGTCTCTTCGACGACGAGCCTGACGAGGCCTCCGTTGACGCTGCCGTTGCCCCCGCTGGCGAGCCCGCACTCGAAGTCGCCGACGAACCGGCCCATGCTGCCGCGACACCACCCCAGCCCGAGCCGCAGCCGCTCGCAGCGCCCAGCTCGAAGCCCCGAGCGCAGCGTCCCACAGAAGAGGTCGCGGCCCCGCTGGCGCTCTACCGCCGCTACCGCCCCGACACCTTCGACGAGGTGATCGGGCAGGAGCATGTCACCGAACCGCTCAAGCGCGCGCTGACCAACAACAAGGTCAACCACGCCTACCTGTTCAGCGGCCCGCGCGGTTGCGGCAAGACGACCTCCGCGCGCATCCTGGCCCGCTCGCTCAACTGTGAGCAGGGCCCCACGCCCGTCCCGTGCGGGAAGTGCCAGAGCTGCCTCGACCTCGCTCGCGGCGGCCCCGGTTCCATCGACGTGATCGAGATGGACGCCGCCTCCAATGGTGGGGTTGAGGACGCCCGTGACCTGCGTGAACGCGCCTTTTTCGCGCCGGTCCAGAGTCGCTACAAGATCTACATCGTCGACGAAGCGCACATGGTCACCACGGCCGGCTTCAACGCGCTGCTGAAGCTGGTCGAGGAGCCGCCGCCGCATGTGAAGTTCATTTTCGCGACCACTGAACCGGAGAAGGTGATCGGGACCATCCGTTCCCGCACCCATCACTACCCGTTCCGGCTCGTCCCGCCGAAGGTGCTGGTCAACCACCTCTCCACGCTGTGCCAGAAGGAGATGGTGAACGTCGACCCGGAGGTGCTGCCGCTGGTGGTCCGCGCAGGCGCGGGCTCGGTGCGTGACTCGCTCTCTGTGCTCGACCAGCTGCTCGGTGCCGCCGGGGAGCACGGCGTGGAGTACGAGTCAGCTGCCGCGCTGCTGGGCTACACCCCGGACGCCCTCCTGGACGAGATCGTGGACGCCTTCGCCGCGCGCGATGGTCGGGGCGTCTTCGCGACCATCGACAAGGTCATCGAGGTCGGCCAGGACCCACGGCGCTTCGCCGAGGACCTGCTGCACCGCCTGCGTGACCTGGTCATCGTCGCTGCTGTTCCGGACGCGGTGAGTTCCGGCCTGATCGAAGTCTCCGGCGACCAGGCCGAACGCCTCAGCCTGCAAGCGGCCGCCATGGGAGCCGGCGAACTCACCCGCGCCGCCGAGGTCATCGCCGAGGGGCTCACGGAGATGCGCGGCACCACCGCCCCCCGCCTCCACCTGGAACTGATGTGCTCCCGCGTGCTCCTGCCAGGGGCCGACGTCGATGATCGCGGCATCCACGCCCGGCTGGAGCGGCTCGAGCGCCGCCTGGCCGAGGGCGGCGTGCCCGTCACCCACCGTGAGGAGCAGCCCGCCCCCGAGCCTCGTCAGGAGTGGACCGACACCCGTCCTGCGGCGCACGAGCAGCAGACACCGCCGACCCAGCAGCCCGAGCGACCTGCACAGCCTGAGGGGCCACCAACCCAGCCAACCGCGCCGCCCTCCCAGGACGCGCCGCGTCAGCGACCGGCCCGGCAGCGCCCCGCCCAGCCCCCGCCATCGCGGGGGGAGAACCTCCCCGAGAACGTGGTGGCCCTGCGGGGCGGCCAGCCGTCGAACTCGGCCCCCGCGGGGACCATCGACACCGCCCGCATGCGCCAGGAATGGCCGCGCGTGCTGGATGAGGTCCAGAGGCGGCGCAGGTTCACCTGGATCCTGCTCAGCCAGAACGCGCAGGTCGCCTCGGTCGAGAACGGCGTGCTCACCCTCGCCTTCGCCAACCCCGGCGCCCGCGACCGTTTCAACAGCTCCGGCTCGCACGACCTGCTTCGGGATGCCATCGTCGAGACCCTCGGCGCCGACCTCAAGATCATCACCACCGGCGACGGCGACGGCCCGCGCGGCCCGTCGGGGAACGCCAGCGGCCCGAGCCAGCAGCGACACCACCCCGAGCAGCGGACGCAACAGCACGCGCCGCAGGAGCGTCCGCTGCACCCGCACGAGCCCCCGCCCCACGATGACGAGGTGCCGCCGCCTCCCGACGAGGAGCCTGAGCCGGAGCAGCCCCACCGCTTCAGCGAGGCCGCCCGGGCGGCAGCACGTCAGCCCTTGACCCAGACCAACGGCGCCCAGGCGCGCCCTGAGGACGCCGGGGAGTCGCGCGATGACGTGGAGCTCGACGAGGCCGGCGACGATGCCGTCGAGCTGATCCTGCGCGAGCTGGGCGGGGAGATCATCGAGCAGGAACAGCGTTAACCCCGAGCGTCCCCTCCACCGACCTGCGACACCACACGCCTCCTACGATGGGGGCACCACCACCGAAAGGATCCGCATGTTCCCCGAAGGCATGGACATGAACGCCCTGCTCCAGCAGGCCCAGGCGATGCAGGCCCAGATGGCCGAGGCGCAGCAGAAGATGGCGTCCACGGAGTACACCGGTTCCGCCGGCGGCGACCTGGTCAAGGCGACCGTCACCGGCACCGGCGAGCTGACGGCGCTGTCCATCAAGCCCGAGGCCTGCGACCCGGAGGACACCGAGACCCTCGCCGACCTGGTCATCGCTGCCGTCCGCGATGCCAACGGTCAGGCCCAGCAGGCAGCCGCGGCCGCCATGCCGCAGATCCCGGGCGGCCTGGGCTTCTGAGCCCAGCAACCTCCCAGCCCGGGCCGAACAGGCTCAGGAATTCACATAGCGGCGACCATCGAGTGCCCGGCCGAGGGTGACCTCGTCGGCGTACTCGAGGTCGCCACCCACCGGCAGGCCGCTGGCCAGGCGAGACACCTTCACGCCCATCGGCAGCAGCAGCCGTGACAGGTAGGCAGCGGTCGCCTCGCCCTCGACATTGGGGTCGGTGGCCAGGATGACCTCCTCCACCGTCCCGTCGCCCAGGCGCATGCACAGTTCACGAATGTGCAGGTCAGCGGGGCCACGCCCATCAATCGGCGAAATCGAGCCCCCCAGCACGTGGTAGAGGCCGCGGAACTCCCGCGTCCGCTCGATGGCCATCACGTCCTTGGACTCCTCGACCACGCAGATCGCCGTCGCGTCACGACGCGGGTCGCGACAGACCCGGCAGCGCTCGTCCTCGGAGACGTTGAAACAGACATCGCAGAACTTGGCCCGCGCCTTCACCTCGCGCAGGGTGTCGGCCAGGTGGTGCACATCCTCCACCGGCGCATCAAGCAGGTGGAAGGCGATCCGCTGGGCACTCTTGGGGCCGATCCCGGGCAACTGGCCCAGGGCATCAATCAGGTCCTGGATCGGGCCTTCGTACACGTCATCTCCTGCGGTGGGGCGTCCCCATGCCGGTCGCGGCAGGGCCCGCCCAGTCTACGTCGCCGACCCGACGCTTCCGGCCGCCGCGCGCGCTGCCTCCACGGCAGAACGGATCCCGGAGGGGTCCTCCGAGCGCCCCGCATCAGTCGGGTTCGCCGCCACCGCGTCCCGAGCCACGGACGCCTCCACCCCGGCGAGCAGTGAGACCAGCGCCACCCGCACCTCCCCGCCGCTCGCCTCGAGTGCTGCCGCACAGGCAGCAGGGTCGGCGTCGGTGGCCTGCTGCAGCATCCGCACCGAGCGCGCCTTGAGCTTCTCGTTGGTCGGCATCATGTCGATCATCAGGTTGGAGTACGTCTTGCCCAACCGGATCATCGCCGCCGTCGACATGGTGTTGAGCACCACCTTCTGAGCCGTCGCGGCCTTCATCCGCGTCGACCCGGTGACCACCTCCGGCCCGGTGTCGGGCAGGATCGCCACATCGGCGAGCTCGGCGAGCGGGGCATTCGGGTTGGACGAGACCAGCACCGTGCCCAGCCCGCGCTCCCGGGCAGCGGCCAGCGCCCCGCGGACGTAGGGCGTCCGACCGCTGGCGGCCAGACCGATGATCAGGTCGTTGTCGCCAGCCCCGCTCACGACCTCGGCGCCGGAGTCGGCATCGTCCTCGGCGCCCTCGACAGCCTTCACCATCGCACCCGCACCGCCGGCCAGGTGCCCCTGGAACTGGTCGCTGCCGACGTGGTAGGTCGGCAGCAGCTCGACCGCATCCAAGATGCCCATCCGGCCCGAGGTCCCGGAACCGACGTAGTGGACGGTGCCCCCGGCTGACAGGCAGGCGATCACCAGGTCGGCGGCCCGCGCGATGTCGGCGGCCACGGCCTCCACTGCCCCGTGCACGGCGGCGTCTGCGGCGACGATCCGTTCCACGACCTGCGCAGTGGGCAGGGTGTCGATGTCGACGGTGTCCGGGCTGCGCTGCTCCGTGGACCAGGTGAGCTGCTCGGGGTTGGTCATCAGGTGTCCTCTCTGACGATGACAAGCTCTGCCAGCTCTGTCATGTGACTCACGTTCAGTGGTTCATGGGTCGGGGGTGCATGGGTCGGGGGTGCAAGGGTCGGGGGTGAACAGTTCAGGGGTGTGGCGGGGGTGAGCGACCCCAACACGCGGGTGGCCCGTGCACCGGTGACCGGGCCCTCCGTGCCCGACACGGTGCCGGACAGCCCGTGCACTGCAAGCCAGCCGAGCAGGGCGAAGAGCACCGACTCCTTGGCCTGGGACGGCACACCAAGCTGGTCGCTCCGTGCACACTGTATTCCCGACAGCGCCTCCAGGCGGCGCATCAGAACAGGGTTTTTCGTGCCACCCCCGGACGCCACCAGCCGCTCGATGGCCCAGCCTTCCGCCCGGGCGCGAGCCAGGGCGTCGGCCACGCTGCGCGCGGTCAATTCGGCAACCGTGGCCATCAGGTCGGTGGGGGAGAGCGGCCCGATACCGGCCAGCCGGTCGCTGAGCCAGCCCAGATGGAAGTACTCCCGCCCCGTCGACTTCGGCATCGGCTGCGCGAAATAGGGGTCGGCGATCAGTGCCTCCAGCGCGCCGTGGTCCACAGCCCCCGAGGCCGCAATCCGGCCCTCGGCATCATGCGGCAACCCGAACTCCCGCATCGCGAGGGCGTCCATCAAGCAGTTCGCCGGGCCGGTGTCGCCACAGAGGACCCGCCTGCCGTCCACCAGGGTCAGGTTCGCGATCCCGCCCAGGTTCAGCGCCGCCGACTGACTTCCGCGCAGCCACAGGGCATCCAGGGTCGAGGCCAACGGAGCCCCCTGCCCGCCGGCGGCGATGTCGGCCGAGCGCAGGTCGCTGACCACTGGCAATCCGGTGGCCTCGGCCACCCACGCCGGGTTGCCGATCTGCAGGCTCCCACGGGTCACACCACCTTCCACCCAGTGGAACAGTGTCTGCCCGTGCATCGAGACGAGGTCCGCCGGGCCCAACTCCTTCAACGCCGCGACAGCTGCCCTCGCATAGGCCTGGCCCATGTCGGTGTCCAGCCGGCACCACTGTGCCGGCCCACCGCGTTCGACATCACCGGAACCGCCCGGAAGAACCGAGAGCAGTTCCTCCCGCAAGGCGTCCGGCATCGACATCTCGCGGAAGCCGACCACACGCGCAGACAAGGTCGCACCCTGCACAGAGAACTCGACCAGGGCGGCATCGATCGCGTCCACCGAGGTACCCGACATCATGCCGAGGACACGCAGGTCATCGCGCTCGCCACGAGCCCGGTCAGGGGTCGGTCGGGAGGGAGATGCCACAGTGAACTCCGCTTCTTGGGTTCACCCTCTCGTAGGGAACCCCTTTACCTCAGGTGATGAAGGAAGGTTACCCCCGCCCCCTATCGGGGTCAACGACTCTCGCCGCCAAGGGTATGGCATACCTGAAATGACGGGCCAAACTGATGAGCAGGAAACTTTCCCCTACAGCCGGAAGCACGCGAAAATGCTTGACATTGATCTCGAGGCGGGCCTACGCTCGAGGGCAACCGGCGACACGGGTGTCGCACCCCGAGGGTGAGCGCAAGCAGGGCGCCTCCCCGGGAGCTTGAGGACTTGGGAGGAACGATGATGTTGACCAAGAGGGCTTGGCGCAAGGCGGCCACCGTGGCGCTCGCGGCAGCGATGCTGGCCACCTCTGCCTGTGGCAGCAACGACGACAAGGGCAAGGGTGGGGAAGGCGGGAGCGGACCGACCCTGGCCATCTTCTCCGGCTCCCAGACCCCCATCGTCGCCAACTTCAACCCCTACTCGCCCACGGCCCTGCCGGGCACGCTCGGCTCCATCTATGAGCCGCTGTTCTTCTACAACAAGGCCAAGGTCGGCGACCCGATGCCGATGCTCGGTGAGAGCTTCGAGTGGTCCAAGGACGGCAAGTCCCTGACCGTGAAGCTCCGCAAGAACGTGAAGTGGAACGACGACAAGCCCCTCACCGCTGACGACGTCATCTACTCCTTCACCAACGAGGCTGTGAAGCTCGAGTACGTCAACGAGGTCAAGAAGGTCGACGACAACACCATCGAGTTCACCTTCAAGGATCCGCAGTTCACCAACGAGTACGCCCTCCTGGGCGCGACCTACATCGTCCCCAAGCACGTCTTCTCCTCGCAGAAGGACCTGGTCACCTTCACCAACGCCACGGACCCGGTCGGCACCGGCCCCTTCAAACTGAAGGCCATCACCGACGCCTCCTACAACGTCGTGAAGAACGACAAGTACTGGGATCCGGAGCGCCCCAAGATCAAGGAAGTGCAGTACCTGGGCATCGACGGCAGCTCGACCGCAGAGTCGCTGTTCAAGGCGAACCAGCTCGACTACTCGACCATGTTCGTACCCGACCCCAAGACCCTCACGGGCAATGGACGCCTGGGGTACCTGCACATGAGCTCTCCCAACCCGATCAGCATCCTGACCTGCTCCAACGCCGAGTACGGTTGCAAGGGTGCCCAGACCGACAAGGCCGTCCGCCAGGCCTTCAGCAAGGCGCTCAACCGGGACGAGATCAACAAGAAGGCCTACTACGGTCATGCCAGCCTCGCCGCTCCCACCTTCACTCTGCCCGGGCGTGACGAGAAGTGGATCAAGGACGGCCTGCCCAAGCTGGTGCCGGGCTCGGCCGACGTCGCCGGCGCCAAGAAGATCCTCGAGGACGCCGGTTACAAGCTAGGCTCCGATGGCATCTACGCCAAGGGCGGCCAGAAGGCCTCTTTCACCGTCGCCTCCGTGGAGGGCTGGTCGGACGCCAATGCTGCCGGTCAGTTGATGGTGGCCCAGGCCAAGGCGGCCGGCATCCAGGTCAAGGCCGAGACCGTGACCCTGGACCAATACACCGAGATGCGCCAGAACGGCAAGTTCGAAATGATCATCTCCGCACTGTTCGGCACCCCGGTGTCCGACCCGTACACGCTCTACCTGAACTACTTCACCACCCAGGCGACCACCAAGGTCGGCACCGCGCTCGGCCCCAAGCAGACCAACTTCGCACGCTATGCCAACCCGAAGGTCGACGAGGCGGTCAAGAAGGCAGCCCAGACCAACGATGAGGGCATCAAGAAGGAGGCCTACGCGGTCATCCAGCAGGCGATCGTCGAGGACGTCCCCTACATCCCGATGTTCCACGGCGGTTCGCAGACCTTCTTCAACCAGAAGGACTTCCAGGGCTGGCCCAGCGAGGAAGACCTCTACGCCTTCCCCGCCTCCTGGGATGGCCTGCAGGCCGCCTACGTCCTGTCGAAGGTGAGCTACAAGTAAGCCGACGTCGGCCGGGGCAGCCTGCCTGAGCCCCCGGCCGGCGTCCACCCCACCATTCCAGCAGCAGGGCCCAGCTGTTCCAGGCTGGGCCCTGCCGCGTGGGATCCCTGTCCATCCACCTGTGAGAAGGACCCATTCCCGTGAAGTATTATGCGCGCCGGATAGCGTTCTATCTGGTCACCCTGTGGGCTGCGATCTCGCTGAATTTCCTGTTGCCGCGCCTGATGCCCGGCGACGCCCGGTCGATCTTCATCGACAAGTTCATGCGACGCGGCGGTGAGATCACCCCCGCCATGGAACGCTCGATCGACCTCGTCTTCGGTGAGAAGGACGCCTCCCTGTGGGAGCAGTACGTCCGTTACTGGGGCAACCTGCTCAAGGGCGACCTGGGCGTCTCGATCACCAAATACCCCACACCGGTCAGCGACCTCATCTCCGATGCCCTGCCCTGGACGCTGATCCTGGTCGGCACCGCCACCATCATCTCGTTCTTTCTGGGGGTTGGCATTGGCGCCTATGCCGGGTGGAAGCGTGGCACCATCGCCGATGCGCTGATCCCGGGCATGACGCTGCTGCAGTCGGTGCCCTACTTCTGGGTGGCGCTGATCTTCGTCGCCTACTTCTCGGTCGCCCTGGGCTGGTTCCCGATCATCGGTGGCTACTCCCTGCGTGACTTCCCGGCCGGCCCCGAATGGAGCTGGGCCTTCATCGGCAGCGCCGTCTACCACGGCGTCCTGCCCGCGGTGACGATCATCATCGCCTCGGTCGGCGGCTGGGTGCTCGGCATGCGCAACATGATGGTCTCCACCCTCTCGGAGGACTACGTCGTCACCGCCGAGGCCAAGGGCCTGACCAAGGGCCGCATCTTCACCTGGTACGCCACCCGCAATGCTGCGCTGCCCTCGATGGCCAGCTTCGGCATCACGCTGGGCTTCGTGGTCGCAGGCTCCATCGTCATGGAGCAGGTCTTCACCTACCCCGGTGTCGGCAAGCTCATGATCAACGCGGTGCAGGACAAGGACTACGCGCTCATGCAGGGCGTCTTCCTCGTCATCACCGTCACCGTGCTGGCCGCCAACTTCCTCATGGACCTCATCTACGGCCTGATCGATCCGAGGGCGCGAAACAATGTCTGATCCCACCACGAACCCCGCAACCCTCATCGAGGACGCCGTCCCGGTCGACCAGGCGGTCGAGTCCGCCACGCCCACCGCCCCCGGCGCGGACGGCCGCAAGACCGGCCCCCGCAAGGTCCTGGGCCTCACCCTGCCCCGGATGGACTTCAAGCTCGCGTTGGGGCTGTTCCTGACGATCTCGATCGTGCTGTTCGCCCTGTTCGGCTCCTTCTTCACCCAGGATCCGCGCAGCTACGACAACGGCACCTTCGAGCCGCCGAGCGGCTCCCACCTGCTGGGTACCAACAACCTGGGCGCCGACCTGCTCGCCCAGGTCGCCGAGGGCGCCCGCGGCTCGCTGCTGGTCGGCCTCACAGCCGGCTTCATCGCGGTCACCCTGTCGCTGTTCTTCGGCATCGTGGCCGGCTACATGGGTGGCTTCGTCGACGAGCTGCTCTCGCTGATCACCAACATCATGCTGGTCATCCCCGGCCTGCCCCTGGTCATCGTGATCGCCTCCTACCTGCAGAACCGCTCGATGTGGCTGATCGCGCTGGTGCTCGGCTTCACCTCCTGGGCCGGTGGCGCCGTCGTGCTCCGCCTCCAGGCCAAATCCCTGAGGACGCGAGACTACGTGGCAGCCTCCCGGGTTGCCGGCGAGAAGACCCACCGCATCATCCTGGTGGAGATCTTGCCGAACCTGCTGCCGCTGCTGGCCGCCATGTTCCTGTCCGCCGTGGTGCTGGCGATCCTGTCCGAGGCAGGCCTGTCCTTCCTCGGTCTGGGCCCCTCAGGGGCGATCACCTGGGGCACCATGTTGAACCAGGCCTCCCAGCACAACGCCTTCCACGTCGGGGCCTGGTGGTGGTTCGTTCCTCCGGGTGCGCTCATCGCCCTGCTCGGCTGTGGTCTTTCCCTGATCAACTTCGCCATCGACGAGACCATCAACCCCAAGCTGCGCAATGCCCCGCAGGCTGTGCGCAGCGTGCGCCGCGCCGAGAGGGAGGCCCGTCGCAACGCCCGAGCCAAGGCCCTGGCCGGCGCCCGGGGTGCCTCGGGTGCATCCGTCGCCGACCGCGCGACCGCGACGGCGTCCACCACTGAGGAGGAGACGCGATGAAGCCGCTCACCACCCCGGCCCACGACGCCTACCTGGCCGCGCGGACCCCGGTGCTGACCGCCGACCACATGACCATCGAGTACGAGGTCACCCCGCCGGTGCGCGCCGTGAAGGACGTCTCCCTCACCCTGCACCGTGGCGAGATCCTGGGCTTGGCCGGAGAGTCCGGCTGTGGCAAGACGACGCTGGCCTATGGCCTCAACCGGCTGCTCAAGCCACCGGCCATGCTGCACGACGGGCAGGTCACCCTGCACGACAAGGACGGCACCGACATCGACGTGACCGGCCTGGTCGACGACGAGCTGCGCCGCTTCCGCTGGGACAAGGTCTCCATGGTCTTCCAGGGCGCGATGAACGCCCTCAACCCGGTGATCTCGATCAAGGCGCAGCTGTTCGACGTCTTCTCCACCCATCGCCCCGACATGACCAAGGCTGAGAAGAAGGCGGCCGCCGAGGAACTGCTGGAGATGGTGGGCGTGGACAAGTCCCGCCTCACCGCCTACCCCCACGAGCTCTCCGGCGGCATGCGCCAGCGCATCATGATCGCCATGGCCCTGGCCCTGCGCCCGCAGGTGATGATCATGGATGAGCCCACCACTGCCCTCGACGTGGTGGTGCAGCGCGGGATCCTGCGGGAGATCATGCGCCTGCGCGAGCAGTTCCATTTCGCGGTCATCTTCATCACCCACGACCTGCCGATGCTGCTGGAGATCTCCGATCGCGTCGCGATCATGAAGGAGGGCGAGATCGTGGAGATCAACACCGCCGAGGAGATCTACGAGAACCCCCAGCACGACTACACCAGGAAGCTGTTGAGCTCCTTCCCGTCATTGCTGGGTGAGCGCGGCGGGTTCGTTCGCTCCCACGAAGGAGGCACCTCCGATGACGCTTGAGGTCACCGACGTCACCAAGAAGTTCAAGATCCGCAAGGGGCTGAAGTCCTCCGACCTGGTCGCGGTCAACAACGCGTCCTTCAGCATCGAACCGGGCCAGACGGTCGCCCTGGTGGGGGAGTCCGGATCGGGCAAGTCCACCATCGCGAAGATGATCCTGCGCCTCGAGCGTCCGACCTCCGGGTCGATCACCCTCGACGGGGTCCGGTCCACCGCGCGCGGCGAGGAGGCCAAGAAGTACCGCAACCTGGTCCAGATGGTCTTCCAGGACCCGTTCGCCTCGCTGAACCCCTACCACACCATCGCGCACCACCTTGAGCGTCCGCTGCTCATCCACCACAAGACCAGGGGACGCGAGGAGACTCGCGCCAAGGTCGAGGAGCTGCTGGCTCGCGTGAACCTGTCCCCGGACATGGCTGACCGGCGTCCCCATGAGCTGTCGGGAGGCCAGCGCCAGCGCGTTGCCATCGCCCGCGCCCTCGCTCCGGGTGCCCGCTACCTGATCGCCGACGAACCGGTCTCAATGCTGGACGTCTCGATCCGGCTCTCGGTGCTGAACCTGCTCGCTCGGCTGCAGCGCGAGGAGAACCTGGGCGTCCTCTACATCACCCACGACCTGGCCACGGCACGACACTTCTCCGACGAGATCATGGTCATGCTCAAGGGCAATATCGTGGAGCGAGGACCGTCCGACGAGGTCATCCTCAACCCGCAGCATGACTACACCCGGACCCTTCTGGACGCCGCTCCAGACCCGTCCCACCACGGCCGGATGAAGCGCCAGGTGCACGATGAGTACCTGGCCACCACAGGGAGCTGACGCGACGATGGCTGATTCGACACCCCCCGCCGACACCGTCGCGGGCTGGAGCATTGAGCAGGTGGTCGGGCAGCTGTTCAGCGTCTCGGTCGGCCACCACACCGACGGCGGCTACGGCTTCTCCGACACCCTGGACGCCACCGCCGAGCTGGTCGCTGAACGCCACCTCGGCGGGGTCTGCTACTTCCCGCTCGGCGAGAAGGGCAGCCGCCCCGAGATGATCCGGCAGCACCTCGACGAGCTGCAGGCCTGCGCCGAGGTGCCGCTGCTGACCTCCATCGACCAGGAGGGCGGGCTGGTCACCCGGATGCGCGAACCCGCCACGCGCTGGCCCTCGGCGATGGCCCAGGTCGCGGCCTTCGGCGTGGACGAGACCGGCGTGGAGTCCATCCAGACCATGGCGCGGATGTCAGGTGAGGAACTGCGCGCAGTCGGGGTCAACCACGACTTCGCGCCCGACGCCGACATCAACACCGCCCCCCGCAACCCGGTCATCGGCATCCGGTCGGCCAGCTCCAACCCGGACGCCGTCGCCCGCTTCGTGGCGGCTTCCGTGCGCGGGTTCGCCGAGGCGGGGGTCGCCTCCTGCCTGAAGCACTTCCCCGGGCACGGCAACACCACCGTTGACTCCCACGTCGGCCTGCCGGTGCTCGACACCACCCCGGAGCAGTGGCGAGACACTGAACGGCTGCCGTTCGCCGCGGGCATCGAGGCCGGGGTGGACGCGATCATGATCGGCCACCTCTGCGCCCCGCTGTTCGACCCCTCCGGAATGCCGGCGACCTTCTCCCGGCCCATCGTCACCGGGCTGCTGCGCGAGGAGCTCGGCTTCGAGGGCGTCATCGTCACCGATGCCCTCGACATGGCCGGGGCCCAACTCGACTCCCCCGACCCTGACGACTGGGCTCCCGGCCGCGCCTGCATCCTGGCCCTGCAGGCCGGGGTGGACCAGTTGCTCATGCCCCGCGACCCGGCCCGTTGCATCGACACGGTGTTGGCCGCCGTGGCCTCCGGTGAACTCGACGAAACCCAGCTCCGCGCCTCCGCGGCCCGGATCCTGGCGCTCAAGGAACGCCTCCGACTCCGCGAGCGCCTCGAGGCGCCCGCACCGGAGGACCTCCCGCGGGAGTTCCCGGTGGTGCGCCACCAGCGCCGGGCTGCGGTGGCCACCAGCCGCGCCCTCACCTGGCGCGACCGCGCCACCACCCTGGTCCTCGACCCGACCCGCCCCGTCACCGTCGTCCACGACATCGAAGCAGGCGGAGCCGGTCGCGGCCTCGAGGACGTCCCTGCCGCCCTGGTGGAGAGCTTGCGCGAGCATGCCTTCCAGGCGTCCGCGATGAGTTTGGCCGAAGCGGCCGGAACGGGCGCCCCTGACGACAGCACTGTCGTGCTGGTCACCCGCGATGCCTGGCGTTCGGCCCAGACCCAGCAGCAGCTCCGGCAACTCCACGACCGGGGACGCCTGGACCTCGTGCTCTGCGCACGATCTCCCTATGACTCGCTGTGGGTGCCGGCGCAGGTGCCGGTGCTGCTGGCCTTCGGCGACATCCCCGGGGTGGCCGGCGCGGTCACCGACGCGCTGATCGCCGGCGTTGCGCTGGGAACCCTGCCCACCGACCTGCCAGACCCCGCCGACCACGACGTGATCCGGTGGCGCTGCGCCCTCGACACCGGCGCAGAGGGCACGCGGGAAGACGGCGACCACGTCCGCATTCGCCCCTACCAGCCCGCTGACCGTGACGCGCTGGGCAGGATCTGCGTTCGCACCGGGGCCTCCGGCGCGGACGCCACCGGCGACTTCACCGACGACCAGCTGCTCCCCTGGATCTACGCCTACCCCTATGTCGAGTACGCCCCCGAGCTGTGCCTGGTGGTGGAGGCCGACGACCAGGTGGTCGGCTACATCCTGGGCGTGGCCGACGTGCGCGACTTCGCCGACTGGTGGGCCCGGGAATGGAACCCCCGCTTCGAAGCCCGCTTCCCGCCCACCCCGGAGTGGAACGAGCGCGAAACCGGGCTGGTCGCCCGTGCCCTCGCCCCGGAGACGATGGTTGCGCCCTGGCATGAGGAGCACACCGCCGAACTCCACATCGACCTGCTCCCAGTGGTGCAGGGGATGGGCCTGGGCCGCCAGCTGATGGACCGGTTCACCGCCCTGCTCCGCGAGCGCGGTGTCACCGGGGTCACCCTCGGCGTCGGCGGAACCAATACCACTGCGGTGGCCTTCTACCGCAGCCTGGGCTTCCGCACGCTGCGCGACCAGACCGACGCCGAGGGTCGGGTCACCGGGTATTCGCTGTGGCTGCCCACCGATGAAGGGTCGGTCCAGTGAGTGCGCGTCGCGTCCGGCTCGGCGCCGACCGCCTGCTGGCCGGCGAAGTCGACCTCGGCGGCCGCCGCTGGGGGCTGCTCACCAACTACACCGGCACCACCTCCACCCTGGAGTTGACGTCGGTGAAACTGGCCGAGAGCACGGCGCCGCTGGTGGCCCTGCTCTCCCCGGAGCACGGGGTGCGCGGCACCGTCCAGGCAGGGGAGTCGGAGGTCTCGGCCCACGACCCGCTCACCGGGCTGCCCGTGCTGGACACCTACCAGCTCTCCGACGAAGCACTCGACGCCGCCATCGGGATGCTCGACATCGACACCCTCCTGGTCGACCTGCAGGACATCGGCGCCCGCTTCTACACCTACGTCTGGTCGATGGTCGACTGCCTGCGCAGCGCCGCCCGCCTCGGCATCCGGGTGGTGATCCTCGACCGGCCCAACCCGCTGGGCGGGGTCGTGGTCTCCGGACCGGGTCTTGCGCCCGGTTTCGACTCCTTCGTGGGACGCCTGGACGTCCCGATCCGGCACGGTCTCACCATCGGCGAACTGGGGCGCGTGGCAGCAGCCCTCGACCGCGCCGAGGGCGAGGCCGCACCCGATCCCGAGGTGGTCACCATGTCTGGCTGGCGTCGGGAGATGCTGTGGGCCGACACCGGCCTGGAGTGGGTGCTGCCCTCACCCAACATGCCCACCCCCGAGACCGCCCTGGTGTTCGTCGGCACCGCCCTGTTCGAGGGCACCACCCTGTCCGAGGGGCGCGGCACCACCCGGCCCTTTGAACTGGTCGGCGCGCCCTGGCTCGACCAGCGTTGGGCCGCCGACCTGAACTCCCGCGAACTCCCCGGCGTCCACTTTCGCCCGACCTGGTTCCAGCCCACGTTCAGCAAATGGGCAGGCACCCCGGTCGGTGGCGTCCAGGTGCACGTCACCAACCGTGACACCTTCGACCCGCTGCGGGTCGGCACCCAAATGCTCCTGGCAGCCCACCGAGCGCCAGTTCCCGGCGACCAGACCGGAGGAGACCAGAGCGGTGAGTTCGCCTGGCGCGAACCGGCCTGGGAGGGGGACCACCAGCGTCCCCATTTCATCGACCTGCTCTGGGGCAGCGACCGGCTTCGACACCTCATCGACGACGATGACGAATCGGGGCTTGCCGAAGAGTTGGCCAAGGCAGCACAGTTGAGGCAGCGCGACGAGGCGCTCCTTCTGTACGAGAGGGGTCACTGATGACCACCTGGGAAACCAACGGAGGCTTCGCAGAGTCCCGCATCCCACTGACCACCCGGATTCGCGGTGCCCTGGCTGGCCTGCAACCGGCCATGGCCAGGGTGGGGACGTTCATCGTCTCCCACCCCAAGGATGCCGCCGGCATGACGATCTCGAAACTCGCCGAGGCGACCGACGTCTCGGAGACCACAGTGGTGCGTTTCTGCCGCGAGATCGGAGTCGACGGCTACTCCCAGCTGAGGCTTGGCCTGGCCCTGGAGTTGGGCAGCCGCAGCGAGGAGGACGGACGCTTCGAGGGCTCCACCGACATCTCCCCGAACGACACCCTGCTGTCAGCGGTCGAGAAGATCGCCTACGCTGACGCCCGCTCGGTGGAGGACTCGGCCAAAGCCCTGTCGATGGCGACCCTGGAGGCCGTGGTCAACAAGGTCGTCGGCGCCCGCCGCATCGAGGTCTTCGGGGTCGGTGCTTCGGGTCTGGTGGTACAGGACCTGCAGCAGAAGCTGCACCGCATCGGCATGGTCTGCTTCGCCTTCACTGACCCGCACCAGGCGCTGGTCTCCTCAGCACTGCTGGACGAGGACTGCGTCGCGATCGCGTTCTCCCATTCCGGGGCGACCACCGACACCATCGAGGTGCTGGAGCAAGCGAAGAGACACGGTGCCACCACGGTGGCGGTCACCAACTCCCCGCGCTCACCCTTGGCCACCCTGGCCGACTACGTGCTGACCACCGCCGCGATGGAGACCACCTTCCGTTCGGCGGCCACCGGCAGCCGCCTGGCGCAACTGACCGTGGTCGACTGCCTCTTCGTGGGGGTGGCCCAGCAGAGGCTGGAGCCCTCGATGAAGGCGCTGGAGGACACCCGCCGGGTGGTCGCGTCCAAGCGGGTTCCGGGAACTCGGTCTGGCGGGCTCTGACCTTCAGTCGCGCGCGGTGTGGCCGCGACCCCACGCCTTGGAGAGTGCGAGTCGGGTTGCCCAGTCCTGCGGCATGCTCAGGGGACGCCCGGCCGTGGTGCCCAGTGAGGCTCCCGCAGCGATCATCACGGCGGTGATGACGGCATTGAAGAGCGTGGTGGTGGGGCTCTCGGTGATGGCCTGGCCCTGGTTGACCTGGACCAGGCTCAGCAAACCGCGGTAGAGCGCCATGCCCGGAACCAGCGAGACCACACCGGCGGTCACCAGCGCGGTGGTCGGGACCCGCGCCACCCGGTTCAACGCCTGCCCGATCAGTCCGGCGGCAAAGGCGGCCAGGAAGACCATGCCCGGGTGCAGCACCACCCTGGTCCCGACGAGCGAGGACACCGCCCAGGTCAGCACCCCGAAGAAGGCCGCCAGCAGCCACGACCTGGGCGTGACATGGGTGTTCACCGCATAGGACAGCGCGATCAGTGCGGCGGCAATGAGCTGCAGGATCCACACCGGTCTCGCCCCGGTGCTGGGGGCCAGGTAGGCGGGCACACCCAACCCAATGCCGGCCCACAGGGTCGCAGTGAGGCCGAGCACGATCCCGCCGGTGAGCGTCCCCACTTCGACGAAGCGGGCTGCGGAGGTGACGTAGTAGCCGTCGATCGCGTCACGGGCCGCGGTGGTCATGGACAGGCCGGCGAGCATCGAGACCATGCCGGCGGCCACGATGAGCGAGGGCGAGATGGTGACATTCCAACTCGTGTTCGCGCGGGCACTCATCACCAACAGGGCAATGGCGCCGGTGAACGCCGAGCCGGCGACCTGGCCGAAGAAGTCGGGCGCCTTGATGCGCGAGACCCCGAGCAGGATCAGGTCGACCCCTGCGGTGGTGAGGCCGGCGAGCAGGCACTCGGCCAGGTCCCCGCCGAAGAGCATGGCGACGAAGAAACCCAGCGCCCCCTTGGAGGCGGTCTGGACCCAGCGCCGGAAGGTCTTCGGCATCCGGACGATGTCACCGATCCGGCGACGAGCCTCGGCGAGCGCCACGCGATCGGCAGTGATCTCGTCGACCAGCTCCTCCACCATCTCCAGGCGGCGATAGTCGGTGACCTTCTCCCGGACGCGGCGCAGGATCGTGATGGGGGAGCGTTCCAGGCTGCGGAAGTGGGTGATCGTCACCGATGACATGGTCACGTCGGCATGGACCGACACCTTGAAGTGCTGGGTGACCCGCAGCAGCATCGCGGTCGAGTCGGCGGCCGTGGCGCCGGCGCCCAGGGCAGCGGCGGCGATGCGTCCGGCCAGGTCGACGACGGCGCGGGCGTGCTGCAGGTCGATGTCCTTGGTGGACAGGATCGAGGTGCCGGTGGTGTTGTCACGGCGGGGTTCGGCCCAGTAGGCGCGGGCCTGTTCGCGGAGGTCCTGCAGGGTGAAGCGGGAGGGCTCACGGCGTCGAGTGCGTCGCCGGGAACGGGCCCTCATGGACTGCTCGGCCTCGCTGGCGAAGATGTCACCCCACTGGGTCGGTGTCTGTTGGGGTCGCGGGTTCTGGATGCCTGGCTCTGGGGTTCTGGGGTTGTCGGGGTTTGAGGGCCCTTCGCCGGTCACCGAACCACCTCCACTGCCACGTGCGTTGCAACCCCCACCCTAACGACTGATCAAGACCACGAGGCCACCACCGCCCTCCATGATCCGGATGGGTCCTTGATGACCTCCGCCCTTACCGCTACCGCTGGACCTACGGGACACCCACCCGCGCCGACGTTCGCAATAGTGAACCGGTTGCTGCCTACCGTGAAGCCACACACCCGACCAGGAGGCCAGCCATGCGTGTCAGCCGTCGAACCCTCGCCCTGAGCCTGTTGCTCGCGCCCGCCGTTGTTGCCTGTGACGAGGAGCTCGAGTACCCGCCCGGGGGGTCGACCACCCCCTCCGCCACCGAGCACCCGGCCTTCATGTTCCAGGTCATCGCGTCCACCTTCAACGGCTGGGACCCGAGCGCCACCCCGACCCCCGAGACCCAGTCCGTCGCGGTCGTGCCCAAGAACAGACTCACCACCCAGGGCCTCTCGAAGGACATGGTCTTCACCATCGAGAAGCTGGAGGGCCAGAGGGTCACCTTCACCACCTCGGAGAAGCTGTCCGACAAGGGCGTGTTCGACGGGGAGACCCTTTTCACCGTCGCCTACGGCGAGGAACTCAAGCTCCACACGCCGTCCATGGATGTCGTGGTCGACTACGTCATCTCGCTCCAGCCGGGCGCCTGACAATTTCGTTTGGGACGCGAGAGTCGCTGCCACTAGACTTGGGCGAGTCCGCACGGCATTGATGGGGCCATCACCCCGGAGCTGCTGGAAGAACGGGTTCACTTCCCCCCAAGGCAAGCGAACCTCACTAGACCCGGCCGCGGCGACAGAACGAGTGGGGTTCCCGTCCCGACAAGCGCGGACAGGGCCCAACGAAGGGTGGTACCGCGGGGTTCGCCTCGTCCCTTCAACCGACCGAGTTGAAGGATGCATCGATGACCACCCAGCCTCCCGCTTCCGCGCCGTCCGGCTACCGCGCTGTCCCCGCGCAGGTCTCGCTCCCGGACGTGGACCACGAGGTGCTCGAGCTCTGGGCGTCCCAGAAGACCTTTGAGCGCTCACTCGAGCAGACCAGGGACGCCGAGCCCTGGACCTTCTACGAGGGCCCGCCGACCGCCAACGGGCAGCCCGGCACCCACCACGTCGAGGCGCGCGTGTTCAAGGACGTCTTCCCCCGGTTCAAGACGATGCAGGGCTTCCGCGTCGATCGCAAGGCCGGCTGGGACTGCCACGGACTGCCGGTCGAGCTCGCCGTCGAGAAGGAACTCGGCTTCAACGGCAAGCCTGACATCGAGGCCTACGGCATCGAGGCCTTCAACGCGCGCTGCCGCGAATCGGTGACCCGCCACGTCGGCGCCTTCGCCGAGCTGACCACCCGCATGGGCTACTGGGTGAACATGGACCAGGCCTACTGGACCATGGACCCCAACTACGTCCAGGCGGTGTGGTGGGCGCTGAAGCAGGTCTTCGACAAGGGCCTGCTGGTGGAGGACTACCGCGTCGCGCCCTACTGCCCGCGCTGCGGTACCACCCTGAGCGACCACGAGCTCGCCCAGGGTTATGAGGACGTTGTCGACCCCTCGGTCTATGTGCGGATGCCGCTGACCTCCGGGCCGTTGGCCGGCACGGCGTCCCTGCTGGTGTGGACCACCACCCCCTGGACGCTGGTCTCGAACACCGCCGTCGCCGCGCACCCCGATGTCACCTACGTCGCGGTCACCAATGGCACCGAGACCCTGGTGGTCGCCGAGCCGCTGGTCGAGCAGGCGCTGGCCCCCACGAAGGTGGAGAAGGGCGAGGACGCCCCCCAGTGGCAGGTCGTCGAGCGCTTCACCGGCGCCCAGATGGAGAACTGGACCTACCAGCGTCCGTTCGACTTCGTCGAGTTCCCCGACGCGCAGCCGGCACGTCCGGAGACCGGCACCCGCTCTCACTTCATCGTGCTCGCCGACTACGTCACCACCGAGGACGGCACCGGTCTGGTGCACCAGTCCCCGGCCTTCGGCGCCGACGACATGGCGGTCTGCCGCCGCTACGGCCTGCCGATGGTCAACCCGGTGCGCCCCGATGGCACCTTCGAGGAGTCGGTGCCGCTGGTGGGAGGGCACTTCTTCAAGTCCGCCGACCCGCTGCTGGTCGCCGACCTGAAGGCCCGCGGCATCCTGTTCCACAAACTGGACTACGAGCACTCCTACCCGCACTGCTGGCGCTGCCACACCGCGCTGCTCTACTACGCGCAGCCGTCCTGGTACATCCGCACCACCCAGATCAAGGACGCGCTGCTCCGCGAGAACGAGAACACCACCTGGTTCCCCGAGAACATCAAGCACGGCCGCTACGGCGACTGGCTGGAGAACAACATCGACTGGGCGCTCTCGCGCAACCGCTACTGGGGGACGCCGCTACCGATCTGGCGCAACGACCTCGACCCCGCGCAGATGGTCTGTGTCGGGTCGCTGGCTGAGCTGTCCGAGCTGGCCGGACGCGACCTGTCCGCGCTGGATCCGCATCGTCCGTTCGTCGATGACATCACCTTCACCCGCGAGGGTGTCGAGGGGACCTTCCGTCGGGTGCCGGAGGTGATCGACGCCTGGTTCGACTCGGGGTCGATGCCGTTTGCGCAGTGGGGCTACCCGCTGGCCGAAGGGTCGGTGGAGGCCTTCCAGCGCGCCTACCCGGCCGACTTCATCTGCGAGGCGATCGACCAGACGCGCGGCTGGTTCTACACGCTGATGGCCATCGGCACGCTGGTCTTCGACCAGAGCTCGTACAAGACGGTGCTCTGCCTGGGCCACATCCTGGCCGAGGACGGCCGCAAGATGTCCAAGCACCTGGGCAACATCCTGCTGCCGATCCCACTGATGGACAAGCACGGGGCGGACGCGGTGCGCTGGTTCATGGCGGCGTCCGGATCACCGTGGAGCGCGCGTCGCGTCGGTGACACCGCGCTGCAGGAGGTCGTCCGCAAGGTGATGCTGACCTACTGGAACACGGTCAGTTTCCAGGCGCTGTATGCCCGCGCGAATTCCTGGACCCCGGCCGAGTTGAGGGCCCCGACCCACGTCCTGGACCGCTGGCTCACCAGCACCACCCAACAGCTCGTGCTGGACGTCACCTCGGCCCTGGAGGCCTTCGACACCCAGGCCGCCGGCCAGCTGCTCGCGGAGTTCATCGACAACCTGTCCAACTGGTATGTGCGCCGCTCCCGGCGCCGCTTCTGGGAGGGGGACCCCGGGGCGTTGTCGACCCTGCACACCACCCTGGTCACACTCACCCAGCTGATGGCCCCCATGGCGCCGTTCGTCACTGAACGCGTCTGGCAGGACCTGGTTGTTGCGACGGATTCTGACGCCCCGGAGTCGGTGCACCTGTCGCGCTGGCCGGTGCCCGATGAGTCTCTCGTCGACGCCGACCTCGCCCAGGCGATGGCCGTCACCCGTCGACTGGTGGAACTGGGCCGCTCGGCACGCGCCGAGTCGAGGATGAAGACCCGTCAGCGACTGGCCCGCATCCTGGTGCCCTCCCAGGCCTACAGCCGCCTGGATGAGAGCCTCCTGGCAGAGCTGCGTCAGGAGCTCAATGTCATGGAGGTCGGGTCCTTCGCCTCCGCTGGTGACCTGGTCGACTACACCGCCAAGGGCAATTTCCGCGCCCTGGGCAAGCGTTTCGGCAAGAAGACACCTCTGGTGGCCGGTGCCATCGCCAAGGCTGGCGCCGCCGCCCTTGCTGCGGCCCTGGCCGAGCACGGCCGGGCGACGATCGACTTCGACGGCGGCACCGAAGTCACCGCCGAGGAGGTCATCCTCTCCGAACGTCCCCGCGAGGGCTGGAGCGTGGTCAACGAGCAGGGCGAGACCGTCGCGCTGGACCTCGAGCTGACCCCCGAGCTGGTGGCCGCTGGCCTGGCTCGCGAGGTGGTTCGCTTCGTGCAGGACGCTCGCAAGTCCTCCGGGCTTGAGGTCTCCGATCGGATCACCCTGGAGTGGGCGGCCGAGGGTGAGCTGGCAGACGCGATCGAGGCGAACGAGGAGACCATCACCGAGGATGTGCTGGCCACCTCGATGTTCCGACTGGAGTCGACCGGCGAGGGCTGGTTCGAGGACCCCGACCTCGGGCTGGCGATCCGGATCGCGAAGGCCTGAGAGGTGAACCTGCTTCGTGTCGCTGAACCTGCTGCAACAGGTTCAGCTCCACGAAGCAGGTTCAGCTGTGTTCTGGGGGAGGAGAGGTCAGGCCAATAGGTCCTGGTACTCCTCATGCTTGTCGATGTAGCGGGCGATGAAGGGGCAGGTCGGCTTCACCTTCAGCCCGCGCCCGCGGGCGTCGTCGAGGGCGAAGCGGACCAGCTTGGTGCCGTAGCCGCGCCCCTCGAACTTCGGGTCGACGATGGTGTGGGGCATGTCGATGACGCGCCCGTCCTCGTGGAACTCGATGTAGCCGGCCTCGGTGCCGTCCTCAGTGCGGAGGATGTAGCGGTGGCGAGCGTCGTCGCGCTCGATGGTCTCAGTGTGCGAATCCATGGGTCAACGGTAGGACGCCGTCAGCACCCGCGTGGTGAAGTTCGGCACAACGCCCACCTCCGGGCGTCCCCCCAGGCGCGGCGCGCGCCCCCCACACTCGGCACCCCTTCTTGCTACTACGCACCGTAAAAGCAAACTCGGACCAGCGTTGTCGCTGGTCCGAGTTGCAATCTACGGCGCGTAGTAGCGGTGTGGGGTGCGTGTGTCGTGGGTCTCAGGCGCGCGCCAGGACCCCGGGGTCATCGGAGTCGATGACCAGCTGGCCGTCGCGCACGTGGACAGGCATGGGGTCGGTGATGCCGCCGACGAACTTCCCGTCCACCTCATTGCGGAACGCCATGAAGGTCCAGTTGCCGAGGCTGTCCTCCACGACCTTGCCGACGTAAAGGCTGCTGTCGGTGAGTTGCTGGGCACCCGCGACGTCCCATGGGCCGAGTGGGCCCTTTCCTCGCGCACACCAGACCCCGCCGGTCGTGCCGGTCGCCACCTTCTCAGCCGCCAAATCGGAGGCCAGACAGTCGAAGATCAGGAACCATTCACCATCGCGCTCCAGGACCTGCATGACCTCCAACTGGCCGAAGCCCTGGCCAGGCTCCGACAGCGGAGGCTGCACCTGCCAGGTCTGGAGGTCTTGCGAGGTGACATGCCCGATCACTCCACGATCGTCAGGTGCGCCATGGTTGGCGCGCGCCGTAACGTAGAGGTGCCAGCCGTCCTCCAGGCGCAGGAGCCACGGGTCGCGGAAGGCTTCGTCATGCCAGGTTCCATCGTCCAGCTTCTCGTACCAGCGGGGGTCTGCTTCGGCGATGGGTCCGGGAAGACGCCGCCAGTGGAGGAGATCCTGGCTGGTGGCCAGGCCCAACGACTGGACATTCTTGCCCTCGATCAGACGAGTGCCGGTGTAGGCCATGAGCCAGGATCCGCCGTCCAACCGCGCGACTGAGCCGGTCCAGATCGCCTGTTCGTCGAAGGCCGGCGGGTCGCTGTGGACCAGGGCGTCCTCAACGCGTTGCCAGTTGCGCAGGTCGGTGGACACGGCATGGCCGACGCCTGCCCTGTAGTGACGAGCGTGGGGATCGTGCAGGGCATTGGATGCGTACAGAAAGAAGAGATGGTGCTTCTCGTCGTCATGTGCCGTCCAGAAGTCCCAGACGTAGGCCTCAGGAAGGGAAAACACGCCCACCTCACCCCTTCACGCCGGACGAGGCGATCGAGCTGATGAAGGCTCGCTGGAAGGAGATGAAGACCGCCAGAACTGGCACGGTGATGATGGATGCGTAGGCCATGATCTGTCCCCAGGACACGTTGAGTTGCTTAAAGTAGTCGATGCCGACCATGGCGGGCCGCAGTTCCTCGGACTGGACGACCATGAGCGGCCACAGGTAGGAGTTCCAGGCCGGCAGGAAGGTGAGGATGGCGACGGTGGCGACGGCCGGACCGGCCAGCGGCATGACGACCTTCCAGTAGATCTGGAACCAGTTCGCCCCGTCGACGGTCGCGGCCTCGTCCAGCTCACGGGGGATCGAGTCAAAGTACTGGTAGAAGAGGAAGATCGAGAACGCGTTGGCGATGAACGGCACGATCTGAACCTGGTAGGTGTCGAGCCAGCCCTGCGACAGGCCATTGGCGTCCAGCCAGGGGAGCTGGTTGCACCACCACAGCAAGGGCAGCGCCATGGTCTCGAAGGGCACGATCAGCGTCGCGATGATGATGCCCAACACGATCCCCTGCCCACGAAAACGGACGCGTGACAGTCCGAAGGCAGCCATGGAGTTGACCAGCAGTCCGAGGACAACGGTGACCACGGACACGATCACCGAGTTGAGCAGGAATCGCGCGAACGGTACTCGTTCGAAGACACCCACGTAGTTCTCCAGACTCAGCGACCCCACTGGCAGGAAGGCCTTGACGGAGTCGAGGTCGGCAAAGATCTGGGCGTCCGGCTTGAAGCTCGAGACGATCATGAAAACCAGCGGCAGGCCGAAGACCAGGGCCAGCAGGATTCGCAGGACCAGGAGCAGCGGACCGAGCCACTTCTTGGGGCGCTTGCCCACCGGTGCAACGGTTGAAACGCTCATCGTCGTGCCTCCTTGTTTCGGGTCAGGTAGCGCTGGAGCAGCGAGACCGTCAGGACGATGGCGAAGAAGACCAATGAAATGGCTGAGGCATAGCCGGTCTGCTGCTGCTGGAATCCTGTGCGCACGGCCTGGAAGACCACAGTCGAGGTGGAGTCCAGCGGACCACCCTGGGTCATGATGTTCACCTGCGTGAAGAGGCTGAACGCGGCGATCGTGATGGTGATGAGGATGAAGGTCGCCGTCTGGCGCAGGCCCGGCCAGGTCACGTTGCGGAACTGTTCCCAGGCGTTGGCGCCGTCAATGGCTGCCGCCTCGTAGAGCTCCCCGGGAATCGTCTGGAGGCCCGACAGCCAGATCACCATGTGCATGCCGACCGCCTGCCAGATCGACAGCACGATGATGGCGAACAGGGCGGTCTTGGGGTTACCCAGCCAGTCAGGGCCGGTGATGCCCACCTTGGCCAGCAGGACGTTGATCAGGCCATTGGGCTGGTACATGAACAGCCACAGCATCGAGACCACGACCATCGAGGTGACCACAGGCAGGAAGTAGACGGTGCGAAAGAAGTTGATGCCCCGCACCTTGGCGTTGATGAGCATCGCCAGTACGAGGGCGATGCCCGACTGCACCGGCACAATCACCGCCGCGAAAATCACGGTGTTCCGCAGGGACTTCCAGAAAGTGTCCGAGCCGAACAACCGGACGAAGTTGTCAAAGCCGATGAACTTTGCCGGTTCGGGGGAGATCAGCCGAGCGTTCGTGAAGGCAAGGCCGAAGGTGAGCAGGATTGGGATGATCAAGAAGACGATCATCAGGATCAGGGCGGGTGTCAGCATGACCCAGCCGACCTTGGCCGGCTGGTGGGCGAAACTTGCCCGCAGCCGGCGAGGTGCCGGGGTGGTGGCGCTGGTCATTGGAGTCTCCTCGGGGGATGCGGGCCCCTCATCGGGGCCCGCATCTGATGGATCACTGGAAGTAGTTGTTCGACTTCTGGTTGTCGTCGATGTTGCGCACGGCCTGGTCGAGCGCCTTCTTGGGATCAGCCCCGTTGAGGATGTCCTGGGCGGTCTTGGTGAACTCCGTGGCGATGAAGGGGTAGCCCGGGGTCTCGGGGCGAACCACGGCGTACTTCTTGGAGAACTGGCGGAAGATGTCGAACTCGCCGCCTGCCTCGTAGCCCTTCACCTTGGCAGCTGCCGCGTCCGTGGCCGGGATGGTGGCGGTCGCTTCAGCAACCGCTGCGACGTACTTGTCCTGGGCGGCGAACTTCATGTACTCCATAGCGCCTTCCTTGGCGCCGCAGGTGGCCGAGACCGCCCACTGCCAGGAACCGCCACCGATCTTGGGGCCCTTGCCGAGGTCGACCGGAGGCATCACGACGAGGTCTTCCTTGAAGGCCTTGCGTGCCTGGGACGCCGACCAGGAGCCGTTGTACAGCACCGCGCTCTTGCCGTTGATGAAGTCCTTGGTCGGATCGGCTCCGGACTTGGTGGCGATGTACTTGTTGGTGACCAGGCCGCGGAACCAGGTGGCCCACTCAACGGCAGCTGGTCCATTCAGCGCACCCTCGGCGCTCTTGAAGTCGCTGCGGTTGATCAGGTCTCCGCCGGCGCTCTGCAGCATGGGGGAGTAGGCATAGGGCCACCATTCACCGGTGGATCCGGTAGCGAAGTCGGCGGGGTAGGCGTACTTGCCGGTGGCCTTCAGCTTGGCCATGGCCTGGTTGAACTCGTCCTTGGTCCAGGGCTTGTCCATGGTCGGGACGCGAATGCCTGATGCTTCCAGAACGCTCTTCCTGCTGAACATGGCAAGTGCCACGTCGTAGTACCCGTAGGCGTAGGCCTTGTCCTTGTACTTGCCGACGACCGAGGGCAGGAACTTCGAAAGGGTCTCATCCATGCCCTCGAGTGGGGCGAGGTAGCCGGCCCATGCCCAGTTCGGCACGTTCGGGCCGTCGGTGTCGAGGATGCAGGGCAGCTTCTTCGACGAGGCTGCTGCGACGACTGACTGGTTGTAGGAGTCCTGTGGGAAGGCTTGGACCTTGACCTTGTACTTGGATTGGCTGGCGTTGTAGTCGGTCACGATCTTGGTGATCGCGGCGAGTTCTTCCTTGTTCCCGGCGTTGTGGGTCCACAAGGAGATCTCGGTCGTTCCGTCGGCTCCCTTGGTGGCGCCCTGCCCTGACCCGCCGCCCTTCGTGCACGCCGTTCCGCCGACGAGCAGCGCAGCGGCCACGCCCAATGTTGCAACCTTGCGAATGATGTTCATTTGACGTCCTCCGTCACGCTGGCTCCTCGCCTCAGTGCGAGGTGCTAAATGGTTTCAGCAGGACGACGGTAACTCGCCGGAACACCAGTCGTCAACCCTTTGCTAAAAGGTTTTTTCAACGACGTTCGTTGGGTTTCGCACCGGCTCGGGCTAGGATCGCCGCGAGAGAGGGAGGACCGTGTGAGCAAGCGAGTCACGCTGGCCGATGTTGCGGAGTTGAGCGGGATGTCGCCGACCTCGGTGAGCCTCGTGCTGAATGACCGACCCGGGTCACGCTTGTCCCAGGAAGCGCGCGACCGGATCCACTCTGCCGCTGCTGAGCTGGGGTACCGTCCCAACCCTTCTGCGCGAAGCCTCAGGCTGGGGAAGACAGCGACCGTGGGCTTCATCTCCGACGACGTCACCGTGACCCGCTACGCCTCGGCCATGATCCGAGGGGCCTTGGACGTCGCCGAGCAGCATGAGCACACCGTCCTGATGACGGAGGCAGGTTCGGACCCCCGACGTGTCCGCGAAGCCGTCGACGTCATGATGGGGCAGCGCCCTGATGGGCTGGTCCTCGCCCTGATGGGATCGAAGGAGATCGACGTGCCGCCCGGGGTGGGCAATGTGCCGGTGGTGGTATTGAACGGGGTCAGCGCCTCTGGGCACCCCTCAGTGCTGCGTGACGAGTACCGCGCTGGCTGTCAGGTGGCTGAGCACCTGCTGGGCAGGGGGCATCGGAGAATCGCCATGCTCGGCGACGCGGACGAACTGCGCTGGAATCGCCGACTGTCGGTGTCCATTGGCGATCGTCTCCGGGGCCTGGAGGAGACGATCGCGGGCGCCGGTGCCGAGATCGTCGATCGACACTTCACCGAGCGCTGGGAACCCGATGAAGGCTACGTGGGGATGTTGGCACTCCTGGATCGCTGGGAGAATGCCACCGCTGTGATCGCGCTCAACGACCGGCTGGCCTTCGGCGCCTACCAAGCGATGCAGGAACGAGGGCTCACCGTGGAGCGGGACATCTCGGTCATCTCCTTCGACGATGATGTCCTGGCGAGTTACCTGCGGCCGGGGCTCACGACCGTCCGGATCCCGTACATGGAGATGGGCCGGGAAGCTATGCGGATGCTGCTGGGCGAGGCACCCCCGGAGCATCGCCTGGTGCACATGCCCCTCGTGGAGCGAGGCTCGGTCGCGAACCTCAGATGACGCCCACCTCCGGGCGTCCCCCCGGCGCGGCGCGCGCCCCCACACTCGGCATCCCTTCTTGCTACTACGCACCGTAAAAGCAAACTCGGACCAGCGTTGTCGCTGGTCCGAGTTGCAATCTACGGCGCGTAGTAGCGGTGGGAGGTGCCTACGTCAGCGCTTGAGCTTCCGGTCGGCGTCGGTCTGGATGGTGGTCAGGTTCGGCTGAGCCGTCCCCTGGCCGATGGAGAAGACCGGGGAGTTCCAGGTTTCCCAGTGGGCCGGGTTCTTGGCGTCGCCGAGGGCCTTGAGGGCACGCAGCTCGATGATGTAGTTGCCCGCCGGGGCGTGGACCTCGGTGGCCTTCTTCTTCTTGCCCACGACGTAGGTGCCGTCCCACGCCAGGGCCGTGAACTGCTCGTCGCGGCCTTGCTCACCGGTACGAACCACCGGCTGGGTGCTCAGCAGCGCACCCTTCGAGCCATCAGCATTGGCCTTGTAGACCCACAACTGCAGGTCGCTGACCGGGTACTCCAGATGGAAGAGCACGTACGGGACGTCCTCGCCCTGCATGCTGAAGTTGTGGCCGGCACCCACCTTGGCGATGTCGTCCTCGCCCTCGACCGTGGCCAGCCAGGGGAAGCCGACGCCGATGTCCTGGATCGCCTGGAGCGACTGGTAGTCACCTGCCATGCCGGTGTAGGGGACGCGCAGGGTCGAGCCGTTGTCACCCTCGAGCACGACCCATCCGCCGTACACGTAGCCGTTCGGGGCATCAGCCGGCTGGGAGATGGTCACGTTCACCTTCGCCTTGCCACCGGCCTTGACAGTCACGGTCTTCGGAGCACGGAAGGTGGCGGGCAGCAGGTCGAACTCGGGGTCCGAGGGCTGCGAGGCGCCGACACCGTCGAGGTTGCTGATGGTGTAGGTCACCGGCACCTTGGCGGTGTTCTTGATCTCCAGGGTGATGGTCTTCGGCTTCCTGGCCTGCTCACCGAGGGTGATCTTGCCCGGGCTCACCGACTGCTTGGAGGTGATGGCCTGCACCACATCGGCGAGGCCTGCGCCTTGGCGGATCACCAAGTCCGGAAGACCGCTGCCGGGGTCGAAGCTGAACAGAGCCGGATCGGCCGTGTTCTGCAGCAGCTCGCGCACCAGGGTGGTCTTTCCCTTCAGTTCGGGACGCGCCTCGAGCATCAGCGCCACCAGGCCCGCCACGTGCGGGGAGGCCATCGAGGTGCCCGACTTGCTGCCGTGGCCGCCCTGCTCCAGCGGGATGGGGGCCCAGATGTTGCCACCGGGGGCGCCCAGGTCGGGCTTGGTGGTCAGGTCGGCGGCCAGACCCCAGGAGCTGAAGTCGGAGACGAGCCCGCCGGCGGGGTCCTGGGTGGTGTGGGTGAAGTCACCCCAGGTCATGGTGACCTCACCGGCCAGGGCTGCGTTGGCCAGGGCCGTGCCGTCGGCCTGGCTGATCATGACCACCGGGATGGTGATCGGGACATCGCCCTCGACGGTGGGGTTGATGACGCCGGGGGCGTTGTTGTACATGACCAGCGCGGCGGCACCGGCATTCTGGGCGGCGAGGGCCTTCTCGTAGAAGCTGCATCCGCCACGCTGGATCATCAGAGCGGTGCCGGGCCCCACCGGAGCCAGCGGGGCACAGCCCTGCGCCGGGGTGCCGGGCGCAGCCACGGGCTTGACTGCCAGCGTCCCACTCACCGGAGGTGTCGGGGCGCCGGTGGCGGCACCGTAGCCGATGGTCATGCCGTTGCTGGTCTTGAAGGCGTTCTGGGTGATGTGAGTGTTGTCGAAGCTGGCGACCGACAGTGCGTTGGGGGAGATGCCAGGGGCGCCACCGGAGAACATGCCGGAGTCACCGGAGTTCCCGGCCGAGGTCACGACGATGACGCCCCTGCGGGTCAGGGCGTCGGTGGCCTGGGCGGTGGGGTAGCTCGGCCAGGTCATGAAGGAGAAGCCCAGCGACATGTTGACCACGTCCATGCGGTCGTCGGCGCTCTTCTCCATGGCAGCCATGATGATGTCGGAGTCGGAGGATCCGGTGCAGCCGAAGACGCGGTAGGCGCCCAGGGTGGCCTTGGGTGCCACGCCACGGGTGCCCTGCTTGGCAGTGTTGCCGTCGGCGGCAGCGATGCCGGCGACGTGGGTGCCGTGGCCCTCGCAGTCGTCGGGGTCGGCGTCCGGCACGGGCCGGGAACCGTCCTTGCTGGCGTCGTAGGCGTCCCCGACGAAGTCGTAGCCGAAGGCAACCTTGGCGGTGGGGAACCTGGTGCTGTTGGGGCTTCCGTTGCCGCCGAAGTCGGGGTGGTCGTAGTCGATACCGGTGTCGATGACGCCGATCTTGATGCCCTTGCCGGTCAGGCCCAGCTCATTCTGGGCGACATTGGCCCCGGTCAGGTTGATGGCGGTGGCCATGTCCGGTCGGGCGGTCGCGGCGTTCGTCACTGGACGCTGCACCTGGACGACGGGGAAGACCTTCACCACGCCGGGAGTCGCTGCCAGTTCGGCCACTGAGGCGTCGGCGACGTCGACGGTCATGCCGTTGAAGGTGGTGGTGAAGGACCGGGTCATGGTGACCTTCAGTCCCTTGCCCTTGGCGGCGTTGATCACGTTCTTCTGGTTCTGCTTCGCGGCGTACGCCGAACCGCCCGCGCTCGTGGTCGCGCCCTCCACCTGGACGAACCACTTGTTGGGGACCGCAGAGGCGCCGGCCTGCTGCTTGACGGTCTTGACGTAGTCGGACAGGCGTCCGAGGTCGATCTCGGCCCGAGCCGGCGCCGCGAAAGCGGTGGCGACAAGGGCGGATGCTGCCGTGGCGGAAACCAGTCGGGTGGCCATCCGCTTGCGTGCAGGCGTCATGGAATCTCCTCACATCGTCGGGGGACGTGAGGGGAACCTATCCCCGGGGTTCGAGCGGCGCGAAGGAAACGCAGATGTCAGTTGTCGAATCGTTACGTTGCTGAAGGGTCAGCCCTGACGGGGGGTATTCAGAGCTGGACGTTGTCGTCCTCGACAACCGGGGAGCCGATCTGGTCCAGGGCAGCCTGCATCTGGCGCATGACTTCGAGGGTGTCATCCAGCGGCATGATCGGGCTCTCCGTGAGTCCCTCACGGATGCAGCGGTTGACCTCGAGGAACTCGTAGCCGTACCCACGTCCCTGCACCTCAGGACGGATCTCGCGGGATTCGCCGTCCAGAGGGTGGATCAGCGCGGCGGTGGGGTGGTGGAAGCGTGGGGGCACCTCGGCCCAGCCCTGCGTCCCCATGACGACCATGCGGCCAGGGCCGGGAGTGCGCAGGGCGGCCGCCAGCGTGGCGAAGCGTCCGTCATCGTAGGTGACCAGCATGCCCATCTCGGCGTCCGCGCCGTTCTCGTAGTGGGTGCCGTGGGCGATGACTGTGGTGGAGGTCCCGAGGAAGTCCTGGGCGAAGCTGATCGGGTAGACGCCCAGGTCGAGGACTGCTCCTCCGCCCAGCGAGATCTCGAAGAGACGGTCGGTGGGGTCGTAGCCGCGGAAGGCGCACAGGTCTCCCTGGACGCTGCGGATCTCGCCGAGCTCGCCAGAATTGACCACCTCGTGGAGGGCGCGGACGGCCGGTTGGAAACGGGTCCACATGGCCTCCATGCAGAAAACATTGGCGGCGCGGGCTGCGTCGATGACTTCCTGGGTGCCGGCGAGGGTGGCGGTGAAGGCCTTCTCGACCAGGATCGGCTTGCCGGCGGCGATGGCGGCGAGGGCCACCACCTTGTGCTGGGGGTGGGTGTTGGCGATGTAGATGGCATCCACGTCGGGGTCGTCGATGAGGTCGCCGTAGGAGCCGTGGCTCGTGGCGAAGCCGTACTTGCCGGCAGCCTCTTTGGCGCGCTCTGGGGTGCGGGAGGCGATGGCCTGGAGGGTGACCTCCTCAGGGATGAGGTGCAGGTCCCCGACCACGGAGTCGACGATGCGACCGGTGCCGATGACTCCCCAGCGGATGGGGGCAGAGGTGATGGTCATCGCAGTCCCTTTCGTTGCTGCTGGAGGCGCTGTGCCTCGATGTGCCGACGGCGGAAGCTGTCAGCGATGGCGCTCCCGGAGGGAGCGATGAAGATGGCGATGATCATCGGCCAGAACTCGCCGAAGATGATCAGGGCCGCGATGGCGATCGGGAAGGCCGCCCAGGAGATGAGGCGCAGGGCGTTGACCCAGAGGGGCTCGTCGGCGGGAAGGTCGAGCCCATGGGACTCCGTGCCCTTCTCGGTGCGTGCCTCCAGCGCTGTCTGCATCCGCTCCTCGAACTCCTGGGTCGTGAGCCGTCCGTCGGCGTCGTGTCCCTGGAGACGCTCAACCGAGGCGTCACGCTCAACGGACCCGATGCGACGAGGCGAGGGAGCGGTGGTCATGCGCTCAGACTACTCACCCCACTCGGTGGGCAGGCGCAGCTTCCTCGCAGGTCTCCCTGGCGTGACTGACCGCAGTCGATTCAGGTGCTGGACTTGAGGCTGCCTTGGTGGGAACCATCGAACCGGAGATCGAAGATGTCTCTGTGAAGCCCAAGTGAGAGCATGCGAGCATGGACGTGATCGCGTTGGCGCGGCAGGCGAAGCACCGGTTGTGGGTATTGAGAAAGAGATGGCGGCGAGCGAGAAGACGTGTGCCCCTGCACCTCGCCACGGCATTCGGCCCCCTCTGGAGCCGTCTTCATCCATACCGATTCGACCCGAACCGGTATCTGGGGGAGCGCACCAAGCGTTGGCCACACGATTTCTTGGCCGAAGAAGTCACTTCGCGTGGCGATCAGGAGGGGGCGCTCCCGCGTCGCGTCTTCGTCGTCTGGACGGGGACGAATGAGTTGACGCCAAATCGAGCCAGAAATTTGAGAGCGCTTCGGGACGTCATCGGCGTCCCGGTGGAGTTCATTACCCCTAAAAATCTGCGTGATTGGGTTGTTGACGATCATCCTCTGCATCCGGCATACAAGAACCTGTCGCTCGTGCACCAGTCCGACTATCTTCGCGCGTACCTTCTGCACCATTACGGCGGGGGTTATTGCGATCTGAAGCGTCCGTTGGCGTCGTGGGCCCCCGTTTTTGAAGCCATGCGGTCCCGGCCTGACGTGTGGCTCACGTCCTTTTCGGAAAGAAACGCGTTTGATCCGGCGCGCTTGAGCGGAAGGCTCGGGTTTGACGTGTCGATGAACTACACGCGGTTGGTGGGCTGCAGTGCGATGATCTGTCGCTCGGGCACCGCGTTCACGCGTGAATGGCTAAGCGAGGTAGAGCGCCGCCTCGATGTGCTCGAGCCTGAACTGGCGTTACATCCAGGAGGAATCCGCAACGAGGCTGCCGGATACCCGGTGTCATGGACGGACCTGCTGGGGAAGGTCTACCACCCCCTGCAGCTGAAGCACTTGGACCGCGTGCAAGCGGACGATCGCCTCCTTCTGGAGTTCCACGATTATCAGTGACTTGCGAGGACGAGGGGTCGGCCTAAGCCGTGCGCCACGCCTCACTGACGTCTCACTCCAGTCCTGGCTGCGACCAGGGAAAGTTCGTGATTTCGATCATGGCGCCCCTCGGAACCCAGCCCATGAACCGTGGGCCGAGCAGTAGCCTTCACGTCGCGGTAGGCGTCGCTGAGGTGATCGTCAGAAAGCCTGTCCAGGGCGAGCCAGCTGTGACTCGTGGCGCCGATCGGGTGATTGGCTAAATCCAAGGCCGCTGCTACGCGCCTGACTCTGTGGATTAGTTGTACTTCCGAGTATTAAGAGAAATCCAGTACATGCGGGTCGGCGGAAGTGGCTCCCTGGCCTCGCAATACCGTGGTTGGCATGGTCCAAGTGGCAAAGCGCTGCCTTCTAAGAGTCGCCTTGGCAGGATCAGCTTCGCTATCAACGAAGAACCGGCCATCGTTACGGATCGTCCAGACGCCTCACGCTCTGCGCGCGTGCCTTATGCTGTCCCGCGCCGAACGGGCCTTTTCGATTAACGCTTCGAGCTTTCCATAGCGTCTTGCCCAGTAAGTGGCCTGCTCCGTGGCTGCTTGGGCGATCGGCGACTGGTTCTGGCCAAGGAAGTATGCGACTTCGTAGTCACCGCACATTCCCTGTGCGATGGTAAGTGCGTGGTTGGGGTTCGCCTCCAGCATTACTTCACGCGTCGTGCGCATGACGTCAATCCCGGTATGGTTCTTCTTGTTGAGCGAGCTCGCCTTGATCCGGTAGTGCATAAGACTCGTCGGCACCCTCTGGGCGACCCCCCCGCGCTGCAGAAGCAACCGCACCCAGAACTCCCAGTCCTCGAAAATCTCGCGTGTCTGCTCGTGGAAGCCTCCGAGCATCTCCCAATCGCTCCGTCGGAACATGCTGGCAGCAGAAATGGTGCACTTTTTTGCCATGTCTGGGCCTGTGGTCTGTGGCGGGGGTATGACGAGCGAGTGCCCGCACTCGAACTCTTGGTAGGCGGCACATGCGATGGTTGTGTCCGGATGGAGCTGGAGTTGGAGTGCCAAAGGAGCGATATGCCCAGGGTCAAGGTAGTCGTCCGCCCCCATTGGCAGTACAAAATCGCCGGAGCCGGCGGCGATGGCTGAGTTGATGGCTGCTGCGGGGCCACGGTTCTCAGTCCGGATGAGGCGGACTCCTCGCAGCCCATCGAGTGCGCGGATGGTCTCGGGTCGCGTAGATCCGTCGTCGACTACGACCACTTCGACTGAGTCCTGGGCCAAAGCTGAATCCACCGCTCGCCGGACGTGCTCAGGCCTGTCATTGAAACACGGTATTGCGACGGTCGTCCTGCTCATGGAGACATTCTCTCATGACGGTCGGGCCGAGGGCTCCGCCGGTGAGCCTTCACTCACACGTACCCGGATGCTCTCTGGCGCAGCGTGATTGAATATCCTCCATGGTGAGCATTCTACGGCAGGCGAAGCATCAGGCGTTTGTGCTGTCCAAGCGGATCCGCTGGCTCTCGAGTGACGTGCGTCTGCGCATCGATGACAAGCGATGGGCACGCGCGCAGGTGAGGAAGCCTTTCGTTTACAACCCGGTCTACTATCCTCACACCTTCCTGTTGCGCCAAAGCATGCCCTTGGAAGATGTCCGACCCGTACCCAATAAGCTATGGGTCATTTGGCTCGGGGATGGAATGTCTCCAGCGTGGAAGCGCTCATTGGAGACCCTCCAGAAGCAACCGGGGCTTGACGTCCAACTGATCACGAGCTTCTCGGATGGGCTCATCGCTGGGCATCCGCCTCATCCAGCGTGCGCGGATCTCAACGTCATGCATCAGTCGGACTACCTGAGGGCCTACTTGATGCATCATGTGGGAGGGGTCTACGTCGACGTGAAACCGGTCCAGTCTCGACTGGCCGAGGTTGTCGATCGGCTGAATCAGAATAGCAACGCATGGGTTGCGGGCTATCGAGAAGTCACCTCCAACTATACGCCAGACTTGCCCCACAATCTAGGTGACCATATTCGCAGGAATTATCGGGCGGTGATGGGGCCCAGTGCGTTTGCGTGCCGGCCAGGGTCACCTTTCACCGGGGAGTGGATGCGGGAGCTCAATGCAAGGCTGGATTACTACGCGGGCGCGCTGCGTGAAGCTGGGTGCGGCAGCGGGAATGCCTACGATCGTCCTCCCAACTATCCCATCCGATGGAGTGAGATCCTCGGCGACATCATCCAGCCGCTGAGTATGAAGTACCAGTCCCACATGCTCTTCACCGACGACATCAAGCCGCAGTTGCACAACTACCGCTAGGTTCTGGCGCTGGCCAGGAGGGCCCGTTGGAGTGGGCTTCAACTAGACTCATGACGATCCGTGTGGGTCGGCTAGTCGGAGGAAGGTGCAGATGGCCAAGATCGTCATGAAGTTCGGTGGTTCTTCGGTGGCGGACGCCGAGTCGATCAAGCGGGTCGCCCGTCGCGTCATGCGCGCGAAGCAGGCCGGCAACGACGTCGTCATCGTCATCTCCGCCATGGGGGACACCACCGACGACCTCATGGACCTCGCCCTCCGCGTCTCCCCGCAGCCCGCGCCGCGCGAGCTTGACATGCTCCTCACCACTGGCGAGCGCCAGTCCGCCGCTCTCCTGGCCATGGCGCTCAGCGACTTGGGTCACGAGGCCCGCAGCTACACGGGCTCCCAGGCCGGCGTCATCACCACCAGCGCGCACGGCAACGCTCGCATCATCGACATCACGCCCGGTCGCGTCGAGAAGTCCTTGGACGAAGGAGCCATTGTCATCGTCGCTGGCTTCCAGGGAGTCGCGCAGGACACGAAGGACGTGACCACGCTGGGTCGCGGAGCGTCCGACACCACTGCCGTCGCACTCGCCGCCGCCCTCAACTCCGACTTCTGCGAGATCTACTCCGATGTGGATGGCGTCTTCACTGCCGACCCCCGCATCGTTCCCGGCGCCCGCCAGATCCCCGAGATCACCTACGAGGAGATGCTGGAGATGGCTGCCAACGGCGCCAAGATCCTCCACCTGCGCTGTGTCGAATACGCTCGACGGGAGAACGTTCCGGTGCACGTGCGCTCCTCCTTCTCCGAGAAGCCGGGCACCTGGGTCAAGGACATCAACGACATGGAAGGAACGGCCATGGAGCAGGCCATCATCTCCGGCATCGCACACGACCGCAGCGAGGCCAAGATCACTGTCGTGGGCGTCCCCGACGAAGCAGGTCGAGCGGCCCACATCTTCGAGACCATTGCCGGTGCCGACGTCAACATCGACATGATCGTGCAAAACGTCCCGGAGGTTGGCACCAACCGCACCGACATCTCCTTCACCCTCCCCATGACCGACGGCAAGAAGGCGATCGATGCCCTGCGTGCGGTGCAGGCCGAGATCGGTTTCGAGGACTTGCTCTACAACGACCAGATCGGCAAGGTCTCGGTGGTGGGCGTCGGGATGCGCTCCCACCCAGGCGTCACCGCCAAGTTCTTCAACGCCCTCGCCGGTGCCGGCATCAACATCGGCATGATCTCCACCTCCGAGATCCGCATCTCGGTGGTCGTGCCCGCTGAGGACGTCGACGATGCCGTTCGCGCCGCCCACACCGCCTTCGGCCTTGACGCCGAGGGTCAGGCGGTCGTCTACGCGGGGACGGGACGCTGACCGAGAACAAGGGACGCCCCGAGTCCGCCTCAAGGCAGTCCAACCCGTTCGACTCGGTCTGGTTCGACCTGTACAACCCTGCCGGAGGCTTCAACCCGCCGCCGCAGGAGGGAATGGCGACCCAGTACCACCCTCGTCCGCAGGCCAGCGATCCGCTGAGGGGACGCCCACCGGCGGCGCTGCGTCCGCAGCCTTCGTCCGGCGATTGGTCTGTGCTCCACCCACCTACGGCCACGCCACAGCCCGAGCCGAGCGAGGACCCCCAGGAGAACACGCTCTACGTCCCCCTCCATGACTTCTTCGGCGGTCGCCCGCCCGAGGATGATCCGGTTCTCGGGCCCTGGCGCGGGGAGGACGCCGACCCCTCCCAGCAGGAGACCACCGTCCTGCGGCGGGTGGAACCGGCTGCGCACACCGCCCCAGCCGAGCCGCAGGTGGTCGGGCCGACCGGCCCGACCGAATCCGGCGGTGAAACGCGCGGGCTGGTCCGCAGCTCGGCAGTCATGGCCGCAGGCACGATGGTTTCCCGGGTGCTCGGCATGGTTCGCACCGCGCTGATCGCCGCAGTGTTTGGTACTTCGCTGGCGGGCGATGCCTTCCAGATCGCGAACACGCTGCCGAACTATGTCTACATCCTGCTCTCGGCCGGCGTGTTGAACGCTGTCCTGGTGCCGCAGATCACCAAGGCGCTCAAGCGTGAGGATGGCGGGAAGGACTTCGTCGACCGCCTCGTCACGGCCGCCATCGGGGCCGTGGTGGTCGTCGCGATCCTCGCCACTCTTGCAGCGCCGCTGCTGGTCAAGCTCACCTCGGACCTGCCGCCGGACAGCCAGGGCGTGGCGATCTTCTTCGCCTACCTCTGCCTCCCTCAGATCGCCTTCTACGGCCTGTACACGCTGCTCGGCCAGGTGCTGAACGCACGGGGCCAGTTTGCTGCGTTCATGTGGGCTCCGGCGCTGGCCAACATCGTCCAGATCACCGGGCTGGTGTGGGTGCTGGTGGCGTGGGGCAAGGCTGGCCAACTCGCTGCGCCGCCCGCCACTCTGCTCTGGATCGTGGGCGTCTCGTCAACATTGGGCATCGCCGTACAGGGGCTGTCACTGGTCTACCCGCTCATCAAGGGCGGCTTCCGATGGACGCCCCGTTTCGACCTGCGTGGGCACGGCTTGGGGCAGGCGTCAAAGATCCTGGGCTGGACCTTCGCCGCTCTGGTCATCGCCCAGATCGGCGGCTTCATCGTCCAGCGGATCATGACGGCCATTCGAGGCAATGACCTCAACGTTCCCTCGGTGCTGGCCCGCGACCAGGCCTTCCAGATCTTCATGCTGCCGCACTCGTTCGTGACGGTGTCAATCCTGACGGCCCTGTACCCGGCGTTCAGCCGAGCGTTCCAGGACGGCGACGACAACCGCATGCGCCAGTTGATGACCCGCTCGCTGACGATGCCAGCGGTGGCAGTGATCCCCATGAGCGCCGCGATGATCGCCCTCAGCTACCCGATCGTGCGGGTGCTGCTGCCGGGGTCTGGCACCAACCATGCTGCCGTTGCCTGGATCCTTTCAGCAATGGCGCTGGGCACGATGGCGTTCGGAGTCACCACCCTGCAGCAGCGATTCTGCTTTGCCCGAGAAGATGGGCGCACCAACCTGTGGCTCCAGGCGCTGCTCACCGGGGTGCAAATCGCCATTGCTTTCACTGCCTTCCTTGTGCCCAAGGAATGGGCGGTTTTCACCATCGCGCTGGGTCAGACCATCGCGAACACGGTCGCCGCGGTCGCCTTCGTCCTCGTGGCGCGCAAGCAGATGGGCGGCTACGACCTGCGCCCGGTGATCAACCTCTACGTCAAGGTCGGTCTCTGCTCGCTTCTTGCCGCACTCGCGGGCGGGGTCGTGGTGTGGGCTCTCGGACTGGTCGGTGGGGGACTAGTGGTCGCGCTGCTGCAGCTGATGATCGGGGGTGGGCTTTTCCTGGTGGTGGCCTGGTTCACCCTTCGTCGGGCTGGCATTCCCGAGGTGGACGAGCTCCTGGCTCCAGTGCTGCGCCGTTTCGGACGCGCCTGAGTCCCTGCTCCTGCCGCCTGGGCTAGCCTCTTTCCATGAATCTCGAGAAGGTGGTCTTCTCCTTCGTGGTGTTGCTGGCCGGCACCCTGAACTTCGGTTTCTTCGTCGGTGACCTGGGTGACGTGAACCTCCACAGCCCATGGGAGTTGTACTCAGCAGTTGTCGTGAACATCATCGCTCTGGTGCTGAAGTTCGGCGACCGGACCCAGATCGGCGCCACCCATCTGGCGACCTCTCTGGTGGCCTCCCTGCAGCTCGTGGGCGCTGCCGCCTTCCTGATCTACTGGTCGGCCCAGTCCACACCGTTGGAGCCCGCCGAGATCTCCACGGTCGTCTCGCTCTCGGGTGGGGCCCTGCTGGCCAACGTGGTCTCGATCATCCTGCTCGTCATCGAGACAATCTCCTTCCAGCGCCGCTGAGGGCCGCATGGCCAACCCGCTGCTCCTGCTCCTGAGCCAGTCGCGCTATCGTCGTCGACGCGGACGCCTGCCCGTGCCGGTGCCGTACGAGACCCCCACATCCGATGCGATCTTCGTCATGTTGCGGCGCCTTCGGAAGCCGCTGGTGGTGCTGGTCATGATCCTCGTCGGCGCCTCGGTGGGCCTGTCCCAGATCCCCGGGACGGATGGCAGCAGGCTCACACTTTTCGAGTCGTTCTACTTCATGACCTACACCGCGGCCACCATCGGCTACGGCGAGATCGTGCAGCTGTCCACCGCCCAACGGATGTGGACGACCTTGGCGATCTACGTCACCGTGTTGGGCTGGGCCTACGCGATCGGCACCGCACTCACCCTCCTTCAGGACCCCACCGTGCGGGACGCCTTCGCCACCCACCGCTTCGCCCGCCACGTTCGTGGACTGCGCGAAGAGTTCATCATCGTCGTCGGGTACGGCAAAACCGGCCGCCAGGTGGTGCTGGGGCTCGATGCCCATGGGCGACGAGTCGTCGTGGTTGACGAGGACGAGAACGCCATCAATCGCCTCGAGACCGAGAGCCTCTTTGCAGACGTCCCGGGCCTGTCCGCTGATGGGGGAATGCCGGGCGTCCTCGGCTTGGCCGGGCTCGGTAGCCCATTGTGTGCCGGCGTCCTCGCGCTCACCAACGATGACGACACGAATCTCGCGGTCGTCATGGCGGCCTCACTCCTGCGCGACGAGGTTCCCGTCATTGCGCGGGCGCACCACCGCGTCACTGCGGAGCGGATGCGAGCGTTCGACACCGGCGCTGTGATCGAGCCGTCGGACAAGTTCGGAAGCTATTTGATGCTGGCCATGCAGCGTCCCGCCACCTACGAACTGGTCACCACGCTGATGGCGGACGAGCGCCCCACCACGACGCTCGTTCCCCACATCCCCACAGATGGCCGCTGGGTTGTCGCCGGGGAAGGCCCATTCACGGACGAGGTCTGCCGCGATCTTCGCGCAGCGGGCCTTGAGGTGGACGTCGTGGACCCGAGGCGGGATCACCCGGATGTGTCAGGCGCTGTGGGCTTCATCGCGGGAAGCGATACCGACACCGTGAACGTCGCCCTCGCCGAGCAGGCGCGTGACGACAACCCGGATCTCTTCGTGGCGGTCCGACAGCACTCGTACGCCTACCGAGCCCTTCTCGAAGCCATGCAGGTTGACGCTGTCTATTGCGCCAGCGATCTGATGGCCAATGAGGTGCTCGGTCGCATGGTGACCCCCCTGCTGTGGGAGTTCGTCGAGTACGCGATTCAGCAAGATGAAGCGTGGGCATCCGGACTCAATAGGCGCCTCAGAGCATGCTGGGGAGACCAGGCTCCCATGCGACGGGCCTTCACCCTTGACCGATCCGGGGCTCCGGCGGCTGTTCGCTGGATGCAGCATTCACCGTTGACGGTGGGAGATCTGGGGAAGCATCCAGAGGACCGCGATTCCCCGCTGGGGGCAGTGGTTCTGATGATCATCCGGAGCAACGAACGCATCTTCGCGCCCGAGGACGAGGTCGCGCTCAAGCGCAATGATCGTCTGCTGGTGGCGGGAACGCGGCGGGCGCTCGACGAACAATGCCAGATCCTCGACTACGACTCGGTGGTCGAATACGTTTCCACTGGGCGAAGTGTTCCGGACGGGTGGCTGTGGCGGCGTTTGACGCGCAGTAGAGGACGCAGCGACGCCCACACCGAGAGCCTTCGCCGTCGCTGACGTCATGAGCTTGGCCGGGGGTTGTCGAGTCGCAGGGAGCCCAGTTCCACGAGGCGAGCAAACTCCGGTTCTTGGTGCCGCAGCTCCGCCATCGTGCCACGTCCCTTCAGGCGGCCGTGCGAGAAGAACAGAATCTCGTCTGCATGCTGCACTGTTGAGAGTCGATGGGCGATCACGATGACAGTGATCTGGCCATGCAATGACTTGATGGTCTCGGTGATCTCGTGCTCGGTCTGATTGTCGAGGGCACTGGTGGCCTCGTCGAGGATGAGGACCGAGGGTCTCGCATAGAGGGCGCGCGCAATTCCGACGCGCTGGACCTGGCCGCCGGACAGTCGGGCGCCGCCCTCACCGATGCGGGTTTCCAGGCCGTGAGGCAGAGAGGCAACCACCTGGGCGAGGCCTGCACGCCGGACGGTTTCGTGGAGATGCGTCTCATCGACCGTCTCAGGAGATTCACCGAAGGTGATGAGGTCGCGAAGTGAGGCATCCCACACGTAGACCTTTTGTGAGACGACGGCGACATTGGCCAGCCATGAGCGGGGGTGCTCCGTGATGTCGACCCCATGCACGGTGATGGAGCCGGTGGTGGGTTCGAAAAGCCCGGAGAGGATGTCGGCGAAGGTTGTCTTTCCAGCGCCCGATGAGCCCACCAGCGCCACCGTGCTACCGGCCTCAATGCGCACGTCCACTCCGGACAGAACATCGGAGCCTCCATCCGGGAAACGAAAACTCAGGTCCTTGACCACGATGTCATCCGGCGGAATTTGGACGATCACTTCCCCAGTGCTTCGCGCGAGGCCCATGTCCACGCTGAGCTCGTGAACTTCCTTGCACACCAGTTCCAGTGAGGAGCGCCCCGCGCGAACCCCGTTGAGGGTGGCGACCAGTCGATTCAGGGCGGGGACGATACGGATTGTCGCAGCTGCGAACATCGCCAGCATGCCAAAAGCCGTGGATTCGTCGTGTGTCAGGAAGAGGACGACAGCGATGAGGATGATCCCCAGGATCATGACGACCTCGAAGATGTACTTGGGAAGTTCGCCCAGAATCACGCTGTCCCGGTTGAGGGATGCGGCGTTCTGTCGATTCTCGTCGTAGGCCTCCGTGAAGAGCTGCTGCTTCCCGAAGATGCGACTCTCCCGGAACCCCTCGATGGCCGGATTGACGTAGCCCCACGCAGCCGTGTTCAGCTCCAGGCTTCGCAGCGCCACCCGTAGGGCCCACGGCTTGAGGACCCTGGCGACGAGGAGAGCAGCACCACCGAAGACCGCCAGGGCGGCCACCGATGCGAGGGGTGCGATGAGAAGGAGGGTGAGAAACAACATCACCATGGTGAGACCGTCAACCAGAATTGTGATGTACCCCAGGAGTACCGACCCGAAGGAGGTGGGAACAGCGGAAGTCACCACCTGGAGAATGGTTGCCTTGGAGCGCATTCGGTGCGCCAAGTAGGGGCTCGCCACATATCGACGGAGCATCTCACTCTGCGCGGCCGCCGACGCCTTCTGCGTCACGCCGATGCTCCACCAGCGCAGCACGATGGTCAGCAGGTTCTTGATGATGAAGGCCAGACCGACCCCAGTCGCCAGAACCAGCAATAGCTCCTGCCGGTCGGACGTGCGAACCATGGGGACCAAGTAGCGCTGAACCAGGGGCGGAACGTCTTGTGTCGTGAGCATCTGGGTCAGAGGCAACATGGCGCCCACGGCAAAGATGTCCAGTGCAGCCACGAGCGCTGTCGCCACGACCAGCATGACCACCCTGCGGCGCATCGGCCAGGGGACCAGCGTGAACAACGTGCGGAGCAGCTGCGAGTCCTGTCTCAGCTCGGTAGCAGCGCCTTGGCGTCTCCTCGACACGAATCACCTTTCATTGACGTGTGAAGCTGGAACCGGGTGAGGCCGAACGGGCCTCAACTGTCAGCTGCCCTTGACGTACTCGGCCATCGTGTCCGTGCGCAGAGCCGCGGACATCTTCTTCAACTTGTCCCAGTCAGGCGAGACGTACCATTGCCCGTCCCTGCTCGTGCCAAAGGGCCCGATGGGCGCCTGAAGCGACTCGATCTGCTGGCTGCTGGTGATCCGCATCTGGGTACCAAGGTCAAAGATCTTCTTGTTGGTCAGTCCGGGATCCACAGTGAAATTGGGCCCCAGCGTGGTGATCGCGTCGCGGAACTTCTGCGGGTCCGCAAGAGTGCCCTTCGACAGGAGCTTCTCGATCACCGCCTTGATGACGTCCCGCTGCCGCTCGGCTCGATCGAAGTCGCCGTTGGGCAGGTCGTATCGGTTCCGGACAAAGAGCAGCCCCTTGGCGCCGTCCAATTCCACCATCCCCTTGGGGAAGTGGACGCCGTCGATGGTGGAGTCGTATCGGTTGTAGACGGACACTCCGCCCAAGGAGTCGATCACCTTCATGAAGCCGTCGAAGTTGAGCCAGACGGTGTGGTCGATCCGAACATCGGTGAGCTCCTCCACCGTCCTCACAGCCAGAGGCGGCCCACCCCATGAATACGCTGCATTGATCTTTGCGGTTCCGTGGCCAGGGATCGGTACCCAGTAGTCACGCGGAATCGAGGTCAGGTACATGCCCTTCCGGTTGCCCGGGATGTGCAGGACCATGAGCACGTCGGAACGTCCACGCTCATTGGGCGTGCGCGCATCGGCTCCCATCAGGAGAATGTTGAGCGGCGCATATTTCTCGCCCTCTTTGACCTGCGTCTCGTCCGGCCGTCCGCTGTACACCGGGGGGGCCAACTTCTGCTCTCTCTTGACGGAGTTCATCCCGTCCACGATCGACTTCCCGTACCAACCCGCCACAACGGCCAGCCCTGCAAGGATTGCGCCCAAAACGACCAGGATCGTGAGCAGTAGCCAACGGTCACGGAGACGCTTGCGTGGCTTGATGCCGCGTTGAGGAGGTGGGGCTGAGGTGGCCTCGGCTTCCTCCTTGAAAAGGCTCAAGTCGTCATTGCTCATGGGACAGATCTCCCTAGCTCGGAACGCTGTATTCGATCCAGTATCTCACCGAGCATGGCATCGAGCCTGGCCGCGCACTCGGCGGCGGCCTGGTCTCCTCGTCCGAAGGGATCCCTGATCGAGTCTCCTGATTGTCTGGTGCGATTCCTCCACAGGTGCTCCGTGGCTGCGCTGAGGGGGACCTCCAACGGCATCGTGCGCATCTCGCGCGCCACCTGCCCGATCAGGAAGGTGCGGCGAGCCAGGACCGGCCACTCATCCAGCACGTACTCGCGGTGGCGCTCCGACATGGCGATGATCAGGTCGGCCCGTTCCGCGATCCCTTGGGTGAGCTGTCTCGCGCGGTGCCCAGCCCAGTCGACGCCTCGTGGCAGTCGTGCCGCCATCGGTGGATCGATCGGGTGCCCCACCAATGCGTGGGTCCCCGCTGAGGTGAACTGAGCTCCAGAGATCCCCGAGGAGTTGGCAAGGAGATCCGCGTAGGCAGAACGACAGATGTTGGCGGTGCACACGAAGAGGACTTGGAGTGGCCGCGTGCCGCGACCTGAACGCGGTCTGGGCGGTGTTGCCGCTGACCGCGGGTAATCTCCCTCGAACCGACGAGGCGATATGTGGTCTGCCGGCATCCGGTTGTCATGGTTGGGGCTCTCCGTCATGGTGCACTCCCTCCAGAGTCACGATGCCCATGGTGTGTAGCTGGTCCAGGAAATCCACGACGCCCGTGACCGCTTCTTCGGCCTCCGCCGGCCAGCGCTCCCGGGCCTGGACGAGCGGGTCCACATGTTCGGCAACATCGTGGAAGATGACTGCGGCGACCTCATCAAGAACGACGATCTCGCCATCGGGCAGGTTCATGGCATGGATCCTCCCGGACCCATCCTCGAGCCAGGCCACATTGGGGTGCAGGGTCCACATCACCGTTCTCCGCTGTCTCGACCCAGCAATTCCCGCGCGGCCCGCCTGAACCGCGCCACGTAGGCCGCGCGGAGCTCTTGTCGGGTGGGTCGATGCCCCAGCTCGAGCGCCAGGCGATCCGCATTGACCCGGAGCGCTCGGGTTGCCACCGCCAACTTGCCGAGGGGCGTGGGCGCTGCGCGCAGTCGGGCGGCCCATTCAGCAATGCGGCTGTGCTGCGAATGACGTGAGAACTGGTCCCACAAGCTGTAGCTGGAGGAGAGTCGATGTCGGTCGAGTTCACCAATCGCAGCCGCCAGAGCCACCTCCGCCTTGAGGTCATGGGCGCGCGCGCGTACTGCACTTCGCTGGTCGTCGGTGGCCTCGTCCCACGCACGCCGCTTGTCGCTGTTGTCCGGAACACCCGACCGGGCCGCGTGGAGCAGAATGAGGAGCCGTTGGTCGAGGACGCTGGGCACCGCGATGGGGCGATGGGCCACCTCGATGGTCTCTCGACGTGTCCACAGGTCGTCGAAGGCCTGCTCCGGACCGGTGCCGATGCCCGGAAAGAACCGATGGATGTCCGCGTAGCCCAGATGCTCAGACCACATGGTGGCGGCATGCTCGAAGGGGGAACCAGTGGCGAAACTGGTGTGCATCATGCATCCCCGGGCTTCCAAGGACTTCAGAAAGCGCCGCGCATCCTGAGGTCGTACCAACACGTCCGCATCCGTGGAAGAGCGAGCAACAGGCTGCCCGTCGGCGTCCCGCTGCAGGAGGTCAGGGTGAAGAGCAGGGCCCTTGACGTGCAGCAGGTCGATTCCCTCGGTGTCCGCCACGAACTGCAGGAAGGCGTGGGTGAAGTGCACACGCAAGTGCAGGGGAAGCGTCGACGGACTACTCATCAGCAATCCACCACGTGCAGGAGCTGGGCAGCTTCAAGGTGCTCAAGGGCCTGCCGCACACGTTCCGAAGCGCTCCCGGACCCGGGTGCTCCGAACTCGTCGACACAGGCCCGGGTGAGCCGTTCGGCGGATTGGGGAGTGCGCTCGCACAACGTCATCACCAACTGGGACAGCGGGCTCAGATCCAGCAACTCGACGTCGGTGAGAACGAGTGCACCGTCCTCAGTCACCAGCATGTCTGCCACGGACGGGTGCCATGCGTAGCACCTCATGGCGTCCCCAACCATGATTCTGCTGCGCCCAGCAGCGTGGTGTGCTCCGAGTACGTCCAACGCTCGGCGCCCCCCGTCCCCTCCAGCAGTCCAGCAATGACGTGCAGCGCGGAGGGCAATTTGCTCAGCGACGAGGTCTCGTGGACCATCGCCCGGATCGCCTCGACGGTGTTGAGGCGTTCTACCTGGAAGTCCACTCCCTGGCGTCTGTCGAGCAGCACCAGATGGCGCAGTGTGGGCGTGGCGCCTGGCCTCGCGAGCCCCAGAGCATCCGGGGAAAGCTCCACTTTGGGGCCTGGAACCGCCGGCCGCGTGGACAACGGCTTCTGGTAGGGATGGATCCGGCCCCCGGGGTCCACGCCGACTGTTTCGTCGGTGAGGTATCCGTATCGGTGGGCGAGGGTTCGGGTGAGAGTGGACTTGCCTGTCCCGCCGGGAGCCACGAAGACCAGCGAATCGCCCGTGCGGGGGTTGCTCACCCCGCCCGCATGGAGCAGGAGGAGTTGACCGATCCGGGCATCAATGACGGCATGCGTGACCTCCTGGGTGAGCCTGGGCATCAACGTCTCGGCGGCGTCGCTGGTGACGACATCAGAGCTCGATTGCCCAAGCCGCAGACGAACCCATCGCAGAGCCGGATCGTCCCCATCGTGGCTGACCGTGGCGCGCGACCAGGCGTGGCGGATCTGGGCCCAGAGTGCAGCGTCAGCAGCGTCGCCGTACTGGCCCTCCTGCATCTCAAGGCCAATGCGGGCGCCCAGACCTTCCACGACAAGCCGACGGGTCACGACATCACCCTCACGTGCTCCTCGAGTCGCCCGGCGGCCGAGGGGGGCTCGAAGCCGGTCGCAGCAATCTTCGCGAGATCGAGGGTACTGTGCACCGGTCGCGGTGCCACCTGCTTGCCCCCGGAGTAGGCAGCGGTCGTCACCGGCGTGACGTCCTTGGCGGAGCGTCCGCGCAGTTCGAAGACTCGAGCCGCGATCTCCGCCCAGCTGTGAACGGGGCCCGAGTTCGTCAGGTTGTAGGTGCCATACTCAGCGCCGCTTCGGAGCAGGTGCAGCACGCCCGCCGCCAAATCTTCCGTGAACGTCAAACGACCGTACTGATCAGCGACGACCGAGGGCGACACTCCCTTGTCAGCCAAGGACGCCATCGTCCCCACGAAGTTGCGTCCCTCTCCGACCACCCAGCTGGTGCGCACGATGTAGTGCTGGGGCACCGTGGCCGCCAGCAGGTCCCCGGCCGCTTTCGTCTGTCCATAGACACCCAGCGGGCTGAATGGTTCGTCCTCGGTGTGCTCCGTCTTCACGCCGTCGAAGACGTAGTCGCTGGACACGTGGACCAGAGTCAGCCGGTGTGCTCGTGCTGCTGCTGCCAGGTTCGCCACCCCGGAGACGTTCACTGCCCAAGCATCTCGACGCCCTTGCGGAGTCTCCGCCAGGTCCACCGCGGTGTACGCGGCCGCATTGATGATCGTGTCGACGGTGGACCAGTCGTGGTTCGCGACAGCTTCAGAGTCGGTGATGTCGAACTGCTCGGACGTCAGCATCAGGGCGTCCGGAAGCTCTTTCGCGAGGGCTCGGGCCAATTGCCCTCCCGCCCCGGTGACGACGGTGCGCTTGCGCCCCATCGGCGTGACGTCGGCCAGGATCGGATGGTTCTGGTCAGCCGCCGAGATCTCGGCGTCCTCCCGAGCAATGGGCCAGTCGATACCGAGTGCCGGGTCGAAGAGGTTCACGTAGGTGTACCTCTCTCGGGCCTCGGCGCTCCAGTGGTCGTTGACCAAGTAGCAATAGGCGGTGCCGTCTTCCAGGGCCTGGTAGCTGTTCCCCACACCGCGCGGGACGAACACCGCAGTCTCTGGCCCCATCTCGACTGTCACCGTGGTGCCAAAGCCCTCACCCTCGCGCAGGTCAACCCACGCGCCCATCATCCGCCCGGTGGCGAGGGAGACGAGCTTGTCCCACGGTTCGGCATGGATGCCACGAGTGGCACCACGCGAGGCGTTGAAGGAGATGTTCTGCTGGACCGGGCCGAAGTCAGGAAGCCCGTGTGCCGTCATCTTGGCTCGCTGCCAGTTCTCCTTGAACCAGCCGCGGTTGTCCCCGTGGACTGGCAGGTGGACCACGAGCAGGCCCTCGATGGGGGTCTTCTCCACGCGAAGCTCGGCCATCACTGCCCCTTGGCCGCGTACTTGGCCTCGGTGGCCTGCTTCATGGGACGCCACCAGTCCTCGTTCTCCTGGTACCACTCGATGGTGGCGGCCAGGCCTTCACGGAAGTTGGTGTACTGCGGGGCCCATCCGAGCTCTTCGCGCAGCTTGGTGGCGTCGATGGCGTAGCGCAGGTCGTGCCCGGCCCGGTCAGTGACATGGTCATAGGCGTCACGGGGCTGGCCCATCAGTTCCAGGATCATTTCGACGACGGCCTTGTTGTTCATCTCCCCATTCGCGCCGATGAGGTACGTCTCGCCTGGCCTGCCGGCGCCCAGAATGCGGTGCACCGCCGAATTGTGGTCGTCCACGTGGATCCAGTCGCGAACGTTCTGCCCGGCGCCGTAGAGCTTGGGCCGGACGCCGTCGATCACATTCGTGATCTGGCGTGGGATGAACTTCTCCACGTGCTGGCGAGGTCCGTAGTTGTTGGAACAGTTCGAAATGGTCGCGTTGACCCCGAAGGACCGCACCCAGGCCCGGACCAGATGGTCCGAACCCGCCTTGGATGCGGAGTAGGGACTCGACGGGTTGTAGGGAGTCGTCGCGGTGAACTTCGCCGGGTCATCCAGTTCGAGGTCGCCATACACCTCGTCAGTGCTGATGTGGTGCAGCCGCTTGCCGTGCTTGCGGACGGCTTCAAGGATGGTGAAGGTCCCGATCAAGTTGGTATGGATGAACGGATAGGGATCATTCAGCGAGTTGTCATTGTGACTTTCAGCGGCGAAATGGACGACGATGTCATGGTCACCGACCAGCTTGTCCACGAGACCAGCGTCGGTGATGTCGCCCTCCACCAGAGTGCACCTGTCCTGCGGTAGGCCCTGGAGCGAGGCTGGCTGCGCGGCGTAGGTGAGGGAGTCGAGCACGGTGAGGATGTCGTCCGTGCTCTCCAAGGTCTGGTGGACGAAGTTTGCGCCAATGAACCCTGCTCCACCGGTACACAAGATGGCAGTCACAACGTTCATCCTAGCCAGCAACCGCGTTCTCGGGTTGAGCGACGACTATGCCAACGCTGTTGTGACATGCTGGCCCCATGCGCGGAATCATTCTGGCCGGTGGTACCGGCTCACGTCTGCATCCGGTAACGCTGGGTTCCAGCAAGCAATTGGTGCCGGTGTATGACAAGCCGATGATCTATTACCCGCTTTCCACCCTGATTTTCGCGGGCATTCGCGAGGTGCTCGTCATCACCACCCCGCACGAGGCGAGCAATTTCAAGCATCTGCTCGGTGATGGATCACAGTTCGGGATCTCCATCCAGTACGCAGTCCAGCCCGAACCCAGGGGATTGGCGCAGGCCTTCACGATCGGCGCGGACTTCATCGGCGATGACAAGGTCTCCCTCGTCCTGGGTGACAACCTGTTCTACGGGCCGGGGCTGGGAACCCAGCTCAGGAGCCGAGCCGATGTGGACGGGGCTGCCGTGTTCGGCTACTGGGTGGCAGATCCCACCGCGTACGGCGTGGTCGAGGTCGACGGGAACGGTTTCGCCGTCTCCATTGAGGAGAAGCCCGCGCACCCCAGGTCCAACTATGCAGTGCCCGGTCTGTACTTCTATGACAATGCAGTGGTTGAGATTGCTCGCAACCTCACGCCGTCGGCGCGCGGAGAGCTGGAGATCACCGACGTCAATCGCGTGTACATGGAACGGGGAAAGTTGCAGGTGACTCTGCTCCCGCGGGGCACCGCCTGGCTCGACACCGGCACCTTCGACTCGTTGAACGATGCGTCCAACTTCGTGAGGACGATCCAGGCGCGTCAGGGACTCCAGGTGGGCTGTCCGGAGGAGGCTGCCTGGCGTCGAGGTTTCCTGTCAGACGAAGAACTGCTTGAGCGCGCGGAGCGCTATGCCAAGTCCGGCTACGGTGCCTACCTGAGGCATTTGGTGGATCTCGGCCGCTGAGCCTAGTAGGCCCCGTCAGATCGAAAGACCGCCGACACCGTCTTGCCAAGGATTGCCAGGTCCTGAACAAAGGACCAGTTGTCGACGTAGTACAGGTCAAGCCGGACGGTGTCATCCCAGGACAGATTCGATCGACCCGAGACCTGCCACAGCCCTGTGATTCCCGGGCGCACGTCGAGACGGCGGACCACATGGGCCTTGTACTGGTCCACTTCCCGCTGTAGGGCTGGGCGCGGCCCCACCAGGCTCATGTCCCCACGGACCACGTTCCAGAGCTGTGGGAGCTCGTCGATCGAGTAGCGCCTGATGAAGCGACCCACCGTGGTCACGCGAGGGTCGTTCTTCATCTTGAAGAGCGGGCCGGCACCGTCGTTCTCTGCCGGCAACGATTCCTGGACCTCATCGGCACCGACCACCATGGAACGGAATTTGAGGCAGTTGAAGGGCTGACCGCGACGACCCACTCGGGGCTGTCGGAACAGAATGGGGCCACCATCGCCCGCCTTCACGGCGATGGCAGTGAGCAGAAGGATCGGGCTCAGGAGCAGCAGAAGCACAACGGATGCGGAGAGGTCGAACACACGCTTGAGGCCGCGTCCTGCCCGCTCAGCCTGTGGCTTGGCGATGCGGAGCAGCGGTACGCCCGCAACAGCGTGGAGGTTGACGCGTTCCGAGGCGATCTCAGTCAGTGACGGAATGACGATGAGCTGGGCGTCTTCCTGCTCGAGCTCACGGGCCAGCTGGTTGAAGTGATGGGGGCGTCGAAAGGAGCCTTCGGTGAAGACGACGGCGTCCACCCTGGACTGCCGTGTGGCGAGCACGACATCGTCCGGAGTGCCCATCACCGGAACGTCGAAAGCCCCCTCGTCACGGTCATAGGTCAGGGCGCCGACCAAGTCATATCCCACCCAGCGCTCGCGCCTCATCACCCGGTTCAGTTCGTTGACATGGACGCGGTCACCCACGATGAGCATCGGCACGCGGAGGTACCCATGGCGACGCATCCAGTGAAGGGTCTTGCGCACCAGATAGCGGGTCCCCACCAGTGCCGGGATCCCCACGACGAAGAAGAGAAAATAGAAGGCTCGCGAGAGCGGATATTGGAACAGATAGGCGCTGGCTGCCAGGAGCCCCGCAGTCATCAGTGAACCGCGAACAACGGCTCGATACTCCGTGGTTCCGGCTCCAACATGCTGGTGACGATAGCCGCCCGCGAGATGGATCATGAACAGCCAGCCGACCACGATGGCCGCCACCAGAGGGTTGACCAGCGCAGCCACATCCGGGGCCCCACCGAGGATGGGCATTCGGGTGCGGAGCTGAATTGCCACCTGCGACGTGAGAATGATCACCCACGTGTCATTGACCACAAGTGCACTGACAATCAGTGAACGTCTCCAAGGGGAACTGAGATGCTTGACCGTTGCCAGCCCGCGTACATCGGACGCCGTCAACAGATGCCTCCTCGACCAGCAGCGTCCCCCTTCAGTGACACTGTCTCCAAGCCATTATGGCATCATGGCGGATGATCCGTTTGGGTCCGAAGTGCTGCCGTTCATTGGCTGGAAATAGCTGGAGGAATCCTTCATGACCCTGCTTGACCTCGTCCGGTTACTCAGGAAGAACGCGTTGGTCCTGTTGATCGGTGGGCTCCTGGGTGGTGGTCTCGCGGCGGCGTGGACGTTGACCAGACCCACCGTCTTCCGAGCACAGGCGGTCGGTCTGGTGGTGGCCGGAGACTCCATGTCGGTGGCGAACGCAGCGCAGAGCGACCTCACGGCACAGGCAAGGGCGGGCGTGTATTCCAGCCTCATCACCACCCGCGCCGTGGCGGTGCGCGTCAATCAGGAGATGAAGACCGTGGGCGTCGCGCCAGGTAGTTACACGGCCTCTGTGCGGCCCGGCACGGGGTTCATCCAGATCTCTGCGGCCGCGCCCTCGGCTCGCTCAGCACAGGCGACAGCTGACGCAGCCTTGAAGGCGCTGACAGCAGAGGCACTCCGGATGGAAACCTACGCCCAGGCGGAGCAGCGGGGAGCAGCTGCCAAGGATTTGTCGAAGCTGACGAGCATCCACATCCTCCCCTATGAGCAGGCTCTGGCGCCCGCAGCGCCAGAGCGCCCCGACCTCATCCGCAATCTGATTCTTGGGTTTCTCGCGGGGCTCTTGCTCGGTCTGACCTACGCGTTGGTCAAGCGTCAGCTCGACGTGAGGGTGCGCACGAAGAAGGATGTCGAGGAACTGACCGGGAGGCCAGTACTGGGGCTCATTCCTGACTCCAAGGACTTCCGTAAGCAGCGTCAGGGGAAGGGTGTGATGGAAGTGGGCGGGGTTGCCGGCGAGGCGCTGCGGAAGCTTCGCACGAACCTGCGCTTCGTCCACGTCGACAACCCGCTCACCAGCATCGTCGTGTCCAGCGCCAATCCGGGCGAAGGCAAGTCCACGGTGGCCTCCAACATCGCTCGACTGCTGGCGCTTTCTGGGCAGCAAGTCACTGTTGTCGACTGCGATCTTCGGCGCCCCACGCAATCAACGATCTTCGGGGTGGACCCAGGGATCGGCCTTTCCCAGGTGCTGGTAGGCGATGTGAACCTGGAGGACGCGGTCGTCGAGACCGGGGTTTCTGGCCTTCGCCTCCTTCCCGCGGGTCGGATCCCGCCCAATCCCAGCGAGCTCCTCGGGTCCCAACGAATGGTTGACCTGCTCGAGGAGTTGCGCCGGACACAGATGGTGATCATTGACGCACCACCGATGCTGGCGGTCACGGACGCCTCTGTCCTGTCGGCGGTGACTGACGGAGTGCTCTTGGTGGCCGTGGGTGGTAGGACTGAGCGGGAACATGTCAGGGTCTGTGCTGAGCAACTCGGGATGGTTGGCGGAGCGCTCTTGGGGACTGTGCTGAACCGCCTCACGCGCGGTAGCTTCGGTGACGCGAGCTATGGCTACGGCTATGGGTACGGAAAGGGTTACGGCACGAAGGGTGGGTATTACGCTGCTGCAGCACCCGAGATCGGCATGGTGATCCCAGCTGCCATCGCTCAGCGGCCGTCAGGACGCACGGATCTTGCGGTCGATGACGAGCCGAGCGGCGGGTTTACCAGAGTGGCCGCACGGATGTCCCCTCGCGATGCTGACGGGCGCAGGCAGTGAGTTCCTCCGGCGTGGGCAATCCCACGCGTGTGGGGAGGCCGTCAGATGTCGACGGACAGCCGATGACCCGCGCGCTGGCCAGTCTGGTCGCGATGGACTTCCTGCTGGGATTGGCTCTCACGTGGGATCGCTACCCACTGCCGGGGGTCAACCAACCGACAGGCATCCTCGTCATGGCCCTGGTGATCGCCCTGGGGGTCACCCGACGACCGACGCGACGCGTCGCGGGCCTTGGGAGCATCGCCCTGGTGTACTCATTCATGGTGGCGTGGGCCATTGCTGTATCGGCGCTCAACGGGTTCCCATGGCAGATTCGCGCCACGAAGATGATGATCCTGCTTGCGTTCGGAGCAACGATCGCAGTGGGCCGGATCCATGCCCAGTCCCTGATCACCGGCTATCTGGTGGGGGCGCTCCTGAATGCTGGCTTGTTCTATGCTGGGTTTGCCCCGAACAATTACCCGCCCTACCTGACAGGTTTCATGACGGACAAGAATGTCGCAGGCCTGGTGTATGCGGTTCTGCTGATCGTGGGGCTGGTTCTTTTCACCCGCCGTCGCGGGCAGCTCATGCATGTCGCCGTATTCGCAGTTCTGCTCTTCCTGACGGGTTCGCGTACATCCATGGCGGCAGCAGCCGTCGCTCTTCTCTGGGTAGCTGTTCGAAACAAGTTCAGCGTGGTTCCGCGCCTGGTGCTGGCTGGCGGGATCATCTGGTTCCTTCAGTTCGTCGAAGCCCGCTTTGCTCGAATCGGGGTCTTCGCCAACCGGGAGGGCACAGATTGGTTCAGGGAGCAGGTGGATCTCGCCACGGAGGCAAAGTTGGCGCGATCCCCGTGGTGGGGGGATGGCCTCGGCACGGCATGGGTCGACGTGGGCAGCGCCGACTTCATGTTCTTCCACAACTCCTATTCCGCCCTTCGCATCGAAGGAGGATGGGTCATGGTCGCCATCATGCTCTATCTCGTTGCGTACAAGGGGATGGGGCTGCTGTCCACTGCGCAGGTGCCGCGCAACCTCGCCCTTGTGGAGGGGGGTCTGCTGGTTCTCCTGGTGACGGCCTCCCGACTCGGAGAAGTGTTCTTCACGACACCAGCTCTCCTCCTCCTCGGCCTTGCCTGGGGCTGGAGATTCGGCGTGGAGGAGGTATCCGACACCAAGCCTTCACTGTCCGAACAGCGTGTCGACTTCTCGTCCCAGGGCTTCAGCAAAGCGTGATTCGCTGAAACCCTGTGCGTGGAGCTCGATGCTCGCGGGGTCCCATTCCCTACCCCGACTCTCTCGCACCGCTGTGGCGATTGCCTCAGGAGTGGGGTCTGCGAAGAACAGCCCAGAGATACCCTCTTTCACCGTGTCCAGATAGCCCCCAGCTCCGAGGGCGATCGTGGGGACGCCAAAGGCTGCGGCTTCCAGTGGGGTCAGCCCGTAGTCCTCGAAACTTGGAGCGACCAAGGCGGATGCGTGCTGGTAGACCCAGGAGAGTTCAGCGTCGCTGATTCCTTGGAGCATTCGGGCGTTCGTCGGCAGCTGGCGCCGAAGTTCGGCTTCCAGGGGGCCTTTGCCAACAACCACCAGCCGTTCGGTGGGTAGCTCGCGGAAGGCATCCAGGACGTGCGAGACATTCTTGTAGGGAAGAAGTCTGGAGACGACCAGGAAGTACCCGGGGCCCCAGTCAGACAGCGCAGTCGGCCGAACACCTTCCGCCGCGGAGGTGAGGGCTGGCGGCGCTGGCACGACCTGTGCCTCGATTCCGTAAACGTGTCGAATGCGTTGACGAATGACTGTGGAGTTGGCCAGATACTTGTCGGCGCTGGCTGCAGCCTGCTGGTCCCAGCGGATGAGCGCCGGACGAATGGCAGCCAGTGCCCACCCGATGGGAGACCGCCAGGTGGGCTTCCCCAAGTACTCGTCGGCGAGGTACAGGAACCGGGCAGGGGAATGGCAATAGACGAGCTTCTTTCCATTTGTTGAGAAGCCGTGGGCATACCCAGTGGTGGAGACCAGGAGAACATCGGCATCGATGGTTGGGGTGCGGTCAATGCCCCAGGGATAGAGGGGCAGACCGAGCCGGTGATCGCGTTGAAGCAAACGGATCCGCGAGAGTGTCTCAGAGGTGAAGATCTTCGCCTCCGCGAACTCCGGAAAGGTGGTTTCCGGGGTGTAGATCGTCGTGTAGATGGGTGCCTCTGGGAAGGCCCGATGCATGGCCAGGACTACGCGCTCGGCTCCCCCCCGCTGGGTGAGGTAATCATGCGCAATGGCGATCCTTGGTCGGGGCATCAAAAGTCAGCCCGCGTCTCGTGTGGGCGCTGATAACCGCTGACAGCCGCGCTCTCGACCAGAAGCGCGACAAGCTTGTGGCCAACGTAGGTGGGCAGTATGGGCGCAAAGAATTGTACCGTTGCGGACGCCGCGCGAAGACGACCTCGGTCGAGGTGTGCGGCACTGAACGATACTACTTGGTTCCAGATTCCCCTTCGGCCAGCCTGGGGCGACAGGATGGCTGACCCATGCACTTCTTCAAATGTTCTTCGCGCCGCTCCGGAGTGAAATGCTCGCTTCACTCGCGACCAGACATCCGCCGCTGCTCCGGTATGCAAAACCTCTGCTCCTCTGACCAAGCGAATCGTCACCCCTTCGCGCGCCAGCCGGTAACCCCAGTCGACGTCCTCCCAGCCATAGGTGCGATAGGAGGCGTCATATGGCCCGACCTTGCTCCACAGGTCGCGGGTGGTGGAGACGTTCCCTCCCCACAGGCGCCAGAGCTCCGAGGAGGGTGTTTCATATGCGCCCGATTGGAACCGCCGGTCTGCTTCTCTCCCGTAGATCCGTGCGTAGGCGTTGTCCGGCAGAACGTTGAGGCACAGACCGATGGATCCGCCGGGCTCCGCTGCATGGCTCATCTTGTGCTGACGCACATAGTCGGGCTGTGGCACCAGATCGTCATCACAACGGATCAAGACATCCCCCCTGGCCTCCGCGAAGCCGGTGTTCAAGGCAGCGACGCGGCCGCGGTTCTCGGGAAACACGATGCTGCGAACGGCGAGGTGGGAGTATTTGGCCACCACGCTGGCCGAGTCGTCGATGTCACCGTCGATGACGACAATCGCTTCCCACTCGGGGTCGTCCTGGGCGGCGAGAGCCGACAGCAAGGCAGGGAGTCGAGCGGCTCCCCCACGGCTCGGTACGACGATGCTTGCGAGCGCCATCAGATCTCCCTACTCAGCGCGGACATGAGCTTTGCGATCCTTCGTGCTCCACCTTCGGGGGAGTAGTGCTCCCTCCATCTGGCAAGGGATCGGGCCCTCAGATCCGGAGCACCGGGATCCGTCGCCGCGCGCACGATCACGTCCGCCAGTTCATCGGGCCGGCCAGCTCGGGCCACCCACGGGTACTCGGCTCCAGCGACCTCGGGAAGAGCCCCGGCGTCGGAGATCACGAAGGGTACTTCGGCGGCCATGGCTTCTGCGACCACGAGCCCGAAGGACTCCGGCGCGATGGACGGTACGACCAGCAGATCCACCGAGTTGAAGAAGTCCTCGCGGTTCACCCAACCCGGACGATCCACCAGGTGCCTTACCGGCGCCAGCGCCATTTCGACCTCGTGCTCGGCCTTGGGAGATACGAAGCGTGGCTCCCCTGCGAGTAGGAGCCGGTACATTTCTGGATGCCGCTGTTCGATTAGGGTGAGCGCTTGCGCCAGGGCGACCACGCCCTTGTCCACCGAGGGACGCCCCAGGAATCCAAGCACGAACGGTTCTCCCGGCTGCCGAGTCCGCTGTGAGGAGGGCAGCGGTTCGGTCCAGTTCTCCAGTGCGGTGCTGCCCGGGACCTTGCCACTCAGGCTGTGTGATGGCACCAACACTCGCCGCGCCCTCCACGAGGCCAGGCGTGCGGCGAACACCTGTGACCCGTGTGGTTCCTGATGCAGGTGTACGATGCGATTGCCGTGCCCAGCAGTGGCCAGCGCAGGACGCAAGCCGTTACACCACAGCAACCCGTGGCGTTGCCTGCTGTCCCAGCGTCGCAAACCCCGAAGGTAGTCGACGGTACCCCGTCCGTGGATGGTGGTAGCCGGAAGGCCCTCGCTCATTGCCGCCCGAGCCACCTCGTCGGGTTCCGCTGGGGTGACAACTGAGACCTCGTGCCCGCCCTCACGCAGGGCACGCGCGATTGCCAGCAGCATGACCTCGCCGCCGCCGATCTCGCCATGGTTGGCAGCCAGGGTGACCTTCATCGCCACACCTGCTCGTAGACGTCCACGATCCCTCGCTTCATCCCCGCGACGGTCGGCCAGTTCTCAGGCAAGGAGGGGCGCCGCCAGAGGTCCTTAGCCTGATTCATCATCAGGTTCGACACCCGCGTGGGGTCCCGGGCTTCCGTGAGGCAGTCCCGAGCGAGAAACTCCGGATTTCCACCGACCGGTGTGGCCACCACGCCGAGCCCGTGCGCAGCTGCGTCCAGCAGCGTGTAGGAGGCGTTCTCCCACGCGGAGAGCTGTACCACCACGTCGTGCGATGCGAGAGCCTCGCTAGCGCAGACATGTCCGGGGAAGGTCACATTCTGCAGGCGGGCCGAGGCTGCCTGCTGCTCCAGGGGTTCCCGCAGGGGCCCGTCGCCAGCGATTGTGAGGCTTATCTGGGGAAGTGACGCCTGGACGTGTCCGAAGGCTTCCAGGACGAGATGGATGTTCTTCTCATGAGACAGCCTCGACAGGGAAAGGAACCGCGTCCCGGGTTCGCCCTTGCGCTCGACTGGGCGGTCGATGCCATTGGGGATCAGCACCACTCGGGCGCGTGGGCGCCACGTGGACTGGACCAGTTCACACGTCGACCGGCTCACTCCGATGATGGCGTCCGTTCGCTGGCACCGGGCCCAGTGCAGGGCGCGTTTGAGGGTGGCCTTGACTGCATTGGCGTTGTAGAGGGTCCGATCCGCTGCGATTCCATGCTCTGTGGAGACCAGCTTGGTTGGGAGACCGGCGCTGGCCGCTGCAGACAGGAGATCCGCGCGGGCGAGGTGGGAGTGCACCACCTGCGGCTTCACCTTGTTGATGGCTGCCCTGAGCCGCCGCACCGCCGTCCAGGTGCTGACGCCTTCCCCCATCTCGGTGGGCAGGACCGCTACACCCCGGTCGTGGAGCGCGTCCAACAGGGCCCCCTCGGGTGCCGCCACGACGACGTCCCAGCCCGGAAGCCCGCCTGTGGTGGCATCCAGCACGTGCCTGGCCACCCCAGCCAGGTTACTGACCGGCGTGACCCACAGGGCGGTGCTCATGTCAGAACCACTTTTCCAAACGGTCAAGTGCTGTCCAGAAGCCCTGTCCGTTGTTGGTGTGGCCCATCCAGATCTCGGGGATGAACGAAACCCCGGGGGAGAGCTCCTCCAGCTGTCGGGCGAGCACTGGCCAGTCCACCTCACCCTCACCGATCTGCGGGCCCTCCCCGTCGACGCCCTCGGCGTCCACGATGTGCAGATGGTCGCTCAGCGGGGCGAGCTTCTCCACGTACTCGCTGAAGGGACGCTTGTGGAAGTTGGCCGCCAGCTTCGAGTGCGAGACATCGAAGGTGAGGCGCTGGCCGTACTGCTCACAGAACTCGACCGTGTCCTCCAGGCCCATGAACAGGTTGTGGTACTGCTGGCCACCCATCAACCAGGGGTAGGGCGGGAGGGTCTGGGCAGTGAGGCGCACGTCGGTGGTGTCGAGGCGCTCGATGGCCTGGGCGATGCGGGCATACATCGCGGGGCGCTCTGACGGGTCCACGAAGCCGTCAGCGGTGAAGCCGCCCATGGTAGCGATGAACACCGGCGGCGCGTCGAGGGTGAAGTACTTGGTCAGATTGCGGGTGATGTCGAGGCATTTCTGCGTCTCAGCGATCGACCGCTCCCAGACCGCGTCATCCGGGCTGGCCAGGTTGACGATGAAGTCGCCCGCATAGAGGTCGGGCAGGTGGACCGTGAAACCCATTGGCAGGCGCCCGTGGAAGATTTCGTCAATGTCCAGCTCCACGTCCTTGTAGGACATGTGGAACTCGATGAAGTCGGGGTTGGTGCCCTCGATGAGCTTGGCGAAGTCGTGGTAGCGCACCGGCAGGCCCCAGGGCCGACGGAAGTGGTAGTTCCGCCCCTTCGACACGGTGTCGGTGAGATCGCCGGGGTAGAAGAAGTCGCCGGCCTCGACGGTGCGCTGCGCGATGCGGCCCAGCAGCTCGTCCAGCTTGTTGGGTTGCAGGCCGCGTCCGGGGGACCTCACATCCACCATCCCGCGGGTGATGGTGGTGCCTGCCTCAATGCGCTGGGAGGCGACCAAGGACTTGGCCAGATTCACCCGATTCATCGATTCACCAGTGGAGACCACGCGGGCCTCCCCGTCTCCGAGGGATTCCTCGAGTTCGCGGATGCGGGCGACCATGTCGCCGAATTCGTGGGGGAGCAGGGAGACCTTGTGGTCGTTGCCCTCCAGCGTCCGGTCGGTGGTGAAGTGCTTCTCGATGATGCGGGCGCCCAGGGCGACAGCCGCCAGCGGGATGTGGTAGCCCCGCTCGTGGCCGGAGTAACCGACTGGACCGCCAGAGATCTTCGCCAGCCGCGTCAGGTAGCGCAGGTTGATGTCCTTGAAGGGCGCCGGGTAGGTCGACTGGCAGTGCAGCATGGCGAATGGTGACCCGGAGTTTCGAAGCAGCTCGGCGGACTCCTTGATCTCCTCCTCGGTGCTCATGCCGGTGGACACGATCAGCGGCAGCCCCGTGGCAAACATGTCCTCGAGCAGGGCGTGGTTGGTCATGTCCGCGCTGGCGACCTTGAGACCGGGCACGCCATAGTCAGCGAGGACTCTCACACTTGGCGTGTCCCATGGCGTGCAGAGAATGTCCAGGTCGCGGACCTTGCAGTGATCGAAGACCTCCACCATCTGGTCGGCGTTGAGGGAATACTTGCCGAGCAGGTTGAGCGTGTACTGGGCGCCGAGGTCCTCGCCGCCGCTGGCTGCGCCGGACTGGCGGTAGAGCGCGTCCATGTCGCGGAGCTGGAACTTGACGATGTCGGCCCCAGCATCGGCAGCGAGATCGACCAGGTCCTTGGCGAAGGCCACGTCGCCCTGGTGGTTGTTCCCGATCTCGGCGATGATCAGGGTCGGATCCTCGGCCGAGACACGGTGGCGTCCGATCTGGAAGGCGCGGCGGTCGTTGGAGGCCACCGCCACGAATCGGCCGGAGGCGTCCACCAGCGGTACGTGGCTGATCGCGCCGGCGATCAGCTGGTCAATGTCCCCATGCGGAGCATCAATGGACGCTCGGACGCAACGGTTGTTGGCAGCCTTGCCCGCAGCAGACTCGAGCGAGGCATCAGGGGAGGCGAGTAGCCACCGCCGGATGTCACCGTCGGAGAGTGAGCCGACCAGGTGGCCGTGGTGGTCGGTGACGAATGCGATGCGGGACTTGTTCGTGTCGATCCTGCCAAGGGCGGTGCGGACGCTGTCGTCCTCAAGGATGGTGAAGGCTCCGATGTGGCGGTCGATGATCATGCGTTGTCCTTACGATCGCCCGTGGCTGCCTGCAGCCCGAGCAGGATCTGTTCGGCGGTCGCGAAATCGTGGCGGGTGTCGATGTCGGTTCCCTCGACATCGTTCATGACGAACAGGGCAACCTGGCCCCCGAGGCGGTTGTCGCACTGTTCGTAGATGTCCGTTCGGGTCAGGTAGACCGAGCCTGTCTCGCGATATCTAAGTTGCTCTGGGGTCATGTCCTGCCGGCGTGGGCGGTGTTCATAGTCATACTCGGCGGCGACGTGAGGGGCATTTCGCCAGATGAATGGCGGAGCGGACACCACGCCGACCATGGAATCGGCGCCTGCGCGGGTGAACTCGTCGACGGCGCGGGCCAGCGTCCCGGGGAGGCGAACGGGCGATGTGGCCTGAAGCAGCATCACCGTGTCTGGCCGTTCTGCCTGCTGGGTCAAGGTGTCGATGACATGTCGGACGACCGGTTCCGTGGCGGTCGCATCTTGTGCGAGCTCGACGGGTCGCTTGATGACCTCCGCGCCGTACAGAGTCGCAACCTCCGCGATCTCATCGTCCTCGGTCGAGACGATGACTCGTAGGTTGAGCACCTCGAGTGCTGACTCAATGGTCCAGGCAATGAGCGGTTTTCCTGCGATTTCCAACAGGTTCTTGCGCGGGATGCCCTTGGAACCACCCCTGGCCGGGATGACGGCGACGAGTCGGCTCACGGACGCCCTCCAATCGAGTCGCTGCCCCTTGCGCGACGGTGTCACTCTTTACACAATACCTTGCCGAAACCGGCGTGCCCCCCATCAGCGGCCGATCGTTACGCTCCCACCAAGAGTGCTACTGCTGGGCCGGAAGGGTTTCGTTTCCCACGAGCCAGCGGACCCAACTGGCAACTATGTTGTCAGCGCTCACGGTTCAATCCACAGCTCACCAATGCGTCGCGCTGGCTCCCGGTCCGGCTCTCGATACCGCGTGGGCTCTGGATCGCCCCAACGGGAAAGTTCGTACCTGTCCCACAGCTCTTCCAGCCATCGCGGCGGCTGGGAATGGAAGACCCACGAGGGCACACCGCGAGCGGCTGCCTCCAACACCCCCGTGGAAAAGGCCGCAACGACCGGGCGGTCGATAGTGGTCAGCGCTCCGCCCTCTGCAAATTCCATGCCCATTCGCTTCCAGACACGGTGTTGAAACCTGGACAGCTTGTCCTCCTCTCGCGGATGAGGCCGGTACAGAGCGCGGGTCTCCCGCCAGAACTGTGTTGTCGATTGCGTCATGGAGAGCCGCGAGAGCTCCGCGCCGTGGAGCTGGCCGAGGTAGACGGGAGTCATGAACCGGCTGATGTGCTCTGCCGGGTTGGCAGCCGCAGCGTTGAGCATCGCCGAGCCGGTGACCTGGATATCCAGATCCGATCTTCCTTCGCGAACAAAACTGGCATCGGCCTCCGACCACGCGAGGTAGCGAGCTCCGAAAGGTGGCGGGGGAGCGAAGGGGGTGAGGACCCCATGTTGCACTACCCATTCGACCAAACCACGGGACGTGGCCAGTTCATGAGCCCACGCCCCGACCGCCAAGTGATCGCCAATGGAAGCGACGGAGGTCAACGCCGCCAGAGCGGCCTGCTGATCGGATTCCGGGAGGCGCCTCCACCCCTTGCCGGGAAGTGTTAGCTGCAAGTGCGCTGGCGTCGCGACAATGACATCCACGTCGCCGGCCTCAAGCGGTGCGAGGAGCGAATGGTGGTTCGTCGGGGACGTCGAGTCGCAGGCCACCAGCAGCCGAGGCCTAGGTCCCCTGCTCCAGAGGTGGAGTCGGAGTGTCTGCGGGGAGGGAGCGCTGAGGCGGTCCTTCAGGCCATGAAGGCGACGGCGGGACTGCTGCCACCGCTGCCAGGAATCCTTGTCGGTGAACGTCAGGCCCACAACTGTTCCACCTGTCGCGCGCGGTGGACGAAGGTGTGGTGGGCGAGGGTGCGCTGCTGTGCCCGACGGCGAATCGCGTCGCCCCATCGATCGTCGCTGATGCATCGGCCTGAGAGGTCGATGAGTTCCTCAGGAGAGTCGTAAACGAGTACCTCACTCCCGGGTTCATACAAGTCAGAGACGTCAGCGCGGTCGATCAGCTGGACACCTCCAACCCCCGGCACCTCGAAGGTCTTCATGGTGAAGCCGTCCTGGTCAAAATGAATGTTGAGTGCCGCCGGCGCCCCAGCCGTCATCGCATAACCCTCTTCACGTGGCACGTCGCGCAAGGAGTGGACCTTGGGGCGAGACCATTCCCACGTGCGGGCGCGGTCGAAGGGGTGGTGGCTCCAGGAACGGCCCACTGCGGTGACGGGGACCCGCGCTTCGCACAGTGCTTCAACCAACTGCTGTCGGCGGGGGTATCGAGCACCGACGAACAGGATGCCTGGAACGTAGCGGGCATGCCGGGGAGTCATCGAGTCATCAAACGCATTGTGAACGTGAATGCAGAGGCGTCCCTCTGTGACCAGTTGCTGAGTGTCCAGCGTGGAATAGCTGATCAACTGCGGGAATCGGTCCAACGATTCGGAAGTGTGACGTGTTCGCCGCACCTCGTCCCACAGCCACAGGATGGGTCGCGCCCCCACCCCCTGAACCGCATCAAAGACGGGGTCGGCGATATTGTCTCCCCGCAAGAAGAGTACGACGTCCGGTCTGGTCTCACGGATGAGGGTCGCGGTGGGTTCGTTGGCCTCGGCTCCTGCATGGGGGGCCCGCGCCAGCCGCGCCGGGAGCTCCACCCTCAGTTTGTGGCGGAATTTTGCACCGGCCGTATCCAGCCGGTCGAACTCATCAACCATGACCTGATAGCCGAGCCGGCGGAATCCGCGGGCGATCGACTGCCCGTACCCATGAAAGGTGGGGGTGACGAGAAGCAGCTTGAGATCTCTCAATTGATTCCTAATCGTCGTCTCGCACTGAATTTGGGTCAGGCAGCCTTGCCTACGGGCCACATGCCGGGCTACTAAGATCATGCCATGACACGCGTGGCGTTGGTGACTCCTTGGAACGTCAACGACCCCCGTGCTTGGTCTGGCGTCGTACAACCGATGACCCAGTCGCTGGCCCAACATTGCGAGCTAGTGCCCGTCAGTACTCAGGCGGTCCCGGATGCGCTGTTGGATCGGGCTCTAGCCCGTCTGCTGGATCGTCGTTGGGGGCGCAGTTATCTGGTCGGCCACGCACTCGCCACCAGTCTCAAGCGCGGTGCTGCACTGGATCGACGACTCAAGCAGGTGAGTCCCGATGTCGTAGTGGCAGTGGCGGCCTCACAAGACATCGCCTTCTCCCGGTCGGGTATTCCCGTGATCCAGGTGTCCGACACCACCCTGGAAGCCATCTCCGGCTACTACGGCTTGTTCACCGATGTGCACAGCATCTCTCAATGGCAAGCCCAGGTCATCGCAGCGTTCTCCTCTCGCCGAGCTAGTCACACCCTGGCAGCGACGGACTGGGCTCGCGAGGCTCTGGTGCGCGACGACAAGATTCCGCCCCACGCTGTTTCAGTGGCCCCTTTTGGTCCAGCTATTCGCCCAGGTGGCAAGCTGGGTCCACGGCCCTCGAGGGGTCCGACAAAGGTGCTCTCGGTCGTCAGCGATTGGGATCGCAAGGGCGGGGATCGAGTGGTGAGGGTATTCGAGGCGCTGCGAGCTCGCAATGTGCCCTGCGAATTCACGATTGTGGGACGAACCCCCCAACTCCCTTCGGGGATCCATGCCCCTGGGGTCATTGGACGCGATGAGCTGGCCGCGATGTACAGGAGCCACGACGTGCTGCTTGAACTCGCCAGAAGCAACGCCGCCGGGGTGACGCTGACGGACGCGGCAGGCTTCGGACTCCCGGCGATCGCCACAAGGACGGGGGGAGTGCCGACCATCGTTGCCGATGGCGTGAGCGGAATACTGGTGGACAACACTGATGAGGCAGCGATCACGGCGGCCGTGGACGCGATTGCCCAAGGTCGCTCAGAGCTGAACCATCTGTCGCGCGGAGCCGAGGAGAGAGCGGCAACGGTCCTCAACTGGGACGCCTGGTCCGCGACGGCTCTTCGCGTGGCGGAAAGCGTGGTAGGAGGGCCTGACGCATGACAACGTGTCTCGTGCTGACAAGCGGTAAAGCCTCCGACGGACCGTATGGCGTGGATCAGCTGGAAAGGTGTGGGGTTCGCCTCACCGAGGTGAGCACCGCGAGGACGCGCATTCATCGGAAGATCGCCGACGTGCTGCACCACCGTTCCGGAGCACCAATTGACAAGGCGGTTCGGTCCCTCGGCCTGGCCGCCCGGGCAGACATTGTGCTCGCCTTTCTCGAGGCGCAGGCCGTCGCTCCGTCGTGGGCAAGCGCCCATGGGCTGCCACCCTACTCGTCCACCCCCCTCACGATGATGGCCTGCTGGCTCGCTGACGAGTTGCGCGCCGCAAGTCGGGAAAAGCGCCGGGCAGTCGTGCGGAAGTATCGTGGGGTCGACCTCACGCTCGTCTGGAGTGCCAACCAGCTGGACATCCTGCACGATTGTGGGTTTCCTCGCGAGAAGATCGAATCCATTCCATTCGGGTTTGCGCCGGGTCTGTTCCCGCCGCGGAGCGATTTCAGCGTCCATGGGCCCCTCGTGGCGGTCGGATCGGATCGAGGACGCGACTATCCCACCCTATTGGCCGCCATGCAGGGATCAGGGCTCGAGCTGGACTTGATCTGCAAGGAAAGCAACCTGGAAGGGGCCACCGTCCCTTCGGGGGTCAACTTTCGGGGCACGATCCCCTACGGCGACTACCGCGCGGCTCTCGCCAACGCCGCTGTGGTGGCAGTCCCCACCAAGGTGATGGCCTACCCCACGGGGCAGACCGTCGCACTGGAGGCGGCAGGAAGCGGCGCTTGCGTTGTGGTCACCGATACACCAGCGATGAGGGAGTACTTCAGCGATGAGACAGCGGTGATGGTTCCGCCCCATGACCCCGCGGCTTGGCGTGCGGCACTGGTCGAGCTGTCACGCAATGACACGATGCGCGCGCGAATCGCATCGGCAGGCAGTCAGCATGTTCACTCACGATTCACCTATCTACAGATGTGGCGGCACGTAGTCGAGCTGTGGCGCGAGCGGTCATGGATCTAGGTCGGGGGCCTGGCCGCGGGGGTGGGGTCGTCCGCTCCGGGCCTTCCAGCCGCGGTACACGAGTCGACACTCCTGCTCGAGGGTCGCGAGGGGTCTCACGTCAGCGCCGCGAAGCCTCCTCATGCAGTTCCATCCAAAGTTGATGAGGGACGCTGTCAGCAGCGCGAGGGCCAGCGGGGCGGCATGTCCCCACTTTGCCTCGTAGACGAACTGGCCGTCGGTCACCCACTGCCGGCGTCGTTCGGGATCGCTGGAGCCACCACCCTCATGATCAACAACGATGGAGGGGAGGACTACTGACTTCACGCCTTGGGCCAGCAGCCGTCGCTGGAGGTCTATTTCCTCTGAGTTCATGAAGTAGCGCTCGTCAAAGCCACCGATGCGGCGGAACTCCTCCGCGGGGATAAGCATGCAGGCGCCGACAACCCAGTCCACGGATGTGCCTTCTGGAGAAAGCTGTTTCGGGTTCACGTGGCCAACCAGCGTGTTCCACAGAGACGTGTCCCGCAGGCGTGCCAGCGGCGTCAACCAGGCGAAGAAGGCTTGGCGGCTTCGCGGCCAGAACTTGCCCACGGCTCGCGGGCGGCATGATTCCCTGATGCTGGGGCTCGCCACGGCGGGTTGCCAGGGCTCCGCGCTCTTCACGAGTGCCGCCACGAAACCAGGATGGATGGTCAGGTCGCTGTTCAACACCAGAAGGAGGTCCCCGCTCGCCTGCGAGGCGCCCAGATTCACAGTGCTTCCGAACCCCCGGTTCGCCGACGCGCGAACAACCTCGACCCCCTCGACGGGGGGAAAGGGGATGGGTGAGCAATCATCAGCCACGATGATCTGGGTCACGGGTTCGTCCCGTAGGGAGTTGACCAATGGCAGGGTCTCAGCTGGGTCACCGTAGAAGGGGATGATCGCGCTGATTGTGCTCATAGCGGGCTCCGGGTGCCATGTCGGAGGGACTCCAACACTCTGCTGAGCTGAAACGTGGCCCCTCTGACGGCGACACGGAGACGGCCTTCGCGTGTTGCCTTGGGGAGCTGTTTCGCCCAATGCCAGAACCAACGTGCGGACGTCTTCCAGCTCGCCACGGGCGGGGTATTGGGCCGATGCTTGAGATACAGCCGCACGTGAGCCTTGCCATAGCGGTATTGCTGGCGAAGCAATGGCTTCCAGCCTGGACGCAATCGGTAGTCAATGCCTGCTTCTGGCACGTGGGCCATGCGGAATCCCGCGTCATGCATGCGCCAGCCAAAGTCGACGTCCTCTTGGCCCAGGTGTAGTTCTTCATCGAACGGTCCGATGCAGCGGATCACCTCGCGATGGAAACCCATGTTGCCGCCGGGCAGGAATGGCTTGAAATTCATGGAGAGCGGCAACCCATCGGGGAACCATACTGGTTCTGGGTCCGAGGAGCCGGGAGTGAAGGCGTGGAGGGGTCCGCTGGCGGCGTCGGTTCGTGCAAGGGCATTGCGCATCGCGGCGACCCAGGTGGGATGGACGCGATCATCACCATCGCAAATGAGGATCAGCTCCTCCTGGGTTGCTTCTATGGCGGCATTCCGCGCGCCGGCGACGCCCGGCCTATGCGATGAGTCAGTGATAAAGATGCCACCATGACGGGCAGTCCACTCCTCAGCAATTTTCCGCGTGTCGTCACTGGACCCGTTGTCGCTCACGACCACGCGAAAATCGAGGTCAGTCTGGGCGTCCAGTGCCGCGAGCTGCTCTCCCAGAGTCGAGGCCACGTTCTTCGCCGGGATGATCACCACTACTCGCTGGTTCAATGTGGCCCTCCTGATCTTCGACGGGATCTCGAGTCGTGAACGATGCCAGTAGCGCGGGTGAGCACGGCGTCCAGAGCGAGCCCAGCCGCATCGCTGGAGTGCTCACGAAGGATCGCCTCGCGCAAAGTATCAGCGCGTCGTTGGGAGACGCTCGGATCTGAAAGGTTCTCCCGGATTGCCTTCGCGAAGACTTCTGCGTCGTCTGTCACCCAGGAGTTGCTCTCAAGAGCAGGGATTCCCTCTGCGCCAACAGTTGTCGAGACAACCGGAACACGGTGTAGCGCAGCTTCAATCGTTTTGAACTTGACTCCAGCGCCGATCCACAGCGGCACGACAGCGAGGGAGGCCTGCTCGTATTCGGCGGACAGGTCCTCGACGAAACCCCTGACATCGTAACCCTTGGCAGACAGCTGCTGAGCCAAACCGTCAGCCATGCTGCCGACCAACCTGATCTCCAGATCTGGAACATCAACGAGTAGCGGGCGGACGTGCTCGTCGAACCATTCCAAGCCGTGCACATTCTCGTAGCGCCAGCTGGAGACGAGCAGCAGACGGCTCCGGGCCGGACGACGGGAAGGATTCGAGGGCGCTCGCACCGGAGCCGGGACGACCATGGCTTTGAGTCGGCCCTCCAAAGAGAGGAGTCGCGCGTCCTTCTCGCTGAGTACCACCACCACATCCGCGATCCTGCATATGCGTCTTTCGACGATGCGGGAAACCCAGACCGCAACATGATGGCGCACTCGTTGTTTTCTGGAGGTCGCGTGGCGCGCATACCGGCGATGCGACTGGGACATCACGTCGTGGAGGACGATGACTCGCGCAGCGTGGCCGTTCAAGCGTTTTAGCAGTCCTACTTGGTCAGCAGTGTGTTGCCACTGAAGAACGATCACGTTGGCGGATTCGATGAGGGCCCGCGCCCGGCCATCCGCCCGCAGTGAGTCCGACACCTCCAGGTCTCGGAGGGTGGGGAACCACGCGCGAAGCCTCCACCACACCCTCGACGCCAGGCGCGGAGCCCGACGCGGAACGCGGTTCAGGGCGACCGATGGGATGATCGCCTTCCCCAACTCGCTGGTTAGTGACCGGCCGGGGATCACCAGACACGTGACATCCGCATCTCGGGCCCATCGGCGCAACTGGGCCGTCGCGAAGTTCTGGCCCGCATTACCTGCGTGCAAAACCGGCACCACGTGCATGATGTTCAGCAGGCGCGGCCGATCCACCGCCGTGGCATCACGTTCTGTCTCGGTTATGCCCATAACCCTTCTGCGTCGGTCCGTGCGCGGCACTGTCAATGTCCAGCACCCTAGTCCTCGCTTGCCAGACCGGACCTGGGGGTGACGTTGTCAAGAGATCCACTTGTTTCCGTCATCATCCCATGCTTCAACATGGGCCGCTGCCTTGATGAAGCGGTCAGCAGCGTGACTGCACAGACCTACCCGGCGATAGAGATCGTGATCACCGATGACGGGGCCACCGACGGTGAGACACTCGCCAGCCTCCGGAGACAGGAGGAAGCCGGCATCACTGTGCTTCGCCAAGCCAACGCGGGACCCGCAGCCGCGCGCAACGCAGCCCTTCGGGTTGCTCGCGGCGAATTCTTCATGCCGCTCGACGACGACTTGATCGAGCCGCCATACATCGAGGAGGCTGTTCGGGCGATGGCGGAGGATCCCGAACTGGGCATCGTCTATTGTCGCGCGGAGATGTTCGGCTCCGTCTCGGGTGAGTGGCGGTTGCCGCACTTCAACTATCCATACCATCTCCTGTGGAATGCGATCTTCGCGTGTGCCCTGTTCCGACGCGAAGACTGGCAGACGGTGGGCGGCTACAACGAAGACCTCAAGGGACGCGAGGACCACGACTTCAGCCTCAGAATCCTTGGATTGGGAAGGACTGTCCACAGGTTGGAGGGTGTCTACTTCCGTTATCGGCGAGGCCGGCCGCATAGCGTCAACGACGCCATTCACGCCCGCAGCGCTCGAGACCGCATGATCAGCACCTATGCCACGATGTTCCGGACGAACAGGCGGGTCTACCTCGACCACGCCGAGGATTTCTTCACCGGAATCTTCGCGGTCGTGGACGAGCGGAACGAGCTGTACCAGAGGTACAGGCATCTTGAAAAGCTGCGTCGTTCACGTCTCGGTTCCGCAGGGCTGGCGCTATTGAAGAGCTTCTACCGTCACCCCCGCCTCTCCCGCAGGAGTTCCGCGGAGGCCGGCCGCGGCCAGTGATGAATTTGGGCGAGTAGCCTCTATAATCGGCCCGTCAAGCGCCCATGAGGGGCGCGCCCTGTCTCATGAGGTGAACACCGGTGACCCTGCTCGACATCGTGCGTCTTCTCCGTCGGCGTTGGATGACGCTCTTGCTTGGAGGGCTCATTGGGCTGGCGCTTGCCGCGGCCTACTCCTTCGTCCAACCCGTTGAGTACACCGCCTCCGCAAGCGGCTACATCGTGAGTGGCTCCTCCACGCGAACCATCAACACCGACCCCACGAAGGCCCAAGGGATCGCCGATTCCTACCTTCCCCTGGCCAACACCAAGGCCGTGCGGCAACGCATTCAGAACCATCTCAAGAACGATCCCTCGGGGGCCCGAGAGGGCAGCATCCGTGCCTCGATGCTCCCGGGGACCAACGTCGTGTTGATCACTGCCGGTGGGGATACCCCGCAGAAGGCGCAGGCTGTTGCCAACGCAGGGCTACGTGCCTTCGCAGAAGAGGTCAATCGGCTGGAGAGTCTCAACCCGGCGGCAGCCTCGGTGGGGCCCGATGGAAAGCTGGAAGACATCCCCACCACCGCGCGTCCCCGGATTGCCTTGGTGGGGTTCGAGCCGGCCGAGCTACCCAGCACCCCCTCGTCGCCCAACTGGCTGCGGAACCTTGCCGGTGGGCTGGTCGCCGGCCTCGCTCTTGCGCTCGTGTGGATCTACCTGCGCAAGGCCCTGGACGCCCGGGCCCGCGTCGGGGATGAGGTTGAGCAGCTGGCCGATGCAAGCGTCCTGGGCGTCATCCCCCAGAGTCCCGAGCTGGGCAAGCAACGCAAGAAGGGCAAGGACGTCGCGGCCATGGGTGTGGCAGGCGAAGCCCTCCGATCGCTTCGCACCAACCTTCGCTTCGTGAAGGTCGACTCCCCCCCGAAGGCCATCGTGGTAACGAGTGCGAACCCGGGGGAGGGCAAGTCAACGGTGGCAGCCAACCTCGCGCGCGTCTTGGCCGAGTCCGGCCAGCAGACGGTCATCGTTGACGCGGACTTGCGGCGTCCCATGCAGGCAACCGCCTTTGCCCGCGATGGGAAGGTTGGTCTCACTCAGCTCCTGGCGGGCCAGGTGCGCCTGGCCGATGCGCTCCAGGAGACTGATACGGCCAATCTCAAGCTGCTCCCCGCTGGTCGGATCCCCCCAAATCCCAGTGAGCTATTGGGGTCACGCCACATGAGCGAACTGCTCAAGACCCTGGGGCAGCGCTACACGGTGATCATCGACGCCCCGCCGGTGCTGCCGGTCACCGACGCTGGTCTGCTCACCGCCTCCAGCGACGGTGCGCTGCTGGTGGTGCGGGTGGGCAAGACGTACAAGGACCAGGTGTCGCTGGCCGCCAAGATCATCCGAAAGGCGGGCGGGGACCTGCTGGGCACGGTGATGAACGGCGCCTCCAAGCGCGAGCTCGGGGAAGTCATGTACGGTCACGGCGGCTACGGTTCCACCTCCTACGCTTACCAGGAAACCGAGCAGCCCAAGAGGCGCGGCAAGAGGGTTCGAGAAGAGCCGCTGGATGATGACACCAGGACGCATCCTGTCGTGACCGACGAGGACCCCATTCGGCCCAGCCGCTCACTGCCGGAGTTCTAGCCCCAGCTCGGAGGAATGTGCGAAACCTCACGCCGTGATCTCGAGACTTGCCTTGAGCCCGTCCATGGGCTACTGTCCTCAACAGCGCCCACTTAGGGCTGAGTCTTTATAAATCAGGGGAGACCATGTCGAACACCACCAGCGGCCTGTCCCGCCGCACCCTTGCCAAGGGCGCTGCTTGGAGCGTGCCCGTCGTTGCCGTCGCCGGCGCCGCGCCTGCGTATGCGAGCTCGCCCACCAAGCCCGTTATCGAGGTCTCGGTGGTGCCAGGCAGCGGCTACAAGCAGCCCGGCAACAAGTGCAAACCCATCTTCAAGGGTTATCGAGTGAGCTTCAACCTCAAGAACACGGGGAACACCCAAGCAACGCTGACCCTGACCGGCGTGGACGCAACCGCCGATGGTCAGGACATCACCGGAGAATCGACCTTCGCTTACGGTTTCGTCGTGGGTGGAAAGTTGGTGAAGTCTGTCACGCTCGAGCCGGGCGAGGTGGTCGAGTTGAAGCTCGGATTCAGCAATGCGCCGACCAGCGAGGGCAGGACTCTCGAGGGAACGATCTACTACACTGTCGAAGGGGTAGCAGGTTCCGCCAGCTTCAATGAGGAAGCGAAGGAGCCCCTCTGCTGAGGCTGCGGATTATCGCGCTGAGCGACGGACCATCTTTGGGTGTCCGTCGCTCGGTTTTTGTTCGCAATCTGCTGGAGAGCGCCGCGGGGCTAGAATCGCTCCGTGTTGCATCCTTTCCACCTGCTCGCGCCGCTGCTGCTTGCGACGGTGTTGGCGACGAGTGCTCTGAGCAAGTTCCGCAGTCCCGGTTCGGCTCGGCAAGCCTTCCGCTCTTTGCGTCTCCCTGAATGGCTGCTCAAGGTTGGTGCCGCTGACGCCTTGCCGTGGGGGGAGTTGGTGCTCGCGGTGGGTCTGATGGTGCTGCCAGGCGGTGTGGGGGTCGTGGCCAGCGTCGCCGCCCTCCTACTCATGGTGGTCTACCTGGTCATCATCGTGCGAGCACTTGGGTTTGACGAGGCTGTGACGTGCGGATGCTTCGGAGAGCTCGGGCTGGGTGACGTGACGTGGCGCACCGCCGTCAGAAACGTGTTGCTCGTGGGGTTTGGGGTGTTTGCAGTTCTCGCGTCCATTCGGGATGACCAATCACCAGTCGAGCGTTGGATGCGTGCCTCCTCCGAGGACTGGGGGTGGTTGTCCCTGATCGTGGTCGTACTTGCCCTCGGGTGGCTCATTACGGCAGGCTCCCGCAAGGTGGAGCGCGCCGAGCCGAGCGTGTCCGACGCTGGCGCACAAGAGCTGGAGTATGTGCGCGTGCCCACGCCTTATGCAACTGTCGCGCGGCCAGATGGGACGAAGGTGACCCTCCGAGAACTCTCAGGCTCACAAGCGCAGCTTCTGATATTCGTGAGCAGCACGTGCGGATCATGTGTGGAAGTGCTGCAGTCCATCCCGGCGTGGACGGATCAGCTCGCGCCGGCCGTGGCAGTACGCGCCGTATTCGCGGCCTCGGGCCCTGACGGTTTGGGAAGTCGCGACGAGTCTCTGATCAAGATCCTGCCTGAAGCGCTCTTCGACGTAGATCACTCAGCCTCTCACGTTTTGAACATCGAAGGTACGCCTTCAGCAGTGCTTCTGGGGACTGACCTCCTGCTGGCGGGCGGGCCGGTCGCGGGCCAGAGCGACGTCAGGCAGCTGGTGGATGACGTGTCTGTCGAGCTGGAAGCGGCGTACGCGATCTAGTCCATCGGGATCGGCACTCGGCCGCCAGTACGGCGCCCGCGGCGCCCCCGAGCGCGTTGGCGGCGACGTCCCAGATACTCCCCTCGCGGCCGAGAGGGAGTGCCGCCTGCGCAATCTCGATAGCCCCCGAAAGAACGAGAATGGCCGCCGCGAGTTGCCACCACCTGGCGTGAGGCAGGGCGAACATGGCCGTGAAGGCGACCGGCACCATGAGCAGGACATTGAGAATGACGGCCAGAGTGTCCATGGAGATATCGCGGAGAACCGGGAAGCGCCACAACTGCAGGCCGCTGTAGTAGAGCCACACCACGAAGCGGTTGAGTTGCCAGCCGATGGGAAGCAGTGTCAAGGCGGCGACACCGAGGAGGGACAGCGCCAACAACGGCCAGGAGATGCGATGGACATGGGCTGGCGTCGCATCCGGCATGGGTCCATCATGCCAGTCGGGAGGAAAACCAGATCCTGTGCCAAGTCCTAGAGTTCAGGGGCCGGTCAGCTTCCCGTGTGCGGTCTGATGGAACGCCACGCTGAACGTATCCCCCACTCCGCATCGGCGGGAAGCACCAAGGAACCTCATAGCCCTGCTCACCCTCGACCCCACGGGGGACCGCCAGCCGCACAACACAAAAGAAAACCGGTGAACCCTCAGCCTAGGGGTTCACCGGTTTCCTACGTCCTGAGCCAGGACAACCGTGCGCGAGAGAGGATTTGAACCTCCACGTCCCAAGGGACACTGGCACCTGAAGCCAGCGCGTCTGCCGTTCCGCCACTCGCGCATTGCTGGTTTCCCAGCCGCTGGATTTTTCCAACCCGAGAAGACTAGCACAGGCCCCACGACCTAAAAAATCGTGGTCACCCCTGCTCCACGGGTCACCGGTGCCCCTCTGGTCGGGCATAGCGCCCGGTCCCACCCTGCTGCCACAGGTGGGGGCCGTCCAATGGGCGGTACTCGACACCAGCGGCGTCCAGACGCTGCAGATGGCGGCGCAGTCGCGGCTCCATCTCGCGCGGCGTCGGCCAGACCGTGTTCCACGCGATCTCGGCCAGGACGCTGGCACGGGGGAACATCATGTATTCCAGGCGGCGGGAGTTGGGGATGTACTCGGTCCACAGTTGCCCCTGGAGGCCCAGGACCAGCGCGCGCTGCTCCTCGGAGAGGTCCCCCAGCGGTTCGAAGGCGGCCACCGCCTGCCACGGGTTGTGTCCGTTGAAGGCGTACGGCTCGAGGTCGGAACGGGACTGGTAGTGGTCGAAGTAGAGCGGGAACGTGGGCGCCACGATGGTTTCGTGGCCTTTCTCGACCGCGCGATGGACCGCGGCCATGCCACGCCAGGCCATCACCACGGCGCCGGGGACGTCACCGTCGTCCATGATCTCGTCCCAGCCGATCATGGTGCGTCCGCGCTCGGCGAGCCACCTGCGCAGGTGCTCGGTGAACCAGGGCTGCAGTTGCTCGACCCCATCCAGGCCTCGTTCGCGGGCCAGGTTGGCGGACGCTTCCGAGGCCTGCCACTGAGTGCGGGGGCACTCGTCGCCGCCGATGTGGATCCAGGGTGAGGGGAAGACGTCCAGCAGTTCGGTGAAGATGTCCTCCACCATCGCCACGGTCTCGTCGCTGAGGTGCAGGACCTCCTGGAAGACTCCCCAGGTGGTGGCGACGTTCTCGCGGTCGCCGAGATTGCGGCGGGTCTCGTTGTTGTCGGGGATGTCGACCAGCTCACCGAACTGCGGGTAGGCGGCCAACAGGGCTCGGACGTGCCCGGGAAGGTCGATCTCGGGGACGATCGTGATGCCACGGGTCGCGGCGTAGCCGACCAGGGCGCGCAGCTGGTCCTGGGTGTAGAAGCCGCCGTGAGGGGTGCCGTCGGTGTCCTTCCACAGTGGATTGAAGGTGTGGGTGCGTCCGGCGCCGATGGTGGTGAGTAGGGGGTACTTCTTCACCTCGAAACGCCAGCCCTGGTCCTCGGTGAGGTGCAGGTGGAAGCGGTTGAACTTGTGCAGCGCCAGCAGGTCCACGAAACGGTAGAGGACCGGAAGCGGCATGAAGTGGCGAGCCACGTCCAGGTGCATACCCCGCCAGCTGAAGCTCGGGGCGTCCTCGACCTCGACGCAGGGCACCTCAATCGCAGCCCCCGGCAGTGGAGCCGGCCCGTGGACCCAGTCGGGCATCAGCTGGCGAAGGGTGGCGATGGCATTGACCAGCCCCTCGGCGTCCGTTGTCTGAATGCGGACGCCCCCGTTGTTGGTTGTCAGGGAGTAGCTGCCGGGTTTGCCCTCGCGGGTGTTCACGGTGATGAAGGCGCCGTCCTCGGCGGGATGAAGGCGCAGGCCGGTGCCGACTGACAGCAGATCAACCACGGTGTCGACCTGGTCGGGGGTTGCGCGGACGCCCACCCGGGTGGGGAAGCGAAGCAGGCCCTCATGCAGGGCCAGTGAGCTGGGGGAAGGGATGAGCTGCGGGCCGGTTCCGTCGGGGTGGGGAGACAAGGTGATCCTCCGGGAGTCCTGAGCGATCGGCCCAGGGGCGAATACGTCCTTCGACGCTATTGGCCGCGTTCGGGACGGTCAACGAATCGATCACCGAGTGTGCGTTGTTGTGCGTTGGTGAGGCGTCCGTCAGATGGGGGGAACTAACGTTGCTGGCATGGCTGTGGCGAGGGTCCAGATCGTACGCACGTCTGTCCGCGCCGCGGGGCTCGACCGGGACCCGGGCCTGCCGATCCTGCACAACGGTGGGGCGCGCCCGGCCACCCCGGAGGAGGAAGAGCTCCTCGGCGTCGGCTCGGAGCACATGGCCCGCCCCGCCACGGTGCTGCCGTACCGGCAGCAGGGCGCCTACGACCGCACCCCCGTCGACGTGGAGATGCGCGTCGCGGTGCTGGAGAACGAGCACCTGCGCGCGGAGTTCCTGCTCGACCTCGGCGGACGCCTGTGGTCCCTCTTCGACAAGGACCCCGGACGCGAGCTGCTGCACCAGCCCGACTGGATCCAGCACGGCAACCTCGCCCTGCGCAATGCCTGGTTCGCGGGCGGGGTGGAGTGGAACCTGGGCGTCACCGGTCACTGGGCGCTCACCTCCGAGCCGATCTCGGCTGCTGTCGTCGAGGCTGACGGCGTCCAGGTGCTCAGGATGTGGGCCTACGAGCGAATGCTGGAACTGGTCTGGCGCCTTGACGTCCACCTCCCCCAAGGCTCGGAGGCGCTGTTCACCCACGTCACCCTGCACAACCCGCACGACACCGATCGGCCCGTCTACTGGTGGTCGAACATCGCCGTTCCCCAGACGCAGGCCAGCCGGGTCCTGGTGGACGCCCACCACGCCTACCACTTCGGTTACGTCGGCAAGCTGCACGTCGTTCCGGTGCCCGAGCACGGGGGACGCGACATCTCGCGACCCGTCCAGGCTGCCGCCTCGGGCGACTTCTTCTTCCAGACCGACGCCGAGCATCCGTGGATCGCTGCCGTTGAAGGCGACGGGTATGGGCTCGGGCAGGCGTCCACCGCGAGGCTGCGTAGCCGAAAGCTGTTCGTCTGGGGCAACTCGCCGGGTGGGAGCGCTTGGCAGCGGTGGCTGAGTGGTGAAGGCTCCTACATCGAGATCCAGGCCGGGCTCGCCCCGACCCAGCTGGAGCACCTGCGGCTGCCGGCGGGGGACACCTGGTCGTGGACGGAGAGCTACCGTGCGGTGCAGCTTGATCCGGCGACTGCCGGTGGGCCGTGGGGTGATGCGGTCGCGGCGGCCGGCAGTCTGGCCGCGCATGCCGAGGAGCTGGATGCATCTCATGAGCTGTTGGTCTCCCTGGCCTCGCTCCCGGTGGGGCAGTTCGACGCCTTCGGGGCAGAGGAGAACCAAGCCTGGGGAGCCCTCGCGGTGGCGGTGGGTGACCTGCCCGAGGACCCGGCGACGCCCTTTGACCCCTCGACCATGACGGCCGAACAGCGGGGCTGGCTGGAGCTTGCCCGCACCGGAGCCGTTGCGCCCGAGCTGGTGGGGTCCGTGCTCGTGGGCGAACACTGGCTGGGACGCCTCCGCTCGGCCGAGACGTCACCGGTGCAGCAGTTGCTTCGTGGCTACGCCGAACACGCGGTCGGCGACACGGTGCTGGCTCGGGAACTCTGGCAGCAGAGCGCCGACGCCGAGCCCACGGCTGAGGCTCTCCACGCGCTGGCCGCCACCACGCACGACGCAGGCGCAGCGGCGGACCTGCTCACCCGAGCACTGCCGTTGGCGTTCCACTGGGAGGAGCCGGCCCTGGACGGTCTGCTCGTCGCGACCCTGGCGGCGCTGCAACGGGCTGGCCAGTCGCACGAAGTTCTCGATGTGATCTCGAGGCTGTCCGAGCGGCAGCGCGTCCTCCCGCGCGTCGCGTTCGCCGAATGTCGTGCGCTGGTCGATGTCGGGGAACTGGAGGCGGCCGAAGCGCTGCTCGCGCGTCCCCTCGTGCTGCCGGACCTGCGTGAGGGCGACCGATCGCTGGACGAGCTCTGGTTCGACTACCAGCGAGCACGAGGCACCGTGGAGCCGCTGCCGCCGCACTACGACTTCCGGATGTTCGGCGGCCACGTCGAAGAAGGCTGAGCGACTAGGACTTTTCCAGGCGGCGAGAACGCCTGCCGGGGTGGCGGTTCGCGCGTCCCACGAGCAGGCCGGCGATGAACCCGGTGACCGCAGCACCAAGACCCACCTCGGCGGTCAGTTTCCAGTTCGGACGCCCGGGCAGCCGCTCGATCCGGACCCTGGCCGGACCCGCTGCCGGCTTCGGATCCTCGATCGGCTCCGCCGCGTTGATGGCCGCACCCACCGCGTCCAGGGTGTGCCTGATGCTGTTGCTCTTGTAGTTGAGGTGGATCGGGCGGGTCCTGTTCATCTCGTCCTGCATGGTAGTGGCGGCGACGAGGATATTGCTCATCGGTTCCGCCGAGTCGCACACCATGTCGCCAGCCAGGCAGACCGAGTAGGTGATGGGGTAGGCCTCCGGCGGGATCTGGTCGCCGCTGCGAGTCATCGCCTCCCGCATCCTGGTGCGATCAGCCTTCCCCTCGGTGACATCGAAGGTCTGCTGCAGGACCGCTTCGACAGCGTCCTGGCGAGTGGACTTCGCGGCGGCGGTCTCCCGGGTCACGGTCAGGAACGCGCCCATGCCGATCGCAGTGTCGTCCGCGGACCCGTCGAGCTCGCGGACATTCTGGCCGGGGTAGTGGCTGGGGTTCCCCAGCAGGATCGCAGCGAGCAGCCGATCGCCGGGTCGCGTTTCAGCCAGCGCACGTGTGATGACCTGGGCGCCCTGGCTGAAGCCGGCCAGGATGATGCGCTCGCGGGGGCAGCGCTTCTGGGCGTCCCGGATGATGGTGGTCAGCTTCTCGCCGCCGCTTGTCGCAGAGTCGAAGTACTCGGTTGATGGCATCGGCTGGTCGAACAGCAGCGACTCCATCGGCACCTTCTCCAGCGTCTGCGGTGCCACAGCGGGGTAGTCCAGCCAGACTTGCCGGACGGTGCCGTCGCGCTTCCACTGCTTCTTCAGTCCATCGCGGACGCCGGTGATCGTCGCCCCGAACCCATCTGGTTCGCCTGACCCGCGGACGCCCACGAACAGGAAGTCAGCGCAATTCTGTCTGGAGGCTGCGCTGGAGATGACCGGCGCGGAACTCCACCCGTCGGCGGCGTGGGCCGGAGTTGCAACCAGCCCCCAGCTGGCGAGGCTGAGGGCGAGGGCAGCGATGGGAAGACGCATGCTCACGGCGTCCATTGAACCAAACCCGCTACTACGCGCCGTAAACCCGCACTTGGACCACCGACGTCGCTGGTCCAAGTGCAGAACTACGGCGCGTAGTAGCGGGGGTTTGGGGTCAGCTGGTGGGGTTGGCGAAGGTGGCGACGAAGCTGGCCTTGCCCAGCGCCTCACCCATCAGCACCATCCGGGTCCACGCGCTCGAGGCGTCGTCCTCCACGTCGAGCTTCTCGCTGGGCAGCGCCCACACGGTGAACTCGTAGTGGTGCGCCGGGCCGGGCGGCGGGTAGGGACCACCCCAGCCGTCGTAGCCGTAATCATTGACCCATTCGCGCGTCGGGTCCGGCAGCGGTTCGCCCTCGCCGATCGAGGTCACGTCCGCGGGAATGTCGATCGCGAGCCAGTGCCACCAGCCCGAGCCGGTGGGGGCGTCGGGGTCGTAACAGGTGATGGCGAATGACTTGGTGCCCTCGGGGGCGTCCGACCAGGTCAGGTCGGGGGTGACATTGCGGCCGCCGACGCCGGGCTCGGCGAAGCGGAGGTCGATCTCGCTGTCGGCGGGAATACCGGTGCTCTCAAGCTTCATTGCATGCTCCTTCCGTTGCCCTCCACCCTACGATCAGCAAGCTGGTCTGGGGGAGCTCCGGCGTCAGCCCAACTGACCGAACCCCCTGGTCGCCATCACCAGCGCCTCCGCCTCATCGGAGGCATCAAGGTCCACAACGGCATGGATCTGCCAGTCATGATTCCCCTCCGGGTCACTGACGATCTGCCGGCACACCCACTTCCGCGGATTCGTCTTGTCGATCATCAACCGTTTCGGCGACCTCGCGTCGGCGTCCATCAGGACGTCGTCGTGCTCGTCCCAGTAGTCGCCGAGCGCCTCGTCCCAGTCGTCGCCGGTCCAGTCCTTGTTCGCCGGCTCCAGCGCTTCCAGGGCGTCCACATTGTCGGCTGCGATCAGCGCGACCCGCTGCCACAAGGCGTTGCGCACCAGCGCGGTGAACGAACGCTCGTTCGTGGTCAGGTGGTGCTCGCGCGCCACGACCTGGGGACGCTCGGAGTCCCCGTCCCACTGGGTCAACGCCTCCCACTCGTCGAGCAGTGAGGAGTCCGTCAACCGCACCATGTCGCCGAGCCAGTCCAGCAGCACCTCGAAGTCCTCGGTGCGCAGGTGCTCGGGAACCGTCTGGCGCAGCGCGCGGAAGGCGTCAGAGAGGTAGCGCAGCAGCAGGCCCTCGACGCGTTCGATCTTGAGCCAGGCCACGTACTCACCGAAGCTCATGGCGCGTTCGTACATGTCACGGACGATCGACTTGGGCGAGAGCGCGGCCTCCGCGATCCAGGGGTGACGCGGCTGGAAAAGGGAGAAGGTGTGCTGCAGCAGCTCGTCGAGCGGCTTGTCCCAGCCGACGTCCTCGAGGGCGTCCATCCGCTCCTCGTAGTCCATGCCGTCGGCCTTCATCTCGGCAACTGCCTCACCACGCGCCTTGAACTGTTGGGCGAGCAGGACCTGCATCGGGTCCTCCAGCGTCGCCTCGATGACACTGACCAGGTCCAGCGCATGGGTGGGCGATTCAGGGTCGAGCACCTCCAGCACCTCGGTCGCGAAGGCCGACAGCGGCTGGTTCAGTGCGAAGTCCTGCTGCAGGTCAGGCGACAGCGCATACTTCCGCCCCCCGGGCGTCGGCTGCTCCAGCTTCACCACGGTGCCGGAGTTGATCAAGGAACGGCCCAGCGCCAGCGCCCGCCGGTACAGCTTCCTTCGCGCCTTTTCCTCACCGGTGGAGTTCTCGACCAGGTGCACCACGGCCTCGACGGTGTCCTGGTCACGTTCGAGCAGGTTCAGCAGCATGGCGTGGGTGATCCGCATGCGTCCGTGCAGGGTCTCCGGCACCGAGTTCTGCAGCCGGGTGAAGCCCTCCTCGGTCCAGTTCACGAACCCCTCGGGCGGCTTCTTGCGGACGAACTTCCTGCGCTTCTTCGGGTCGTCTCCGACCTTCGCCAACCCACGCTCGTTCTCGATCACATGCTCGGGTGCCTGCGCGACCACGTAACCAATGGTGTCGAAACCGGCCCGGCCCGCACGGCCGGCGATCTGGTGGAACTCGCGCGACCGCAGCACCCGCGAGCGCTGCCCATCGAACTTGGTGAGCGTGTTGAACAGCACCGTCCGGATCGGGACGTTGATGCCCACCCCGAGGGTGTCGGTGCCGCAGATCACCCGGAGCAACCCCTGTTGCGCGAGCGTCTCGACCACGCGCCGGTAGCGGGGCAGCATCCCCGCGTGATGGACGCCGATGCCCGCACGCACCATCTGCGAGAGGGTCGTCCCGAAGCCCTTGCCGAATCGGAAACCGCCCAGCGCCTCGACGATGCGGGCGCGACCCTCTTTGTCGACCAGGGGAGTGGACAGCATCGCCTGGGCCCGCTGGAAGGCCAGGTTCTGGGTCGCATGGACGATGTAGACCGGGGCCTGCTGGGCCGCGACGAGCTCGTCAACCGTCTCGTTGATGGGCGTCATTGCCCAGCGATAGGCCAACGGCACCGGACGCGTGGCGCCGCTGACCACCGACGTCTCGCGTCCGGTCAGGTCTTCGAGCTGGGACGACAGCTCGCTCACGTCACCCAGCGTGGCGGACATGATCACGAACTGTGCCCGGGGCAGTTCGGTCAGCCCGACCTGCCAGGCCCACCCGCGATCATGGTCAGCGATGAAGTGGAACTCATCCATCACCACCTGGTCGATCGGAGCCTCCGCCCCCTGGCGCAGCGCCATGTTCGCGACGATCTCAGCCGTGCAGCAGATGATGGGGGCGTCCGCGTTCACCTGGGAATCGCCGGTGATCATGCCCACATTCGCGGCACCGAAGACGTCACACAGCGCGAAGAACTTCTCGCTCACCAGCGCCTTGATCGGCGCGGTGTACCAGGAGCGTCCGCCGCTGGCGAGGCAGGCCGCGTGAGCGGCGATCGCGATCAGCGACTTGCCCGACCCGGTCGGAGTGGTGACGATCGTGTTCGCCCCGGTCAGGATCGCCAGCGCCGCCTCCTCCTGGTGCGGGTACAGCGCAATCCCGTCCTCCAGGGCAGCGTTGCTGACCTGCTCGAAGACATTGTCGGGGGACGCGCCGCGCAGTGCGCTGAGGTCGAGTTTCATCCCTGCCAACCTAGCGGAGGGCCTCTGGCTGACTATCCTCATCGCATGTTCAGCACCGAAGCTCTGGAGCGGCCCCCTTCGGCTGAGGAGATGCGCGCCGCCAGGGAGCACCGCAAGGCGACCTCCCCCGGTGCCAAACCGCTGGTGATCGGACTCATCGCCGTCGTGGCAGCCCTGATCTTCGCCAATGTTGCCTTCAATGTGGGCCGGATTGTGCTGGAGATGTTCACCCCTGAGGGCGAGGGCCCGGGGCTGCTGGCCTGGGTGGTCTGGGGGCTTCCCGTGCTCCTGGCGGCGACCATCGTCACGGCTGCCGTACGGAATTTCCGAGGCCTGCGTCGCCGGGAGGCGCACCTGCTCGCTTTCGCGCGCGCGAATGGGCTGGATTACCTGCCTGAGCAGTCGGGCGTCCCGGAGGACCTGCACGCCACCGTGTTGCGGCAGGGCGATCGGCAGAAGGTGCTCGACCTGGTCCGCTCCAGTGGTCAGCTCAAGGCGCTGGGAACGCTGCGGTGGACCAGTGAGGGCAGCGGTGACAGCAGCGACAGCCACTATGAACTGGGCTTCATGACGTGGCGGCTGCCGCGTCGACTCCCACAGGTGGTCATTGACCAGCGTGACCGGCGGGCTGCCTCGACGGCGACGGCCACGCACCTGAACAAGAAGAGCCAGACGCTGAGCATGGGGGAGCCCTTCGATTCCCGGTTCACGATTTTCGTCCCAGCCGGCGTCGAGCAGGCTGCCTTCCAACTGTTCCCGCCGAACGTGTTGGAGAAGCTGATGCAGCTTTCCCCGGGGTGGGATGTGGAGATCCTGGGTGACGAATTGAGCCTGTTCGCGTCCCAGCCCTTCGAGTTGGAGTCGCCCCGGTTCTGGCGCTCAGTGGAGGAGGTGGGGCAGGGCCTGGTCTCCGACATTTCGCGGATCAGCCAGCGCATGATCGACTCGAAGGTGCGCGAGCACGCCGACGTGGTGGCCTTCGGATCGCAGGTGCTGGCTCGGCGGCGGTTCAGCGGCGCCGGAATCGGCTGCCTGGTCGTCTTCGGCGTCTTCTTCCTGTCAGTTCTCGCCTTCGTGGTCTACATGTGGTCGCAGATGGGCCGTTGAGTGGTGGGAGGATGGGGACATGCTTCCTGAGTGCATCCAGCAGTCCCGCCTGATTGTCCTGCTCGACCGGCGACGCAGTGAGGACGCCGACCGCGACGCGCGTCTGGGCGTCCTGGTGCCGGTGCTGGAAGTGATGGTGCAGGAGGGCCTGCGGACCTTCGGGCTGGATTCAGGCGACCTGGACGTGTTCGCGGAGGTGCGCGAGATCTTCGATGAGCGCGCCGACTTCGGGCTGTACAACGTCGACGACCACGACCGGATGGCCCGGATGGTGGAGCAACGGCCGGCGTTCATCCTGCTGAACAATGACGACCCGGACCTGGTCTGGCACGGTCAGGGGCAGGGGATTGCGACGCTCCCGGCGGCGCTGACGCCCAATGAGATCGGACGCGCCGCCAAGCTGGGTGCCCCGGCGGTGCAGGTGATGCCGGCGGACCTGTTCGGCAGTTCCTTCCCCGACCAGCTGAACCAGGTGCTGCCCGGCGTGGTGACGATTCCGCGCGGCGGGCTTGGGGGTTGGGCGATCGGGCGCTGGTTCGAGGCCGGGGCGCAGGCCTGCATTGCCGACACCAACCTGATCGGGGATTCCCTCAACGGCGGCAACCTGAGCCACCTGCGTGACCGCGCGCGGAGCTTCCGCGACGTCATTCCCAGCGCTGAGGCGGGAGAGTAATCCACAGGTCCGGGGGTGCGGGGTTGCTATTCCTGAGAATTAACCTAAGATCTTCTCAGTCAGAAGCCTGCCCCCAACTGTTGAGGCCTTGATACCCATGACCGGACACCGGTTCACCACTGAGAACGACTCCGCCACCCTCGATGAGCAGCTGCGCACCCCTACGCGAATGCAGCCTGTGGTGGAGACCGACGATGTGGAAGTCGAGGAGGCAACGGTGATCGGTGGCTTCAGTGCGTTCATCACCCCTCGTCGGAAGCGCTTTGGGCTGGTGCTCGCCCCGGTGCTGGCGGTCGGTATCGCGGCCACCTCGTTCGCGGTGACCCGTCCCGGCGACCAGCCCCTGGAGGCGGCCCCGGTCGTCGAGGTGCAGCAGTCGGTGGCCGCGCGTGCCAAGGCCCCCAACCGCGAGGCCTCGCGTCCTGCCCTCACCCCGTCGGCCAGCCCCGCTGAGTCCGCGGCGCTGTCCGGTGGTGTGAAGTTCAGCACACTGCCGTCGACCAAGGCTGCCCCATCGAAGAAGGTTGCGACCACCAAGAAGGCTGCGACCACCAAGAAGGTTGTGACCACCAAGAAGGTTGTGACCACCAAGAAGCCCGTGGCCATGAAGAAGCCCGTGGCCATGAAGAAGGCGACCGCCGCGAGCTCGGCGCGTCCCACCACGAAGGCGGCGCCCACCCGCGCCAACAACGCCAAGCCGCAGAACGCCGGGCCTGCGATCCCACGCCTGGGCGAGGTGATCGGTTCCCGCTACGCCACCGGGAAGGTGCGCGTCCGCGCCATCCCCTCGACCGGTGGCGAGGTGCTGTCGACCCTGAAGGTCGGCCAGAAGGTGTCGGTCACTGCTGTCAGCAGCAACGGCTTCCGCCAGATCTCCTGGAATGGACGCGCTGCCTGGGTGTCGAGTGAGTTCCTGTCGAAGTCCCAGCCTGCTGCGCCGAAGACCACTGCTCCCAAGACTACCTCGGGTGGTTCCTCGAGCGGTTCGGCACCGGCTGCGGGGGCCTGCAGCGACGCTCCTCCGCGCGGTGTGAATGCGAACGCCATGGGTGTCTACCGTGCCGTGTGCGCTCGCTGGCCACAGGTCAGCTCCTACGGTGGCTACCGTCCCAGCTCTGACTTCCACGGACAGGGGCGGGCAGTCGACATCATGATCTCCGGGGCGACCGGTTGGGAGATCGCCAACTACCTGCGCGCGAACGCCTCCCGCCTCGGGATCAGCGAGCTCATCTACGCCCAGAAGATCTGGACCGTCCAGCGCTCTGGTGAGGGCTGGCGCTCCATGTCCGACCGTGGTGGGGCGACTGCCAACCACTACGACCACGTGCACGTCTCGGTCTACTGATCGGACGCCGCAGGCGGCTGCCTGCTCCCGTTCCTCTCGGACCCCATCGCCTGCGGGCGGTGGGGTCCGTTCCTTCTCCGGGGAAAGCGGCCGCGCGGGGATCGGAAGCTTTCGCCGAGGTGCGGAAGATTCCGGGTGATCGGCCCGCGAGGGCGGACCCTGCCGCTCTCGTGCGAAAGTTTCCGGGCAGGACTTCACTGAAGCGTGGCTACGAGCGTCCCGGAAGGGCCCACGGGCACACTGGACACTCATCCCCAACCCTCAGGAGGCGCCGTGGCGGAGCAGCGCAGTGAACACGTGAGCACCGTGGGCAGTTGAAGCGCCTGCTCCGTGAGCTTGGGGTGCGAGGCTGAAGCGGTCGCGACCCTGGCCACCGAGGAGTGCGGCCGACAGGCGATGGTCCGCACGCTGTCGCCCGATGAGCGCGAGGAGCTGCAACGAACCCGCGAACAACGGCTGGGTGAGGTCATCGAGCGCTCGCGCGGTGCCAGCGCCCGACGAGCCGTTGGCCGGCCCATTGACCGTGGAAGGCCGCGAACCTAGCATGGGGGCGACTCGCCGGTCGCACCTGATGATCGGACCGCCCCTGCACTGTGGGAGGGGCATGCGAGCAGCGAGCGATGCACTGTCCCGGTTGAGAAAGCACAACGATTTGCCACGCTTGGGGCGTTGGTCATCCATGGCGTGATACCTCTCCATCAAACGAAAGGCGCTGACATGAAGAAACTCCGCAACGTCGCGGCAGCTCTGCTCTGCAGTGTGCTGGCCCTGACCGCATGCTCCCCGGGTGAGAAGGAAGCCGACCCCGGGGATGCGAACACCAATGCCCGCGAGGGTGTCCAGGAACTGACCTACCTCTACTTCACCGACGGCCCCGACGAGCAGGCCACCCGCAACCTGATCACGAAGTACGAGAAGGAGAAGGGCGTCAAGGTCAAGCTTGAGATCGTCCCCTACGCCAACCTGGAGCAGACCCTGCAGGCGCGGCTGGCCGGTGGCAACGCCCCCGACGTGGCGCGGCTCTCCGACCTGACCAACTTCCGCGAGGACCTCCTCGACCTGAACAAGTTCCAGAAGGAGGCTCTGGACGGCAAGTTCATCGACGGCTTCGACAAGGCCGCGATGGGGCCGGACGGGCAGCGGCTGGCGGTGCCGTCGGACCTGACGATCAACGGCGTCTTCGTCAATGCCGACCAGTTCAAGAAGGCTGGCGTCCCGGTCCCCTCCGAAGGCAAGGGCTGGAAGAGCTGGCAGGAGATGGTCGACGCGGCCAACAAGGTGAAGGCAGCCAACAAGACCGAGTACGGCGTGGCGGTCGACGTTTCCGGGCACCGCTTCTCCACGATGCTCAGCCAGTACGGCACGACGCTGATCGGTGGCGACGGCAAGACGGTTGCCGCTGACCCTGCCAAGACGCAGAAGATGCTGAGCGACCTGCAGAAGTGGAACAAGGACGGCACCATGCCGCGCGACCTCGTCCTGCAGGCGGGATCGAAGTACAAGGCGGCCAACGAGATCTTCCTGGGCGAGCAGGTGCCGGTCTATGTTTCGGGCAACTGGCAGGTGGCGGCGCTGGCCAAGAATGCGAAGTTCACCTGGCAGGCCGTCCCCAACCCCTGCGAGGAGCGTTGCGGCGGATTCCCCGGCGGCAAGCTGATGGCTGCCTTCAAGAAGTCGAAGAACCCGGCGCTGGCCGCAGAGTTCATTGCATGGATGAACTCTGCTGACAACCAGAAGCAGATGGACGCCGAGGCCAACTTCCTGCCCACCCGCAAGGACCTGGTCGACGCCGACATCCCCTTCGCCCAGCGACCCGAGGACATGAAGGTCTTCCTCTCCGAGATCAGCAAGACCCCGGAGGACACCTACACCTCGGCCTACGCGCCCGCATTCGGCAACTCCGCCAAGGCCTTCGTGGAGGCGGTCGCGAGCGTACTGGCCGGCAAGGACACCCCCGAGGGGGCGACGACCAAGCTCCGCACGGGAGTGGAAAAGGCGATCAAGGATGCTGGCTGACACCCAGCCCGACATCGCTGAGGGCGCCCGATCCATGGGGTCGGGCGCCCCTGCCCGTCGGCGACGGCCGCGATTGAACCGCCAGAAAATCGCGCCCTACCTGTTCATCCTCCCGAACATGCTGGTGTTCGCCATCTTCACGATCTACCCGGCGATCAACATGTTCAACATGTCGCTGTACGACTCGCGGAATGGGCGGACATTCCGCTGGGTGGGGTTCGACAACTTCACCGAGATCGCCACCGACAGCGAATTCCTGCAGGTGTTGACCCAGACGGTCGTGTTCACGATTGGTTTCGTTGGCTTCACCGTGCTGTTCGCGACATTGTTCGCATTGCTGCTCAATGATTCCTTTCGGGGACGCACATTCTTTCGCGCCGTGATCTTTCTGCCCTCGCTGCTGTCGGCGGTGGTGATCGGCCTGCTTTGGGGCTGGATGTTCGAGCGCACCAACGGGTTGGTGAACGTCGCCCTGGGGAGCCTCGGGATCACGGGCCCGGGCTGGCTGGTGCAGGACCACCTCGCCATGGGCGTCGTGATCTTCGTCGGCCTGTGGATGCACACCGGCTTCTACACCCTGATCATGCTGGCCGGGCTGCAGGGGATCGACCCGAATGTGCATGAGGCCGCGAAGGTGGACGGGGCAACCACGTGGCAGCGGTTCACCAAGATCACCTGGCCCCTGCTGCGGCCGACCACCTTGGTGGTGCTGATCCTGTCCACGATCTCCGGATTCCAGGCCTTTGACTTCATCTGGACCCTGACCGGTGGTGGGCCGGTGGGCAGCACCACCCTGCTGGTCCAGTACATCTACGAGCGAGGGTTCAGCACCCCGACCCGCTACGGACTGGCGGCGGCTGGCGGCGTGGTGCTCTTCGGCTTCGTGTTCGTCCTGACCGCCATCAACTTCGCCTACGGGCGCCGCAAGGAGGCAGCGTGAGCACCGTCGGGCAGGAATCCGTCGTCGCGCAGGAGACCGTCGCCGGGTCGGGGACGGGGGGAGGGCGGGGCCGCGGGCGTCCCAAGGGCACCTGGACCTCGGTCGCAGCGACCCGTACCCCCACGACCCTGGTGGTGTTGCGATACGCCGTGCTGGTCACCGCAGCGCTCGGCGTGCTGGTACCGCTGACCTGGACGGTGTTGTCGAGCTTCAAGAGCCAGTCGGAACTGGCACAGCGGCCTCCGTCGCTGATGCCGAAGAGCTTCGCCCCCACCAACTACACCGAGGCGATGAGTCGCTTCGATTTCGGGACGTATTTGAGCAACTCCGTGATCGTCACCGTGGGGGCAACGATTCTCACCGTGGTCATCAACACCATGTGCGCCTACGGGCTGGCGAAATACAACTTCCGTGGACGCAATGCGCTGTTTCTGCTCGTGCTGGCCATGATCATGGTGCCGCTGCAGGTGATCCTGATCTCGGTGTACAAGGTCGCCAGTGACCTGGGGCTGGTGAATTCGCTGTGGGGCCTGATCATCCCGCCGGCGGCGACCCCAACCGGAGTATTCCTGATCCGGCAGTACATGTTGTCGATCCCCGATGAGCTGATCGAGGGGTCGCGCGTGGACGGGGCAGGGGAGTTCGCCACCTTCCTGCGGATCATCGTTCCCCTGTGTGGTGCCCCGATCGCCGTCGTCACCGTGTTCTCGGTGATGTGGCGCTGGAACGACTTCCTCTGGCCGCTGATCATCAGCCAGGACCAGAGCAAGTACACGCTCCCGGTCGCACTCGCGCAGTTCAGCGCGGAGGAAGTGGTGCCGTTCAACTACATCCTCGCCATGAGCGTGGTCGCGATGCTGCCGGTGGTCCTGATCTTCCTGTTCCTGCAGCGCTACATCGTCACGGGGATCGCGAACACCGGGATCAAGTAGCTGGCGGGGGACGGGCGGGGCTCATGACCGGAATCTGTCGCCTTGGAGCAGGGCCTTCCGGAGGGCGCGTCCACCTGACCGGACACTCTCTCCCCAGTGCGAAGCCTTCCACTCGCCGGTTCCCGGCGTCCACACCGATCACTGCAGATAACTCCTCCGACCCGACCGCGCGGGACCGGCCCAAAGTAGGGTGGGGGACATGCAGACCCCGGTTGATTGCACCTCCACCCGAGCCTGGTCCGAGCTGACCACCCTCGCCGCCAACCTCCACCCCGACCTGCGGTCCTGGTTCGAGAAGGACCCCGACCGAGCGGCCCGTTTCAGCCTGACGGCCGGTGACCTGTTCGCCGACCTGTCCAAGAACTGGATCACCGATGACGTCGAGGCGGCGCTGATTGCGCTCGCCGAGGAGTGCGGCGTCCCGGAGCGTCGTGAGGCGATGTTCACCGGCGAGAAGATCAACGTCACCGAGAACCGCGCCGTCCTGCACACCGCCCTGCGTGCACCGCGCGGCAGCCACGTGATGGTCGAGGGCGTGGACGTCGTCGACGACGTCCACGCCACCCTCGACAAGGTCTACGACTTCGCCGAGAAGGTGCGCTCGGGGCAGTGGACCGGTGTCACCGGCAAGTCGATCAAGACCGTGGTCAACATCGGCATCGGTGGATCTGATCTTGGTCCGGTGATGGTCTACGAGGCGTTGCGCCCCTACAAGACCGACGCGCTGGACTGCCGTTTCGTCTCCAACATCGACCCGGCCGACATCGCGGAGAAGACCGCCGACCTCGACCCTGAGACGACGCTGTTCATCGTGGCCTCCAAGACCTTCACCACCCTGGAGACCCTCACCAACGCCCGTCTCGCCCGTGCCTGGCTGCTGGAGACGCTGCAGCAGCAGGGAGCGATCGACGGCAGCGACTCCAAGGCGTCCGAGGCGGTGGCGGCGCACTTCGTGGCCGTCTCGACCGCACTGGACAAGGTGGCGGCCTTCGGTATCGACCCCCAGAATGCCTTCGGCTTCTGGGACTGGGTCGGCGGACGCTACTCGGTGGACTCCGCTGTCGGTACCGCCGTGGCCGTCGCGATCGGGCGCGAGAACTTCCAGGACCTGCTGGCCGGTTTCCACACCATGGACCAGCACTTCCGCAACGCTCCATTGGCGCAGAACCTGCCGGTGCTGATGGCCATGCTGAACATCTGGTACGTGAACTTCTACGACGCCCACAGCCACGCGGTGCTGCCCTACGCGCAATACCTGCACCGCTTCGCCGCCTACCTGCAGCAGTTGACCATGGAATCCAACGGCAAGTCGGTTCGGTGGGATGGCTCCCCGGTCACCTGTGACACCGGCGAGATCTTCTGGGGCGAGCCCGGCACCAATGGCCAGCACGCCTTCTACCAGCTGATCCACCAGGGGACGCGCTTGATTCCCTGCGACTTCATCGCCGTCGCCACCCCGGCGCATCCGCTGAAGGACAACGGCACGGACGTCCACGAGCTGTTCCTGAGCAACTTCTTCGCCCAGACCGCCGCCCTGGCCTTCGGCAAGACCGCCGACGAGGTCCGCGCCGAGGGCACCGCGGAGGAGATCGTGCCGGCTCGAGTTTTCGAGGGCAACAAGCCGACCACCTCGATCATGGCCCCGGCGCTGACCCCCTCGGTGGTGGGTCAGCTGATCGCGCTCTACGAGCACATCACCTTCGTCCAGGGCGTCATCTGGGGCATCGACTCCTTCGACCAGTGGGGCGTGGAGCTGGGCAAGAAGCTCGCCACCCAGATCGCTCCCGCTGTCCAGGGGGACGCGGACGCCCTGCACGAGCAGGACGCCTCCACCCAGCAGCTGGTGCGCTACTACCGGGAGCACCGCCGCTGATTTGAGCGTCATACTGGTCACGTGAGTTCCGACGAGAAGCCCCGCCGCCACCTGCTGCGCTACGTCCTGCGCGTGTGCGGCGGGTTCGTTGCGCTCTCGCTTCTGGCCGTCTTCGGGCCGACGCTGTTCGTGCTCACCCTCAGCCTGGGACGCACGCACGACAGTGTCGGGGAGACTCCTGTGCGTGATGTCGCAATGGTTCTGGGCGCCGGTCTCAACCCCGACGGGACGCCCAGCCCCTTCCTCAGGGCACGTCTGGACCTGGGCGCTGACCTGTACGACGCGGGCAAGGCGAAGGTGATCATCGTTTCCGGGGCGGTCGACGGCTACTACAACGAACCACGCGCGATGAAGCGCTATCTGGTGAACCAGCGCGGGATCCCCGAAGCGCGCATCGTCACCGACAACGCTGGCTACAACACGTGGAGCTCCTGCGTCCGGGCGAAGAAGATCTTCGGCGTCGACTCACTGACCGTGGTCACCCAGGGCTACCACCTGCCACGGTCGGTGGCCGCCTGCCGGTTGGCGAAGGTGGACGCCCAGGGCCTGGGCGACACATCAGTCAAGACCCATTCCCGTCCGTGGCGCTTCGGACAGGTTCGCGAGATCGGCGCCAACATCAAGTTGGTCTACGACTGGGCCCGGAATGCCCAACCGGCGCTGGGTGCACCGCGGGACGACGTCCAGGTGGCGCTGCGGGGGGCCTGACCGCTGGCGGGAGTGGCCGGGTCAGTCCGAGCCGAAGAGGTCGCGAGTGTAGACCTTGTCCGCGACATCCTCCAGCTCGGCCGAGTGCCGGTTCGCGATGATCACGTCGGCGCGCTGCTTGAACTCCTCCAGGTCCCGCACGACCTCTGAGCGGTAGAACTCCTCGTCCTCCAGCGTCGGCTCGTAGACGATCACCGGGATGCCCTTGGCCTTGATCCGCTTCATGATTCCCTGCACCGAGGAGGAGCGGAAGTTGTCCGAGCCGGTCTTCATGGTCAGCCGGTAGACCCCCACCACCGCCGGGTTCTTGTCGATGATGTCGAAGGCGATGAAGTCCTTGCGGGTGGTGTTGGAGTCCACGATCGCCCGGATCAGGGTCTGCGGCACCTGGTCGTAGTTGGCCAGCAGCTGCTTGGTGTCCTTGGGCAGGCAGTAACCGCCGTAGCCGAAGGAGGGGTTGTTGTAGTGCTGCCCGATGCGCGGGTCGAGGCCGACGCCGTCGATGATCTGGCGGGTGTCCAGCCCGTGCTTCGAGGCATAGGTGTCCAGCTCGTTGAAGTAGGCGACGCGCATCGCCAGGTAGGTGTTGGCGAACAGCTTGATCGCCTCGGCCTCGGTGGCGCCGGTGAACAGCACCGGGGTGTCCGAATCGAGCGAGCCCTCCTTGAGTAGTTGGGCGAACTTCTTGGCCCGCTCGCTGCTGGACCCGACCACGATGCGGGAGGGGTGCAGGTTGTCCCACAGCGCCTTGCCCTCGCGGAGGAATTCGGGGCTGAAGATGATCTCCTGGTCGGGGAACAGCGCCCGCTGGGTCTCGGTGTAGCCGACCGGAATGGTCGACTTGATCACGATCGTTGCTTGCGGGTTCACGCTCGCGACCAGCTCGATCACCGAGTCCACGCTGGAGGTGTCGAAGAAGTTGAGCACCTCGTCGTAGTTGGTCGGGGTTGCGATGATCACGAAATCGGCCCCCTCGTAGGCAGCCTCCGCGTCCGTGGTGGCCGTCAGGTCGAGCGTGTGCTGGGACAGGTACTCCTCCAGCAGCGCGTCAACGATGGGCGACTCACGCCGGTTGACCTGCTCGACGCGCTCGGGGTTCAGGTCGACGGCCACCACCTCGTGGTGCTGGGCGAGGATGACGGCATTGGCGAGGCCCACGTACCCGAGGCCGGCGACGGCGATCTTCATGGATGTCAGCCTAGAGGCCACCAGCGCCAGCCCTCGATCTGGGGACTCCTCGGCGTGCTTGACCGGCGCATCGTTCCGCGCGGTCGCTACGGTGGACACATGCCCGCGACCGTCACCCCCGCCACCGTCCTGGTGCTCCATCGGTTCACGGTGAAACCGGGGCACCTGGGGGCCTGGGAGCCGCTGTTCGAGCAGCGTCGTGCCCTGTGGGACGCCCAGGGGTGGCATACGCACCGAGTCTTCGTCGAGACCGACGCCGAGCCCAAGGTGACCTGGCTCTACTCAGGTGCCGCGGGAACGTCCACCCCCGTGGAATGGGCCGAGCTGGAGCAGCAGACGCGTCCCCATGTCTTCGGCAATGCGCTGGTGCGGATGGTCAACGTGGAGTTCCTCACCGAGGCGGTGCCGGGGGAGGCCGGCCCGCTGGGCGCCGAGCTGGACCGGATCGCGATCATGCGTCGCTACTCGATCGTCGGCGACTGGGACGACTTCCTGGGCATCTGGCGGCGCATCGTCCCGCTGCGGGAGCGCCACGGCTTCCACTGCCTGTTCGCGGTTGCCGACCGCGAGAAGGACATGTTCACCTGGGCGTTCGACTTCGCGGGCCAGTGGGAGGATTTCGGCTCGGGGCAGCGCGAGTACTACCGGGACCCGGAGCGGGTGGCATTGCGCGGGGTGTTCGACCACATGGCCGACTACAGCATCCACCCCGCGCACTGCCTGGTGTGAAGCCTCGCGTCAGAAGTCGGCGGTCTCCGGATCGGCACCCTGGCGATGACCCGAGTCCAGCCCACTCAGGGCGTCCACCTGCGCGGGGGTGAGTTCGGCGCCGAAGACGTCGAAGTTCTCCTCGATGCGCTTCGGGGTCACCGACTTGGGGATCACGATGTTGCCGATCTGCAGGTGCCAGCGGATGATCACCTGCGCCGGGGACAAACCGGTCTGCTCGGCGATGCCCTTGACTGCCGGCAGCTCCAGGTCGGAGGGCTCCTTCTGGTTGCCCAGCGGGGAATAGGCCTCGGGCGTGATGCCGCGAGCCCTGAGCTCCTCGCGGAAGGTCAGCTGCGGGAAGGAGGGGTGCATCTCGATCTGGTTGATGCTGGGGGTCTCGCCGTTCAGCGTGTCCAGGTTCGCGAGGGTGAAGTTGGAGACGCCGACCGAGCGTGTCAGGCCCTCGGCCTTGAACTCCTGCAGCGCATCCCAGGCCTCGATGTACTCCTCGCCGTACTTGACGGTCGCCGGCCAATGGATCAGGTAGAGGTCGAGCTGGTCGAGACCGAGCTTCTTCAGGGTCTCCTCGATGCCGCGGCGGGCGTCAGCCTTCTTGTGGCTGTCATTCCACAGCTTGGAGGTGACGAACAGCTGGTCACGGGCGACGCCCGACTCGGCGATGGCCTTGCCCACACCGCGCTCGTTGCCGTAGATGGCGGCAGTGTCGATGTGGCGGTAGCCGACCTCAAGGGCCTTGAGGACCGGGTCGACGACCTCCGCATCATCCACCTGCCACACGCCGAAACCGAGCTGGGGGATCGTCACACCGTCGTTCAGCGTGATCAAGGGAACAGTCATGGGACACCTTTCTTTGTCTGCCCTGCCAGCCTAGTCGCGGGAAAACAGCGGGGGTGGGCGTGGAAGAATGGACGCCATGCCCTCTGCGTCCCTCTTGTCCCAGCTCACCGATCGCGTCCAGGCTGTCACAGGCATTGACCCGGAGATGCGTCCGGCGACCAAGCCCCAGTTCGGCCACTTCCAGTCGAACGTGGCGATGCGCCTGGCCAAGAGTGAGGGACGCCCACCGCGCGAAGTGGCCGCCCAGCTCGTCGAGAAGCTCGAGCTGGACGACCTGTGCGAGCCGCTGGAGATCGCCGGCCCCGGCTTCATCAACTTCCGGATGAAGCAGGAAGTGCTGGCCGCTGCTGCCGAGCAGATCCTCGAGGATCCGCGCATCGGCATCCCCGAGACCGACCAGCCCCAGCGCGTGGTCATCGACTACTCCGCGCCGAATGTCGCCAAGCAGATGCACGTCGGCCACCTGCGCACCACGATCATCGGCGACGCGTTCAACCGCGTCCTGGCCGCGACCGGCCACACGGTCATCCCGCAGAACCACATCGGTGACTGGGGAACGCCTTTCGGCATGCTGATCGAACAGATCCTCGATGAGGGTCTGGACGCGTCCACGTTGACGCTGGCTGACGCGGACGCCCTCTACAAGCGCGCCGCCGCGCACTTCAAGGACGACGAGGAGTTCGCCACGCGCGCCCGCGCCCGGGTGGAGGTCTTCCAGTCCGGTGACGAGGAGTCCCTCGCCATCTGGCGCCAGCTCATCGCGATCAGTCTGACCGGCTTCAACGAGGCCTACCGACGCCTGAACGTGCTGCTGACCGATGCCGACCTGGCGGGGGAGTCGACCTACAACGACGACCTGCCCGTGCTGGTGAAGGAGCTCGAGGAGTCCGGGGTCGCGGTGATCGACGACGGCGCTCTCTGCGTCTTCGTCGACGGCTTCGACGCCCCGCTGATCGTGCGCAAGCGTGACGGCGGCTACGGCTACGCGACCACTGACCTGGCCGCCATCAGGCGGCGCGTGCGGGAGCTGAGGGCTGACCGGATCATCTACGTCACCGACGCCCGCCAGTCGGGCCACTTCGCGCAGGTCTTCGCCGTCGCGAAGAAGGCCGGCTACCTGCCCGAGAACGTCCAGGTGCAGCACATCGGCTACGGCATGGTGCTCGGCGATGATGGACGCCCGCTGAAGTCGCGCGACGGGTCTGCCGCGAAGCTGTCCGACCTGCTCGACCTGGCCGAGGAGAACGCCGCCCCCTCGATCGCCCTGGCCGCGATCAAGTATGCCGACCTGTCCTCGGGCCTGCAGAAGGACTACACCTTCGACCCGCAGCGGATGACCCAGACCACCGGCGACACCGGCCCCTACCTGCAGTACGCGCATGCTCGTTGCTGCCAGATCCTGCGCAAGGCCGAGGCTGAGGAGCTCCCGGTCGGTCCGATCACGGTGTTGACCGAGCCCGGGGAGCAGCAGCTCGCGCTGCTGCTGTCACGCTTCGGGGAGGTGGTGGAGGACGTCGCCCGCACCCTCGCCCCCCACAAGCTGAGCAACTACCTCTACGAACTCGCCGGCCAGTTCGCGTCCTTCTACGAACAGTGCCCCGTTCTCAAGAGCGAGGGGGACGTTCGCGCGAGCCGCCTGGGCCTGGTGCTGGCGACCCGGCGAGTGATGTCCAAGGGACTCTACCTGCTCGGGATCGACGCCCCTGAGCGGATGTGAACGCCCGCCCCCAGACGCCCCCAGCGCACTGAGGTGAGGGCCCGAGGAAGGGAAGGCGGGGGGACTACTTCTTCTTGGAGTGCTTGCCCTTGACGGTGTCCTCCGCGCCGGGGCCACCGGCGAAGCTCTCAAGGATGACCGGGTCCGGGTCCGGGTGCACGACTCGATCCTGGGCGAGCCAGGCGGCGCCGATGATGCCGGCCTTGTTGCGCAGCTGCGCGGGAACCATGGGGGTCTTCAGGCTGAGCAGCGGCATGAACTTCGCGTGGTCTCGGCTGACACCACCTCCGACGACAAACAGGTCCGGGCTGAACAGCATCTCCACGTGGGAGTAGTAGCGCTGCAGCCGCGGTGCCCACTCCTTGTAGGACAGGCCGAGACGGTCCTTGACCGAGGAGGCCGCCTCCTTCTCGGCGTCCTTGCCGTCGATCTCGAGGTGACCCAGCTCGGAGTTCGGCACCAGCAGCCCGTTGAGGATCAGCGCCGAGCCGATGCCCGTGCCGAGCGTGGTCAGGATGACCAGACCGTTGACGCCTTTGGCGGCACCAAAATGGGTTTCAGCGACGCCCGCGGCGTCCGCGTCGTTGACGATGGTGACCGGACGCCCCAACTTGTCCTGGAAGTACTTTTCCGCCTCCAGACCCTTCCACTCCTGGTCCAGGTTGGCGATGAAGGGCACCTTGCCGTGCACGACGGGGGCAGGCAAGGTGATGCCGACCGGACCGTCGCCGACCTGGTCGGCGAAGTTCTCGATGATCTCGGCGCAGACCTTGACGACGTTCTTGGGAGTGGACTTCGACGGGGTTTCGATCCGCAGCCGATCCGCAGCGAAGTCACCTGCCTCCAGGTCAACCGGGGCACCCTTGATGCCCGAACCGCCGATGTCGATGCCCAGCACGTTGCTCATGGGCACCACACTAGGGCACGCGCGCGACCAATCTGGTGCCGAGGGCACGACGACGTTCCCGGACGCCACGAGCCAGCGCCGGATGGTCTCGCACCACCGCCTGGGCATCGCGCAGGTCCAGCCAGGTGAATGCGACCGACACCGGGCTCTGGATCAGGTGGAATTGGACCGAGGCCAGGCCCAGCCGACGATCCAAGGGGTCCTGAGTGAGCGACAGGGACTGGGCGCGGGAGTGGTCGATCACGTTCACGGTGCGGCCGAAGCGCCCGTAACGGGTGACCGCGACCTCCTGGTCCATGCCCCACAAGTGCTGACGCCAGCCCCACCACAGGAACCACCGCGCGCGGCGAGGTACTCCACACATCGGAACCCGGTCAAGGTCCACGCCGGGCCACAATGCGTGGGCAACTCGCATGGCCTCCTCCCAGGTGCCCAGGGGCAGGACTGTGTCGCTGATGGAGTCCTCGTCGTCGCTCTCATTGCCCAGGATGGCCGCGCGCACGCTCCACAAACCGAGCGGACGCCACAACAAGGGCTGGTGCAGTCGCAAACCCTGGACTCGAGCAGTGGGGGTGGTGGACGTCGCGAGATCGGTCAGTCCGCAACTGATGCGCAGACCATGCCGGGTCTCCTCGACCCGGAACCGCCATTCCTTCACGACCTGGCGGACGTACACCACGCCCATCGAGAGCCACAACGGGATCACCAGGCCAAGGCTGAGTTCGCTTCCTGTCCACAGGGCGAAGACCACCATGCCGGCGGTGATGAGCAGTGGCCAGATCCACGCCCGATCCGCCAGGTGCCCCAGGATCAGGGTGCGGGGCTGCACCTGCACGATCAGGCGCCCCGGTTCGGTCAGGTCCGGCAGGCTCGCAGAGTGCTGCCCCTGCGGCAGCACATCGCGAGGGGGTGGGCCATCCCCCTGGTGCGAGGACTGGGTGACGTTCTCCACCGTCGTCGCAGGCGCCTGTGGGGCGCGTGCCCGTACGGCGCGGGCGAGGAGGTCCTGGCGCAACTGCTCGGCCGCGCCCCGTGTCAAGTAGCGAAGCTGGCTCGACCCGTCGCCGCCCACCTCCACGCGCAGCTCGCACAGGCCGAGGAGACGCGCGGAGAACGGCTGGCGGATGTCGACTGACTGCACCTTGCGGTACGGCGTCTGGGTGGAGGTCTGGGTAATGAACCGCTGTTCGATCACCAGACCGTCCGACTCCAGCCGATAGCGAGTCGTCAGCCAGCGGACAAACCCCCAGCCGATCGAGAGAACCAGCCCGAGGCCGAGGATGATGGGAGTCGCGGGGTCGGTGATGACCTTGAGCAGCGAGTCCAGACTGACTCCCTCATCCAGCGTCTCGCGGCCGATCAGGAAGGCCGCCCCCACCAGGCCCGCCCACACCGACACCAGCGGGGTGAGCGGGTGGGTTCGATGGGCAGGGGCTGCACTGGAGGGTTCCGCAGCGTTGTCGCCGATGGGCGCCACGGTCTCGTCCGGGGGCTCTTCGCCGGTGGCGTCCGCAGGGGGACGCGGCGGAGTCGGGATCGAACTCACAGTTCGGCCGCCTGCTCCTCGCCGAGGCGGGAGAGTTCCTCGCGCAACCGGTCGGCTTCGTCCGCAGCGAGACCGGGGATCATGGCGCTGTTGGCGTCCGTGGCGGTCTTCATGGTGACGGTGGCCAGGCCGAAACTGCGCAGGATGGGACCGGCGCTGACCTCAACTGTCTGCATGCGGCCGTAGGGGATGACCTGGAGTTCCTTGAACATCAGGCCGTGGCTGATCATCAGGTCGTGCTCTGTCTGCGCGTAGTGCCAGGCCCGTGCTCGACGTCCGGCGGTGATGGTACGCCACAGGATGATCAACACCCAGAAGGCTCCGAGCGCGAGGGCTGCCCAGCGTGGCGCCCAGATCACCGTTGGAACGAGGGTGATGGCTGCCAGGACGAGCCACCCGATGGGCGTGTTGATCAGCTCGACGGTGGCGTACTTCGGGTCGAGCGGCTTCCAGTCGTAGCCGGCCGGGAGGAAGACCGGATCGGTGGTCACCGTAGCGGTCGTCGCCGCGTGAGGACCCATGCCTTCGGCGCTCATGCGGTGGGCGCCTGACGCTGGAGTTCGCCCACGAAGGCGCGGTAGAGCTCGATCCTGGGCTCGTCGTTCATCAGCGACACCCAGCGCAACTCGGCGGCCGGATCGACCATCCCGACCACAGAGAGCATCCGCACCGAGTTGGGGAACTCGAGGAAGGCCTGCGCCTCGTGCAGGGCGGCCATGGCCAGGGCGGCGGCCTCCCAGGCGACGCGTGGCCAGTAACTCTCGTCCTCAGCTCGGACGCGGGAAGCCAGCGTCCCGAACTCCTCCCACATGGCGTACAGGTCGGCGGTGGCCGGGATCTGGGTCGTGCGGGTGCTGTGGGGCCACTGGGCGGGCGCCCAGCTGAGCAGGAGATCCCAGTCCATGGCGGCGCCCCGGGAGTAGGCCGGGTCCCGGCGCAGGGCCAGCGCTTCCTGGTGGTCCTCGCGACGGTAGACCGCTGCCTCCAGTTCTGTCCCCTCACGGTTGCTCAGCAGGGCGAAACCAAGGATGTCGTCATCAGGAGTCTCGCCGATGAGCTGGTCAAAGACGTGGCCGATGACCTCGGCGAAGTCCTCGATGCGGGAGTTGAACAGGGCAGCAGTGGCGGGGTCCAGGGGCACGGACCCAAGGGTAGCCGGGCGGAGGACTGGAACCCCGCGGGCTCAGGCGCGTCCGAACAGCTTGTCAGCGAAGGAGACGTGGTCGGGGCCGATCACCTTCACATCACCCATCAGCGAGAACCCGGTCAGGGTGATGGTGATCGGGTTGGGGCCGGGGCGAAGACCCTTGAGTGTCACGTCAGCCAGCAGTGAGGACACGTGGTTCGAGACCGCCACCCCGGCTGGCACCCGCAGGATCACATCACCCATCACACAGTTCACGTGAACTCTGGGCTGCGGGCTCTCCAGCACTGCCTGGGTGAGGTCGAGCTTGATGGTGCCCATGACGGTGGTCGCGTTGGTGTCCTGGCGCATCCGCCATTCTGCGGTGCGCTTGTGGTCACCCAGGATCGCGGTGATCGTGTCGGTGGCCTGGGTGGTGTTGTGGGTGTCGATGCGGGCCACCGGTGCGTCCGCGGCGGGCGTGGAGTACTGCGTCGCATGGGTCAGCTGGTGCCCGACCGGGACGAGATCCTCGGTCAGGGGGGCAAGGTCGTTGAAGGTGCGCGCCCTCCACAGGTTGCCCAGACGCTCGTCCAGCTCGTCGCGGGTCAGGCGTCCGTCGACGTAGGCGTTGTTGAGGACTTCTTCGACCAGGGTGCGATCGGCGTCGGACGCGCGCAGGTCTCCACGAGCGGGCTGGGTCATGCTCCCCATGGTGCCACTGAGGTGATAGCTGGACCATGGTGCAAGCCCCAGTTCAGGGTCGGGTCAGGGCGCGGGTACCGCTGCCCGGACGGCCTGCTTGCCGGACAGTGTTCTGACCGCCGGGTGCAAATAAGTTACGCTACCGTAGGTTACGCAACCGTAGTTTGTGGACCTTTGGAGGACCCGGATGAACGAGCATTCGCTTCCCACCGTGATCCAGGGCGGCATGGGCGTGGCGGTCTCATCGTGGAGGCTTGCCCGTGAAGTCAGCCTGGCCGGTGAGCTCGGAGTGGTGTCCGGCACCGCCCTCGACACCGTGCTCGCACGGACGCTGCAGGATGGCGATGTCGGCGGGCACTACCGCCGTGCGCTGGCGCAGTTCCCAAACCAGTTGGTTGTCGAGCGCGTCCTGAAGCGGTACTTCAAGCCCGAGGGACGCCAGGGGGCGCCCTATCGCCCGTCTCCCACGCTGACGGTCGACCCTGCCCAGGACACCATCGAACTCTGCGCGCTGGCGAACTTCGCCGAGGTCTGGCTGGCCAAGGAGGGCCACGACGGCATCATCGGAGTGAACTTCCTGGAGAAGATCCAGATGGGGACACCCAGCGCCGCCCTCGGGGCCGTCATCGCCGGCGTGGACTACGTGCTGATGGGAGCGGGTATTCCGCGTGAGATCCCGCAGCTGCTGCGTGACCTGTCGGCCGGGCGCGTGGGAGGCGTCCACATCGACGTCGCCGGCGGGGCCCCGTACTGGTCCACCGTCGACCCGGCCTCGGTGCTCGGACCGAACCCGCCCACCTTCGAGACCCCGCGCTTCCTGGCGATCATCTCGGTGCATTCGCTGGCCGGCTTCCTCAACCGCGACGAGAAAATCAAGCCCTTCGGCTTCGTGGTGGAGGGCCCGATCGCCGGCGGCCATTCCGCGCCGCCGCGAGGCAAGCTGACCCTCGACGAGGTCGGGGACCCGATCTACGCCGACAAGGACATGGCTGACCTGGAGAAGATGCGCGGCTTCGGTTCGCCCTTCTGGCTGGCCGGTGCCTACGCCACTCCGGAGGCCGTGCAGGCCGCTCGCGACGCCGGAGCTGAGGGCGTCCAGTGCGGAACGATCTTCGCCTTTGCGCAGGAGTCGGGGCTGACTGACGAGGTGCGCGGGCAACTGCTGGCCCAGCTCGGGGCGGGGGAGTTGCAGGTGCGCAATGACCCGCGCGCCTCCCCGACTGGCTTCCCGTTCAAGATCGCCCAGATGCCCGGCACGCTCAGCGACGAGGAGGTCTACCAGGCGCGTCCGCGGCTGTGTGACCTGTCCTACCTGCGCCAGGCCTACCTCCGTGAAAACGGACGCATCGGCTACCGCTGTGCGTCCGAACCCGTCGACGCCTACCTGCGCAAGGGCGGCAGGATCGAGGACACCGTCGGGAGAAAGTGCCTGTGCAACTGCCTGACCGCCAACATCGGGCTCGGTCAAGAACGCAAGGACGGCTACGTCGAGGCCTTCGGCGTCACCCTCGGGCAGGACCTCGAGGGCCCGAAGCGGATGCTGGAGACCCACCCGAGTGGGTGGCGCGCCAGGGATGCTGTGGACTTCCTGCTGGGGCGCTGAGCTCAGACGTTCCAGCGCACGATGGCTGGTGACTCCTTCTCAAAGCCCAGGATGCTGACGGTGCCCGTCTTGAGGGGGATCTGGGCGCCCAATTCGAGGCCCCAGCCCAGCCAGACGCAGGCCAACGCACGGGACGCATGTCCGTGGCTGAACACAATGGCCTTGTCGACGCCGGACTCCTGCACCCGCTTCACGACCCGACCGAGTCGCTCCACGACCTGCTCACGAGTCTCGCCGTTCTTGGGATCAGTCGTCCAGATGCGCCAGTCCGGGTTCTCCTTGCGGATGTCGGCGGAGGTCCTGCCCTCGTAGTCGCCGTAGAACCACTCGACCAGGTCCTCGGTGACCTCGGCGTCCCCGAAACCGGCCAGCTCAGCGGTGCGTCGGGCCCGCAACCGCGGACTGGTGAGCACCAGGCCGAAATCCCCCCGGGTGAGTTCCTCACCGACCTTGCGGGCCTCGTCCTTGCCCGTGGGGGTCAGGTCCAGGTCGGTGACGGAGGTGTGCTGACCCGACTTGGACCAGATCGTTTCGCCATGCCGGACGATGTACAGGTCGGTCATGGTCCGAGCCTACGTGTGACCTTCCGCATGGCGCGTCCCTCGTGGTCTACTGGGCAGCATGATCGAGCCGGGCAGCACCTCAACATTCACCTACACCGTTCCCCTGGAACGCACGGTTCCCTACCTCTATCCCGAGTCCGAGGAGTTCCAGACGGTCCCGAACGTCTTCGCGACCGGCTACATGGTCGGCCTGCTGGAGTGGGCCTGCATGCGGCATCTGGAGGAATCCGGCCACCTCGAGGACGGCCAGATCTCGGTGGGCACCCACATCAACGTGAGCCACACCGCCGCGACCCTTCCGGGGCAGGTCGTCACGGTGGACGTGACCTGCACGGCAGTCGGCGCCCGCTCGGTCGACTGGGAGGTCACGGCACGCGATGAGCGCGACGAGATCACCTCGGGCACCCACCAGCGCGCTGTCCTTGACAAGGAGCGCTTCCTCTCCGGCCTGCGCAAGAAGTCCGATCAGGTGCGGCAGTCGGAGTCCTGAGGCTCAGAGCGCCACGGTGCCCGACTCGCCCGAACCCGGCTTGTCGCCGGTCACCGCAGCCTTGAGCATGCTCACCAGAGCGACGGGAGCCGCTGGCGAATCCCAGTAGCGCGCTGAATCGCAGTGCACGGCCAGGATCACATTGTTCGGGTTCTCGGGCCCGCCCTCGGTGAAGGCCTCGTTGGCGGGGTTCCAGAGTTCCGTCTTCTTCTCCACGTCATCGCGGATCTCGCCGGTGCCGGTGATGGAGACGAAATCCATGCCGTCGACGAATGCCAGGTTGACCGCCCTGCCCTCGGACTGCACGGCGACCTCTTCCGAGCGCTGGGTGACGAACAAGATCGTCCAGTCATCCGACACCTCTTGGGGCGTCATCGGGCGCGACACGATCTGCCCCTCCTCGTTCAGCGTGCTGAACATGGCGAACTTGGCGCCGTCCACGAGCTTGCGGATCTTCTTCTGGTCATCGGCCATGGTGCTCTCCTCCGTGGTGGGTGTGCTGTCACCCTGTCACGGGGACGCAGGCCGCGAGGCAGAACGGAGAAGTTCTCAGCTCAGGGGGCATGAATGGAGCGGGCGACGGGAATCGAACCCGCGTGTCCAGCTTGGGAAGCTGGCGCTCTACCATTGAGCTACGCCCGCATGTCAACGACGACTGGATGAGTCTAGCGCACCCTTCACCGCGCTCAACATCTGCCCCACGGCGTCGGTGATCAGGAGCGGCGGCGTCGACGGACCTCGACCGCCACCTGGTTGAAGATCTCGTCAGGGACCGCAACCCCCTCGCGCCGCACCTGCCGGGGATCCACCCGCACGATGCGGTCCACGCGAGCCTCCGACTCGCGTCCTCGTGGGTCCCATGCGCCTCGCCCGATGTCGACCCAGTAGCGCCCGGCGCCGGCCTCCTGGGCGGCGTCGCGATCATGGTCCTTGCTGGTGAGGGGGAGCCCGAGCAGCCACTCGCCATCGCGTCCGATGAGCAGCACCGGACGGTCCTTGCCGTTGCGATGGTCTTCCTCATAGGGCACCCAGGTCCACACCACTTCGCCGGGGTCGGGCAGGTTCCCAGGGTGCGGCGCGTAGGTGATCTCCAGCGGGCCCGAGAAGTCGCCGGGGTACGTCTCAGCCAGCACCGGTGGCTGCCTTCGTGGGCTGCGCGCCTTCTTCCTCGGACGCGGCAGCACGTCGCGACGCGGCTTCTGCTCGCGCAACGAGTCGTTGATCGTGTTCTTCAGCGCGGTCCCCACGACCTGCTTGAAGATTCCGGCGGCGGTCGACCAGGCGCTCATGCCTCGACCCTAGCCCGTCGCGGCCGCAAACGCCTCCATCGTGGACGCCAGGTAGCCACCGCCGAAACAGGCCACGTGCACCAGCAAGTGGTGCAGCTGGTGCACCGGGACGCGCTGGCGCCATCCGTCGGCCAGCGGATACTCCTCCTGGTATGCGGCCAGAACCCGCTCCAGCTGGGGGAGTCCGAACAGCTGCAGCAGTGCCAGGTCGAGCTCGCGATGCCCGCCATGCGCAGAAGGATCGATCAGCGTCGCACCCTCCGGCGTCCAGAGGACATTGCCCGACCACAGGTCGCCGTGCACGGGGGAGGCCGGGTCCGCGGTCTCGAAACGGTCGATCATCCGACCAAGATCATCAACCCGTGCCAGGAGGCTTTCGTCTGCACGTCCACGATCGACGCAGACCTTCGCCGTGGGACGCAGGCAGTCCTCGACCCAGTGTTCTGCCCAGGAGTCGCGACTGCGCAGGGCCAGCGGCAGCAGGTCCTCGTTGGGGCCGAGCCAGCCGTCCCCCTCCCAGCCCTCGGGCGGGGAGCCGAAGCCTGCAGCGGACTCACGGTGGAGCGCGGCCAGGTGGCGTCCGAAGGTTTCGGCGGACCCTGGGGTCGCGCGATCGGACGTGAGCTGATCAAGGTCGAGGTGAAGGCCCTCGACGGCAACGACCCCGACCACTGGAACCCGGTCGAACGACGACAGCCAGCGCAACCCGGCCGCCTCCCACTGGGCAGCCTCGACGAAGGGTGCAGTCTTGCGGAAAGTCGCCATGTGGTCAGGAGGTGACGTAGCGGTCCAGCGGTCCGTACCTGACGCGATCGAAGTACTGCGGGTGGCGGATGTCCTCCGCGCGGAAGGCGGCCCAGTGGTCAAAGTAGCGCTTGACCGGGGGCAGCCACAGCACCCCGGCGCCGACCATCGCCAGAGGAATCGCGACCAGGGCGATCGGGTGCAGCAGGAAGGCGAGCAGGCTCAGCCCCGCAGCGATGAGTGCCACCGGGCGACTCCAGCGCCAGCCGTTCCACGCCTGGAAAGCGGCGATGGAGGGGCCTGCGGCGACCGCCAGGGCGACCAGCGCGATCACGCACACCCATACCACCGACTGCCACGACCCCGGTCGCGGAGTCGTCCACGACAACAGCCGAGCAGACTCGTGGAAGCGGATGATGTTGATGGCCTCCCACCAGAAGAAGCCGAAGCCGACCGCAGTGGCCACCGTTGAGGCGTACAGGAAACCGGCTCCCACCAGCATCACCGGATCGCGCCTGGGCTGGCCCGTCGCCGGGCTGACCCGCATCGCCTCGGCTGGCTCCGGCAGGGGAGGGAAGGTCTGGATGGTCTTGGTCCCGGCGGGGCCGGTCTCCGCCGGCCGCGAGAGCATCGCCTCCTGTGGGGGGATCGGTGCCGTCGGCTGCGGGTAGGGCGCAGTGGGCTGGCTGTGCGGGATCTGCTGCTCGCCCATGCCCCTGGTGTCCTTTCGTGCCGTCGACGTCCCGTCCACCCTAGCGCGGCGGGTACCCACACCAATGGCGCGTGTCATCGCCCACGGTGGACTCCTTCCATCACTCGAAGCGGGATTCGTTAGCCTGAGGGAGTGATTTCTGACGAGCCCCTCCGCCAGCCGCGCTGGACGACCGCGATCTTCGACCTCGACGGCACGCTGGTGAACACCGTGGAGCTCATCGTGGAATCCTTCCGGCACGCCGAGCGGGAGGTCCGCGCCGGTGACGTCGACCCCGACATCGCGCGGTCCTGGATGGGCCGCAGCCTGGTGGACATCTACGGGGACGCACCCGATGCCGGGACCATGATCGAGGCCTACCTGCGGTTCAACCACGCGAACCTCGAGGTCCTGCAGACCAGCTATGAGGGCGTGGTCGACCTACTCCAGGACCTCTCCCGTGCCGGCGTCAAGGTCGGTGTCGCCACCTCCAAGGGACGCGAGTCCGCCCGCCGCAGCGTGGCTTCTGCGGGCCTGGACGACCTGGTGGAACTCACCACCACCGCCGACGAGACGGTCCTGCACAAGCCCCACCCCGACCCCATCCTGCACGCCCAGCGCATGCTTGACGCCGGCGATGAGCAGTGCGTCTACATCGGCGACGCGATCTGGGACATTCGTGCGGGCAGGGCCGCGGGCATCGACCAGATCGGCGTCACCTGGGGTGCCGGCGACACCGCCGACCTGGAGGCCGAGACACCCTCCGCCGGCGTCGCCCACTCCGTGGACGAGCTCCGCGACCTGCTGCTGGCCTGAGCCCTTCTGATCACGGTCCACTGATCCGCACCGACGCGGGCAGAGAGGGACGCATCGGCCGCCAAGGCCGAGCCGCGTCCACCTCTGCCCGGCGTGCGCCGCAACACGCCGTGCCCAGAACGCGCATCCCCCACGTGCGCGGGCAGGTGGGGGATGGCGAGGTGGGGAGGGAGCCGGTCAGCTCACTTCATGGAGCCGTCCTCGAGGAACTTCACGTGCCAGCTGAGGGCGGTCGACAGGTCATGCGGGGTGTGCATGCCGTTGGCCTTCTTGGCAGCGCGCTCGACGTACTCCTCCAGCAGGGGGCGGTAGTCGGGGTGCGCGCAGTTCTCGATGACCTTCTTGGCGCGCTGGCGGGGAGCCAGGCCACGCAGGTCGGCGAGGCCCTGCTCGGTGATGATGACCGACACGTCGTGCTCGGTGTGGTCGACGTGGTTGACCATCGGGACGATCGCCGAGATGGCGCCACCCTTGGCGGTCGAGGGGGACACGAAGCAGCTGAAGCGGGAGTTGCGGGTGAAGTCGCCCGAACCGCCGATGCCGTTCATCATGCGGGAGCCCATGACATGGGTGGAGTTCACGTTGCCGTAGATGTCGGCCTCGATCATGCCGTTGCAGGCGATGACACCCATGCGTCGGATGGCCTCGGGGCTGTTCGAGACGTCCTGGGGCCGCAGGATGATCTTCTTCGCGTACTCGGACGCGTTGTCGTTCATCTTGGCGGCGTACTCCGGCGACAGCGAGAAGGCGGTGGCCGAGGCGACGGTCAGCTTGCCCGAGTCGAGCAGGTCGACCATGCCGTCCTGGATGACCTCGGTGTAGGAGGTCATGTTCTCGTACTTGCTGTCGAGCAGACCGGCCAGCACCGCGTTGGCGATGTTGCCGACACCGGACTGCAGCGGGGCCAGGTTCTCCTCGAGGCGGCCGGCCTTGATCTCGGACTCGAAGAAGTCGAGCAGGTAGCCGGCGATCTTCTTGGAGTCCTCGTCCAGCGGCTTGAACGGGGAGTTGCGGTCGGGGTCGCTGGTCTCGACGATGGCGATCACCTTGGCCGGGTCGATCTTGTAGACCTTGTCACCGATGCGGTCGCTGGGCTTGTTGATCGGCAGCGCACGACGGTTCGGCGGCATCACGGCGATGTCGTAGTAGATGTCATGCATGCCGTAGAGGCCCTCGGACTGCCATGAGTTGACCTCGATGATGATCTTGTCGGCCATCTCGAGGTAGGTGCGGTTCATGCCGACCGAGCTGGAGGGGACGACACCCTCCTCGGTGATGGCAGAGGCCTCGATCACTGCCACGTCCAGCCCCCCGAAGAAGCCGTAGGCCATCTGGTTGTGCAGGTGCGACAGGTGGATGTCGGTGTAGTAGGTGACGCCCTCGTTGATCTTGTTGCGCAGGATCGGGTCGGACTGGTAAGGGGTGCGGAACTCCATGCCGTCCGTCGCTGCCAGCTCGCCGTCGAGCTCGGGGGCGGTCGAGGCGCCGGTGAAGGCGCTGATCTTGAAGTCCTGGCCCTTCTCGCGCTCAGCCTTGATGCGATTGGCGAGGGCGACGGGCACCTCCTTGGGGTAGCCCGATCCGGTGAATCCTGCGAATCCGATCTTCGCGCCGTTGGGGATCAGTGCGGCAGCCTCGTCGGCCGACATGACCTTCGAGCGGTAGGCCTCGTTGGCAATCCTCATTCTTGCTTTCCTCCTTGAAAGGTCCGGTCGCAACGCGCACGCTGGTCCGGCGTCATCGCTGGGCACAACCGTACCCTTTACGGGCACCAAAGACACCCCCCGTCCGCCTATCAATCTTGACGTCAACAGATCGTGGGGACGCCCGGAGCTGCTCGCTCGGCTGGGTCCAGCACGAGGGTGCAGGTCAGTCCATGACCAGGTAGCCGAGGGCGGCGTCCAGGCGGGGGAAGGAGATGGTGGCGTCGGCCTGTTCGGCAGTGACCGGCTTGGCGCAGTAGGCGATTCCGAGGCCGGCGCGCGAGAGCATCAGCAGGTCGTTGGCGCCATCCCCGATCGCCACCGACTCCTCCACGGCGCAGCCAGCCAACTCGCAGTAGTGCTGCAGCGTGGCGGCCTTGGCCTCGCGGTCGATCACAGGCCCTGTGATGCGTCCGGTCAGCGCCCCCTCGGGGGAGATCTCGAGGGTGTTGGCGGTGGCGTAGTCGATACCGAGCTGGTCGACCAGGGGCTGGACGATCTCGATGAACCCGCCCGAGACCACGCCCACCTTGCCACCGGCGGCATGGATCGCCTCGACCAGGGCCGCGGCCCCGGGCTGGAAGGCGATCTGTTCGCGCACCTCGTCCAGGACGCTGACGGGCAGCCCCTCCAGGCAGGCGACCCGCTCGATGAGGCTCTGGGCGAAGTCCAGCTCACCCTGCATGGCGCGTTCGGTGATCTCGGCGACCTTCTCGCCCAGGCCGGCGTGCTCGGCGAGCAGGTCGATGGCCTCGGAGGTGGTCAGGGTCGAGTCGACATCCAGCACCAACAGCTTCGGGGGGCGCAGGCTGAGCGGCTCACGCACCCGTCCGCGATCAACCATGGGCAACTCGACATCGCCCTGAACCTGGTCCACCGACCAGCCCCAGTCGTGGCGCCGGGCGTGGTCGAGGCCGGCAGGCGGCAGTCCCTCACCGATGAGGATGGTGCGGGCGGGTGGCTCGAGCTGGTCGAGGGCCTGGTCCAGAGCGCTCATGGGCCAGAGACTATCGGCCTCCTCCACGTCCGGGGCGCAGTCGCGCCACGGTGTACCCGCGGTTCTGCGCGACCACCTCGGCCTGGCCGTGGCGTCGCATCCGGGCCAGCCAGGGCAGGTGGGAGTTGAAGGTCAGCCACACCTCACCGCCGGGAAGGAGCTGTTCTGCCGCCAGGTCGATCATGGTGAGCGTGGCGCTGGAGTCCTTGGCGGCACCCGCGTGGAAGGGCGGGTTGCTCACCACCAGGTCCCAGTGCCGTTCGCGCAGAACACGGTTGGCATCGTCCCAGTGGGCGTCCACCGTCAGTGTGTTGGACGCGACGGTGTCGCGGGTGGCCGCCCACCCCGCCCAGCTCAGGTCCGCGGCCACCACCGATGCGTCGGGGAGCGCACGGGACAGGGTGCTGGCGATGATGCCCGCGCCCGACCCCCAGTCCAGGACCTGACCGGGCTCGGAGTTGATCATGGTGTCGAAGCGATCCAACAACAGGGCGGTGGCCGGGTCGAGGCGGCCGGAGGCGAAGGTGGCGCCGTGTTGGACAATCTCCAGCGGACTGGCGCCCCCGCCGGCGGTCGGGAGGTCAATCTCGCGGCGACGCGGCCAGGGCCGGTTGCCCCCGGTCCGCGGGTGCAAGGCCCTCAGGACGCGTGACTTCTCGCGTCCCAAACTGGCCTCGACGGTGGCGAAATGTCTGGCCAACACGGAGTTCATCGTGGGCGACATGTGCTTGGTGCGTCCACCGAGGGCCAGGGCGGCGCCGGTGGGCGCGACCCAGCTGCAGAGCTGGTCGAGGGCGTCCAGGTCGCGGGGGAGCCGACCCCAGACCAGATCGAGCGCGTCCAGTTCTTCGTCGGGGGTGACCCGCTCCACGCCCTCGACGAGCCGGTGGTGTTCACTGGCAGAGTCGCAGAAGGCCAGCGTTCGAGCGCCCGTGGAGAGGGTGTGGGCGGCGAGCTCGGGGGAGTCCAGCACCAGAACCGTGTGCGAGGCGCCCGGGTGGATCGGGGACTCCTCAAGGAGGAGGCGGTCGGCGGGCTCAGGCAGGGGTGGCACGGCCCGAGCCTACGGCGCCACCAGGGGGTCGGCACGGGGAGTGGGGAGTCTCAGGTGCGGGTGGAGGGATTGTGGTGCTTCTTCCCCCATGCCCCTCGCTCAGGCAAGAATGGGCAGAGTCCGCATCGACGCAGCCCCCGGAAGGACATCTGATGCAGCAGTACGCAGCGTGGCGCGCCACCTACACCCCCGGATCCTGGATCGTGATGGCCGGGCCGAGTTCCCTGGTCGTCATGCCGCCCGCCCCCGCGAGCGTTTCCCCCCTCCTGAACAACATGTGGGAGGCCGTGGTCGAGTCCGGCTCGCCGCAGGACCTGCTGCAGCGGCTGACGGCCTTCGGTGTTGACCGGGTGCCGAACTTCGGCGCCTTTTTCTGGGACGCCAGCGGCATGCACTCGCTGGCCCGCGGTGTTGTGACCGTCAAGGACGCCGCCACTGGTGAGACCGTCAACAGCGGCCAGGGCGTGCTGTCGTGGCGCGAGGCCCATGTCGAGAGCCGCCACGTGCGCGTGGAGATGGAAGAGGTCGGCGGCGAGCAACTGCAGCTGCCGCTGATGGTGGGTGCCGTGCAGGCCGCGAGCCTGGTGCTGGACGCCACCGGCACCACCCAGACCACATTCCCCGCGGCCCGCGCGGATGGCGGCCAGGACGAGCAGCGCAGCGACGACGGGCCCCAGGACGAGCAGGTCGGACGGTACGCGGGTGCAACCCTCGCTGGCGCCTCCGTGGCCGGTGGTTCGCGGAGCGGTGCCGACGCGCCGGAGGAGGAGCGCCAGTTCGAGGCGGGCTCGGAGGGTGTGGAGGCCGTCGCAGTGGGCGAGGTGCAGGACGATGCTCCGGCGCATGTCCCACCGGCGCCTGATCTGGAGCCGGACCCCGAGGAAGAAGCTGCCGAGGAGCTCGACCGCACCGAGGTGCTGGGCACCGAGGAGGACCTGGGTGACACCGAGCGCATGGACGTCCCCCTGTTCGAGCGGCCCGCCGAGCAGCCGCCCGCAGAACACCAGCAGTACCAGCGTCCCCAGCAGTACGGTCAGCCCCAGCAGTTCGGCCAGCCCCAGCAGTTCGGCCAGCCCCAGCAGTTCGGCCAGCCCCAGCAGTTCGGCCAGCCCCAGCAGTACGGTCAGCCCCAGCAGTACGGCCAGCCCCAGCAGTACGGTCAGCCCCAGTTCGACCAGGGTCAGTTCGGGCAGCCCTTCCCTCGCCGCTCGGCGACCTCCGCCCCCTCGGCTGCCCCGATGTCCTCGGCTGCCCCGATGCCCTCCGCGTCCAGCCAGCCCTCGGCCGCTGATGGCTACGGTCAGCCCTCCTATGGGCAGGCCGGCTACGGACAGCAGCCCGGCTACGGCCAGCAGCCCGGCTACGGCCAGCCGCAGGGCGGCTATCGTCAGCCCCAGCAGTTTGGTCAGCCCCAGGGCTCGCCGGCGGTCGTGCTCCGGGCCTCCACCGGCGAGAGTGTCTCGCTGGAGAACCCGGTGATCGTCGGTCGCGCGCCTTCGGCCGAGGGCCGTGGTCACGGTACGCAGACTCTGCGTGTCCCCAGCCCGAGCCTGGACATCTCCCGCAACCATCTGTTCATCGAGCTCCGCGATGGGGCGGTCCAGGTCACCGACGAGTCCACCAACGGTACCCTCGTCCGACGCCCCGGCCAGGATCCCCAGCCCATCGGACACGGTCGCGCCGTGACCGTGGAGCCGGGGTCGGTCCTCGACCTCGGCGATGGCGTCACCATCGACGTCACCAACGCCTGACGTCTGGCCTCAACCGCCTCTGCTGACACCTGGCCCGAGGCCCCGGTTCACTGCTGAGTGAACCGGGGCTTCGGCATTCTGGTGTCCATTGTTTCCTGAGGGGGACCCGGTGAAAAGTTGACCCGTCAAGGACTAGGCTCGGACGGGCGCCATGGGCAGGAGAGGGAGGTGGGCTGGTGGTCTCGAAGCATCATGCGGCACGGCTCCTCCCGAGACTGGCTGGCTGGGTGATCGACAGCACGATCCCTGCCACCCTGGCCGGTCTGGCACTGCTGCTGAACGCCACCATCGAGAACCGGATGGCGCTGGCCGCCTTCATCGCCGCCATCGCGTTCGCACAGCTCGGCTGGGAGCTGCTGTTGTGGTGGGGTTACGCCACCCGCGGCGCGGGCGTGGGCTTCCGTGTGATGCACCTGCGCCTGGTCGACGCCGAGGACGCACGCCCCATCGGCTGGGGCCGCTACCTGCTCCGCCAGGTGGTGTGGACGCTGCTCGCGATTCCCGTGCTGCCCCTGCTGCTCATGCTGGTCTTCCTGGTGGCGGACCCGGCCCGCCGCGGCTGGCATGACCTCGCCAGCGGCGCCGTCGCAGTGGAGGCCTCGACCTCCGAGCCGGCGGCCGAGGACGCCCCTTCTCCACTCTTCGGCCAGCCCCGCACATCCCACGACTGGCAGGCCCACGGCACCCCCGAACTGACCGACACCCGGCGTTCTGGCCGGGTGCACCCGAGCACCCGACGCGGAGTCACCGGGCTGGAAAACCCGACGGTGCCCACCACGCGTCGACAGCCCGCCCAGTGGGAGTCCGCGCCGGAGGAGGCCGCAACCCGGCTACGTGCGCGTGGGGCACCCAGCGCCGAACGCCTGACCACCCCGCAGTCCGGGGGCCGCTCCGGCGCCGAGGGCTGGTACATCGCCCTCGACGACGGCCGTGAGTTCGACGTCACCGGCCTGATCGTGCTGGGTCGCAAGCCCAGCCAGCCCCCCGGTTGTACGGACTCCGTGCTCATCACCGCCGGCGAGGGCGACTATGCCGTCTCCAAGAGCCACCTGACCCTGGGCGTTGACGAACGAGGGGTATGGGTCAAGGACAACAACTCCACCAACGGCACTGCCGTGGTGAACCGCCACGGGGAGTTCGAACCCTGTCCCAAGGGCGCCCAGGTGCGGCTGCGCGAGGGTCAGCTGGTGGCCTACGGTGACCGAGGGTTGACGCTGCGCCGGAGGCCGATAGCGCTGACGACGAGCTGAGGGCGTCCCCGGTGAAAGGAAAGGTCAGATCGGGGTGCGGTGGAAGTTCAGGTGGCTGCGACTGGCGGTCGGGCCGCGCTGGCCCTGGTAGCGGGACTTGTTCCTCTCCAGGCCGTAGGGGTGTTCGGCGGGGGAGCTGAGCTGGAAGAAGCACAGCTGGCCGATCTTCATCCCCGGGTGCAGGGCGATGGGCAGGGTGGCCATGTTCGACAGCTCCAGGGTGATGTGGCCGGTGAAGCCGGGGTCGATGAAGCCTGCCGTGGAGTGGGTCAGCAGGCCGAGGCGACCCAGTGAGGACTTGCCCTCCAGCCGGGCGGCAATGTCGTCGGGCAGTGTCACCTTCTCGTAGGTGGCGCCCAGCACGAACTCCCCGGGGTGAAGGACGAAGGGCTCATCCCCCTCGGGCTCGACGAGGCGGGTCAGTTCGGGCTGCTCCTGGGCGGGGTCGATCACGGGGTAGCGGTGGTTCTCGAAGGTGCGGAAGAACCGGTCCAGACGCACGTCGATGCTGGACGGCTGGACCATCTCGGGGGCCCACGGGTCGAGCTGGACGCGTCCGGCCTCGACCTGGGCGCGGATGTCGCGATCGGAGAGCAGCATGCTCCACAGGCTAGTGCCGTCATGGCTCCCGCCGGTAGCCGGAGGCTAGCGTGGGCACATGAGCAGGATCATGGTGTTCTCCGGTGCCGCCCCCTACTCCGACCCGTGGCATCCCTTCGGTGAGACCTCTTCCGCCATCGCCCGGACGCTGTCGGCGCGCGGTCATGAGGTCGTCGTGCGCGAGGCGAGTCCGGCGGCGCTCCGGGAGCTGGGCGACGTGCAGCTGGTGGTGGTCAACAGCGGCAACGGTGGCCCGGGTGCAGAACCTGTGGACGCCTCGGTCTGGCGTCCGGCCTGGGAGGCTTTCGGGGCGTGGCATGCGGGAGGGGGAGCGATCCTGGGGGTCCACACCGCGGCGAACACCTTCCGCGGGTGGGAGGAATGGCCCACCATCCTGGGCGGTCGCTGGGAGGTCGGCGTCTCCGGGCACCCGGAACGCAGCGTGGCGGTCTTCGAGCCGGTCCCCGGGGCGGAGGGCCATCCGATCGTCGCCGGCCTGGCGCAGGTGCAGGCCTATGACGAACGCTACAGCGACCTGGAGATCGCCCCGGGGTCGAGGATCCTGCTGCAGCACGAGACGGCCGACCGCTTCCAACCGGTGGTCTGGGCCCGTGAGGCATTCGAAGGATGCGGGCGCGTGGTCTACGACGCGCTGGGCCACGACGGGCGCTCCTACGAGTCCTCGAGCCGTCGTCAGCTGCTGGAGCGGGAGGTCGACTGGCTGCTGCGGGGCTCCACACCGGTTCGAACACACAGGTGAACCGGCTTTGTGGAGCTGAACCTACTGCAGCAGGTTCAGCCGTACGAAACAGGTTCTCCTGTGAGGGAGATCAGTAGGAGCCCGTGGCGGTCGATCCGTCCAGCACCGCGCGCGAGCTCGAGATCCCCAGTCGGGTGGCGCCGGCGTCGACCATGGCCTGGGCTGTCGCCGCGTCACGAATGCCCCCGGACGCCTTGATCCCCAGGCGTCCACCGACGGTCTTGTTCATCAACTCGACCGCATGGACGCTGGCACCGCCGGCCGCGTGGAAACCGGTGGAGGTCTTCACGAAGTCTGCCCCGGCGGCCTCGGCGGCCTCGCAGGCCTGCACGATCTCCTCATCGGTCAGGGCGGCGGACTCGATGATCACCTTGAGCACCGCCGGAGCCGGGATGGCCTGGCGGACGGCGGCGATCTCCTCGCGCACCGCCTCGGGGCGTTCATCCTTGAGCAGGCCGATGTCGATGACCATGTCGACCTCGTCGGCGCCGTTCGCGACGGCCTCCGCGGCTTCGGCAGCCTTGGTGGCCGCCGTGTGCTTCCCGGAAGGGAATCCGCAGACGGTGGCCACCAGCACGTCACCGAGGTCGACCGTGATCGGCAGCATGGTGGGGGAGACGCACACCGAGTAGGTGCCCAGCTCCCGGGCCTCCGCGACCAGGTCAGCCACCTGGGCCGGGGTCGCATCGGTCTTGAGCAGGGTGTGGTCGATCAGCTTGGCCAGTTCGGGACGCGAGAGTGCCTGGGTCATGCATCCGATCCTAGCCAGCGGCTCAGTGCCCGGTACTGGGAAGTGCGCGTCCGCCGACGGGTGCTGAACTCGCTGGCAGCGAGGTGGACCCGGTGGACTCGCTCATCGCCGTCGTGGTGGTCTCGGTGGGCTCCGCGGTGCTCTCGGTGGGCTCCGCGGTGCTGCCGCCCGACCCGGAGGAGTCGTCCTGGCTGGGCTCCGGCTTCAGCGAGGTGGGAGTACTGGAAGCCGACTCTGCCGTCGGCTCGGCGTCGGATTCGGGAGCAGTGGACTCGGGCAGGGTCGACCCAGGAGCCGACGAGCTCGGCGCCTGGGAGGCGGGGAGCCCGGACGACGGAGCCGAGCTGGCCGGAGCCGAGCTGGCCGGAGCCGAGCTGGCCGGGGCCGAGCTTGACGGCGCAGAAGAGCTGGCTGGGGCGGAAGAGCTGGCCGGGGCCGAGCTCGACGGAACCGCGGACGAGGGGGCCGACGGGGTCGGGAGCTCCGGCAGCACGACCTTGCCCGGGTTCTTCACCGTGGCGTCGTCCTCGAGTTCCTTGACCGGTGTGTCGGGGACCTTGGGGTCATTCACCGGAGGCGTGACCTGGGGAATGTCCTCCTGCTTGGGTTCCTCGGTGACCTGCACGTCGTACTTGGTCAGCTTCAGCGGGACGATCATCCGGTTGTAGACGTAGTTCGCGTAGTCCGGGTCAGTGGCGTACCCGCCCTTGTGGACCTCGATGATGAACTTTTCGGGGTCGTGGTTGACCAGGAAGGCCTTGTCGTACAGGCCGCGGTTCTTCAGGTAGTACCCGTGGTCGAGCATCGACATCGCGGGGGAGGAGTAGGTGCGGAAGCGGTCCACGATCTTGTAGCTGGACCCGTCACGGCGGTACTCGGTGGTCAGCATGTCGACGCAGCCGCTCACATAGGGGGAATAGCCGCCGCACTTGATGCCGAAGTAGTTGTTGTGGTCGGCCGCCAGCGAGGACTTGCCCCAGCCGGACTCGAGCGCGGCCTGCGCCAGGGTGACCGAAGCGGGGACTCCGAAACGGTGCCAGCTGTCCTTGGCGCCCGGCGCGAGCCGGGCGAGGAAGCTCTCCACTTCTGCAGCGGTCGCGCCCTCGGCGCGCGGTGCGGAGACGATCGCGGTGATGGTCAGGGCAGCGGCCACGGCCGTCGGCACCAGGGTGCGCATGAATCCCAGCTTCATGGCGCCCATTCTTGGGGCGTCCTCAGATTCGGTGCCAGAAGATGGGGTCAACCTCAACTCGACGGTTCAGCTTGCCGAAGTCGCAGCGCAAACTGCGTGCGGCCCGGTTCACTCGACAACCGGACGCTGCCACCCATCGCCTCGACCAACGCCTTCACGATGGAGAGTCCCAGCCCGGTGCTGGGCTCATCGGCGTGCGCGCGAGCCGCGTCCGCGCGGGCGAAACGCTCGAAGACCCGGTCCCTGATCTCGACCGGGACACCGGGGCCGTCGTCGGTGATGGAGACCTCCGCCCACCCCGGTTCGGCGACCCGCGCCTCGACCTGCACGGTCGTGCCGGGCGGTGTGTGCTTGCGGGCATTCGAGGCCACGTTGGCCAGCACCTGGGCGAGGCGCATCGGGTCGGCCATCACCTCCACCGGTTGGTCGGGCAGGTTGAGGAGCCATTGGTGGTGAGGGGCGCTGGCCCGGGCATCGGTGACTGCGTCCAGCGTGGCCGCCACCGCGTCGACGGGCTTGAGGTCCAGTTCCTGGTCGGCGTCCAGTCGGGCGAGCAGCAGCAGCTCATCAACGAGGACGCCCATGCGCGCTGATTCGGCGTCGATGCGTTCGAGGGCGCGGGCTGTGGTGGGTGGCAGGTCCTCGCGACCGTGGCGGGTGAGTTCGGCCCAGCCCCGGATCGAGGCGAGCGGGTTGCGCAACTCGTGGCTGGCGTCCGCGACGAAGCGCCGGACCCGGGATTCGGACTGCTGCCGGGCCATGAGGGCCGATTCGACGGTGGTGAGGAGGTGGTTGAGGGCGTGGCCGACTTGCCCCACCTCGCTTGTCGGTTCAGCGTCCCGGGCGGCGACACGTTGGGGGAGTTGGACCTCGCCGTGCTCGAGGTTGAGGGTCGAGACCTGGGTGGCGGTGGCGCTGACCCGGTGTAGTGGTTGGAGGGCGCGGACGACCACCCAGCGGGTGATGAGGACGGCTGCCAGGACTGCCAGCAGCACCAGTCCGAGGGAGACCAGCGCCAGGGTCCGGAGCAGGGAACCGGCATTGTGCAGGGGTAGTGCGGTGATGCCGAGGCGATCGGCGTCCTGGCGGACGAGCACGCGATAGTCGCCCAGGTCGTCGAGGTGGATGGTGCGCGGACGGCCATCGGCGGGCACGGCCAGCAGCGTCTGGACGGCGTCGGGGGAAAGACTGTCCAGTCCGCCCTCCCGGACGACCCCGGCACGCACCGAGCCGCTGTCGCTCTGGACGAAGATCGTGCCGATGGGGTTGCCCAGTTCACCAGCCCCACGGGGGCCCTGGCCGGGGCTGCGGCTGGGGCGCAGCTGCCGGTCGGCGGCGGCGCGCACCTGGGTGTCCAGCTGGTCCATCACGATCTGACGGGTGGTCAGCCACGCGACCGAGGCGATCAGGGCCCCCACGATCGCCACCACCAGCGCCACTGATGTAGAGCTCGACCACGTTCGCCTGACCGCCAAAGTCGTAGTTCCAGACCCGGTCCAGGATCTGGGCCTTGCTGAGGACGCGGCGCGGGTTGCGCATCAGGTAGCGCAGCAGCTCGAACTCGGTGGCGGTGAGGTGGATCGGGTCGCCGCCGCGGCTGACTTCATGGGAGTCCTCGTTCAGGACGAGGTCGCCGACCGTGAGGAGGGATTCCTCGTGGAGGCTGGTGGCACCGGACCGTCGCAGAAGGGCGCGGGCGCGGGCGATCAGCTCCTCCAGGCTGAAGGGCTTGGTGACGTAGTCGTCACCCCCGGCGGTAAGTCCCTGGACGCGGTCGCTCACGGCGTCCTTCGCGGTGAGGAAGATGACCGGGACCGCGGGCCGGTCAGCGCGAATACGTCGCATGACCTCCAGGCCGTCGAAGTCGGGCAGCATCATGTCCAGCACGATCAGGTCGGGACGCCCGGATTTCGCCACACGCACCGCCTCCTGCCCGGCGGCGGCGGTGAGGACCTCCCAGCCCTCCAGACGCATCGCCATGCTGAGCAGCTCGGTGATGGCGGGCTGGTCGTCGACGGCGAGGACGGTGATCGGGGAGCCATCGGGCCTGCTCAATGGATCAGCGCTCATGGGTCAAGGGTGGCAGGTGTCGAGGTGTGTTGACTGTGGTTTCCCTGTGAGCAGGCTGTGAGGGGGGAGTGGTGACCCCGGCTCAGGCGGGGTCGGCGTCGTTGATGAGCCGTTGTTCGTTGCCGATGGGGTCGTTCATGAACAGGTGGTCCATGCCGGTGCGACCGGAGCCGAACACCATCAGCAGGGCGCCGACCGAAGCGAGAGCGAGCGAGTACTCGTAGCCGCCCTCGGTGACCAGGAACCCGTGCTCCCACTTCTCGATCGCGATCAGGGCGACCTGTTGGACGAGCAGCAGCAGGCCGATGATCGGGGTCCCGAGCCCGCAGAAGAGCAGCAGCCCGCCGAAGAGCTCGAAGGCCATCGTGCCCCAGGCGACAACCGTCGGGGCAGAGACGCCCAGGGCGTCCAGATGGTTGATGAGCTCCTCGGGCCCCTTCTGGTAGCGGGCCCACCCGTGCATCACCAGGATGAAGGCGGTGACCAGACGCACGAGCAGAAGCGCGATGTCACGACTGACCTGGATGAAGGAACGCATGCGTCCACGCTAGAGGGTCCTCCCCGAGGTCGAGAGCAGGTGAGGAAGTCTCAGGGGTGGCCAGCCATGCCCGCAGTCAGTGCCAGAATGGATGGGTGAGTGAAGAGCTGGCCGACCGCTACGAGTTGGTCGCGGTGGTCGGGCGGGGCTCGATGGGTGAGGTCTGGAAGGCCCGGGACCGCGTCCTGCAGCGGGACGTCGCGGTCAAGGTGGTGAGCGGGGCGAAGCAGCAGGACCCGGTGGCCCTGAAACGTTTCCAGCGCGAAGCCATCGCGATGGCGAACCTCTTCCACCCCAATGTGGTCTCGGTCTACGACGTTGGTTCGGACAGTGGACGTTCCTTCATGGTGATGGAGTTGCTCACCGGCCCGAGTGTCGCCCGGTCGCTGGCCGACAATGGTCCGATGCGTCTGGACAAGGCTGTCCGGATGGGGGCTGACGTTGCTCGGGGATTGTCTGCGGCGCACGCCATCGGTGTCACCCACCGCGACATCAAGCCGGGCAACGTCCTGGAGCACCACAAGGTCACCAAGATCGTTGATTTTGGTATCGCCCGGCTGGAGGCAAGCAACCAGGCCACGCTGACCAGCCCGGCGATGGCGATCGGCACGGCCGCCTACATGTCCCCCGAACAGGCGCGTGGCAAGGCAGTCCAGCCGCCGAGCGATGTGTATTCATTGGCCAGCCTGATGTTCGCCATGCTCACGGGCAAACCGCCGTTCGTGAATGCCGATCCGATCGAGGTGGCGCGAGCCCATGCGATGGACCAGCCCCCGCTGGTCACCTCCGCGCGTCCCGAGGTGCCACAAGAGCTGGCCGACCTGCTCGCACGCATGCTGGTGAAGCGACCCGAGGAGCGTCCGACCGGGCCACAGGTGGCGATGGAACTCTCGCGGATCGAGTCCTCCCTGCTGGGGCTGGAGGATCCGATGTCCCCGTACAGCCCGCTGGCGCCGGCCCCGGAGGAGCAGATCCCCACGCGGCGCCGGGCTCGTACCGCGCCGACCCCACCCGAGCCGCCGGCACGTCCGGATCCGGCCCAAGGGGTGCCGCGTTCGCAGGTGACCCCGGTGCAGCCACCGGAGAAGAAGCGGCGGCTCTGGCATCGGACGCGCTGACTCAACTCGCCTTGCGCAGCAACTCGGCCAGATGCTCCTGGCTGGGCTGTACCGGATTGAAGGGGGTGCAGGTGTCCTGCATCGCCGTGGCCGCAAGATCGGGAATGGCGGCGGCCAGTTCGTGACGGTCGATACCCAGCCCCGTCAGTGAATCCGGGATACCGATGGCAGTGCGCAGCCGACGAACTTCAGCGCACAATGCCAGGGCGAGGTTTCGACGGGTCGCGGCCTGAAGCCCCAGCAGGTGGGCGATGTGCGCATAGCGATCGGCGACTTCGCTGATCCCGTGCGGTCCGTACGTGACCGGTCCGGCGTTGAACTCCATCACCACCGGAAGCAGGACGGCGTTGAGCCGCCCGTGGGGCTTGTGGAAGGCCCCTCCCAGCGCGTGGGCCAGGCTGTGGGTGATGCCGAGCCCGCTGTTCTCGAAGGCCATGGCTGCCATGGTGGAGGCATTGTGCATCCTTTCCCGTGCGGCAAGGTCCTGACCGTCGTGGACGGCCGTCTCCAGGTTCTGGAAGATCAGCTGGCACGCCTTCTCGGCGAAGGCATCGGAGAAGTCGTTGCGGGCCGTGCAGACGTAGGCCTCCAGGGCGTGCGTGACGGCATCCATTCCAGTGTCCCCGGTGAGGGAGGGGGGCAGGGTACGTGTGACGACGGGGTCCAGGATGGCCATCGCGGGAGCCATGTCGTCGCTCACGAGGGCCACCTTGCGCTGGGGGTGTTCGGAGGTGACGACCGCGAAGGATGTGACCTCCGACCCGGAACCGGAGGTGCTGGGGATGGCCACGAGTCCGTGGGCGGGAGCATCGTTGTGCTGCTGGGCCACCTTGCAGATGGCCTTCGCAGTGTCGAGGGCGGAGCCGCCGCCCAGGGCCACGACGGTGTCCGGGTCTGCGTTCAGGTAGGCCTCCACCCCCCTGCTGATCTGGGTGACGGTGGGGTCGGGCTCGACTTCGCTGAAGACGGTCAGTCTGGCGCCGGCGAGGTACTTGCGCACGGAGTCCATGACGGGCGTTGTGGCGAGGAAGGGGTCGGTGACCACCAGGACGTCAGTGGCTCCGATCTCGGCGAGGTGGGCCAGCGAGTCCTTGCCCTGGTGGATGGTGGTGGCGATGCGGAAGCGGGTCATGCGGAGTCCTCGACAGATTCGGGCGTCTCCGTGTGCCCGCGCCGGAACTCCGAGGGGGTCAGGCCGATGTAGGCCTTGAACGATCGGGAGAAGTAGTTCGCGGGACGGAAACGCAGGTCGGCGGCGATGCGCAGCACCGGTTGGTCGGAGTACAGGAGCAGGTACTTCGCTCGGGCGATGCGCTTGGACGTGACGTAGTCGATGAAGGTTCGGCCCGTCTGCGCCTTGAAGGTTCGTGAGAGGTGGTGCTGGGAGAGGTTCATGAACTCGGCGGCCTGCTGCAGGGTCAGGAAGGCTACCGGGTTGCGTTCGATGTGGTTGATGAGGTCGTTGAGGGTGCGTGCTCGTCGCCCCTGGGAGTGTTCGAGGGAGGCGTGCATGCAGAAGAGCAGTCCGAGGAGGTGCTCCTCGGCTTCATAGCGGGTGACGTGGGTGCGACTGCGGGAGCGTTCCTGGTTGATGCGCCGGGAGACCTCGGCAGCGGCGTCGGCATCGAGCTCCTGGGCGATCGCCCAGATCCCGTCGGCGCTCTCGTGCAGCAGGTCGCGTCCGATGCGCTTCTGCTGGGGGCCGTCCTCGGGTTTGAAGAGGCGGTCCAGCTGCTGGCGCACGATGGCCACCGCTCGGGGCAGGTCGTCATCGTTGAAGGCGCGGCGCAGGGCGACGACGTCGAGTCGCCGGGACGAGGTCTCGATGCGGGAAGAGCGAGGGGGGACAGGGCGGACTTCGGCGCGCAGCGGGGTAGGAGAAGCCTCACCGGCGCTGGTGGCGCTGCTGATCAAGCCCTTCATCAGGGCATTGAGGGTGTCTGCCGCAGCACGCACCCGGCTGATCGACATCACCGGCACGGCGTCGCGCTGGCGACGCAGGTCGTCACTCAGCGTCGTCGGACCGTAAACCGCGACCGTCGGCAGGGAATGGGTCTCGTCAGTGGGCAGGCGCACCTGGCCGCACATCATCGCGCCGAGGTAGTCTTCACCCACCAGCAGCGGGATCGAGAAGTCCACTAGCCCGGCATGGCACAGGTAGATGTGCGGGCCGGCGCGCATCGCGCCCTGCAGGCCACCGTGGGCATCGCAACTCATGCAATCGGCGCGGCGTTTGTCGTCGGCGCGCATGCTGGAGCAGAAGTCGGTGAAGCCTGAGGCCGAGGTGACCGGCTTGCCGCGATAGTCCACCAGGATCGCGGCCAGGCCCATGGCCATCGCGAACTGGTCCTGCACCTGTTGCAATTGCTCCAGTGGCACGAGCTCAGTGATCAGCTTGCCCGGCATCAGGCCACCCCCTCGGCTGCGAGTCGGGCCATGGCGTCCCCCAGCTCCACGATTCCTTGACCAGTCACCGCACTGGTCTCGACGATCTCGGCCACTGCAGCGTTCTCCAGCCGTTCTCGGGCCATCCGGATGCCGTCATCGGGGGCGATGTCGACCTTGGTCACGACCCCGAGCACTGGGCAGGTGAACATGGTCGCGAAGCCCGGCGGCACCCGGGACTCCTCGCCGGCAGCTGACTCCAGGAGGAGGGCCAGGTCGGCCTCATGGCTGGTGAGCAGCAGGGCATGGTTGAACCGACCGTGTTCGACGTACTCGCCGGGGGTGTCGATGACGTCCCCCTCGGCGACGATCGCCTGGGTCTTGAGTTCGGTGCGCTCGTCGCCCCGCAGGGCCTGGGCGAGGGTGGTCTTGCCGCAGCCGATCGGACCCAGCAACATCGCCCTCGTCATGAGCGGGTCACCTCCGCAGGGGTAAAACCGAGGATGTCGCGCAGCGTCTCCACGACGGCCCTCACAGCCGATTCCACGTCGGCAAGGGCGCCCACCAGCAGCAGCGAGCCGGAGAAGCGGTCGATGAAGCCGACCTGGACGCTGGAGGCCTTGGTGGCCACGTCGGCGGCGATGATGGCGGCCTCGGCGGGCGTGATGGTGAGCACCCCGACGGCGCCGCGCAGTTCCCCGCGCAGGCCGAGCTTGGCGTACAACGCCTCGTCCGGGTTGGCGATCACATGGGCAATCGTGACCTGCTTCCCCGGGACGAATTCCTGGATGATCCGGGTCTTCGTCTCCTCCATGACAGTCACTCCTTCGGTCCGCGTCGGCGATGACACGGGCCCCTAGATTCCTTCCAGCCTACGTCTCAGACCTGGGGATGGGAACGGTGGGATATGGGCTTCGTCAACCCTCGAAAAGGTGCCTGGAGCATTGAAGGTGTGAACTTCGGACGGGATCTGGTTCCGGATGTACACAATCCGGACATTCCCGGGTGATGGAGGGCAATTTCCCGGCCCTCAACACGCCCTCGTGGTGAAAGGTATGGCCCGAACCCTGTCCTGGACTCCTGCCTACGATCACGCCAGCGCACCCCGCCGCAGAGATTCAAAGAGGAGTCACAGTCATGCAGGAAGCTCTCGGAATGGTCGAGACCAAGGGATTCGTCGGCGCGGTTGAAGCCGCTGACGCCATGGTCAAGTCGGCCAATGTCACCCTGATCGGCCACAAGTCGATCGGTGCCGGACTGGTCACCGTGCTCGTGCGCGGCGACGTCGGCGCCGTCAAGGCCGCCACCGATGCAGGCAGTACCGCTGCCCGTGCCGTCGGTGAGGTCGTCTCCACCCACGTCATTCCCCGCCCCCACTCCGACGTGGAGAAGATCCTCCCGTCGCAGGCTGACTGAATCCAAGGAGCAGAAGTATGTCCGAAGACGTGATGGCCAAGGTCATGGCTGAGGTCATGAAGCGGGTCGAGGGCCAGGCCGCCCCCGCAACCCCGGCGGCGACTGTGGGTCGCAAACCGCAGCTCACCGAGTTCGTCGGGGTCAATCCGCTGGGTGACACCATCGGGCTGGTGATCGCCAATGTGGACGAGCAGATCACCGAGCTGATGAGGATGGACAAGCCCTACCGCTCGATCGGCATCGTAGGTGGCCGCACCGGCGCGGGACCGCACATCTTCGCCGCCGACGAAGCGGTGAAGGCAACCAACTCCGAGATCGTGACGATCGAACTGGCCCGCGACACCAAGGGCGGGGCTGGTCACGGCTGCCTGATCGTGTTCGGTGCCGAGGACGTCTCCGACGCCCGCCGCGCCGTCGAGGTCACCCTCAAGGAGCTTGACCGCACCTTCGGCGACGTCTACGGCAATGACGCCGGCCACCTGGAGTTCCAGTACACCGCCCGCGCGAGCTACGCCCTCGAGAAGGCCTTCGGCGCCCCGATCGGGAAGGCCTTCGGCATCACCGTCGGCGCACCGGCTGCCATCGGCGTCGTGCTGGCCGACACCGCCGTCAAGGCCTCGACGATCGACGTCATCGCCTACTCCAGCCCGGCCCAGGGCACCAGCTTCTCCAACGAGGTCATTTCGGCCTTCCACGGTGATTCCGGTGCCGTGCGCCAGGCGATCATCGCTGCTCGCGAGGTTGGCAAGCAGTTGCTCGGAGCCCTGGGTGAAGCCCCCGGCTCCACGACCCGTCCCTACATCTGATCGAGGCACCCATGCGTTCCAAGAGATTTGAGGCGCTCGATGCGCGCCCAGTGAACCAGGACGGCTTCGTCACCGAATGGGCTGAAGTCGGTCTGATCGCGATGGAGTCACCCAATGACCCCAAGCCCTCGATCCGCATCGAGGGTGGCCGGGTCGTCGAGCTCGACGGCAAGGCCTTGAAGGACTTCGACATGCTCGACACCTTCATCGCCGAGTACGGCATCAACCTGGACCGGGCCGAGGAAGTCTGCCGGATGGACTCCACCGAATTGGCCAAGATGTTGGTGGACGTGAACGTGCCTCGTTCACACCTCATTGAGCTCTCCACGGCGATGACGCCTGCCAAGATCACTGAGGTCGTCGGCAGGATGAGCGTCCTGGAGATGATGATGGCGGTCTCCAAGATGCGTTCGCGCCAGTCCCCGGCCAACCAGTGCCATGTCACCAATGTGCGTGACAATCCGGTGCAGATCGCCGCAGACGCCGCCGAGGCGGCGATGCGCGGGTTCGCCGAGATGGAGACCACCGTCGGCATTGTCCGCTATGCCCCCTTCAATGCACTGTCATTGCTGGTGGGTGCCCAGGTGGGCCGTCCCGGCATCCTCACCCAGTGCGCGGTGGAGGAGGCCACTGAGCTCCAGATCGGCATGCGGGGCCTGACTGCCTACGCCGAGACGGTTTCGGTCTACGGCACCGAGCAGGTGTTCATGGATGGTGACGACACACCGTGGTCGAAGGCCTTCCTGGCCTCTTGTTACGCCTCGCGAGGCCTGAAGATGCGCTTCACCTCGGGCACTGGCTCGGAGGTCCAGATGGGCTCTGCGGAGGGCAAGTCGATGCTGTACCTGGAGGCCCGCTGCCTCTACGTGACCAAGGGGGCCGGCTCGCAGGGCAGCCAGAACGGTTCGGTGAGCTGCGTGGGTGTGCCCGCCGGTGTGCCCGGGGGCATTCGCGCCATCCTGGCCGAGAACCTCATCGCCATGATGCTCGACCTCGAGTGCGCCTCCTCCAACGACCAGACCTTCACCCACTCCGACCTGCGTCGCGTGGCCCGCTCCCTGATGCAGTTCGTGCCCGGCACTGACTACATCTGCTCGGGCTACTCCTCCATGCCGAACTACGACAACATGTTCGCCGGTTCGAACTGGGACGCCGAGGACTTCGACGACTGGACCACCATCCAGCGCGACCTCAAGGTCGATGGAGGCCTGCAGCCAGTCCTCGAGGAGGACGTGGTCAGGGTTCGCAACAAGGCAGCGCGTGCCATCCAGGCAGCGTTCAAGGGGCTCGGCCTGCCCGAGATCACCGATGCCGAGGTCGAGGCAGCCACCTACGCACACGGTTCCCATGACATGCCTGATCGCAATGTGGTCGATGACCTCAAGGCGGCCCAGGAGATGATGAACCGCAATGTCACCGGTGTGGACGTGGTCAAGGCACTGGCCGAGAACGGCTTCGAGGACGTTGCCCGTTCGGTGTTCAACGTGGTCCGCCAGCGTGTGGCCGGGGATTACCTGCACACCGCCTCGATGCTCGACTCCGACTTCAACGTCATCTCGGCAGTCAACCAGCCCAATGACTACGTCGGTCCCCAGACCGGCTACCAGATCTCGGATGAGCGGTGGGAACAGTTGAAGTTCCACCGCAGGGCCGTCAGCGCGGAAAGCATTTGAGGTGGGAGCATGAGCACCACGATTGACGAAGCAACCCTGAAGAGCATCATCGCCGAGGTGATGCGCGAACTGCAGCCGGACGTCCAGCCCAAGGCCTCCACGCCAACTGCCAAGCAGGACCCTCCCCAGGGTGGACGGATCTCCTTCGAGGAGAAGGGTGAGGCCCAGCGCGGCACTGACCCCACCGAGGTGGTCATCGCCCTGGCTCCCGGGTTCAGCACCCAGCAATTCGAAACCATCACCGGGCTGCCCCATGGCGATGTCATCAAGGAGGTGTGTGCAGGCATCGAGGAGGAGGGCCTGACCTACCGGTTCATCCGCGTGCTGCGCACCTCCGACGTCGGATTTATCGCCCACGACGCCGCCAAGCTGTCCGGCTCGGGCATCGGCATCGGCATCCAGTCCAAGGGCACCACGGTGATCCACCAGCGCGACCTTCCCCCGCTGTCCAACCTCGAGCTGTTCTCCCAGGCCCCCCTGATCGACCTGGAGACCTTCCGGGCCATCGGCAAGAACGCCGCCAAGTATGCCCAGGGTGAGTCGCCCCAGCCTGTCCCGGTGCGCAATGACCAGATGGCCCGTCCCAAGTACCAAGCCATCGCCGCGCTGCTGCACATCAAGGAGACCCAGCTGGTCCAGCAGGGCGCCAAGGCACGTGAACTCAAAGTCCAGGCTGTGAGGAGCTGACCATGGAATCCGAAGAACTCATCCGGACGATCATGGCTGAGGTCATGGCGAACCTGGACAAGGATGCGGTGACCTTCGCCAAGAAGGAACCCACCACCCAGCAGGCGCGTCAGCAGTCGCCACAGGCCGCTGCGGCTCCCTCGGCGACAGTGACCAAGGAGCAGTACCCCTTGGGCGAACATGTCGCTCATCGGATCAAGACCCCGACCGGAAAGTCGCTGGCCGAGTGCACCTTCGAGGGAGTCATGTCCGGCCAGATCAAGGCCGAGGACATGCGCATCTCCCCCGAAACCCTGGAGATGCAGGCCCAGGTCGCCGACTCAGTCGGCCGCACCACGCTGGCGACCAACTTCCGTCGGGCATCCGAGCTGATCGCGGTTCCCGACGACAAGCTGCTCGCCACCTACGACGCACTGCGTCCCTACCGCTCCACCAAGAAGGAGCTGTACGACCTCGCCGACGAGCTCGAGCGCGAGTACAAGTGCTCGGTCAACGCCGCCTTCATCCGTGAGGCTGCCGACGTCTACGAGGCACGCGGACGCCTTCGCGGCGACTGATATGTGGCATCGCCCGCCCCGGGCTCTCGGGGCGGGCGGGCCCACACCCGTGGGGGGCTCACCCGCAACCAGGCATCACCAGCAGCATCGAAAGGACAGGGCAATGGAGCTCGTCGCAGGGGTCGACATCGGCAACGCCACCACCGAGGTGGCGCTGGCGGACGTGTCCGCCGGCAAGCCCGAGTTCCTGTCCAGCTCGATCATCCCCACCACCGGCATCAAGGGCACCTCGGAGAACGTCAACGGTGTCTTCCAGGCGCTGACCGTTGCCTGTGAGCGTGCGGGGCACCGCATCGAGGACCTCTCCCGCATCCGCATCAACGAGGCTGCACCAGTCATCGGCGACGTGGCCATGGAGACCATCACCGAGACGATCATCACCGAGTCGACGATGATCGGTCACAACCCGAGTACGCCCGGCGGGCTGGGCATCGGCGTTGGCACCACCATCGACGTGGACGCGCTGGCCTCCGAACGCGGCCGCGGCCCCTGGATCGTGGTCGCTGACCGCAGCCACGACCATGACCAGATCGCCCGCCTCATCAACGAGGCCACCCACCTCGAGGTGACCGGTGCGGTCCTGCAGCGGGATGACGGCGTGCTGGTGCACAACCGCCTCGCCCACAAGATGCCGATCGTCGACGAGGTCAGCCTGATCGAGAAGGTGCCCCGCGGCATGCTGGCCGCCATCGAGGTGGCGTCCCCGGGCCACATCATCGAGACCCTGGCCAATCCCTTCGGCATCGCCACCCTGTTCGGGCTGGGCGCCGAGGACACCCGCTCCGTGGTGCCCATCGCCCGCTCCCTGGTCGGCAACCGCTCCGCAGTCGTCATCAAGACCCCGGCCGGCGACGTCAAGGAGCGCCGCATCCCCGCCGGCAAGCTCATCTTCGAGGGCCAGCCCCAGTCACTGGAGGTCGACGTCGACCGCGGCGCCGAGGAGATCATGACCACCTCGCGTCGGCTCACCGACGTCTCCGACATCCGCGGGGAACCAGGAACGAATGTCGGCGGCATGATGGAGAAGGTCCGGGTGGTGATGGGCAACCTCACCAACACCCAGCCGCGCGACATCCGCATCAACGACCTGCTGGCCGTCGACACCCAGGTTCCGCAGGTCGTCAGCGGTGGCCTCGCCAACGAATTCTCCATGGAGGCCGCCGTCGGCATCGCCGTCATGGTCAAGGCCGACCGCCTGCAGATGCAGAGCATCGCCACCCAGCTCACCGATCGCATCGGCATGCCGGTGGAGGTCGGCGGCGTCGAGGCCGACATGGCCATCCGTGGCGCCCTCACCACGCCGGGCACCGACGTGCCCATCGCCATCCTGGACATGGGGGCCGGGTCCACCGACGCCGCCGTGCTGCGCACCGACGGCCAGGGGCGTTCCATCCATCTGGCCGGGGCCGGCAACATGGTGACGCTGCTGATCCAGTCCGAACTCGGGCTGGAACTCTTCGACACCGCCGAGGACATCAAGCGTCATCCGCTCGCCAAGGTCGAGTCCCTGTTCAACATCCGCCACGAGGACGGCACCGTCGAGTTCTTCGACGAGCCCCTGCCGCCCTCGGTCTTCGCCCGCACCGTGGTGCTCAAGCCCGACGGCATGGTGCCCCTCGACCTCGACAAGCCGGTGGAGCACATCCGTCAGGTGCGCATCCGCGCCAAGGAGCGGGTGTTCGTCACCAATGCCATCCGAGCCCTGGAACGCGTCAGCCCCACCAACAACGTCCGCGACATCGCCTTCGTGGTGCTCGTGGGTGGCTCGGCCATGGACTTCGAGATCCCCCAGTTGGTCACCCGTGCGCTCGCCGACCACCGTGTCGTCGCCGGTCGGGCCAACATCCGCGGCACCGAGGGCCCCCGCAACGCGGTGGCCACCGGCCTGGTCCTCTCCTGGGGGCAGTGATGGCACGCCCGCGCAACGAGGAACTGCCCCGCCCCACCATCATGCTGGCGCGCAACGAGCGCATCAGCGACCACCAGCTGGTGCCGCTGCTGCTGGGTCTGGAGGAGCAGGGCGTGCCGGTGGAGCAGTTCAGCGCCGAGGAGCTCAACCCCCTGGCCCTGGCCCATGAGGCGAGCCTGCGGTCGGTGCTCGGCGTCGGCATCGGCGTCAGCCTCGACTACGTGGTCGTCACCACCGACAAGCTCCCGGCCGGCCGCCCCTACCTGGCCGAATGGTTCAACCGGTCCGCCGAGGTGGACCGCACCCTGGGCGGCAATGCCGCCCGCATCGTCAAGCGCCTGCCCCTGGCGCACGTCCCGATCGCCTTCCGTGACAGGAGAGAAGCATGAGCAAGCAGCAGTTGGCCCTGGGCCAGGTCGAGACCATCGGGCTGCCCACGGCCGTCGCCGCAGCCGATGCCGGTGCCAAGAGCGCCGACGTGGTGCTGCTGGGCTACGAGCTGGCCCGTGGCGGCGGGTACGTCGCGGTCAAGTTCGTCGGGCAGGTCGGCGCCGTCAAGGCAGCTGTGGCCGCGGCGAAGGTGGCCGCCACCCGGGTCGGCAAGGTCGCCCGGTCCTCGATCATCGCTCGCCCCAGTGACCAGATCGTGAAGCTGGTCTACTCCCGGGACACAGTGGGCCTCGACCCCCAACGCATCGCCCAGATCCTCGGTGAAGAGGCCCCGAACGAGCTGGCCACCTCCGATGCCGAGTCCACCCGTGACCCGGTGGCCGAGCCCGAGGTGCCCAGCCCTGATGACTCCCAAGCACGGCTTGATGAGCCCGCCACGTCGGCGGAGCCCGTCGATGACCAGGGAGAGGAGAAGTAGCCATCAGTGCAACGACGCGACGGTCACGGACCGTCAAGCATGCCCCACAGGCACCGGCGTCCTCGCCGGATGAAAGGCCCACTGAGGTCACCCCGCCCGTCGATGACCAACCGGTCGTCGACACCCAACGCAAGGAGCGAAAAGGAATGAGTGAAGCACTGGGTCTCGTCGAGACCAAGGGATACGTCGGGGCCGTCGAGGCCGCCGACGCGATGGTCAAGTCGGCAAATGTCGTCCTGATCGGGTCGGAGAAGATCGGCGCCGGCCTGGTCACCGTCATGGTCCGTGGCGACGTCGGTGCCGTCAAGGCGGCCGTGGACGCCGGCACGGTGGCAGCGCGCGCGGTGGGTGAGGTCGTCTCGACCCATGTCATCCCGCGGCCCCACAATGACACCGAGAAGCTCCTGCCGAAGAGCTGATCATGACCGCAGCCAACCAGGAGCTCGTCGAGCGCGTCACCCGACTGGTGGTGGAGGCGCTGCGCGAGCACGCCGACCCGCGCCGGGTGCTGCTCGGCGTCTCCAACCGGCACGTCCACCTCAGTCTCGAGGACTTCCGGACGCTGTTCGGCGCCGACGCCCCCACGGTGAAGGCCCATGTCGTCCAGCACGGTGAGTTCGCCGCCAATGAGGTGGTCACCCTGGTCGGACCGAAGGGGATGATGGACAGGGTGCGGGTCATGGGCCCGTGCCGCAGCCGCTCGCAGGTCGAGCTCAGCCGGACCGACTGCTATGCCCTGGGCATCAAGGCCCCGGTCGCCCAGTCCGGTCACCTCGACGATGCTGCCCCGATCACCATCATCGGACCGAAGGGTCGGGTCGACCTCGACCACGCCGCCATCATCGCCGCTCGTCACGTGCACCTCGGCCCCGAGGATGCGCGCCGACTCGGCGTGAAGGACCAGGACCTGGTCAGCGTGCGCATCGAGGGTGATCGGGCCGCCGTGCTCGACAACGTGATCTGCCGGGTGAAGGACAACTTCACCAGCGAGGTCCACCTGGACACCGACGAGGCCAATGCCGTGGGTGTCCGCAGTGGCGACAGGGTCACGATCCTGGTTGACGGGATCTGCTGATGTCCGCGCCCGCTGACCGCATCTCCCGCTTCGCCGCACTGGTTCGTACCGGTGAGGTGGAGCGGGGGAGCGGTCCCGTGCGCTTCGGGGTCGACCTGGGCACCGCGAACATCGTCCTGTCGGCCGTTGACGAGTTCGGCGAGCCGGTCGCCGGCGGCCTGGTCCAGTCCACGGTGGTGCGCGACGGCATCGTCATCGACTGGCAGGGTGCCGTCCATGCGGTGACCAGTCTGAAGGACGGCCTCTTCCAGCGCCTGGGGCTGGAGGTGACGAAGGCCTCGGTGGCGGTGCCCCCGGGCATCAGCGCCGGCACCGCCAAGGTCTTCACCAATGTGCTGGAAGCAGCCGGCATGGAGACCGACGAGGTCGTCGACGAGCCCGTCGCCGCGGCGCGTGTGCTCGGGCTGCTGGACGGCGCCGTCATCGACGTCGGCCACGGCACCACCGGCGTCTCCATCCTGCGCGACGGCAAGGTCGCCGTCAGCGAGGACGAACCCACCGGAGGTCACCACATGACCCTGGTGGTTGCCGGCTCTCTCGGGATCTCCTATGAGGAGGCCGAGAAGCTCAAGAAGAACCCTGGGAAGCGTGACATGGTCCTCGGTCTGATCCGCCCCACCCTGGAGAAGATGGCCCTGATCGCCCGTGACGTGCTGCAGGGCCAGGACGTCGAGGTCGTCCACCTGGTCGGTGGCTCGGCCTCCCACCCGAAGGCCGAACAGGTCTTCGCCGAGGTGCTCGGATGCACCGTCATCCGCCCCGCCAACCCGCTCTTCGTCACACCGCTGGGCATCCCGATGCCCGCCACCATTCCCACCCCGTCGGAGAAGAGGAACCGGGGATGACAGAACAGGAACTGAGGGAGATCGTGCGCCGCACCGTGCTGGAGGTGATGGCCAGCCAGCCCAACATCGCCGCGGGGCTGTCCCCGACCGCCCGTCGGGCGCTGGTGCTCTTCAACGGCGCCTGGCTCGGCTTCGACGAGTCGGTGCGCCAGCTCGAGCGTGTTCGGGACGCCGGTGTCGAACTCGACATCATCCAGACCGACAGCGCCAAGCGCTTCCTCGAACAGCACAAGATCGCGCCTCTCGGCCAGGAAGTGACCCAGAACCTGGTCAGCGACCACCCCATGCTGATCATCCCGACGCTCACCGTGAACTGCGCAGCCAAGGTCGCCCACGGCATGGCCGACAGCCTGGCAACCAATGTCATCCACGAGTTCATCCTGTTGAACCGCCCCATCGTGGCCGTGCGCACGGCAGCCTGCCCCGACAACGCCGAGAAGCGGGCCTGGTTTCCCGACATCCCTCCAGCCTTCGCCAAGGTGCTGCGGCGCAATCTGCAGGCGCTGGCCGACTTCGGCGTCCAGCTCACCGACGTCGACGGCCTGCACGACGCCGTCATTGCCGCATGGGCCCGGCTGGACGGCGCTCCTGTCCCCGGCCGTGCGGAGCCCCGGACCGCGTTGCCCGACCTGGTCAGCCATGCGTTGCTGGCAGGAGTTCCGGACGGCGGCGTGTTGAAGGTGGCCCGCAAGGCGCTGGTGACAGCACTGGCCAAGGACGAGGCCGCAGCTCGCGGCATCCGCATCGAACGACAGGAGCACTGAGATGTATCTCGCCAAAGTGATCGGGACGGTCGTGTCGACGAGCAAGGATCCCGGGCTGGTCGGCTTCAAGCTGCTGGTGACCCAGCGCCTGGATGTCGACGACCACGACGCCGGACTGCCGGAAGTGGCCGTCGACACCGTCGGTGCCGGCAACGGGGAGACCGTCATCATCGTCAAGGGCAGCTCGGCCCGCAATGCCCTGCAGGGACGCGACTGCCCGGTGGACGCCACCATTGTTGGCATCGTCGACACGGTCGAGATCGACAGGAGCTGACGATGCCCGCCGTCTACACACGCACCGGTGACAAGGGCGACACCGGCCTGTTCGGTGGTTCCCGGGTCGCCAAGCAGTCGTCACGGGTGGAGGCCTACGGAACGATCGACGAGGCCAACGCCATGATCGGGCTGGCCAAGTCACGCCTCGAGGACGAGGCGCTCAAGGACCAGCTCCACCATATCCAGCAGCGACTGTTCACCGTCGGTGCCGAGCTGGCCAGCGACGAGAAGGGGGCCACGCAGCTCGACGGACTCGTCGACGCCAAGGACGTCGCCGACCTGGAGGCCCTCATCGACACCTGTCTGGCCGAGACAGGACCGCCCCGCCATTTCGTAGTGCCGGGTCGCAACGAGAGCTCAGGCAGCCTGCACGTGGCCCGCACCCTGGTCCGTCGTGCGGAGCGTCGCGTGCTGAGCGCCGCCGAGACCAGTCCCGTGCGCCCCGAAGTGGTCAAGTACCTCAACCGCCTCTCCGACTGCCTGTACGCCATCGCGAGGGTGTGCGAGGAACGCTTCACCCGTGACCAGGTCGAGGCCACTGTGCGTGCTGCCGTGGAACAGGCCCTGGGGGCTGCCACCGGCTTTGACCCCGGCCATGGCGGGCTGCGGAAGTTCACCCTGGCCGTCGCGACCACGATGGCCACTGCCGCCCAGCAGAAGGCTGAGGCGATGGGCGTGCCGATCGTCTTCGTCGCCGTCGATGCCGCCGGCAACCCGGTGCTGCTGCACCGGATGGAGGGCTCGCTGCTTGCCAGCATCGCGCTGGCCGGGGACAAGGCCTGGACGTCGTCGGCCTTTCGGGCGCCGACCCACGAGATGAAGGACCGGGCCAAGGAGTCCGGAGACCTGTTCGGGTTGGAGGGGTCGAGCTCGGGGCGCATCTGCGTCTTCGGGGGCGGTTACCCCATTTTCGTTGACGGCGCGATCGCCGGGGGCATCGGTGTCTCCGGCGGGACCGTCGAGGAGGACATGGCCATCGCCGGCCATGCCATCAGTGCTGCAATGGAGAGGAATTGATCGACATGGACGCCGACAAGGAACTGATCGCCACGCTGGTGGGGCGCATCATGGAGGAGATCACGGCCCAACAGTCTGCGGGCGGCCAGCAGTCTGCGGCCGGCCAGCAGCACGCAGGCAGCTCGGAGCTGGGCATCTTCGAGAGCATGGACGATGCGGTGGCCGCGGCCGAGGTGGCCCAGCGCCAGTATCTGGAGTGCAAGCTGGAGGCTCGTCGCCGGTACGTGGAGGCGATTCGCGAGGTCTCCAGTCGGCCCGAACACCTGGAGTACATGGCCCGGTGCACCGTCGAGGAGACCGGCATGGGCAATGTCGAGCACAAGATCATCAAGAATCGCTACGCCGCCGAGGGCACCCCCGGCGTGGAAGACCTCGTCACCGATGCCTGGTCCGGCGACGACGGGCTGACCACCGTGGAGTACTCGGCCTATGGCGTGATCGGGGCCATCACCCCCACCACCAACCCCACGGAGACCGTCATCTGCAACTCCATCGGGATGCTGGCGGCTGGTAACTCGGTGGTCTTCAGCCCCCATCCGCGGGCGAAGAAGATCACCCTGTGGCTGGTGCAGGAGATCAACAAGGCCTTGGCGAAGGAGGGTGCCCCAGCCAACCTGGTGGTCACCGTTCGGGAGCCTTCGATCGAGAACACGAACGCGATGATGGCCCACCCCGGGGTGCGGATGCTGGTCGCCACCGGTGGACCGGGCATCGTCAAGGCCGTCATGTCGACGGGCAAGAAGGCGATCGGGGCCGGGGCCGGCAACCCACCGGTGCTGGTCGATGCGACTGCTGACATCGAGAAGGCGGCCCAGGACATCGTCGACGGCGCCAGCTTCGACAACAACCTGCCCTGCACCGCGGAGAAGGAGGTCATCGCCTGCGATGCGATCGCTGACCTGCTGCGCTTCGAGATGACCAAATGTGGGGCGCATGAAATCACCGATGCCGCCCAGCTCAAGGCGCTGGAGGACCTGGTGCTGAAAGAGGGGGGATCGGGCCCACGCACCGAGTGGGTGGGCAAGGATGCCGCCGTGTTGCTCGAAGCCATCGGGGTCACCCCTCGTCCCGGAACCCGGCTCATCATCGCCGAGGTCGACAAGGACCATCCCTTCGTCCAGCATGAGCTGATGATGCCGATTCTGGGCATCGTCCGGGTGCCCGATGTCGACACCGGCATCGAATTGGCGATCGAGCTGGAGCATGGCAACCGGCACACGGCGATCATGCACTCCCGCGACGTCACCAAGCTCACCAAAATGGGCCGGCTCATCCAGACGACCATCTTCGTGAAGAACGGCCCCTCCTTTGCGGGCCTCGGGATCGGCGGAGAGGGCTTCTCCACCTTTACCATCGCCGGCCCGACCGGAGAGGGATTGACCTCAGCCCGCAGCTTCGCGCGGCGGAGGCGTTGCGTCCTCGTGGGGGAGCTCAACGTGCGCTGAGCCGGCGTAAAGCGAGTCTGGTCGTTTGCGATGGCAAATGACCAGCCTTGTGGTGTGTCGCCGCCCTGCATCCGGTGGGCCGGCTCGACCGAGGCGACGGCTGAGACCATCTCGACATGGCGATCGATGGGGCCGTGGGGTGGGTGGAGGTGGGGTTGCTCTCATGAAGGGATGTCCCATCCGTTCAGGCCCGGGGGTGGACCATCAGCCAGGGGATGGTGGTGAGGATGTCACCGCGTGGGGCCGACAATGGGCTACTCCAACGGGGGCTCCCACGGGTGTCTGAACATGCGCGACGACAAGGGCATCGCGTGGCTGTTCAGCCAGGTGCGCCTGGGCGACAAGGTGGTCGTCCACCGATGACGCCTGTGCACGCGGATCAGCCCAGTGCGCGCGTGATGAGCTGGGTCACCTTCTTCTCGACCGCATCGTTCCACTGGGTCAGGGCGAAGGTGACCGGCCACATGTCGCCATCGTCCAGCCGGGCCTTGTCGTTGAAACCGAGGGTGCCGTACCGGGTGTTGAACTTGCCCGCGAACTGGTAGAAGAACAGGACCTCCTTGCCCTCGCCGTAGGCGGGGAAGCCATACCAGGTGCGGCAGTTCAGGTCCGGCGCGATCTCCTTGACCAGCGTGTGGAGGCCCTCGGCGATGGGGCGGTCATGGTCGTCCATCGCGGCGATGGCGTCCAGCACGTCCTGCTCGGTGTTCTTCCCGGCGGCGGTGCGCTTGCGTTCGGCCACCATCTGCTTCATCGCGGCCCTCTCCTCCGCGGAGATCCCGGTGTCATCCGCAGCGGCAGCCTTCTTCGCAGACGTGTTCTTCCCGGCAGCGGTCTTCTTCTGGGCTGTCTTCTTTTCCGTCATGGGAACATCCTGCCGCTGACCGCGCGCTGCGACTGAGGATCTCACCCCCCTGGGAAGGTCACCACTGGCACCCGATGCCAGGTCGAGAGCGCATCGATGGCGTGCCTCGCGATCACTGGCCCGTCCGGTGTTGCGGTCGGGTCGGCGGCCAGTTCGGCCACCGTCATCCAGCGCAGGTCCTCGGACTCTCCTTCCGCAGGGGAGTGACGCGGGGGCCCATCGGTGACGATCGCGAAGACCGTGTCCCAGTGGCGCGTCCCCCGATCGGGGTCGACCAGGTGGCAGTTCTGCAGCAGTGGGGTCGGGGTCAGCACGTTGGACGCCGGCTGCTCGGGCATCAGGAAGGGTTGCAACACGGCCAGCTGGTCGGGCTCGTACCCGGCCTCCTCACGCATCTCGCGAAGACAGGCCTTCCAGGCGTGCTCGTCGGGTTCCACATGGCCACCGGGCTGGACGAGGATGCCGTAGCGCTTGTGCAGGTGCACCAGCAGCCGTGGTTCGGGCCCGAGATCGGCACGGATGATCCACGCGCTGACGGTGGGGCAGTGGCCCCCAGGGCTGGTGACGGTGTGCGGCATGCAGCGATCACACCACGCCCGGCTGCCTGCGTCCACGCGAGAGGTGCATGCCCAGCGCACCCACCAGACCGAGGACGCCCGAGGCGGCGACGGGCCAGAAGCCATGCGCAGGCACGTGCGCCAGGCGTCCGGCGATGGCGGCGCCGACGCTCACGCCCAGCGTGAGGCAGGTCGCCAGGAGGGTCATCATGGTGGCCACCCGGTCGCGGGGAGCGATGCGTTCCATCCAGCTGAAGGCGCTGACCAGGACGATGCCAGCGCCCGCGCCCAGGACAAGCGCCACGAGAGCCGCGACGCCCGCGGACGGGAGTTGCAGCATCGCCAGGGCGCCCGCGATCATCGCCAGGGCGCCGCCGCCGATGCGCACCGGGATCGCCCACCCGCGCGGGAGTCGCCCGGCGGCGAGGCTGGAGATACCGCTGCCGATGCCCACGCAGCCATAGATGATGCCGGTCAGGGCCGGGGTGCCGCGCTGCTCGAACAGCGCCGTGAGCGCGGTCTGCGTGGAGCCGAACATGATGCCCACCCCCAGGCAGGCGGCCATCGGCCACAGAATCCTCGTACCGGCAGAAGCAGACGTGGCGTGGGTGGCGGCGTGCGGCGCCTCCTGGTGCCAGTTGGCGCGATCCAGCCACAGATGGGCGAGGAAGAGCCCCTGCAGGGCGAGGGTGCAGCCCAGGATCGTGGCCGCAGCCGGAGCCGGGCCGAACAGGCTCACCAGCAGGCTGGCCAGGATCGGCCCGACCACGAAGCTGGTTTCATCCACCGCGCCCTCGTAGCCCATGGCCCGGTTGACCAGGTGGGGAGCACGCAGGCGCACCGCCAGGTGGGACCAGTGGCTGCGGGCGACCGGTCCGATCTGCGGGTTGGCGAGGCCCACGATCGCTGCGCAGCCCAGCAGGGGAGCAGCCGGGGCGTCGCGGAGCAGCAGGGCGATGAAGGTGAGCTGACCGAGGGCCGACAGCGCCGTGGCGCCGCTCAGCACGGGAAGTGGGCCGAAGCGGTCCACCAGACGTCCCACCGCCGGGGCGCCGGTCGCGGTGCCCAGACCGACCGCGCCCACGGCGAGACCGGCAGTCGCCAGACCATAGCCGCTCTGGCTGAGCACCATGAGGTAACCGAGCTGGACCATGGCGGCGGGCAGGCGCCCCAGCAGAGCGGTGATCAGGAACGGAAGACCGCCCGCCGAGCGCAGCGTGGCGGATGGAAGGGTGGTGTTCACGAGGTACTCCGGGGTCGGCGGCTCGGACGCGGCCCGGCCTCACTCGCGTCCCCTCATTCCCTCAGGCCTCCATGATAGGTGATGGGGACCGGGCAGGATGGGGGCATGGACCACACTTCTTCCCTCCTGCCCGGCCCCAGCGTGACCCTGCGCGGCGCTGTCGAGATGCCCCGTTTCGGCTTCGGTACCTACAAGGTGGAGCCGGGGGTCACCGAGCGAGTGGTCTCCGAAGCGCTCGAGGTGGGCTACCGGCTCATCGACACCGCGACCATGTATGGCAATGAGGCCGAGGTCGGGCGGGCGCTGGCGAGCAGCGGACTTCCCCGTGAGGAGGTCTTCGTCACCACCAAGCTCAACAACCCCGACGTCGAGCCGCAGCAGGTCCGCGATGCTTTCGCCCGCTCGCTCGACTCGCTCGGGCTGGAGCAGGTGGACTTGTACCTGATCCACTGGCCGATGGCGAACACCACCGACTACGTCTCGCGCTGGCGCACGGTGTGTGAGTTCCTCCATGACGGACGCGCCCGGGCGATCGGGGTGTCGAATTTCCAGCCCCAGCACCTGCGCGCCATCATCGACGCCACCACCGAGGTGCCGGCGGTGAACCAGGTCGAGGTCACCCCCTACCTCACCCAGGACGAGGTTCGCCAGGTGGATGCCGAGCTGGGCGTCGTCACCCAGGCCTGGTCGCCACTGGCCCGCGGGACAGTGCTCGACGACTTCGTGGTGGGCCAGGTTGCCGAACGCCTCGACTGCACTCCCGCTCAGGCTGTGCTGGCCTGGCACCTCGCGCGCGGCGAGTCGCTGGTGGTGAAGTCCTCCTCCAGGGAGCGCATGGTCGAGAACGCGGGCGCACTGGCGGTCGTCGACCGGATGGACGACGAGGCGATGGAGGCGCTCACCGGGCTGAACCGGGACGAGCGGTCCGGCTCGGGTCCCGACGACGTCGAGTTTGGGGGCCGCTAGCCCTGGCGCAGCGCTCCTGGCCAGCTCCAGTCCGACGGCGGGTCCTCGCCGACCAGCCCGTCGATGGACTCACGGATGAGGTCGGCATGGCCGGTGTGCCGGCCGTACTCCTCGATGAGGTCGCAGACGACGCGCCGCACGCTCGGGTGGATGTCGCCGAAGGACAGCGAGGCGGGGGAGTCCAGGCGTCCCTGCAGCATGATCTCGGCCCACCGCTTCTGCGAGCGGGCCACTGCCACGTCGTAGGCCCGGTACAGCGCCTCGGCGGTGTCGTCGGGGAAGACCGTGAACTGCCAGTCCTCGTCGGCGTCCTCGGGCATCGCGGAGCGAGCCTCGGGGCGCTGCCCGCCGATCTTCCCTGCGAAGATGTCGTCCTCGCAGATCGACAGGTGGCGCAGCAACCCACCAATCGTCAGCTGTGACGACGGGATCGGCTGGCCCAGCTGCTCGACCGTCAAGCCATCCGCCTTCCAGCGGAAGGTGGCGCGCAGACGGTTGAGCATCCCGATGAGGTGCTCCGATTCCGAGCCGCTGAATGGCGGCTCCCAGCTCGCGAAATTCATCGTGCACCTCCGGCCAGGCCGGCCAGCAGGTCGGCCAGTTCCTTCGGCTTGCTGAACATCGGCCAGTGGCCGGAATCGATGTCCGCATAGGTCAGATCGGCGGCGTTCTGCAGCTCCGGGACGTCGCCGCTGGCAACCCACTCCTGTGCCTGCTCCGGGGTGTACTCGGGGCACACAAGCACCATCGGCACGGCGTTGTGGCGCGGATCGGTGTAGTGCACGGTCGACGAGGTGACGTCCTCGGCCACGGGGACGCTGATCGATTCCATGTGTGCCCGCATGTCGACGTCGAGGTCACCCGCGTCGTCGCCCTCGAAGGGCTCCCAACCGGGGAAGGTGACCTGGCCCTCCTTCGGCTCGAAGTAGCCGAAGTACTGCGCGCCCTCGGCCTCCGGGAAGCCGCCGATCATCGCCACCTTGGCCACCTTGTCGACGCGACGGTCGGCGGCGAGCCAGGCCAGCGTGCAGGTGCCCGAGTGGCCCACGACCATGACCGGCCCGTGCGCCTCGTCGATCGCCGCCGTCACGGCGGTGATCTGGTCCTCCAGGGTCGCCTCGGTCGAGGCTCCCTGGCCGGGCAGCGTCATCGGCACGGCGCGATGGCCGTGCTCCTCCACGAAGGGGACGACCTCGGCCCAGGCACGGCCGTCCAGCCACATTCCAGCAATCAGGATGATGTCCATGATCGCCACGCTAGACAGCATTCCGGACGAAAAATGGTCAGAATCCGTGGCAACCTGAATTCATGTTCCCCGACGCCGGCCCGACTGCTCGCGTGCTGCTCGTCCTCGAACTGGTGCAGAACAATCCGGGCATCACCGCGGCCGAGGTCGGCCGACGACTCGATATCTCCGAGCGAGCGGCCAGACGATGCGTCACCACCCTGCGAGAGGTCGGCGTCCCGGTCGAGTCAACCCGCGGTCCCCACGGCGGCTACCGCCTGGGGCGCGGCCTGCGCCTGCCCCCGCTGATCTTCTCCGCCACCGAAGCCCTGGGTCTGGTGATGGCCGTCCTGGACGGCAACCACGCTGTCGCCGACCCGGCCCAACCCGTCGGCGCCGCCCTGGGCAAGCTCATCGCGGCCCTGCCCGACACCGTGTCACGACAGGCCGCCCAGCTGCGCGACCATGCCGCGGTCGCACCTGACCGGCTCGCCGCACGCCCCGACCCGGCCGTCGCCAGCGCCCTCGTTGAAGCCCTCTCCGAACAGCGCCGCGTCCAGATCACGTATCGCACCGAGAGCCGCGAGTGGAGCGAAGAGGCCGACCCGTGGGGACTGGTCGTGCGCTACGGCCGCTGGTACCTGATCTGCCACTCCCACCGCGTCGATGCGGTGCGCACCTATCGCGTCGACCGGATCACAGAGGTCGCCCAGACCGGCGAATCCTTCTCGCTACCGGACGGTTTCGACCCCGTGCAGGCCCTGGAAGAGCACCTCGCCCGAGGCTGGGAACACTCCACCCGCGTGGTCTTCCAGGCGTCCCTGGAGGCAGTGCGCTCCTGGATCGGTGCGTCGATGGGGAGGCTCAGCGAGCACCCGGAGGGCTGCGTCCTCGAAGGCAGCACCGACAATCCGGGCATGTACGCCGCCGAATACCTGGCGGCGATTCCGCACGACTTCCGCGTCGAGGGTGGCCCGGAACTACGTCAGGCCATGGCCGATCTCAGCAACAAACTCCGGCGTAGCGTCGGGTCCCCGTCCGCAGGCTGAGGCTCAGGCGGGCCTGGACTCGAAGGCTCGATCCTTGGTGCCCACCCCGCGTGCCACCGCCAGGTGGCCGCCCAGGTAGCCCGCACCACCGACGACGCTGAGGGCGCCTGCGGAGAGCAGCTTGGCGCGTCCGGTATTGCCCCGTCGACGGCAGGCCCAGGCGCCGATCTCCAGCCCCAGTGCGGTGAGGTTGGCCAGGGCGTGCACCACGCCGACCCGCTTCTCGCGGCGGTTGCCCTCGGCGAGCTCGGCCCATCCGGTGATGGCTGAGGGAACCGCAGCCGCGATGCCCAGGGCCGTCAGCAACTGGGTGCTGCGCCCGTCCTCGTCGGTGCCGGCGAACTCGACGACGCCAGCGCTGATCCAGGCGCCCAGCGGGACCATGACCAGCAAGGGGTGCAGGGCGTGGCCCAGCCAACGGCCCTGAAGCGCGTCCTTGACGGTCTCATCACTGGTGACGGCGTCCATCAGCGGCTGCGCGACATCGACGACGGGGTCGAGCGCAGAGGCGCCTTCCAGGCCGAGCATTGCGGCGCTGAGTGGGCTGTCGGGGGTGCGGCGGCGGGCGTGGGTTGTCATGGTGTCCTCCTTGAAGGCTTTCCACCACGGTAGGACGGCAGCGCCGCCGGCGGAGAGGAATGGGCCGCAATCCACCCCTTCAGCGTCCCGAGCGGGTGGTGCCCCGTCGCGGGGGCGCGGTCAGCGGGTCCTCCGGCCAGGGGTGCTTGATGTAGCGCCCGCGGTTCTCAGCCCGGACACCCGGGTACGCATTGACCCAGAAGGACGCCAGGTCGTCGGTCACCGCGAGCGGTCGCTGCGCCGGCGAGAGCAGGTGCATCAGCACCGGGACGCGGCCGTCGACGATCCGCGGGGTCTCCAGCAGCCCGAAGAGTTCCTGCAGCTTGACCGCCAGGACGACCCGGTCGTGCGGGTCTTCGGGGTAGCCAAGGCGGATCTTCGAGCCCGTCGGCACCTCGAGTCGCTCAGGCACGAGGTCGTCGAGGCGGGTCGCCTGAGGCCAGGGCAGCAGCCTGCGCAGGGCGCCGGTCGTGTCGATGCGGGACGCCGCGCGGCCCTGTGCCAGGTCGTCCAGTTCAGGGCCCAGCCATTCCTGGGCGCGCTCGGCCAGGGTCTGGTCGTCGACCGCGGGCCAGGGGGCTCCGAGGTGGTGGTGCAGCAGTGCGAGGCGACGCCGGAACTGTTCGGCGTCCTCAGGCCAGGGGATGATCGCGCGCAGCCCCTGCTCGAGCATCGCCCGCTGGACGGCCGCCTGGCCATCCTCGGGAGTAGGTGCCATGGGGGTGGTGTTCAACTCGATAGCGCCGAGCCGTGCCACCCGTCGGGCCGACACCTTGCCGTTCACGCACGTCGCCTCGGTGTTCTCCGTACGCAGGGACGCCCCCAGTCGCAGCGCGGCAGCTTCGCTGAGTGGGGCAGCGGAGCGGACCAGGGCGCGGTCTCCCACGCGTCCGACTTCGGCGACGGCGAGCCAGACCTGGCCGCGAAGCCGCGAGTCACGGGGCAGTTCGGCGCCCGTGCCGGAGCTCAGCAGGTAGTCATCGGACGTGCCGCGGCGGCGGGCGATGCGGTCAGGGAAAGCGGCACCAACCACTTCGGCGGCGAGCTCGTCGTCATCGAGCTCGTGGGGTCGGGATGCCGAGTTGACCAGCCGTTCGAGACGATCAGCCTCGCGGCGGGTGATGGGGGAGCGGCGGAACGCGCGCCACGCGGCCACGATGTCGCCGCCCGGGATCCGCTGGTCACCAGCCAGCAGGGCGATGACCTCAGCGGCTTCGCGCGACCCGACCCGCGGGGAGGACTCGAGAAGCGCGCGACCGAGTCGCGGCTCGACAGGCATCCGGGCCAGCTGGCGTCCCACGTCGGTGGCGCGGCCCTCCGCGTCGATCGCGCCCAAACCCTGCAGGACACGGAGTGCTGCCGCCAGGGCAGCAGATGGCGGTGGGTCAGGAAGAGCCAACCCGACCCCGCCCGGAGCTCCCCAGACCGCGAGGTCGAGGGCGGCCTGGGTGAGGTCGGCGCTGAGAACTTCGGGGGCTGTGAAGGGACGCATCCCCGCCCAGTCGGACTCGGGGAAGCAGCGCACTGCCACCCCGGGCCCGAGCCGGGCGGCGCGGCCGGCTCGCTGCTCTGCGGAGGATCGTGCTTCGGCGACGGTGACCAGCCCGCTCATCCCACGGCCCGCGTCGTAGCGCGGTTCGCGGGAGAGGCCCGAGTCGACCACCGCGCGCACGCCCGGGACAGTGAGGGAGGACTCCGCGATCGAGGTCGCCACGATCACCCGGCGCAGATCCTCCGAGCGCATGATGGCGTCCTGGGTACGCGGGTCGAGTGAGCCGTGGAGGGCATCGGCGGTCACCCCGCGGGCCTGCAACCGTTGGGCGACCTGGTCACATTCTCGCGCTCCCGGGGCGAAGACCAGCACGGTGCCCTCGCCGAGGACACCAACCGCCTGGTCTGCCAGGTGGTCGAGGAAGGCCGGCGTCACTCCACGTGCGTCGAGTCTGGGGGCGGGGGAGGGTGCCCAGCGGATCTCGAGCGGGTACAGGTCGGCCTCGGCCCTGACGATGGGTGCGTTGTCGAGCAGGCGTGACCAGCGGTCGGCATCGAGGGTGGCCGACATCACCACCAGCACCAGTTCGGGGCGCAGCTCACGCAGTTCGGCGACCATCGCCGTGACCAGGTCGGAATCGAGCGACCTCTCGTGGACCTCGTCGACGATGACCGCGTCGACGCCGTCCAGTTCCGGGCTGGAGAGCAGGCGCCGCAGCATCACGCCAGCGGTGCAGAACTCCACCTTCGTGGACGCCGACATCGCCTGGTCGCCGCGCACCACGTAGCCGACCGCGCCCCCCAGCCGGCTGGCGGTCAGCGAGGCCAGCCGCGCGGCCGCCGCCCGTGCAGCGAGGCGCCGTGGCTGGGTGACGACCACCCATCCCGGGACCAGGTTGGCGACCAGCGGCGGCACCAGCGTCGTCTTGCCGGTGCCTGGCGGAGCCTGCACGACGCAGACCCCGGCGTCCCCGATCGCGGAGTCGAGCTCGGGCACGACGGCCGCCACCGGGAGGCCGGCTCCGATGCGTCCGAGGTCGAAAGTCACCGACCCAGTCTTGCGCACGGGATAGGTTCGGGGCATGGCCATCACCCTTGTCGTCCTCGACATCGACGGAACCCTGCTCGAGACCGGGGAACGGATCAGCCCCGAGACGGCGCGCGCGGTGGCAGCCCTGGCCGAGGACGGACTCGAGGTAGCCCTGGCGAGTGCGCGCCCGGCCGAGTCGATCAAGGTCGTGCGCGAGGCGATCGGCGTCCCGATGCCCCTGATCGGCGACAACGGGGCGATCACCGAGGACGCCGAAGGTCGCGCGATCCGGACGGTCGATTTCGAGATCAGTCAGGAGCTGGCGAGAGGCCTGGCGGCACTGGTCGAGCGTGGGGACTCGGCCGTGAACATCTACCTGTCCGACGGGCGCTGGTTGGCGTTCGGGGAACCGGCGCGCATCGACCGCGAGGAGCACGACACCTGGATGAGCGCCACCACCCGTTCGGACGCCCTGGATGCCGACGAGGTCGCTGGACTGCACGCGCTGAAGATCATGTGTGATTCCACGGATGTCGCTGAGGTCGAGGACGCCGTCGCTCAGCTCGACAATGTCGCGATGACCCACTCGGGGAATGGCCTGCACGACCTGTGGCCGATGGATTCGGGCAAGGGCGCGGCCCTGTCCGCGCTCGCCGAGGCACTCGGCATCGGCATGGACCAGGTGCTGGCGGTGGGGGATTCGGACACCGACGTCCCGATGCTGGAACTGGCCGGGATGAGCATTGCCGTGCAACCGGGGTCTCCGGCAGCGCGCGAGGCAGCGGACCTGACGGCGGAAGGGGCCGGGTCGACCGACCTGTTTCGCGCCATCCGCCGGGTCGTGGCCGAGTCGCGCGATTCCTGACCCCGCCTACTTCTCCAATGCGCGGCGGCGTTCGAGGGCGATCTTCAGCCGCTCGGCGCGCTCCTGGGACTCCTTCTCCTTGACTTCCTCCCAGACCTCCTCGTCCTTGTCGTCGAAGTCGACGATGGCGCGACCCACCAGGCTCACGCCGATGGCTGCCAGCCAGGCCAGCCAGCCGTAGGGGAGGTGGAAGATGAACAGGTTGGTGAAGAAGAAGACCGCAGCCAGCGTGAAGGCGACCCCGTCCACCTTGTCCATCACCCGGCCCTTGCGGGACAACTCTGCCAGGTCCCGTTCGGCCTCCGCCGGTGCCACAGCGGTGCTCCCCCGCACACCCCCGGGCGCACCGGGCTGGATGGGGACGCCACCCGGGAGCCCCTCGAAGTAGGGGTCCAGGGCCCCAAAGGTCAAGGCGCTCATCACTCCGGAGGATCGTTCGTCGAACTCCTCCAGGGTGAGGCGACCCTCGACGTAGTGCCCGCTGAGCGCATCGATGGCGGCGTTGCGGTCGGAATCGCCCAGTCGGAGGCTGGAGTTCTCATCGGCCATGGTGACCATGGTATCGGGGAGGAAGGGCCCTCCCCCGTGGTCTTTGCTCGCCGCCCATGCTCCTGCTCGCGACATATCGCGGGCAGGGGCACACATCTCGCGCAAACGCGGGGTGGGGGGCGGAGGCCTAGGCTGGGCCCATGCGTGAACTCCAGCAGACCATCGTGGACGAAATGGGCGTCAGCCCCGAGATCGACCCCGCCGCCGAGGTCGAGCGGCGCATCCAATTCCTCATCGATTACCTCCGGGCGTCCCACACCAAGGGTTTCGTGCTCGGCATCTCCGGCGGCGTCGACTCCACCCTGGCCGGGCGCCTGGCCCAGCTGGCGGTCCAGCGCCTCCACGCCGAGGGAATGGCAGATGCTGACTTCGTGGCCGTCCGCCTGCCCTATGGCGTCCAGAGTGACGAGGCGGACGCTGCCGCAGCCATGCGTTGGATTGGGGCCAACACCGAGGTCACCCTCAACATCAAGGACGCCACCGACGGTATGGAGGCCGCCTTCGAACAGGGCACCGGCCTGGACATCACCGACTTCAACAAGGGAAACGTCAAGGCCCGCATGCGCATGGTCGCCCAGTACACGATCGCCGGCGAGCGCAACCTGCTGGTGATCGGCACCGACCACGCCTCGGAATCAGTCACCGGCTTCTTCACCAAGTTCGGTGACGGCGGTGCGGACATCCTGCCGCTCTTCGGCCTCGACAAGCGCCAGAACCGCGAGCTGCTCCGGCACTTGGGTGCTCCCGAGCAGCTGTGGGCCAAGGTCCCCACCGCCGACCTGCTCGATGACCAACCGCTGCGTTCTGACGAGGAGGAGCTGGGGCTCGCCTACGACCAGATCGATGCCTACGTCGAGGGCCGTGAGGTGCCCGAGGATGTCGCCGAGAAGATCGAGCAGAAGTGGACGCGCTCCCGCCACAAGCGCAGCACCCCCGTCACCATCAACGACTCCTGGTGGAGGGAATGACCCCGTAGCCGGGCAGGTGGCGTCGTGCCCCCATCAGGGTGCGCGCCACCTTCTCGATGTCGTCGGCGGCGAAGCGGGCAACCCCGGCCATCAGCTGGCCATCGCGCACTTCCATCTGCCGGACCCGGTGGTCGTACAGGTACTGCATGAGCAGCGGTGTGGTGACTTCGTGACCCACCTGCTCGTCGGGTGAACGCACCTGGAAGTCATCGTTGAAGTCGAGCCATTCAGTGGTGACATTGCCCAGGTCCACCAGCGGCTTGCGGGCGTAGTGCACCCTGCTGGGCACGGGGTGGTCCAGCGCCACCGTGACCATGCCGCTGAACCCTGTGGCGGGGACTTCGTGGTCCAGCGGCCACAGCTGCTCCTGCACTGCGGCGCGACCGACCTTGAAGCGGTAGGCGCGGAACTGCCCACCCTCCAGCGTCCCCTCGACGAGCCGATCGAAGTCGCCGCGCTCGGGGAAGCTGACCCCCCAGCCGCGCAGCCCGCAGTCACCTTTGCCGAAGCAATCGACCGGGACCAGGTCCGGCTCACGAATCCACCGGTCCAGGATCCCGGACCTCAGGTGCTCGCGCAGCAGCCCGGCCACCTCGCCGAGTTCCCGGGCGTCCTTCCCACCTGCCCCGCTGATCAGGCCCACTGGAGCGATCAGGGACGGTCCGTCCACGAAGAACAGGAACTTCCGCCGAGCACCGATCCGCTCCAACACCTCCCACATCCGGGGGGTCAGCACGGCTCGCGCGAACTCGACATCTGCCGCCTGGACCCGCCACTTCTTGCCGTCGAAGGCATCGTCATCGACGGGTAGCTCCACGGCGACGTCAGGGGCGTTGACCGTATCCGTGACCCTGCCCAGGAAGTCATTGGTGACCAGCAGTGGCGCCAGCTGACGCGGCAGGCAGGTCATCAGCAGCCGCTCCTCGAGCACCGCCCGCAGGATGCCGTTCCTGTCCGGCAGGACCCCCCACACCCCGCAGTCCTGGACGATGGTGCCGCTGCAGTCCATGCTCCGCATCGTCTGGATGTAGCGATTCCGCAGGCGGGGGGATTCCAGCCTGACCTGACGGAATTCGGGCAGCATCCGCCAGGCAGACATCCCCAGGAGACTCCGCAGCCAACTCATGGTCCTGCAGCGTAGACGGCTAGGGTGGCGCTCGTGCCCAGGCCCCAGCCGACCCCATCGGTCCACCGCGAGATCCTGGCCCTGGCGATCCCTGCGCTGGCCACCCTGGTCAGCGAGCCGCTGCTGGTGATCGCCGATTCCGCGATCATCGGGCACCTGTCCACCGAGACCCTGGCCGGTCTCGGCATCGCGGGCAATGTCATCGGGGTGGTCACCGGCCTGTGCGTCTTCCTGGCCTACGGCACCACCGCCACCGTGGCCCGCTACCTCGGGGCCGGACGCCGCCGCGACGCGCTCACCAGCGGTTTCGACGGCATGATGCTCGCGCTCGTGGTCGGCGCTGTCCTCGCGCTGCTCGCCCTGCTCCTCGCGCCCACCGTCATCGGCTGGTACGACCCACCGGACGCCGTCGCCGGCCCGGCCACCCTCTACCTCCGCGTCGTCGGTCTGGCCTTCCCCGCGCTGCTGGTGATGCTGGCCTCAACCGGAATCCTGCGTGGTCTCCAGGACACCCGCACCCCGCTCTACGTCGCGGTCGGGCTCAACCTGACCAACATCGCGCTGAACTTCCTGCTGGTCTATGGCGCGAACCTGGGCATCCTCGGTGCGGCGCTGGGCACCCTGGCCAGCCAGTACGCCGCTTCGGCGATCCTGGCGATGGTGGTCTTGCGCGGTGCCCGCCGCGAAGGTGCCTCCCTGCAGTTCCATGTCGGACGCATCCTGACCGCCGCGAAGAGCGGCTTCTGGCTGCTGCTGCGGACGGTCTCGCTGCAGACCTCCATCACCGCCAACACCATCGTCGCCACCCACCTCGGGGCCGCCGGGCTGGCCGCGCACCAGGTCACCAACTCGCTGTGGACCCTCCTGGCCTTCGCCCTGGATGCCCTGGCCATCGCCTGCCAGGCCATCATCGGACGCCACCTCGGCGCGGGGGACGCCGCGGCCGCTCGCGCCGTCACGCGCACCGCCGTCGGGTGGGGGATCGGCGCCGGGATCGTCCTTGGTGCGCTCACCATCGCCTCCCGCCCCTGGCTGATGCGCCTGTTCACCCCCGACCCCGAGGTCTGGGCACCCCTGTTCTGGTCCCTGCTGGTCATCGGTGTGTTCCAGCCCTTCGCGGGCGTCGTCTTCGTGCTCGACGGCGTGCTGATCGGGGCAGGGGACGCCCGCTATCTCGCGCTGGCCGGTCTCGTCGCCAGCGCCATCCACCTGCCACTCATCATCTGGGTAGGCCTGCACGGGCCGGCCCTCTGGATGATCTGGGCCGTCCACGGCGGGTACATGCTGGCCCGTATGGGCACGCAACTCTGGCGCGTCCGCACCGACGCCTGGATGCGACTTGGCGCCTGACTCAGCGGGTCGGGTCCAGTGCCTTCAGTGGCTCCGGGCAGCGTCCCGACACCATGTACTCGGCGAGCAGTTTGCCGGTGGCCGGGCCGAGGGTGACACCCCACATCCCATGCCCACCGGCCACCCAGACACCAGGGACCTTCGTCGGGCCCACCAGCGGGAGGTTGTCCACGGTGACCGGACGCGCACCGACCCAGGTGTCCTGCCGATCGTCCCAGTCGACACCCGAGAGCAACGGCCGGGCCGTGCGGACGATCGCGTCCACGCGCTGGGGGTACAGCGGCTCATCGGGTCCTCGGAACTCCATGGTGCCGCCGACACGCAGCCGCTCGCCCAACGGGGTGCAGGCCACGCGCTGGACCGGGAAGTAGACCGGCATCGGCACCTCGGAGGTGATCGGCACCGAGAAGGAGTAGCCGCGCCCACCGACCAGGATCGTCTTCACACCGGTCTCCCGGGCGAGCTGGGGCAGCCAGGCGCCGGTGGCGAGCACGACCTGGTCCGCGCGGACGGGCTCGCGTCCCACGAGTTCACAGGCGATGCCACCGGGGCCCTGGCGCAGCCGCTTCACGTCGGCGCCAAGAATGATCTCACCACCTCGGTCACGCACGGCCTGCGCGAGCGATTCGACGTACTCGCCCGGGTTGATGTAGCGCTGGCCACGGATGCGGATCCCGGCCTCGACCTCATGGGAGACGGCGGGCACCTCCGCACGCACCTCCTCACCGGAGACCAGGTCGGCGACCAGATCAACCCCGGCCTCACGGATCAGGTCGAATTCGTGCTCCAGGCCCACAGTGTCAGCCTCGGCCAGGAAGGCGGCCATCAACGGCGCGTCGTGCACCGGCGCAACCACGCCCTTCGCCGCCAAGTGGTCGTAGGACTCGATGGCAATGCCGTTCATCGGCACGAAGTGCTGCATCGCCTTGCGCCACTGGCCGATGGTGCACCGGCGCGCGAAACCGAGCATGAACCCCACCAGTTCCCGCTCCAGCCGGACCGGCACGAACAACGGCGAATCGGGGTCGGTGAGTGCCTTCAACCCGTACCGCAGGACTGAGGGTTCCGACAACGGGATCGACATGCCCGGTGAGATCCACCCGGCATTGCCCCAGGAGGCACCAGCGGCGACTCCGGTGCGGTCGAGGACGGTGACGCGGACGCCGCGTTCCTGCAGGAACCAGGCGGTGGACAGGCCGACGATGCCGGCCCCGACGATGACGACGTGGGCTTCAGTGGCGCCGGGGGAGGTGGGGCGCAGGGCTGCGGGGGAGGTCATTCGCTCTCTTCATCGTTGAAGTCTCGCGGGTGATCACCGCCATCATGGCATCGACTGTGTGTGAGGCCAAGTTCACAGACTCGGACGCGGCTCCTCGTAGTGGAAGATGTCGAGGAAGTGGCGGGCACGGTCGGTGCGGGGGGAGGTGAAGAAGTCGGTGCTGCCGGTCTCGACCACCTGACCGTGGTCCATGAAGACGACACGGTCGGCGATGGCGCGGGCGAAGGCCATCTCGGCCGGCCAGGCGCTGCGTCCGCAGGCCGGTGAGCAGCATCTGGGCAGGGGCGCGCTCCGGCTTCGCTGCCCGGCGACCAGTCGCGCCTGCACTGCCAGCACGAGGCTGGCGGCATCGGGGCCGGAGGCGCTGGGGCAGTGGGTCAGGAATAACCCTGAGAGAACCATGGTTGAGTCAGCTGCACTCAACTTTCACTTGTCCTCAACCTCGAGGGCCAGTAAGGTTGAGCCCGTAAGACTCAAGGTCTCACCTGAACACTGGAGGAACCACCATGGCACGTGCAGTAGGCATCGACCTCGGCACCACCAACTCCGTCGTCGCCGTCCTCGAAGGCGGCGAGCCGACTGTCATCCCCAACGCGGAGGGTGCTCGCACCACTCCGTCCGTCGTTGCCTTCGCCAAGGGGGGCGAGGTGCTGGTCGGCGAGGTCGCCAAGCGCCAGGCCGTCACCAACGTTGATCGCACCATCCGTTCGGTCAAGCGGCACATGGGCACCGACTGGAACATCGACATCGATGACAAGAAGTACACCCCCCAGCAGATCAGCGCCTTCATCCTGCAGAAGCTGAAGCGTGACGCCGAGGCCTACCTCGGTGAGGCCGTCACTGATGCCGTCATCACCGTCCCGGCCTACTTCAACGACGCCGAACGCCAGGCCACCAAGGAAGCCGGTGAGATCGCCGGCCTGAAGGTCGAGCGCATCATCAACGAGCCGACCGCCGCTGCCCTGGCCTACGGCCTGGACAAGGGTGACACCGAGCAGACCGTTCTGGTCTTCGATCTGGGTGGTGGAACCTTCGACGTTTCGCTGCTCGACATCAGCGATGGCGTCTTCGAGGTGAAGGCCACCAAGGGCGACAACCGACTCGGTGGCGATGACTGGGATGGGAAGGTCGTCGACTGGCTGGTGACCCAGTTCAAGAACAAGAACGGTGTCGACCTGTCCAAGGACAAGATGGCCATGCAGCGTCTGCGTGACGCCGCCGAGGCCGCCAAGATCGAGCTGTCCAGCACCCAGAAGACCTCGATCAACATCCCCTACATCACCGCTTCTGCTGAGGGCCCGCTGCACCTCAACGAGGAGCTGAGCCGCGCCGAATTCCAGCGCATGACCCAGGACCTCCTGGATCGCTGCCGCGCCCCGTTCAACGCGGTGCTCTCCGATGCCAAGATCGGCGTCGACAAGGTCGACCAGGTCATCCTGGTCGGTGGCTCGACCCGTATGCCTGCCGTCGTCGACCTGGTCAAGGAGCTTTCGGGCAAGGATCCCCACAAGGGTGTCAACCCCGACGAGGTCGTGGCCCTGGGCGCCTCGCTGCAGGCCGGCGTGCTGAAGGGTGAGGTCAAGGACGTGCTCCTGCTCGACGTCACCCCGCTGAGCCTGGGCATCGAGACCAAGGGCGGCGTGATGACCAAGATCATCGAGCGCAACACCACCATCCCGACCAAGAAGTCGGAGGTGTTCACCACCGCTGAGGACAACCAGCCCTCGGTGATGATCCAGGTCTTCCAGGGTGAACGTGACTTCGCCCGCGACAACAAGCCGCTGGGCAACTTCGAGCTCACCGGTCTGATGCCGGCCCCCCGCGGCCTGCCCCAGATCGAGGTGACCTTCGACATCGACGCCAACGGCATCGTGCACGTCTCGGCCAAGGACAAGGCGACCGGCAAGGAGCAGTCCATGACTGTCACCGGCGGTTCGGCCCTGGGCAAGGACGAGATCGACCGCATGGTCAAGGAGGCCGAGTCGCACGCCGAGGAGGACCGCAAGCGCCGCGAGTCCGTCGAGATGCGTAACGACGCGGACGCCCTGGCGTTCCGCACCGAAAAGCTTCTCGCTGACAACGCCGAGCAGATCCCGGCCGACGTCAAGACCCCGGTCGAGGAGTCCCTGGAGAAGCTGAAGGAAGCGCTCAAGGGCACCGACAACAACGACGAGGTCAAGGCCGCCATGGACGACCTGAACACCAAGGCCTCCGCGATGGGCCAGGCCGTCTACGCCGCCCAGCAGCAGGCCGCCCAGGCCGAGGCCACCCCGGAGGGTGAGCAGTCGACCGAGGCCCCCGCTGATGAGGCCCAGGCCGGTGAGGAAGAGATCGTCGACGCCGAGGTCATCGACGAGGACGAGAACAAGCAGAACTGACCAGGACCTGGTCATAGGGTGGGGGTCAGCATCATCGGTGCTGACCCCCGCTCATCACACCCCTTGCGACACGGTTGCTACCAGAAGGAAGACAGATGACTGACGTTTTCGGCGCCGACCCCACCGATCGGAAGCCGACCGAGGATGCCCAGGTCTCCAGCGAGGAGAGCCGGGCGCCGCAGAGCCTGAACGAGGAGGGCCTCGACCAGGTTGACCAGGCCCCAGTCGGCGAGGCGGGTGAGGTGACCGGGTCCGCGCCCCCGCAGGACACTGCCGAGGCGGAGGACGACGAGTCGAATCGTGTGACCGAGCTCGAGAACACCGTCGCCGAGCGCACCCAGGACCTGCAGCGGCTCCAGGCCGAGTACGTGAACTACAAGCGCCGCGTCGACCGCGACCGCAACCTGGCCCGTCAGGCCGGCATCGAGTCGGTCGTCGCCGACCTGCTGCCGGTACTGGACTCCATCGACCTGGCCCGACAGCACAAGGACAACAGCCAGGGCTTCGAGCTGGTGGCCGACAGCCTCGCCAAGGTCGCCCAGAAGCACGGCCTGAGCAGCTTCGGTGCTGTCGGCGAGGCCTTCGACCCCGTCATGCACGATGCCCTGATGCAAGCTCCCATGGCCGACGGCCAGGTCGTCACCGAGACCACCGTGAGCCAGGTCATCCAGACCGGCTACAAGCTCGGCGACCGCGTCCTGCGCCCGGCCCGAGTCGGGGTCGCGAACCCCGAGTGATCCCCACCAACCCCATCCTCCGGAGGAGGCGAGCATGAGCACCCAGGACTACCTCGAGAAGGACTACTACAAGGTGCTGGGTGTCTCCAAGGACGCCAGCCAGAGCGAGATCAAGAAGGCCTTCCACAAGCTGGCCCGGGACAACCACCCCGACCAGCACCCCGACGACAAGGCGGCTGCGGAACGGTTCAAGGCGATCTCGGAGGCCAACTCCATCATCGGTGACCCCGAGAAGCGCAAGGAGTATGACGAGCAGCGCAAGCTGCTCGGCGCCGGCGGCTTCGGTGGTTTCCGCTTCCCCGGAGGGGGAGGGTCGGCCGGTCGCACCGGCACCGGCAATGTGAACGTCGACGACCTGTTCCGCAATGCCGCCACCACCAGCGGCGACTTCGGTGACATCTTCGGCAACCTGTTCGGCACCTCCACTGGTACGGGCACCCGCCGCACCTCGACCCGCAACCCGCGCCGCGGGGCCGATGTCGAGGGCGAGGTGACGATCAGCTTCAAGGAGGCGATCGACGGCGCGACTGTGGGCGTCCAGATGGTGTCGGAGCATGCCTGTGCAGCCTGCCGCGGCACCGGCGCCAAGGCCGGAACGATCCCCCGTGTGTGCCCCACCTGCCAGGGTTCGGGCATGCAGGCCTCGACCTCCGGGGGAGTGTTCACCGTCACCGAGACCTGCACCGACTGCCACGGTCGCGGCATGATCGTCGACGAGCCCTGCCAGGTCTGCCACGGCTCGGGCCGTGAACGATCCACGAAGACGATGCAGGTGCGCATTCCCGCCGGCGTCGACGACGGCCAGCGGATCCGCATCAAGGGCAAGGGTGCGGCTGGCGAGAACGGCGGCGCCCCCGGCGACCTCTACGTCACCGTCCACGTCCGCCAGGACAGCAAGTTCGGCCGCAAGGGCCACAACCTGACCATCACGGTGCCGGTCACCTTCACCGAGGCGAGCCTGGGCGCGACCATCGAGGTGCCCACCCTGAACGGCCCCACGGTCAAGCTGAAACTGCCGCCGGGAACCCCCAACGGCCGCACCATGCGCGTCCGAGGCAAGGGAGTGCCCAAGTCGGACGGCACCATGGGCGACCTGCTGGTCACCGTCGAGGTCGAGGTCCCCAAGGACCTCAACGACGCCGCCCGCAAGGCGCTCGAGGACTACGCCCAGGCCGTCGGCCCCCAGGATCCGCGGGCCGAACTGTTCCGGTGATGCCATGAGCAGCAATGCCGTCCAGAAGATGGACCCCCGCGCTGCGGTGTTCACCATCTCGGTGGCTGCCCACCTGTCAGGGATGCACCCGCAGACCCTGCGCACCTACGACAGGCTCGGGCTGGTCCAGCCCCAGCGCACCCGCGGGCGAGGGCGCCGCTACAGCGTCCACGACATCAACAAGCTTCGCCTGATCCAGCAGCTCTCCCAGGGCGAGGGCATCAACCTCAACGGCATCCAGCGCATCCTGCAGATGGACGCCGAGATCGAAGCGCTGCGCGAGTCCCTCGCCCAGGTCGCCAGGGAGCGGGACGAGGCCCTGGCCCGGCGCGATGAGGAGCGCATCTTCACCGCCGGCCCCACCGGGGCGGTCAACCTCGGACGCCAGCGCGTCCGGCAGGTTCTCGCCCTGCCGCCGGCCTCAGCGCGCTGACTCGCCCCCGGTGATCGCGGCCGCGAGCCGCGTCATCGACAGGCCCATCGGCGCGCCACCGACGTGGCTGGCCAGTTCGACGAAGGCTGGCTGGTCCACGTGGGCCTGCTCGACGACCTTCGTGTCGTAGAACACCTGGTCGGTGGGAGCGTCGAGGACGACCTTGCCGCCGGTCATCACGATGGTGCGGCGGAAGTTCTGCGAGACGAACTCCATGTCGTGGGTGATCGTGATGATCGCCTTGTTGCGTGCCTGAAGTTCCCGCAGGATCTTCATCAACCGGTTGAGCCCGACCAGGTCCTGTCCGGCGGTCGGCTCGTCGAGGATGTACACCTCCGGGTCGGCTGCGATCACCGATGCGATGGTCACGAACTTGCGCACCGAAGGTGGCAGGTCGTAGGGGTTCGTCTCCGTCTGCTCGGTCAGCCCGGTCATCTCCAGGGCTGCAGCGACGCGTCGGTCGGCCTCATCCCCGGGGATGCCGAGGCGCTTGAGCGCGTACCCGACCTCGCTGGCCACCGTCTTGTTGAAGATCTGGTCGTCGGGGTTCTGGAACACGTAGCCGACCCGGCGTGCGGTCTGCGCGGCGGTCCAGCGGGTGGTGTCCTCCCCCCCGAGGCGCACGGTGCCCGAGCTCGGCTTGAGCAGGCCGTTGATGAGCTTGGCGGCGGTGGTCTTGCCGGCACCGTTCTGCCCGATGATGCCGAGTGATTCCCCGCGCCCCACGCGGAAGGACACCCCCTGCACCGCCTTCACCCCGTTGGGGTAGGAGAACGTGATGTCGTCGAGTTCCAGCAGTGCTTCGGACGCCGGGGGCTCGGCGGGAATCGCCCCCGGTTCGGGGGCGGAGGAGGCGACCGACCGCCCGGCGCGGTAGGCGTCCACGTCGGTGATGAGTTGCGCGACGGTGAGCGGGTGCGGGGGCAGCTCGACGCCGTGGGCTGCCAGCGCCCGGCGCAGGTACATGCTCTCAGGCAGGCGGGTGCCGGCCTTCTCGCAGCGTGGGTCGCTGAAGACCTCCGCCGGGGTGCCCTGCATGACGACCCGACCCCCTTGGAGCAGGACCACACGGTCGCTGAACTGGGCGACCAGTTCCATCTTGTGCTCGACGAGGATGACCGTGCGCCCCTCGTCGCGGGCCCGCTTGATGAGCCGGAACATGTCCTGGGTGGTTTCGGGGTCGAGCTGGCTGGTCGGCTCGTCGATGACCAGGATCGGCTGGCCCATCACCAGGATCGAGGCCAGCGCCACGCGTTGCTGTTGCCCGCCCGACAACTCGAAGGGGTTGCGGTCACGCAGGGGTTCCAGCTCGGTGTCGCGCAGCATCGTCTCGACCCGTTCGCGCATCTCCTCGGCGGGGACGCCGAGGTTCCCCAGCCCGTAGGCGAGTTCGTCGAAAACGGTGCGGGCAACGCCGCTCATCTGGGTGAAAGGGTTCTGGAAGACGTAGCCGACATCGCGGGCCATCTCACCCAACGGGGTCTCCGGGATGGACTTGCCGGCCACCACGACCGAACCCCTCAACTCCCCCTTGGAGAAGTGCGGCACCAGACCGCGGATCGCCGCGCACAGGGTCGACTTGCCCGCGCCATTGGCACCGATGATCGACACGAACTCACCCGGTGCGACGGTGAGTGAGACGTCCTGCAGCGACGGAGCCGTGGCCAAGTCGTAGGTGAAGGTCAGGTTGCGGATGTCGACCGCCGGATTGGTCATCGCGTCCACAGCCACACCTTCCAACCGATCACGGCCAGCACCGCCAGCACGGCGAGGACGCGAAGAGCCCTGTCCAGGGCCGAGTCCTCCACGTGGAGCAGGCTGGTCTTGGGTCCGGACAGGGTCATGCCGCGGGCCTCGAGGGACATGGCGCGTTCCTCGACGCCGGTCAGGGAACTGAGGATCAGCGGGGCAACGGCCGGGAGGAAGGCCTTGGCGCGCACGAACAGGTTGGCGTCCGTCTCGATGCCCCGGGCGCGCTGGGCGTCCAGGATCGTGCCGGCCCGCTTCTGCATCTCCGGCAGGATCAGGAAGGTCGACTGGATCACGTAGGTCGCTCTCGGGGAGACGCCACGCTGTTCGAGGTCGCGGGCGAAACGCTGCAGGTCGGCGATCTGGGTGATCAGCAGGACGCCGGTGGCGATGGTGAACAGCCGGCTGACGAAGTGGATCGCATTCTGCAACCCGCCCTCGGTGGCCTCGAAGATCCACCAGTCGACGAGCACGCGTCCGTCGCCGGAGAAGAAGAGCTGCAGCACGAACATCAGCAGGCCCATCGGCAGGACGCCCACCAGGAAGACGCCCAGGAAGCCCTTCACCTTGCCCGAGAGGGCGCAGACCAGCAGGGCGACCAGGAAGAAGCAGGCCCAGTAGATCGGGCCGAAGAACAGCCCGATGATGGTCGCCGCGAGGACCAGGAAGACCTGGGTGAGCGGATTGAGCCGGTGGACGGGGTTGGCCATGCGACCAGCGTCAGCTCTTGCTGGTCGGCTCGTCGTAGGAACCATAGGAGCCGTAGGTGTCGGTCTCGTCCACTGCGCTCTGGTCCAGGGGGGAATCCGAGACGACCGGAGTGGCCGGCTGCGGTGCCACGGGCCCGGTGCCCACGGTGCCCGCCTGCGGACGCAGGGTGCGCAGGTGCGGACCATTGGGGAACTTGTTGAGGAAGCGGTCCGACATACCGCCGATGACCAGCATCGGGATGGCCACCGAGAGGCTCTTGTCGATGAGCTCGGCCACGGCCGAGGTGATCACGACCGCCGTGGGCATGTTGAAGCCTGCCTCGATCAGCGCGGCGCGGATCACGGAGATGCCGTAACCGTCGAAACCGCCGAAGACGGCGATGGAGATGATGGCCGAGAGCAGCACCGACAGCCCCACGATGATCAGCGTCGACAGGATCACCCGGGAGCCGCGGAACCAACCGAAGCGGGCCAGCAGACCGACCACGATGCCGATGACGCCGGCCTGCAGCGACCACACCACCGCGGCGGGGGCGAAGGCGCTGATCGACAGCACGCCGAGCAGGCCGGTGATGCCGCCGACGATCGGCCCGCCCAGGATCGCGGCCAGGACGGTGCCCACCGAGTCGAGGAAGATCGGCAGGTTCAACGCCTTGGCAACTGACCCCAGCACGAAGTTCAGGGCGATGCCGATGGGGATCAGCAGCAGGGACATCATCGAGAATTCGCGCTTGGCGGTGGCCATGGGACGTCCTTCGGTCAGGGCAGCGTTCGTGCCGATTCTAGGGGTTTCGCGCCGCACGAGACGGTCAGCCCGGTTTCTTGGCTGTGTCGGACAGAATTCCGGAGCGCTCGTGCAGCTCGATCCAGGTCGAATCGCACCCGGGGCAGCGGTAAACGGGGGCGCCCTCGACGCGCTCATCGGTCTCGATGGTGCCGCAGGCGTCCTCGCAGGGATGGGAAACCAGGTAACGCGCTGACATGCGCGCCATTGTGCCCCACTACGCTCGGAGCATGAACACTGTGCTCTGCTTGGGTGAGGCGCTGATCGACGTCGTCCACCGCACCGACGGGGACGTCCAGGAGCATGTGGGCGGTAGCCCTCTCAACGTCGGCGGAGGCCTGTCCCGGCTCGGGCATCCCGCCCGCCTGGCCTGCTGGATCGGCCGCGACCCGCGCGGGCTGATGATCCAGCAGTGGCTTTCCGAGCACGCGGTGCTGCTCGCGCGCGGTTCTGATCGTGCCGACGGGACCCCGACAGCGACCGCCACCCTGGACTCGAGTGGTGCTGCGACCTACGAGTTCGACCTGGAGTGGGACCTGCCCGACGTCGATCTGGACGACGTCGGGCATGTGCACACGGGCAGCATCGCCGCGGTCCTGCAGCCCGGGGCTGACAAGGTTCTTCAGATTCTGGAGCAGGCGAAACAGGCTGGCATCACGATCAGCTACGACCCGAACATGCGCCCTGCGCTGATGGGCACCCCAGAGGCGGTCCGCCAGCGGGTGGAGCAGGTGATCGCCCTCAGTGACGTGGTCAAGGCCTCCGATGAGGACATCGCCTGGCTCTACCCCGATGACCGCGCCGAGGACGTGCTGGTCCGCTGGGCCCAGCTCGGACCGCGCGCAGTGGTGATGACCCGTGGGGGAGAGGGTGCCTCCTTCGTCGCCACCGGCGGCCTCGAACAGGTCAGCCCCCGCCGCGTGGACGTCGTCGACACCGTCGGCGCCGGTGACTCGTTCATGGCCGGGCTCGTCTCGGGGCTGCTTGACGCCGAGGCCCTTGGCCGGGACGCCGGGGGCGCCATCACCGAGCAGCTCCTGCGCGCGGCGATCGATCGGGCGGTGGCCACCTCAGCGGTGACTGTCACCCATGCGGGTGCCTACGCCCCGACCCGCGACGAGCTCTGAACCACTGGTTCCGGGCTCACCAGGGGACGTCGATATCCTCGCCGACGACTGCCTCCTCAGTGGTGCCATCGGGCAGTTCCACCTCGACGCGCAGGCCGTCGGTGAGCTGACGGCCGCGGCGGGTCTCGACCTCGCCCTCGACCTTGACCAGGCCGGCCTGGATCCACTCGCGGGCCTCACCGCCGGTGGAGGCGAGGCCGGAGTACTTCAGGAACTGGCCCAGCCGGATGACGTCGTCGCTCATGGGTCGAGCCTAGCCGTCAGTGGCTGAGGGAGAACTTGCGTGCGATCCAGCGCAGGCCCGGCGGTGCCCACCAGTTCCAGTGACCCAGCAGGCGCATGGTCGCAGGGACCAGCAGCGCACGGACGATGGTGGCGTCCAGGATGATGGCGATCAGCATGCCGACACCGACCATCTTGAGGAAGATCAGGTCACTGACGGCGAACCCGAGCACCACCACGCACAGGAGCAGCGCGGCGCTGGTGATGAGGCGTCCAGTCTTCTGCAGGCCGTGCTCGACGGACTCGCGGTTGTGGCCGGTCTTGTCGTACTCCTCCTTGATGCGGCTGAGCAGGAAGACCTCGTAGTCCATCGACAGGCCGAACAGGATCGCCACCATCAACAGCGGCTCGGTCGGGTCGAGGTAGCCCGGCGAGGTGAACCCGAGCAGGCCCTCAAGGTGCCCGTCGGCGAAGATCCAGGTCACCGCGCCGAAGGCGGCGCCCAGAGAGAGGACGTTCATCAGCAGTGCCTTGAGGGGGATCACCACCGAGCCGAACGCGAGGAAGAGCAGCACGAACATCGCGAGTGCCACCAGAGCAGCCATCCACGGCAAGCGTTCACCGACGGAGCTGAGCATGTCGACGGTCTGCGCGGTCTGGCCGCCCACCATCGCTTGGCCCGGAGCGTCCACCTGGCGCAGGTCACGGACCAGGTCCTGGGAGTCGCGGGTCTGCGGGCGGTCGTCCCAGTTGACCTGCAGCAGGGTGGCCGGGTCCTTTCCGGGGGCGCTCTGGTTGATGACCTGGACGCCCTTGACGCCCTTCACCTTCTTCAGGTCATCCATGTAGGTGGCCAGCTCGGCCCGATCGGTGGCCTTCGCGCCGGTGAGAAGGACCTCGGCAGTCGCTTCAGGCGTCCCGAACCATTCGTGCTGCTTGTCCTGGGCGATGACGGCCCTGGCGGAATTGGGCAGCATCGAGGCGTCAATGGCGCCCCATTTCACGTGGAAGAAGGGGATGGTCATCACGACGAGTGCGGCGACGATGGGGATGATGAACAGCATCGGGTGGCGCATCACCTGACGGGCGAGCCTGGCCCAGCCGCCCTGCTGCTCGGCGCGCTCCTGCATCCGGTTGATGGGTCCGATGCCGCCCTTGTTGATGGTCGTGCCCAGCAGGACCAGGATCGCGGGCAGCAGCGTCAGCGTCGAGATCATGCCGACCAGCACCGCCGCAACGCCACCCAGGCCCATGGAGCGCAGGAAGGCCTGCGGGAAGATGAGCAGGGAGGCGAGCGAGACGGCGACCGTCAGGCCGGAGAAGAGCACGGTGCGTCCGGCGGTCTTCATGGCGATCTCGACGGCGGCGGCTGCGTTGGCGCGGGAGGTGTCGGGTTGTTGGGAGAGTTCCTCGCGGAAGCGGGTGACCACGAACAGGGCGTAGTCGATCGCCAGGCCCATGCCCAGGATCGTCACGATGTTCACCGAGAAGACGTTGACATCGGCGAACAGCGTGATGGTGCGCAGCAAGGCGAAGGATCCGATGATGGCTGCGATGCCGACGATCGTGGGCATCAGCGCCGCGACGACCGAACCGAAGATGAGCACCGAGAGCATGAACACGACCAGGATCGCGATCATCTCCGCCTTCACGATGGAGTCGGTGGCGAAGGTGTTGATCTCGTCGAAGACAGGGAACATCCCCGCGATGTGCAGGTCGAGGCCCTTGACCGCCAGGTCATCCTGAATCTGCTTGAAACTGTCCAGCTTGGCGTCGGGGTCGTTGCCGCCGAGGGTGACCAGCATCATGCCGGCGTGCCCGTCATCGCCGATGAGCTTGCCGGACTTGTCGGCGAACCAGGGCACGACCTGCTTGACGTCGGCCTTCGGCAGGTCCTGCAGGACCTTCTGGACGTCGGCGACGACCTGCTGGTCAGTGATCTTCCCGTCGGTGCGGTAGAGCAGGACAATGTCGGCATTCTTGTCCCCGAAGCGCTCCCGGGTCTCCTCGAGGATGAGGTGGGAGTCGCTCTTCGGGTCCTCGAACCCGCCATTGCTGAGCCTGGAGAACAGCGACGAGCCCCACACACCGGCCAGGGCGCCCACCACCAGACAGGCCATCAGGACGGTGAGGGGGCGTCGCCCCAGGAAGCGGGCCCATGCTATTTGCTGTAGTCAGCCGCCCAGAAACTCAGCCCCCCAGCACCATCGGGCGGAACGGTGGGAGAGGGAGGGGAACACACTCATGAGGAACTCCATTGTCGCGATGAGAGGTGGTGGTCACGACGCCAGGTGAGAGCGCTCTCAAAAGCAATGGTCAGGCGGGGACTCTCACCAGCAGGGACTGGGTGTCCATAGAGGTCTTCATGCGCCGCGTCGGCCCCATGGCGTCCCCATCGACCTGGCCCTCGACCTCGCGGTTGAAACTGGCGGTGGCCTCGTGGGTGATCCAGTGGCGCATCTGGCGGTGCCCGCGTCGGTGGCGGGTGACGATGTCGGTGACAAGGGCCGCCCACCCGCGTGGGCCGCGAGGGGAGAGGACCAGCGTGTCCATGTGGCCGTCGTCGGGCTCTGCTTCGGGCACCAGCACCACGCCGGCCTGGAGGATGCCGCAATTGCACACCATGTAGGACCGGGCGTGGTGCTCGTGGCCGTCGGGGCCGGGTTCGTCGTTCTCCACCCGGACGCGGAAGCCACGCGCGAGCATGGCCCTGGCGCCCCCCTCCACGTAGGCGACCCAACCGACCAGCTTCTTCAGGTTGTCACTGGTGTTGGCCATCGTGTCGGCATCGAGCCCGGCGCCCGCGATGACGAGGAAGGTTTCCGGCTTCCTGTCGTCGAACTCCACGGTGCCGACGTCCAAGGTGCGTTCGGTGTTGCCGTAGGCGATGCGTAGCTGGGCCTCGTAGTCGGTGAGCGGGATGTCGAGGTTGCGGGCCAGCAGGTTTCCGGTGCCCTGCGGCACGATCGCCATCGGGACGCCCTGGTTCTTGAGCGCCGCAGCCACGTAACGGACAGTCCCGTCCCCTCCCATCGCGATGACCAGCTCGGCGCCCGACTCGAGCGCCTGGCGACCCATCGCCTCACCGGGGTCGTCCACGGAGGTCTCGATCCAGTCCGGTGCCGCGTAACCGAACTCCCCGGCGAGCTGGGCGGCGACGGCGACCCGTTCCTCCAGGTTCGGCACCTTGATGGGGTTGTAGACAACGCTGACCTTCTTCATGGGCCGAGCGTAGACCTGGCCGGCTTCCTTCGCCCCGCCTTCCCCGGTTTGCCCGACTCCCATGCTCCTGCCCGCGATATATCGCGAGCGAGGACATGCAACGCAGGCAAACCGCAGCGGGGCGGGGGCGGAAACGGAATAATTGCCCTCGCGACGTAGTTGAGTGAAGGTAGCTCAACTTCGAGTCCCACTACTTCCAGGAGTCACTGCGTGAACACCGAAAAGCTCACCACGATGAGTCGTGACGCCGTCTCCGCGGCGTTGCGCAATGCCCTCACCCATGGCAACCCCTCGGCTGAGCCGAGTCACCTGCTCCACGCCCTGCTGATGGTTCCCGACAACACCGTCGGAGCGCTGCTGACCGCTGTCGGCGCCGACCCCGGCCAGATCGACCAGGCCGCCGAGCAGGCCATCGCCAAGCTGCCCAGCGCCCAGGGATCAGCCGTCGCCCAGCCCACGCTGTCGGGAGCGCTCGCCCGCGTCCTCGCCGATGCCGAGACCCGGGCGGACAAGATGGGTGACCAGTTCGTCGCCACTGAGCACCTGCTGATCGCCCTGGCCGCCATCGCCTCGGACGCCCGCAGCATTCTCGAGCGCGCCGGCGCCACCGCGCCCGCCCTTGAGAAGGCCTTCAATGATGCCCGGGGCGACCGTCGGGTCACCTCTGCCGAGGACGAGGGCGGTGAGAAGGCCCTCGACAAGTACTCCGTCGACCTGACCGAGCGCGCCCGCGAGGGCAAGCTCGACCCGGTCATCGGTCGCGATTCCGAGATCCGTCGTGTCGTCCAGGTGCTGGCACGCCGCACCAAGAACAACCCCGTCCTGATCGGTGAGCCCGGCGTCGGCAAGACCGCAGTCGTCGAGGGCCTCGCCCAGCGCGTGGTCCAGGGTGACGTTCCCGATTCCCTCAAGGGACGCCGAGTGGTCTCGCTCGACCTGTCCTCCATGGTCGCCGGCGCCAAGTACCGGGGCGAGTTCGAGGAGCGCCTCAAGGCGGTCCTGAACGAGATCAAGGAGTCCGACGGCCAGATCATCACCTTCATCGACGAGCTCCACACCGTGGTGGGTGCCGGCGCGTCCGGTGAAGGTGCCATGGACGCCGGCAACATGCTCAAGCCCATGCTTGCCCGCGGCGAGCTGCGCATGATCGGCGCCACCACGCTCGACGAGTACCGCGAGCGCATTGAAAAGGACCCGGCCCTGGAGCGTCGTTTCCAGCAGGTCTACGTCGGTGAGCCGTCGGTCGAGGACACCATCGCCATCCTGCGTGGCCTGCGTGAACGCTACGAGGCCCACCATAAGGTGCGCATCACCGACGGTGCCCTGGTCGCTGCCGCCGCGCTCTCGGACCGCTACATCACCCACCGCCAGCTGCCGGACAAGGCCATCGACCTGATCGACGAGGCGGCGTCCCGACTGCGGATGGAGATCGACTCGTCGCCGGAGGAGATCGACCAGCTGCGTCGTCAGGCCGACCGCATGTCGATGGAGGTCTTCGCTCTGGAGAAGGAGGAGGACCCCGGTTCGAAGGCCCGTCTCGAGCGGCTCAAGGCTGACCTGGCCGACGCCCAGGAGCAGCTGCGTGGTCTCGAGGCCCGTTGGGAGGCCGAGAAGAGTGGCCTGAACAAGGTTGGCGACCTCAAGACCCAGATTGACAAGCTGCGCACCGAGGCCGACAAGCTGCTGCGCGAGGGCAACCTGGGCAAGGCCGCCGAGATCCAGTACGGCCAGATCCCCGCCCTGGAGAAGGAACTCGAGGCCGCCTCCGAGGCCGAGCAGACCCAGCCCACGATGGTCTCCGAGGAAGTCGACTCCAACGACATCGCCGAGGTGATCTCCGCCTGGACCGGCATCCCGGTCGGCAAGATGATGCAGGCCGAGTCCGAGAAGCTGCTGGGCATGGAGGAGCACATCCACGACCGCCTGATCGGCCAGGAAGAAGCCGTCAAGGTCGTCGCGGACGCTGTTCGCCGTAGCCGGGCCGGCATTTCCGATCCGAACCGCCCCACCGGTTCCTTCCTCTTCCTCGGCCCCACCGGCGTCGGCAAGACCGAGCTGGCCAAGTCGCTGGCGGAGTTCCTCTTCGACGACGAGAGCGCCATGGTGCGCATCGACATGTCGGAGTACTCCGAGAAGCACTCGGTCTCGCGTCTGGTCGGTGCCCCTCCCGGCTATGTCGGCTACGAGGAGGGCGGACAGCTCACCGAGGCCGTCCGTCGCCGCCCCTACTCGGTGGTGCTGCTGGACGAGGTCGAGAAGGCGCACCCCGACCTGTTCAACATCCTGCTGCAGGTGCTCGACGACGGTCGCCTCACCGACGGGCAGGGGCGCACGGTCGACTTCCGCAACACCATCCTGATCCTGACCAGCAACCTGGGCTCGCAGTTCCTGGCCGACCAGAACATGGACGCCCAGGCCAAGCGCGATGCGGTCATGAACGTGGTGCGGGGCGCCTTCCGTCCCGAGTTCCTCAACCGACTCGACGACATCGTCATGTTCGACCCCCTGACCCAGAGCGATCTGACCCGCATCGTCGACACCAGCTTGGCGAAGCTGAACAAGCGCCTGGCCGACCGCCGGATCACCATCGAGGTGACCCCGGCCGGTAAGGAGTGGCTGGCCAGCACCGGTTTCGACCCGGTCTACGGTGCGCGTCCGCTGCGCCGGCTGGTGCAGTCCACCATCGAGGACCAGCTCGCCCGCAAGGTGCTCTCCGGTGAGGTAACTGACGGCGCGACGGTGGTCTTCGATGTGCGGGACGGCCAGCTGGTCATCCAGTGACAGACCGCCAGTTCGTCCCCGACCCCGGAGTTCCAGGTGCCTGGATGCTCCGGGTCGGGGGAGCCGACCAGTCCTGGGTCTACCCGGAGGACCCCACTCGGCTCGAGTTCGACTATGTTCAACGCATCGCTGCTCATCTGGACGCCCACGCGCCCGCCGGTGAGCGGCTACGCGTCGTCCACATCGGTGGTGGGGCGCTGACCCTTCCCCGCTACGTCGCCCACACGCGTCCCCGATCGGCGCAGATCGTCTGCGAGCCCGACGAGGCCTTGACCGCGGAGGTCCGCGAGAAGGCTCCCCTGCCCAAGAACTCCGGCATCAAGGTGCGCCCGGTCGACGGACGCACCGGGCTCGCAGCGATGCCCGACGACTACGCCGACGTGATCATCATTGACGCTTTCATCGGACGCATCGTCCCGGCCAGCCTGGTCACCGTCGAGTGCTTCGCCCAGGCCCGGCGAGTGCTCACCAGCGGCGGGCTCCTGCTGATGAACGTCACCGACAAGGCCCCCTTTGCGTGGACGCGACGCGTCCTGGCCGGGATGCGCCTCTACTTCCCGCACCGGTCGATGTCGGCCGAGCCCTCGACCCTCAAGGGCCGCCGTCGCGGCAACCTGATCCTGGCCGGCTCCGGCCAGCCGTTGCCGATCGACACCCTCAGCCGCGAGGCCGCCGGCGCAGTGTTCAGCTACCGAGTGATGACGGGGGTGCAGCTGAAATCACTCATCGGTGGGGCACAGCCGATGCATGATGGGACCAGCACGGATTCACCGATGGGCGATGAGGAGACGATGCTGTGGCTGAGCTGACCCCCCGACGTCGGCCCTGGCTGTTGATCACTCTTCTGGTGCTGCTGGTCCTGGCCCTGGTGGCCGGCTCCGCGGCAGTGGCCTGGCAGGTGTGGGGAACCAACCGCCCCGCTCGCAGCGCGGCGTCCGAGCTTGTCAGCGAAGCGCGGACCGCCTGGAAGGCGGGCAAGCCGCATCCAAAGGTGCTGGCCGTGCTCAGCAGTGAGGAGCTGGGCATCGAATGGCCGGTGCTGGTTGGCACGTCCACGGAACAGCTCGATCGCGGGCTGGGCTGGTATCCGCAGACCTCACGCCCCGGTGAGAAGGGCAACCTGGCGATCGCTGGCCGCCGCATCACCCACGGCGCCCCCTTCGCGAAACTGCTCGACCTGCGCGAGGGCAACCAGATCACCCTCGAGACGCACCAGGGACGCTCCCGCTACCGCATCACCACGGCCCCTGCCCAGGTGGACGCCGGAAAGTCCGGGGGCTGGGTGCTGGATCGCGTCCCCGGTCAGGACGCGGAGCCCACCACCTCACTGCTGACGCTCACGACCGCCGCCGACCTGCTCGGGACCAACCGGCGAGCCGTGGTCTTTGCCGAGCTCATGGGCTGAGAACCGGCGACCCGCTAGATTTGGAGCCATGTCGCCACTCGTTGTGATCCTCATCATCCTGGCCGCACTGGTCGTGCTGGGCCTGGCGCTGTTCGTCGCGCCCTACAACAACTTCGTCCGACTGCGGAACACGATTCAGGAGTCGTGGCGTCAGGTGGACGTCGAGCTGAACCGTCGTTACGAGCTCATCCCCAACCTGGTCGAGACCGTGCGCGCCTACGCCGCGCACGAGCGCAACACGCTCGAGGAGATCACCCGCTTGCGCAACCAGGCGGCCTCCATGAGCCAGCAGTCCCATGGCGACACCCCCAGCCCGCAGCGTGCCGAGGTCGAGTCCCAGTTGACCGGCGCCGTGCACAACCTGCTGGTGAGCGTGGAGGCCTACCCCGACCTGAAGTCGAACCAGAACTTCCTCGAGCTGCAGCGTGAACTGGTTGACACCGAGGACCGCATCGCCGCCGGCCGCCGCTTCTACAACGCCAACGTGCGCGCCTACAACACCAAGGTCGAGCAGGTCCCCTCGAACATCGTCGCGAACATGTTCAAGTTCGAGAAGGCCACCTACTTCGAGGTCAACGATCCGGCCGTGCGCCAGGCCCCGGACGTCAACTTCGGCGAGATCAGCTACCGCGGCCCCGCCGACGAGCAGACCCGCCGCGTCGAGCGTCCAGCCGTCGAGTCCGGTCAGGAGTTCCAGCAGCGGAATGACTTCGGTGGCTACCAGGCCCCCCAGGCCCAGCCGCAGCAGCAGGCCCAGCCCCAGTACCAGCAGCAGCCCCAGTACGGACAGCAGGCAAACTACGGGCAGCAGCCCCAGTACGGGCAGCAGCCCAACTACGGCCAGCAGCCCCCGCAGAACCCGCAGCAGTGACGGACCAATCCGTGGAGGGGCCTCGTGAGAACGAGGCCCCTTCGCCGTTCCCCGTGGTGGGTGTGGGCCCGATGCCCGAGCCCTGGCCCGACGACGCACGACTCGACCCCCAGCTCCTCGCTGACGGCGACCGGCGCAATGTCGGTAACCAGTACCGCTATTGGACTGTTGAGGCGATCGTGGCCGACCTGGACACCCATCGCCACCCCCTCCACGTGGCGATCCAGAACTGGGAGCACGACTTCAACATCGGCTCCATGGTGCGCACCGCCAATGCCTTCAACGTCGCCGGCGTGCACATCCTGGGCCGGCGCCGCTGGAACCGCCGCGGTGCGATGGTGACCGACCGCTACCTGCTCGTCCACCACCACGAGGACGTCGAGTCGCTGGTCGGCTGGATGGGGGAGCGCGACATCCCGCTGGTTGGCGTCGACAACCTGCCCGGTGCGGTCCCGCTGGAGTCCGCGGCGCTGCCCCGTCAGGTCTGCCTGGTCTTCGGCTCGGAGGGCCCCGGGCTCACCGACGAGGTGGTCGCGGCCTGCGACAAGCTGGTCGCGATCACCCAGTACGGGTCGACTCGTTCGATCAATGCCGGGGCCGCTGCCGCGATCACGATGTACCACTGGGCGCTACAGCACGCCGCTCGCTAACGTGGTCCCCATGCAGACTCCTGAGGCCTTCCTCGTCGGTTACTCACCCGTCCGCGCGGCGGGCCGAGTCGCGAAGGCGGAGTCCCTGGTCCGGCGTGGTCTGTGGAGCGTTGGCATCTACGCCGTGCTCACGGTGGTGCTGTGGTTCGTCTTCCGCACGCAGCTGAGCATCGGACAGTTCCTGCTCGGCGGCATCCCCGCCGCGGTGATCGTCCTCGGGTTTCTGGTCTGGCGCTACCTCGAGCTGCGTTCGGCCCGCCGGTCGCTCGGTCGCGTACCCGCAGGGGAAGCGATGCGCATCGACCACCAGGGCGTCCATGTCGATGAGGGGACGCAGGGGCAGGGCGCGGAGAAGCTCTTCGACTGGGCGGGCCTCTCCGACCTGCGGGTGGCCGGCTCGAAGCTGGGTACCGGCCCCGACCTCACCGTCGAGCACCGCGACGGCGAGTGGAAGGTGCCGGTCAGCTACCTCGACACGCTCCCGGGAACGATCGACTCCGCGATTCGCGCCTACTCGGGCGGGCGCCGCGGGCTCGACCTGTCCGGGCTGGACTCGATCTGGGGCGAGTGACCAGCCCGTCGACCAGCCGGATTCGGGGGACCCGCGGGGCCGATGCGTCCGTTGGTGGACCCCACGCTGACAGGGGGACGGGTGTTTGACAGACTGGGGGAGTACACGAAATCCCGTGAAGGCCAACGCGGCCAAGAGTCAGAAAGGGGCTCCGCATGCCCATCGCAACTCCCGAGGTCTATGCCGAGATGATCGCTCGGGCCAAGGAGGGCAGCTTCGCCTACCCGGCCATCAACATCACCTCCTCCCAGACCATCAACGCGGCCATCCGTGGCTTCGCCGAGGCCGGCTCCGACGGCATCATCCAGGTCTCCACCGGTGGTGCCGAATACGCCTCCGGCCCGACCATCAAGGACATGGTCACGGGCGCCGCCGCGCTGGCGGCCTACGCCCGTGAGGTTGCGAAGAACTACTCGGTCAACATCGCCCTGCACACCGACCACTGCCCCGAGAACAAGCTGGACGGTTTTGTGCGTCCGCTGCTGAAGCTCTCGGCCGAGCGCGTCGCCCGCGGCGAGGACCCGCTGTTCAACTCCCACATGTGGGACGGTTCGGCCCTGGACGACACCGAGAAGAACCTGCAGATCGCTGAGGAGCTGCTGGCCCAGACCCACGCCAACAAGCAGCTGCTCGAGATTGAGATCGGTGCCGTCGGTGGCGAGGAGGACGGCGTGGTCGGTGAGATCAACGACAAGCTGTACACCTCGGTCGAGGACGCCCTGCGCACCGCTGAGGTCCTCGGCCTCGGCGAGAAGGGCGAGTACCTGACCGCCTTCACCTTCGGCAATGTCCACGGCGTCTACAAGCCGGGCAACGTCAAGCTCCGTCCCGAGATCCTCAAGGACCTGCAGAGCGCCGTCGCCGAGAAGTACGGCAAGGAGAAGCCCTTCGCCCTGGTCTTCCACGGCGGTTCCGGCTCGACCGAGCAGGAGATCTCCGACGCCGTCGACTACGGCGTCATCAAGATGAACGTCGACACCGACACCCAGTACGCCTTCACCCGCCCGGTCGTTGACCACATGATGAAGAACTACGACGGTGTGCTGAAGATCGACGGCGAGATCGGCAACAAGAAGATGTACGATCCCCGCGCCTGGGGCAAGCTTGCCGAGGAGGGCATGGCTGCTCGCGTGGTCGAGGCCTGCCAGGACCTGCGCTCGGCGGGAACCTCGGCTTCTGCCAAGGCTGAGTGAGTCTGAACCACTTCTGCGAGTGTGTGGGGCGGTCCTTCGGGGCCGCCCCTTCGTCATGCCCTCACCAGCTGGACTGCACCGGGTTCTCGGCGCGCGCAGCCGCGACCTTAGGGGAGAGCTGGCCATCGGCATTGCGGGGCGTCCAGGCCTGCGCCGGAGTCCACTCACTGCGGCAGCTGGCACACTCGAAGACCTGCAGGTCGTCGATGCGTTCGTCGGTCGGCCCCCAGTTGCAGGTGCCCTTGCAGTCATGCTGTGCCAGGTCGCGTCCCATGGGGCCAGTCAAGCAGGTGACCCCCTCCCGCGGCATCATCTTTGCATGCGCAAACTTCGTCGCCGGGACGCCCTGAGACTCCCGCTTGCCCTGGGTCTGGTCGCGGCGCTCACCGGCTGCGATGAGGAGATCGCAGGCTGGGGCGGGTCGACCACGACCCCCACCCCTGAGCCGAGCCCGCCGTGCGCCGCTCCGCCGCGTCCCCATCGCATCGAAGAGATCGGCGTCGAGCTGGAGATCTCGGTCGGCTGCGGCAAGAACCCACCCAAGCGCTCTCAGTACCTCGACGGCGGCAAGCGGTCCGACCCTGTGCCGCAGTGGCACTTCGACGGTTTCGCGGTCTACCTGCTGCCCGACGATGTCAAGACCGATCCTGCGGCGCCGATCAATGGCCGCCATGGTTTCTACCGCTCGGTGGAGCAGCTCGTGGAGGGGGAGCGGCTGCCGTGGGATGACGGCCCCACCATCAGCTACGGCCGACACACCTACTCGGAGTACACCAACCGCCGGACCGACTTCGACGACTACTTCGCCTTCATCACCCCGGCCCGCGCGCCCAAGCCCAGCCATTCCACCCTCACCATCGCTCGCTACCGCGTGCGAGAGGGCGAGCCGGCCCCCGAACGCGAGTTGCGCCGCCTGGCCACGAGCGTCCGGGTGATCTGAGGCTCAGGTTCGACACGCCCATGTGGGCAGCCAACCCACGCTCCCCTGAGCAAATGGCCACAGGCCAGCCACTGGCGTCCCCGGCTGGGGTCAGGTTGTGAGCGATCTCACGAACAGGCCCGGCAGGGACGCCGAAACGGGCCCAGGGTGGTGACTATTTCGCCGGCCCGCCGTCCCCGTCAGGACCCTGCTGGGTAGGTTGTAACCATGAGTCAGCGACAGATTGGTGTGACCGAAGTAGCGTTGCGCGACGCCCACCAGAGCCTCATGGCGACCCGGATGGCGATGGAGGACATGGTCGACGCCTGCGCCGACATCGACTCCGCCGGGTACTGGTCGGTGGAGTGCTGGGGCGGTGCCACGTTCGACGCGTGCATCCGCTTCCTGAATGAGGACCCGTGGCGACGTCTGCGGACCTTCCGTGAATTGATGCCGAATTCGCGCCTGCAGATGCTGCTGCGCGGGCAGAACCTGCTGGGCTACCGCCACTACGAGGACATGGTGGTGGACAAGTTCGTGGAGAAGTCGGCCGAGAACGGCATGGATGTCTTCCGCGTCTTCGATGCACTGAATGACCCGCGCAACCTCGAGCACGCCATGGCTGCGGTGAAGAAGACCGGCAAGCACGCCCAGGGCACCATCTGCTACACGATCAGCCCGCTGCACGACACCGAGGGCTACGTGAAGCTTGCCGGGCGACTGCTCGACATGGGCGCCGACTCCATCGCGCTCAAGGACATGGCCGCGCTGCTCAAGCCGCAGGCCGCCTATGACGTGGTCAAGGCAGTCAAGGAGGCCTACCCCGGCACCCAGATCAACGTCCACTGCCACTCCACCACCGGTGTCACCCTGGTCAGCCTGATGAAGGCGATCGAGGCTGGCGCCGATGTCGTCGACACCGCCATCTCCTCCATGTCGCTCGGCCCGGGACACAACCCGACTGAGGCCCTGGTCGAGATGCTCGAGGGCACCGAGTACACCACCGGCCTGGACAAGGCCAAGCTGCACTCGATCCGCGACCACTTCGCCACCGTGCGCCCGAAGTACAAGGAGTTCGAGTCGGCCACCCTGATCGACACCGACATCTTCGACTCCCAGATCCCCGGGGGCATGCTGTCCAACATGGAGTCCCAGCTGCGCAACCAGGGCGCGGGCGACCGCATTCGGGAGGTCATGGAGGAGGTGCCGCGCGTGCGCAAGGATGCCGGCTACCCGCCGCTGGTGACCCCCTCCAGCCAGATCGTGGGGACCCAGGCCGTGTTCAACGTCCTCATGGGCCGTTACAAGGTCATGACCGGTGAGTTCGCCGACCTCATGCTGGGCTACTACGGCGAATGCCCCGGGGAGCGCAACCCCGAGGTCATCGAGGTCGCGCGCAACCAGAACAAGAAGGACCCCATCACGGTGCGTCCGGCTGACCTGCTCGAGCCTGAATGGGACAAGCTGCGTGCCGAGGCCGAGAAGCTGCCCGGCTTCGACGGTTCCGATGAGGACGTGCTGAGCGCCGCCATGTTCCCCGGCGTCGCCCCCAAGTTCTTCACCACCCGCCCCGAGGGGCCGAAGAACGTGGGCAAGACCACCGAGCAGCTTGAGCGTGAGAAGAAGGCCGCCGACGCGAACTCCAAGGCCGTGCGCGGCCCCATCAGCTACAACGTCACCATCGGCGGCCGCACCCAGACCGTCAAGGTCGAGCAGGCCTGAGGCCGTCAACAGGATCGAGAGGACTTCCATGTCACAGAACGTCCACACCATGGCTGAGCGCCTGGAGACGTTGAACGAGACCCGCCACAAGATCGAGCTCGGTGGCGGTGAGGACAAGTTGGAGAAGCAGCGCGCCACGGGCAAGATGACTGCCCGCGAGCGCATCGACGCACTGGTCGACTCCGGCACCTTCCAGGAGACCGGCGCCTTCCGCCGCAACCGCACCACCACCTTCGGGATGGACAAGGCCGACATGCCCGCCGACGGCGTGGTGACCGGCAGCGGTGCCGTCTTCGGACGCCCGGTCCACCTGGCCAGCCAGGACTTCACGGTCGTCGGTGGATCCGCTGGTGAGGCGCATTCGGTCAAGGTCGCCGAGACCATGGCGTCCGCGCTGAAGACCGGCACGCCCTTCGTCTTCATCAACGACTCCGGCGGCGCCCGCGTCCAGGAGGGCATCGATTCCCTGTCGGGCTACGGCAAGGTCTTCTACCAGAACGTGCTGCTCTCGGGCGCCGTCCCGCAGGTCTCGGTCATCTGCGGGCCCTGCGCCGGCGGTGCGGCCTACTCCCCGGCACTGACCGACTTCATCATCCAGACCCGCAAGGCCCACATGTTCATCACGGGCCCCGGTGTGATCAAGCAGGTCACCGGCGAGGACGTCAGCCAGGATGAACTCGGTGGCGCCGACGCCCACATGGCGCGCTCTGGCGTGGTCCACTTCGTCGCCGATGATGACGAGCAGGCCATCCTCATCGCCCAGAAGCTGCTCAGCTTCCTGCCGCAGAACAATACCGAGGACGCCCCGATCGTCGACCCGGACTTCGATGTCGCCCCGAACGAGCGGCTGCGCGAGATCCTTCCCGACGACGGCCGCAAGGGCTACGACGTCCACGAGGTCATCGCCGAGATCGTGGACCGCGGCGACTTCCTGGAGGTCCAGGCCGGTTGGGCGCAGAACATCGTGGTGGGCTTCGGCCGCGTCGTCGGACGCACCGTCGGCATCATCGCCAACAACCCCTCGGTGATGTCGGGGGTCCTCGACATCGACTCCTCGGACAAGGCCAGCAAGTTCATCCGCTTCTGCAATGCCTTCAATATCCCGGTCGTGAACCTGGTCGACGTGCCCGGTTTCCTGCCGGGCGTGGCCCAGGAGCACAACGGCATCATCCGCCATGGCGCCAAGATGCTCTACGCCTACTCCGCGGCCACCGTTCCGAAGATCACGGTGGTGATGCGCAAGGCCTACGGCGGCGCCTACCTGGCCATGTGCTCCAAGGACCTGGGTGCTGACAAGGTCTTCGCCTGGCCCACCGCCGAAATCGCCGTGATGGGTGCCGAGGGTGCTGCTGGCGTCGTCTTCAAGCGCGAGATCGACGCCGCCGAGGACCCGGTCAAGCGTCGCGCCGAGCTGGTCGAGGAGTACCGCGAGACCTTCTCCACGCCCTACGTGGCAGCCTCCCGCGGTCTGGTCGACGACATCATCGACCCGGCTGAAACCCGCCGTGAGATCGCCACTGCCCTGGAGCTGCTCGCGAGCAAGCGGGAGCTGCGCCCGGCCAAGAAGCACGGCCTCGGCCCGGCCTGATCGAAGGAGTGACGATGCCTGACAACGACGCGCTGCTCAAGCAGCTGCGTGCCCTGGTCGAGCGGGTTGATGCCCTGGAGACACAGGTCGCCAAGCTGCAGAAGAGCCAGCGCATCCCCGAGGACGACCTGATCGCCATCTCAGCGGCCGTGGCCGCCTACCTCGGCCACGACGCCAAGGTGCGGGCAGTGAGGTTCAGCCAGTCCGGCTCCTGGACGCGCGAGGCCCGCAGCCGCGTCCACAACCGCGCGGTGCCCCATAACCGGTGATCGAGAAGAGGAAACCATGGAACTGAAGTTGACCGTCAACGGCACCGAGTACGAGGTTGAGGTCGAGGTCGCCGAGGAGACGCGGCAGGCGCCGACCATCATCATCGGGGGTGGCGGTGGCACCAATGTCGCAGCCCCGACAACGGCCAAGATGCCTGCTGCCAGTGCCAACGCCGTGGTGGCCCCGCTGGCCGGATCGGTGGCTCGCGTCCTGGTCAAGGAGGGGGACTCCTTCGAGGCAGGGGCAGTGCTGCTGGTGCTCGAGGCCATGAAGATGGAGACCGAGATCACCGCCCCCGCCGCCGGCTCGGTGGGCGCCATCCTGGTCGAGCCCGGACAGGCCGTCCAGGGTGGGCAGCCCCTGATCGAGCTCAAGGCCTGACTCTGGAATCGCTCGCACGTGACGCCTGGCAGTACCAGCCCTCCGAGGAGGAACTGGAGGCTGCCAGGCGTCCGCCCTACCCGAAACCCGGCCCCGCTCGTGCCTTCACGGATGCCGCCCTGGCGGCGGTCGCCGCGTGGGCGAACAGTGATGCCCCCGAGGTGTACCTGTACGGTCCGTCGTACGCTGGACCCCATCCCGCTCGTCAGGAGGTCAACACCTGGCTGCTGACCGGCGCTGCCCGACAGTCGCTGCCCCAGATGGTGGCCCTGGTGGTCGAACTCGGCCTGTTGTCGCTCGACGCTGCCCGCTCTCTGGTGGAGGGCGCCCGTTTGCCGTCAGATTCTGCCGTCCTCCAGCGCGCGGTCATCGCCAGACTCGCGCGCGAGGGCGACATCGATGCCGCCATCTCCGCTGCGCAACACCCCTGCTTCGGGGAGGACCAGTGGCGCGGCTGGCGCGTGCTGGGCTGGCACTTGGCCACCCGCGGCGACCTGCCCGGATTCCGCCGCCTTGCCGCCAGGTTCAACGCGCGCACGCTCAAGGTCGAGATCGAGCGGATGCGTGCCACCCTCATCGGCGAGGTGACCAGGCGTGACGGACTGTCAGCCGGCGTGGCTGCCGCGTCCAGCCTCAAGCAGTCGCCGACGCTGGCGGTCGATGCCCTGGCGAAGCTGGGGGAGCCAGGAGCGCTCGCCGCGGCCATCGCCGAGATCCCCGAATTGGCAATGCTGCCCGAAGACACCTGGAACTGGCCGCTGGTGCGCGCCCTGCAGGCGGACGTGGAGCTCACCGCACTCGAGCATGACCACCCCGACCTCGCCTGGATCCTGGACCGGGTGTTGGCCATCGACCCGACCAGGTCTCGTGGGGATCAGCAGGCGCGTGACGGCATGCTGCTGTCCCTGTGGCCCGCCATCGGTGACTCCGAAACGCTGGCCCGGGTCCGCAAGGAGATCAGGGCGCCCAGCATCCGCAAGGAGTTCGGAACCAGACTGGCCCGCGACGTGCGCTGAGCCGGCCGTTGTTGTCCTCAGCAGTCAGCCCTCACGGTGCAGCTTCCAGTTGGCTGCCTGCACCCGGGGGCGCACCACCATCCGGTCGATGTTGACGTGCTCGGGCCGGGACGCCACCCAGCCGATGCATTCAGCCACGTCTTCTGCGACCAGCGGCTCGGCGACCCCGGCGTAGACCTGGTCGGCCCGCTGCTGGTCCCCGGCGAAACGCACCAGGGAGAACTCCTCGGTGTGCACCATGCCCGGGGCGATCTCGGAGACGCGGACCGGCTGGTCGACGATCTCCAGCCGCAGGGCACCGACCATGGCACGCTCGGCGGACTTGGCCGCGTTGTAGCCCGCCCCACCCTCGTAGGAGGTTTCGGCGGCGGTGGAGGTGATCACCACGATGCAGCCGCGTCCCTCGACCAGGGCGGGCAGCAGCGCACGAGTGACGCGGGCCGTGCCGAGGACGTTGACCTGGTACATCTGGTCCCACAGGTCCAGCCGGGCCTGGGCGAGGGGCTCCTGCCCCAGCGCGCCGCCGGCATTGTTCACCAGCAATCCGAGCTCGGGACCCACCTCGGCAGCGAGCCGCGCGACGTCCTCATCACGGGTGACATCGCACTGGACAGCCTTGCCGCCGATCTCGTCGGCCAGGGCCTGGATCCGGTCCTGACGACGCGCGGCGCAGACGACCCGCCACCCCTCACGGGCCAACAGGCGAGCGGTGGCGGCGCCGATCCCGGAGGAGGCGCCCGTGACGACAGCAGTACGGGATCCCATGACCCCATTGTGTCAGCGCTCGATAGAGTGAGGCCATGACCTCAAAGCTCATCCTGCTCCGCCACGGCGAGAGTGAATGGAACCAGAAGAACCTGTTCACCGGCTGGGTGGACGTCGACATCAACGAGAAGGGTGTGGGTGAGGCGAAGAAGGGTGGTGAGCTCCTCGCATCCGAGGGCCTGCTCCCCGACAAGCTGCACACCTCGCTGCTGCGTCGCGCGATCCACACCGCCTACCTCGCCCTGGACAACTGTGATCGCCACTGGATCCCGGTCGAGCGCAGCTGGCGCCTGAACGAGCGCCACTACGGCGGCCTGCAGGGTCTGGACAAGGCGGAGACTCTGGAGAAATACGGCGAGGAACAGTTCATGCTGTGGCGCCGTTCCTACGACACCCCCCCGCCGGTCCTCGAGAAGGACGCCGAGTTTTCCCAGTGGAATGACCCTCGCTATGCCGACATCCCCGAGGACGAGCGCCCCCAGACCGAGTGCCTCAAGGACGTCGTCGCGCGCATGCTGCCCTACTGGGAGAGCAGCATCAAGCCCGACCTGGCCGCCGGCAAGACCGTGCTCGTCGTTGCCCACGGAAACTCCCTGCGCGCACTCGTCAAGCACCTGGACGGCATCTCCGATGCCGACATCGCCGGGGTCAACATCCCCACTGGCATCCCGTTGTTCTACGAACTGGACGACAACTTCCAGCCCGTGGAGAAGGGTGGCCGCTACCTCGACCCGGAGGCTGCCAAGGCGTCCATCGAGGCCGTGAAGAACCAGGGCAAGAAGAAGTGAGCTGACGCCCTCGAACACAGGAAATCCCCGGGAGCTCAAGGCTCCCGGGGATTTCTTCGTCTGTACCCGGTAGGGGCGGGATCAGAAGGTGTTGGGCCAGTTCTCGCCTTCGGGGGCCTCGCCGGTCAGCACCAGGATGATGCGACGGCCCAAGGCCACCGCGTGGTCTGCGATGCGCTCGTAGTAGCGGCCGAGCAGGGCAACGTCCACCGCTGCTTCGACACCGTAGTCCCAGTCGTCACCGAGCAGGATCTTGAACTGCTCGCGACGCAGCATGTCCATCTCCTCGTCCTCGTCGGCCAGGGTGAGGGCAGCAGCGGTGTCACGATCGGCGAGGGTCTTCATGGCGGTGGTGATCATCTCCACGGCCAGCTCGGACATGCGGTTGAAATTGGCCGACAGGTCGTCGGGGACGGCCTTCTCGGGGAACCGAAGTCGAGCGATCTTGGCCACGTGGGCAGCCAGGTCGCCCATGCGCGCCAACTCGAAGGTCATGCGCATGGAAGCCACGACGGTGCGCAGTTCGCCGGCAACGGGAGCCTGACGGGCCAGCAGGATGAAGGCACGCTGCTCGATGTCATCGTGCATCGCATCGATCTTTGAGTCATTGGAGATGACCTGCTCGGCGATGTTGAGATCGGCGTTCACCAGGGCCTTGCTGGATTCGATGACGGCGGTCTTGACCAGGTCGGTCATCGAGACGAGGTCGTTGATGACGCTCTCGAGTTCTTCGCGGTAGTTTTCGCGCACGGACAGTCCCTTCGTTGCGGCGGACGCCCGGTTGGCCCACCAGCGGTCATTCTACGTGGAGGGGCCCCCACAGGCCCTTGAGCACATAGCGACCACGACGCTAGGGTGCCCACGCGGCGCCGACGTTGAATTGCGATGAACGCTCGGTGAACAGAATCTGAAGGCTGTGGCAGCGACTGGGCGAGGTGGCGTCCACCGCACAGCGCCCTAAACTGAGGCCGTGGATCTGTGGTTGGCCGTCATCGGCACGGCGGTGGCGAGCTTCCTGATCGGGCTGGTGGCAGCAGGCGCCGGTGTGGGCCGGCGGCCCAGTCAGGGTCCACGGTTGCACACCGGGGATGTCCACCCCCAGTTGAAGGCCATGGTGGGCATGCTCAAGGCAGGCGGCATGGTCGTCGGCCCCCACGACCAGGTGCTCTACTCCAACATCGCAGCCCGTACGCTGGGTGTTGCCCGTGGTGACAGGATCGCGATCGATTCGGTTCTCGAACTGGTCCGTGAGTGCCGCAGAAGCCAACAGGGCACCACGACCGATATTGAGCTCAGCCGTGGCGCCGGCGCCCCGGTCGTCCACCTGACCCTCCGAGTGGCCGCGTTCGAGGACGGAGTCGTGGTCGTCCTGGCCGACGACAGGACGCCGCTGCTGCGAGTTGACGAGACCCGCCGAGACTTCGTCGCCAACGTCTCCCACGAGTTGAAGACTCCGATCGGCGCCATCTCACTGCTCGCCGAGGCCGTGGGAGAGGCGGCTGACGACCCCGAGGCCGTCTCGCACTTCGCCTATCGCTTGCGCAAGGAGTCCCAGCGGCTGGCGGACCTGGTCTCCCAGATCATCGAACTGTCGCGTCTGCAGTCCAGTGACCCGATGCTGGGCCGCGAGGCCGTCGAGGTGCACGAAATCGTCGACGGGGCCATCGATCGCTGCCGTGAACTGGCGGGCCAGCGCCAGGTCTCGATCTCCGAGACCGGTGATGAAAGCCTGGAGCTGCGCTGTGATGCGCCCCGCCTCGAGGATGCCCTGACCAACCTGCTGCAGAACGCCATCATCTACTCCGACGAGGGCAGCAGGGTCGCGTTGACGTACCGCAAGGTCTCAGACGCCGACGACGAGTTCATCGACATCGCCGTGGCCGACAACGGCATCGGCATCAGGCCTGAGGACCAGCAGCGCATCTTCGAGCGCTTCTACCGCGTCGACTACGCCCGCTCCAGGGAGAGCGGCGGCACGGGCCTGGGCCTGTCCATCGTCAAGCACATTGCCGCGATCCATGGCGGTACGGTGAACGTCTGGAGCCGCCCCGGGCAGGGTTCGACCTTCACGTTGCGCCTGCCCGTGCTGGACCCCGACACCGAGAACTGAGAAACAGGAGACAGTGATGGCACGAATCCTCATCATTGAGGACGAACAGTCCTACCGCGAGGCGACTGCCTTCATGCTGCGCCGCGAGGGCTTCGAGGTTGCCGAGGCCGGGGATGGCGCGGAGGGGCTGGCCGAGTTCGAGCGCAATGGTGCGGACCTGGTCCTGCTCGACCTGATGATGCCCGGCATGCCGGGCACGGAGGTGTGCCGGCTGCTTCGCCAGCGCAGCAGCGTCGCCGTGATCATGGTGACCGCCCGCGACTCCGAGGTCGACAAGGTGGTCGGGCTGGAACTGGGTGCCGACGACTACGTCACCAAGCCGTTCAGTCACCGAGAGCTGGTTGCCAGGATTCGCGCCGTGCTGCGCCGGGGTGCCGATGTCGATCTCGCCCCCGATGTCATCGAGTCCACCGGTGTCCGCGTCGACGTCGAACGCCACGAAGTCTCTGTCGATGGGACGCCGGTCCGCCTGGCGCTGAAGGAGTTTGAACTGCTCGAACTGCTCCTGCGCAATGCTGGACGAGTCATGACGCGCGGCCAGCTGATCGACCGGATCTGGGGAGCCGACTACGTGGGGGACACCAAGACACTGGACGTGCACATCAAGCGCCTGCGCTCGAAGATCGAGAAGGATCCGGCCAATCCGGTGCTGGTGGTGACGGTGCGAGGCCTCGGCTACAAGTTCGAGGGCTGAGTGGAGGCCCGCCCAGCCCGGGGTTGAATTCAGCCGGCCTTGACGTCCGCGTAGTCCGGGTTGTCGGTGCTGACGACCGGGACGGTGATGTCCACCGCGCCGCCCCGCTCGAACTGCAGCGTGAGGTCAGCATTGAAACCGGGGGTGAGCTTGCCCTTGGGCGTGGTCAGCTTCATGTCGGTGAGCTTGACCAGCGTGTTCGGCTTGACCTCGATGCGGCCATCGGGGAAGGTCAGGTCTCCGACCTCGTTTCCATTGGCGTCCAGCGCCTTGCCGGTGATCTTGGTGAGGGTGTCATTGCCGCGGATGCTGACCAGCGAGCCGGTGAGCACTGCCTGCTCGCCATCAACCACCAGGACGAGCGCGCGCACCTTGGTGTCGCCGGCGTCCACATTGGTGCCGACGCCCGGGGTGTAGGGCTGGGCCGTGAAGGTGCTGGTGCAACCGCTCAGTGCCACAGCGCCGACGACGGCGAGGGCGAGGACTCCGCGTCGGGTGGGGGCTCCGGTGCTCATGGGCGTCTCCCTTGGGTTGCTCAGCGTCAGGCTTTGTCATCGATAGACTAGCCATAACAGTGCCGGTGAGCACAGTCGCGCGGCCTTCTGAGATGTATCCCACCCCACCCGGTAGTGACCATCAGGCATAGAAGCCAGGCAAAGTCAAGAGGCCAAAAAGCCTCACTCTGCCACCTGTGGACGCCCACCGCCAACTTCCTGCCCGGCGTGGCGTGCTAGAATGGCTCATGAAAGGGGTACTTCTTCATGACTTTTACGGTCGGCGAAACGGTGGTCTATCCCAATCATGGGGCTGCGGTCATCGAGGACATCGAGACTCGCAAGATCAAGGGTGAGGACAGGCTCTACCTGGTCCTTCGAATCATTGGTCAGAACGATTTGGTGGTGAGGGTTCCGGAGAGCAACGTCGACCTGGTCGGTGTTCGCGACGTCGTCGATGCCGACGGTCTGGAGCGGGTCTTCACCGTGCTCCGTGCTCCCCACACCGAGGAGCCGACCAACTGGTCGCGTCGTTACAAGGCGAACCTCGAGAAGCTGCACTCGGGCAATGTGCTCAAGGTGGCCGAGGTTGTCCGTGACCTGTGGCGTCGAGAGAAGGATCGTGGTCTGTCGGCTGGCGAGAAGCGCATGCTGGCCAAGGCTCGTCAGATCCTGGTCTCCGAGCTTGCCCTGGCCGAGAAGGTCGAGGAGGACCGCGCAGAGGTCCTGCTGGACGAGGTCCTGGCTTCCTGATCACCGGTTGAACCCGGGTGGATGAATCTGTCTCCACGCCCGTCGCGGGCGTGATCGTTGCTGCCGGTTCGGGCGTCAGGCTCGGCGGTGCGATGCCCAAGGCGCTGCGCGAGATCCGGGGACGATCCTTGGTCGCGCGGTCGGCCGATGCCCTGCTTGCTGGTGGATGCACCCATCTCGTGGTGGTCGTCGCCCAGGGATTGCAGGAGCACTTCCAGGCGGCTCTGGCGGGCATCAACGCGCCCATCTCCTATGCGGTGGGCGGTAGCCGCCGTCAGGACTCCGTGGTGGAGGGATTGCGTGTTCTTGCCACTGACCCTGAGCTGGCCACGTGTCGCGTCGTCCTGGTACATGACGCAGCCCGCGCGTTGGTGCCGCCCTCGGTGGTGGGCACGGTGATCGAGGCCGTCAACGGAGGTGCCGCCGCGGTGATTCCCGTGATCCCGATGATCGACTCGGTGCGCCGGGACGAGCATGAGGCGGGCAGTTCCGTGGTGGACCGCAGCGATCTCAGGCTGGTCCAGACGCCGCAGGGTTTTGACCTGCAGGTCCTGGTGGCCAGCCACGCCGTCGCCCTGCGACGGGGGCTGGAGGTCACCGATGACGCAGCCGTCTGTGAAGCGACCGGCCACCCGGTGTTGCTGGTGCCGGGGTCCCGGGACTCCCTCAAGGTGACCGAACCCTTCGACCTCGTCGTTGCCGAGGCCATCTGTGACCAGCGCGAGATCCACCAGGAGGACCCCGCATGATCCTGCCTCGCACCGGAATCGGCACCGACGTCCACCAGCTCGTGGAGGGGGAGCCGATGTGGTGCGCCGGGCTTCACTTTCCCGATGAGGCGCGCGGGCTCTCTGGTCACAGCGATGGTGACGTCGCATGCCATGCCGCCTGCGATGCGCTGCTTTCCGCGTCCGGGTTGGGGGACATGGGCAGCAACTACGGCACTTCGAGACCTGAATGGGCCGGTGCCTCGGGCATCGCCTTTCTGATCGAGACGGCCAGGCGTGTGCGCGCCGCCGGGTTCGAACTCGGCAATGTCGCGGTCCAGGTGATCGGGAACCGTCCTCGCATCGCCGCCCGGCGCGCGGAGGCCGAACGTGTCATGGAGGAGGCGTTGGGCTGCCCGGTGAGCCTGTCCGCAACCACCACCGACGGGCTCGGGCTCACGGGGCGCGGTGAAGGCGTTGCGGCTGTGGCGACCGCGCTGATCGTGCCAGCCTGAGTCAGGCGACCTGGTCCGGGCTGACCACGTAGGAGTTGCACACCGCGACGTCGCTGCTGCCCAGGCCCTTGGTGGCCCATGCCTCGCGTGTGTGCATCTTCGGATGCGTCGACTCCTTGTCGACGCGAGGACGCCCCGGGCGATCGGACCCGAAGTTCCTGAACGTGCTGATCACCTGCGCGTGGTCGGCCGAGGTCATCTCCAGTGACTTGCTCGTGCTGCGGAAGAACATCGCGGCCATGCAGTCCGCCTGGGCCTCGTTGCGACGCACCAGCAGCAGGGCCTCGGACTTGGTCTTGGCCCTGTCAGCGGCCAGGTTACGGGCAGGGATGATGCCACTGCGCCCCTGGACCAGGTGAGCGAACTCGTGGGCCATGATGGACTCCAGCGCCCAGGTCTTGTCGTCCATGTCCAACACGTCGAGTACGTCGATGGCGAAGTAGAGGTTCTGGTCGCGGGAGCAGTACATGGCGTTCTTCATCTGCATCTTGCCGCAGGGGGTCTGGCGCGGGGTGGTCATGACCGTGATCGTGGGGCGAATCGCCTTGTATTCGGCGGCATCCAGGGCGGGGCCCCAGACCCGCAGCAGGCAGTCGAGTTGCTCCTCGAGCCGGGCCTTCATCTCGCTCGCCGTGGCGCCCGCCATGTCCTTCCTGGCCATCTCGCACCGAACCGGCACCGCCAGTGACTCGTCGTAGAGCGTGTTCCCCTCCATCAACTCGTTCATGTCGCTCACCGTCGCTTGGGGGAGAGGGGGGTTCACCGACTGCGTCGTCGGGATGACGTAGTCCTCGTTCTTCCACTCCGGGGTCGGCGATGCCGTGGGCCCCAAGGGGCCGCCGCCATCGCGGGACTGTACCCAGACCGCCACCAGGGCGACGCAGAGAGCGATCACCAGAACAGTCAGCGCCGCCACCGCCTTGTCCCCCCTTGCCTTGGGGGTCGGCTGCGGGAAGGGCTGCTGATAGGGGTAGGGGGGACGCTGCTGTGGCTGCTGCCAGGGGCCCTGCTGCCACGGCCCCGGTTGCGGCTGTTGCTGCCATGGGGGAGGCTGCAGCTGCCAGTGCGCTGGCTGGGCAGGGGCCCCCATCGGCGGCGGCTGGAAGTGGTTCTGCTGGTAGGGAGCCGGCCAGGGCTGCTGGGGGTGCTGCCGATCCGGCGGCTCGGGCCGCCAGGAATTGCGAAACTGTGGCCCTGTGGGTCGGCTCACCGGAGTGGGCTGACTTGCCGGCAACCACGATTGTCCGCCCTGGGGCGGCTGCGGGTGCTGGAAGTCGCTGGTCACCCCTCCACTGTAGGCGTCGGGGGGGCTAGATTGGGCTGGGTCAGTTCCCCTCGCCCAGGAGTACGCCGTGTCCCAGGTCAACGCTGAGCTGAACAGCGCCTACAAGACCATCCTCAACGTCATCGGCGGCATCGAACCTCGCATCGCCGAGGCCACCCGTCAGGAGCTGGCAGACCAGCGCGCGTCACTCAAGTTGATCGCCTCGGAGAACTACGCCTCCCTGCCGGTGCTCGCGACCATGGGCACCTGGTTCAGTGACAAGTACGCCGAGGGCACCGTCGGGCACCGCTTCTACGCCGGCTGCCAGAATGTCGACACCGTTGAGTCGGTCGCCGCCGAGCACGCCCGCAACCTCTTCGGCGCCGAGTACGCCTACGTCCAGCCGCACTCCGGGATCGACGCCAACCTGGTCGCCTACTGGGCCATCCTGGCCAACCGCATCGAGAGTCCGGCCCTGGAACAGCTGGGTGCCAAGACGGTCAATGATCTCACCGAGCAGGACTGGGAGACCCTCCGCAAGACTTTCGGTGAGCAGCGGGTGATGGGCATGGCGCTGGACGCCGGCGGCCACCTCACCCACGGCTTCCGGCACAACATCTCCGGCAAGATGTTCCACCAGCGCAGCTATGGCACTGATCCCGAGACCGGTCTGATCGACTACGACAAGCTGCGCCGGGACGCCAAGGAGTTCAAGCCCCTCATCCTCATCGCGGGCTACTCGGCCTATCCGCGCCGGGTCAACTTCGCCACCATGCGCGAGATCGCCGACGAGGTCGGCGCCGTTCTCATGGTCGACATGGCCCACTTCGCCGGGCTTGTCGCCGGAAAGATCTTCCAGGGTGATGAGAACCCGATCGCCCACGCCGATGTGGTCACCACCACCACCCACAAGTCCCTGCGCGGCCCGCGCGGCGGCATGGTGCTGTCCACCAAGGAATTCGCCGCAGACATCGACCGCGGCTGCCCGATGGTGCTGGGCGGCCCGCTCTCGCACATGATGGCTGCCAAGGCCGTGGCCCTCGCCGAGGCGCAGACCGCCGACTTCCAGACCTACGCCCAGAATGTCGCCGACAACGCCCAGTCCCTGGCCGAGGGCTTCCTGAAGCGCGGCGGCAAGCTGGTCACCGGCGGCACCGACAACCACCTGGTCCTGCTCGACGTCACCACCTTCGGCCTGACAGGCCGCCAGGCCGAGTCCGCCCTGCTCGACGCCGGTGTGGTCACCAACCGCAACTCGATCCCGCAGGACCCGAACGGCGCCTGGTACACCTCCGGCGTTCGCCTCGGTACCCCCGCGCTCACCACCCGCGGCTTCACCGGCGAGGACTTCGACCGTGTCGCCGAGCTCATCGTGGACGTGCTGGAGAACACCACCCCGGTCACCGCCTCCACCGGCAAGCCCGGGAAGGCGAAGTACACCCTGGCCGACGGTGTCGCGGACAGGACCAAGCAGGCCGCCAACGAGCTGCTCAACAACCATCCGCTCTACCCCGGACTGGAGCTCTGAGCCTCAGTTCCTCTGCGGCGGCCACCCGAGGGGTGGTCAGCCGCGGCATCGCCCGATCTCGTAGAGCGCGATGGACGCGGCCACGGAGGCATTGAGGGATTCCACCTCGCTGCTGATGGGGATCGACACCAGGTGGTCGCAGTTGTCACGGACCAGCCGGGACAGGCCCTCACCCTCGGAGCCGAGCACGACGACCAGGGGGCCGTCCACGCCGGGGATGCCCGCGACGTCCACGTCCCCTTCGCCGGCGAGGCCGACGATGGTGAAGCCCGCCTTGGCGTACTGCTGCAGGCTCCGGTTCAGGTTGGTGGCCATCGCCACGGGGATGCGGGCAGCCGCACCCGCGGAGGTCTTCCACGCCGCAGCTGTCATCGACGCCGAGCGACGTTCCGGGATCACCACGCCATGCGCCCCGAAAGCAGCCGCGGAGCGGATCACCGCACCCAGGTTGCGGGGGTCGGTGATCTGGTCGCAGAACACGACCAGCGCCTCCCGGTCCTCGTCGTTGATGGCGTCTGCCAGCACATCATCCGGGTGCGCGTACTCGTAGGCCGGCAGCTGCAGGGCGACGCTCTGGTGCAGCGCGCCCTGGGTGAGCCGGTCCAGTTCGACGCGGGTGACCTGCATCAGCGGGATCGACTTCTCGGCAGCGATCTTGAGGATGTCGCGCAGGCGGTCGTCGCGATCGGCGCCCTCGGCGACGAACGCGGTCTTGACCGGCAGCCCGGCCTGGAGCGCCTCGAGAACGGGATTGCGGCCGACGACCCACTCCGGGCCCGCCCCCGGGCGTCCTTTGGTGAGGTTGCGGCGGGGCTGGGCGGCCTGGCGCTTGGCGGCAGCCTGCTTGGCCTTGTAGGCCTTGTGGTACGTGCGGTCCTCCGCCTTGGGCGTGGGGCCCTTGCCCTCGAGCCCTCGACGGACGCGCCCGCCGGAGCCGGCAGTGCGTCCCTTGCCCTTGGTGGTGGCGCCGCGGCGCTGCGAGTTTCCGGCCATCAGTTCTTCTCCAGTTCCCACCGGGCACCCTGCGGGGTGTCGGTGATCTTGAGGCCGAGTGCGGCCAGTTGGTCGCGGACGGCATCAGCGGCGGCCCAGTCCTTGCGGGCGCGGGCATCGGCGCGCTGGGCCAGCATCGCCTGCACCAGCCCGTCGACCACCGGCTCCAGCTCGCCGGACCCCCCAGAGGCGAGGTGCGCCCATTCGGGGGCGTCCGGGTTGAGGCCCAGGACGTCGAGCATGTCGAGGACCTGTGCCAGCAGGGGAGCCAGGGCATCCAGGTCCTTGGCGGCGATCGCCTTGTTGCCGTCGCTGATCGTGCCGAACAGGGACGCGACCGCTCCCGGCGTCCCGAGGTCATCGTTCATCGCCTCGACGAAGGCGGTGGGCAGGTCTGCCTCGACCACGGGCACCTCGAGTTCGCGTGCCCGGGCCAGGAAGCCGTCAATGCGCTCGATCGCCTTGCCGGCCTCGTCGAGTGAGCCGCGGGTCGCCTCGTCGGCGGGGGAGAAGTCGATCATGGAACGGTAGTGCGGGGCGAGCAGGAAGAAGCGGACCGCGCGCGGGTTGTGCATCCGGGTCACCTCGCTCACCTTGGCGGTATTGCCCAGGGATTTGCTCATCTTCTCCCCGGCCATGGTGACCCACGCGTTGTGCATCCAGTAGTGCGCGAAGGGACGCCCGGCAGCCCGCGACTGGGCCAGTTCGTTCTCGTGGTGCGGGAAGCGCAGGTCGATGCCTCCGCCGTGGATGTCGAAGGCATCGCCCAGGTACTTGCCGGCCATGGCGGAGCACTCGATGTGCCAGCCCGGGCGTCCACGGCCCCAGGGTGAGGGCCAGGAGGCGGTCTCGGGCTCGCCCGCCTTGTGGCCCTTCCAGAGGGCGAAGTCGCGCGGGTCTCGCTTGCCGCGCGGGTCGGCGTCGCCCGCGGGCTCCATCTCGTCGAGCTTCTGGTGGGACAGCTCGCCGTACTGGGGCCAGGAGCGTACGTCGAAGTAGACGTCGCCGGATTCGTCGGGGGCGGGGTAGGCGTGGCCGCGATCAATGAGGGTCTGGATCAGCTCGACCATCTCGGGGATGTGGCCGGTCGCACGCGGCTCGTAGGTGGGCGGCAGGCAGCCCAGCGACGCGTAGGCCTCGTGCAGCTCGTTCTCGAACTCGTACGCATGGGCGTACCAGGCCACGCCACGCTCGGCGGACTTGGCCAGGATCTTGTCGTCGATGTCGGTGACATTGGCGATGATGTCGACCTGGTACCCGCAGTGCTCAAGCCAGCGGCGCAGGACGTCGAAGACGACCTCCTTGCGAATGTGGCCCAGATGCGGGGAGGACTGCACGGTCAGGCCACAGTGGTAGATCGAGACCCGACCCTCGACGAGGGGCGTGAAGTCATGGACCTGACGGGTGGCGGAGTCGTACAGACGGAAGTTCACCCCGTCAGTCTAGTGGGGCAGGTCAGCCACGATGCTGGTCGAAATCGACGACGCTGTAGCTCCACAGTTCGGCGGAGATACCGGCAGGACTAGGGCGACCCGAGCCGTGCGCCTTGGTGAAGGCGGCACCGGAGGCCCAGGACTGGTAGGCGTCCTCGTCGCGCCAGCGGGTCACGACCAGCCAGGTGGTGCGGTCGTCGGCCGGACGCAGCAGCTCGAAGCCCTCGAAGCCGTCCTGCCCGTCGACGGCGCCCTGGCGCTGGGCGAAACGCTCCGCGAGGGTGTCGCCGGAGTCGGCCGGCACGGTGATGGCATTGATCTTGACGATGCTCATGGTGCCCAGCCTAGGCATCGTTCAGCGGTGTTGCGTCCGCCTCGCCAGCCAGTTCCCCAGGAACTGCACGGCCTGCACGATCACGACGATGACCAGCACGGTGATCCAGGTGATGGCCCAGTCGAAGCGCTGGTAGCCGTAGCTCAGCGCGAAGGCGCCCAGGCCGCCGCCGGCCACGATCCCGGCCAGGGCGGACATGTCCACCACGGCGACGAACAGGAAGGTGTAGCCCAGGATCAGCGGGGCCAGCGCCTCGCGCAACAGCACGGTGTGGATGATCCGCCAGGTCGAGGCACCCATCGCTCGGGCCGCCTCGATGACTCCCGGGTCGACCGACACCAGGGACTGCTCCACCAGCCGCGCCGTGGCCATGGAGACCATGATCGAGGCGGGGAAGATGAAGGCATTGGTGCCGATGGAGGTTCCCACAACCGCTAGGGTTAGCGGCCCCATCGCGGCGATGAAGATGATGAAGGGGATCGGCCGGAAGAAGTTGATGATCACGTTGAGGATCGTGAACACCACCTTGTTCTGCTTCAGCCCTCCGCGGCGGGTGAGGTACAGCGTCAGGCCCAGGGCCAGACCGACCAGACCGCCGATGCCCATGGCTACCGCGACGATGTAGAGGGTCGTCCCGATGGCCTCCAGGAAGATGTCGCCATTGGTCGAGAAGTCGAACTTCATCAGGCCACCACCTCCACGTCGGTGAAGTCGCGGACCGCGGCGATGGCCCCGGCAACTTGGTCCTCGGTGCCCTTGAGCGAGAAGGTCAGCGAACCGTAGGGGCGGTCGGCGATCTCCACGATCGAGCCGTAGACCAGGTCAGCGTGAACGCCGGCATCGTTGAGGGTGTTGACCACGGTGCGTCCGGCGGTGTCCTCATCACGAATGGTGACCGTGATCAGCCGGCCGGGGTAGTTCGCGGCCAGGCGCTTCAGCGCCGCCGGGGTGGGCCTGTCGCGCAGGGAGGTCTGGACGAATCGTCGGGTCGTCGGGTGCTGGGGCCGGCTGAAGATGTCGTAGACCTCGCCGGACTCGATGACCTTGCCGGACTCCATCACGGCCACGCGGTCGCAGAGGTTGCGCACCACGTCCATTTCGTGGGTGATGATGACGATGGTGATGCGCAGCTCCTTGTTGGCGCGGCGGAGCAGCTCGAGCACCTCGTCGGTGGTCTGCGGGTCGAGCGCCGAGGTGCATTCATCGGCCAGCAGGATCTTCGGGTTGGACGCCAGCGCGCGGGCGATCCCCACCCTCTGCTTCTGGCCTCCGGAGAGCTGGCTGGGGTAGGCATCGGCCCGGTCGGCGAGACCGACGAAGTCGAGCAACTCGGCGACCCTCGCGCGGCGCTTCGCCTTGTCCCACTGCTTGTTCTGGGCGTGGAGGATCTCCAGCGGGTAGGCCACGTTCTGGGCGACGGTCCGCGACTGCAGCAGGTTGAACTGCTGGAAGACCATGCCGATGTCGTGGCGCACGGTGAGCAGCTGCTTCTCGCTCATCGCCGAGACCTCGTGCCCGTCGACCACCAGGCGTCCGCTGGTGCAGGGCTCGAGGCCGTTGACCAGGCGGACGAGGGTGGACTTGCCGGCTCCGGAGAAGCCAATGACGCCGAAGACCTCTCCGGCGTTGATGTCCAGGGAAACGCCATCGACGGCGTGCAACTCGCCCTTCCTGGTGGTGAAGGTCTTGTGCACGCCGTCGAGCGTGATGATGGGTGCGGTCACTTCAGCGACGCGGTGACCTCGGCGAGGATCTTCTGCAGTTCCTCGGGGGTCTTGTCAACGAAGACCGCGGAGCCACCGGAGTCCTTGGCCAGAGCGGCACGAACATCCTTGTCAGCGAACAGCTTGCCCAGCTTCAGCAGGGTCTCGTTGTTGGCATCGGCCTTGCGGACAACGAAGACGTTGATGTAGGGCTCGGCAGCCTTGGAGGAGGCATCGTCGCTGAACAATGCCTTCTTCGGGTCCAGACCGGCGTCGGCCACGAAGTCGTTGTTCACGACCGCACCGTCAATGGAGGACAGGGCGGTCACGGTCTGCTGGGCGTCCATCGGGGAGACCTTGACCTTGGAGGCGGCGGTGTCGATGTCCTCCTCGGCGGCGATGACGCCGGTGCCGTCCTTGAGCTTCAACAGCTTGGCCTCGGCCAGCACGTGCAGCGCACGGGACTTGTTGGTCTCGTCGTTGGGGACGGCGATCTGCGCACCCTGGGGGATGTCCTCCAGCTTGGTGTGCTTCTTGGAGTAGAGCGCGAGCGGGTAGATCGCGGTGGAGGCGATGGGCACCAGGTCGGCGTTCTGGTCCTTGTTGTAGCGGGCCAGGTAGAGCAGGTGCTGGAACTGATTGGCGTCCAGGGAGCCGTCCTTCACCGCCGGGTTCTCAGTGGTGTAGTCGGTGAAGTCCTTGATCTCGACCTTGATGCCGGCCTCTTCGGCCTTCTTCGTGAACACGGTCCACTGTTCCTGGGACGCACCCACGACGCCGATGGTGATCGGCTTGTCCTTGCCGTCACCGACGGACTCGGTCTTCTTGCCGCAGCCCGTCAGCAGGAGGGCGAGGGCAGCGGTCAGAGCAACCACTTTCGCGGTCAGGCTCTTGGTCATTGGTGATTCCTTTCGTTCGGGGCAACAAGCCCCACACCGCAAAGAGCGGCGCGCTGGGTGGGGTGCCGTGCTGGGCACGACGTTCGTCGCGACAAGCGACGAGCTCCAGTTTTGCTCCTGAACCACCGGGCAGGCAACCCATCTCAGATCGCGACTACTCCTGGGGGCGTGCTTTCGCCCTCAGCGAATTGATGTCGAGGACGGACGCGGCCGCGACGTCGATCTCCTCGGCATCCTGCTCCCAGGGGTCGAAGATCGGGATCTCATCGGTCGCCTCGACGTAGCCCTTGGACGGGTCGTAGGGGTTCACCGGGGTCATGCCCTGCTGGGTGACCTGCACCATGGAGGCCTGGGTGACCGCCTCATCCGGCAGTGCGGTGAGGAAGTCGCGGATGTAGCTGTCGGCCGCCTCCCACAGCGGCACCTCGCGGTTGAAGGCCTGGGACTGGTACCAGCGGTGGTCGAGGACCTCGTGGAAGAACTGGGCATTGTCACGCTTGCCGCGCAGTTCGTCAGGGATCCGCCGCACCGTCGGCTCGTAGCACTCGGTGAGCCACTGGTGGGCGACGACGGCCTCGTCCACCCAGCCCAGGTTGTTGCGTGCCCGATAGGTGTCCAGGTCGTTGAGCATGCGTCGAGCCTGGTTCTCCTCGGCGTCCAGGCCGGTGAGGCGGAGCAGCCGCCGCGAGTGGTGGCCGGGGTCGACCACCTTGGGCTGGATGCGGATCTGCTCACCGCTGGTGTCGGTGGATACCTCCAGTTCGGCGACGTCGAAGCCCAGCGCATTGAGCCGGCGAACGCGTCCCTCGATGCGGTGGATCTCGCCGCCGGAGAACTCCTCGACGCCAGTCAGCTCGCTCCACAGCTCGTTGTAGCGGGCCTCGATGGTGTCAACCAGGGTCAGGGGGTCGAGCGAGCTGTCGAGCAGGCCGCCGGCCTCGAGGTCGAGGAACTCGCCGAACAGGTTGGTGCGCGCGATCGTGAGGTCGTGCAGCCGCTGGCCGTCGGTGAGCTTGTCGTGCAGCTCGCCGGTTTCAGCGTCCACCAGCCAGGCGGCGAAGGAGTCGGCATCGCGGCGGAACAGGACGTTGGAGAGCGACACGTCACCCCAGAGGAAACCCAGCAGGTGCAGCTGGGCGAGCAGCACCACGAGAGCGTCCAGCAGCCGCATCACGGTGTCCTGGCGCACACCTGAGTGGAACAGGGAGCGGTAGGGCAGCGAGAAGGACAGGTGCCGGGTGATCAGGATCGGGTCGAGCTGGGTGCCGTCGCGGGTCAGGCGCCCACTCACCACGGCCACCGGCTCGACACTATGGGCGCCGAGCCGACGCAGGTCGTGGAGCAGCCGGTACTCGTGCACGGCCAGGTGCTCGATGACCTCCTTGGCGGCGTAGACCTCGTCGCCGACCCGGATGAACCGCACCACATGTCGGGAGATACCTCGGGGCAGCGCAACCAGCAGGTCGGTGGGCCATTCCTCGAGCGGCGTCGACCAGGGCAGCGGGATCAACCGCGAGTCGGGCTGGGAGGAGAGGAAGCGTGGCACCCTGCCAGTCTGCCAGCCGACTGCCTCTCCCACTAGCCTCACCCCATGGAGCACTTGCCGAATCCACTCACCGGACAGCTCTTCGACTCCCCGGTCCCGCCCGGAACCGGGTGGCCCGGCGACCCTGCAACGGCCGAGACTGCGGTCGCCGCAGCGCCTGCCGAGGTGCGCCACCTGGCACGTACGGCCACCACGCTCGAGGAGTTGGACGCAGTGATCTCCGTCTGTCGCGCCTGCCCTCGGCTGGTGGCCTGGCGGGAGGAGGTGGCTGAGAGCAAGCGCAAGTCCTTCGCTGACCAGCCCTATTGGGGACGCCCGGTGCCCTCCTTCGGGGACTCTTCCGCCCGGCTCCTGGTGCTGGGTTTGGCGCCGGCAGCGCATGGCGCCAACCGCACCGGTCGCATGTTCACCGGTGACCGCTCCGGGGACTGGATCTTCGCCGGGCTCCACCGGGCCGGCCTCGCCACCCAGGCGACCTCGGTGTATGCAGGGGACGGGCAGGAACTCCTCGGCGTCCGGATGGTGGCCCCGGTGCACTGCGCGCCCCCGGCGAACGCGCCCACCACCACGGAGAAGGCGACCTGTTCAGGCTGGCTGGATCGTGAACTCGCGCTGCTCACCGAGGTCGGTGCGATCCTCGCTCTGGGTGGGATCGCCTGGCAGGCGGCACACACCACGGCGGTCAGGCTGGGCTGGAAGGTGCCGAAGCCCCGCACCCCCTTCGGGCATGGTGCCACCAGCACCTTCACCCGCCCCGACGGGCGCGAGGTCACGCTGGTCGGTTGTTACCACGTCTCCCAGCAGAACACCTTCACCGGCAGACTCACCGAATCCATGCTGGACGCGGTCATCCAGCAGGCGTGGGAGTGTGCCCACCACACCAGTTCTGGTCATCCCCACACCCTGGACAGGTGACCAGCCGCTCCTGGCAGGCGGGGTCCGAGCAGTTCTGCAGCCGGCTGGTCGGCTCGCCGCACCGGTGGCAGCGCCCGATCACGGTGGCGTCGGGCCCAAGGTCGACCACCGACCGTTTGTCGAAGACGGTGAGCCCGCCCTCCCACAGCCCGGTGTTGCCGAAGCGCTCGCCATAACGGACGATGCCGCCCTCGATCTGGTAGACCTGCTCGAACCCGCGATGGCGCATCAGTGCCGAGAGCACCTCGCAGCGGATCCCGCCGGTGCAGTAGGTGATCACCGGCCGGTCCTTGAGGTGGTCGTACTTCCCGGAGTCCAGCTCGCGCACGAAGTCGTGGGTGGTGGAGGTGTCGGGGACGATCGCGCCGCGGAAGCGTCCCACGGCTGCCTCGATGGCATTGCGCCCATCGAAGAAGACCGCATCGGGGTGCGACTCGACCAGCTCATGCACCTCATCGGGGCTCAGGTGGGTGCCGCCACCCACGATGCCCTCGGCGTCCACCTCGACCTCACCGGGGACGCCGAAGCTGACGATCTCGTCGCGGGCCCGCACCCGCAGCTTGGGGAAGTCGAGCGAATAGCCCTCCGCGTCCAGGCCGGTCCCCTCGGACCATTTCCAGTCGATGTCGCGGAACGCGGGGTAGGTGCGGCAGGCCTTGATGTACTGCTTGCAGGCCTCGACGGCGCCGCCGACGGTACCGTTGATGCCATGCGGGCTGACGATGATCCGGCCGCGCAGTTTCAGCGAGCGGCACAGTTCCCACTGCCACAGACGCACTGCCTCGGGGTCGGCCAGCGGGGTGAAGCGGTAGTAGAGCAGGATCTTCGGCACGGGCACCGGGCCATTATGGCGTGTCCACATGGTGGGATATCCTTCGGCCCGTGACTTTTACCTCCGCTGCCCTGACGTTCCTCCTCGTGATGGACCCGTTGGGCAATGTGCCGCTCTTCCTGGCGGCCCTGCGGCACACGGCTCCCGAACGCCGGATCAAGGTGGTGCTCCGCGAGCTGCTGATTGCGCTGGTGCTGATGCTGGTCTTCCTGGGGCTGGGGCGCAGCATGCTGTCGGTGCTGCACGTCTCGGAGGAGGCGCTGACGGTTTCCGGTGGCGTGATCCTGCTCTTGATCGCGGTCCGGATGATTTTCCCCAGCGAGGATGCCAACCTGCAGGAGGTCGTCCACGGGGAGCCCTTCATCGTGCCGCTGGCGGTGCCCTACATCGCTGGCCCCTCGCTGCTGGCCACCGAGATCCTGGTGGTGAGTTCGGGACGCCCGGGGCAGTGGCCGTTGTGGCTTGCTGCGTTGCTGGTGGCCTGGGCGCTCTCGGCCGTGGTGCTGCTCGCCTCAGGCTGGCTGCAGCGTTACCTGGGTGACAAGGCGCTGACCGCCATCGAGAGGTTGATGGGCATGGTGCTGGTCATGATCGGTGTCCAGATGCTCATGGATGGCATCGGCCACTACGCAGCCACCTTCTGATCCCCTCGCAGTACACGACAAAGGGCCCGGCCGAAGCCGGGCCCTCTGCTGTTGTCGCGGTGCGACCTCAGGAGATGCGGTCCTGGGTGGCGTTGCTGAACACGTGGACGTTGTTGGGATCGATGCCCAGGCGAACCTGCGCGCCACGCTGGGGTGGGCGACGCGAGGAGATGCGGGCGACGATCTGCTGGGCGGTGATGCGCTCGTCCTCCGACAGACCCGACAGGGTGCCATAGAGGTAGGCGTCGGCGCCGAGCTCCTCGACCACGGCCACGTCCAGGCCGATGCCCTGCTCGTTCTCGGCCAAGGTGAAGTTCTCCGGGCGGATGCCCAGGGTGAGGGTGTCCTCGCCCTTGGCGCGGTCCAGGATCTCGCGGGAGACCGGAACGACGTAGTCACCGATCTGCACGCCGCCGTCGACCACCTTGCCCTGCATCAGGTTCATGGCGGGGGAGCCGATGAAGCCGGCCACGAAGAGGTTCTTCGGGGTGTCGTAGAGGGCCAGCGGGGAGTCGACCTGCTGCAGCTCACCGGCGGACATGACGGCCACGCGGTCACCCATGGTCATGGCCTCGACCTGGTCGTGGGTCACGTACACGGTGGTGACCCCCAGGCGCGACTGGAGGGCCGCGATCTGGGTACGGGTCTGCACACGCAGCTTGGCGTCCAGGTTGGACAGCGGCTCGTCCATCAGGAAGACCTGCGGGTCACGGACGATGGCGCGTCCCATGGCAACACGCTGGCGCTGACCGCCGGAGAGGTTCTTCGGCTTGCGGTTGAGGAACTCCTCCAGGCCCAGCAGCTTCGCGGCCTCGAGGACGCGCTTCTGGCGATCGGCCTTGGGAACGTTCTGCATCTTCAGGGCGAAGCCCATGTTGTCTGCCACCGTCATGTGCGGGTACAGCGCGTAGTTCTGGAAAACCATCGCGATGTCGCGGTCCTTGGGCGGCAGGTCGGTGACGTCGCGGTCGCCGATGTGGATGCTGCCGGCGTTGACCTCCTCGAGGCCGGCCAGCATGCGGAGGCTGGTGGACTTGCCACAGCCGGAGGGGCCGACGAGGACCATGAACTCGCCGTCGCCGATCTCGAGGTTGAGCTTGTCAACAGCGGGGCGCTCAGAGCCCGGGTAGATGCGCGTGGCATCCCTGAATGTGACCTTGGCCATGCCAATTGTCCTTTCCACGGGCAGGTACGTGCCCGACGATCCGTAGTGGAGTGTCCCCCGAAGGGGCTTCACAAAAGATACCCCCACACCCTGACAAAACTGGAAACGGGTCCGGAAAGTAATCAAGTGGTTACCTCTCCGGCCCCACTGGGACGCGACCAGCAGTCTCGGCTTGCTCCTCGTCACCGCGGTGGGGGGCTGACCGCCCAGTACTCTCGGACGCGTGAGTGAACCCAACAGCACCCAGCCCACCGCCACCAAGGAGTGGTGGCAGGAGGAGGGCATGCCCTGGAAGCAAAAGCCGGGGCGCCAGGACTACTGGTGCCTGGGCTGGATCATGTTCATGGGTATCTTCGGGCTGGCGATGCTGCCCCTGCGCGGCTGGCTGCTGGGGCTCAATCCACCCCTGCTGGTGGCGCTGACCGGGTCGCGCTCGGGCACTGCGGCGATGGGCGCCCTCGCCTCCCAGGGGCTCGCGCCCCACTGGTACTGGTACCTGCTCGCCGGGACGATCATGTCGATCAAGTTCGACTGGGTCTTCTGGTGGGCGGGCAAACTGTGGGGCCGGGGCATGATTGAGGTCTGGGCGGGACGCAGTGAGCGGGCGGGGAAGAACTATGCGCGCGCCGAACGCTGGGCGCAGAAGCTGGGCTGGCTGGGCATGTTCATTGCCTACATCCCCATCCCGCTGCCGCTGATGCAGGTGATCTTCGTGCTGGCGGGCGCCTCGCGGATGAGCCTGAAAAAGTTCGTGGCGCTGGACTTCCTGGCGTCCACCGTCTGGCTGCTCGGCTACTTCGCGCTGGGTTGGGTGGTCGGGAAGCCGGCCGTCGAGCTGCTCAAGGAGTACGCCAAGATCGCCAACTACGTCGCCATCGCGTTGATCGTGTTCATCGTTGTCGGTCCGATGTTCCAGCGGCGCAAGGGCTGATGGCGTCCCCGGGTCGGCTGGGCAGCCGCTACCAGCTCGAGGAGCTCATCGGGCGCGGTGGCATGGGCGAGGTGTGGCGCGGCACGGACGACGAGGGGAATGCGCTGGCCTTCAAGGTCCTCCATTCCCACTACCTCGACGACGAGGACATGCTGCGCCGGTTCATCTCCGAGCGACGACTGCTCACCGACATCGACCACCCGAACCTGGTCAAGGTGCACGACCTGGTCCTGGAGGGCTCGACGCTCGCGATCGTGATGGAACTGGTGGAGGGCGGCGACCTGCGCCGGTTGATCCAGCAATGCGGGCCATTGGCTCCGGCCGACATCGCGGCGGTGGGGGCACAGATCGCCGAAGGGCTGGCCGCCATCCACGCCCAGCGGATCGTGCACCGGGACATCAAGCCCGAGAACGTGCTCATTGCCCCGGAGCCCACCGGGGCGCTCGCCAAGATCACCGACTTCGGCGTCGCGCGGCTCTCCGCGGACGACCTGACTGTGGACCGCACCACCGTCGTTGCCGGCACCCCGCAGTACATGGCTCCCGAAGTGGTGCAGGGACGCGTCCCCACCCCGCAGTCGGACCTCTACTCACTCGGATTGGTCCTGTACGAGCTGGCCTGCGGCGTCACTCCCTTCCAGGGGCGTTCCCCGGCCGGGGTGATGTACGCCCAGGCGAACGATGTTCCGAGCCGGCCCGTTGGTGTCCCTGACCCGCTGTGGGAGGCCATCGAGCGGTTGCTCCACAAGGAGCCCACCCAGCGTCCCAGCGATGCCCGCGTGGTCGCCCACCACCTCACCACGCTCCGGCAGTACCTGACAGGATTGCCTGCCGCGCCCAGGCTTCAGGAGCCCCCACCATCCACGCCCCTGTCCCAGCCGGCGCACCAGGTCGCGGCGGTGCCTGCGCTCCCGCCGGCGAGGAAGCGCCGGTTCCCGTGGGTCGTGGTGCTGATCCTGCTGGCGCTGCTGCCGGCCGGCTATGCCGCATCAGCCCTGGTGCGTCCAGTGCCGACGGAGGTCGACCCTCCGCGGCCGACTCCCACGGCCTCCGCCAGCCCGACACCCAGCCCCACCCACAGCACGACGCAGCCCACCTCGGAGACCCCGACGCCGAGCCCAACCTTCCCGCCGAGCGTGAAGGCGTGCACCGAGCGGGTGGGCGTCAACGAGAACACCACCTGCCCCTTCGCCCAGAACGTCGCCCGGGCCTGGGAAGCAGAGGGCAGCAGGACCGACGTGGTCGAGGTCACCGCCTGGAGCCCCGCGGTTCGCAAGGACATCACGATGACCTGCGTGCCCGGGCAGGTCGTGATCTGCACCGGCGGGAACCGGGCGGCGGTCTACATCAAGCCCTGATCACAGCGCGTTGGCCAGGGTCGTCAGGGCCTGCGTGCCCTCGCCGAAGGAACCGGCCTCGACGGCCATGGCCACCGGGAGCCGACCACCCGGGGTCTCGAACCAACCGAATTGGCGCACCAGGTAGCCGCCCTGCCGCGCCGGCCCCCAGCCGCCCTTGGCCACCGGCCGGGTGCGGTCAGCGATACCCCAGTGCTGCTGGGCGTCCAGGTGGCGCATGTCCTCCAGCAGCGCGCCGCTGTCGGGCAGGGAGGCGAATCCCAACAGGTAGCGCAGCTGGTCATCGGTCTCCCAGGGTGTCTGTCCGAAGACCGACCAGGGCGCCTGCAGGCGGGTGGTCGGCACCATGGTGCGCTGGTCGCCGCCGCGTCGTAGTTCCTGGGTGAGCCGCCCAGCACGGTGCACGTCGTTGCTGCCCAGGGACGCCCACAGTCTCTCCGCGGCGTCGTTGTCCGAGGCGCGGATGGCGGCGCGCTTGTCAGCGGCCGAGCCCGAGGTCGCCACCAGGACGAGGGGTACCTTGATGGTCGACCACGCCGGAGCCGCCGTGAGCGAGCCGGCGGAGCGGACGGTGTCGTCCCACCAGGACATGCTGATCCGCGCGCCTCGCCGTTCCAGCCCGGCCACGACTATGGCAGGGGACTGGCGGGGGCGCGCCCACCGGGCGGTGGGGCTCCTCCCCGGCGCCGAACTCGTCGGGCGCAGGACCGCGGTCTGGCGCGGCGTGGGTGGTGCTTCCGACGACGGCGCCACCTGCTCCGGCGTTCGTGAGCATCCGACCAGCCCCAGACCGGCCAGCACCACCGTCCGGCGGCGCATGGCTCAGGCCTTGCGGAAGATGGCGACGAGGAAGTTGTCGCCGTCCCTGTAGGGGCGCAGGTCCCAGGTGGACAGCGCCAGATCCAGCTCGAGACCACCCTCGGCGGCGTCCGCCATGAAGTCGTTGAAGTCGTAGCCACGGCCGGCGCCGAAGCCGATGGCGCAGCGTCCCTCGTCGGACAGGTGCTGGGCGAATCGACGCAGGACCTCAGTCCGGGTGCTCTCGGCCAGGAAGCCCATCACATTGCCCGCGCACACGATCGCATCGAACTTCTCGGCGACGCCGCGGGCGGGAAGGTCCATCTCGGCCAGGTCACCAACGAGGTACCGCGGCCCCGGATGGTCCTCCTGCGCAGCCTTGATCAGCCCCGGGTCCACGTCGACGCCGACCACCTTGTGGCCCAGGAGGTGCAGGCGTCCGGCGACGCGGCCGGGGCCGCACCCGGCGTCGAGGATGTGGGCCTGGCGCGGGACCATCGCGTCGATCATCCGGGCCTCGCCATCGAGGTCATGGCCCTGGGCGGCCATCACCTTGAATCGTTGGATGTAGCGGGCAGTGTGCTGGGGGTCTGCTTCGATGATGCGCTGCCACGTGGACGCTTCTGGGTGGGTCACCGCACCATCGTAGCCATGGCACAATGGACGGCGACCCACCCCCGGGTCATGCCTCCGTAGCTCAGTTGGTAGAGCGCCTCTCTTGTAAAGAGGATGTCGTGGGTTCGAATCCTGTCGGAGGCTCCGCGAATCAGGCGTACACGCCCGCTGAGGCCAGGTACGCCTCGGCATCGCCGTGCACGCGCACGACCTCCCCGGCGGGGATGAATGCCGCCTGGCCCTTCACCAGCTCCTGGGTCTCGTCGGCCGTTGCGCAGTCCAGGAAGCCGTCCAGGACGAACAGGATGCGTGCCCCCTCGGTAGCCGGGAGCAGGGTCGGCTCGCAGGAATCAGTGCCGCGTCCGACGTGGATCTTCCACAGCGCGAACTCCGGGGCGTCCGTGGGGTAGTGCACCAGCCCGGGCGCAGGCATCTGGGGAGTGACCAGCGCCTTCTCCTCACCGGTGAAGGTGAGCACCTGGAGCAGGCCGTCGACGTCGATGTGCTTGACGGTGAGGCCGCCGCGCAGGACGTTGTCGGAATTGGCCATGATCTCCACGCAGGTGCCGCGCATGTGGGCGTGCAGGTTGCCGGGCTCCAGATAGGTGGCCTCCCCCGGCTTCAGCTCGACCCTGTTCAACAGGAGCGCCGCCAGGATCCCGCGATCACCGGGGTAGTACTCGTCCAGTTCCAGGGCAGTCCGTGCGAACCTGCCCATCTCGCTGTCCTCGTCGCGGTAGGGGAGGCAGGCAGCCACCACCTGGTCGACCAGCCCGCGACGCTCCTCCGACAGGCTCAGGGCGTCCAGGAAGACCTCGGCGAGCGCCGCACTGCCGCCCCGCTGGGTGAGGGGCCCAATGACGCTGTCCAGGCCGGGAACGCTGAGGCGCTCGAACAGGGCTGCTGTCTGGGAGGCGGGGCGGAAGCCGCTGAGGGTCACGAAATCGGTGAGCGCGAGCGCCATCTCCGGCTTGGGCCAGTCGTCCTTGTAGGTGCGATCGGACGCCTGGAGGTCGATGCCCTCGTCGTTCTCCTTGGCGAAACCGGCCTCGGCTTCGGCCCGGTTGGGGTGGGCCTGCAGACTCAACGGCTGCCCGGCGGCCAGGATCTTGAGCATGAAGGGGAGCACATCGCCGAAATGTTCACGGGACTTCTCGCCCAGCACCTCGGGGTGCTCGGTCACCAGGGCAAGCAGGTCGGTATCGTCCTGGGGAAGGCGGCTCGGCTTGAGCGGATGGGCCCCGAGCCACAGTTCTGCCTGGGGGTCGCCGGTGGGCTCCACGCCGAGCAGACGGGGGATCGAATCGAGCGATCCCCAGGCGTAGTTCTGGATCGCGCCTTGCAAGAGCTTCATGGCCGGGATTCTATCCAGCGCCTCCTTCGGCGATGAATGACAGTCATGTGATTCGAGCGTAGACTGCTCCTCATGTCAGCGCAGCGCCACATGTCCGTCGTCCCTGAGGCGCAGGCCGAGGTCGGCCTCAGCGACCGCGACGCCGCCATCCTGGCCTTCGAGAAGAGTTGGTGGGCGGCCGATGCGTCCAAGGCCAGTGAGATCCGCGAGCGCTTCAACATGTCGACCACGGCCTACCACCAGATCCTCAACGGGCTGCTGGACAACCCTCACGCCCTGGCCGCCGAACCGCTGCTGGTCAAGCGCCTGCGTCGCCTGCGGGAATCACGCCAGAAGGCGCGCTCCGCGAGCCGCCTCACCCATCACGGCTGAACCGCCGCCGAAGGGGACGCTGCTCGTACCCGCCGCGTTCGAGGCCAGCGGCACGTTCGAAGAAGTTCGCTGACGCCCGGTCTCCGGTGCGCACCCACGACCAACCCATGCATGCGGTGTAGATCGGCAGGTAGAGCAGGCCCAGTGAGTAGGCGTACTGCCAGGTGTGGTGCTCTTCGTGCTCGACCAGTCCGGGACGCCGCTCTGCGAGCTCACGCCACGAGTGGTGGCCGGTGATCAGCACGGAGCCGAGGGCGAAGGCACCCGCAATGGGGAACTTCAGTCGATAACCCTCGGCGAGCCAGAGCCCGTCGCGTCCCCTGGTGATGTGCGCGCGGCCCAGAGTGGCGACCACAAGGCCCAGGGGAGTCGACAGGTTGCACCAGTTTGCGACGTTGCGAACGCGGGCCATCGGCGAAATGCTCATGGACGCATTCTGCCGCCGGTCAACTCTTTGCACTCGCAGGGGTCGAGTGCTAAGAATGGTGTTGGCACTCGAAGCATCCGAGTGCTACCGCCAGGTTCTGGTGAGGCCCCCATGGGCCGTCCGTCGCGGGCACCGGGATGGCGTTCGACCCGATGCTGGAGGATTCCCCAACACCATGGCAAAGCTCATTGAATTCAACACCGAGGCCCGCCGCGGGCTCGAGCGGGGCATGAACACCCTCGCCGACGCGGTGAAGGTCACGCTCGGCCCCAAGGGCCGCAATGTCGTGCTCGAGAAGAAGTGGGGTGCGCCCACCATCACCAACGACGGCGTCTCCATCGCCAAGGAGATCGAGCTCGAGGACCCCTACGAGAAGATCGGCGCCGAGCTGGTCAAGGAGGTCGCCAAGAAGACCGACGACGTCGCAGGTGACGGCACCACCACCGCCACCGTGCTGGCCCAGGCCATGGTCCGCGAGGGCCTGCGCAATGTGGCTGCCGGCGCCAACCCCATCGAGGTCAAGAAGGGTATCGAGGCCGCTGTCACTGCCATCATCGGGCAGCTGCACGCTCAGGCCAAGCCTGTCGAGACCCGCGAGCAGATCGCTGCCACCGCCTCCATCTCCGCTGCTGACCCGGCCGTGGGCGACATCATCGCTGAGGCGATGGACAAGGTCGGCAAGGAAGGCGTCATCACCGTCGAGGAGTCCAACACCTTCGGCATCGAGCTCGAGCTCACCGAGGGCATGCGCTTCGACAAGGGCTACATCTCGCCCTACTTCGTCACCGACACCGAGCGCATGGAGGCCGTCCTCGACGACCCCTACGTCCTCATCGTCAACTCCAAGGTCTCCTCGCTGAAGGACCTCCTGCCGCTGCTCGAGAAGGTCATGCAGGCCTCCAAGCCGCTGCTGGTCATCGCCGAGGACGTTGACTCCGAGGCCCTCGCCGGCCTGATCGTCAACAAGATCCGTGGCACCTTCAAGTCGGTTGCCGTCAAGGCCCCCGGCTTCGGTGATCGCCGCAAGGCCATGCTGGAGGACATCGCCATCCTGACCGGTGGCACCGTCATCAGCTCCGAGGTCGGCCTCTCCCTGGAGACCGCCACCCTCGACCTGCTCGGCCAGGCCCGCTCGGTCGTCATCACCAAGGACGAGACCACCATCGTCGATGGTGCCGGCGAGGCCGAGAAGATCGACGGACGCGTCCAGCAGATCCGCAAGGAGATCGAGAACTCCGACTCCGACTACGACCGCGAGAAGCTGCAGGAGCGCCTCGCCAAGCTGGCCGGCGGCGTGGCCGTCATCAAGGTCGGCGCGGCCACCGAGGTCGAGCTGAAGGAGCGCAAGCACCGCATCGAGGACGCCGTTCGCAACGCGAAGGCTGCCGTCGAGGAGGGCCTGGTCGCTGGTGGCGGTGTCGCGCTGGTGCAGGCTGCCAAGGCCACCTCCATCGACGACCTGCAGGGTGATGAGTACACCGGCGCCCAGATCGTGCTGCACGCTGCCAACGCCCCGCTCCGCCAGATCGCCGTCAACGCCGGCCTCGAGGGTGGCGTCGTGGTGGAGAAGGTCCAGGGCCTGGAGCCCAACCACGGGCTGAACGCCGCCACCGGTGAGTACGTCGACATGGTTGCCGCCGGCATCATCGACCCGGCCAAGGTGACCCGCTCTGCCCTGCAGAACGCGGCCTCCATCGCGGCCCTGTTCCTCACCACCGAGGCCGTTATCGCCGACAAGCCGGAGAAGGCCCCGGCCATGCCGGCCGGCGCCGACGGTGGCATGGGTGGCATGGACTTCTGAGCCCAGCCACTCGCTGAACAACACGGACGGGCGGTCCCCCAAGGGGGGCCGCCCGTTTCGTGTGCCGTGCGGGTCTCAGCGAGCCCTGGGAGGCTTGATCCTGCGGGAATCGGTCGTCACGAACTTCACATCCTTGGGGATGCCGTAGTAGCGCTCGAAGGCGAGTTCATAACGGGGGACCGAGAAGGAGTTGTTGTAGCCGGCGTCGTTCACCGGCATCGGCCAGGGCAGCACCACACGGTTGAGCTCACCAGCTGCTGCGAGCTCGAACTGGGGCAGCACCCTGGTGGTGACGAAGCGATGATTCGTGGCCAGGGCCGGTCGTGCCCAGTTCCACCACAGGAAGGAACTGGTGACCAGCATCGCCACGACGATCGCCGGCAGGACCCAGCTGCGACGAGCCCGTGCAGCGAGACCGAACAGCGCGGCGATGATCACCACGAGCAGCCACAGCACGGGGACCAGGTACGCGCGGGACTGGCGCACGCCGGTGAGGACGGTCGGCGCCCACGAGGCGCAGAAGGCCATCCAGGCCAGCAGCGGCGCGTACCCCCACACGTCCACGAGCTTCCAGAGGGCGACCAGACCCACGAACAGGGTCCCGAAGAGGCAGAGGGCGAGCAGGGACTGCCACACCAGCATGTTCTGGGCGACGGGCAGGGCAGCGGCGTCCCGCTCGGGGGCGCGCCGCACCCATAGGTCCCCAGCGATCACCAGACCGACGATGCCGACCGTCCACAGGGCGGGGACCAGCCGCTTCCGTGCAGGGAGGAGGAAGGACCCCAGGGCAGCCACGACGGCAAGGACGACCCAGAGTTCCGCGGACGACGCATGCAACGTTCCTCCCGCGAGGGCGACGTTGTGGACGCGGGCGTGGGGCCCGGTGGGGCCGGTGGTCATGCGTCCCAGTCGTGCCCACAGGCCGGGCGCCGACATCTGCGCGACGAACCCGAAGAGCCAGGCGCCCACCATGGCCCACGATCGCGCGCCCAGGCGCCCACGCTTCGCGGCCACCACGACGAGACCGATCCCCAGCAGGGTCCATGAGGCTTGTTCGTGCATCAGTTGGGCCAGCAGACCGGCCGGGATCGCGAAGGCCAGCCATCGCCAAGAGGGTTCGGCGTCCCGTCGGAGGAGGACCAGGGCAGGGTGGGCCACGAAGACGACGAGAGTGGTGGGGACGAGGTAGTTGACCGCAGCATCGGCCCAGAAGACCCCGTCGCCGGTGATGTTAGGCCAGACAGCCAGCGCGGTGGGAAGCACGAGCAGGCCGGCGACCAGTCGCAGCTCGCGATGCCTGCTCCCGAGCCAGCGATGGATCCCGATGCCGAGCAGCGTGTAGCACAACGGTGCGAACCACTTCCACGTATCGAAACCGGGCCGCACGATGAGGCGGAAAACACCATCACCCAGGCGACCGACGCGCCAGGACCAGTCGTTCCAGACCACGGTTGCCCATTCCTGAACCGTGAACGAGATGCCTGGTCGGTTCGTGATGGCGACGAACTTGTAGTCATCAGCGGCGGGGTACCAGAACCTGTGCAGATCCCGCCAGGTGCAGAGCGACGCGAGGGCGATGAGAATGCACAACGCGAAGCGCAGGTGCGAGCGGGAACGGGTCTGCATGCGCCGGATCCTATCTGTCCGGGGGTCGGGGCAGTATTCTCGACCGGGTGACCGAACAACTCGCGCGGGTAATGCGCTTCGGCATCGTTGGTGTCGCGAACACCACCGTGTACTACCTCATCTATCGGCTGCTGCTGTTGGTGATGCCTTACCTTCCCGCGCACGTGATCGCCTTCGCCTGCGGCGTGGTGTTCTCCTTCTATGCCAACTGCCTTTTCACCTATCGAGTTCGCCCCACCTGGCGTCGATTCATCGAGTTCCCGGCGACAACCGCCATCAACTTCCTCATCACCACATTCGGCTCGATGCTGCTGGTGAATGCCTGGGGCGTCTCCCCGAAATGGGCGACGCTGGTGGCAACCGTCGTCGCGATCCCATTCACCTATCTCGCGACGACCTTCGTGCTGGCACGTCCGCGCCCTGACACGCCTGCTGCCCAGCACAAGTGATGACCGCGCCTGTGGGACGATTGTCGGGTGAAACTCGTCTCCTTCATCTTCCCCATCTACAACGAGCAGGAGAACATCAACCTGCTCTGGGAAACGATGCAGCGAGTCACGGCGGACACTCCCTATCGCTATGAGTACGTCTTCGTCAATGACGGCAGCCGCGATGGCTCGCTCGAACTGTTGAATGAGCTGCACCAGCGCGACGACCGGGTCACGGTCATCGACTTCTCGCGCAATTTCGGGCACCAACTCGCGGTCACTGCCGGGCTGGACAGGGCCGAGGGCGATGCGGTCATCATCATGGACTCCGACATGCAGGACCCGCCCGAGGTGGCGATGGAATTGCTGGCCACCTGGGAGCAGGGCTGGGATGTCGTCTACGCCCAGCGCCGCAGCCGTCAGGATTCGGCCTTCAAGAAGCTGACCGCGAGTGCCTTCTACCGCACCCTGCACAGCCTGGCCGACATCGACATCCCCCGCGACACCGGCGACTTCCGCCTGCTTGACCGCAAGGTGGTGCTGGAGTTGCGGCGCTACCGCGAGCAGGATCGCTTCCTCCGCGGAATGGTGAGCCACGTCGGCTTCCGCCAGACTGCCGTCCAATTCGACCGCCATGCCAGACATGCCGGGGAGACCGGCTACCCCTTGCGCAAGATGGTCAAGTTCGCCCTCGACGGCATCTTCGGCTTCTCGTCGAAGCCGCTGCAGCTGATCAGCCGGGTGGGCTTCCTGGTCGCCGGGCTGGCGGTCATCGGAATCATCTACGCCCTTGTTCGACGCCTCTTCTTCCCCGACCAGGTCGTCTCGGGCTGGACCTTCGTGGTCATCACCATCCTGGGCGTCGGAGGAGTGCAGCTGTTGATGATGGGCATCATGGGCCAGTATCTGGGGCGGGTGTACTCCCAGGTCCAAGGGCGTCCCCTCTACTCGGTGCGGTCGATCCTGACGACGCCGGGCGATCAGCACACTCCCAGCGGCGAAGTGCACGCCTGACTGCCATGTCCGGCCTGCTCGAAGTGATCGCGCTCCACGAGAACGATGCCAAGCGCGCGGAGGAGGGTGGCGCTGACCGCATCGAACTGTGCGGGACCCTCGACTTCCACGGCCTTTCCCCCGAACCCGCCCGGCTTGAGAAGGTACGGCGCGCCACCACCATCCAGATCCGTCCGATGGTCCGCCTGCGGGAGGGCTTCGGGACCGACGGCGGCGAGGTCACCCGCCTTCGCGGCCTGATTTCGGCCTATCTGGACGCCGGCGCGGACGGCGTGGTGCTGGGCTTCCTGAACGGCCACGGCGATGTCGACACTGAAGTCGTCCATGCCCTGGTCGACGTGGGCGACTTCCCCTGGACCTTCCATCGCGCCATCGACCACGCCCTGGACGCCCGCCGCGCCTGGCAGGTGATCCCTTCGCTGCCGCGCGTCGACCAGGTGCTCACCGCCGGTTCCGCACGAGGCCTCGACAAGGGCCTGGACGACCTGCTCCACACCGCGCGGGAGATCCCCGGCGCCGCAGAACTGATCATGGCCGGAGGCGGTCTCGAGGCCGAACATGTGCCCTGGCTGGCTCGCGCCGGCGTGCGAAGCTTCCACATCGGGCGCAAGGCGCGTCCCGGGGGCAGCTGGAAGGCGTGGGTGGACGCCGAGCTGGTGGCATCCTGGCGCGATCTGGTCGACGCGGAAGTCGCCCACCACCGTTGAAGTCTGTCGCTTTTGTCGCCCGCACCCCGTAGTGTGCGGACTCGTGTCAACCGCCCCCGTGATCCAAGCCCGTGACCTGCGCAAGAAGTACGGCGACTTCACTGCCGTCGACGGCATCAGCTTCGACGTAATGCCCGGTGAGTCCTTCGGCCTGCTCGGGCCCAACGGCGCCGGCAAGTCCACCACCATGCGCATGATTGGCGGCACCCTGGCCCGCAGCGGCGGGCAGCTCACCATCAACGGGCTCGATCCGGAGGAGAATGGCCCGGCCGTGCGCGCCCACCTGGGTGTGATCCCGCAGCAGGACAACCTCGACGAGGACCTGCGCGTCCGCGAGAACCTGATCATGTACGGCCGCTATTTCGGTCTCACGCGCAGCCACCTGAAGGAGAAGTCCCAGGAGCTGCTGGAGTTCGCCCAGCTCACCGAGAAGGCCGACGAGCGCGTCCGCGAACTCTCCGGCGGCATGAAGCGGCGCCTCACGATTGCTCGAGGGCTGGTCAACGACCCGAAGATCCTGCTGCTCGACGAACCCACCACCGGCCTCGACCCACAGGCGCGTCACACCTTGTGGGACAGGCTTTTCCGGCTCAAGGAACAGGGCGTCACCCTCATTGTCACCACCCACTTCATGGACGAGGCCGAGCAGCTCTGCGATCGTCTGATCGTCGTCGACAAGGGCTCGATCATGGCCGAGGGCTCTCCCGCCCAGTTGATCAGGGAATACTCGACCCGCGAGGTACTGGAACTCCGCTTCGGCTCCTCGCGCAATGAGGCGGTGGTCGACCAGCTGGAGCAGCTCGCCGAACGCATCGAGGTGCTCCCCGACCGCGTCCTGCTCTACACCGCCGACGGGGAGGCGACGCTGGAGAAGGTGACCCAGGCTGGCCTGCAGCCGGTCACCTCGCTGGTCCGTCGCTCCTCGCTGGAGGACGTCTTCCTCCGCCTCACCGGGAGGACCCTCATTGACTGAGCGAGTACGGCGCTGGGGCGCCCTCTACCACGCCGAGCACTACCTGTTGGTCGCCCGGGCCTTCCTCTGGACCGTCCTGCTCAACGCCATCGGCACCCCGCTGCTCTACATGGTCGCGATGGGCGTGGGCCTGGGCAGCCTGTTGGACGCGAAGGGCACCACGGTCGATGGGGTCTCCTACCTCGTCTTCGTCGCGCCCGCGATCATGGTCGCCACCTCTGCCCAGTCCGCCTTCGGGGAGAACACCTACACGGTGATGGCCGGGTTCAAGTGGCAGCGCACCTATTACGGCCCTGCAGCGACGCCGATGGACCCCTCCCAGATCGCCTGGGGACACCAGATCGGTATCGCGATCAGGTATCTCTTCCAGGCGTCGATGTTCTGGGTGATCATGGTCCTCTTCGATGCCGCTCCCAGTGTCTGGTCGTTCCTGGCGATCCCGGTAACCGTGCTGACGGCGCTCGCGATGGGTGCGCCGATGCAGGCCTATGCCGCGACCCTGGACAGCGAGGGAGCGCAGTTCACCACGATCCAGCGGTTCGTGGTGATGCCGATGTTCCTGTTCGCCGGCACCTTCTTCGCCCTCTCCTCGATGCCGATCTACCTGCAGTGGATCGGCTGGATCTCGCCGATGTGGCATGGGTCCCAACTCGCCCGCTGGGCAAGCTATGGTCTGGCTGAACCGTGGTGGCTGCGGGTCGTCCATGTCGTGTACCTGGCCGGTCTCTTCCTGCTCGGCGGCACTCTGGCTGCCCGCACCTATCGACGGAGGTTGTGGAGTTGAGCACCGTCCCACGCCCTCTGCGGGGTCTCTACTCGGGAAATCTGGCCGCCGTCCTCGAACGTGGCTGGATCGCCATCAAGACCCAGAACTGGGTCATCATCATCTCCGGCTTCGTCGAGCCCGTGCTCTACCTGCTCGCCATGGGCCTGGGGGTCGGCGCGCTGGTGGGCGACGTCGCCGGGCCCGGTGGCAAGCCGATCAGCTACGCGGCCTACATCGCCCCCGCACTGCTGGCGACCTCGGCGATGAACGGCGCCCTCTACGACTCGACCACCAACGTCTTCTTCAAGTTGAACTTCGCCAAGCTCTACCAGGCGATGCTGCAGACCGCGTTGGGGCCCATGGACGTCGCGCTCGGTGAGATCGTGCTGGCGCTGCTTCGCGGCCTGCTCTACGCCATCGCCTTCATGATCCTGATCGCCGGCCTCGGGCTGGCGACGAGCTGGTGGGCAATCCTGATGATCCCCGCTGCGCTGCTGATCGCTTTCGGCTTCGCCAGTATCGGGATGGGGATCACCAGCTTCATCAAGAACTTCCAGGGCCTGGACATCATCACCTTCGTGATGCTGCCGATGTTCCTGTTCTCGGCGACGCTGTACCCCATCGAGGTCTTCCCGGCCGCGATCCAGTGGTTCATCAAGGCGATGCCGCTGTGGCATGGCGTGGAGATGATGCGCCACCTCTCCGTGGGCCACATCACCGGGGCGACGCTCGGTCACATGGCCTACTTCGTGGCCATGTCCCTGGCAGGGATGGTCATGACCACGCTGCGGCTACGCAAGCTGTTCCTGCGCTGAGGCGCCCATCCGTTCCAGAATCTCGGACAGCACCGGGCGCGGGGTAGCGAAGTTGAGCCGGACGCTGCCGCGTCCCCCCTCGCCACACAGCGCGCCATCGGTGACCGCCACGTTCGCCCTGTCCAGGAAGAACTTGGCGGGCGAGGTGGGTAGGTCGAGGGCGGTGCAGTCCAGCCAGGCCAGGTAGGTGCCCTGGTTCGGGATAAACTCGACCCCCGGCAGCACGGTCGGGAGCATCTCCTGGATCAGGCGCTGGTTGCCCTCAAGGTAGGTGATCACCTCCGCCAGCCAGGGCTCTCCGTCGGAATAGGCGGCGATGTTGGCCAGGACGCCCGGCGTGGCCGGCTCGTGCAGGTCGGTCGGCTGCAACGTGGTGCCGTCGGTGATGACCAGCTGGGCGCACTTGTAGCCGGCCAGATTCCAGGCCTTGGACGCCGACAGGGCGGTGATCGAGTGGCTCGCCGCGGCGTCCGAGACGGTGGGGTAGGGGATGTGACGGGCACCGTTGAGGGTGAGCGGCGCGTGGATCTCGTCGTTGAAGACCCGCCCGTGGTGGCGCTCCACGATCTCGCTGATCGTGGCGAGTTCGTCGGCGGTGTACACCTTGCCGATCGGGTTGTGCGGGTTGCACAGGACCAGCAGGTCGCCCTCACCGAAAGCGGCATCCAGGGCGTCGAAGTCCACCAGCCACTCGCCCTCGGCCCTGATCATCGGGACCTGCACCAGTTCATGCCCATACGCCCCGGGCAGGGTCATGAACGGCATGTAGGCCGGCGTGGGCACGATGACGCGGGCGTCCGGAGAGATGTGGCGGTTCATGGTGATGACCATCCCGGCCAGCACGTCGGGGATGGCGTGGACCTGGTCCGGGCTGACCGACCAGCCATAGCGACCCGAGAGGAAATCTGTCGTGCTGGTCTGCAGGTCCTGGGTCCATCGCGGGGTGAGGTAGCCGGACTGCCCCAGGTCAATCGACTCATGGAGTCGCGCCTTGATCGGTTCGGCCAACCCGAAGTCCATCTCGGCGATGAACGCGCCCAGGGCGTCGCCCATGCGGCTCCACTTGCTGCCGCCAATGCGGAAGAGGTCCTCGGTGGTGATCTGGTCGAAATCCATGGTTACGACACTAGTCTGGGCCGGTGACCCTGGACCCCGCCTTCCACCCGAACCAGTGGCGCCTCGCGACGGCCCAACTGCTGAGCGGTGTGGGCATCGCCTCCGGTATCGCTGTCGGTGCCGTGCTGGTGGAACAGGTCTCCGGCAGCACGGTGCTGGCGGGATTCGCGCAAACCGCGACAGTGCTGGGCGCTGCCCTGCTCGCCTTCCCCCTCTCTCGGCTCGCCTTCTCGCAGGGACGCCGACGCGCACTCGGTCTGGGCTTTGCCCTCGGCGCACTGGGGGCTCTGCTGATCGTGGCCGGGGTGCAGCTGCGCCATGTCGGTGGTGATCTGGGCCACGACGGTGGGCTCGGTGGCAGGGCCACAGCTGTCGGCGCCCGGTGACGCGATCGGCCGGCACTTCGGGCTCTCTGAGCTGGTCGGACCCTACCTGTTCTCGATCGTCGCCTTCTCCCTGGCTGCACTCGTCTCCAGCCACATCCTCGGCATGTACGGACTGTCGCCCCTGGTCGGTTGGGCGACCGACCGCTTCGGGGCGCGCATGGTGATCGGGATCGGCATGGGGATCTTCGCCCTCGCTTTCGTGGGCGGCATCCTCGACGCGGTGGGGGAGTCGCACCTGGCTCGCCTGATCCCCGCCCTGATGCTCCTCGGCCTCGGCTGGTCCTGCACGCTGATCGCCGGCTCGTCGCTGGTGGCGCAGTCCACGGAGCCGGAGTTGAGGATGCCCATGCAGGGTACGGTGGACACGTTCATGAACTTCGGCGCCGCGGGGATCACCGCGGTCAGCGGGAGCGTGCTGGCCTGGCAGGGATTCATGGGGATCAACGCGATGGCCTTCGTGGTGTGGTTGGTGCTGCTGCTGTTCTGGATGCCACGGTGAGAGGGGAGCCCATGCGTCCCACCAAGAAGCGGACAGCTGCGCGCATCATCGTGCGCGACGGTGACCGGGTGCTTCTCTTCCAGGACACGGACCCGGGGATTCCTGGCAGCTCGTGGTGGGTGACGCCCGGTGGAGGCATCGACCCGGGCGAAACAGAGCTGCAGGCGGCCGTGCGAGAACTTGCCGAAGAGACCGGGCTGGTGGTGCCCGAGTCGGACCTTCGGGGACCGGTCGCCCGCAGGCTGGTCGTGCATGGGTACTCCGATCAGGTGCTGGAGCAGGATGAAGTGTTCTTCCTGATCGACGCGAAGCCTTTCGAGGTGAGCACGGCCGGTTTCACCGAGAAGGAGAAGCTGACCCTGCTGGACCACGGCTGGTTCGGCCCTGACGAGCTTCGCGGCATGACCGTCTGGCCCAGGCAGTTGGTGGACTGCCTCGGCTGGGATGGGGAGCCCGCAGTCGACTGGGGCCGGATGGAGGAGTCGACGGTCCCGGTCTGAACCCGATCCTTCCCTCAGGCGGCGAGGGTCCAGGTGTGGCTGGGGGTGATGAGCCATTGCTGGCCCAGGGGTGAGGTCCAGTGGAGGATTCCGGGGGCCAGGTGGGTGACTTTCCAGCCGGCGTGGGTTTTGGCTCGGTGGACGGTGCGGCTGAGCGGGGCGAGGTTCTCCGGTCTGGTTTGTCCGGGGGTTCCGGTTTGGTAGGGGATGGTGTGGTCCATGTCGCTTCCCCGGCTGGAGGCTCGCAGGGAGCCGGGGAAGGGCTCGACGGGGTTGCGCAGCTGGACCCATTCGCGCATGGAGCGCGGCACCTCGTAGGCATCGACGGGACGCAGGTGGTCGGGGGCCAGGACGGGGCGGACGCGGATGCGGCGGTGCCCGAGAAGCGTGGTGAGCCAGCTGGTGAGGACGGGGCCGATGTCCTCGGCGCGGGCCACGCCTTTGCCAGTGGCGAGGTGGTCGTCGGTGAGGTGGACGACCAAGTCGGCCCGGGGGAGCAGCTTGTCAGGATCAACGGTGATCGTGCCGCAGGTGTGGCCCGCCAGCCCCTGCTGGGGGCAGGGTTCTGGGACCAGGCCCTGGGTGTGGGCTTGGAGCATGGTGAGGGCTCGGGCGGGGTTGGCCAGGATGCCCAACGCGACCGAGCGTCGCACATCCCGAGAGTCGGCGGATCCTTGGCGTGCCAGGATGTCGGCGAGCTTGTTGAGGGTGGCGTCGAGTTGGAGGGCGTCGCCGGCGTCCAGTGATGAGCTGACGCTGGTGAGATCGTGGTGGTCGGGGTGAAGGTCGACGCGGCGCTGCCGGCGGGCCTGGGTGCGAGCATCGGTCTCGTGCTCATCCAACATCTCGAGGACCCGCGCCTTGATGAACTTCTTGATCCGGTCGGGGTGGACGGTGTCGAGCAGCGGTGCGATGTCGGAGTCGAGGATGAGGGAGTCGGTGTAGGAGAGTTTGCGCGTGAGGTGGGCGGCCTCGCGGGCACGCCAGACTCGCCAGCGGCCGGTGATGATGGCCTCCCACAAGCTGGGGAGGCGGTGTCGGACGGTGAGGGCGTCGGCGATCAGAAACCTGGCCTCGGTCTCCTTCAGGTCCATGGTGGCGGAGAGTTCGAGGCTGCAGAACTCCGCCACCAGTGGGGTGCCGTCGCCTCCCCACTGCACCAGCCGCTCCTCCCCATCGACGGTGGGGGCGTCGCTGGTGGTGAGGGTGTTGTTCAGGTCGGCCCAGTGGGCGGCGAGGGTGAACTGTTCGGCTTCGGCTTGTCGTTTGCGTTGCTCAGCATCTTTGAACTCGGCGAGCGCGAACAACCGCGTGGCGCGTAGATCGCGGGTCCGGTCGGGGTGGTTCATCGGGTTTCTCCTGTCGGCTAGCAGGAATGAATCCATATCGAACTCACTATCGATACTAGACGCGAGCTCCGACAAAACCGGCACACCAGCGACAACGGACAACACCTGAGGTCACACGGACAACACCTGTCGGGGCCGATCACGCTTCGTCTCAATGGCCACAGGGGGAGAGGGGAGGCGAGCTGCGGGACGCGCACCCATCAGCCCATCACAGGTGCGCGAAGACCTCGCGGTGGCCGTTCACCGCCGGCGCGATCAGGGCCAGCAGCGTGCTCAACCCCACCATCACCAGCGCAGCCGACCACCAGCCGACGACAACAAGCCCCAGGGCTGCGCCGTACCAGACGACGGCCAGCGTCATCCACAGCGCCGCGAACCACCCCGATTCACCACGGATCAGGGAATAGGTCTCGCGTCCGCAGGGGCAGGTGTACTTCACAGGCTGTCGATCTCCTCGGCGTCAATGATGCGGTACGCGTATCCCTGCTCCGCCAGGAATCGCTGGCGATGCTGGGCGAAATCGGCGTCCACCGTGTCACGTGCCACCACAGCGTAGAAACGCGCCACCAGCCCATCCTTGGGTCGCAGCAATCGCCCGAGCCGCTGGGCCTCCTCCTGGCGCGATCCGAAGGCGCCCGAGACCTGGATCGCCACCTCGGCGCTGGGCAGGTCCACCGAGAAATTGGCCACCTTGGAGACCACCAGGCGCGTGATCTCCCCATCGCGAAATTGCTGGTAGAGCTTCTCGCGTTGACGGGTGGTGGTCGAACCGGTGATCAGCGGCGCGTCCAACCGCGCAGCCAGGTCCTCGAGCTGGTCCACATACTGCCCGATCACCAGCGTGGGCTGGTCGCGGTGCTTCTCGGCCAGTTCCAGCACCACTCGGGTCTTAGACTCCGCGGTGGACGCCAACCGGTAGCGCACATCGGGCTCTGCCATGGCCTGCGCGAGCCGCTCGTCCTCGGTCAGGCTGACCCGCACTTCCACGCAATCAGCGGGCGCGATCCAACCCTGGGCCTCGATCTCCTTCCAGGGCGCGTCGTAACGCTTGGGCCCGATCAGGCTGAACACGTCGCCTTCTCGACCGTCCTCGCGCACCAGCGTGGCGGTGAGGCCCAGTCGACGACGCGCCTGCAGGTCGGCGGTCATCCGGAAAACCGGGGCAGGCAGCAGGTGCACTTCGTCGTAGATCACCAGCCCCCAGTCCCGCGCATTGAACAACTCCAGGTGCGGATGCACCCCGCCGCGCTTGGTGGTGATCACCTGGTATGTGGCGATCGTCACCGGACGGATCTCCTTCTTCGCCCCGGAATACTCACCGATCTCGTCCTCGGTCAAGGTGGTGCGACGGAGCAGCTCATCGCGCCACTGCCGCGCCGATACGGTGTTGGTGACCAGGATCAGAGTCGTCGCCCCGGCCAGCGCCATGGACGCTGCCCCCACGATCGTCTTGCCAGCCCCACAGGGCAGCACCACGACTCCCGAGCCGCCGTGCCAGAACGAGTCCGCCGCAAGCTTTTGATAGGGACGCAGCTGCCAGCCGCCACTGGCGTCCAGCTCGATGGCGTGGGCTTCGCCGTTGACGAAACCGGCCAGGTCCTCTGCCGGCCAGCCCAACCCCAACAGCGCCTGCTTGACCGAGCCCCGTTCCGAGGGGTGCACGACGACGGTCTCGTCGTCGATCCGCCCCCCGACAAGGCCCTTCAGCTTGCGCGAACGCAGCACTTCGGTGAGCACGGCGCGGTCAGAGGACACCATGACCAGCCCGTGGGTGGGGTGCTTCTCGATGCGCAGGCGCCCGTAGCGTCCCATGGTCTCGGTGATGTCGACCAACAGCGAACTCGCGACCGGGTAGCGCGACCAGGTCAACAGGGCATCCACCACCTGCTCGGCGTCGTGCCCTGCCGCCCGGGCGTTCCACAACCCCAGGGGCGTGATCCGGTAGCTGTGCACGTGCTCAGGGGCACGTTCCAGCTCGGCGAAGGGCGCGATGGCAATGCGGCAGGCCTCCGCGTCCGGATGGTCCACCTCCAGCAGCAGGGTGCGGTCGGACTGGACGATCAGTGGTGCGGTGGGATTCATCAACAGGTGGGGGCCGGTTCGCTTGGGGGCAGTGGGGAATCGCTGGGGTCCGACGGCGCGGGGGTGCCGGTGGCGGTCACCGTCTCGGCGGGCTCACTGGGGCACAGGGTCTCTGAGGGGGATGGGGTGGGGGTCTCGGAGGTGGGCGAGGCGCTGGATGAGCTGGGCGCCGCCGAGCTTGAGGGCGCCAGGGTCGAGGGTGTCACCGAGGGCGACGGAGTCTGGCTCGGCGTGGTGACCGTGGAAGTCGGTGCGGTGCTGGACTGGGTGGGCGCCGGAGCAGAGCCGTCCGGGGAGGGCTGGGGCAGCACGACGGTTGTGGTGGGCTGCGTTGGCGTCGGCGTCGGCGTGGGCTGCGGAGTCGCGGGTGGCGTTGGCCCGGGGGTGGGGGTGGCCGGCTTGGCAGGGGGGGCGACCGCCAGCGGCGGAGGAATCACCACGATGGCCCGCCATTCGCCCTGGTTGCCGTTCCCGTCCACAGCCGCCACCTGGATCAGGATGTTCGCCGTCGATGCCGGCCAGGTCAGCGTGATCCACGGGTCCTTGACGGTGCCGGTCAGGTAGCCGTCCACGAGCACCACATAGTGCTGGATGCCTGCAGCGTCGTGGCTGCGGTTCCAGCCGATCAGGTAGTGCGAGGCCGTGTTCGACACCAGCCGCAGTCCGCGCACCGGCGTCGGCAGGCTGCGGTCCTTGCCCGGCAGAGGCGAGGCGGTGGAGCTTGGGTGCGCCTTTTCCGGGGACGTGGGGGGCACCGACACGCCAGGAGACGAGGCCACCGGCACCGGTTCGTCAAGCCCTGTCGGTGTCGTTCGGTCGGGCCTCAGATACAGCCCCAGCCCCACGACAAGACACACGCCGGTCACGGCGAGGCGTCGGATCACATGGGGCTGCACGCACCAATGATACGTGCCTGCACGACGCGTGCGACCGGCACGGTGGTGGGTGCCGACGCCCTGCGCACCACGCGGGCCTGTCCGCCCTGGACGCCCAGCACTCGCACCACGTCGGTTGTTGCCACGCCACGAGCGTCGACGTGGGTGAGTTCGGTCCACTCCCCGCTCTCCAGGGCGCGCCCGAGCAGGTCGACGACGTCCTCCTCCTGGTCGGGCTGGGTCTGGGTCAGCAGCGCCCGTGCCAGCAGCGTGAGCTGGTCCCGGGTCGGGGGTTCCGGCTCCCGGTGGGGAGCAGTCGCACGCGTCGCGCGGCGAGGAACGGGTGCCTGCAATGGCTCGCCGGACTCATTGGTCGGCACCGGCGCGTGCCCCATGCTGCGCAACAGGTCAACGACCTCCTCGACATCCCCCTGCGCCGCGATCGCCTGCGGCCCGACCCGGCGCAGACCGAGGATTTTCGCTTCTGGCGAACGCAGGAGTGACTCCAGGATGGCTGGATCCTCCACAGTGACCACCGAAGCGGCCGGCATGACGCGGAGTTGACCATGCCGGCGCGCGACATCGGCCACCAGGTAGGCCAGTGGTTGGGGTACGGGAGTGAGGGAGTGGTCCTCCAGCCACTGGACCAGGGACTGCGCGGTGAGCCCCGAGTCCAGACCGCGACGGACGCTGGCAGCGGTGAACCGACGAGTACTTCCCTCCCTGGCGGTCACCAGGTCGAGCCGCCGTCGCACGTCGGTCTGCAGTGGACCGGGCAGGACCGCAGTCAGGTCGGACTGCAGGACGAACTGGTGCCCCGCGGCTGGGAATCCGGGGTCCTCGGCGGTGTGCGACAGCTCGCTGACCCTTCCCATCGCGACGACGCCGAGAACTTCGGCATCCCGCACCACCGCCGTCGTGGCCTCCTGGACCGCTTCCTCCGGCCAGGTCGGGTAACGCCACAGGACGCGGGCTGCCAGCAGGTGGGTGTCGATCGGCGTGCCGGTGGGAGCCTGGTGCAGCTCGGCCATCACCGCACGGTCGATGCGTTGCGCGCCTCTGGTCCAGGCACGGGCCAGCGCCCGCCATTGCCCCCACCCGGCCAGGGCGTCCCATCGATCGAACTGGGGGGTGGCCAGCCAGGTCGGCCCGTGGGCAGCGACCAGACCGGCCTGCAGCGCGAGGCGAAAGGCGAACTCCACCGCGGCCACCGGACGATCACCCGCGAGCACCTTGAGGTCACGACGCCCCACGCCGCCGGTGCTGAGGACGCGGGGCGCCAGGCTGATCACCTGCTCGACCAGGTCGGTGACCAGTGACAGGGCCTCGACGGCGGTGCCCAGGGCCGCCTGCTCGAGCAGCCTGCCGGGTTCAGCGGCGGGGGGAAACCCCGGGGGCTGGGAGGGGACCGCATCGGCGAAGAAACGTCCGCCGCGCAGGTGCAGCGCCACCTCGCGGGCCAGCACCACGCTCTCCTCGTCGTGGCGGCGCAGGATCCGCGCATTCAACAGCGCTTCGGCCGGAGCGCCCCGCACGGGGGTGCGCAGCCGTCCCCGGGGGTGCCAGACCAGCGGGTCCAGCAGGGCGCGCTGTTCGGGGGTGAGGTCCGTCAGCGCTGCGGTGACGTCGGCGTCCGTCAGTGGCAGGGGGGAGGGGGCGGCCAGACCAGCGGGGAAGGGGCCGAAGGCGGCTGCGGCCGCGCGGGTCAGCTGGAGCGACTTCCCCGTGCCCCAGACCAGCGCACGGCGTTCGAGCACGCGCAGGGCTGCCTCGACCGCCCCCCTGTCGGCGTCCAGCATCGCGGCCAGATGCCGCGGGCTCACCGGCTCATGCGCGGCGGCCAGGCCCTCGGCCACTCGCCGCAGCCAACGGTCCAGGCGCTCCATGGCCTGGGCGGTCGACGAGGGCGAGGAGGCGCGCTCGACCAGGTCCGACAGTGAGCTGGGCCGGGGCTGTGCGAGGTCCGGACGCTCCCGCATGAGGGTGACGAGCTGGTTCTCGTCCATGGCGCGGATCGCGTCGGCCAGGCTCCTCATCGTTGGGGGACCAGCTGCCGCCAGCCCCACCACAGCCCCAGACCCAGGCAGACCAGACAACCGAGCTGGCTGTAGCGGCCCATCGAGTAGAGGCTGTCGTCCATCACGTTGACCAGGAAACCGAGGACGAGCGCACTGGCGGAAGCCACCGCCAGGGCAGCGCGCAGGCGCGGCGAGAGGGGGCGTTCGGGTTGGCTGATGACAAGCACCAGCCCGAGAACCAGCAGCGGGAAGGCGAGCATCCACAGCGCAGTGCCGACGGCCAGACAGACGAGCAGGGGGACGCCGACGGCGTTCGCGATCTCTGCGGCAGGCACGCCCAGTCGCGGTTCGGCGGGGGCCGGCTCGGGCTCCCACTGGAGTGGTTCGGGTTCGAACACGGGGGCGTCGAGGACGGCGGTGGTCGCCATCGGGGCGCGGGGGTCGAAGGAGGAACTCGCGAAGCCGTCCGGGGGACCGGCGGAGAAGGCTGCATGGGGGTCGCGCCGAGGGCCGGAGGAGGGAACCAGCGTTTCCAACGGACGGCGGCCGGGGGCGTCGTGGTAGGTCGATGGGGCGGCGTCTGGGTGCCCGTCGGCGGGGGAGAGCGCCTTGGCGGGGAGTTCGAGGGGGCTGGTGCGCGGCATGGCGAAGCCATCAGGACGCTCGGTCGGTGCGTACTCGACCCCGTCACTCCACGAAACCATGACCACCACTGTAGTCCGCCGCTCCCGGTGAGCGTTTCGCTGCAGTCAGGCCGATTCCGTGGGACGGTGGATCGGTGGACGTGATCATTTGCAAGGATCCGGCTGAGGTCGGACGCACGGCGGCGCGCAGGGTCATGGAGATCCTCCGCCGCACCAGCCAGCCGGTGCTGGGTGTCGCCACCGGCAGTTCGCCCCTGGACCTCTACCACGAGCTCGCCCGTGCCGTGGGCGCCGGCGAGGTGGACCTGTCGAACCTGTCCTGCTTCGCCCTCGATGAGTACATCGGGCTCGAGCCGAACGATCCGAACAGCTATGCCGACACGATCCGCCAGACCGTCACCGAACCCCTCCATCTCGACCCGGCGCGGGTGCACGTGCCCCGCGGCATCGGCGAGGACCTCGATCAGGGCTGCCGTGACTACGAGGAGGCGATCCGCGTCGCCGGCGGTGTGGACGTGCAGATCCTGGGCATCGGCGCCAATGGTCACCTGGGCTTCAACGAACCCGGATCCTCCTTCGGGGGCAGGACCCACCTGCAGCGCCTCACTGAGCAGACCCGCGAGGACAACCAGCGCTTCTTCGGGGACAGGGATGTCCCCACCCACTGCGTCACCCAGGGGCTGGGAACGATCATGGACGCCCGCCACCTCGTCCTGGTCGCCATGGGGGAGAACAAGGCCGATGCGATCGCCGCAGCCTGCGAGGGTCCGGTGACGGCGATGTGCCCGGCCAGCATCCTGCAGTTCCACCCCGATGCCTGGGTCGTGGTCGACCGCGCGGCGGCCTCGAAGCTGCACCACCACTGGGTGGAGCCGGTTGGGGTCACCCAGTAGACTTGGCCTCTCCTGACCACCAGAGACAGAGGTAATCGACGTGCCGATCGGCAAGGTGCGTTTCTACGACGCTGACAAGGGATTTGGCTTCATCACCAAGGAGGGCGGTGGCGACGTCTACGTCCGTTCCACGGTGCTGCCCGCAGGGGTGACCGCCCTCAAGGCCGGCCAGAAGGTCGAGTTCGGCGTCATCGAGGGGCGCCGCGGGGAGCAGGCGCTCTCGGTGGAACTGTTGGAGGCCCCGCCCTCGCTGTCCAAGGCCTCCCGCCGCAAGCCCGAGCAGATGGCCGTGGTCGTGGAGGACCTGATCAAGCTGCTCGATGGCATCGGCAATGGCTACCGCCACGGGCGCCACCCCGACTCGCGCCAGGCCCAGAAGGTCGCCTCGGTGTTGCGTGCCGTCGCCGACGAGCTGGAACTCTGATGCCTACGAGAACCGGGGCGAGAGTGAAGCTGGACACCGTCACCGCTCAGGCCGTCGACCAGGCCCGCAGTGCCGCGGAGTCGTACGCCAAGGATTTCGGCGTCGGGGAGCACCTCGGCGTGGTCGCCGACGACGACCGCTGCGTCACCCATCTGTTCGCCTGTGAGCACCCCGGTTACCGGGGGTGGCGTTGGGCCGTGTCCATGGCCCGTGCCGTCCGTGGACGCGTCGCGACCGTCAACGAGGTCGAACTGCTCCCGGGCGAGGGTTCGTTGGTGGCACCGAGCTGGATTCCGTGGGAGAACCGCGTCCAGGCCGGTGACATCGCCCCCGGCATGCTGATGCCGACTGAGGACAATGACCCCCGCCTCGAACCCGGCTTCACCGGCGGCGAGTTGGCCGCGGACGCCGAACCGGCCGAGTGGGCGATGACTCGCGCCGTCGTCTCGGAACTGGGGCTCGGCCGCGAACGCGTCCTCACCCGCTTCGGTCGCGACCTCGCCATCGAGCGCTGGCTCGAGGGGGAGGGCGGGCCCGACACCGCACTGGCCCACCAGGCCCCTGCGCCCTGCGCAACCTGTGGCTATTTCGCCCGCCTGCAGGGGAGCCTGGGCATGTCGTTCGGTGTCTGTACCAACGAGTTCAGCCCCTCCGACGGTCGTGCGGTGAGCCTCGACCACGGCTGTGGCGGTCACTCCGACGTCGCTGCCGAGGAGCGGGGCATCGAACTGCCCGAGCCCGTCTTCAACACCATCGAGACCGATCAGATCCTCTTCGACTGATCCCTCTACGATGTCCGGGTGACGACGACAGCACTCGACAGGTTCTTTGACATCACCCAGCGCGGGTCCACCATGGGACGCGAGGTCCGTGGCGGCCTCGTCACCTTCTTCACGATGGCCTACATCATCGCGCTGAACCCCCTCATCATCGGGACCGCCGCCGACAAGAACGGCAACCTGGTCACCGGTAAGCCCAAGTTCTCCGACGCGGCGATGACCGTCCTCAACGACGGCAACGTCACCCAGTCCAAGCTGATGGTCGCAGCAGCCACCGCGTTGATCGCCGGCCTGATGACGATCCTGATGGGTGTGTGGGGACGCTTCCCGCTCGCGCTCGCCACCGGTCTTGGCCTCAACGCCCTGCTGGCCTTCGTGCTGGCCCCCCAGATGACTTGGCCGCAGGCGATGGGCCTGGTCGTGTGGGAGGGCATCCTGGTCACCCTGCTGGTCCTGACCGGTGTCCGCGAGGCCATCTTCAGGGCTGTGCCCGGTGCGCTCCGCTCGGCGATTTCGGTCGGCATCGGCCTGTTCGTCACCCTGGTGGGCATGGTCTCGGCTGGTGTGGTCCGGCAGGGCAGCGGCACCCCGCTGCAGCTGGGTATCGGTGGCAGCCTGATGGGCTGGCCGCTGGCGGTCTGCATCCTGGCCTTCATCCTGCTGATCATCCTGTGGGCGCGGAAGGTGCCCGGCGCCATGTTGATCTCGATGGTGGTGGCTTCCGTTGCAGCCGTCATCCTGGAGAACACGCTGCACATCGGCGTCCGCCTCGGCGACAAGAATCCCACCGGCTGGTCACCCAATGGCCCGGCCCTGCCGAAGTGGTCCGACTTCGCCACCCCCGATCTGGGGCTGCTGGGCCGTATCGACCTGTTCGGGGCCTTCGCCCCCGATGGCGTCTTCCGGCCCGGCTACGTGCTGGGCCTGGTGCTGATCGTCTTCTCCCTGCTGCTGGCCGACTTCTTCGACACCATGGGCACGGTCGTGGCCGTGGGTGCCGAGGCCGACCTGCTCGATGAGGAGGGCAACCCGCCGCACCTGCGCGAGATCCTGCTGGTCGATTCCCTGGGAGCGGTCGCCGGCGGCCTGGGGTCGGTGTCCTCCAACACCTCCTACGTCGAGTCCACCGCTGGCGTCGCCGAGGGTGCCCGCACCGGTTTCGCCTCCGTGGTGACCGGACTGGCCTTCCTGGCCAGCATCATCCTGGCCCCGGTGGTGAGCATGGTGCCCGCCGAGGCCGCCGCCCCGGTGCTGGCCTTCGTCGGCTTCCTGATGATGTCCCAGGTCACCAACGTCGACTGGAGCGATGTCGAGGTCGGCGTCCCTGCCTTCCTCACCATCATCCTGATGCCCTTCGCCTACTCGATCACCACCGGTATCGGCGCCGGCTTCGTCATCTACGTGCTCATCAAGCTGCTGGTGGGCAAGGCGAAGCAGGTCCACCCACTGATGTGGGGCGTGGCAGCGGCCTTCCTGGTCTACTTCGCCCAGGGCGTCCTCATGGGGCTCATCGACAAGATCTGAGCGACTGGTTCGTCGCCTCGACCAGCTGGGGGACGTCGGCCTCGAAGTTGAACACCTCTTCGATGGCCCGGCGTCCCCTTTCGCCCATCTCGGCACGCAACTGGTCGTCGGCGAGCAGGGTGCGCAATGCCTCAGCCGGGGCGTCCACCGAGGTGGTGTCGACGAACAGGCCGGCCTGGTACTCCTCCAGCAGCTCCTGGAAGTAGGGGAAGTCGGAGGCGACGAAGGGAATCCCGGCGGCCATGTACTCGAACAGCTTCGTGGGCAGGGACTCGCGGTAGTTGGGCAGCGGCTGCAGGAAGACGAAGCCGACCGCGCCAGAGGCCAGGATCTCCGGGATTCGGGTCGGGGGGACCGGCCCGATGTAGTCGATGCGCCCCTCGGCGGTGATGTCGGCGATCACCTTCTCGGCGAAGGCATCGGTTGGGCCGGCCAGCACCATGGAGGACTCGGGTACGGCGGCGATGGTGCCGAGCATTGAGTCCACCTGGCGGGTCTCGGTGATGCCGCCGATGTAGACCACACGACCCGGCACCTCGTCACGCTGCTTGACTTTCGGGAAGTCCTTGAGCCAGGGGTAGTTGCGCACGACATGGGCCTGCTGGCGACGGAACCTGCGCGCAATGACCGGGGTGGCGGCGACCACGGCGTCCGCGAACCGGTCCACGATCGCCATCAGTGCACGGGCATAGAGGCGGGCAAGGACGCGCGCCGGGCCGGACAGGTAGTCCTTGCCGTCGATCTGGCCGATCAGGTCCTCATGGGAGTCGTAGATGAACCCGGCCTTGTTCAACCGGCACCAGACCAGCGCCAGCGGGATCAGCTCGGGGTCGTGCACGTGCACTGACTTCGGACGCACGGAGTTCAGCGCCCGCCAGGCATTCCACCCGCCACCGACCAGGCGCTGCAGGCGCCCGCGGGTCTCGGGGAGCTCGTGCTGGTGCACCCCGTTGACGTCCTCGGAACCGGCGCCCCGGGCGATGAGGGTGATGTCGAAACCGCTCGCAGCCAGGGCAGTGCACTCCTTGTTGAAGATGCGGTTGTCGCGCGGCTTGTGCACCGTGGTCAGGTGGGCGATCTTCGGGCTCATCGGAAGGCCTCCAGGAGTTGTCGGGGCTTGGTGGGTCGAGGGCTTCGGCTGGTGACCATGATCGTCTGGAAGAGCAGCGCGATGCCGATCATCTGAGCGGGCGCCACCGAGGACTTCAACCAGGTGGAGTTCGCGAAGCTGAGCAGCGGCACGGTCAGCACCATCAGCAGCAGGCCCTGTCTCATCGCGGTCTCGGCGCGGTCGGGCCACTGCCGCCAGATGCTGGGTGCCATCCGCACCACCACCGCGAGCCAGAGCCCGAAGACGAGCAGGGAGACGAACAGGCCGTACTGGCTGAGGATCTCCAATACTCCCGAGTGGGGGTTGACGGCACCGAAGGTGAACATCGGCCCCTCGTTGTGCTGCATCTTCTCGGTGAAGCCGGCCGGGCCGACGCCCAGCCCGAAGGAGCGCCAGAAGAAGTAGAAGGCGTCCTGGTACAGGCGTCCACGAACCAGGTCACCGTGGGAGGTGGGGCCCGACGGCTGGATCGCCAACCAGCCGACCAGGGCCAGGGCGCCGGCGCTGCCCAGGGCGAGGAGCAGTCGTGAGCGGGTCACCATCATCACCCAGGCCGCCAGCACCAAGGCCATGAAGGCGACGTTGAGGCGCGAGTTCGAGGGCCAGGCAAGCACGGGGGAGGCCAGCAGCAGGGCGGTGAGCAGCCAGCGTTTCCACCCCTGCTCGAGGAACCAGCCGATCGCCATCATCGAGACTGCCACGACCAGGAACCAGGCGAAGAGGTTGGGCTGGCCCATGTAGCTGGCGATGTCGGTGGCGCGGTTGCGGATGTCAGGGGTGGCGTCCAGACGGTAGTTCGGCAGGTGCTTGCCGGTCGCGATCTCCCCGACGGCGGGGATCGCCACCGCGAACCAGGCCAGGACCCACCCCCAGATGAAGGTGCGCAACAGCGAGCGGTCACGCACCAGCAGCATCACTGCGATCATCGCGAACATCATCAGGGCAACGCCGAGCAGCTCCTTGACGCCCTCGGGGGAGCGGACCAGGGCCATTCCCCAACCCAACCAGATGGCCGCGATGAGCCCCAGCCAGACGGCGGCGCGGGGCAGCGTCCGGGGGAGGCTGACGAGCGCCACGGCCACCAGGCCCGCCGAGACCAGACGCACCACCGACAGCCCCGCGATCGATCCCAGCGGACCAAGGCTGGTTGCGAAGGGGAGCACGAGGAGCAGCAGGTGCGCCAGACGCCTCATGCGATCGAACCCAGCACGTCGTCGACGAAGGTGCGGTAATTGCGTTGCGCATCGAAGCGCTCCCGGACGAGCTCATTGGCGGCCTGGCGCACCTGGGGGTCGCGGGCCGGGTCGACCTGTCGGTCCAGGGCATCGGCGAGGTGGGCAGGGGTGAGGTCGACGGGCAGCAGGAAGCCCGATCCGGGGACGATGGCCTCGCGAGTGGCGCCGACGTCGGTGGCCAGGCAGGGCAGCCCGCGCACGGCGGCCTCCATGATCGAAACCGGCACGCCCTCGTTGTCACTGGTGTTCAGCATCAGGTCGAAAGGTTGCGTGGAGAGTGTCTCCAGCAGTTCGGCATGCGGCACCATGCCGCGGAACTCGACCTTCACAGTGCTGGGCATGACCTCGGCGATGACGGTCTCGACCTGGGCACGCAGCGGCCCGTCGCCAAGATGGGTCCAGTCCACCTGCTGCTCGGGGTGGCGTCGGGCGTACTCGGCGATGCCTCGCGCGGCCAGGTCGACCCGCTTCTTCGGCACCAGGGTGCTGATGGTGACCAGGCGCAGGGTCTGGGAGGGGGCCCAGGGGTCTGTGTCCCGCGGCGGCATGTCGACCCCGAGGCGGGCCAGCGAGAGCTGGTCGTCGCGGAATCCGTAGCGTTCGCGCAGGTAGTCCATGCCCCCCTCGGAGATGCTGAAGAGGGTGTCCAGACCCGAGAGCCCGGTGCGCACCAGGGGGTTGTAGGAGGCGGGTCGACCCTCTTCGTAGAGGTCGGCGGCGTGGGCGCGGCTGACCACCGGGGCGACGCCCGCCATCACGGCGCCCACCGTCATGGGCTTGAGCCAGTAGGTGTAGACGACGTCCACCGGGCCAAGAGCGGCCACGGCATCGCGGGTCATCAGCGCCTGCACCATGGCTTTGAAGGCCATGGTGGCCCTGGCGGGGGTGAGCTTGCCACGGCGGCGGAGGTCGGCCAGCTCTCGGACGAGGAGGGGATGGGCGGCGGCGCGAACGCTGGCGAGGGCCTTGGCGGAGCGCGAGCTCCAGGCGTCCGCGAGCCGGAAGTCAACCGAGAAGTTCTCGGGGATGGGGCGCTGCGGGCCGGAGGGGCCGTACTCGACCGGCAGCAGGGTCACGTCGGCGGCGTCCCAGAAAGCGGTCTCGGGGCCGATGAACTGCTCACCGCTGCCGCCGGGGAAGGTCGAGGTGATCCACACCACACGCGGTCGCTGCACGCCGATAGTCTATCGCCCATGAAACTGGACCAGATTCTTCGCGCCGTGCGTCGCTACTGGTGGCAGGGAGCGCTGCTCGGCGCCCTGCTCGGGGTCGCGGCGGCCGTACTGCTCAGCAGTGGGCCGACCTACAAGGCGACCAACACCATGGTGTACTCGGTGGCGGGGGTCGACAAGGTGGCCGATCCCGCCGAGGGGCGCATCTACGCGACCAGTCTGGCCGGTTCCTACTCAGCCCTGGTCACCACGCCGCTCATCACGGTTCCGGTCTCGTCGGATCTCGGGGAAGGGGCCCCCAAGCCGGAAGACCTGGCGGCCAACCTCAGGGTCCTGATGCCCGACAAGAACCTCATCTCGACCCTCACCTGGGTGGGGACCGATGAGCAGCAGGCCCGCCAGATCGTGGAGGCTGCTGGCACGCATCTCAACGCCTACGTCAACAAGACCTCCGACAAGTACGACGGCAACCAGCGAGTCAAGATCGTCTCCCAGGACATCGTGGTGGCCCCCACCGGCCCGGGCAGTTCGCTGCTGGGTGACGTGCTCAAGGGGCTGGTCGTTGCCACCTTCGTTGCCCTGGCCTGGATCCTGGCCCGCGCCATCCTCGACCGCAAGGTTCGCAGCGCCGACGATGTTGCCGAGATCAGCGACAGTTCGGTCGTGGGCCGGGTTCGCGACGCCGGGGACGCCGAGGCCCTCGCGCTGGCCATGCCCTACCTGGATGATCGCGCCGCGCCAATGGTGCTGGTCACCTCCACCCATCGCCGGGAGAACCCGGCCACCACCGCCCTGGGACTGGCGAAGGGGCTGGAGTCACAGCACCCCGGCCGCGTCCTGCTGGTCGACGCCGACCTGCGCCAGGGCTCGCTCAGCCAGGACGCCCAGGGCGTCGGTCTGTCCGAGGTGCTGTCCCGGCAGGTCGCCTTTGCCGAGGCAGTGCGTCCCGCGACGAACGGAATGCCTGCGCTGGTGCCGGCCGGCAAGCTCCCGCCGAACCCCGCAGAGCTCCTCGCCTCAGGACGCCTGCTCGAGGCATTGCGCGAGCACTCCGCGGATTTCGACGCGGTGGTGGTGAACTCCGCCCCCGTCGACGACGGCAGCGATGCGGCGATCCTGGCCGCGCAGACCGGTGGCGTCCTGATGGTCGTCGGCGAGGGCAGGGTCGACAAGGAGGACCTCAAGGACTCCCTGGACCTGCTCGGCGCCGTGCGGGCGCGAATCCTGGGGCTGGTGCTCAGCCGGCGCTGAACTCCGCCTCCACCCGCACGGTCACCTCGACCGCTTCATCGTCATCGCCTGACCCATCGGGTTGACCCTCAGGCCGCTGTCAGCCACCGCCAGGAGGGCGATGAGAGTTCGACGCCCTCGATTCTGGCCCAGGCCGTGGTCAGCGCCCCGGTGGATTCGGCCTGGACCCTGATCTGCATGTGGCCATTGTCACCTCCCACCTCGCAGGGCACTAGTCTCGGAGGCATGTTCTCCAAGGTTCTGGTCGCCAATCGTGGCGAGATTGCCGTGCGCGCCTTCCGGGCCGCCTACGAGTTGGGAGCGCGCACCGTCGCCGTCTTCCCCCACGAGGACAGGGCCGCCGAACACCGGATCAAAGCCGACGAGGCCTACCAGATCGGGGAGAAGGGCCACCCCGTCAGCGCCTATCTCGACATCGCCGAGATCATCCGCGCCGCCAAGGAGTCCGGCGCCGATGCGGTCTACCCCGGCTACGGCTTCCTCTCGGAAAACCCCGACCTGGCCGAGGCCTGCGCCGCCAACGGGCTCACCTTCATCGGCCCCAGCGCCCAGGTGCTCGAGCTGGCCGGCAACAAGGTCCGAGCCATCGACACCGCCCGCAAAGCGGGCCTGCCCACGCTGAAGTCGAGTGAGCCGGGCACCGACGTGGACACCCTGATCGCCGAGGCCGACGAGATCGGCTTCCCGGTCTTCGTCAAGGCCGTCGCCGGCGGCGGCGGTCGCGGCATGCGCCTGGTGCAGGAGCGCGAGGACCTGCCCGAAGCTCTCGACCAGGCCATGCGTGAGGCCAACGGTGCCTTCGGGGACCCGACGGTCTTCATCGAGCAGGCCGTCCAGCGCCCCCGCCACATCGAGGTGCAGGTGCTGGGTGACACCCAGGGCAATGTCATCCACCTCTTCGAGCGCGACTGCTCCATCCAGCGCCGCCACCAGAAGGTCATCGAGATGGCACCGGCGCGCAACCTCGACCCCGAGCTGCGAGACAAGCTCTGCGCGGACGCCGTGAAGTTCGCCCAGTCGATCAACTACTCCTGCGCCGGCACGGTGGAGTTCCTGGTCGAGACCGCCGGCCCACGGGCGGGGGAGTACGTCTTCATCGAGATGAACCCCCGCATCCAGGTCGAGCACACCGTCACCGAGGAGGTGACCGACGTCGACCTCGTCCAGGCCCAGATGCGCATCGCCTCGGGTGAGTCCCTGGCCGACCTCGGCCTGAACCAGGACGACATCCAGGTCCGCGGCGTGGCCATCCAGGCCCGCATCACCACCGAGGACGCCTCCAACGGTTTCCGCCCCGACACCGGGGTCATCACCGCCTACCGCTCGGCCTCGGGAGCAGGAATCCGCCTCGACGGCGGCACCGTCGCCACCGGGGTCGAGGTGCAAGGCTACTTCGACTCCCTGCTGGTCAAGGTCACCGCCCACGCCCGCGACTTCGACGGCGCCCTGAACCGGCTGCGCCGCGCCCTGGCCGAGTTCCGCATCCGTGGTGTCTCCACGAACATCCCCTTCCTGCGCGCGGTGCTGGACGACAAGGACTTCGACGCCGGCAACACCTCCACCCACTTCATCGACGAGCGGCCCTACCTGCTCACCTCCCGCGCCCCGGCAGACCGTGGCACCAAGATGCTGCGCTGGCTGGCCGACGTCACCGTCAACAAGCCCAATGGCGAACCCTCCACCCTGCTCGACCCCTCGGAGAAGCTACCGGCGGGCATTGATCTGAACGCGGCGGCGCCGGCGGGCTCCAAGCAGCGCCTGGACGAGCTGGGCCCGGCAGGCTGGGCCGCGTGGCTGCGTGAGTCCGACCACGTCGAGGTCACCGACACCACCTTCCGCGACGCCCACCAGTCGCTGCTGGCCACCCGGGTCCGCACCCGCGACCTGCTGGCAGTGGCCCCCTACGAGGCCCGGATGCTGCCCGAACTCCTCTCGGTCGAATGCTGGGGTGGGGCCACCTATGATGTCGCGCTGCGCTTCCTCGGTGAGGACCCCTGGGAACGACTCGGCGCGCTGCGCGAGGCGATGCCGAACATGGCGCTGCAGATGCTGCTGCGCGGACGCAACACCGTCGGCTACACGCCGTACCCCACCCAGGTCACCGAGGCCTTCGTGGAGGAGGCCGCCCGCACCGGGGTGGACGTCTTCCGCATCTTCGACGCCCTCAACGACGTCGACCAGATGCGCCCGGCCATCGAGGCCGTGCTCTCCCGCACCGAGTCGGTGGCCGAGGTGGCGCTCTGCTACACCAGCAACCTGATGGACCCGGGCGAAACCACCTACAACCTCGACTTCTACCTGCGGCTGGCCGAGCAGATCGTCGAAGCAGGCGCCCATGTGCTGGCCATCAAGGACATGGCCGGCCTGCTGCGTCCCCCAGCTGCAGAGAAGCTGGTGCGTGCCCTGCGCGAACGCTTCGACCTACCCGTGCACCTGCACACCCACGACACCGCCGGCGGCCAGACCGCGACCCTGCTGCGGGCGATCGACGCCGGGGTGGACGCGGTCGACGTCGCCTGCGCGGCGATGGCGGGAACCACCAGCCAGCCCCCGGCGTCCGCCCTGGTGATGGCACTGGAGCACGGCGAGCGACAGACCCGGCTCAACCCCCGTGCGGTGGCCGACCTGGAGCCCTACTGGGAGGCCGTCCGGCGTGTCTACGTGCCCTTCGAGTCGGGCCTGGCCAGCCCCACCGGTCGGGTCTACCACCACGAGATCCCCGGCGGGCAGCTGTCGAACCTGCGCCAGCAGGCGATCGCGCTGGGCCTGGGTGACCGCTTCGAGCAGATCGAGGCGACGTACGCCGCGGCGAACAAGATCCTGGGTCGCCCGACCAAGGTCACGCCGAGTTCCAAGGTGGTCGGCGACCTGGCCCTGCACCTGGTGGCCGTCAACGCCGACCCGGCCGAGTTCGAGGCCGACCCGCAGAAGTTCGACATCCCCGATTCGGTGATCGGTTTCCTCAACGGTGAACTGGGGACGCCGGCAGGCGGCTGGCCCGAACCGTTCCGCTCGAAGGCGCTAGCCGGGCGCCAGACCCCGCTGCGCCAGACCGAGGTCTCCGAGGGCGATGCGGCCAACCTGCGCGAACCCGGGAGGGACCGCCAGGTGACGCTGAACCGACTGCTCTTCCCGGCCCCGACCAAGGAGTTCGACGAGGCACGTGAGGAGTACGGCGACCTGACCTCCATGCCCACCATCCCGTACCTGTACGGCATGCGCCCGGGGGAGGAACACGTCATCACCATCGACAAGGGCGTCTCGCTGATCACCGCGCTCGAGGCGATCTCCGAGCCGGACACCCGCGCCAAGCGCACCGTGATGACCCTGACGAACGGCCAGCTGAGGCCGGTGCGGGTGCGGGACAAGTCGATCAAGGCCGAGGTGGCCTCCGCCGAACGCGCCGACAAGAACAACCCGGGCCACGTGGCGGCGCCCTATGCCGGTGCGGTCACCGTCCGGGTGTCCGAGGGCGACCACGTCAACGCCGGTGATTCCCTGGCCGTGATCGAAGCCATGAAGATGGAGGCCTCCATCAATGCCCCGGTCTCGGGGACCGTCGAGCGGGTCGTGCTCAGTGGGACCTTCCAGGCCGAGGGTGGCGACCTGGTCGCGGTGCTCGCTCCTGACGGCCAGTGATGATCGGTTGGGTGGGGTCGAAGGCCGGCTGCTGACCGCGGGCGGTCTCCCACCAGACCACCACCAGGTCGGGTACCGGGGCGTCCGCCTCACGGGCCGCGCGCGTCCAGTCCGCGAAGGCGTCCAGGAAGGAGGCCAGGTAGTCAGCTCGACCGCGTTCTTCCGGGTCGACCTCGGGCAGGATCTGGGTCAGGCAGTCGTGGGTGGCCATCACATGCGCATTCTTCGCATACCCCGTCCGCATCCCCTGGGCCGGGCGAAGCGGGATGGCCAGGTCATTGGCGAGCAGGTTTCGTAGCCCCAGTTGAGACGGCAGCCCCGCCCGGGTCAGTGCGAAGTCGAAGGCCTCCACCTCGCCGGGGGACAAGGTGAAGGTGGCGGTGCCCCGGTCGCGGGCCTCCAGCCAGGCGTCGACCACCCGCCAGCAGTGGACCAGCCGCTCGCCCTCGATGTGGCACCCCTCGATGAGGGACTCCCAGTCGCGCGGGGTGGGCTGGTCGGCGGGATAGGCGATCTGCAGCGGGTCCCGCTTGAACATCGGGCCGATCTTGTGGATCAAGCCACGCGGCTGGTTCTCGACGGCGGGCACGATGAAGCGGGTGGAGGCGATCTCCCGCAACTCCGCGGCCAGTTCGGGCAAGGCCCCGAACATGTCGCGCACCTCGTGCACGCTGATGGCGTGCATCCTCAGCTCACCCATGACGACAGGGTACAGTTCGGAGAAATGAAACTCAGGACCCGTCAGGCCATTGTCACGCTGGTGTTCGTCGCACTGGTGGTGCTGGTCATTGGCGGCGCACTGGCGACCGCCGCGCCCTCCGGGACGCCCTCGGCCTCCGTGACGCCCTCGGCCAGTGCACTGCAGGATCCCGCCGAGGTGAAGGTGAGCTCCGACACCCGCCGCGTCGGCACCTTCATTGCCATCGGAGCCGCGGGCTTGCTGGCAGTCGCTGCTGGGGCGGCGACCTACGGGTGGCCGGTGCGCTCCAGCAGCCAGTCCAGGCAGCCGAGCAGGGCCGAGACATCGTCGGGGTCGACCGAGGAATAGCAGCCGATGCGCAACTGGTTGCGTCCCAGCTTGCGGTAGGGCTCGACGTCGACGATCCCGTTGGCGCGCAAGATGCGGGCCAATGCGGCGGCGTCCACCTGGTCCACGAAGTCGATCGTGGCCACCACGGGCGAGCGGAACTCGGGGGCCACAAAGGGGGCGGCCACGTCGGAGGACTCGGCCCAGGCGTAGACCCGGCTGCTGGAGTCGGTGGTCCGCTGGGTGATGAAGTCCATCCCACCGCAGCCGAGCATCCAGTCGAGCTGTTCCTGCAGCATCACCAGGGTGGCCAGGGCGGGGGTGTTGAGGGTTTGGTGCTGGGCTGAATTGGTGATCGCCACCTGGAGATTCAGCGATTCGGGTATCCAGCGGTCGCTGCGCTCACCCACTCTTGCCGCCCGCTCCAGCGCTGCGGGGGAGAAGAATCCCAGCCACAGCCCACCGTCGGAGGAGAAGTTCTTCTGCGGGGCGAAGTAGTAGACGTCGGTCTGGGACAGGTCGGCGTCCATGCCGCCGGCGGCACTGGTGGCATCGACCAGCACCAGCCCTTCGGCGTCGGGGCGGGTCACCGGGGCAGCCGCGCCGGTGGAGGTCTCGTTCTGGGCCCAGGCGTAGACGTCGGCGTCCGTCGGTTCCGGCAAGGTGCTGGTGCCCGGTTCGGACTCGGTGATCGCCGGCTCGGCCAGGAAGGGGGCGCGGGCTGAGGCGGTGGCGAACTTCCGGCTGAACTCTCCGTAGACGCCGTGAGCGCTGCGATTCTCGACCAGAGAGCAGCAGGCGGCGTCCCAGAAGAAGCTCGACCCACCATTGCCGAGCACGACCTCATAGCCGTCCGGAGCGGAGTAGAGCTCGGCGAGGTCGGCCTGGATGGTGGCGACCAAGTCCTTGACCGGTGGTTGGCGATGTGACGTGCCCATCAGGGGGCTGTCACTGACTGCGCTCAACGCCTCGGGCCGAATCTTCGCGGGGCCACTGCCGAACCGGCCGTCCCTGGGCTTGAGATGGGCTGGGATCGTGAGCTGTTCGGGGGCCGCCATGCCATTGAATTCTGCCACGGCGCAGAGTTGGATGGGAGCCATGACCACCGACCTGCATGCGGCCCGACGCGAGTACCAGGGTGGGGAGCTGCCCCCGCGGATCGAGGACCCCTGGGCCTTCCTCGCGGGCTGGTTCGGGGAGGCGCTGGCGGCGGACATCGAGGCCTCCGCAATGGTGCTGTCGACTGTCGACGCAGATGGGCAACCGAGTTCGCGTGTTGTCCTGGCCAAGGCCTTCGGACGCGACCTCGGCCCCGGCGGCGGGGTTGACTTCTACTCCGACCTGGACTCGCGCAAGGGCTTGGCCATGCAGGCCAACCCCAAGGTGTCGCTGCTGTTCTATTGGCCCGCGCTCAACCGGCAGGTGCACATCGAGGGCCAGGTGCAGCAGAAGCCGGTGGCCGAGGCCGAGGAGTACTTCCACCAGCGACCGCTGGCCTCCCAGGTGGCGGCCGCGGTCTCGAAGCAGTCCGAGCCCCGGGAATCGCGGGCCAGCCTGGTCCACGAATTCGAGCAGGCCGCCGAGCGCTTCGGGGAGGGGCCAGTTCCTCGACCGCAGGGGTGGCTGGGCTGGCGTGTGCGCCCGGACCGTTTCCAGTTCTGGCAGGGACTGCCCAGCCGCCTGCACGACCGGGTCGAGTGCCGCCGCGACGGGGAGGGATGGACCTCAGGGCGCCTTGACCCGTGACTGTGCCCGCGCGTTGAGGTCGATCGGCACCGCGCGGACCGTGGCGACGAATTCGCGCAGCACCTCCTGACGGGGGTCGGGCACCGGCAGCACCGGATGCCGTGATCGCAGCGCCACCAGCGGCGCCAGCCGACGGTCCGCCAGGACGGCGGCGATGAACGAGGCGTCACCACCGCAGACCACGGCGTCCAGGGTGGGCGCTTCGGGCAGCAGCCGCTCGATCGCGCGCTCGATGGTCTCCTCGACGGCGTGGGCGGTCTGGTTGCCCCGCCGGCGGGCGTAGCGCTGCTGGGACCAGCCACCCGCCTTGGTGCGCCCCTGCACATAGGTCCTGTCCACCTTGGACGCCTCCAGTTCGCTGCCCCGTGCGATGCCCACAGCATGGGCACCCTTGCGCCCCAGGAGCAGCCCCACCCGGCGCTCCCGAGCGAGGTGGCGGAGGAAGGCGCCCGGTGAGGCATCCTCGGGGGCATGCTCCCACTGGTCCACCAGGGTCGCCTTGGCGCCGTCCTCGGCGCGCGCGAGCATCGAACCGGAGCTGACGGTGAACTCCGTGCGTCCATGGGACTGGCGGAACCGATCGAGCCAGCCGCCCAGCCGCTCGGGGGCGACGAGCACGCGACGGTCGGAAGGCATGCCGCCACGGTAGCCCCACTAGGCTGGGCGCATGCGCATCGCCTCCCACAAGGTCGTCACTGGCACCACCGGACCCGAACCCCGCCCGCTGACCCTGGTGGTCGAGGGGGAGCGCGTCGTCGAGGTGGTCGAGGGCATCGAGCCCGACGCCGACCTGGTCGAGGAATGGATCGTCCCCGGCTACGTGGACACCCACTGCCACGGGGGCGCTGGCGCCGACTTCAGCTCGACCGATCCTGACGCAGTGCGGCGCGCGATCGACTTCCACCGAAGCCATGGCACCACGACCCTGTTCGCGAGCACGGTGACCGAGGCGATGGACGAGGTCATCGCCCAGATCGAGCGGATGCGTCCGCTGGTGGAGGCCGGTGAACTGGCCGGCATCCACCTGGAGGGGCCCTTCCTGTCGCCGGAGAAGAAGGGTGCCCACAACCCTGACCTGCTTGTCGATCCCCGTCCTGAGTACGTGGAACGCATTCTGGAGGCCTCCGGTGGGGCTGTTCGGATGATCACCCTGGCCCCGGAGCGGGAGTTCGGCCTGGAGGCGTTCTCGACGTTCACCGAGAACGGGGTGGCAGCGGCCTTCGGGCATTCGGATGCCGACAACCGGGTCGCCAAGCAAGCGGTGGATGCCGGTGCCAGCATCGTCACCCACCTGTTCAACGCGATGCGTCCGATCCACCACCGCCAACCGGGCCCGGTCCCGACGCTGCTGGACGACGAGCGGGTCATGGTCGAGCTGATCTGCGACGGTACCCACCTGGATGCCGATGTCATCGCCATGTCCCGGGACGCCGCCGGCATCCACCGGGTCGGCCTGGTCACCGATGCCATGAGTGCGACCGGTCAGCCTGATGGGCGCTATGACCTGGGTTCGCTGAAGGTCCAGGTCACCGATGGGGTGGCGCGTATCCTCGCCGACGACGGGACGCTCGGAGCGATCGCCGGGTCCACCCTCACCATGGACCGAGCGGTGGAATACGTGGTCACCCACTGTGGTTGCGAGGTGGGGGAGGCCGCCATCATGGCTGCCACCACTCCCGCACGATGGCACGGGCTGGCCGAGGTGGGCGAGCTTGCTCCCGGGCGCTACGCCGACCTGTGCGTGGTCGATGACGGGGCTGGGCTGCAGCGGGTGATGCATCGTGGACGCTGGATCGAAGGGGCAGGGGAAGGCGCATGAGCGAGCTGATTGACACCACCGAGATGTACCTGCGGGTGGTCTATGAATTGCAGGAGGAGGGCATCCCCCCAATGCGGGCCCGTATCGCCGAACGGCTGCACCAGTCCGGGCCCACCGTGTCCCAGACCGTGGCGCGGATGGAGCGTGACGGTCTGCTGGTGCTGGACAGGGACCGTCGCATCAACCTGACCAGGGAGGGCCAGCAGTTGGCCGAGGCCGTGATGCGCAAGCATCGTCTGGCCGAACGGCTGCTCACCGACGTCATCGGGCTGGACTGGGAACTGGTCCACGCAGAGGCCTGCCGGTGGGAACACGTCATCTCAGAAGAGGTCGAGCAGAAGCTCTTCCACCTGCTGGAGGACACCAGCTTCTCCCCCTATGGCAACCCGATCCCGGGACTGGCCGCCTTTGGGGCCGAGGGCCGCGCCGAGGGCTTCCGCGAGGGAAACCACCCCTTCACCGAACTGGCCCCGACCGATGGCGTGGTCATCGTCGTGCTGGAGCGTATGAGCGAGATGGTGCAGGCCGACGAGGAGACGCTGCGCGGGTTGTCCGCCGCGGGCATTCGTCCGGGAGTGCATCTGGAGCTCTCGGTGGTGGAGCAGATCCAGCTCGCCGTGGCGGGTAGGGAGCCGGTCGCCGTGCCGGACTGGGTGGCCGAGGGCCTGTTTGGGCGTCCGGCCTGAGCGATGGCCATCGACAACGCCGGCCTGGTCTCCCTGGCCGAACAGCACTGGTTCGACGCCTGCGAAGCGATGCTGCGCCAGCGCATCGATGCCGGGGACCAGGACCGCGCCCTGGCCCTGGCCCATCGGCTTGCGTCGATCGGGCATCGCGTGATCTCGCTGGATGCCGAAGACTTCTACGAGCTCTCCCAGCAGGTGAAATCGGCCCGGTGGGCCCCGCGCCTGGCGAAGTGCTCCTTCCCCGTGGAGCCGCGTGCTCGTGAGCGTGGGGCGCTTGGCTCCCTGGTGCCGCTGTACGAACTGATGCTGGAGGTCGTCCAGCTGCGCTCCCAGCGCCATGAACCGCAGGCCCTGGTGGTCACCGCCCATTTGATCGGGGAGTACCTGTGCCAGCTGGCCTGGGAACCGCGTCTGGGTCATGCCGGGGACCCGTTGAAGCTGCCGCGGAATGTCGGCCAGCGCTGGGGGACCGATGACCCCGAATGCCCTCACAGCTCGGCCATGCGCGCCACCGCCAAACGTGCGGTCAACGCCGGGCAGGGCGACGTCAAGGGGTTCACCAGCTATCTGGACCGCTTCCACTCCCGGCTGGGCGACACCTTGGCCGTGTGCGGGATGAACCACGCCACGATCGCGGCCGGGGAGCGACCGGATGTGGGCCCCACCTGCCCCAACCCCTGCCGCTGGGCGGTTGCCGGCTCGCTTGATGACCGTCGCGACCTGGACGCCCGGCTGCGGCTCAGCCTGATGTACCTGGAGTCCCCACTGGTGGCGCTGCGTCACCATGCCCCCGTGGGCCACTTCTTCGGCGTCCCCTCGATCACGGAGATCAGCGATGGCTGGCTGCGGACCTGGGAGAAACTCACCCAACAGTGGTCCGATGGGTCCAACCCGCTGGTGGCCGCCCTCGAGCAGGGCAACCACCCGCGCCCCACGGGGGAGGCGCTGCCCGGGCTGTCGCTGCTGGTGTCGGTGGTCGCGGGGCGAGCCATCCAGCCCGGCACGCTACTGCGTGACATCGCTGCCGACATCGTCAAGACGCTGTCGTGGTCCGCGACGTAGGCTGGGTCAATGCCTTCCTGGATGGAACCACCCGCGTGGTTGGAATACCTGGACCGTTTCCACGGGGAGCGCCCCGGCGTGGCCGCCGAGGTTCTGGGACGCTGCCTGGCCGGCGGTGACAGCCCCCACACCTGGCTGGCGCGGGCGGTCTCGTCGTCGTCGGGAAGGGTCATCGACATCGGCTGTGGCGCCGGACCGATGTCACGCACGCTGGCCTGCGAGGGACGCACCGTCATCGGGATCGACCTGTCGATGCAGGAACTGAGGGAGGCGACGCGGCTCGGCCCCGGGCCCTGGGTCCGCGGGGATGCGCTGCAGCTGCCCATCGCCGATGAGTCCGTGGACGTGGTGGTCTCATCCATGGCGCTGGCTGTGATCGAGCAGACCGGCCGGCTGCTGGACGAGGTCTGTCGGGTACTGCGCCCCGGCGGCATGTTCGCCGCCACCGTGCCCACCTATCGCCCGATCAACGTCACCGACATGAAGCTGCTCTCCCGGCTCACCGCACGGCTGGGCGGGCCGCCCCGGTTCCCCGTGCGACTGGACATGTCGCTGGGGCCGCTGCTTCTCGCGCACGGTTTGCGCAAGGTCGAGGACGCCCGGGAGCGCTACTACTTCACGATCCGCAGCCGAGCGGACGCCGAACTGCTGCTGCGGGCGCTCTACCTGCCCATGACCAGCACCACCAGGGTCCAGCAGGCCACCGACTGGCTGGTGGCCCAGGTGGCCCGGGGGGGTGAGCTCCAGGTCCCGATCCCCATCCGCCGCGTGGTGGCCGTGAAATAGTGACTGGCCAACAGTGAAGGGAATAGGCGTCGCCCCGGCGTCGTTGACAAGGCGTACTGCTGAACGAACAGAGAGGAACGTTCATGGGCGGCAAGACCGTTGAACTGACTGCACAGAATTTCGCCGAGACTGTGGAGGCCAATGACATCGTCCTGGTGGACTTCTGGGCCGGATGGTGTGGCCCTTGCATGCGCTTCGCCCCGATCTACGAGGCGGCGTCCGATCGCCACAGCGACGTGACCTTCGCCAAGCTGGACACCGAGGCCGAGCGTGACGTCGCCGCGGGCATGGAGATCTCCTCCATCCCGACCGTGATGGCCTTCAAGCAGGGCGCGCTGGTCTACCGTGAGGCCGGCCTGCTCAATGCCGGCCAGCTGGACAAGCTCATCGAGCAGCTCAAGGAGCTCGACGTCGACAAGCTGAAGGCTGAGGCTCAGGGCCAGCCGCAGGGCTGATCTCGCGTCTGGAATGCCACAGGCCGCTCCCGATCCGGGAGCGGCCTGTGCTGTTGCTGCGACCCTGGCGCGATTCGAACGTGCGACACCCGCTTTAGGAGAGCGGTGCTCTATCCACTGAGCTACAGGGCCCGGGACCCGTCCAGCTTAGTGCCGCTGGGGAGCCCGACCAAGTCGGCCCGGCGCCAACTAGGGTGGGGATCATGAGTGAGAACGGACTGAAGCACGCCCAGGAGAAGATGCGTGGGGACGGCCTGCCGGAGGCGTCCATCAAGGTCTTCACCGACTACTACCACCAGCTCGAATCGGGCCAGACCGGCCTGATCCGCGAGGACAGCATCGAGCCGTTGCTCGACCCGCCGATGCTGGAGGACGTCGAGATCGACGATGCTGCCGCACGGGCAGCCTTCGACCAGACCGTCATCATCAAGCTCAACGGTGGTCTGGGCACCTCGATGGGTCTGGACCGCGCCAAGAACCTCCTGCCCGTGCGAGACGGGCTCACCTTCCTCGACATCATCGTCCGCCAGGTGCTGTCCGCCCGCGAGAAGTACGGTGCTCGCCTGCCGCTGCTCTTCATGAACTCCTTCCGCACCGCGGAGGACACCGAAGCCGCGCTGTCCCGGTACGACAACCTGCCGGTGGACGGTCTGCCCCTGGGCTTCCTGCAGAGCCGTGAGCCCAAGCTGCTCGCCGACACCCTGGAGCCGGTCGAATGGCCCGCTGACCCCAGCCTCGAGTGGTGCCCGCCCGGTCATGGCGACCTCTACATCGCGCTGTCCGCCTCGGGCATCCTCGACAGGCTCGTGGAGGCCGGCTACCGCTACGCCTGCGTCGCCAACGGTGACAACCTGGGTTCGGCACCCAACCCGCGCCTGGCCGGTTGGTTCGCACAGTCCGGAGCCCCCTATGCCGCCGAGGTCTGCCGCCGCACCGTCAATGACCGCAAGGGCGGCCACCTGGCGATTCGCAAGGCCGACAACCAGCTCATCCTGCGCGACACCGCCCAGACCGCCCCGGAGGAGATGGACTTCTTCACCGACGAGCACCGGCACCCCTTCTTCCACACCAATAACCTGTGGTTCGACCTGCGCGTACTGCAGCAGACGCTGCGTGAGCGCGACTCGGTGCTGGGGCTGCCGATGATCCGCAATGAGAAGACCGTGGATCCGGCCGACAAGACCTCCCCGAAGGTGGTCCAGATCGAGTCCGCCATGGGTGCTGCCGTCGAGGTCTTCGAGGGCGCCACCGCGATCTGCGTCGGGCGCGACCGCTTCCAGCCGGTGAAGACCACCAACGAGCTGCTGCTGCTGCGTTCCGACCTCTACGAGCTGGACGCGGACTACCTGCTCCAGGCCACCACTGACCACCCGGTCGAGGTGAGCCTCGACGGGGACTACTTCAAGCTGGTCGGTGATTTCGACGAGCGCATGCCCGACCCGGTGTCGCTGCGCCGGGCTGAGTCCTTCACCGTCAAGGGCGACTGGCGCTTCGGCAAGGACGTCTCCGTGGAGGGTGAGGTCCTGTTGGAGACCCAGGAGCCTGCGAGCGTCGACGACGGGACCGTTCTGCGTGGCTGACTGGCCGCGCGTCCTCGGACTGGCATTGACTGGTCAGGACCTGGGGCCGGGTGGGGGTGAGCAGTCTGCCGCTGAGGTGGTGGACTGGCTCGCCAACCACGGGTGGGATGCCGAGCGGCTGGACGAGCACCGCCGGGGAAGGCAGCTCGCGGAGCGCCCCTGGCCCCACCAGGTGCCGGGGGACTGGGTCGACTCCTGGGCGCGTTACGGCGCGCTGTTGGCGGAGGTCAGGCGAGTGGCCGGACTGACCGGTCTGCACGCCACCGTCCACGAGGGCCCCAGGGTACTGGGCCCGGCCGAGCGCAGGCTGATGGCCGACAAGCCACCCCACCACCTCTAGGAGCCCGGGACATGCTGAAGCCCACGCCGCTCCGTTGAGGCGTGGGCTTCGGTGGTGTTGCGGGGGCTACCCGCCACTGTGGATCAGTGGAGGTTGGTGGTGCCGTTCTGGCGAGCGAGGATGTCGCGGATCTCGGTGAGGAGCTCAGCCTCGGACTGGGCCTCGACCTCCTCCTCCTTCTTGAGGCGGTCACGCATCGCCTCGTAGGGCTTCACGACGAAGAAGTAGACCAGGAAGGCCATCAGCAGGAAAGCGACCAGCGCGGTCAGGAAGGGACCGACCGAGACCAGGCCAGCCGGCTGGAACTTGTCGAAGTTGGGGGCGCCGCCAGCCTTGGCCAGGAGCTCGATGATGATCTTGGTGAACGCGGTCACGACGGTGGCGAAGGCGCCGCCGATGATGAAGGCGACGGCAAGCTCAACGAGGTTGCCGCGCAGAATGAATTCCTTGAAACCCTTCACAGGAGTCCCCTTTCGTGGTTGGGCGACTGCCCCCTTCGGGAGCACAACGGAGCCGCACCAAGCGGATACGTTACGTGAGGGGATCAGGCCGTTCCAACTCGACACCGGGCGGGTCGGGCCTAGCCAAGAGTGATTGACAGGGTCGGGTTCGAGGTCCAGGACCCGAGCCGGATACCAGTGGCCTCATCCACATCGACCACGATGAGGGTCTCCTCGTCGGTGCTGGGAAGGGCCGCCACCCGGACCCGTTTCGCCAGCACGGTGGGTACTCCGGCGTCGTCGACGGTCAGCACGGAGACCAGGTCGCCGACCCGCAACAGCCCCGCGACCCCGGCATCCTGGATTCGGAAGGGGACCAGCATCCGCCCGGGCCGGGCACGTTGGGCCTGGACCAGGTCGGAACGATCGAGTGGCATGCCGCTACTCGCCCCGGTGGCCATCAGTCGGCCCAACAGCGGCTCGGTGGTGCTGAAGGCTCCCCGCGGGACCAGGGCGACCGGGTACTGACGGATCTGCAGGTCCTCAGCGCGCAGCCGCGTACCAGGCTCCAGCTCGCGGGCCGCCACCACCACTGTGGCGGTGGCGGGAGGGGCGGGGGAGAGCACCGACAACGTCGCCAGGATCGCAACCCCGGCGGCCACCGCCGCCAGGAGTCTTCGGTGCCAGCGCAGGGCGTGGCGGAGCCGTGAGGTCAGGGCAGAAAGATCGGTCACTCCCGGATCATGGCGTCCACCAGAAGAAATCGACCCGTTGTCCACAGGCCTATTCGCGCTACTTGTCCGTCGAGGCGCTGGAGGAGGTGACCTCCTTGGCCGGGGTGGAGGCGGGGATTTCCTTGGTGGGCTTGGAAGAGTCGATCGCCGTGGTGTCCTTGCGGCTGTCGGTCTTGTAGAACCCTGCACCCTTGAAGACGACGCCCACCGCGTTGTAGACCTTGCGCAGCTGTCCGTGGCACTCGGGACACTCGGTCAAGGGATCGTCGGTGAACTTCTGGACGGCCTCGAGGTCGTGTCCGCACTCGGTGCAGCGGTACTGGTAGGTGGGCATGGCGGACAGTGTAGCCAGCGATTCAGCAGACCTCGTACACGCCCGATTCGGTCACGATGCAGGACACCCGGATGTCATGCGGTTCAGTCGGGACGGAGTCGAAGAGTTCGGACTCGTTGAGCGGCAACCACACCTGGGCATCGGGACGCGCATGGGTCAGCGCCCGGTCGTACCAGCCGGCGCCCGCCCCCAGCCGGGTTCCGTCCCGACCGGCAGCGAGCCCGGCCACGATGATGATGTCGGCTTCGGAGAGCGTTGCGGCGGGCAGCACCTCGCCGACCGGCTCGGGCACACCGTGCTCACCCTCCCGCAGCCGCGAAGGACCCCGGTAGGCAGCCCAACGCGGCTCGCGTCCGCGCAGGGCCGGGGCCAGGATCCTGTGCCCCCTGCGCCACAGGACCGCGGCCAACTCGCGGGTGGAGGGTTCACCATGGCGGGACAGGTAGGTGGCGATCACGGCATCGTGGGGAACCATGGGCAACATCAGGCGGGAACGGCGCACGTCGCGCTCGCGGGCGACCTCCTCGTCCAGCGAATGCCGGTGGGAGCGGGCGTCACCGCGCAGCTGCCGCTTCTGGCTGGCCACCGCGAAGTCGACCCTTCGCACCCCGGATGAATGAGACCCGGGGTGTGGGCCGTGCTGAGTCGGTGCCATTCACCTATCGTAAAAGTCATGCGACTGTTCGGCAGGAAGAAGGAGATTGTGGAGCAGGCGGCCCCCGAGGTACGCCCCCAGCTCCCCCAGGGACCCGAGGTCGGGCCGCTGGGCATGCGGGCAATGGCCGACCATCGCAACTACCTGCTCTCCCTGGTCGAACCGCTGCCGCCCTTCGGCATGCTGCTGCTGGACGCCCTGGGCCTGACCCTGTGCGAGGACATCACGGCGCCCTACCCCCTGCCCCGCGCGACCATCGCCTCGGCGCAGGGGTATGCCGTGCGCAGCGAGGACCTCGACGGGGCCTCCCACGACAACCCGACCCGATTGGACATCGTGCTGGACCCCGGTCTGGACCCGCTGCAGCCCGGGCAGGCCGTGGTGATCGACGAGCACCAGGTGCTGCCCGAAGGCGCCGATGCGGTGCTTCCTGCCGCCTTCGCCGGCGCCGGCGAGCGCGGACTGCACGCCTGGGAACCCGTCGGTCCCTCCGAGTACGTTCGCGAGGCGGGCAGCGATGTCGACTACGGGCAGGAGATCGCCCACTTCGGGCAGGTCCTCGAACCACGTCTCATCGCGCTGTTGGCTGGCAATGGCATCGACAAGGTGATCGCCCGCCCGCGACCCAGGATCGTGGTGGTCAGCACCGGCAAGGACCTGGTCGAGCCCGGCCAGCAGTTGCCCGATTACCGACACATCCATGACGCCAATGGCTACATGCTGGCCGCACTGGCCCGCGGTGAGGGCTGCCAGGTCTGGCGGATCGGGGTGGTCTCCCAGGACCCCGACGAGGTTCGCGAAACCATTTCCGACCAGCTGATTCGCGCCGACCTGATCGTCTGCACCGGTGGCTTCCGCGAGGGCGACGGCGACCTGCTGAGCAAGGTGCTGCCCTCGCTGGGGGCAGTCGACTTCGCCGAGGTCGCCATGCAGCCCGGCCGCACCCAGGGTTTCGCCCTCATCGGTGAGGACAAGGTCCCGATGGTGATGCTGCCCGGCGACCCGGTGGGCGCCTATGTGTCCTACCACGCCTTTGTGCGACCGCTGATCCGCAAGCTGATGGGCATGGAGCAGTTGGTGCAGCAGCCGGTGCGGGCCATCACCCGCAGCGTCATCCGCTCGGTGCCGGGCATCTTCGAGTTCGCCCGGGCCTCACTGGCTCAGGAGGGCCACACTCGGTTCGTTGAGATCCAGCCCGGACGCCACGAGGCGAACCTCAGCGACCTCTCCCACAGCAACGCGCTGGTCTTGTTGGACGAGGGCACCGAGGTCATCGACCCCGGTGCCCAGGTGTGGTGCTGGCCGCTGGAGGCCTAGCGCTGGCCGTAGACGGTCTGGTAGCGCTCGTACAGCCGGTCGACCATGTCCTGGGGGAGTGGCTCGACGGGGCCGAGCTGCCGGGCGATGTGGACGGTACGGGCAACCTCCTCGCACATCACGGCGGCCTTGACCGCCGCCTTCGCATCGCGTCCGATGGTGAAAGGCCCGTGCTGGGCCATCAGGACTGCCGGGGACCGGTGGTCGCGCAGCGTCTCGACGATGCCGCGACCGATGGAGTCGTCACCGATGATCGCCAGCGGACCCACCGGGATCGGCCCGCCGAACTCGTCGGCCATCATCGTCAGGACGCAGGGGATCTCCTCCCCCCGTGCTGCCCACGCCGTGGCATAGGTGGAGTGGGTGTGCACCACCCCGCCCACCTCGGGCATCTGCTGGTAGACGTAGGCATGTGCGGCAGTGTCGGAGGAGGGGCTCAGCCGTGCGGGCGTCCCGTCGTTGATTTTGGCGCCGTCGAGGGTGCAGACGACCATGGACTCGGGCGACAACTCGTCATAGGAGACGCCTGAGGGTTTGATGACGAACAGCTCCGGCTGTCCGTCCTCGACCAACGGGACGCGTTCGGAGACA
>NZ_JALXXB010000010.1 GCF_025144225.1 Aestuariimicrobium sp. p3-SID1156
TGACCAGGGTTTTTGTCTTGGGGGCGGAGTTGCCAAACGTACTACTCAGGCACCCCACACTCGTTCAGCCCCCGCAGATCGGGGGCTTTCTGCGTTCTACGGCGATTCCGCTCCCATGCCAGAATGGACGCCATGGCTCGCCCGCGTCTCCGCTTCACCCGCTCACGCCCCGGAATCCTCGGACGGGCCCAACTGGGCGCCGCATCCCTGGCCGGATCGGGGGCGGCCCTCGCTTCACGACTGTCCGGTCGCGGGTCGGGAGCGTCCATTCGCGGCAAGGTGATGCTGACCGTCGACCGGCACGCCCTGGGCAAGTTGCTGGCCGAACGTCGCGTCGCTGCGGTGTCGGGCACGAACGGCAAGACCACCACCACCCACCTGCTGACCGCTGCGGTCCGCGCCGGTCTGGCCGACCCACGAGACGTCGTCACGAATGCTGATGGTGCGAACCTGCACGCGGGCATGGCCTCGGCGCTGGCGACCGCACCCCATGCCACCATCGCCGTCCTGGAGTGTGATGAGCGAGTGGTGCCCACCGTGGTCTCGGTGGGTGCTCCCGAAGTGCTGGTGCTGCTCAACTTCAGCCGCGACCAGCTGGACCGCAACCACGAGCTCAAGTCCCTGGGGCGGGGCTGGCGCGAGGCGCTGCAGACCGCCGGTGACCTCGGACCGGTGGTGGTGGCCAATGCCTGCGACCCGCTGGTGGTCTGGTCGGTCGACCACGCCCGTCGGGTGATCTGGGTCGACACCCGCGATCCCTGGACCCAGGACGCCACCCTCTGCCCAGGCTGCGGCGCGATCCTGGGCCGTGAAGAGGGCAAGTGGCGCTGCCCGCAGGGAGACCTCACCCAGCCTGATGCCGACTACGTCCTGGATGGCGACGAGGTGGTGGACCCGCTCGGACACCGCTACACCCTCGAACTCCAGGTGCCCGGACGCTTCAACCTCGCCAATGCCGCCTGCGCGTTCGCCGCCGCCCGCGTCATGGGAGTGCCCCCGGAGACCGCACTGCGGGGCATGCAGACCGTCCAGGCACCCTCGGGGCGCTACGCGGTGGGCACCTTCAACGGCGTCCAGGGGCGACTGCTGTTGGCCAAGAACCCGGCCGGCTGGGCCGAGTCCCTGCCGCTGGCGGCCACTGATCCGGTGATCCTGGCGATGAACGCGGCGGCCGCCGATGGACGCGACATGAGCTGGCTGTGGGATGTGTCCTTCGAGCAACTCGCGGGGAGGCAGGTGATCTGCACCGGGCCGCGCGCCCAGGACCTGGCCGTGCGCCTCGACTATGCGGGGGTGGAGCACATGGTGATCCCCGACCTGATGGAGGCCTTCGCCGCCCCCCGGCTGAAGGACCTTGAAGGTCCCGTCGACGTCGTCTCGACCTATACCCCGTTCCAGAAGCTGCGCAAGCTGGGAGGCCTCGCATGACCGCCAAGATCGTCCTCGTCTTCCAGTCCCTGCTGGGTATCTACGGCGACCGGGGCAACTCCACCGTCCTGGTGGAGCGCCTGCGCCGGCGCGGCATGGACGCCGAACTCGTCGAGGTCGAGCCCGGGCAGCGGATCCCCGATGACGGGCTCGTCTACCTGCTCGGCGGAGGGGAGGACATGGCCCAGATCTCAGCGGTGCGCGAGCTGCAGAAGAGTGGCGATTTCTTCCGTGGTCTCGACAAGGGTGCGGTGCTGTTCGCAGTCTGCGCTGGCTACCAGATCCTGGGCAAGAGCTTCACGGTCGGCGACCACGACGAGGTCTACCAGGGCCTGGGCCTGCTGGACGTCACCACCCGCCGAGGTGCCAAGCGTGCGGTGGGCGAGGTGCTGCACAGCTGGACGCGTCCCGATGGCAGCACCAGCCTGATCACAGGTTTCGAGAACCACGGCGGCTACACCGAGCTCGGACCGGAGGCCACTCCGCTGGCCCGGGTGGAGAAGGGCATCGGCAACTGCGGCGATGGCACCGAGGGTGCCGTGCAAGGCCAGGTCGTCGGCACCTACCCCCATGGACCGGTGCTGGTGCGCAACCCCGACCTGGCCGACCACCTGCTCGAAAAGGCACTCGGACATGATCTGGACCCGCTCCCGATGCCCTCGGTGGAGAAGCTCCGCGCCGAACGAATCGCCGCCGCCCGAGGCGCATGACACCTCGATTTCACTTTCGGGTCACGGCTGGGTATAGTTACTTCTCGCGCGCGCTGCTAGCTCAATTGGCAGAGCAGCTGACTCTTAATCAGCGGGTTCTGGGTTCGAGTCCCAGGCGGCGTACGAGTGGGGCCCCTCTTCGGAGGGGCCTCGTGCTTTCCCGGACCTGTACGTGCTGGACGTCTCGCTCGCCGCCTTTCACGCACTTGCCCGCGCGACTCCGACTTGCGGCCCACCGGGGGCGGGCGGATCGAAGTTGCGCGGGCAAGGAGGCGAAGGCGGCGGCCTCAGCCCTTCAGGCCACCGGCCAACAGGCCACGGACGAAGTAGCGCTGCAGGCCCAGGAACACTGCCACCGGCACGATCATCGAGATGAACGCGCCCGCTGCCAGCAGGTACCAGGCGTTGCCCCGGGTACCCGAGAGCTCCGCCACACGCACCGTCAACGGAGCGACGTCCTGGGAGCCGCCCAGGAAGATGAGCGAGACCAGGAGGTCGTTCCACACCCACAGGAACTGGAAGATGCCGAAGCTCGCCAGCGCCGGGGTGAGCAGCGGGATGATGATCCGGAAGAAGATCTGGGTGTGGCCGGCGCCATCGACGCGAGCCGCCTCCATCAATTCCCCGGGAAGATCCTTCATGAAGTTGTGCAGCAGGAACACCGCCAGCGGCAATGCGAAGATCGAGTGCGCCAACCACACACGCCAGAACCCGTCGATGCCGGAACTGTTGAAGAACTGCAGCAGCGGGATCAGCGCCACCTGCAGCGGGACAACCTGCAGCGCGAACACCAGGACGAACAGGAAGTCCCGGCCCGGGAACTTGATCCAGGCGAAGGAGTAGGACGCCAGGGCGGCCAGCATCAGGGGGATCAGCACTGCCGGGATCGTGATCACCAGCGAGTTCACGAAGTAGTCCGCCAGGCTCGTGGTGGAGCCGAACAGTGCCTGCTCGTAGTTCTTCATGGTGAACCACGGCTTGACGAAGGCATGCCACCAACCGGTCGCCTGCACGTCCTTCTGGGTACGGAAGGAGGTGACCAGAAGACCCAGGGTGGGCAGCGTCCACATCACGGCGATGATGATCGCGACCAGGGACGCCCACGGCGAGCTGACGGCGCGGGCCGCCTCCCCGACTGCCTTCTTGCGCCGACGACCGGCCGGCTGGGTGCTGGCACCGTCCAGGGTGCTGAGGTCGTTACCGGTGCCGTTCGGGTCCGGCTCGTCCGGCATGGGCCCCTCGGGATTCACCAGTGCCTGTGACATGTCAGGACCTCCTCAGCTGGATGACGTTGTAGACCACGATCGGGATGACCATGATGAACAGCAGCACCGCCAGCGCCGCTCCGCTGCCGTACTGGCTGTAGCGGAACGCCTTGTTGTAGAACTCATTGGCAATGACCGAGGTGCCGAACTGGCCACCGGTCATGGTGCGCACGATGTCGAAGACCTTCAGCGTGCCGATGGCGATGGTGGTCAGCACCACGACCAGAGACCCACGGATGCTGGGCAGGGTGATGAAACGGAACAGATTCCACGCACCGGTGCCGTCGATCTTCGCCGCCTCGATGATGTCGTCCGGGATTGCCTTGATTGCCGCTGAGATCACCGTCATCGCGAAACCGGCCTGGATCCAGACCATGACGATGATCAACCAGAAGTTGTTCCAGGGCTGGCTCAGCATGAAGTTGACCGGTTCCATCCCCAGGCCATCGAGGATGGCGTTGAACAGGCCGATCTGGTCGCGTCCAGCGGGGCGGTAGTCGTAGACGAACTTCCAGATGATCGAGGCACCGACCATCGAGATCGCCATGGGCAGGAAGACCAGCGCCTTGGCGAAGGCCTCCACCCGGGAGCGGTCAACGAGAATCGCGTAGACCATGCCGACCAGGGTCGACAGCGTCGGGACCAGAGCCACCCAGAGCAGGGTGTTCAGGACGACCTTGCGCATCTCCGGATCGCGGAAGATGTCGACATAGTTGCTCATGCTGAAGCCGGTGGCTCCGTCGGCTCCGCCGAAGCTCTGGCGGATGGTGAGCAGCCCGGGGTAGAGCAGGCCGACCGCCAGCATCAGCATGACCGGCAGGATGAACCAGTAGCCCTGCAGGGCATCAGTGAACTTGTTGCTCCCCCGGCTGATCAGCCATCCCACAGTCATGACCACCGCAACGACGGCGGCGAAGGCCAGCAGGGCGATCAGCATGGGGATGAACTTGGACGCGAGGTCCATGGGTTCTCCTCAGGATGAAGGCCGCGCCGGGGCGCCAATGCCCCGGCACGGCCGCATTATCAGGTGACGGGTCGGTGACCGTGAAGCAGCGACCCGAGGATCACTTCTTCGGCCAGGACTTCTCGATCATGTCCAGCTGGGACTTGGTGTCCGCGCCGGTGATCCAGTTGGTCATGCCCTTCCAGAAGGTGCCGGCGCCCACGGCACCGGGCATCAGGTCGGATCCGTCGAAGCGGAAGACGGCCTTCGGGTCAGCCAGGGTCTCGGCCGACAGCTTGTCGATCGGGGACTTCAGGTTCTCCACCTCCAGGCCCTTGTTCGCCGACACCCAGCCGCCACCAGGGGTGGACTTCGCCTTCGCATTCGCCCACTCGGCGGAGCTCAAGTAGGTCTGGAAGGCCTTCACCTCGGGACGGTCGGAGAAGGCAGCAACGAACTCGCCGCCACCCAGGACCGGCTTCTCGCCATCAGCCTTCTCGCCGGGCAGGTAGAAGGCGAAGACGTCGCCGTCCTCGGCCACCTTGGTGCCCTCCGGCCAGTTGGCGGCGTAGAAGGACGCCTGGCGGTGCATGTAGCACTTCTTGTCCAGAATCGGCTGGCCAGCGTCCTGGAAGGTGGTGGTGGCGATCGACTTCACATCACCGAAACCGCCATTGACGTACTTGGGGTCCTTGAGGATCTTGCCCATCTGGTCCATGGCCTTGGAGACCTCGGGAGCGTTGAAGGGAGTTTCGTGCTTGACCCACTTGTCATAGGCGTCGGGTCCGGCGGTACGGAGCATGAAGTCCTCCAGCCAGTCCGTGCCCGGCCAGCCAGTCGCGTCTCCGGATCCGAAGCCGACGCACCAGGGCTTGGCGTCCTTATCATCGGCGGCGATCTTCTCGGTGAGCTTCATCAGCTCGTCGAGGGTCTTGGGGACCTCGTAGCCCTTGTCCTTGAACATGGAGGGTGAGTACCAGACGAAGGACTTCACGTTCGCGCCCAGTGGGGCGGCGTAGAACTTGCCGTCGACCGAGCCGTACTCCTTCCAGGACTTCTCCCAGTACTTGTCGACATTGGCCGCGGTCTCCTTCGGGGCCTCGACCACCTTGCCGGTCTCCTTGACCAGTGTCTGCAGCAGGCCGGGCTGTGGGATGAAGGCGATGTCAGGGGCATTGCCGCCCTTCACCTTCACCAGCAGCTGGGCCTCGAACTCCTTGGAGCCCTCGTACTTGACCTTGGCTCCGGTGCAGTCCTCAAAAGGCTTGTAGGAGTCGATGTGGGGCTGGTCCTCGGGGGCCACGATGGAGGTGTAGACATGGACCTCCTTGCCCTTCAGGTCGCCGAAGGCCTTGTAGGGGGCACAGTCGATGGCGCCAGCCTCTGCCTTGGTACCGTCGGATCCACTGCCGCCGTCGTCACCGGTGTCGGCGCAGCTGGCCATCGTCATGGCCAGCACCGTCGCGCTGATCGCAGCCGCGATGCGCTTGAGACGCATGGTTTTCTCCTTGTCTGGCCGTGTCACCAATGAGACGGCCTCGGGGTCGTGACCATGCTGTCAGACGTGTCCCAGATCTGCGGCAAACGGGGCCCGTGAGTACATAACGGTGTGGCAACAATGGCCACGCGCTCAGGGCTCAGTCGTCGCGGAGCGAGCGAGCCAGCCCCTTGAGCTCACGCTTCTGGATCGCCTTCTTGCGCCCCGCACCGGTGATGGCTCGAACCGTCAGCAGGAAGGTCACCACGCCCAGGACGGCCCCGCCCACAGCGACGAGGCGGTCCACGCGCCAGCCGGCCTCGTCCTTGATGGTGGACTTGGCGGACTCGAACTCGGTCTGGGCGAAGGCCCGGGCCTGGTCGATGGTGCGATCCTTGATGGCAGTGGGGTGCACCTCTTCGACCAACTGTTCAACCTGCGCGGAAACCCGGGCGCGGGCCGCAGCCAAGTCACGACGGATCTGCTCGGCAGTGCGATTGTCCTGGGGCTTCTTGTCAGCCACGGTTCCTCCATGTGTCGCCATGATCAGTGGGCTACACGGGGGGCCCACCACCACGCCAGCCTATAGGGTTTGCGGCATGGACAAGCGCCTTGAGATGGGATCCCTCGCCCCGGATTTCGCCCTGCCGGACTCGACTGGGGAGACGGTCAGGCTGTCGGACTTCGCCGACCAGCGCGTGATCGTCTACTTCTACCCCGCCGCCCTCACCCCGGGCTGCACGACCCAGGCAGTCGACTTCAGCGCCGCCCTGGCCGAACTGAACGGCGCAGGCGTCAAGGTGCTGGGCATCAGCCCCGACACGCCCGCGAAGCTGGCGAAGTTCGTGGCCCAGGAGTCACTCGGCTTCCCGCTGCTGGCCGACCCCGACAAGAACGTCATCCAGGCCTACGGCGCCTGGGGGACGCGCAAGCTCTACGGCAAGGAGGTCACCGGCGTCCTGCGCTCGACCTTTGTCGTCGACGTGGACGCCCACGGCAAGGGGACCATCGCGCTCGCCCAGTACAACGTCAAGGCGACCGGTCACGTCGAGCGGCTCCGTCGCGAGCTGGGCGTTTGACCGGCGGCTGCTGGAACATCGCACGGCCCGTGGCGGCTGGTCGCCGTCTCGCGGGGGTAGTATGGCCCGCGCGCCGGAGTGGTGGAATTGGTAGACACGCAGGATTTAGGTTCCTGTGCCCCTGGGTGTGAGGGTTCGAGTCCCTTCTCCGGCACTCGCGCCCGTCCAGGTTTACATCAGGCCGATGTCACCAATATTGACCCCGGCTTAGGGGAGCCTCACCCGCAGGCGTACCCTGATCCGCATGACCGACGTGACCGCCACCCCACCCACCGGGTGTTCGCAGTGCCTTGACCTGCGACAGTGCCAGAGCGGCACCCCCGGCGTGGTCACCTGCGTCCTGCGCACCGAAGCGAACGCCGCCGCCATGAAGCGACTGGCCGAACTCGGCCTGCGCCGCGGGGCCACCATCACCGCCGGGCAGCGCACCCCCGGCGGCGGACGAGTGATCGGCGTCGCCGACGCCTGGCTGGCACTGGACGCCGCCACGCTCGCCTCGATGCACGTCTCCCCCGCACACTCATGACCCCCGCACACGCATGACCCCCGCCCACGGCTCGGGCGGCACCGTCACGGCGACCTCGGTTCCTTCCTGCCACGAGGACAACACGGCAGCCATCGCCCCCTCTGGCGCCCCCGTGGTCGCCCTCGCCGGAGCGCCCAATGTGGGCAAGTCCACCCTCTTCAACACCCTGACCGGCGCCCGTCGCACCATGGGCAACTGGCCCGGCACCACCGTTGAGGTCGGCCGCGGCGCCTGGAAGGGCTCCCAGACCTATGACCTGGTGGACCTGCCCGGCGCCTACTCCCTCGACCCCGCCTCCCCCGACGAGGAACTCACCCGCGCCCTCCTGGTCGACAAACCCGTCGAGGAACGCCCCGACCTGGTCATCGTCACCGCAGACGCCGCCCATCTGGCGCGCTCGCTCTACCTGGTCAGCCAGGTCCGCGAGTTCGACTACCGCGTCGTCGTCGCCCTGACCATGGGAGACGTCGCCGAACGGCGTGGCATCACCGTGGACACCGCAGCGCTCTCGGGCGCGCTCGGATGTCCGGTGGTCCGCGTCGACCCACGCCGTCGCACCGGTCTTGACGAGCTGGACGCGACCGTCGCGCGCGAACTGGCTCTCCCGCCCACCTCCGGGCGTCCCCTGCCTGAGGGCCTGGACGAGTTCGACCTGGCGGACGACCGCTTCAGCTGGATCGACGCAGCCATCAGTGGAGCCGTGGACCGCAAGGCGGCCACCCGCCGCAACTGGTCGGACAAGCTCGACCGGATCGCCCTGTCCCGCGTCTGGGGGCCGATCGTCTTCCTGGTGACGATGTGGGCGGTCTTCCAGGTGACCACCACGGTCGCCGCCCCGCTGCAGGATGGTCTGGACACCTTCGTGGCGGGCCCGCTCAGCGACGCCGCAGCCAAGGGCCTGCAGGCCATCGGGCTGGACAACCCCATCGTCCACGGGTTGCTGATCGACGGCCTCATCGCCGGCGTCGGCATGCTGCTGACCTTCGTGCCCCTGATGGCCCTGATGTTCCTGCTGCTGGCCCTGCTGGAGGATTCCGGCTACATGGCGCGCGCCGCCGTGGTCGCCGACCGCCTGATGCGCGCCATCGGGCTGCCCGGCAAGGCCTTCCTGCCGCTGATCGTCGGCTTCGGTTGCAATGTGCCGGCCATCGCCGCGACCCGGGTGATGCCGACCCTGCGCCAGCGCATCCTGACCGCCCTGCTGGTCCCGTTCACCAGTTGCTCCGCCCGACTGACCGTCTACGTCATGATGGGCAGCATCTTCTTCCCCGGCCACGCCGGCACCGTCGTGTTCGCGATGTACCTGGTCTCGATTGCCCTGATCGTGCTGACCGGGCTGCTGCTGAAGCACACCCTGTGGCGCACCATGGGTTCTGAGGCCCTGATCATGGACCTGCCGCCCTACCAGCGCCCCACGCTGCGGCTGATCTCCATGGCCACCTGGACGCGGTTGAAGGGCTTCCTGCAAACCGCGACCGGCATCATCGTCGCCACCGTCATCGCGGTCTGGGCGCTGCAGGCGACGCCGGTCACCGGCGGTCATTCCTTCGGCGAGGTGCCGCCCGACGACTCCGCCTACGCCGCCGTCGCCAGGACCGTCTCCCCCATCTTCGCCCCCGCCGGCTTCGACACCTGGCAGACCACCGGCGCGTTGGTCACCGGTTTCGTCGCCAAGGAAGCCGTCATCTCCTCCTGGGCCCAGACCTACGCCGTGGAGGACCCGGGAGCGACCGGAGACCAGACCGAACTCGGTGCCGCCATCACATCCGCCTTCGATGACTCCTCGGGGGGGCACACGCTGCCTGCCGTCTGGGCGTTCATGGTCTTCCTGCTCGCCTACACCCCGTGCGTGGCCACGCTGGCGGCCCAGAAACGGGAGATCGGCCTGAAGTGGACCATCTTCGGTGTCGCACTCCAGCTGGCGACGGCGTGGGTGCTGGCGGTGGCTGTGTTCCAGGTGGGAAGGCTGTTCTGGTGAGCGGCCCGCTGTCCCAGGTCTTCCATGCCATCGTCGAGGGCGCGAAGTCCCGCGTCGAGATCGCCGAAGCCACCCACCTCGACCCCGAGGTGGTCGACGCCTCCTTGGACCACCTGATCCGCATGGGACGCCTGGACACCGAACAGCTCAGCTCCGGCTGCCCCGATGAGGGCTGTGGCACCTGTTCCTCCGGCAGGGCAGATGGCACCGCCGGCTGCGGGGCCGCAGGGCCCGCCAATGCACGCGGACCGGTGATGATCACACTCGGGAGCTCACTGGGCAAAGGACCCAGATGAACTCCTCATCACGATGAGGTGGACGACATCACACAAGTTCCGTGAACTGCCCTAGGGTGAAGGGGCAGCTGGCCGCGCAGCCCGCTGCGCACTTCCCGAAAGCTGCTTCGTCCCTCCACAGGAAGCAGACCATGATCGACCTTCGCCGGGCGTCCCACCTGGGCGTCGTCCTCCTCTCCCTACTGATCTCGACAGTGACCTCGCTGGCCTCGACACCGACCGCCCACGCCGCCACCGCCGACCGACTGCCGGTCACCTTCACCAACACCACTGGCAGCGACCAACCGCTCAGCCTGCACATCCTGGGCACCGACATCACCACCGGACGCCAGGGCTACGTGGACGCCAACGGTCTCTTCCACGAGTGGCCCCTGATGACGGGCAGCACCGCGGTGCAGGCCCCTGATGTCTCCATCCCGGGCCCCGCCAACGGCAGGTCAGTCACCCTCAGCGTCCCGAAGAACGTCTCGGGGCGCCTCTACTATTCCCTCGGCAGGAGCCTGGACTTCCAGCTGGTGGGCACACCGCATGGCACCGGCCTGCGCCAGCCCTCGTTGAGCGATCCCTCGGACCCGGCCCGCCTGCTCCAGTTCGACTGGATGGAGTTCACCTACTCCGATGGCGGCCTCTGGATGAACCCGACCCAGGTCGACCAGTTGGCGCTACCGGCGACGGCGGAGGTCACCGGGCAGAACGGCACCCACAGCACAGGCACCCTGGTCCCTGGCGGACGTCAGAAGGTGATCGACACCCTGCTGGCCGATCCGGACTGGGCCCGGACCGTGGTGCGCAACTCGGCCGGAGAGGTCGTGCGCGTCCTCTCACCCCACCACTCCACCCATGCCGGGCTGCTCTCGCCGACCTATCTGGACGCCTACATCCAGCGAGCCTGGCAGACCTACACGGCCCGCGCCCTGGTGGTCAACCCCTTCCCGGACCAGCCCTCGCTGACGTACACCGGACGCACCCGCGACGGCGTCCTGCGCTTCACCAGCGCCACCGGCACCGAGGTGGCCGCCTTCGCCGCACCGCGCAGCGTCGACGTGTGGGGCTGCGATGGAGCCCTGAACGGGCTGGGCAACCAGGCACTGCCCAATGACCAGGTCACCGGCCCCATCGCCCGCACCCTGTGCGCAGCGCTGGTGCGCGGAACCCTGGGGCGCTACGACGTCGAGCCGGTCATGACGGCGAAGGACTACTACCAGAACACCGAGGGCCGCAACCTGTACGCCCAGGCCGTGCATGCCGCGATGGCGGACGGTCGCGCCTACGCCTTCGCCTTCGATGACGTCGGCCAGCACGAGTCCCTGGTGCATGATCCCCGACCGACCTCGGCACGTGTCACGCTGCAGCCGCTGGGCGGCGCGGTCACCGCTCCCCCGGAGCCGACTCCCACCCCGACCCCGGCGCCGACTCCCATCCCGACCCCGGCGCCGACTCCCACCCCGCCCCCAGCGGAGGACGCCGGCACGATGGTGACCCTCACCGAGAAACACCCCGGCTATGCCACCCTCTCGCTGGGCAGCGGCACCACCCCGGGGATCCTGACGATCAGCGTCGAGGGCGGCTCCACGAGCCGTGCTGCCGTTTCCGGGCCGGGCACGGTGCGGGTGGACCTCTCCGGCCCAGTCGGCACGCGCCGGGTCACGGTCACCTCGACCGGCACCCTGGGACAGGTCACGATCACCCTCCCCTGACGGGGTGGGGTGCAGCCTGCCCACGACCCACGACCGACCTCGGCGCGGACCATCCCCATGCCGCTGCTGACCGCTACAGCGCCGGTTCTGCCGGTTCCCACTCCATCGGCAGCGGGCCGACCAGTCGCAGGTCCGGGTCGTCCTCGGAGAAGCTGCGCACCGGCCCGCCGGGGGCGTCCCGGGTCTCGAACCGCACGGTCACGCGGCCGAGCCCGGCACCCCAGACCCAGCCCCGGCCGAAGGCCTCGTGTTCCACATCGGCGCCGGGCCAGTAGCCGGTTCCGCGCCGCCGCAGCGAGGGCCCCTGGACACTCACGTCCTGCTCCCCTGCCCGCTCGGGTTCGTCCTCGATGAACAGCTCCTCCTGCGCGGCTTCGGCGAAGCCTGACACTCCCAGACCGAGCAGCCGGATGCCGCGACTCACCTCCACCTGCCCCAGCAGTTCCCGCCCCACACGCCCCACGCGCTCAGGGTCATCGGTCGCCCCCGCGAGCGTGCGCGATCGCGTCCACGTGGTGAAGTCGCCCAGACGCACCTTGATCTGAATGGTGCGGGCGAACAGTCCGTGACGCTGCAACCTGGCGCACACCTGCGCCGCGTCAGCATCAAGGCGCGATTCGAGCCAGCCGCGATCGGTGACGTCCTCCTCGAAGGTGTTCTCCTGGGAGATCGACTTGGCCTCGCGGTGACTGCTCACCTCACGGCGGTCACGCCCCCAGGCCAGGGCATGCAATTCCGGCCCCCAGCTCTGCCCCACCTCGCGCACCAGTTCCGACAGGGACGCCTGCTGGACGTCCGCCACAGTTCTCAGCCCCAGTCTCGCCAGCTTTTCGTGGGTCACCGGACCCACCCCGGGAATGGCCCTGATCGACAGTGGGGCCAACACCTCGGCCTCGGTCCCGGGCTCGATGATGCGGACGCCATTGGGCTTGGCGAGTTCGGAGCCGATCTTCGCCATCAGCTTGGAGGAGCCGATTCCCACCGAAGCGGTCAGACCCAGCGTCCTGCGGGAGAGTTCAGCTCGCAGGCGCTCGGCGTAGTGGTGAAGTTCCCCCGGATCAGCCACCGGTGCGTCCGTGCCAGCCAGGTCGACGAAGGCCTCATCCAGACTGAGCGCCTCCACCCGGTCGGAGAACTCGTGCAGCAGCGCCATGACGATTCGGCTGGACTGGCGGTAGGCCTCGAAACGCCCACCCAGGAAGGCAGCGTGCGGCGCCAATCTGCGAGCCTCAGTGGCCGGCATTGCCGACCGGACACCGAAAACCCTCGCCTCATAGGAGGCGGTGGACACCACTCCACGACGACCAACGCCGCCGACGACAACGGCCTTGCCCCGCAGGGAGGGCTTGTCGCGTTGCTCGACGGCGGCGAAGAAGGCGTCCAGGTCCAGGTGCAGGATGCTGGCGCGGGTGCGAGCCGGGAAGCTCACTGGCTGATCTGGCGTACCCAACCCTGATAGAGGTAGACGGTCTTGCCGATGGCGTCCTGGCGCTCCTCGACACGCTTGAGACCCGCCTCCTCGGCGAGCGCGATCGACTTGGCGTTCTTGGGGCGGATCAGCAGGCGCACGCGGGCTTCGCGATCGACCTGGCGAACACGCTCGAGCGCCTTGCTGATCATCTCGGGGGTGTAACCGTTGCCCTGCTTCTCAGGGAGAAGCTGGAAGCGCAGCATCCAGACCTTGTCGCCGTTCTCGAGGGTGACGCGCTGGACCCCGCCGATGCCGAGGAACTCAGCGGTCTCGGTGAGGCGAATGGTCCACAGGTCCAGGGAGTTCTCGTCCCAGCCACGGGTCACCGCCTGCAGGCGGTCGGTGGCGTCCTGCTCGTCCTTCAGCTTGATTCGCTCGGGGTCGTGCTCCCAGATGCGCTCGTCCTCCCAGATGCGCTTCCAGTCGTCGACATCGTTCACGGTGCCGGGGATGAGGGTGAGGCGCTCGGTGTGGCTGATCGGCACGTACTTGGTGAAGTCGTGGGTCCCGTGCTCCTCACGGCGGATCTGGAACCAGGTGTTCTCGTCGATCTCGGGGAAATGGACGCTGCCCTCGGGGGTCTGCTTGACCCAGGTGATGTCGAGGGCGTCCACCTTGTCCATGGTCTGGGCGTAGATCTGTCCACCGCCAGCGATGTAGATGATGTCATCGGCCATCGACCCGCGGCTGGTGCGTGCGGTGCGAATGGCCTCGTCAATGCTGTGGGCGACGAGCACGCGAGTCTTGCCCTGCGCGGGAGGGGCTTCGAAGGCTTCGTTCCGGGTGACCACGACGGTGGTGCGATTGGGCAGCGGACGCCCGATGGACTCGTAGGTGGAGCGTCCCATGATGACGAAGTTGTCGGTGGTCAGCTCACGGAAGCGGTCCCAGTCCGACTGAATCCGCCACGGGACGTCCTTGCCGTCCCCGATGACCATGTTCTCGGCCACGGCGGCGATGCTGACAATCTGCATGGGGCTCCCTTTTGGCGTCGAACGCCTGTCGAGTCGGTCGATCTGTCGTCGGGCCCTAGCTTAGCCGTGGGGAACCGCCTCAGACCGCTATGGGCGCCTTGATGGTCGGGTGCGGGTCGTAGCCTTCGATGCTCATGTCTTCCAGGGTGAACTCGTCGATGTCGCGGACCGCCGGATTCAGCACGAGACGCGGCAGCGGACGCGGTTCCCGGGAAAGCTGGGTGGCGACCTGCTCACGGTGGTTCTGGTAGATGTGCGCGTCGCCAAGGGTGAGCACAAGGTCGCCCACGGCGTAGCCGCAAACCTGCGCCATCATGTGCGTCAGCAGCGCATAGGACGCGATGTTGAACGGGACGCCGAGGAAGACATCGGCGGAGCGCTGGTACACCTGGCAGCTCAGGCGCCCCTTGGCCACGTAGAACTGGAAGAGCAGGTGGCAGGGCGGCAGCGCCATCTCGTCCAGCTGGGCCACGTTCCAGGCCGAGACGATGTGGCGACGTGAGTCGGGGCTGGCCTGCAGGTCGTGGATGACCTTGGCGATCTGGTCGACGTGTCGCCCATCGGGGGTCGGCCAGGAGCGCCACTGGTGGCCGTAGACCGGCCCGAGCTCGCCCTGGTCATCGGCCCACTCGTCCCAGATGGTGATCTTGTTCTCGTGGAGCCAGTTGATGTTGGTGTCGCCGCGCAGGAACCACAACAGTTCGCCGAAGACCGAGCGGGTGTGCACCTTCTTGGTGGTCAGCAGGGGGAAACCGTCGGCCAGGTGGAAGCGCATCTGGTGGCCGAACACGCTGCGGGTGCCCACGCCGGTGCGGTCGGCCTTGTCGATACCTTCATCGGTGACGCGGCGCAGGAGGTCGTGGTACTGCTTCATGCTCGGCTCCCCTCAGAGGTCGTTGCTACGGGGCTCGGCGTCGGCGCCGCCGCCCAGGATCTGGTCGCGCTGGTAGTCCTTGAGCACCTCGAGGATCTCGCGGACGGCGCGAGCTCGGTGGGACTGGGCGTCCTTCTCCTCGGGGCTGAGCTCGGCGCTGGTCAGCTCGGAGCCCTCCGGGATGAAGATCGGGTCGTAGCCGAAACCATTGCTGCCGCGCGCCTCGGTGGCCAGGGACCCCGGCCAGATGCCCGGTCGGGTCTCCTCGAAGCCCTCCGGAGTGGCGAAGGCCATCACACAGACGAAACGGGCGCCGCGCCGGGAGGTGGGGACGTCATCGGTCTGTCGGAGCAGCAGCTCCAGGTTGGCGCGGTCGTCGCAGGCCGGCCCGTCCCAGCGCGCGGAACGGATACCGGGCATGTCGTTGAGGGCGTCCACCTCGATGCCGGAGTCATCGGCCAGCGACGGGAGCCCGGTGGCCTGCGCCGCGGCCCGTGCCTTGATCAGGGCATTCTGGGCGAAGGTGGTGCCGGTCTCGGCGGGGGGCTCGTGCTCGGGCCAGGCATTCAGGCCGACGATCTCGATGAACAGCTGCTCGGACGCGACCAGCCGCTGCAACTCGGCCAGCTTCTTGGCGTTGTGGCTTGCCAGCACGACCTTCATCGGTTCAGCGGGCAGGTCGGGCACCTGCGGCAGGCGTGGCGGCACGATCTGGGGGACGCGGGGAGTCTGGGTCATGACTGTTCTCCGATCGGGCGTGCGGAACGCTTCACCAGGGGTTCGGCGAGGGCCTGCTGCTGCATGGCGGCGAGCTCGGCGCAGCCCTTGAGGCCGAGGTCGAGCAGCGCGTTGAGTTCGTCGCGGTTGAAGGGAACACCCTCGGCGGTGCCCTGGACCTCGATGAAGTCCCCATTGCCGGCAACCACGATGTTCATGTCGGTGCCGGCGGTGGAGTCCTCGTCATAGGGCAGGTCCAGCACCGGACGGCCGTTCACGATGCCCACCGAGATTGCCGACACCGAGTCCTTCAGCGGCTCCCCGGCCAGCGATCCGCGCTGGCGCAGCCACTCGACCGCGTCGACCAGCGCGACATAGGCACCGGTGATGGAGGCGGTCCGGGTGCCGCCGTCGGCCTGGAGCACGTCGCAGTCGATGACGATGGTGTTCTCCCCCAGCGCCTTGAGGTCCACGACAGCACGCAACGCACGGCCGATGAGGCGGCTGATCTCGTGGGTGCGCCCTCCGATGCGTCCCTTGTGGGACTCGCGATCGGAACGGTCGTGGGTGGCACGCGGCAGCATGGCGTACTCGCTGGTCAGCCAGCCCAGGCCACTGCCCTTGCGCCAGCGCGGAACCCCTTCGGTGACGCTGGCCGCCACCAGGACGCGGGTATTGCCGAACTCGACCAGCACCGATCCCTCGGCATGGTCCAGCCAGCCGCGGGTGATGCGCACCGGGCGCAGCTGGTCATCGGCGCGTCCGTCGGAACGCCTGCTGGGAGTGGCGGGGGTCTGGGTCATGGACGCCAGCCTAGCCACCTCGCAGAGCGGGCAGGCCAGGTCAGCGCGGGCAGGTGCAGCGCTCAGCCTGGGGGACGCCGCGCAGCGCATCCTCGATGTGCTCCCCGCAGCCCTTCCAGGTCGGCTTGCCGCACTTCGCGCAGGTCACCTTGGTGCACATGGTCATCTCCTCGTCGTTCGAGCGGGTCACACGGCCCGCCTCACCAGCGTACCCACACCAATCCGGAAGAGTTGTTGACGAAAGCGGCCGACCAGGCCGTCACAGGGGGTGAGGGAGGAGGAACCGATGGCGCTCAATGACTTCGAGGAGCTGGTGGTGCGTGAGCAGGCCGGTGTGCTGCGGCTGGCCTGGGCGCTCACCGGCAATCCCGAGGACGCCCGAGACCTCGCCCAGGAGGCCCTGATCCGCGCCTTCACCAAGCAGCGGCTCGTCCTCCGCGCGAAGGTCCCGCGGGCCTATCTGCGCACGATCGTGCTAAACACGTGGCGCTCGCAGCGTCGACGGCCCGAGAGCCCCAGGGCAGAAGTCCCCGACTCCCCCACCGAGGACGCCATCGCCCTCGAACGCCAAGCCCTGGTCGCCGCGCTCGCCCAACTGCCCCAGCAGCAGCGGGCCGTGGTGGCGCTGCGCCACCTGGATGACCTCAGCGTCCGTGAGACGGCCGCCGCGCTGGGCTGCAGCGAGCAGACCGTCACCACCCAGACCGCCCGAGCGCTTGACCGGCTGCGGTCCAATCCCGTCCTGCGTGACCTCGTGGAGGTGTGAGATGACCGATCGTTTGAGGCAGCTGGTGCCGGACCTGGAACCGCTGGACCTGTGGCAGGTGCACCGGGAAGCGCTGCGACGCCGTCGACGCCAGCACCTGGTCATTGCGGTGGCGCTGGTGTCTGCGCTCGCCCTGGTGGTCGGGGCCACGATTCGCTGGTGGCCACGAGCCATTCTCGCCGAGCCTGCCGCGACGCCAACATCCATGACACCGACAGCCACGACGTGTCCCACCCCCGTGCCGCGGAATGGCGTCTTTGAGATCGCTGGCTATGCCAGCGGCATCTACTGGAACGGTGGGGACTTCTACGTCCTCGAGCCGACGCTGACCGCCGAGCCCGGCAAACGCATCGGCACCGTGCCCTGCAACATCGTGGACATCCAGGACAAGGCCAGGGCCATCTGGCGCGGCTCGTGGCCCGATGGCTCCTCCACTGCCACCCGCGTGGGGGCGGCCATCGCGGTCCAGAAGGGTAGCCCGGAGTCCTGCCGCATTGCCGTCGACATGGGCAAGGGGAAGTGGGGCGTCTTCCAGTCCAAGGAGTGCTGACTCAGCGTGTGGGCAGTGACCCGACGTGGATCTCGTGGGCGGTGTTCACGAAGGCGGGCAGCAGGCGACGACTGATGCCCTGGAAACGTTCGGCGTCCCCGGTGGTGAGGAAGAGCCGGTGCGACCCATCGCGGTTCGGGGTGGCCAGCCGGAGGTCGTTGAGCACTCGCCAGGTCTCCTGCGCGGCTTCCGACGACGAGCTGACCAGGTTCACCGCATCACCCATGACGTAGCTGACCACCCCCTCAAGTAGCGGGTAGTGGGTGCAACCCAGGATCAGGGTGTCACAGCCAGCGCGCTTGATGGGCGCCAGGTAGTCGCGGGCCACGGCCAGCACCTCCGGCCCCGAGGTGATGCCGGCCTCGACGAACTCCACGAACCGTGGGCAGGGGCTGGTGGTGACGGCAACGCCCGGGTTGGCCGCCAGGGCGTCCTCGTAGGCCATCGAGATGGCCGTCGCCTTCGTGCAGATCACGCCGATGCGTCCATTGCGGGTCACCGCTGCCGCCCGGCGAGCTGCGGGGAGCACCACCTCGACAATCGGGACGTCGTAGCGTTCGCGGGCATCGCGCAGCACCACGGCGGACGCGGTGTTGCACGCGATGACCAGGGCTTTCACACCGTGGTTGACCAGCTTGTCGAGGCATTCCAGCGCAAACCTGCGCACCTCGGCGATCGGACGCGGCCCATAGGGCGCCCGGGCGGTGTCGCCGACGTAGACGATGTCCTCGTTCGGCAGTACGTCGGCGATGGCACGGGCCACCGTGAGCCCGCCGAATCCCGAGTCGAAGACTCCGATCGGCGCGGTGGGCTCAATCTCGTTCATTCGGGCAGGACGCATTCCAGCAGGGACTCCAGCATCCATCCCAGCCAGGAATAGAAGGTGTGCAGCCAGGCGCGCGGGTCCTCATCAGGACGCTCCGCCACATCGTGACTGGTGATCTCGTCAGTGATGCCCAGCATCACCGACAGCACGAGCCTGAGTGAGTTCAGCGTCTTCAGCCAGGCATCGATGTGCTCCTGGCGGATGCGGACCTCGCCGCGGGACACCTTGCCCAGGTCATCCAGCACCACCTGGGCGGCGGACAGTTTGGCGGCCCGCTGCTCGGGTTCGGTGAAGCGGCGATAGTCGCTCGCGGCCTCCGGGTCGTCGATGTAGGCCGGCGGGAACAGTCGCTCGGTGACCGGGTCGCGCTCGTCGTCGAGGTGCTCGTCCTCGATGCTGGGTTCCTGGCCGAAGCTTCGTTCCCACGCAGCAAACGGGTCGTCCTCGGAGAGCTCATGGGGCTGCGGGCCCACCGGGCGTCCATCGTCGATGAGGGTGATGTACTCCGAAACCGACTGGCTCAGTAGCTGCAATTCGTCGCGGTCGACCTGCAGCCACACCTCAGACCCGATGTGGCGGAAACGTCCCACGCCTCACTCCGCCCTGTCCACGGTGGCCCAGAGGCCGAAACCGTGCATGGCGGCCACGTCGCGCTCCATCTCCTCGCGAGAGCCGGTGGAGACCACCGCCTTGCCCTCGTTGTGGACCTGCAGCATCAGCTGTTCGGCCTTCTCCCGGGAGTACTTGAAGTAGCTGGTGAACACGTGGGTCACATAGCTCATCAGGTTGACCGGGTCGTCCCAGACCAGCGTGATCCACGCCTTGGCGAGGTCCACGTGCTCCTCGACCTGCTCGACGGTCGCCGTGCCGCCCTGCGGGCCATCACCGGAGGGAAAAGCTGTGGACATACCCTCCATTCTGGCACGGCGTGAGCCCTAGGCTGGCGACCATGACCACGTCGCTGCTGACCGACCATTACGAACTGACGATGGTGCGCGCCGCCCGAGCGTCCGGAACCGCCGGGCGGCGCAGCGTCTTCGAGCTCTTCCCCCGGCGACTGCCCGAAGGACGCCGCTATGGCGTGGTCGCCGGCGTCGGCCGTGCGCTCAAGGCGCTGGAGGACTTCCGTTTCGACCAGGACGACATCCGGTTCCTGCTCGACAAGAACGTGATCGACGACGGCCTGGCCGACTGGCTCGCGGACTACCGGTTCACCGGCAACATCTGGGGCTACCCCGAGGGCGAGATCTACTTCCCCGGCTCGCCCCTGCTGGTGGTCGAGGGCAGCTTCGAGGAGGCGGTCCTCCTCGAGACGCTCTTCCTGAGCATCTACAATCACGACTCCGCGATCGCGTCGGCAGCGAGCCGGATGTCCGCGATGGCAGATGGGCGTCCGATCATCGAGATGGGTTCGCGGCGCACCCAGGAGATGAGCGCGGTCGCCGCGGCGCGTGCCGCCTACATCGCCGGTTTCAGCTCCACCTCGAACCTCGAGGCCGGACGCACCTGGGGCATCCCCACCTCCGGTACTGCCGCCCACTCCTTCACCCTGCTGCACGACACCGAGGAGGAGGCCTTCGCAGCCCAGATCAAGGTTCTCGGCGAGGACACCACCCTGCTGACCGACACCTACGACGTCGAGCAGGCGGTGCGCGCCGGCGTCCGCCTGACCGGGGGACGCCTGGGGGCGGTGCGACTCGACTCCGGCGACCTGGCGATCGCCGCGCGCGAGGTCAGGGACCTCCTCGACGACCTGGGGGCGGAACAGACCCGGATCATCGTGACCTCAGACCTGGACGAGTGGCAGATCGCGGCCCTGCGCGGCGCCCCGGTGGACGGCTTCGGCGTCGGCACCTCGGTGGTCACTGGTTCAGGCCACCCGACCTGCGGCTTCGTCTACAAGCTGGTCGCACGCGCCGACTCCGCCGACGGGCCGCTGGCGCCCGTGGCGAAGAAGTCACTCAACAAGAACACCGTGGGGGGCCGCAAGTATGCCCTTCGCCGCGTGGACGAACAGGGAGTCGCCCGGGCCGAGATCATCGGGATCGAGGCCCAGCCCAAGGACGACGGCAACGACCGCGAACTACTGGTCCAGCTGGTCCGGGATGGTGAGGTTATCGCGCACGAGTCCGCCGACGCGGCCCGGGAGCGGCACCTGCGCGTCCGCAGTGAACTGCCCCGCTCGGCCCTGCGCGTGAGCAAGGGTGAGCCCGCGATCCCGACGATCATGCTCGACGACGACGGCGACCTGGTGAACAACCCCTACGTGAAGGGCCCCGTCACGATCTGAAATCCAGGTTCCGGGGCGATTGTGTCCAAATATTCACTGCGTCCATGTAACATGGACATATGGAAGTTTTGGACGCTCCGGAATTGCTTGGCTCTGCCCTGGGCGAGCTGGCCGCACACGGCCTGTCCGTCGAACTGCTGGGAGAAATTCCTCACGGCAACTCTGATTCCCTGGCAGATGCGCGTCTGAGGCTTGGGTGGCGACGGCACTCCCAGGAGTTCCGCGTGGGCGTCAAGAAGCACTTGCGACCTGCCACTGCTGCGCTCTCCCTGGAGAAGCTGGCCCGTCTGGACGACTCATTGCTGATCGCAGACCGGGTCACGGGAGAAGTCGCCCACCTGGCGCGAGAGATGGGAGTCGCCTACGCCGACGCCGCTGGCAATGCTTGGATCAGAGCGTCCAACTTTCTGATTGACGTACAGGGACGGACATCCACCATCACTCAAGATCGGCTGCCGTCGGGATTCACCAAGACGGACCTTCGGGTCATCATCGCCCTGGTCACGCATCCCGGAGCAGCACACCTTGCAGCACGGGAACTCGCACAGCTCATCGGGATCTCGCACGGCGCCGCACACCTGACCACCAGAAAACTCCGAGAGCGCGGATACCTGTCACCCAGTGGGTTGCGACGCGGTCGATCGCTTCTTGACGAATGGACCCAGGCCTATCTGGCGCGGGGCGGCGCGCACAGGCAATCCCGTCGCGGCTACATTGACCCGGACATCGACCTCCCGTCGACGCTCGCGCGCGCCGGAGCGACCCACCTGAGCGGCGAACTGGCTGGCAGCCTACTCGGATGGCCAATACGCCCCACGACCGCTGTCGTCTACGCGTCTGTACCCACCGAGGTCGCTCGCAGCCTGCGGCTGCGCTCGCACGGCGACGGTCGAGCGGTGGAAGTGAGAACACCCCTGCTCGGGCCAACGGACAATCCGCCCGGCATCGCGGCGAGCATGGTCATCCGGGCGGATATGTTGACCAGCATGGACCCCCGGCAGATCGAAGTCGCAGAGAGAGCACTCCACGATGACCCGAACCTTCGACGTCTCATCGAGACTGCCTGAGGGCATCCCCGAGGCACTCACTGTCCTCGACGGGCACCTTCGTAAGATGAGGGTGCCTTACCTCGTCATTGGAGCTCTTGCGCGGGACGTCACGACTTCTCTTATTCAAGACGCTGAACCCGAGCGCGCGACGAGAGATATCGACCTGGCCATCCGCGTTGACTCGATGGAACAATTCCGCGTCGCGACGCAGGGCTTGGACCGCATCGGACAATCAGAGCACAAGTTCATGGCCGCCGGCGTTGAGGTCGACCTCGTCCCCTTCGGGGATATCGCAGCCGACGGCATGCTTGAGTTCACGGACTCGATTCTCGACATCAGGGGGCTGAGTCAGGCCGCCGAGCACAGCGATCGCGTCAGAGTCAGCGCCGACCTCATCGTCGACACGGCGTCGGTTCCTGCGCTCGCCATCCTGAAGATTCTCGCCTGGAATGCCCGAGGTTCATCGAACCCCAAGGACGCCATCGATCTTGGCCACCTCTTCCGCGCTGTCGCGGAGAAGCCGTACGCGGACACGGCGTGGGAACACAGCAGCGCCGGACCCCTCGTGAACTACGACGGATCACTCATCGGCGCCGCATGGCTGGGATTTGAAGCTGCGCGAATCAGCGACGAAGAGACACACGCCGCCGTCCATGATGTCCTGACATCGCGCAGAATGGAACTCGCGCACGACCTGCGGAGCAGCCGCGCCACGGAGCGGCTTGATGCAGAGAGACTCGACGTGTTCTCTCAAGCATTCTCAAGTGTTCAGAAATGGACCTGTGGACAACGGGGTCAAGAACGCTCCCACCTCCCATGATCCCGGTATGAGTTTCGAAGACCTGCCCAGGGACTGGGCGAGCAAGCCCCTGTGGGACAACAACCTGGCCGACGTCGTGGACCTCCTGTTCAGTCTCGACGACCGCCTCAACAATGGCCTGCTCTTCCTGACGAGCCATTCCGACGGCATCCCGATTCGTGCACCTTTCATGGGAGAGGACATGAACTGGCGCAACCACGACTTCGTCGACCGGCTCGACGTCATGGCGGACGAGATCAGCAACCACGCCAGCCACATCCTGGTCGCCTTCGGGCACAGCGAGCCGGGCGTCACGAGCAATGACCTGGCGTGGCGCAAGCGCCTTGAAGCCCTGTTCGGACGCCACGGGCTCACCGCGATCGGCTTCTTCGCGGCAGATCCCCATGGCGTCCATCCGGTGCCCAACGCACCGGCCCTGGTGGAATGAGCCAGCCGGCGTCACCTGCTGTACGCTTTTACGTACAGGAGGCACACATGCGCACCATGAGCTATAGGGAATCCAGGTCTCGTTACGCGGAAGTTCTCGACAGCGTCGTGAACGATCGTGAAGAGGTGGTCATCACGCGCGCCGGCCACGACCCCGTGGTCATCGTCGCGCTGGATGAGTACGAATCCCTGCGGGAAACCGCGCACCTCATGCACTCTCCCGCCAATGCCCGGCGACTACTCGACGCCATCGAGCGGCTCGAGGCCGGGCGAGGCGAGCAGCACGCACTCACCGATGACTGACGTCCTGTTGGTCTGGGACGCCAATGCCTGGGAGGACTACCTCTGGTGGCAGGCCCAGGACCGCAGCGTCGTGAAACGGATCAACGCACTGCTCCGGGACATCCAGCGACACGGCAACGAAGGCATCGGCAAGCCGGAACCCCTCCGTCACAACTTCGCCGGCTACTGGTGCCGCCGCATCACCGGGGAGCATCGGCTCATCTACAAGCTGGCCGACGGCGAGGTCAGGATCGCCGCCTGCCGCTACCACTACAGCTGAGCCTCGCCCCTGCGCCCCCAAGGAGCCGGAACCACGTCAAAGCCGTTCATCACTGCCGACAAGCGCATCGCCCGCTCGCTGGCGTAGACGTCCTCGAGGAACATCGGCTTGCCATCGGGCCCGGTCAGCGGCACCCGCCAATTGGGGTACTCGTCGATGGTGCCGGGCTGGTTCTGGGTCATCCGGTCGCCGACTGCATCGGTCAGCGCCACGTTGAGCAACAGCGAGGGGGTGTCCACCAGGGCACGGTGCATCGCCAGCACCTGGCGTTCCACCTCGTCAGCACCCTCATCGACCGGGTCCTCGTCCGATTCCGGACGCAGGTAGCCACGATCGGAGAGCATCCGCATCATGCCCTCCTGCTCGGTGCGGGCATGCTGCAGCTCATCCTCCAGGGACTCGGTCAGCAACCCCAGCCGGTGGCGCAGCCGCACGTGGTCCCCGGCCAGGTAACCCGCCGTCGGCGGCAGGTCGTGGGTGGTCACCGACGCCATGCAGTAGCGGCGCCACTGCTCCGGTGGCAGCGGCTGGCCGTCTTCACCGTTCTCGAACCAGAGCACCGAGGTGCCCAGCAGCCCTCGGCGGGACAGGTACTCGCGCACCCACGGCTCGACGGTGCCCAGGTCCTCACCGATCACCACCGCACCGGCACGGTAGGCCTCCAGGGCCAGGATGCCGATCAGTGCCTCGTGGTCGTAGCGCACGTAGCAGCCGTCCTTGGGCGAATTGCCCTCCGGCACCCACCACAGGCGGAACAGGCCGATGATGTGGTCGGCGCGCAGGCCACCGGAGTGCCGCAGCGCGCCGGCCACCATGTCGCGGAAGGGCGCATAGCCGAGGTCGGCGAGGCGGTCAGGGCGGAAGGGCGGCTGGCCCCAGTCCTGCCCGTTCTGGTTGTACTGGTCCGGCGGGGCCCCCACCGACACCCCCTGGGCGAAGACATCCGACAGCAGCCAGGTGTCCGCGGAGGCCTTGTTGACGCCCACGGCAAGGTCCTGCACCAGGCCGATCGCCATACCGGCGTCCTTGGCTGCCTGCTGGGCGACCGAGGACTGGTGCTCACAGTTCCACTGCAACCACTCGAAGAACTGGACGCGATCAGCGTGCTCCTCGGCGAAGGCCGCCACCTCCGGCGAGGTAGGGCGGCGGTACTCCTCGGGCCACTCATGCCAGTCGGAGCCCAGCTGCTCGAACAGGACGCACCAGGTCGCGAAGTCACGGAGCAGGCGTCCCTCACGGCGGCGGAAGCCCTCGAAGGCCATCTGGCGGGCCTGCGGCAGACCGACGCGATAGAGCACCTCCAGCGCCGACAGCTTCGCCCGCCAGGACTCGTTGCGCTTGAGCTGGTCCTCCCCCGCGAGGTCCTCGGTGAGGTTAGCGCGGATGGACTCGATCTGGTCGCGGGTGGCATCATCCACGCCCGCATACTCGGGGATGGCCTCCGGGCGCAGGTAGAGCGGGTTCACATAGCGTCGCGAGCTGGGCAGGTAGGGCGAGGGCTCAATCGGCGGTACCGGCTGGGCGGCATGCAGCGGGTTGACCAGCACGTAGTCGGCGAACTGCTGCGTCCGGGCCCAGACCTGCAGGTCGGCCAGGTCAACCAGGTCACCGATGCCCCAGGACTGGCGCGAGCGTACCGAGTAGAGCTGGGCGGCATAGCCCCAGGCGCGGCGCTCCCCCATCTCGCGGGGGAAACCGAGGAAGGCAGGGGTCACGATCAGTGAGGAGTCGATCTCGCGGTCCTGGGTGTGGAGCACCATCCGGTGGTAGCCGAGCGGCAGATCGCGGGGTAGCTCGAAGGTGGCCTCGCCCAGCCAGGTGCCATCCACCATACGGTCGGGCACCTCGTTGTTGATCTGCTGGCAGGGGTAGTGGTCGCCCTGCTCGGTGCGGATGTGCAGGTCGGCATTGGCGCCGGCGATGACGTGCACCGGGATCGTCCGGTACTGTCCCTGCTCGATGACCACGCACGAGGGCAGCGCCCGTCGCCACGGGCGGTTGCGGACATCCTCGACCGCGGCCCAGGCAGCCTCCGGGGTGCTAGCGTCGACCCCGAGCGCCGCGAGCACCGACCGCACACTGTCGGGGGAGATTGTCGTGTGGCGACCCTTCCAGTCCCAGAACTCCTGGGAAATGCCGAAGTGGTCTGCCAACTCTGCCAGTGCGGGATCCTCGAGTGCCACACTGTCAGCCTAGGACATCACCGCGACGGTGTCAGACGTGCGTCAATCACCTGCGTGCGGGCCAGGCTGTCATGCCAGGTCTGGCGTCCCGGGTGCCACAGCGGACGCAGGTAGCTGACCAGCTGCGGCAAGAAGAACAGGAACATGCTGGTCAGGTGGATGGCCAGCCAGGCCGCCGAACGGCGCAGGCTGGTGGCCCAGCTCACGCGCGGGGTGTGGCCGTGTCCGGCAGGAACCACCCGCAGGCCCATCATGACCTGCCCGAGGGTGCCACCGAGCTTGGCGACCAGCGGCAGCTGGGTGGCGAAGGCGACCAGCGCCACCACCATTATCAGGTTGCTCGCCGGGACGGCGTAGTCGAACTGGCTGCCGTCGTTCCAGACGCCGGGGTTGTCCATCGACCAGGCGAAGAATTCCTTGAAGCCGTTCCAGGCCCGGCGGGCGTAGGACCAGCCGACCAGCACGCCGAGAAGGCTGGTCAACACCCAGTCGATCAGCGTCGCGACGACTCGCTTCCAGTAGGCGGCCAGCGGGACGCCATCGGCCGTGACGCTCGGCGTGCCAACAGCCATCGGGTACGGATGCCCGTACGGCTGCCCGGGCACCCATCCCGGCTGGGGCGCCTGCACGTGGCCGGCCCCACCCGGCCGTGGCGGCCGCGGCGGGGTCGGCACGCTGCCGGGCAGCACCTGGGTCTGCGGCTCGGGCCGAACGGCCGCGGGCTCGGACGCCTTCAGCTCGACTGTGGGATCCTTCTGCGCATCGCGTAGGTTCTTCGTCCAGCGGGTTCCCTCCCAGTAGCGTTCCTGCACGCTGCCGGCGGGGTCGGGGTACCACCCGGGCGGAGGCGCGGCAGGAGCAGGAGAAGCGGAAGTCACTCTCCCATTCTGGCAGAGGCGATCAATGGGGCACTCGGCCGATCCGCAGCGATGCCGCGACCGCTGCCAAGGCCACCCCCACGACCAGCAGGAAGGTCCAGGAGAAGGTCCCGGCCGGCGCGTGGCTGAGCCGGAGGTTGGCGAAGACAGCACCCGCCAGCCCCACGAACAGTGAGTTGCCGAGCGCTTCGGCCACCTGCAGCGAACTGGTGTTGCGCCCGATCTGGGCCGGGCTCGACAGCGACATCACGATCAGGCTGGTCGAGGCCACCGCCAACCCCATCCCGAAGCCGGCCACCGTCCACCCGGTCCCCACCAGGAAGACCGACCACGACCGGGCGGTCGCGGCGGCGACCACGCCCATCCCGAGCGCCGTGCACAGGACGCCGAGCTGGACCAGCTGGTCTCGTCTCAGTCCCACCCAGGGCCTGGCCTGCAGCCAGGAGCCGGTGGTCCAGCCGATTGAGCCCACCGTGAGCATCAGGCCGGCCTTGAACAACGACAGCTCCCGGATCGTGACCAGGCTCAGCGGGAGGAAGGCTTCGGCGGCGAAGAACGCCCCCGCTTGCAGGGCACGCACCCACGAGGTCGCCGCGATCCCCGGCGCCACCCGGAAGAAGCCGGGCGCCATCAATCGGGGCAGGCTCACCGCCAGGCAAGCCAGGCCGACCACCAGGATGGGGATGGCCACCAGGTCCAGCCGTTGCCCGGCCACCTGCACCGCCGCGACACCGCCGGTCGCCACGAAGGCGCTCCACAGCGGGACCGGGTTGGCGTCCTCGGAACCGTCGGGGCGAAGCCTGTCGCGCAGGCTGGTCAGCGTCCCATTGGAGAGCACGACGGTCGCCACGACGACAGGGATCATGCAGGCGAAAACCCAGTGCCAGGACAGGTTCTCGGTCAGCCACGCGGCAATCGGCGGAGCCAGGAAGGCGGGCATCACCCAGCAGACGGAGAAGGCGGTCATGATCGAGGCGCGTCGCTGGGCGTCGAACAGGCCGGCGACCACCACCATCAGGGCGACATTGAAAGCCCCTCCCCCGAAGCCCTGCACGAACCGGGCCACCAGCAGGACGTACATCGAGGGTGCCAGTGCGGCCATCAGCAACCCCAGCCCGAACAGCAGCAACCCGGCCTGCAGCGCACGAATCGGGCCGTGGCGATCGCAATGGCGTCCGGAGAGCACGGTGGACAGCGCCATGCCGATGACGAAGAGGGTGAAGGTCCAGGCGTAGAGGGCGATGTGGCCGAGTTGTCGTCCGGCAGCGGGCATGGCGGTGGCGACGGCGACTGCTTCGAAGGCGACCGCGACCACCGAGGCGAGCAGGCCGACGATCAGGGTGCGCGGCGGCTCCACAGCGGGGCGGGGAGCAGGCTCGAGCACCTGATCACCCTAGTAGAATCGCCACCATGACCCAGCAGCAGCTCGCCCCCGGTTCGCAGACCGTTCTCGACGAACGAACCCTCAACGCCGAGGACGGCGACCACGAGCGCTTTGCGCACTACGTCCCCAAGGACAAGCTGATGGAGGCCATGGTCAACGGCACGCCCGTGGTCGCCCTCTGTGGCAAGGTGTGGGTGCCCAGCCGCAACCCGGACAAGTTCCCGGTCTGCCCGGACTGCAAGGAGATCTGGGAGTCCCTCAACGAGAAGCCGCGCTGACCGCAGCGATGTGACGCAGGGCCAGGTCGTAACCGTTCAGGCCCAGCCCCACGAGCACACCGGCAGCCTTCGCTGACAGGACGCTGTGGTGGCGGAACTCCTCGCGCGCATGCACGTTCGAGATGTGCACCTCGAGGTAGTTCGCAACCTGCGCGGCAGCATCGGCGATCGCGATCGAGTAGTGCGTCCAGGCGCCAGCGTTGAGCACGACCCAGGCACCAGAGTCGGCAGCCTCGTGCAGCCAGCTGATCATCTCGGCCTCGGCGTCGGTCTGGCGAACCTGGACCTCGAGCCCCAGTTCGCGGCCCAGGACGACCAGGTGGTCGGAGAGGTGGGCGTGGGTGGTGTGCCCGTACACCTCGGGTTCGCGCTTGCCCAGCCGCCCCAGGTTCGGTCCGTTGAGGACCATCACGGCAGTCATCAGAGTCGTCCCAATCCGATCGCGAGCCAGGTCGAGCCGTACAGGCCCCGGTAGAGCAGCGAGGCATACCGGTCGACCGCCGAGCTGCCCTCGGCCGAAATCGTGCAGACCCTGACGTCGTGGTGGTTCGCCAGGGTGACCAGTTCGCCGGCGGCGCGCCTCGCGAGCGCGTCCTGGGTGCCATCGTCGAGCACCAGCAGCACCGGACGCAGCTCAGCGGGCTCGTCGAAGGGATCGGCGAACAGGTCGCGGTTGTGCGTCGAGACCAGCACCGGCTCGAGTTCCTGGGCATCGGCAGCCAACGCGGGGCGCCCGGAGTGGCGCCGCAGGGACTCCGCCACCCGGCGCGCGGCGCGGGCAGCCAGCACGGTGCCTCCGAACAGCAGGGGTTGGGCCTCGGCCAGGTTGAGGGCCAGGTCCTTGGCGGGGTTGTCCGCGAGGCTGCGATGCGGCGAGGACTCCTGGGCGACCAGGTCGCAGGCCTCGGCCACGCTCTCGGGCACCAGGTGCGGGGCCAGGCCAAGCTCGTGGAGCACCGCCAGCACCTGCACCACGCAGGCCAACTCGTCACCGGTCTCCATCGGGACCAGCAGGGAGCTGCGCCCGGCAGCGGCTTCGGCGATCACCGAGTCGGGGCGTCCGGCCAGCATCACGGCGCTGCCCCGGCGAGCGGCTTCCCGAGCCGCCTGCACCAAGCCGGGTTCGGACCCCTCGGGGGCGAGGACGACGACCAGGTCCAGGGCGCCCACCCATGCCGGGAGCCCGTCAAAGGGCCAGGCGACGAAGGGCGAGGGGCAGAAGGGCTCCATCACCGCGCGCAGCAGCCGCGCGCCGCGGCCCAGCGCAACCACTCCGCGCGGTCGACGACCTGCCTCGAAACGCTGGGCCAGGTCACGAGCGGGCTGGGAGGCCTCGCGACGGATGCGCGCTCCCGCGCCGGCGAGGTGACGCAGCGCCTCGTCGGCCTGCGGGCTCATCGGGGAGTCGGCGAGCCTGGAGTCGTCGAAGTCCATCAGGCTGCGCTCACTCCGCCAGGGTTTGACGTGCCTCGTCGATGAGGAGGATCGGGATCCCCTCGCGCACCGGGTAGGCAAGACCGCACTGGGTCGAACCGCAGACCAGTTCGTGGGTGTCGTAGTCCACGGCGAACTTGGAGTGGCAGGCCGGGCAGGCTGCGATCTCCAGGAATTCCGCCGACAGGTCGAGTTCTGGGGTCTGGGTCATGACTGCGATTCTCTCACGAGGGCCAACACTTCATCGCGGATGCCAACCATCATCGGCTGGTCTGCGGCTTCGACATTGAGACGCAAGTAGGGCTCGGTGTTCGAGGGCCGCAGGTTGAACCACCACTCCTCGGCCCGGACGGTGAGGCCGTCGATCCAGTCCGACTCGCCCCGGTTGGCGAAGGCGTGCTCAACGCGGCCCATCACGGCCTGGGCATCCTGGACGGTGGAGTTGATCTCTCCGGAAGCGGCGTAACGCTCGTACTCGGACATGACCTCCGAGAGGGGGGCCTGGCGGCGTCCCAGGATGTTGAGGACGTACAGGGCGGCAAGCATGCCGGTGTCAGCACCCCAGAAGTCACGGAAGTAGTAGTGGGCCGAGTGCTCGCCGCCGAAGATCGCGTCGTGCTCGGCCATCAGGGCCTTGACGAAGGTGTGGCCGACTTTGCTGACCACGCAGGTACCGCCGTGCTCGCCCACGACGTCAGCCACGGTGCGGCTGGTGATGGTGTTGATCACGATGGTCGCGCCCGGCTCACGCTCGAGCTCGGCGCGGGCGATCAGCGCGGTGATGGCCGAAGGGCTGACCACCTCACCGCGCTCGTCGATGAGGAAGCAGCGATCGGCGTCCCCGTCGAAGACCAGCGCGAGGTCGGCGGAGTGCTCGCGGACGGCCTGCTGGGCGTCCACCAGGTTCTGGGGTTCGAGCGGGTTGGGCTGGTGGTGGGGGAAGGTGCCATCGAGGTCGAGGTAGAGACCGATGATCTCCAGCGGCAGGTTTCCCAGAACGGCGCCCACGGTGTGGCCTGCCATGCCATTACCGGCGTCGATGACGACCTTCAGCGGGCGGATGCCTTCGAGGGGGACGAGGGTGCGCAGGTGCTCGGCGTAGCCGGACAGGGCATCGACCTGCTCCACCACGCCCTCGGGGAGGGTGGTGTCGACGGTGCCGTCGAGCTCCATGGCACGGTCGCGCAGTCGGGACAGGAAATCGGTTTCGACCGGACGCGCGGCCGAGCGGCAGAACTTGATGCCATTGTCCTTGGCCGGGTTGTGACTGGCAGAGAATTGAACACCGGGCAGCGCGAAGGCACCGGAGGCGTGCCAGAGGCCGTCGGTGGAGGCCAGGCCGATGTCCTTGATCCGAGCCCCCCGCGAGGCGGCACCGGCGGCGAAGGCGCGTGACATCTCCTCACCGGTCGTGCGCATGTCGCGACCCATCACGAACTCCTGGCCCTCGAGGCCGGCCAACTCCACGAAGGCAGCTCCCACGGCCGCCGCTCCGGCGGCGTCCCACTGGACGCCGACCTCCCCGCGGATGTCATTGGCCTTGAAGATTCCCTCGGTGATCACTTCGCCAGCCTAGCGGCGAGGCTGCCATCGTGACGCCGTTGTGGGGCCTACTCTCGGCCTGTGCCCCTTCGACGTCATTGCCAGCGCACCTCGTGCTCGAACCGCGCGGTGACCACGCTGACCTATGACTATGCCCACCAGAGCGTCGCGCTGGGCCCGCTGTCCCCTGCGCCGGTTCCGGGCGCCTATGACCTGTGCCGCCGGCATGCCGAGCGGACATCAGTGCCCAATGGCTGGGAGCTGATCCGGCTGCCCGGGCTGGACGAGGCTCCCCCGCCACCCCCGACTGATGACCTCCTGGCCCTGGCGGACGCGATTCGCGAGGTGGGTCTGCGGGATGACGATCCGGCTCTTCTCCGCGCGGCGGGGCTCGAGGACCGCGACCCCATCCTGGACGGCTCCGTGGTGGTGCTGGCCGAACGCGGGCACCTGAGGGTGATCGCGGACCGCTAGCCCCTCTGGCCAATCCGCTACTGGGGCCAGCTGAACTGCTGCTGCCCGTCGATGGTGACCTCAATCCTGGGCTCCTCGCTGATGTCGAGGTGGGCGGTGAGTTCATGCCCCTCGGCGCGGACGGCATAGCTGATCGTGGGATTGGTCTTGTCCAGCACCTGCAGTCGTCCGGTGCTGATCCACGGGTTGCGGCGACGAAGTGCGATGAGTTCCTGGTGGAGCCGATGCATCCACTCCCCGCCCGGATGGAGCTGGCCCGGGTGCTCCGGAAGGGGCGGCCGGACCGGGTCGTCAGCGGCCACGCCGGTGCCCTTGGTCCCACGGAAGGCCTGCTCGTCCCCGTAGTAGATGCTGGGCATCCCCGGGAGCGTCAGCAGGAGCGCAGCGGCGACGGCGGCCCCGGTGTCCCCCACGGTGCTGGCGATCCGCGAGACGTCGTGGTTGCCGATGAAGGTCTGCATGGTCGTCTTGGACGCGAAGTCGTCGTGGCGTTCCAGCGCCCAGGCCAGTTCCCACATGTTGCGGTCGTTCAGGCTGCTCCAGATCGCCTTCCACAGTTCGTAGGCTGTGACGGAGTCGAGGTGGCCCTCGCGAGCGATGCCGGGGAAGTCGCCGTGGATGACCTCACCCAGGAAGAAGGCCTCGGGGTGCGAGGCGTGGACGCGGTCGACCACCTGCGTCCAGAAGTGGCTGGGGACGGCGTAGGCGACGTCGAGGCGCCAGCCATCGGCGCCGCGGTCCAGCCAGAACTTCATCACATCTGCCACCAGGTCGACGACGCGTGGGTCGTCGTGGTCGAGTTCGGCCAGGTCGCCGTGTCCCTCCCAGCCCCGGTGGACACCGTCGGCGACGTGGACCATGCCATGGCCCTGCAACGCCTGTTCGACCAGCGGATGCTGCGCGCCGATGTGGTTGAAGACGCCGTCGAGCATGATCATCAGCCCGCGGGAGTGGGCCTGGTCGACCAGATGGTTCCAGTCGGCCTCATCCCCCAGTCGCGGGTCGAGCCGAAAGTGGTCAACGGTGTCGTAGCCGTGGCTGGTGGACGCGAAGATGGGCCCCAGCAGCAGGCCATTGCACCCCAGCTCAATGACGTAGTCCAGCCAGGCCTCCAGGCGTCCGAGCCGATGCCCCTGCCAGTCGCCGGGATCGCCGGGCCGGATGGGGGCGCCACAGGCACCCAGCGGGTAGACATGCCACCAGATGGCGTGGTCCAGGTCAGTCATCAACACTCCTATTGAGTCTCACTCAGCCGGGCCGGAGCCCGTGGCGAGGCCATGCTGAGCCCGGCCGCAGCGACCATAGCGGTCAGCTTGCGACAGATGCTCGATCCAGAGATGAACTTTACTGTTGCTCCCGCGCCTCGTCGCGCCCGGGCACAGCCCCGCCCTCGCAGCCTGAGCGCTAGGCTCGAATCCATGGTGAAACGACGGGACAGGCATGGCCGCGGGCTGCGTGGACCCGTCATGCCCGGCGCCCGCACACCCGGCTATGTCTCCCGACCCGAGGCTTTCGTGGACGCAGTGCAGGATGCTGTCGGCCGGGTCCAGCGCAGCTGTCCCGAGGCGCTCGGTGGTATCGACATCGGCATCGAGGACGTTCCGCGGGGCCCCTCCAGCAATGGCGGCGTGCCCCTGGCCGTTGCCATCGAGGCCGTCGGCAGCTACCCTGCCCGCATCGTGATCTTCCGCCGTCCCCTCGAGCACCGCTCAGCCACGAGGCGCGGACTGCGCATCCTGGTCCACCGCACCCTGGTCGAGCAGCTTTCCGCAGTCACCGGCCACAGCGTCCACGACATCGACCCCCACGTCGACCTGGACGACGACTACTAGGTCTGGCCCAGCTGTGGGTCCAGCATCCCCGGCTCGGGTCGGGTGGTGTTCTGCACGGCGCGCACCCGGGTCGAGGCCAGCCCCTTCCCGGTCACCAGGACGCCCGCAGCGATCGGCTTGTCGGAGGTGATCCGCACCACGCCGGCCGGGACGGCCACTGTCGCCGTCCCGCCAGCGGGAACCTGGTGCCGCGTGCTGGCGCGCCTGGTGTCCTCCACTGTCACCTGGGCCAGGGACTCGCCGGTATTCACCAGCTGCAGCTGGCCTTCGGGGACCACGTCGCGCAGTTCGGTTCCTGGGTCCTGGGGTGCGAGCCAGACCCGATCCGCGCCGGCGGTCACATCCACGGCACCAGCGATCGGGCCGCTCCCCTCCACCAGCAGCCCCACGGATTCTCCGTTGAGCGGATCGGTCAGGTCCAGTTCGACGGTGACGCCCGGGTCGATGGAGACCTCGCCGCCCTCGGCAGTGAAGCGTCCGCGGACTCCGAGTGCGCTGACGACCACATCGACGGTCTCGCGGCCGGGGTTGAACAGCACCAGCCGCACCTTCGTGGACGCCGGGACACCGGCGAAGGCGAGGGTGTTGCGGGCCTGCGAGGGTGCCATCTGCTCCCGTCCGCCGCGGGTCAGATTGGCACTCGCCCGCACGCGTCCCTGGGTGGCGACGAAGGTGGCGGCGACCGCTGTCGCGGTTGGCACGTGCACCGAGATCGGGACGCGCACAGACTGGCGGCGCGGCACCACCACGCCCTCGAGACCGGCTGAGGTGATCCGGCCCGAGGGTCCGTGCAGCGTGATGCTCACCACCGCATCGACCTGGTCGGTGTTCACCAGCAGCAATTCGGTGTCCGTGGCGATCGGAAGCATCACGGTGCCCCTGGTCGCGGGGGCCCCGCACTCGGTCCACGACATGGCGTCGCCGGCCTTCGACAGCACTGCAGCGGCGAAGTGGCCCTCACCGGTCCGGGTGAGCAGGACGGGTCCGGTGACGCGTTCGGTCCCGAAGGGGTCTTCGACAGCAGCACCGGAGGGCGTCGTCACCGCCACCGCCTCTGCCTGGGTGGTGAACACGGTGCCCAGGGCACCGGGGAAGGCGCAGGACAGGGAGCGCACCGGTGGCACCATCGCAACGGGCCGCTCCACCGGCTGCGCGGGACGCACGAAGCCAGCCGCGACCAGCGTTGCCCCCGCGACGACCAGTGTGGTGAGCGGCGCCACCAGGCTGGATGCTCTCATGAGGCCCTCCTCGGGGTGGCGAGGCGGGCAGGGGGGCGGGCCCCCTGCCGTTGGACACTCGGTGCGGTCAGGACCGCCAGCACGACGACCCCGAGGAGCTGGGCGGGTACCTGCCACCACGGCGTCGCCATCCGCCAGGTCACTGCCCCGGACTTCCCACCCGTCGAGCCGTGGAGGCCAAAGCCACTGGCGTCGGCCTGGACCGGCACCCTGTCTCCCCCGACTCGGACGACCCACCGGCCATCCGGGGTCTCCGCGAGCCGGAAGGTGCCCGCCGCTTCGTCCAACGCGAGACGGCTGGTCAGCCCCTGGACCGTCCAGACGGTGGTTCCCTGCTCGGAGGTGGAACTGTGGAGCCCTGGAGCATTCGAGAGGGCCGCCTGCCCGCGGACCTCCCCGCCGGTCATTACGACGTGGGCGATCCCCAGTCGTGCCAGCCGGGCGGCCAGGTCATCCGAGGGGGTGCCCTGGGCGAACTGGGCCGCCAGGGCCGCGACCTGGTCAGAACGTTCAGGAGACGCCAGGACCGGGTGGGCCTCGCCACTTCCCCAGGCCGGTCGCTGGGCGGAGGTCAGGGCCCAGCGGTGCGTCCCGGCGTCCATCGCGATGAGGAGCGCTCGTGAGGCCCGCGACGACTGCTGGACAGCGGTGACGAACTCGGGGACGGCTGTCTGCCGCACCTGCAACGGGCTGCGTGAAGCACCCACCATCGCCACCCCAAACCCCAGCACAGCGATGAGCAGAGACAACAGCACAGCTGCCAGATGGGCACGCGGCACGATCGGGCTCGTTCGCTTGCGGTTCAGCGCCAGGGAGACCAGCACCAGCACGCACGCCACGGCGGTCAGCTGCCAGGGCTCCCCCGACGGATGTACCGATTGGCCATCCACCGGAACGAGCAGCTTTGGCAACCAGGCGCCGATCACGGCACTCGCTGCAACGCCGACCACCAGCCCTGTGGACGCGGTGCGATGGAGCCGGGGTCGGCCCTGGATCACCCCGAGCACCGCCAGCAGCATCATCAGCACAGCCAGGCAGGCGCCCATCCACAGCGGCATCGCGCCGGCGTCCCCGCGGGCCAAAGTGGGGTCCGTGCCGGTGAGCAGCCGGCCAGGATGCTGGACCAGCCTCGGTAACCAGGGCAGGAGCAGCAGCCAGGGTCCGAGCGCCACCGCCAGGCCAGGGGCATGGAACCGGCGGCGCGTCAGCGCCCGGGCGGCGCCGATGACCAGACCGGCCATGGCGAACAGGGGTGAACCCAGCGCCAGGAAACCCAGCGCCAGCGCCAGGGCAGCAGGCACCCGCCACGGGTCAGCAACGTCGTCCTCCTGGCGGAACCAGCGAACAGCCAGCCCCGCCGCGACGGGCAGCAGGATGGTCGCCATGGCCCCGGAGACGCTGCCCCGAGCGGTGACCCCCAGCAGCACAGCGCTCGCCGGCCACGCCAGCGCGAGCGCAGCAGCCAGCCATCCGTCCCCGAGCACTCGCCGGAGGCCGCGATGGGCAAGCAGGCCCCCGAGCAGTGGCGCTGCGACAACCAGCAGCCGGACGAACACCTCTGGTTGGCCGCCGGCCAAGGTCGACCCGAGTGCCATGAGCCCCAGCCACCCCGCGTTGGCACCCCACTCCCCCGGTGTCGGCTGCAGCCAGGCAGCCCACGCGGAGGCGAGGTCGTGCGGTGCCGGGGCAAGCGCCACCGAGCTCAGCCGGCCGCGACCAAAGAGGTGCCTCGCGGAGGAGAAGGTCGCCACCACCAGGACCATCATCAGTATGCGACCGGGGGTGGCCAGACGGCGCCGGGTGCGTCCCCCGGCGAAATCGTCACCGATCAGGTCGTCCAGGGAGGTCTCGGGATCGTCGCCACGGCGTTCGCGCCAGGAATCGGACGCCGCCCTGGCCACCCGGTCCCGACGCGAGGCCCAGACCTCGCGCGCAGCGGGCCTGAGCCCGGGAGCCAGCGTCGCAGCCGCAGGACCAGACCTCGCGAGCATCCGGTCCACCTCATCGCGCTGCCTGCCAGCCTGACGTGCGGCGCCGAACTCGGCTCGCGCCTCTGCGGGCGCCTTGCCCAGCAGGTAGCCGGCGCTTCGCTGCAATGCCAGGCGACGCTGGCGGGCGAGCTCCCGACGCGGGTCGGCGGCGTGGGCCGCCATCATGCGCATGCCCAGCAGCCGATCGGTCATCGCCGGCTCCTGGATGAGGTCGGAGTCGCGGTCGCCGAAGCGCCCCTCCTGACGGTGGTGCAGCGCCGCGTCGGGGGCAGTCACGACCAGCGCCCCGGAGCCGTTCGCCCGCCAGCCGAAGTCCTGCCCATCGCGAAAGAGCGGGAGTGCGGGATCCAGACCCCCCAGGTCGTCCCACACGGTGCGGCGCACCAGCATGCCAGCGGTCGAGCCGCCCAGGACCGGCCGCGAGTCCAGTTGTCGCTGGTCGATCTCTCCCGGTGCGAGTCCCAGGAAGCGGCTGCCCCCGGCGGTGACCGAACTGCCCACCTCGGCGAGCTGGTCAGGGTGGTTGCGTCGGTGGGGCTGCAGGAGCTTGGGGAACAACAGGTCGGGATGGTCATCCGCAGAAGCCCGCACCAGCAGCTCGCGCAGGGCCTCCGGTTGGGGTTCGAGGTCGTCGTGCAGCAGCCAGAGCCAGTCGAAGCGCCCGGACGTACCCCCGAGAACATGCGCGACTGCGGCGCCGAAGCCCGGCTGTGGTCCGGCCTCGACCACCTCGTCGAGGACGCCTCGGGCTCGGGCGTCGATCAGCATCTGCCGCGACGCATCCGTGGAACCGGTGTCCACCGCGACCAGCCGCCCCGGCTGCTCGGTGAGGCCCGCGAGCGCGAGCAGGGTCCGGTCCAGCCAGTCAGCAGCCTGGTGGACCACCAGCACCGCGAGCACCTGCTCGGGACTCTCCCTGCGAGGAAGCGGCTCGGGCTCCTCGTGGGCCCACGCCCAGTCCTGGATGGGGGCGGTGCTCGGCGGTGGGCCGGCATCATCATCGCGCGCCCACGCCCAGGGGTCCTCACCGCTGCTGGCTGTCATGGTGGTCCCATCATGGCCGATACGACGAACCCCCGCCGGTGGGGCGGGGGTTCTCATCGTGATCGTCAGGCTCGCTTGCGGAGGCGGCGGCGCTCCCGTTCGGAGAGCCCGCCCCAGATGCCGAAGCGCTCGTCGTTCTCGAGGGCATATTCGAGGCATTCGCGCTTGACCGTGCAGGTCTCGCAGACCCGCTTCGCCTCGCGCGTCGACCCGCCCTTTTCCGGGAAGAATGCCTCCGGATCCGTCTGGGCACACAGTGCCTGTTCCTGCCACGCGAGGATGCCGTCGTCTGCGACAGCGATCACCGTCAGCAACTCGTTCATTTCTGTCCTCTCGACCCGGATGTACCCAAATTACAGCCGTGCAATTAGCGTCAGGTCAAGCCAATCCCGACGATCGGGGCGCTCCAGGACAACTTTTTCGATCACGACCGGCGTGTCGGACGGCGTGTCGCCGCCCGGCACGTCGATCCCTGCTCACTGCTGGTTCGGGTTCTGACCCCACGCACCCGGCTGCTGCGGGTACTGGTTGGCGGACGGCTGCGGCATCGCCGAGGGCTGGTTCGAGGCCGATGGCTGCCAGCCCTGGTTCTGCGAACCGGGGGTGCCCCACGTAGAGGCCGACGCGCCTGAGGCGGCATCACCGGCACGATTCCACGCCCCACCGGAGGCCTGGTCAGCCTGCCAGGAGGGCTGGTGCATGGGCTGCTGGCCGGGCTGCTGCGGGGCAAGCTGACCCTGCTGCTGGTACCCGGCCGGGGCCACCGCCCCCTGGGCTCGCTGCCAGGCGACGTAGAAGAAGATGCCCAGGGCGCCGAGCAGGGCCAGGTTGGTGAGCAGGCTCAGCAGGTTCCCGAAGACCGCGATGCCCTCCTGGTCGCCGCCCAGCCCGATCAGACGCATGATCATGTGCAGCAGCGCCGCGGAACCGGTGACGGCCAGACCAGCCAACGCGATGGTCTTGGCCATGGCCGAGGGACGCCAGAAGACGCATACGGCCACGCAGAGGGCTGCGATCAACAAGGCGACATTGGGTGCGAAGTAGCCGGCGGCGGCATTGGCCTGATCCGCCAGCTTGGGCTTCATTCCTTCGGGGTAGGCGCTCTTCAGCACCTGCATCTGCACGAATCCATTGATGATCGAGACCACAGCGGCGCCCAGCGCCGTCCAGCCAGCGATCTCGCGAAACTTTGCGACCTGCTCCATGACGTCCTCTTTCCGAGTTTGACTGCGGTGGACACTCTAGGGGTCCCAGGGGTCCTCAGCCGTGCGTTTCGCCGTGCTCCTCGACCACGCGCGCCACCAGGTCCTTGACACGCTCGGACGCATCCAGCGGCACCACGAGGGTCGCCTGTCCGGTTGTCACGACCGCCATCCGCTCCAGTCCAGCCACCGCCAGGACGTGCTCACTGCCTGCGCGGTTGATCAGCAGGTTGTGCCGGGAATCCAGCGCCACGGTGGTGCCGGAGGCGGCATTGTCATCTCCGTCGCGACGCAACTGTTCGGCCAGTGCCATGAACGAACCGACGTCGTGCCAGCTGATCGGCAGCTCCACCGCCACCACGCGTCCGGGCACCGCATCGGTGGAGACGGGCTCCATGATCGCGTAGTCGACCGAGATCTTGGTCAGCGTGGGGTAGATCTCCCCCACCCGCTCGGGGTGCTGGGCCAACTCACCGACCTGGGCGAAAGTGACCGGCTGCAGCCTGTTCAGCGCCTGCAGGAAGGTGGAGACCCGCCACACGAACATGCCCGAGTTCCACCAGTACTGCCCACTGGCGAGGTATTGCTCAGCGGTCTCGGCGTCCGGCTTCTCCTTGAAGGACTCCACCTGCTGCGCATTCTCGAAACCGACCAGCGACTCCCCGCGGTGCAGGTAGCCGAACCCGGTCGCAGGGTGGGTGGGGACCACGCCGAAGGTGACGAAGGCGTCCTGCTCCTGCTCAGCGATCCGGAAGCCCTCGTCGAGCCGGTCGCGGAAGGTCTCCACCGGGTCCATGATGTGGTCGGCGGTGAGCACGGCCATCACGGCATCGGGGTCACGCTGCGCGATCACGGCAGCCGGCCACGCGACCGCGTTGAGGGAATCGCGGCCGATCGGCTCGCCCAGCAGGTTCTCGGCGGGGATCTCCGGCAACTGCTCCGCCACCGTGTCGGCATAGGGAGCTCCGGTGCAGACGATGATGTTGGCATCCGGCACGAACCCCTGGACACGCTCATAGGCAATGCGCAGCAGGGACTTGCCGTTGATCAGGGTGAGCAGTTGCTTCGGCTCACCCTGCCGCGACAGCGGCCACAGGCGCTTCCCCGACCCACCGGCGATGATCAGCACGTAACGCATGCTGCGAGGTTATCGGCCCGGGGTCACCCCGGGCCTCCCCCACGACCTAGCATGGCCGAATGCAGTTCCCCCACTGGCTGGAAAAGCGTGTCGCCACCGATCCTGCCCGTCCTCTCCTGGTCTGGTACGGACCGGGCGACGAACGGGTCGAGCTCAGCGCCACCACCTTCGCGAACTGGGTCGACAAGACCGTGAACATGCTTGGTGACCTGGGCTGGGAGGACCAACCCCGCGTGGCGCTGTGCCTGCTCGACGAACGCCCCGCGCACTGGACCACGCTGGTCTGGGTGGCTGCGGTCTGGCAGCTGGGCGGCGTGGCGGTGCCGTGCCCGCCGCGCGAGGTGGACGCCCCCGACCTGGCCGTGGTCGGGCCCTCGCACCCGCACCCGATCGCGGGCATGGACACCATCGCCTGCTCCCTGCACCCGCTCGGCGCCGGGTTCAGCGACCTCCCGCGTGGCCTGATCGACTATCGCGAGGTGCTGGGGCAGCCCGATGTGCACACCCCGGCCCAACCGGTCGACCCGGATTCCAGCGCGTGGGTCTCTGCGTCGGAGGAGCATCGCCACGCCGAACTCGAGCAGGTCACCGCCGAATCAGGACGCGTCCTGGTCGTCGCCGAGGGCTTGACCCCCTGGCAGGTGGTCTGTCGCGCGCTCGTCGGCCCCCTGCGCGGTGGCGGGTCTGCGGTGGTCGTCGAGGGACGCCCGGAGCCCGAGCGCGTGGAGCGCATCGCTCAGACGGAAAAGGTCAGCTAGACGGACGGGGTGCGGCGTCGGTGCGGCGGCGCTGCGCCTGGGGGACACCGACCAGGAAACCGGTCCCCCAGGCCAGGTGCATCACGGCCAGCACCAACGGCAGCCGCGCCCGCGCTGCGGGGTCCAGGCCACGGGCCGACAGCGTCCCACCCAGCACGAAGGCCACGTAGGACAGCGGGGCAAGAAGGCCGACCACTCGCCACTGTCCGCGTCCCCGAACCGCTGAGGACGCGGCCAGACCCAGCCCGGCGAGGATCCCGGCGACCGTCACCGGGGGTGCCAGATAGCGCAGGGAGGCTGTCTCGGGGTGGCGGCGGATGACTTCGCGACGCCAGCGCCCGGTCCTGAAAAACTGGCGGGCCAGGGTGGCCACGGAACTGCGCGGGCGATAGGTCACCACCAGGGCGGGGCTGTAGATGACCTTCTCCCCCGCCTGGCGCAGGCGCAGGTTGAGCTCCCAGTCCTGGGCGCGCAGCAGGTCCGGGTCGAAGCCACCCACCGCCAGCAGGGACTCCCGCCGGAATGCCCCCAGGAAGACCGTCTCGGCCGGGCCCTGCGGGGTCTCAGCCAGGTGGAATCCTCCCCCGCCGAGCCCGAGGCGGGAGTTGTAGGCAGCCGCCACCGCCCGCTCGAAAGGAGTGGTGCCGCGGGCATCCATGCGTCCACCGACGTTGGCGGCATCCGTCTCGTGCAGCAGGCGCACGGCCGTGGCGATGTAGCCCTCGGGCAGCTCGCCATGGGCGTCCACACGGATCACCACCGGGTGCGAGCTGGCGGCGATGGCCAGGTTGAGGGCATCGGGAGTGGTGCCGGTGGGGTTGTCGATGACCCGCACGCGCGGGTCGTCTGCCGCGATCGTGGCCGCGATCCTGGGGGTGTCGTCGCGGCTGGGCCCGACAGCCAGCAGCACCTCCAGCGGCCCGGTGTGCTCCTGGGCCAGGACGCCCTCGACCGATGTGCGCAGGTGGCGCTCCTCGTTGAGGACCGGCATGACCACGCTGACCGGGCTGTCCAGGGCGATGCGGGGGCGACTCACCGGTCCATCATGGCAGGTCCGCCGAAGACCCCGGACCGTTGCCATGCAATCCCACGCGCCACCTTCCAGCGGTTCAACAGCGCCACCACTGGAGGAGCTGGTGCCGAGCCCCACAGTGGGTCAGCTGCCGCAGACGGCGGCGAGGTCCTCACTTTCGGGTGCGGGGCTCGACGAAACCACCGGACGCGAGGAGTCGGGCTTGCGGGGGGTCTGTGCGCGGCTGCGGGGGGCGGACGCGCTGGGAGCCTTGCGGGGCGCATCAAGCGCTTCCGATGCCGCGATCTTCTGGGCCACCACCCGCCGGATGACGTCGTACTTCGGGTTGCCCGGGTAGACCAGCGGAGGCGTGAAGGACACCGACATGATCGGCAGCTTCCGCGTCCGGGCGCTGAGCGTGGCCAGCTTGTTGACGTCCTTGGAGGGCACGTCGGTGAAGGCGACCTGCCTGCCCGCGCTGGCGATGTCAGTGAAACGGGTCATCACGGTGACCGGGTCGAGTTGCTGGAGCATCGCGTTCACCACGCACTTCTGCCGCACCATGCGCTCGAAGTCGGAGGAACCCTCCCGGGAGCGCGCGAACCAGAGGGCGTGGTAGCCGTCGAGGTGGACGTCCTTGCCGGGCTCGATCCAGCCGCGGATGGGCGAGGTGCCGCCGCCAATGGGGACGCGCTTGTTGATGTCCAGGCGGATCCCGCCGACCGCGTCGATGACGGAGCTGAAGCCGGCCAGATCGACCATGATCGTGTAGTTGATCCCCAGGCCCAGGGTCTCGGAGACCGCCTCGCGCATCGCCTGCAGACCCGGGTCGTCCACCCCCGGGTAGAGGTCGGCGTTGTCGGTGCCCAGGGTGTAGATCGCGTTCAGCATGCAGGAGTGGTCGGGGCACTCATAACCCTGCGGGTACTTCTCGCGCAGGGGCGAGGTCGCTGGGAACCGCACGCCCTCGAGGTTGCGCGGCAGGCTCAGCATCACGGTGCGTCCGGTGACGTCGTCGACCGAGGCGACCATGATCGAATCGGGACGCAGCCCCACCCGGTCGTCCCCGGCATCTGCGCCCAGCATCAGGATGTTGTAGCGGCCCTGGTGCGACGTGGAGTTGCCCCCGCCGCGCAGGACGGTGTCGAGCAGGTCGCCCTGGGCGCGGGCCGCCTGGCCCAGTCCGATGCTGCCGGCGAGGACGGCCAGGGCGGTGACCAGGGAGGCGATACCGAAGCCGAGGCGCCGGCGGCGGTCCATCTGCAGCGGTTGGGCGATTCGCCAGGCGTCGATGATCAGGTAGGCCTCCCCGACGCCGAGGGCAATCACCAGGGGCTGGAGGAGCTTGTAGAGGGCGCCGCTGGCCAGCAGGGTGACCAGGGCACCGCGCCAGAGCAGGCCGGTGACCGCCAGCAGGACCAGACTGGTGAGGAGGACGGCCCAGATGCGCAGGGCCACGCGTCCCACCGTGCGATTGCCGCCCTGGAGTTGGGCGCTGCCGGGCAGGAGCAGGGTGCTCAGGACGAGCCCGATGCCTCGACGGAGCGTCACACGGGAGGCGCGGGCGGCGGGATTGGCCAGGTCGAAGCGATGGGCAGGCATCGGGTCGTGCAGACCTTTCGGCGGGGGGAAGACCTGCGCTCGGGGGCGCAGCTCGAAAGGGCGTGATCCAGTATGTGTGCGCCGCACCGCCGTGGCATGGATGCCTCGCCGCGAAACGGAAAGAACCCCGGCTTCTGCCCAGGGCGGTCCGCTGGGGGCACCTCCTACGATGGGGCTCGTGAACGATCGACCCGGTGACCGCGACGAGGACCTCGACTGGCTCTACGGACGCGAGTCCAGGCCCGAACCCGAGGACCCGCCGACCCGGGTGCTCCCCAGTGAGCAGCCCTACCAGGCCCCGCCGCCACAAATTCCCCCCTACCGCCCGGCACCAACTCGCCCCGCGCCCGCTCCCCAGCAGCGCCCCGCGCAGCCGCGAGCACGCCGTCGCCGTCGCTTTCCTCTGGGCAAGCTCTTGGCCACCCTGCTCGTCGCCTACCTGGCGTTCATGGTGGCGACCCCGTTCTGGCATTTCGGACGCGCGAACCGGATCGATGCCATGCCCGCCGGGGAACGCCCCGCCGAGCAGCCGGGCAAGGTCTTCCTGCTGGTCGGCAGCGACTCCCGGGAGTCGCTGACCCCCGAGCAGAAGAAGAAGTACGGCACCGGGTCCGCAGAGGGCGCCCGCACGGACTCGATCCTGATGCTGGTGGTTCCGAAAACCGGCAAGCCGGCGCTGATCAGCATCCCGCGCGACTCCTACGTGCCCATTCCAGGTCACGGCAAGAACAAGATCAACGCCGCCTTCGCCTTCGGGGGCCCCACGCTGCTCGTCGAGACCGTCGAGCAGGTGACCGGGGTGCGGATCGACGGCTACCTGCAGATCGGCATGGTCGGGTTCGCCGAGACCGTGGACGCCGTCGGCGGCATCCAGATGTGCCTGGACAAGCCGATCAAGGACAAGAACTCCCACTCCGACTTCCCCGCCGGCTGCCAGCAGTTCGACGGCCGCGACGCCCTGTCCTATGTCCGGATGCGCTACGCCGACCCCACCGGCGACCTGGGCCGCATGAAGCGCCAGCGCGAGGTGATCGGGAAGGTCGCCGCAAAGGCCGCCTCCCCGGCGTCCCTTCTGCCCTGGCGCTGGTGGGAACTGAACCGTGTCGGCGGACAGATGCTGGTGCGCGACAAGGGCACCTCGACCAAGGACGTCGCTGATGCGGCGCGTGCCTTCCTGTCCGTGTCGAAGGGTCAGGGCTCACAGCTGATGGTGCCGATCTCGGACCCCAACGCGACCACCTCGGCGGGCTCCTCGATGATCTGGGACAGGGAGAAGGCCCTCGAACTCTTCGGGATGGTCAAGGAGGGCAACACCACCGGGATCGAGAAGTTCGTCAAGCAGTAGGCCGCTGGGCCCCGCGCACGACCTCGCCCTTGGCGAAGGCGGCCTGGCGCAGGGACTCCTGGAAGTCCAGGACCTTCTGGGTCAGTTCCGGGTTGCCGGAGGCGAGCATGCGGGCGGCGAGCAGCCCCGCATTGCGCGCATTGCCGATGCTCACCGTCGCCACCGGCACCCCTGCCGGCATCTGGACGATGGAGAGCAGGGAGTCCATCCCGTCCAGGTACTTCAACGGCACCGGCACCCCGATCACCGGCAGCGGGGTCAGGGACGCCAGCATGCCGGGCAGGTGGGCGGCTCCCCCGGCGCCGGCGATGATGACGCGCAGACCGCGGGTGTGCGCCCCTCGGCCGTAGCGGACCATTTCCTCGGGCATCCGGTGGGCGCTGACGACGTCGGCCTCCCAGCCGATGCCGAATTCGTCCAGGGCGGTGGCCGCGGCTTCCATGGTCGGCCAGTCGGAGTCCGACCCCATCACGATCCCGACCTCAGTCACTCCACGATCAGGCATTGGCGTCTCCCATCAGGTAGTTGGCGGCGTGGGCGGCGCGGCGCCGCACCAGCTCGAGGTCGTCGCCGAAGGCGGTGACGTGGCCCACCTTGCGACCGGGACGCACGGATTTCCCGTAGAGGTGGGCCCTCAGCTCGCGGTCGCGGGCGTAGCAATGGACCAGTGCGCCGGTCAGGTCCTCCTCGGCGCCGCCGAGAACATTGGCCATCACCACCGCCGGGGCACGCAGACCGGGGTTGCCCAGCGGCAGGTCGAGGACCGCTCGGACATGGTTGTCGAACTGGCTGGTGAGGGCACCGTCAATGGTCCAGTGGCCGGTGTTGTGCGGCCGCATGGCCAGCTCGTTGACGACGACCGACCCGTCGCGGCGCTGCATCAGCTCGACGGCGAGCATGCCGACGACACCGAGCTCCCCCGCGATCCGCAGGGCGAGCTGCTGCCACTCGGCCTCCTGCTGCTCGCTCATCCCGGGAGCGGGGGTGAGGGTCTCCACGCAGATGCCATCACGCTGGATCGACTCGCTGATCGGCCAGGCCGCCGCCTGCCCCTGGGGGCTACGGACCACCAGGGCGGACAGCTCACGGGCGAAGTCGACGAACTCCTCGGCAACGATCTGGACGCCCTCGCGGCTGATCGCCCCGCCATCGACGGTGGAGGCCGGACCGGCCAGCGCCTCGAAGGGTTCGCCCACGTGGTCTGGCGAGTCGATCTTCCACACACCCTTGCCGTCGTAGCCGCCGCGGCTGGTCTTGGCGATGACCGGCCAGCCGTTCTCGTCCCCGAAGGCCTGCAGGTCCTCGGGGGTGGCACAGACCCGCCAGCGCGGGTTGGGGGCGCCGATCTGTTCCATTCGGGCCCGCATGACGGCCTTGTCCTGGGCGTGGATGAGGGCCTCGGGGCCGGGCCGCACGGCGATGCCGTCGGCCTCCAGTTCGGCCAGGATCGCGGTCGGCACGTGCTCGTGGTCGAAGGTGATGACATCGCAGCCGCGGGCGAACTCCCTGACCACCGCCGGATCGTTGTAGTCGCCGACGGTGACGTCGTGGATGACCTGGGCGGCGGAGGTCTTGGGGCCCTCGGCGAGCAGCCTCACCGTGATACCCAGCGAGATGGCGGCCTGCTGCATCATGCGTGCAAGCTGCCCCCCGCCGATGATGCCGACCACGTACTGTCCCTGGCGTCCGGTTGAGTTCACGCAGGTGACTTTATCTGGTGCCAGACTGGGGCCCATGGACGCGAAGCACCTTGCCCCCGGAGAGACCGTCGTGCGCACCATGCGTACCCACTGGAAGGCCATGGTCTTCCCGGTGATGTGGTTCATCCTCGTGCTGGGCGGCGTGATCGCCGGGCTGATCTACCTGCCGGAGGACTGGAAGCCCTGGGGCATCTGGGTGCTGGTCGCGCTCGGCGTGGTGCTGGCCATCGCATTGTTCCTGCTGCCGCTGCTGCGCTGGCTGAGCACCACCTACACGATGACCACCAAGCGACTGATCACCCGCACCGGCATCCTCAACCGCAAGGGTGAGGACCTCCCGCTCGGTTCCATCACGAATGTGATCTACGACCGTGACCTGCTCGACCGGATCCTGGGCTGCGGCACGCTGGTGCTGACCAGCTCAGCCACCAACCCGGTGGAGCTCTACGACATCCCCCAGGTCGAGAGGGTGCAGGTGGAGATGACCGAGCTGCTCAATGGCGGTCGCGACTACTGAGCGGCACCAGTGGGGCGCAGGTGGAAGACGTCGCCTGCGACAAAGGTCCTCACTCCCTCATGTGTCCGCACCTGCAGCGCTCCGGACTCGTCGACCCCCACCGCGCGGCCCAGGACATTGGTCTTCTCGTCGAGTTGGACCCTGACGTCCTGCCCGATGGTGGCACACTCGCGCCCGTAGGCCTCGCGCAGGTGCCCACGCTGTGCCCAGACCTGGTAGAGCTCGGCGAGATTGTCCAGGACGCCTGACAGCACGGCGTCCTTGTCGGCATTGAGCCCGGCCCCGGCCAGCGAGGTGGCAGTGGGCACCGGTAGCTCCTCGGGGGCCAGCGCGATGTTGATGCCCACCCCCAGGACAGCGGCGGGTCCGGTGGGCGTCTCGACGCGTTCGCAGAGGATCCCGCACAGCTTCCCGGGGCCCGGTTCGCCCTGGATCAGGACGTCATTGGGCCACTTCAACACCACCCGTCCGGACGCCTGCGGGCTGGTCACCCGGACGGCTCGTTGCACGGCCAGGCCGGCGAGCAGCGCCAGCCAGGACCAGTCCGTGAAGGGGCGGGTCGGGCGCAGCAGTACCGAGAGCCCGACCGATGCGCCGGGAGGAGCCTGCCACCGACGCTCGAAGCGGCCGCGTCCGGCGGTCTGGTGCTCGCTGATCAACGCATAGCCTTCCGGCATGCCCTCCTGGGCGGCCTGGGCGACGTCCCGGTTGGTGGAACCGGTCTCGGCCACAGTGTGCACGAGGGTCCAGAAGGAGGGCAGGGCAAGGGCGGCGCGGATGCGGCCGGCGTCGGCCGGGAGGGGTGCTGTGGTCACCGATCCACCGTAGCGACCCGTCACCTGTGAGAGATTTCACAAACCAGCCTGTCCGGGACCGCCGGAGTGAGGTCACTCGAGCTGGGGCGGGCGCTAAGGTCAGCACATGGACATCGACATCCACACCACCTCCGGCAAGATCGCCGATCTGGGGCGTCGAATTGACGAAGCCGTCAACGCCGCGTCCCCGGCAGCCGTCGAGAAGCAGCATGCCAAGGGCAAGATGACCGCAAGGGAGCGGGTGCTGGAACTCCTGGACGAGGGTTCTTTCGCCGAGCTGGACCAGTTCTCGCGCCACCGCTCGACGGCCTTCGGCATGGAGAAGAAGCGCCCCTACGGTGACGGCGTCGTCATCGGCATGGGCTCCATCCATGGCCGCCCGGTCTGCGTGTTCAGCCAGGACGTCGCGATCTTCGGCGGCGCCCTGGGCCAGGTCTACGGCGAGAAGATCGTCAAGATCATCGACTTCGCCATCAAGACCGGCTGCCCCCTGATCGGCATCAACGAGGGTGGTGGTGCGCGCATCCAGGAGGGTGTGGTCTCGCTCGGCCTCTACGGTGAGATCTTCCGCCGCAACACCCACGCCTCGGGTGTGATCCCGCAGATCTCGCTCATCATGGGCGCTGCGGCCGGTGGCCACGTCTACTCCCCCGCCCTGACCGACTTCATCGTCATGGTCGACCAGACCTCCCAGATGTTCATCACCGGCCCCGACGTCATCAAGACCGTCACCGGTGAGGACGTCACCCTCGAGGAGCTCGGCGGAGGCCGCACCCACTCGCAGAAGTCGGGTACCTGCCACTACCTTGCGGCCGACGAGCACGATGCCCTGGAGTACGTCCGCGACCTGATCAGCTACTTGCCCCAGAACAACCTGGAGGAGCCCCCGGTCTACGAGGACGCCGAGGTCGACCTGACCATCACCGACCACGACCGCCAACTCGACACGATCATCCCCGACTCGCCGAACCAGCCCTATGACATGCGGATGGTCATCGAGACGGTGTTGGACGACGACGAGTTCCTGGAGGTCCAGGAGCTCTACGCCGGCAACATCATCTGCGGCTTCGGACGCATCGAGGGACGCCCGATCGGCGTCGTCGCCAACCAACCCTCGGTCTTCGCCGGCTGCCTCGACATCAACGCCTCGGAGAAGGCCGCCCGATTCATCCGCACGTGTGACGCCTTCAACATCCCGGTGCTGACCTTCGTCGACGTCCCCGGCTTCCTGCCCGGCACCGACCAGGAGTACAACGGCATCATCCGCCGCGGGGCGAAGCTGATCTACGCCTACGCCGAGGCCACCGTCCCGCTGGTCACCGTCATCACGCGCAAGGCCTATGGCGGCGCCTACGACGTCATGGGCTCCAAACACCTGGGTGCCGACGTGAACCTGGCGTGGCCGACCGCCCAGATTGCGGTCATGGGCGCCGAGGGCGCGGTCAACATCCTCTACAAGAGGGAATTGGCCGCCATCGAGGACCCGGAGGCCCTGGCCGCCCGGCGCGCCGAACTCATTCAGGAGTACAACGACGAGCTGGCCAACCCCTATGTCGCCTCCGAGCGTGGCTACGTGGACCAGGTCATCTACCCCCACGAGACCCGCGCCGAGATCATCCGCGTCCTGCGCCTGCTCCGCAACAAGCGCGAGACCCTGCCGCCCAAGCGCCACGGCAACATCCCGCTCTGAGGTGACCACGGTGAGCAACACGACTGCACACGACGTGACCGGGAACGAGGACAGGGTCGAGGCTGCGACCCCCGCCTTCGCCGTGACCAAGGGCAACCCGACCGACGAGGAGATCGGGGCAGCGATGACGGTGCTGGCCATCGCGCTGGCTCCGCGCCCCAATCCGCGTGCCGCCAGCGACCGACCGGTCGTCGGTGGCTGGAACTCCTACCACCGGGTCACCCGCCGCGAGCACATCACCGGACCCGGCGCCTGGACCGCCCGTTGGTGATCCCACGCCGGGAGCCTTCGGCGTCGGATGCGTTTGGCCTGATCGCCACACCGACCCGAAGGGGTGTGCCACGCTGGTGCGACAAGCCCCACGAAAGGCACATCCATGACGCTCGCGAACGAGATCCTTGGCCGCATCGACACCGCGCAGCTGGCGCAGGCGGTCGGCACCGACCAGGCCAGCGCCGAGGCTGCTGCCCGAGACGCCGTGCAACTGCTGCTCGGTGGCATGCACCGCAATGTCCAGTCCCCCCAGGGCGAGTCGGCCCTGGCCGGTGCATTGGAGGACCACGCGCGACAGAGCTCGCTGTTCGAGCGTGGTGACGTCAACCTCGACGAGGTGGACGTCAACGACGGCTCCCGGATCGTGGATCACGTGCTGGGCACCGATGACGTCACCTCCCTGGACGCCGCCCACTTCGGCGGGCTGCAGGCTGCCTCCGGGCAGGACGCCCAGCTGCTCAACAAGGTGGTCAAGTACCTCGCGCCGCTGGTGTTGGCCTACATCGCCAAGCAGATCACCGCGAACCAGGGCTCGATCCTGGACAAGGCGAAGAACGACCCCCAGGGTGGCGGCGGCATCCTCGGCCAGATCCTGGGTCAGGTGCTCGGCGGAGGCCAGTCCGTCCCGCAGACCTCCCCGGCCCAGCCTGCCCAGCCGACCCAGCCTGCCCAGCCCACCGTGCCGGTGGACTCGAACTCCGGTGATGGCGAGCTGCGCATCGACCTCGGCGACGAACCCTCGACCCGCGATGCCCAGCAGCGCCAGGCCCCCCAGCAGGATGGTCGCGGCGGCGGCATCCTCGGCCAGATCCTGGGAGGCATGTTCGGACGCTGATCCGTTCCGCCCGCGCTGGATAGGCTGAGGCCGTGCGCTTCATCCTGGCCTCGAAATCCCCCGCCCGCCGAGAGACCCTGCGCCGCGCCGGGCTGCGGCCCGAAGTGCTGGTCTCCGGCGTGGACGAGGACCGCGTCCACGCCGACAAACCCGCCGACCTGGTGGCACTGTTGGCCGAAGCGAAGGGGGATGCGGTCGCGGCGACCCTGCGCGTCCACGAGCCCACCGCGATGGTGGCCTGCGACTCCCTGCTGGAGTTCGAGGGCCGGCCGAACGGCAAGCCGGGGTCCGCGCAGGAGGCCATCGCACGCTGGAAGCGGATGCGCGGGCAGAGCGGCGTGCTGCACACCGGTCACCAGGTCTCGGTCTGGGTACACGGCCAGGACGACAACTGGGTGCGTACCACGATGACCCGGGTGGCCTCGACGACGGTGACCTTCGCCGACCTGACCGACGCCGAGATCGCCGCCTATGCCGCCACCGGCGAGCCGGAGCGCGTCGCAGGCGGCTTCACCACCGATGCCTATGGCGGACCCTTCGTGACCCGGATGTCGGGCGACCCGCACAATGTCGTCGGGATCTCGCTGCCCCTGGTGAGACAGATGCTGCTGGACCTGGGTGTGCAGTGGCATACCCTGTGGCCGAAGGTGACCCTGCCTGATGAGTGATGTGCCCGCTGAGCCCCTGCTGCAGGAGGCCGTCGTTGAGCGCGTCGCGGCAGCGATCGGGGACCAGTGGTGCTCGGCTGCCAGCGTGGTGGTGCTGCACGAGGGACGGGTGCTGGCCCGCCATGGGAGCGGGGTGCTGGGTCGTATCGGCGATGATGGTCAGGCGCTTGCCGACCCGCAGCCCTCCGACATCCACACCTGGTTCGACCTGGCCTCGGTGACCAAGGTCTTCTCGGCCGTCACTTTGCTGACCCTCGTGGAGCGGGGTGTTCTCGGTCTGGACGCCCCCATCGGCGTCCACCTGCCCAGCTTCGCCGACGGCGAGCGGTCCCAGGTCACCCTGCGGATGCTGCTCAGCCACACCTCCGGTCTTCCTGCCCAGTGGTGGGGGTGGCGGACACCCCTGGGGGCGGCGGGTCGCGAGGAGTTGCTCGAGGACCTGCTGGCAACCCCGCTGGTGCACGCCCCGGGCAGCGCCTGGGAGTACTCCTGCGTCGGCTACAACACCGCGATGGCTCTCGCCGAAGGGGCAACGGGACGCCCCTGGGCGGAGCTGGTGGCTTCGTTGGTGCTCGAGCCGTTGGGGCTGGGTGACCACATCGCCTTCGTGCCCGGTGGGTTGGTGGCCGCGACCGAGTACCAGCCGGAACTGGGCCGCGGGGTGGTGCAGGGCGTGGTCCATGACGAGTCGGCCTGGTCACTGGGAGGCGAGTGCGCGAACGCAGGACTGTTCGGCGCCGCCGATGGGCTGGCCCGGTTCGGTGAGCTGGTGCTGCTGGACCAGTTGCCCTGCTCCAGCCTCCCACTGTTCGAGAACGCGCTACCCGAGGGGATGACGCTCGACGTCGCCGGCCATTCGCTCGGCCTGCGGATCGCAGAGGAATGGATGCACTCCCCGCAGGCCCGAGGACACACCGGTTTCACCGGGACCTCGCTGATGGTGGATCGTTCCCTCGGCCTGGTCGTGGTGGTGCTGGCCAACCGGGTGCACCCGAGACGGTCTGCCGAGCAGATGCACCGGCTGCGCCAGGAGGTTTCAGGGCTGGCGGTGACGGCGGTCAGGGCTTCCGACGCAGGGTGAGCCCGGCGAGTTCGGGGCTGGTGGTCACCGCCCCCTCCCAGCCTTGCACAAGGAAGGTCATCGAGCCCTCGCGGGAGACGACCTCGCGCAGCCCGAGGGCGTCCCGATGCTCGGAGAGATAGGTGACCAGACGCCGACCGTCCGCCGAGGCGACCACCAACGTGACGACATTCGGCTGATCGATCGTGCGCAGGGCGACGATGTCGGCGGGGATCGAGAACCCGGCGGGCCCGTTCCGGATACCGCGGTCGGAGAGCAACTGTCCGCCGTCAGGAGCGCTGGCCCGCGGCGTGCTGGAGGGCGCCGGCTCGCTGGCAGGCGCTGAGCAGCCGACCGTGGTCGCCGCCACGGCACAGGCCACAGCGATCGCCAAGCCGCGAACAGCGGTTGGCACAGGAGTGGTCACGAGCACCCAGCCTAACCTCAGACGTGCTCAAGGAAGTCGCGCAGCATCCGGGAGCCACCCTCGACCTGGCTGACCGGGACGCGCTCATCGACACCGTGATAGCCAGCGGCGACGCGCCCTTGCGGGTCAGGTGGGGCGGGGGTGAAGCCGTAGGTGTCCATGCCGAGCGGCGCGAAAGCCTTGTTGTCGGTACCCCCGCCCATGCAGCCGGGAATGACGATGCCCTCGGGGTCGTGGCGGTGGATGCACGCGACCATTGCCTCCCACCACTCCCCCGTGATGGGCGATTCCAGCGGCGCGCCGCGAGTGGTGTACTCCCATTCGACCTGGTCACCGAGCAGCTCGCGAAGGGTCTGGTCGACCAGCTCGACGGTCCCGGGCGGACAGCGGACGTCGACCTCGGCGATCGACTCCCCGGGCACCACGTTCACCTTGTACCCGGCCCTGAGCACGGTTGGCGTGGCCGAGGGGCGAATGGTCCAGCGCATCGGGCCGGCCACCTCGGGGCCCAGCCAGTCGACGAACCCACCCATCGACTCCTCGTCGGCGCTGTCCAGGGGGTGGCCGAGCGCGGCAGCCAGTTGCTCATAGTGCGCGCGGACCACCGTGCTCATCGTCAGCGGCCACCGGTGCGAGCTGAGGCGGTGGAGTGCCCCCACCAGACGGCTGACCGCGTCCTGGCCCGAGGGACGTGACCCATGCCCTGAGGTGCCGGTGGCACGCAGGCGGAGGTGCATGGTGCCCCGCTCACCGGCGTTGATGGTGTAGACGTTCACCCGACGCTCATCGAGCCCGGTCAAGGTCTGGCACATGCCGCCGTCCTCGCCGATCGCCAGTTCGAGGCCCTCGAACAGGTCGGGGTGGTCGCGGGCCAGCCACTGGGCGCCGTAGGCGCCGCCGTCCTCCTCGTCGGCCACGAAGGCCATGACCACGTCGCGACGGGGGCGCGTCCCTTCGGCGCCCCACGCCAGCAGGGTGTGCACCATGCACGCGGCTGACCACAGCATGTCCTGGGCGCCTCGCCCCCACACGTAGCCCTCAGCCACCACCGCCCCGAACGGGGGAACGCTCCACTGCTCCGGCTCGACCGGGACGACGTCGGTGTGCGCATGCACCAGGACCCCGGGCAGGTCGGGCTCCGAGCCCGGCACCCGGATGACCAGGTTCAGGCGATCGGGGGCATCCTGGCGGTGCAACAACTGGGGCTCCCAGCCCGCCGCGCGGAGCAGGCCGGCGATCCAGAGCACACACTCTCGCTCACCCGCGCTGCGTCCATCGCCGTGGTTCGAGGTGTCGAAACGGACCAGCGTCTGGAGGAGCTCAACCGGACTGGGAACACTCACCCGCCCAGCCTGCCATGTCCGACAGGGGTCAACCGCGTCGCTTCCGAACAACGGCGGCCCGGTAGGTGGAGACCGTCGGGTCGCCGGTCACCCAGAACCGCCAGGGATGCGCTTCGGCGTCACCCCCGGCCCCGGACACCCCCACCCGAGGACCACTGGAGATGTCCCCGGGGGGTACCTCGGGCAACTCCAGGGCTACGGTGTGCCCGTCGATGGGATGGCCGCTGAAGGAGCCGTCCAGTCCCAGACAGGAGGCCAGTCGCGCCGGTCCCCGGGCCAGGTCCACATCGCGCTTCGCTGCGGGACGCCGGGAGCGGGCGACCTCCAGCCCTTCCACCACGCGTCCGCCACGCACCAACACGGCAGAGGCGCGGCCATCGCTGCCGGTGACGATGTTGGCGCACCAGTGCATGCCGTAGCTGAAGTAGACGTAGAGGTGACCGGCCGGCCCGAACATCACTCGGGTCCGAGGTGTGGGCCCCCGGTAGGCGTGCGAGCCGGGATCCTTCGCGCCGTCGTAGGCCTCCACCTCGGTCAGCTCAACCGACACCAGCTCCCCATCCACGACCGTCCGTAGCCGCGCCCCCAGCAGCGCAGGCGCCACCTCGAGCACGGGTCGGGACAGCAACTCAGGTCCGGGCATCGCCCCATTCTGGACCGTCCATGGGCTGTCGGGGGCACGGGACAGTGAAGATTGCCACACTTGGGACAACTCGCGTCCCAGCCCCGGACTGCTGGTGGAGCCCTGCGCACGGATACCTTTAGACTCCTGCACAGAGGTGGCCAACGGGGGCCACGGGCCCGTGCGCCGGGCGGAACGGAGGTCATGATGGGAGCCATCCGCAAGGTTCTGATCGCCAACCGTGGAGAGATCGCGGTTCGAGTGATCCGCGCCGCTCGCGATGCCGGCATCCAGAGCGTGGCGATCTACGCTGATTCGGATTCGAAGTCGTTGTTCGTGGACCTCGCTGACGAGGCATTCTCGCTGGCAGGCGCCACGCCCGCCGAAACCTACCTCAACATCCCCAAGATCCTGGACGTCGCCCAGCGCTCTGGCGCGGACGCGATCCACCCCGGTTACGGCTTCCTCGCCGAGAACGCCGACTTCGCCCAAGCCGTCATGGACGCCGGCTTGACCTGGATCGGCCCCCCGCCCTCGGCCATCGATGCCCTCGGCGACAAGGTCAAGGCCCGCCACATTGCCCTCAAGGTGGGCGCTCCCCTGGTCCCGGGGACCCCCGACCCGGTCGCCAATGCCGATGAGGTCGTCGCCTTCGCCCAGCAGCATGGCCTGCCCATCGCCATCAAGGCCGCCTTCGGCGGCGGCGGTCGCGGCCTCAAGGTCGCCCGCACCATGGAGGAGGTGCCTGAGCTCTTCGAGTCGGCTACCCGTGAGGCCGTCACCGCCTTCGGCCGCGGCGAGTGCTTCGTCGAGCGCTACCTCGACAAGCCGCGCCACGTGGAGACCCAGTGCCTTGCCGACACCCACGGCAATGTGGTCGTCGTCTCCACGCGTGACTGCTCCCTGCAGCGCCGCCACCAGAAGCTGGTCGAGGAGGCTCCTGCCCCCTTCCTGAACGAGCAGCAGCTGCAGACCCTCTACTCCTCGTCCAAGGCCATCCTCAAGGAAGCCGGCTATGTCGGCGCCGGCACCTGCGAGTTCCTGGTCGCCCAGGATGGCCTGATCTCCTTCCTCGAGGTCAACACCCGCCTCCAGGTGGAACACCCCGTCTCCGAGGAGGTCACCGGCATCGACCTGGTTCGCGAGATGTTCCGCATCGCCGCCGGCGAGGAGCTGGGCTATGACGACCCCGAGGTTCGCGGCCACTCGATCGAGTTCCGCATCAACGCCGAGGACGCCGGCCGCAACTTCATGCCTGCTCCCGGCACCCTGGTCACCTGGCATGCGCCCAGCGGCCCCGGTGTCCGCGTGGACGAGGGCTACCACGCCGGCATGACCGTCCCCGGCACCTTCGACTCGCTGGTCGCCAAGGTCATCGTGACCGGCGCCAACCGCGGCGAAGCCCTGCAACGTTCGCGCCGCGCGCTCTCGGAGATCACGCTGGAGGGCATGCCCACCGTGATCCCCTTCCACAAGGCGGTCCTGGAGGATCCGGCCTACACCGCCGAGAATGGCTCCTTCGACGTCCACACCCGCTGGATCGAGACCGAGTTCACCGGCCAGATCGCTGCCTACAGCGGTCTGCTGGGTGAGGCCGAGGATGTGGCCGAGCCGCAGGTCGTGACCATTGAGGTCAACGGCAAACGCCTCGAGGTCAAGATCCCCGGTGACCTGTCCGTGGGACGCGGTGCGGCTCCGGCGAGGGCCAAGAAGCCCACCAAGCGTGACCGTGGCGGTGGCAAGGTCGCAGCCCCCTCGGGCAATGCGGTCGCCGCCCCGATGCAGGGCACCGTGGTCAAGGTCGCCGTGGCCGACGGGGACATCGTGGAGGAGGGTCAGCTGGTCGTGGTCCTCGAGGCCATGAAGATGGAGCAGCCGATCAACGCCCACAAGGCCGGCACCATCACGAGCCTTGCCGTGGAGGCTGGTGCCACCGTCACCGCCGGCCAGGTCATGTGTGAAATCGCCGACGCGGAGTGACCGAGAAGAACCCACCAGGGTGACTCTCGTCGCCGGGGAGGTTGTGACCGGGCAGGCTGAGAAATGCACAGACTGCCTAGTCACAGCCGCCTGTTCCTGTGAATCGCGGTGATTTGCCACCCCACCATTGCACGGTCAACCATCGGGGGACAGACTGGTAGGCGTGTCCACTGCCCTGATCCTCGTGATGATTGCCGGCCTCATTGGCCTCGCAGTCGTTCTCAGGGCATTTCATCGTCACGAAATGGACGCCCGGGCGATACGCCTGCGCGACATCGATGCCCTCACCCGCTCCCGTGCCCTGGCCCAGTCCGACCTCGCCCTGCTGCGGACCGACCTCACCCTGCACTCGTCGCAGCTCGCGGAGCTGTCCATGATGGATCCCGAACTGGCCCAACCGATGCAGGAGTACCTCACCGAGCTGGCCGGTAGTGTCGACGAACTGGCCACCGAGCTGGCCGTGGCAGAGCACTCGGGGGACATCCAGCAGGCCACCCAGGCCATGTCGCACACCCGGCAGGCCCTGGCCACCCTCACCTCGATCCTGCTGGCCGAGCCCAGCCCTCCCGTGCGCCCGCCCTGCTTCTTCAACCCCAATCACGGGCCGAGCAGCACCATCGTGGTCTGGACGGGCGAGGACGACCGCCCGGTGCGCGTCCCCTGTTGTGCAGCCGATGCTGAGCGCCTGCGCTCGGGTGCAGCCCCATACTCGCGGACCGTGGCTGCCGATGGTGTCCGAGTGCCCTGGTGGCAGGCCGGCCCGACCGTGCGCCCGTGGGCCATGGGCTGGTTCCACGACTGGCTCACGTCGAGCGCGTCGCGCACCGACCTGGGCGAGTCCTTCCCCAGCCTGTTCGCCGAAGAGCTGCCCCGCGCTGTCTGACCGCGTCCGCCTGATGAGGTCTGGGTCAGTAGGGCATGCCCGACGCGCGGCGCTTGTGCAGCTGGCGTGCGGCTTCGGCGATGGAGCCCGACATCGAGGGGTAGACGGTGAAGTCGTTCGCCAGTTCGTCCACCGTGATCCGGTCACCCACGGCGATCGACACCGAGTGGATCAGTTCCGAGGCGTGCGGAGCGACCACGACGCCCCCCACGATGATGCCGGTGACCGGCAGGCAGAAGAGCTTCACGAAACCGTCATGCACGCCCTGCATCTTCGCGCGGGCATTCGACTTCAGCGGCAGGGTCAGAACGCTGGCCCGGACCTCCCCCGAGTCGATTTGGGCCTGGGTGACGCCCACGGTGGCGATCTCAGGTGAGGTGAAGACGTTGGAGCTGACGGCCTTGAGGTCCAGCGGGCTGACCGCGTCCCCGAGCGAGTGCCACATGGCGATGCGGCCCTGCATCGCCGCCACGGACGCCAGTGCGAAGACGCCGGTGCAGTCCCCTGCGGCGTAGACACCGCGCGCGGTGGTGCGGGAGACCCTGTCGGTGACGATGTGGCCGGATTCGGTGACCTGGACACCCGCCTCCTCCAGGCCGATGCCGCTGGTGTTGGGGATGGCGCCCACCGCCATCAGGCAGTGGGATCCACGAACCTCGCGGCCGTCCTGGAGGTTCACGACGACCTCATCACCCTCGCGGCGGGCAGCGGTGGCGCGGGAACGCGACATGATCTCCATGCCACGTCCTTCGAAGACCTCCTGGAGCACGTCGGCGGCGTCTTCGTCCTGGCCGGGCAGCACCTTGTCACGGGAGCTGACCAGCACAACGTCCACGCCGAGCTCGTCGTAGGCCGAGGCGAACTCCGCGCCGGTGACCCCCGAGCCGACCACGATCAGCTTTTCGGGGAGCTCGGTGAGGTTGTAGACCTGCTTCCAGTTCAGGATGCGCTCTCCGTCGCACTGCGCGCTCGGGAGTTCGCGCGGGGTGGTGCCGGTGGCGATGAGGGTGATGTCGGCCTTCAGCGTTTCCTCGGTGCCGTCAGCCCCAGTGGCGATGACCTCTTCGGTGCCGTTGAGACGACCGGTGCCCTTGATGACGCGGATGCCCTGGGTGCGCATCTTCTCGGTGATGTCGGCGCTTTGCGCGGCGGCCAGGTCCATGACGCGCTCGTTGACCCGGGCGAGATCGACGTGGACCGAGGAGGCGACGCCGCTGTCCTCGCCGGTCTCCCAGACGCGCAGGCCGAGCTCCTCGGCGCGGTGGATGGTGCTCATCACCTCAGCGGTGGCGATCAGGGTCTTCGAGGGAACGCAGTCGGTCAGCACGGAGGCTCCACCGAGCCCTTCTCGTTCGATGATCGTCACCTCACCGCCAAGCTGGGCTCCAACGAGTGCGGCCTCGTAGCCGCCGGGTCCTCCACCAAGAATCACAACGCTGGTCACAGGCCCATTCTGTCAGAGTTGGGGCTGCCGGTGACCTGTGACGAGGCCCTTGCCTATTGTGGACCCTGTGAAGATTGACACCGAGCCTGCGCAGCCCCCCGCCCCCGACCCGTTCGCCCTCGCCCGCACCGCTGCGGACGCACTGCGCGTCACGACCGGCATCGACTCCGCCGACCTGGCTCTCGTGCTCGGGTCGGGTTGGAAGTCAGGGACCGATCTGCTTGGTGAGCCGCTGGCCTCCGTGGACCTGGCCGAGCTGCCCGGGTTCAGCGCGCCGGCCGTCGCAGGACATGGCGGCCAGGTGCTGGTCGTCCGTACCCCTGCCGGGAAGACGGCGCTGGTCTTCACCGGGCGGACACACTTCTACGAGGAGAAGGGCGTGGACGCCGTGGTTCACGGCGTCCGGACCGCTGCTGCCCTGGGCGTGAAGAGGCTTGTGCTGACCAATGGCTGCGGCGGTCTCAACCCGGCGTGGGGGCCGGGGACTACCGTGCTGATCCGCGACCACATCAACCTGACCGCTGCTTCACCGCTGCACGGCGCAACCTTCGTCGACCTCACGAACGCCTACAGCCCGGAGTTGATCGCTCTGGCGCAGGGTGTCGATCCCACCCTGCAGACCGGCGTCTACGTGCAGTTCCGCGGACCACACTACGAGACCCCGGCCGAGGTGCGCATGGCCGGGATCATCGGCGGAGACCTGGTCGGCATGTCCACCACCCTGGAGACCATCGCCGCCCGCGAGGCCGGCATGGAAGTACTGGGGATCTCCCTGGTCACCAACGCCGCCGCGGGCGTCACCGATGCCCCGCTGGACCACAGCGAGGTGATCGCTGCCGGGCAGGAGGCCGCACCCCGCCTGGCCCGACTGCTCGCCGACCTGGTGGAGGTGCTGTGATGAGTGAGTCCGCAATCGACCCCGGCCTGCTGGCGCGGGCGGAGGCGTGGCGACAGGCCGATCCTGATTCGGCCACTGCGACAGCCCTCGGGGGGCTGATCGAGTCCGCCCGTGCCGGCGACGCGGCTGCCCTCACTGAATTGCAGGACGCCTTCGCTGGACCGCTGACCTTCGGCACGGCGGGCCTGCGCGCAGCGCTCGGCGCAGGTCCGGCCCGGATGAACAGGGTGGTGGTCTCCCAGGCAGCCGCGGGATTCGCGCAGTGGCTGAAGGCCCATGGGCACGCAGGCGGTCGCGTCCTCATTGGTTTTGATGCCCGCTACAACTCCGACGTCTTCGCCCGGGACACCGCCGAGATCATGCAGGCAGCCGGTTTCGAGGCACTGCTGACCGACCAGCCCACCCCGACCCCGGTGGTGGCCTTCGGGATCCAGCAGTTCGGCTGCGTCGCCGGCGTGGTGGTGACGGCCTCGCACAACCCCCCACAGGACAACGGCTACAAGGTCTATCTGGGTGACGGATCGCAGATCGTGCCCCCCACCGATGCCGAGATTGCCGCCTGCATCGCCGAGGTTGCCGCCGAGCCGATCAGCCAGGTGTCCCGAGATCCGGGCTACCGGGTTATCGGTGAGGAGCTGGTCGCCGCCTACGTCCAGCGTTGTGGCGAGCTCGTTCCCGAGAATGCCCCCCGTGAGCTCTCCTGGGTGTACACCGCCATGCACGGCGTGGGCGCCCGGGTGGTCAACCGCGCCGTGCATGCGGCGGGGTTGCCGGCTGGCATCAGCGTCGCGCAGCAGAACGACCCCGATCCCGCTTTTCCCACCGTCGCCTTCCCGAATCCGGAGGAGCCCGGTGCCATCGACCTTGCGCTCGCGCTCGCCGAACAGACCGGTGTCGACGTCGTCGTGGCCAATGATCCGGACGCCGACCGCTGCGCCGTGGCCGCCGTGATGGGCGGCAGCTGGCGAATGCTCTCCGGTGACGAGCTCGGTGCGCTGCTGGGTGATGACTTCCTGCGGCGCGGCGTCCAGGGTGTCTACGCCAGTTCCGTGGTCTCCTCGACCCTGTTGGGGCGTATGGCGCAGCAGGCCGGGCAGCCCTTCGTGACCACCCTCACCGGCTTCAAGTGGATCGGTCGGGTCCCCGGACTCGCCTACGGCTACGAGGAGGCGATCGGCTACTGCACCGACCCTGCCCGCGTCCCCGACAAGGACGGCGTCACCGCGCTGGTGAACATCCTGCGGATCGTCGCCGACCTCAGGGCCCAAGGACTGACCATTGAGGACCGCTTGGACGAGATCGCCCGCACTTTCGGGCTGCACGCGACCGCTCCACTGAGCGTCCGCGTGACTGACCTGACCATCATTTCGGACGCCATGGCGAGGCTTCGGGCCAATCCCCCGTCAACCCTCCTGGGCTCCACGGTCACCGTCATCGACCTCGCCGAACCGGGCCCGGACTCCCACCTCCCGCCGACCAATGCTGTCGAGATCACCGGCGACAGGGTGCATGTCGTCGTCCGCCCCTCGGGCACCGAGCCCAAGCTCAAGTGCTACCTCGAGGTTCGCGGCACCCCGGACGCCGCCCAGGTCGACCTCCCCGGCGAACGCGCCCGTATCGCTGCCGAACTCAGCCAGCTGCGCGAGGAGATGTCGGGGGTCCTGGGACTGTCCTGAGGTCAGTCCCCGCCAGACATGTCGAAACGGCGACGGGGGTCAATGGGATCGTCATTCATGTCGTGACGAAGCGTGCTGGCTCGGTGAAGTATGGCCATTCCGTGGCGAAGGCGACCGCGAACTCGGCGTAGGCCTTGCAGCCTCGCATCACCTGCTGGGCGGTGTAGTAGTCGACATAGCGAAAGCCGTAGGTCTCGCCACGAGCGAAGGCCTCGCCCTCGATCGCCCCGCGCCACCGCTCGTGCGCTTCGGCGCTCACGGGCACGTGTGTGGTGGGTCGAAAGCCCTCCTCGTCCTCCCAATTCTCAGCGAAAAGGAGGTGCGGGATCCCGTGTCGTTGATGCTCGGGGTCCTCGCCGTCCGTGTGCCATCCTGGAAGGCCCGAGAGCAGCCGGGCTCGCACGGCCAGTCGCGAAGCATTCTCATGATCAGGGTGCATCGAGTGATGCCAGTGAGCGATCAGCACATCCGGTCGCCACCGCCTCAGCGTCAATGCCAGCCGTTGGGCCAGAGCCTCGTCATGCACCAGAAAGCCGTCGGACTGATCCTCCCAGCAGTAGAACTCGGCCCCGATGGCATCAGCGAAGGCGCGTCCCTCCGACAATTTCTGCGCCGCATACTCCGGCACACTCAGCCGGGGATGCCCCCGTTCGCCAGGAGTGAGCGCCAGCAAAATGCTCCGGCCGCCTGCCAGGACGTTCTGCGCCAATACCGGTCCAGCCGCCAGGTCCATGTCACCAATGTGGCCGCCGACGGCGACCATGGTCACCCCTCCGCTCGACATTCCTCAGAGGTCCTTCCGCAGCAGCTGGAATGTCCGATTGACCCTCCAGCCAGCCCTTTCATACATGGTGAAGGCCGGGCCGTGGGTCTCGCCCCACAGGAAGTAGGACTCGCTTGCACCCTCTCGCGCCTGCTGGGCCATCGTCTCCGCCAGCAGGATCGCACCCAGCGCCTTACCGCGTTGGGAGGGGTCGACGCCGATGGGGCCGAAGCGTCCGATGTCTCCGTCATAGCTGGCGAAGGTGGAGAAGCCCACCACTGCGCCCTGCGGGTCTCGACACAGGACAATTCGATCGGGTCGGGCCCGTCGACGGGATTCCTCGCGGGCAATGTCACCCCAATCGGGAGCGACCTTCTCCGCTGCCCACTGGATCAGCTCAGGCAGGTCGCCCCACCCTGCCGGCCCGATGGCATATCCCTCCTCGAGGCGTTGCTGCTTGAGCTTCGCTATCGAGTCGGGGATGGTGTCGCTGATCGGTGCACTCTGACCCACGGAGGTGATGCGGACCTCGAAGCCCTTCGACGCCAGCAGTGACATCGCGTCGGGGTAGGTCTCCGCGTCCAGACCGGGAACGAAGTAGCCCGGAGGATAGGCGCAGAAGTCAACACGTTCCGCGCCGCGCGCTTCAAGCCAGGCGATCGCAGTATCCACGAGGGCACCGCCCACACCCTGTCGACGATGCGTCGGCCCCACTGCCAGCAACGTGATCCAGCCGGTTCCCCATGGCAGCGGGACGCGATGGGGCCCAGCGAGGACGGCGTAGCAGACCCCCATCACCTCTCCGGTCGTTTCTTCGATCGCCACGAGCAGCCCTTCCCGATGGAAACCCTCGTCCAACAGGATGTGCTGGGCGAATCGCTCCTGGGAAATTTCTTCCCGGGGACATGCCTCTGAGAGCACATCAATGATTCCTGGAAGGTCATCTGCGATGAAAGGCCTGATGAGCCACCTGCGATCTGCCATGAAGCAACACTCCTCTGTGTCCCCGGTCATCCCTACCCGTCCTCAGAGTCTGTCATCAACTTTCTTGCATGGCAACGATTATGGAGGAAATATTTGCTCACTGGACGCTGCTGCGTTTCTGGGTCGTCACTCCGCGCGGGGGCCTCACATCCGTCCCGGGACGGATCCGATGTGACACCGGACTGGGTACCGTGGGAGCCATGTCTCGTCTGCGCACCCTGTCGCTCGCCCTATGGGCCGCCCTCCTGTCCATCAGCTGGACCGTGAGCGCCGCGGTGCCCGCCCACGCAGACGATGACGAGACGCCCAAGAGTTGGCGAATCACCCGCTATCACGTGACGGCAACCCCCAACAAGGAGAACGGCTCGACCGAGGTCATCGTCGACCTTGACTTCGACTTTTCACGGGACGCCGGTCACGGACCCTTCATCGTCCTGCCCACCCGTATGCGTTCGCCCAACCCCGACCAGTGGCGCATGCTCGACACCGACATCCAGGACGTGACCAGTTCTACCGGGGCCAACACCGAGCAGATGGTGAAGTCGGAGAGTGGCAACCTGGTCCTGCGCATCGGACGCAAGGGGACCAAGTTCACCGGCGTCCAGAACTACAAGGTCACCTACACCGTCCACGGGATCCTCTATCCGGACCACCCCGAGTCGAAGATGGACGAGTTCAACTGGAATGCGGTCGGCAACGGCTGGCAGGTCCCGATGAGCAACATCAAGGTCACCCTCAACAGCCCGGCCCTGCCGCGTAAGACGGCCTGCTTCTACGGCTCGAAGTTCACCAACACCTGCTCCGCCCCGGCTCCTGCCCGCAGCATGGTGTGGACCCTGGACCACCTCGGCAAGGAGCAGGGCCTCCAGGTGGTGGCCGGTTTCCCGGCCGGCACCTTCGAGAATGCCGACTTCCGCACCACGAAGCGCTACCACATGGGCAACATGTTCCCGGTCAACGCTCCCAGCGTCGGCGGCGCGGCGCTCGTCGGCGCAGCGAGTATCGGCGGTGTCCTCGCGATGAGCCGGCGGGGGCGCGACCGGGCCTGGGCCGGGCTCGCGCCGGGCATGGTCCCCCTCTCAGGGGACGCCCCCACAACCACACGGCGCAAGACCACCACTGCCGTCGCCTTCCGCCCGCCGAAGGGTGCCCGCCCCGGCGAGATCGGCACCCTCATCGACGAGAAGGCCGACCTCAAGGACGTCACCGCGACCATCGTCGACCTGTCCGTCCGCGGCCACCTGACCATGGAGCAGATCGACTCCAAGAACCAGCGACTCACCCTGACCGGACGCGCCCCCGACGAGCTGGCCCCCTACGAGAAGAACCTGGTGGAGGAACTCTTCGGTAGCGGTACCTCCATCACCACCAAGGACCTCAAGAGCAAGAGCCGCGGCAAGGCCCTGCCCAAGTGCCAGGAGGAGCTCTACGAGCGTGTGAGCACTCCGCCCCTGTCATGGTTCCGGTCGAACCCGAACACCACGCGCACACTCGCCGCCGTGGGAGGTGTCATGCTCACCCTGCTCGGAATCGGCCTGTGCATCGCCTTCGGCTTCCTCGGTTACGGGCTCATCCCCCTCGGGGTGGTCGCCGCAGGCGTCCTGCTGGCGGTCCTGAGTGGCACCTTCCCGGCCCGCACCCCGGCAGGGTCCGCGGTTCTGGCCGAAGCTGAGGGGTTCCGCCTCTACTTGACCACCGCCGAGGCCGACCAGATCAGGTTCGAGGAGGGCATCGACGTCTTCAGCCGCTACCTCCCCTACGCAATTGTCTTCGGGGTCGCCGAACGCTGGTCGAAGATCTTTGAGAAGCTCGCCGCCGAGGGGCGCTACACCCCCGACACCTCCTGGTACGTGGGCAACTACGGCTACGGCATGGGTTACGGCTTCGCATCCAGCTTCGACAGTTTCACCTCCTCCATGGAATCGGCCATCCAGGCGAGCACCGCGGCAGCCAACTCCTCGTCCTCCGGCGGGTCCGGCTTCAGCGGCGGCGGTGGAGCAGGCGGAGGTGGTGGCGGCGGCTGGTGAGCCGGTGTGGTGAGGATATGCGCACACTCGCTACCCTCACTCCCATGCGCACCCTCATCCTGGTCGCCGGCCCCTCGGGGAGCGGCAAGTCGCGGCTGTCTGGGCAGACCGACGTTCCCCAGGTCCAGCTCGACGACTTCTACTTCGATGATGACCATCCCGACCTCCCGGTGACCGAGCTCCCCGGGGGCACCCGCATCATCGACTGGGACGATCGGCGAAGCTGGAACCTCCAGGCAGCCGTCAGCGCCCTGGAGGAGATCTGCCGCACCGGGCGCGCCACCCTCCCCAGCTACGAGATCTCCAGCAATCGGGCCGTCGGCACCCACGAGTTCGAGGTGGGGGACGCCACAGCGGTCATCGGGGAGGGCATTTTCGCGATCGACCTGCTGGAGCCCTGCCGAGCCGTGGGTCTCGACGTGGTCGCCATCTGGCTGGACCGCCCGCGTTGGTTCAACTTCGCCCGCCGCCTCCAGCGTGACCTGCGCCAACGGCGCAAGGCCCCGGGCGTCCTGGTGCGCCGCGGGTTGGCACTGGCCCGTCACGAGCCAGAACTCCGCCGCAGTGCCTTGGCGAGGGGGTTCACCCCCTACTCGATGCAGGACGCCGCTGCCGCGATCCGCCGCTTCGGCTGACCGGCCGGGCCCCAGAGGCGGCTGGCACCCCACAGGGTGACGTCATCCACATGGTTTACGCCGCCACATGGTGCCTCTCCGACCTCCCGCCTAGCGTGGAAGGGAAAGGTGGTTCCGTGACTGCTACATCCTCCCAGGCGCCTGCTCCATGACCGCCTCGGGCAGCGGCGGAGCGGGAGGAAGCTGCACGGTGCGCTGGCTGGTGGCCACCAACTCGCTGACCGTGGCTCCCAGCCGGTCGGTGGTGGCTGTCATGGCCTGCTGGGCGGTCACGATCGCCCCGACCACCTGCTGGCGGGCCTGCTCGCCATAGCGCACCGCGTCCTCGATGGCGGTGGCCTGCACGTCCAGGGAGGCCGCCACGTCCAGGATCGTTTCGGGGCGCAGGGTCGGGGTCTGCATCTGGCGTGAGCTCTCCCCCACCGACCGCCCGGACGCCTGCGCGTAGGCGGACAGCACCTCGTTCGCACCGTCCGAGACCGCCTGCTGCAGACCGGCCGCCTGCTGGGCCTGGAGGAGCAGCCCCCATTGCGCGATGGTGAGCTTCATGGTGGGGATGGTGAGGTTCACCAACAACGCCAGACGCTGCCCCAACCCGTAGTGCAGGGAACGAATGTTGCGGATCTGGGGGCTGGTCGACCAGGCCACGAAGAGCCGCTGCTGGAACTCGTTGATTCGGGTCTGCAGAGCCATCATCAGGTCGGTGACGCGAGCCCGCTCCTCCTGCTTTCCCCGATGGTCGGGTAGGGAGGGATCGACGACAAGGGAATCGGCGTGGTCGCGTGCCTCCTCCAGCACGGCCTCCATCACCGCGATCACGCCCACCAACTGGCTGATGGCCGCCTCGTTGGCCTTGTAGAGCTCGTCGCAGAGCACCACAGTGCGCTTGAGCTCCATCTGTTTGCTGGACAGCTGTCCGGCGACCCGGTCCAACTGTTGCTCCACGGAACGGGCCTCCTCGAAGAGCATCTGCACAATGTCGCGGCCCCGGCGGAACACCCCGCGCACCGAGTCCATGAACCGGTCGAAGGTCTCGCGGACCCTGGGGTCGGCGGGGTCATAGTTGTGGCGGAAGGCCCGCATCCGGTCGTTGATCTGGTGCATGATCGCGGTCAGCTCCGGAATCCTCACCGGGCCCACCTCGGTGAAGATGCGGTTGACCTGAGCGTTCAGAGCGGCCAGGGCCTGGTCGCCGAAGGTGGCCAGCTTGTCGGTGTCGTCCAGCATCGCGGGGAACTGCTGCTTCGCGACCGTGCGTGCCTGCTGCTGCTGGGCAGGACTCAGCATCGCCAGGCAGGACAGCTCTGCGGAGCCAGCCCCCTGTGCGGCACGTTCGGCGAGCGCCGCGACTCCGCTCTCAGCGGCGCCTTCGGGCTGGGCGGGTGCGCCGGTGATGGCGCTGAAGTCGATCGACATCTCAGACATGGGATCCTCCAGGAGACATGGCGGTCAGGGGGTCAGGAGCATTTGGCGGCGTTGTCGAGACAATCGATCATCGCCAGGGTGACCTCGGAGTTCGGGGCGGGGATGGTGCGGACTCGCTTGGACAGCTTCATCCCCTCGAATGCCGTCAGGTCGTTCAGGCCGGCGTTGACCGCCGAGCGAAAGCCGTAGCGACTCCAGGCGATCTTCTGGACCTCGATGTCCTGAACGGCCTGGATCAGGCGGGCGCCGTCGGCGTCAAGGGCGAGCACCGGGTGGTCGGAGTAGATGGTGGGGCTCGGGTAGAGCATCGTGACGTCCTTGGTCAGGCTCGCGTCCTTGCCGGACTTGATCCACTGCTGCAGCAGCTGGTTCTCATAGCCCGCGTAGAGGGGCGCGGAGTACTCCCCGCCCTGGGTGAGCCATTGCCGAAAGCCGTCATCTGAACTGGCCGCCTGCAGCCCGGAGGTTTCGTAGAGCCGTCGCATGGTCGGGAGCGCTTTGCGGGCCTCAGCCAGAGTGGGCGGGTTGGCAGCATCCTCGGTGGCGATGACGGTCAGCTGCAGCTGGGCCATGGTGAAGCCGGAGTTCGACGTACGCGCGTCGGTGCTGCGGATCCGGATTGGCCCGGCCAGGTCACCGGCCTTGAGTGACTGCCAGGTCGTGTTCTTCAGGACGTTCTCGACCAGCAGCTTCTTGATGTCGAGGGTCTGGACGCCCCCGGCCTCGGTGACCAGTCCAGCCTTCGTCAGCGCACCGGTCGCCTGGGGGCCGGAATAGACCACCTCGGGCGACTGCAGCACATTCGCCGCCCGGTAGCCGGGGAATGCCCCCTTGTGCCTGGACTCGAAGACGCTGCGCGCCGATTCCGAGGAGGGCCACAGGCAGTTGAAGCCCTTGGCCCTGATGTCCTCACTCGACATCAGCACCTGCTTGTAGGAGCCCATCGGGACGAAGTTCACCCTCAGCCCGAACTTCTCGTCGAGCAGCTTGACCACCTCGGGGTCGGCCATGAGTTCGGTCTTCTCCGAGCCCCCAGCGCAGGTGATGGTGGTCTTTTTCGGCGGCTCCGGCTTTTTGGCTGCCGGGTCATTCTTCGCCCACAGGTAGAGCGCACCACCCAGGACGAGCACCAGGACCAGGACGACCAGACCGATCAGCGACTTGGCATTCTTCATTGCTGCTCCAGTTTCGGCATCTCGGGTGGGGCGACGGTGGCCAGGTGTGACTGGTAGGTGGCCACGTCGCCCTGGTTGACGAGACGAATGTTGTCCAGGGTGAAGTCGACGAAACGCTTGACGGCCTGCTCACCGGCCACCAACTGCTGGTCGGCGCGCTCATAGAAGGCCGGGTGCGCCTCGATGTCCGCATAGGTGGCCACCACCCCACGCAGGCTGGTGAGGTGTTCCCTCAACTGGCTGGCTGAGGAGTACAGCGAGGTGGGCGAGGTGCGTTCCACCCGGCGCAGCAGTTCGGGCACCACCTGGGCGACCCGGTCCACCTGGGCGCGCAGGCTCGGGGAGCCCACCTCGCGGGCAGCCTTGCGAATCTGTTCCACCAGCCCCAGGCACTCGCCGACCAGCTCGCGGGAGTCCTCCCGGTAGGTCTCATCGGTGATCTGTGCCGGGGTGCGAGCGAGCGCCAGGCGGGTCCCGAAGGCGGCCAGCAGCGCCAGCACCGCCGGACCGGCCAGTCTGATCACGTCGGTGGCCCCGTTCAGGGCTGCGAACATCATCACGAAGACGATGACCGCAGCCACCGCAGCCCAGAGGGTGGAGTTCTTCCTCACTTGTAACCGGCCGCTTCCCGCAGGGCCTGGACCATGTCATCCTTCTGCACGAACGAGCCGCCGGTCTCCTTCGCGATCTCCTCCAGCTGTCCCGGGTCGGCGCCCTCGCCGAAGGCGATGCTGATCACCGGCGCGCCGAGCGATGTGACCGTGGACAGCGCCCGGGAGCGATGGCGGTCCCCGGACTTGCCATCAGACATCACCACGATGAGCTTCTTCAGCGTCCTCGGGCTGGAAGCCAGCTCCTGGGCGGCCCGCTCCAGGCAGGAGTACATGTCGGTGCCACCGCCGGGTTCATGGGCCACGATCTTCTCGCGCAGGCCGAGCAGATCTTTGTCCTGATTGCCCTTGACCGACCAGGGCCCGGCGGCGATACCGCCATTGAACACGGCCACCCCGGTGAGGTCCTCCGGCCCGGTCTGCAACAGGTTCCGTCGCGCCTGAACCGGGTCGAACAGGGCCCCAGCAGCCTCCTCGACCCCATTCCAGCCGTTGTTCTCCTTCATGGATCCCGAGCCGTCCAGGCAGTAGAAGATGTGCACCGGCTTCCGGAAACGCGTGTGGTACATGTCCAGGGCCTGCTCGATCACGGGGCCCGCCGGATAGGTGACCCCCTGTTCGCGCAGGTTGGCCTTGATCCCCCAGTCCGGGTTGAAGACCGAAGTGTCGGGATTGCTCAGGCTGAGCCCCACGCCACCAGCCGGTCGACGACCCAGGGACAGCAGCTTGGCGCGGGCCTCCTGGTCGGAGAGCAGGTAGCTTTGCAGCTTGGTGAAGATCTCCTTCTTGGCCCCAACCTGTTCCTGGCCGTGGTCGGAGAAGCCCAGCGGTGCGTCCGAGATCGCCATCGCCCCGCGCGGGTAGACCACATAGAGCGGATCGCGGCCCTGGTCGACCAGTTCCTTGTTCTTCTCGATGACCAGGTCCTCGTAGGTGAACATGGTCTGGCAGATGTCAGCGTTCTCCAGGCACTGGTCCATCATGGTGCCGGTCGAGGGCGGGGTCCGATCGATGGAGCGGATGAAGGTCTGCATCCCTGTGACGACCTTGTCGCTGTTCAGCTGCTGCTGGGTCAGCGCCTGCCCCGGCGGGTTCCCGGCGAAGTGGTTCAAGAAGCTGAACAATGTGGTCGCACCGGAATTGGACTGGGTCGGGTTGGTCGCCCACGTGGTGACCGTCTTCTTCTCCACCGAGGTGATGATCTCGGCGGCGGTCACATCGCGACCGACCATGCCGAGTTTCTCCATCACCGGCTTGAACCCGGCGTAGACGACCGGGGTCAGGAACATCGGCTTCACCTGGGTGAGCTGCCCGTCGCTGTTCCCCAGCTGGCTGAACACGCTGGACGCGAACCAGTAGGCGTCGTGGTCGGTCGACTTGTTCTGCACCAGCCGCGCCTGGTCCACCGAGCCGAGCAGCTTCCACGTGCAGTGGTAGCCCTGCTGGTCACACCAGGGAGCAACCACTTGTTCCAGCACCGAGCGCTGCTCGGACCCGGCGACGATGCTCAGGGTTGTGGCTGGGTCAGTCTTCCCACCGCCCTGGCCACCACCCCCGCCGCCGGTGCACGCGGAGAGCACCAGCAGCAGGGCGAGGAGCGCCGCACCGGCGCGGAATCGTGGCCAGCGGGCAACCTTCATACCTCAGTTGTAGCCGATCGCAGTGTCATTCTGGTGAACGGCCACCGCGTGCGGCAGGGCTCAGGCGATCGGCGTGATGGGAGCCCACTCCGGGCCGGTCTCGGCGAGCTTCTCGTCCAGCTTGGCGAACAGCGGGCTGGGCTTGGCCAGAGGACGCCCAACCTCGATCGGGGTGGAGGTCCACTTCCCGAGTTCAGTCGTGTAGTCCCCGCGCAGCACCGTGTAGGTTGACTCGCCCTCACTGACCTCCTCCAGCTGCGGCATGGCCGCCCAGGTGCCCTGGCCGCCGAGGGCCTCGAAGATCTTCTGTGAGGCGTGCGGCAGGAAGGGGGTGAGCAGGGTGTTGCAGTCCTGGACCACCTGCAGCGCCACGTGCAGCACGGTCTCGCGGCGGGCCGGGTTGTCCTTCAGCTTCCACGGCTCGGTGTCGGAGAGGTACTTGTTGGCCAGCGAGACGATCCGCATCGCTTCGGTGATGGCGGCCTTGAACTTGCACTGCTCCAGCAGCTCGCCGACGGTGGTGAAGGCTCCTGCCGAGGCGTCGAGCAGCTCGCGGTCGATGTCCTCCAGCTCGTTCGCCGCCGGGATCGCACCGACATTCTTGTGCGCCATCGAGATGGAGCGATTGACCAGGTTTCCCCACTCGTTGGCGAGCTCGAAGTTGGTGCGGCGAACGAACTCCTCCCAGGTGAAGTCGGTGTCCTGGTTCTCCGGGCCGGCGACCGCGATGAAGTAGCGCAGGGCGTCGGGGCCGAACTCGCGCAGGAAGTCACCCACGAAGATGGAGGCACCGCGGGAGCTGGCGACCTTTGACCCGCGCATGGTGAGGAACTCAGAAGACACGATCTCGGTGGGCAGGTCCAGGCGTCCCAGCAGAGGGCTCAGCTCACCGCCCTTGGAGCCTTCACCGTTGACGCCGAGCAGGATGCCGGGCCAGATGACGGAGTGGAAGACGATGTTGTCCTTGCCCATGAAGTAGTAGCTGCGGGCGCGCTCCTCGTGCCAGAAGTCCTTCCAGGCGTCAGGGTTGCCCGAGCGGCGGGCCCATTCGATGGAGGCCGACAGGTAACCGATCACGGCGTCGAACCAGACGTAGATGCGCTTCATCTGGTTGTCCTCCCAGCCCTCCACGGGGATGGGGATGCCCCAGTCGAGGTCGCGGGTGATTGCGCGGGGGCGCAGCTCCTTGAGCAGGTTGTGGCTGAACGCCAGCACATTGGGACGCCAGTCGGTGCGGTCGTTGAGCCAGGTCTCCAGCTGCTGCGCCAGGGCGGGCAGGTCGAGGAAGAAGTGCTCGTTCTCGCGGAACTCGGGGGTTTCACCGTTGATGCGTGAGCGCGGGTTCTTCAGGTCGATCGGGTCGAGCTGGCGGCCGCAGTTGTCGCACTGGTCGCCGCGGGCACCCTCGTAGCCGCAGTGGGGGCAGGTGCCCTCAATGAAGCGGTCCGGCAGCGTCCGGCCGGTCGAGGGCGAGATGGCGCCCATCTGGGTCTTGCTCACGATGTAGCCGTTGCGGTGCAGGGTGCGGAAAACCTCCTGCACGACCTCGCGGTGGTTGGCGGTGGTGGTGCGGGTGTAGAGGTCGTAGGACAGGCCCAGCCCCTGCAGGTCGTGGCAGATGATGGTGTGGTACTTGTCTGCCGTCTGTGCTGCGGTCAGACCCTCCTGGTCGGCCTTCACCTGGATGGCGGTGCCGTGCTCGTCGGAGCCGGAGATCATCAGGACCCGGTGACCCGACATGCGCATGAAGCGACTGAACACGTCGGAGGGGACACCGAATCCGGAGACATGGCCGATGTGTCGGGGACCGTTGGCATACGGCCACGCGACGGCGGCGAGAACGTTGGCACACATGCGCTCAATCCTAGAGCAGTGACAACACCGGGTTCGCCGGCGGCTCCTCGATGACGCCCGCCCTCTGGAGGAACTTCCCCATCCGCGTGAACGCCTTCTGGTCCACCGCCACGCTGGGCTTGCCACTCTTCTTCCACATCTCCATCGTTGACTCCAGGACGCCCCGCGCTGCCTGCTGTTGCTTCTTGTCCGCCAGGGCCGGGACGTGCTCGGCGGTGGCGTCAAGGGCGATCTGGGGATCGGCGACGATCGCCTCCTCCGCCTTCTGCATGACGGTCGCGATCCTGGCCAGGACGGACTTGTCCGGGCCACTGTCCGACCTGTCGACCAGACTGGGCCCGACCAGCTGCGGGCTACTGGCGTCCGAGATCGGGAGGCTGGTCACCTTCGTGCCCTGAGCCTTCAACTGGACCAGCTCGTTGTTGCGGAAACCCATGATGAAGTCGACCTTGCCGGTGGTCAGGGCCGTGAGCTGGGTGTAGCCGATGTCGACGAGCGTGACGTCCTTCTCCGTGAGCCCGGCCTGGTGGATCGCGGCCAGCGCGGCGTAGTAGCTGGAGCCGTAGTGGCCCGGGATGCCCAGGCTCGCTCCCTTGAGCGCGGACAGGTCGGCGGCGGGCTTCAGGCCCATCACCTCGATCGGGTAGGTCTGGTAGGCGGTGGCGAAGGTGGCCAACGACTGGCCCTTGACGCCCTTCTTGGTGCTGGCGGCGACCATGGCCTCGTCGGCGGAGGCGAAGACGACCTGTTCCTTGCCCTTGAGCAGGGCCCCGAAGACCTCCTCCTGCTGGCCGTGGTGGCGCAGTTCGACGCGCACGTTCTCGGCGTCGAACATGCGCTCCTTCGTGGCCACGTAGAAGGGGCTGAACTGGATGTTGGGGATGTAGGTCAGCCCGATCGTGATCAGGTCCCCGTCCACGATGGTCGAGGTGGGACTGGAATCCTTCCTGGTGCAGCCGGCCAGTGCCGTCCCCAGGCCGGCCGCCAGTATGCCGGTGAGTGCTCCGCGTCGAGTGATCATCCAGGTTCTCCTGTGGGGTTGGGGGCAGGTCAGAGGTTCTCGCCCTGGATCCGGGCAACGGCGGCACGTTCGACGAGAAGCACCAGTCCGTAGAGCAGGAGTGCGGCGCCGCTGGTCCAGGCAACGACGGCGAAGACGCCGGCGGTATCGGCGGCCTCCCGGTAGAGGGTCAGCAGCGTCCCGATGCCGGAGCCGCCCATGACGAGTTCACCGACCACGGCACCGGTCATCGCCAGCACCACTCCCCCACGGACGCCCGCGAGGACGGCGGGGGCTGCGATCGGGAACTCGACCTGCGTTAGCCGTTGCCAGGCGTTGGCCCCGTCCAGCAGCGCGTTGTCGACCAGCCGCATGTCGAGGCCGCGGAAACCGACCACGGTGGTGGTGACCATGGGGAAGAACGCGATGATGGCGCACAGGATGGCGATCGGCAGCGTCCCGTAGCCGATCCAGAGCACCAGCAGCGGGGCGATGGCGACCAGCGGGATGGTCTGCGAGATCGCGACCACGGGTTCGGCGATCGCCGCCAGCAGCCGTGAGTGGGCGATCATCACACCCAGGGGGACGCCGACAAGTGCCGCGATACCGGCTCCCAGCACGGCGGCCGTCAGCGTGGGGCGCAGGTACTGCCAGGCGTGGCCCAGCCTGACCTGGCTAACCATGCGGTCGAGGACGTCGAGCGGGCTGGGCAGGTAGAGGGCGTCAATGCCGCCGGAGGCGGTGACACCCCACCACAGCAGCACTGTCACCAGCACGGCCAACGTGAAGGGCGCCGAACTCATGCGTCCGGGGCGGGTGCGCGCGGGGTAGGCGGACCAAATGCCCCAGCGCGCGAACTGTCGCGCCCGGGAGCGTCGCGCTACCCGCTGCTGGTGGTCGTCCATCGTGCCCCGCCTGTCCATCGGGTCCGGGGCACACAACAACGTACGGACGCAGGCATGCCTGCGCTCCGGACGCGCATGTTCCTCCCATCCAGACTGTGACTGTCGGTGCTGGAATTCCACCAGCTCAACCCCCCACCAACGACTCGCGTCGTGACTGAGGGGGTCGCGGACTGTGACCGCCGGTTCGGATTTTCACCGACCCCGGAACATTTCTGCCAGCCTAGCAGGGGTTGGCAGGCTCACACCGCAGCGAGTCGACCATCTGTCATGGTGAAGGCCCGAGAGGCATAATCGACCGCCTCTGGAGAGTGACTGACCAGCAAGACCGTGTACCCGTCGCCGCTGAGCTGCTGAAGCAGGCTGAAGAGATCGCGGCTCGTAGCGCTGTCGAGCGCTCCGGTGGGTTCGTCAGCCAGGAGGAGTTTCCTGCCGCCAGCCAGCGCCCTGGCAATGCCGACACGCTGCCGTTGACCGCCCGACATCTCTGCGGGACGCCGATCTGCCAGCTGGCCGATGCTGACCTTGTCCAGCGCCTCGCGAGCAAGCTGACCGGTTGCCCCCAGCGGGATACCCAGCGCTTGCAGCGGCAGTTCAATGTTCTCCTGCGCAGTCAGTTCAGGAATGAGGTTGTCGTCCTGAAAGACGATCCCGACATGGTGTAGTCGGTGATGCGCTCGCTTGGACTCGCCCATGCCTTCCAGGTGTTGACCGGCTACGACAACCTCACCGGAGTCAGCCACTTCGAGCCCGGCAACCACGTTGAGCAGTGTCGTCTTGCCCGAACCCGAAGGTCCCTGGACACACACGAAGTCCCCCTCGGCGATGTCCAGCGACACCTCATCCAGCGCAACCACTTCTTCCACAGCGGTGCTGAAGTTCTTGCTGACGCGCCTGAGACTCACCAGCTCAGCCATTCGACATCCTCTCCCTCACACTGACACGAAGCGACCCAAGGAGTGCACCCACGACAGAGCCTCCCACCACCGACAGGAAGGATCGGACGAGGAAAGACCAGGGCAGCAGGGGGTTCTGCCCCTGGAACCGGACCAGCATCAAGCCGAGGATGGAGGGTAGGACAGTCGCTGCTGCCAGGACCACGGTGATCACCCCGCATTGAGCCCACAACAGTGTGCGCGCCGCCGACAACGGCATTCCCAAGGTCAGCATCGCGGCCTGCGCCGGACGGCTCTGCACAGCCAGCGCCGAGAGCACCGAACCCATCACCAGTGCTGAGAGCAACCCCAGCAACCATGGCTGCAGACGTTGCTCCGGTGTCCCCTTGTACGGCGGGGGAACGTAAGGAGCGGTGTAGTAACTCTGGCCGATCCCCAGGGAGGTGGCGGCCTCTACGACTTTGGTCACGTCGCCCGCCATTCCACCCATGAGATACTCCACAGGATCCTTGTCGACCGGCGCCAAGGCTTGCATTGTGGACAACAGCATGAGACCGGCGCGCTGGCGCAGCAGCGGAGCATTCGTACTGAGATGCTGAGTGGGAATGCTCGGCCTGGAACCATGCTGGACTTCGACCTCTGGGGGCGCATCCGCCCCGGCCAGGAGGTGACCTGATGACAGTGCCTGGCGTTCTGCGGCAGTCAAGGGCCTGGCGAGAACCAGACTCGCGTCTTCAATGGTCTGTACAGCCAGAATCGGCAGACCGCGTTGGTCATTCGGGCCGAACCAGATGCCCACTGCTCGAGTACCACTCTTCTCTTGCCACTCGTCCAAGCGGGGGCGCACCTCGGGCAGGTTGTTGATCATGACGGTGTTTGGTGGCACCGCGGTCTGCTCGGACATCATGCGGTTGAACTCCCGGAAGGACGCCCCCAAGGACGTCAGGATCACCGTGATCACCGACAGCGCAGCCGCGATCACCACCAGCCTTGAACCGAGTCGGTGCGCAACACTGGCCAACTGACGTTGCCCGAGGCGCACCAGCACTGGCTTCAGCGGAACCCTCGCTAGCAGAGCAATCAGGTCAGGCACACTCAGGGAGAGCCCCACAGCCAGGAGGCCGCCGCTCACCCAGCGCGCCAGGTCTGGTGTGTTTCCGAGCAGCGGTTGCGCCCACAGTGCACTCACAGCGAGCACGAAGGCGCAGCCCCGCCGCCAGCTCGATCGTCGGGTGGCTGGAGCTGGCGTGGGGCTCGGCGCCGATGGTGCACGCTCGCGGCCCGCGGCTACACCGAGAAGCGAGCCAACAAAGATCAGGACTGGCAGCAGCAAGAGCCAGTTGTTCCAGGACGGTGAACTCACCGGCTGCCTCATGAGGTACTGGACCAGCGGTTTCAGGAGCCACCCTGCCCCGAAGCCCAGAACGACGGCCGGGGGAACCGCGACAAGGAGACCACGCATCTGAGCCCGCCGGATCCAACCCCGGGTGAGGTGGCGCGGGACACCCTGCCGAAACAAGGCTGCTTCCGTACTTCGACGCCACCCAGCCAGCATGAAGCCCGAAGCCAAGCCGCCAGCCAACGCCAGGAGCGCGCCGGGAAGCACCATCAGCAGCGCAGTCTTGTTGTCAAAGGCAGTCCAGCCCATCCCTTCCCGCGTTCGCACGAAAGGGTGTTGGGGCACCGGCTGGCCCAGGGAACGCGACAGCTTTGGAAGGACGACGTCGGGGCTTCCATCGAAGTAGGCCGTGACCAGGGCTTGCATCCCCGTCAGTTCAAGCCCTCCTCGCGGGTCGTGACCAATCGACCCCGGAAAGACGAGCACCTCGTTGGTGTCCCGCCATCCTTTACGGCGCACCTCCCCCACCACCCTGAGGTTGATGCGTTCCCCCCAAGCAGTGATGTGTGAGGTTCCCTCCAGACCGTCGCTGACGACCGCCTCGCCGTCTGCTGCAGGCCAGCGACCAGCGATCAACTCATACCCCAGCCGATTCCGCGGCCCCCACGCCGCCTCAAGGAAGGTGACCGTTTTGTCCAAGGTTCTGTAAGTACCTCCGTCCGCGAGGCGCTGGAACTCCACGGCGCTCGGAGGAGGCGACCCCCAGTTGGCAACGCACAACGAATCGGAAACGCCAGAGCATTTCTCGACATTGGTCGCTCGGCCGGGCTGGATGCTCTGTGCGAAGTCGTGGCTCGCCCCGTAGTCCCCCAGCAGCCACAGCTGCATCACCGCGGTACTGCGACCGAAGACCAGGAACACGCTGGCCACCAAGGCCGCCACCATCGCGGAGCCGCCCGCAACCAGCATCGCGCGTAGTTGCGGACGGACCTGCGTCCAGACTGGATGGAGACTCACCGGCAACCGTGATCCATGCGCCAGGAGCTCATCTTGTCGTTCTGCCAGGAACTCAGTTCATGCGTGGTGGAGCGTTTGAACATGTTGTAACAGCTGCTCCTACCATCGAACCCCATGTACCAGGCACCGTTGTAGTAGGTCTTGTTGGCGAAGGAGGACATGACGTTGTCGGCCGTGGCGTTGGTGAGGCCAGCACCCCCGCCCTTGTGCTCATACTTGGTGATGAAGTTGGGATTGGCGTAGACGCATGCCAGCTTGTCCGCGCAATCGCTGGCGCCAGGCACCCCCGCCATCGCCGTGGAGGCACCAAGAGAACCCACGGCTACTACAGCCGCAGCTGCGTATTTCAGGAATCGCATTATTCGACCTTTCGGTTCAATGGAACATCGTTGTCACTTCGAACCCGGGTACCTCGATACTCCCCCCCCAAGGTGAATTCAAGGAATCTCCACAGCAAACACTGGGTGAACCTTCAGAGCACCGGCGTGGTCTGTTCAAACCTCAAGCGCCAGTTGCCATCGACCTGCTGCCACAGCGAGCTGACCACCTGGCGGCGTGACCCCAGGGTGAGCCGCCAACGCAGCAGCACCACCCCGTCGGCGAGCTCTTCAAGGCCGAGCACATCAACACGAGGCTGCAGTTCCAGGGGCTTCAAGCCCTGCATCATCCGCTGGTAGGTGTGGATGCGCCCCGAGGAGTCATGCCGCACGCAGTCGGGGTGCAGCAGCTCAAAAAGCTTCAGCGGACTGGTGCGCGTCGTGGCGTCAAGCAGTTCCCGGGTCCGGGCGACGAGTTCAGCCTGCAGGCCGGCGGCGGCGCCGAGCACCTCGGACGCCGAGAACTCCGGCGTGGGGTTGGGCTTCTCCTCCGACGCCAGGTCTGCAGCAATCGAGAACAGGTCCTCGTCCTGCACGCTGCCGGGGGGGGTGCTCACGGAGTCACCGGCGGTCACCACGCCGAAGCCCGGCCCGTGCTGGATCTCGGTGCCGTCGCGATAGGCCGTCGCCACCGCGCGGGCCAGTTCGTCCGCACGCTCGTTCATGGCATGCCCGGCATGGCCCTTGACCCACTCAAAACTGACCCGGCGCCCCTCCATGGCGGCGTCCAGTTCCTGCAGGATCTCCACGTTCATCACCGGCTTGCCGTCGGCCTTGCGCCAGCCACGGCGCTTCCAGCCGGGCGTCCACTTGGTGATGCAGTTGATGGCGTACTGGGAGTCGCAGAGCACATGCAGCTCGTCATCGAGGTGGGCCGTCTGGCGCAACAGGTCCAGGACGGCCATCAGCTCGCCCATGTTGTTGGTGCCATGCGGCCAGCCGCCGGCGGCCCAGCGATCCTCGTCGACATACCAGGCCCAGCCCGCTGGGCCGGGGTTGGACAGGGCCGAGCCGTCAGCAGCAGCAGTGATCATGGACGGCCGGACCTGGGCCGGACCTGCTCGAGGTCATCGGGCCCGAAGGCCTGGGGAAGGACCTGGTCCATGGTCCTGATGCCCTCGGGGGTCCACATCTGGAGGCTTGCCCCGCCGTGTTCCCACAAGAGCTGCCGACAGCGCCCACAGGGCATGATCAGGTCGGCATCGCGGTTCACGCAGACGAAGGCCAGCAGGCGACCGCCACCGCCGGCGACGAGATCTGAGATCAGACCACATTCAGCGCACAGGGTCACCCCGTACCCGGCGTTCTCGACATTGCAGCCGGCCACGATGCGTCCGTCGTCCACCAGCGCCGCGGCCCCCACCGGGTACCGGGAGTAGGGCACGTAGGCGCGGACGGAGATCTCAACGGCCCGGGCCCGCAACTCGTCCCAGGGGTAGTCGGTCTGGTCCACAGCAGGCCTCACTTCACGTAGGGGACGCCGTCGTGCGCAGGGGCTCGCACGCGTCCCACCAGTCCGGCGACCGCGATGATCGTGGCGATGTAGGGCAGCATCAGCAGGAACTGGCTGGGCATCGGGGTGCTCAGGGTCTGCAGCTGGGTGGCCATCTGGGTGATGAAGCCGAAGAAGAGCGCGATGATCGAGGCGAGCACGGGGTGCCAGCGTCCCATGATCACCGCGGCCAGGGCGATGAAGCCGTTGCCGACGGTGATGTCTTTGTTGAACGCGCCGATCGAGCCGACGGTGAAGAAGGCGCCACCGAGGCCTGCGAAGACGCCGCCGAAGAGGACTGCGCTCCACTGGATCGCGTGGACGTTGATGCCCACCGTGTCGGCGGCCTTGGGATGCTCGCCGACCGAGCGGATCCGCAGGCCCCACTTGGTGCGGTAGAGCACGAACCAGCAGACGAGTACCGAGAGGATCGCGATGTAGACCAGCACGGTCTGGCTGAACAGGGTGCTGATGAACTGCATGCCGGCGGTGTCACCGATGCCGGGGATCTTCGTGGTCCACCTCGACAGGTCGATGGCCTTCATCGTCGGCGCAGCATTCCACTTCGCCGAGTTCGGCTGCACCAGCTGGTTGAACAGAAAGCCGGTCAGGCCGGAGGCGAACAGGTTGATCACCACGCCGAGTACGACCTGGTCGACGAGGTAGCGGATCGCGAACAGGGCCAGCATGGCTGCCATCAGCACGCCGGCGATCACGGCACCGATGATGGCGAAGGTGATCGACTTGGTGCTCGAGCCGACCACAGCGGCGGTGAAGGCCGCCACCAGCATCTGGCCCTCGATGGCGACGTTCACCACGCCGGCACGCTCGCACATGATGCCGCACAGGGCGCCCAGCACCAGGGGCGTCGCCAGCAGGATGGTGCCGTTGAGCTGGTTGGCCACCTGGAAGGGCAGGCCACGACCGGCCGCCGCCCAGGTGAGGAAGCCGATCGCCAGGGCGAGGCCTGCCAGCGTCCCGAGCCAGCCGGTCAGCGCCCCGCGAATGCGGACGAGGATGAACGCCAGGCCGATCGCCAGCAGGATCACCGCGCAGGTGATGACGACCGGAAGGCCCGGCAGCCTGAGGGTGGGCAGCTTCTTCTCGGCGAACGCGTCCGAGAGCGCGAACTCGGCGGTTCCCTTCGTCGAGAACGACAGCCACACCAGCACCAGGCCCAGCAGCGTCAGCAGGACGCCCATGCTGATGCGGTGGGTGCGTGCTTCGCGGGACTCCGTGGAGCGCAGGACGACTTCGCCGGTCTCGGTGACGTGGGCCTCCTCGGGGGCCCCGCCGTTCACGGTGGGGGCCACGGCGGTGCTCATGCGAGTCCTCCTTCAGCGGTGGCGGCAGCAGCGGCGGCGGGGCGGCGACGGCGTCCCTTGAGGAAGGGAAGCAGGGTGCGCACCAGCAGCGGGGCGGCCACGAAGAGCACGATCAGTGCCTGCAGCACATAGGTTAGGTCCAGCGGAGTGTCGGCGATGGACTGCATCCTCAAGCCGCCGGCGTGCATGGCGCCGAAGAGCAGCCCGGCCAGGACGGTGCCCAGCGGACGCGAGCGGCCCAGCAGGGCGACGGTGATGGCGTCAAAGCCGATGGTGCCGACCAGGTTGCCCGAGAGCGGGGTCGGCATGGCGCCGGCCAGCGGGCCGAGGGCAGCCTGCACACCGGCCAGACCGGTCAGGGCGCCCGACAGCGCCATGGTCACGGCGGTGACATTGGGCACCGACATGCCTGCCGTCGCTGAGGCGTGTGGGTTGGCTCCCACCGCTCGAATGCGGAAGCCCAGCGTGGTGCGCTCCATGATCCACCAGACCAGGACCGCCGCCAGCAGCGCGACGACGAAGCCCATGTGCAGCTGTGAGCCGGCAAGCCGTGGGAAGGTCGCGGTCCAGTCGACCTCGGGCGAGATCGGGTCGGCGCGCCCGGGGCGTTGGAAGGCCTTGGTGGTGAGCAGCCAGGCCAGGGTGCCGGCAGCAATGTAGTTCATCATGATCGTCACGATGACCTCATGGGCACCCGCACGGGCCTTGAGGACGCCCACGATGCCGCCCCACAGCCCACCTGCGAGCACACCGGCCAGAATGGCCAGCGGAAGGTGCAGCACCAGGGGCAGCCCGTGGATCGAGAACCCGACCCAGGCCGAGGCGATGGCGCCCATGATCGCCTGCCCCTGGCCACCGATGTTGAACAGGCCGGCGCGGAAGGCCAGGCCCACACCGAGGCCGGCGCAGATCAGCGGCGCCGCCTGGGCGGTGGTGTGGGTGATCGCCTGCCAGTCACCGAGTGCCCCGTCGAACAGAGCGCTGTAGGCCCCGGAGATCTTGTCCCAGCTGGCGCCCAGGGCATCGCTGGGGCGGGCGAAGAAGTACTTGTACTTGGCCATGATCTCCGCATCGGAGACGACCATGAGGATGGCGCCGACGAGGAAGGCCAGCACGAAGGCGGAAGCGGTGACCGCCACCTCGCTCCAGGGCACCTTCGGTCGGGTCATGCCGGACGCGCTGGCGTCCTCCTGGGTGACGGCCTTGGCCTGGGCCTCGTCCTCGCGTGCCTGGTCGACGTCGGAGGTCTCGTTCTCGTTCTGGCTCACCGTTCCTCCTCCTTGATGTCGCTTCCGGCATCGACCACATCGACCGGGCTGTCGGCGTCCTCGGGCCTGCTCGCGCCCTCGACTTCGGCGCGGGCCTCCTCCTCATTGATGCCGGCCATCATCAGGCCGAGCACCTCGCGCGGGGTCCCTGAGGGGACGATGCCGACGACACGACCGCGGTTCATCACGGCAATCCGATCGGCGAGGGCCTCGATCTCGTCCAGTTCGGTGGACACGATCACCACGGCGGTGCCCGCATCACGCTCGGCGACGAGCCGCTGGTGCAGGAACTCGATGGCGCCCACATCCACGCCACGGGTCGGCTGGCTGGCGATCAGCACCGACAACGGGCGGGACAGCTCGCGTGCCAGCACCACCTTCTGCTGGTTGCCGCCCGACAGCGAGCTCACCGGCTGGCCGATGGATCCTGTGCGGATGTCGAACTCGTTGACCCGGTGCCGGGCGTTGTCGGCGATGGCTCCGAGCTTGAGGGTGCCGGTGCTGGCGTAGTTGTCGACCTGGTTGAGGACCAGGTTCTCCGCGACCGAGAAGCTGCCGACGAAACCGTCGTGCTGGCGGTCCTCGGGGACGAAGCCCAGGCCGGCCTCGATGGTCTGGGCCGGCGTGGCGCGGGTGGTGTCGCGTCCATCAATGCTCACCGAGCCGGACATGACCGGCATCGTGCCGAGCATGGCCTCGACCAGCTCGGACTGGCCATTTCCCTGGACGCCGGCGATGCAGAGGATCTCCCCGCCGTGCACCTCGAAGCTGACGTCGTCGACCACGACGGCACCGCTCGGGTCGGCGACGCTGAGGTCGGAGACCTGCAGGCGGACATCGCGCAGGGTCGGCTCCTGCTTCTGGACGCGAAGGCTCACCGAGCGGCCCACCATCATCTCCGCCAGGTCGGACTCCGAGGCGGAGGGTTCAGCCTCCCCCACCACCTTCCCGCGGCGGATCACGGTGATGTCGTCGGCGATGGCGCGCACCTCGCGCAACTTGTGGGTGATGAAGACGATCGCCTTGCCCTCGTCACGCAGCGCCTGCATGATCAGCATCAGCTCGTCAATCTCCTGGGGGGTGAGCACGGCGGTGGGCTCGTCGAAGACCAGGAAACGGACGTCGTGGCTGAGCGCCTTGAGGATTTCCACCCGCTGCTGGACGCCGACTGGCAGGTTCTCGACCACGGCGTCGGGGTTCACGTCCAGCTTGTAGCGATCGGAGAGCTCACGCACCTTCCGACGTGCCGCCCGCATGCTGAGGGTGCCCAGCGCCCCCTCCTCGCGTCCGAGGACCAGGTTCTCGGCGACGGTGAAGACGTCGACGAGCATGAAGTGCTGGTGGACCATGCCAATGCCCGCCCCCATGGCCTGGCGCGGGTTGCGGAAATGCTGCTCGATGCCATCGATGTAGATCGCGCCCTCGTCAGCGTCCAGCAGACCGTAGAGCACGTTCATCAGTGTCGACTTGCCGGCGCCGTTCTCACCCAACAAGCAGTGGATGCGCCCTGGCACGATGTCCAGGTCGATGTGGTCATTGGCCGTCAGTGCGCCAAAGCGCTTGGTGATGCCGCGCAGGCTCAGGCCGTTGGTCAGGGGTGGCGCCCCGGACGCGCCGCCCGGGGCGTCCGCGCGGTCTGGCGCCGCGGTGGCGCCCGTTGTCGTCTGCACTGTGGCTTCCTTCCAGACGGTGTCCTGCCGAGGGGGCGCCCACGCCCCCAACTCGTCAGAGCCTAGCTGTTGGCCCCGACACCATGTGACCCCTCGCCACCTGAGGTGGCGAGGGGTCGTGGTTGCTGGTCGTCAGCGACTCATCACTTGGGGGCAGAGGCCGAGGTGACCTTGATCTTGCCGTCGATGATGTCCTTCTTGACCTGCTCGAGCTCGGTCTTCAGCTCAGCGGGGACCTTGCTGTCGAACTCGTGGAAGGGGGAAATGCCGGTGCCCTCGTTCTTCAGGGTGCCGACGTAGGGCTCAGAGCTGAAGGTGCCCTCCTTGGCGGCCTTGATGGCCTCGAAGACGGCAACGTCCATGCCCTTGTAGACCGAGGTCGGAATGCTGGAGCAGTACTCAGCGGCGCTCACGCAGCCGTCGGTGTCCACCCAGATGGCGCTGACCTTGCCACCGGATTCCTTGGCGACCTGCAGCCCACCCTGGCCGGCGGGGCCGGCAACCGGGAAGAGGATGTCAGCGCCCTGGGAGACCAGGTTCTGGGCGGTGTTCTTGCCACCGGCGATGTTCTCGAAGGGCTTGGGCTCGGGCACGAACTGGCCGTCCTGCTTGGCGACGTCCCAGCCCAGCACCTGGATGCTCTTGGACTTCTGCTCGTTGTAGTACTTCACGCCCTGGGCGAAGCCGTCCATGAAGATGGTCACGGTCGGGATCTTCATGCCGCCGAAGGTGCCGACCTTGCCGGTCTTGGTGGAGGCAGCGGCGTAGTAGCCGGCCAGGAAGCTGGACTCAGCGGTGTTGAAGACCAGCGGCTTGAAGTTCTTCAGGCCCTTGGCCGAGGCGGGGTTGTCGTCGACGATCGCGAACTGGACGTCGGGGTTGGCCTTGGCGGCAGCGACGGTGGCATCGGAGAGGAGGAAGCCGACGGTCACGATGATCTTGCACTTGGCGTCGATCATCGACTTGATGTTGGTGTTGAAGTCCTTGGTGTCGGCGGACTCGACCTTGCCGGTCTGGATGCCGAGCTCCTTCTCGGCCTTCTGGAGGCCGGCGTAGGAGGTCTGGTTGAAGGACTTGTCGTCAAAGCCACCGGAGTCGGAGACCATGCAGGCCTTGAAGTCGTCCGAGCCGCCGCCGGAGGTGTTCTGGGCGGTGGACTGCGCGGTGGTCGCAGCGGTGGTGTCGGAGCCGGAGGTGGACCCGGCATTGGGGGCCTCCGCACAAGCGGTGAGGGTCATGGCGAGCGCGGCCATCATGGCCGAGGCCGTGAGCAAGGGCTTCTTCACGTGAACTGCCTCCTGAGCAGGAAATGGAACTGTGGGGCCGTTCGCCCCTGCGACCTCACATGCGCCCACCCACGAGCACGATGCGACCGAAGCGAGATCACTGTAACCAAATGTTCACCCGAGCACCGCATCGGGTGGGCCCTTCCGCGCCAAACGTTACGGCCCTGCAACGCAGCTCAGCTCACCTGCCGAACCAGTGCCTCCGCGGAGTCGAGGATGGCGATGGTCTCCCCCTCCCAGGAGGGTTCCTGGCCGCGGTAGGGGCCGGTGGCCAGGGAGATGATCACGGCGGCGGCGCGCAGTCGCAGTTCCACCGGGTCGACTCGGGTGTCGAACACCGGCACCCAGGTCCGGATGAGGTGGTGGACGCGACCAGCCTGCTCGGCGTTCATCCGCTGCACCGTCGACAGGTGGGCAATCATGCAGGCCAGGTCGTCGGCGCGGCGCCCGGGGCCAACGGTGTCAATGTCGAGGATGCCCGAGACCCGGCCATCCTTGACGAAGACCTGCCCCTCGTGGAAGTCGCCATGGGTGGGTTCATTGCCGGGCTCGATGCCGACCAGGCCCTGCTCGATCTGGTGGACCATCCAGTCCAGCCGCGACTTCTGGCTGGGCATGGCCGCCTCGACCATGGTCGCGTAGTGGGCGACGGCATCGGTCCAGGGTGGGCGGCGTTCCAGCTGGGCGGCGCTGGCGGGCATCTGGTCCAGGATCTCGATGAGTTGTTCGGCGGTGCAGGGGTCGGTGGGGTCGAAGATCGCCCGGGCCAGTGATCGGCCGTCCAGTTCCTTGAGCACCAGCAGGTGTTCGGGGGTGGCGGCCGCCACCACGGGTGCAGGGACGCCGGCCTCCAGCAGGAGGTTGTGGCGCAGCAGCACCTCCTCGAACTGTTTCTGGCGCTGCACCTTGACGTAGAAGGTCTCCGCCGGGTTGGCCACATCCATTCGCAGCACTGCACGACGCCGCGGCCGGTAGCCGATCATCGCCAGACTGATCTGGCTGGCGCTCACCGGGCGGCCGACCAGGTTGTACTCGTTGACCAGTTCTGCCATCCGCTCGGGGTAGGCGGCGCGCATCAGCCCGGGCAGGTCCGGGTCCTTGGGGTAGAGCCAGACAGCGACCTCACGGTCGCCATCGGCGAAGATGTCGGCGCGGTTGTCGGTCGCGGTGCGGGGGCCGATGCGGGCGCTCACGCCCAGCAGCTCGTCACGTTCCCCATAGGGCCAGCGGACACGCGCGGCATAGGTCGCGGTGGTGGAGTGACCGGGGTGGGCATCGATGTGGTCCATCTGCCAGCGCAACAGTTCACCGCCGGCGTGGTGGGTCGCTGCCTCGAGCAGGTCCCCCACGTCACGGGACGCCAACAGGCGTGAACCGTCGTCACCCTGCCGATGCGGTCCCGCTACCACCGATGCCCCCTTACTGATGCTCAGCTTTTTCTATCACGTCCGCAGTCGCAGGCTGCGTGGAGTCCGGCGTGGTTGACGGGTTGACGGCGGTTGCCCCGGCCCCGGGCGGGGGCGAGCTGCCGTCGAGGCGCACGACGTCGAGCCAGGACGCGCGGCGCCCGTCGAGCTCGATGACTGTGAAGCGGTAGCCACAGGTCTCGGGAAGCTCGGGATCGGCTGAGGGGCTCCGCTCCAGGACCACTTCGATCGAGTCGCCGAGCCCGGGCACCTGCCCCAACTGCGCCATGAAGTAGCCGGCGACCGTGTCATAGGGCCCCTCGGGCATCACGTACCCGGAGCGTTCCTCGAAGGCCTCCAGGGTCATCAGCCCGTCAATGTCACGAAGCTGTTGGTGGCTCTGGATCTGCTCGTCCACGACGTCGTACTCGTCGGTGATGTCGCCGACCAATTCCTCCATGAGGTCCTCGAGGGTCACGATGCCGGCGGTGCCGCCGTACTCGTCCAGCACGATCGCCAGGTGCGCACCCTGCCGGCGCATGTCGGTCAGCGCACGCAGCACCTTGACGGTGTCGGGCAGCGAGACCACCGGACGCGCCAGTTGCCGCACCGGCACGGTCCTAGTGTCGGGGTCCAGGTCCATCAGGTCGCGGACATGCAGGAAGCCGGCAATCCGATCAGGGCCGCCATCGGTGACCGGATAACGGGAGTGCGGCGCCCCCTGGACATAGCGAACGGCCTTGTAGGCGGGCATGTCGCCGGCCAGGAAGTCGACCTCCGTACGCGGGACCATCACTTCACGCAACGACCGGGAACCGGCGTCGAAGACCTCGTCCACGATCTGGCGTTCCTCATCACCCAGGGTCTGGGAGCCGGACACCATCGCCCGAATCTCCTCATCGCTCACCTCCTCGCGAGAGGCCTGCGGATCACCGCCCAGGATGCGCACCACCACATCGGTCGACTTGCCCAGGAACCAGATCAACGGCGCACTGATGGTGGCGATGCCATCAACCAGCGGCGCCAGGCCCATCGCGATCCCCTCGGCCCGCTGCATCGCCAGTCGCTTGGCCGACAGCTCCGAGAGCACGATCGAGAAGTAGCTGATGATGATCGTGATGAGGACCAGCGACAGGGTCTGGGCGAACTTCATCCCCAGCAGGAGTTCGGGCACGCCGATGCGCACCAGCACGGGGGCCAGTTCACCAGCGAGAGTTGCGCCACCGAAGGAGGCCGACAGGAAACCCGCCAGGGTCACTCCGATCTGGACTGCGGAGAGGAAGCGGTTCGGGTTGGCCGTCAGCTTCGCCAGCGTCTGCCCGCGCTTGCCTCGGGAGGAGAGCTGCTTCACCTGCGAGTCGCGCAGGGAGACCAACGCCATCTCAGCGGCAGCGAAGACCCCACCGATGAGGATGAAGAGGAAGATCAGGCCAATGTTTGCCAGGGTTCCCATCACACGTGCCCCTCGCCCAGCGTGCAGGCCAGGGGCCGGGGACTGTCACAGTCGATAGAGGTACCTCTCGTCACAGGTCCCAATGTAGACGAACCACCGAAAGGGGGACGCCCACGGCGAATGCCGTGGGCGTCCCCTGTGCGCCAGTGCGGTCGCGAGCGGCCCCGGAATCAGGCCTCGTCGATGATCGCGTTGAGGGTCTGCGAGGGGCGCATGGCGGCCTCGGTCTTCTCAGCGGACGGGTGGTAGTAGCCACCCATGTCGACCGGCTCGCCCTGGACGGCGATGAGCTCGGAGTTGATCTTCTCCTCGTTCTGGCGCAGTTCCTTGGCGACCCTGGTGAACCGCTCCTTCAACTCGGCGTCCTCATCCTGGGCGGCGAGCTCCTCGGCCCAGTAGAGGGCCAGGTAGTAGTGGCTGCCGCGGTTGTCGATCTGGCCCACCCGGCGGGCCGGGGACTTGTTCTCATCGAGGAAGGTGCCGATCGCCTTGTCGAGGGCGTCCGCGAGCACCTTGGCCTTCGCATTGTCGGTGGTGGCGGCGACGTGCTCCAGGGAGGCTCCCAACGCGGAGAACTCACCCAGGGAGTCCCAACGCAGGTAGTCCTCCTCGACGAACTGCTGCACATGCTTGGGGGCCGAGCCACCGGCACCGGTCTCGAAGAGGCCACCTCCGGCGAGCAGCGGGACGACCGAGAGCATCTTGGCCGAGGTGCCGAGCTCCAGGATCGGGAACAGGTCGGTCAGGTAATCGCGCAGGACGTTGCCGGTCACCGAGATGGCGTCCTTGCCCTGGCGGATCTGGGTCAGGCAGTAGGTGATTGCCTCGACCGGGGGCAGGATCTTGATCTCCAGGCCGTCGGTGTCATGGTCGCGGAGGTACCTGTTGACCTTGTCGATCACGTTCGCGTCGTGGGGGCGCTTCTCGTCGAGGAAGAAGACCGCCGGGGCGCCGGTGGCGCGGGCTCGAGTGACGGCCAGCTTGACCCAGTCCTGGATCGGCAGGTCACGGACCCGGCTCATCCGCCAGATGTCGCCCTTCTCGACCTGGTGGCTCATCAGTTCCTTGCCCTCGGCGTCGGTCACCACGACGGTGCCGTCGGCCGGGACCACGAAGGTGGTCGGGTGGGAGCCGTACTCCTCGGCCTTCTGGGCCATCAGACCGACGTTCGGCACCGAGCCGATGGTGGACGGGTCCAGGGCACCGTGGGCCTTGTGCTCCTCGACGAGGGCCTGGTACATCGGGCCGTAGGAGCGGTCGGGAACCATGGCCAGGGTCTCCTGCTGCTCACCCTTGGCATTCCACATGGTGCCGGAGTCGCGGACGACGACCGGGAGCGAGGCGTCGATGATGACATCGCTGGGGACGTGCAGGTTGGTGATGCCCCTGTCGGAGTTCACCATGGCCAGGGCCGGACGCTCGTCGTAGAGGGCGGTGATGTCGGCGATGATGGCGGCTTTGGTGGCCTCGTCGAGCTGGTCGAGCTTGCCGTAGAGGTCGCCGATGCCCTGGTTGGGGTTGAACCCGATCGTGGCGAGCTGGTCGGCATACTTCTCCAACACAGGGGCATAGAAGACGCTGACGGCGTGGCCGAACAGGACCGGGTCGGAGACCTTCATCATGGTTGCCTTGAGGTGCAGGGAGAGCAGCAGGTCCTCAGCCTTGGCTGCGTCCACCTGGGCGGCGTAGAAGGCGCGCAGGGCCTTGGCGCTCATGAAGGTGCCGTCGACGATCTCGCCGTCCTGGGTCTTGATGCCGTCCTTGAGGACGGTCTCGGAGCCGTCGGCCCCCTTGAGGGTGATGGCGAGGGTGGTGGCCTTCTCGGTGACCACGGACTGCTCGTTGCCGTAGAAGTCGCCCTCGGTCATGGAGACGACGCGGGCCTTGTTGCCGGCCTCCCAGGCGCCGAGGCGGTGAGGGTTCTTCTTCGCGAAGTTCTTGACCGACTGGGGCGCACGACGGTCAGAGTTGCCCTCACGAAGGACGGGGTTGACCGCGGAGCCCAGCACCTTGGCGTAGCGCTCGGCGATCTCCTTCTCCTCGTCGGTGCCCGGGTTCTCCGGGTAGTCGGGCAGGTTGAAGCCCTGCGACTGCAGCTCGGCGATGGCGGCCTTGAGCTGGGGCACCGAGGCGGAGATGTTGGGCAGCTTGATGATGTTGGCCTCGGGGCGAAGGGTCAGCTCACCGAGCTTGGCCAGGTTGTCCTCAACGCGCTGGTCCTCGTTGAGTCGCTCGGGGAACTGCGCCAGGATGCGTCCGGCCAAGGAGATGTCGGAGGTCTCGACGTCGATGTCGGAACCCTTCAGGAAGGACTGCACGATCGGCAGCAGCGAGTAGGTGGCGAGGGCCGGGGCCTCGTCAATCTTGGTCCAGTGGATGGTCTGCGACATGGTCTCTCCTCAGAGCTTGGCCTTGTGCTCCCCAAACTATCGGAAAGACGTTGGCGGCCGTCGCGGTGGGCATTCAGCGGAAGCAGGCCGCCCGAGCCCCCCTAAGCTGGACGCCATGCCTGAGTCCCGCACTGCTCCCCTGCCGACCGACCAGCCCACTGCCACCCACCACTGGGTGTTGACGGTGAGCTGCCAGGACCGGCCCGGCATCGTGCACGCCGTGACCGGGGCCTGCTCGGCCGGGGGTGGCAACATCACCGAACTGAGCCAGTTCAGCTCGGTGGACACCGGACGCTTCTTCATGCGCATCGAGGTGGACAGCGCCCTGGACGAGGCCGCCTTCTCCGAGCTGCTGACCGGGGTCTCCGGCGAGTTGGACGCCGAGTGGACCCTGCACGAGGCCGGCCACCGCGTCCGCACCCTGGTGCTCGCGTCCAAGGCCGGGCACTGCCTCAACGACCTCCTCTACCGCCAACGCTCGGGGCAGCTCCCGATCGAGATCCCGCGCGTCCTCGCCAACCACCCGGACCTCGGAGGGCTGGCAGGCTTCTACGGGATCCCCTTCGAGGACCATGTCGTGCTCCCGGAGACCAAGCCCGTCTTCGAGGCCCGGGTGCGGGAGCTGGTCGAGGCCCATGACATCGAGCTCGTGGTGTTGGCCCGCTACATGCAGATCCTCTCCCCCGAGCTGTGCGACGACCTGGCGGGCCGGGCGATCAACATCCACCACTCCTTCCTGCCCGGCTTCAAGGGGGCGAACCCCTACCGCCAGGCCCATGAGCGGGGGGTGAAGCTGATCGGCGCCACCGCCCACTTCGTCACCCCCGACCTGGACGAGGGCCCGATCATCGAGCAGAACGTGCGCCGGGTGGACCACTCCCGAACCGTCAGGCAGCTGGTGGAGATCGGTCAGGACGAGGAGTCCCGCACCCTGAGCGCCGCAGTGCAGCTCTTCGCCGAGCGACGGGTCTTCCTTGACGGGGTGCGCACCGTCATCCTCTGAGCCCGCAGCCCTCACAGCTCGCGGGTCCCGCTTTCACCCAACGGGGAATGAAATCACCACGATGACTGAGGATCGGGAGCCAGCACGAAATCGTGACCAAGACGTTGTAAGGAAACTGGCGATTTCTTGATGACGAGAGAGGTGCGGCTCGGGTACGTTCCTCAGCAGACGTGACCACATGTCCGGCGGACCCACCGCACACGAGCACGTTTGCTCACGCGGCGCCGTCACCACCTGACCCAATGACGGGTCAAGTTCCAAGGAGAGTTCGTGACAACTCCGGACCCCCAGCGCGGGACGCTGCCTGAGCAGCCGGACGGCGCGCATCCAGCCGGCGCCGGCGCAATCAGCGAGCAGGCCTTCATCGACATGCAGAACTCCCCCGAGTTCGACGAGTTGCGCCAGCGATTCCGCCGCTTCTCGTTCCCCCTCAGCATCGCCTTCCTGGTCTGGTACATGGGCTACGTGCTGTTGAGCACCTACGCCGTGGACTTCATGAAGATCAAGGTGTTCGGCAACGTGAACCTGGGCATCGTGCTCGGCCTGATGCAGTTCGTGACCACCTTCCTCATCACGTGGCTCTACATCCGCCACGCCAACAAGAACCTCGATCCCATCGCATCCAAGCTGCGCGCTGAACTGGAGGGTGGCCGCTGATGCTCACGCTCATGGAAACCAAGCTCGGCAACCCCGCTCTGAACATTGCCATCTTCGTCGCCTTCGTCGTCGTGACGCTGACGATCGTGATCCGCGTCTCCACCGGCGGCAAGAAGGGCTCCAAGGAGTTCTACACCGGCGGCGCCTCCTTCGACGGTCGCCAGAACGGGCTGGCCATCGCCGGTGACTACCTGTCGGCAGCCTCCTTCCTCGGTATCGTCGGCGCCATCGCTCTGTCCGGCTACGACGGCCTCCTCTACTCCATCGGCTTCCTGGTGGCCTGGTTGGTTGCCCTGCTGCTCGTCGCCGAGCCGCTGCGCAACACCGGCAAGTACACGATGGCCGATGTACTGTCCTTCCGCATGAGGCAGCGCCCGGTCCGACTGGCTGCTGCCACCTCGACCCTGGCCGTCTCCTTCTTCTACCTGCTGGCCCAGATGGCCGGTGCCGGTGGACTGGTCTCCCTGCTGCTGGGCGTCAAGGACCCGATCATCCAGGACGTCGTCATCGCCGTCGTCGGCGTGCTCATGATCGCCTACGTGCTCATCGGCGGCATGAAGGGCACCACCTGGGTGCAGATGATCAAGGCCATCCTGCTCGTCTCGGGTGCCGGGATCATGACACTGTGGGTGCTGGCCAAGACCGGCTTCAACCTGTCCTCCCTCATCGGCAAGGCCAATGCCACCCACCAGGCCGACCTCGGCAAGCCCGTCGACCTGTCCAGCCCGATGCTGAAGTACGGCAAGACCGCTGAGTCCAAGGTGGCCTTCGTCTCCCTGTCGCTGGCCCTGGTGCTCGGCACTGCCGGCCTGCCCCACGTGCTGATGCGCTTCTACACCGTGCCCACCGCCAAGGAGGCCCGCCGCTCGGTGACCTGGGCCATCGGCCTGATCGGCGCCTTCTATCTGTTCACCTTCGTGCTCGGCTACGGCGCTGCCTGGATGGTGGGGCCGAACGAGATCGACGGCATGCCTGGCAAGGCCAACGCTGCTGCCCCGGCACTGGCCTTCTTCCTGCCCGGCAAGGGCATCGGCGGCACCATCTTCCTGGCGGTCATCGCCGGTGTCGCCTTCGCCACCATCCTCGCGGTGGTCGCCGGCCTGGCCATCACCGCCTCGGCCTCCTTCGCCCATGACATCTACAACTCGGTCATCAAGGGTGGCACCGTCTCCGGTGAGCAGGAGGTCAGGGTCGCCCGCATCACCGTGGTCGTCATCGGCGTCCTGGCCATCGTCGGTGGTATCGCTGCCAAGAGCCAGAACATCGCCTTCCTGGTGTCCCTGGCCTTCGCGGTCGCGGCCTCGGCGAACCTGCCCTCGATCCTGTACTCGCTGTACTGGAAGCGGTTCAACACCCAGGGCTCCCTGTGGTCAATCTACGGCGGCCTGGTCAGCGCCATCGTGCTGATCATCTTCTCCCCCGCCGTCTCGGGCACGCCGACCTCGATGTTCCCCGACGCGGATTTCTCCTGGTTCCCGCTGGACAACCCGGCCATCGTGTCGGTCCCGGTTGGCTTCCTGGCCGGCATCCTGGGCACGCTGCTTTCCAAGGAGCAGCCTGACCTGGGCAAGGCCGCCGAGATGGAGGTCCGCTCCCTCACCGGCGCCGGCGCCGAAGGTGCCATCGCCCACTGATCACTGCCCGCCCTGCGGCACCATTGATCGCCCCACTGGCGGCGTCCCACCCACGGGACGCCGCCAGTCGGCGTTCGAGAGACTTTCCCCACACCTGGCTGCCCGCATCCACGGTGACCACGCTTGGGAGGGGCGACACCCATTCGATAGGCTCGGGGTGGTGGACCGCGGTGCCTGTGCCCCGGCCCGAACTCGATGATGAGAGGAATCCCGTGAGCACTCCTGTGAAGGTTGCCGTGACCGGTGCTGCCGGCCAGATTGGCTACAGCCTGCTTTTCCGTATCGCCAGTGGCGCCCTGCTCGGCCCCGACACCCCCGTCGAACTGCGCCTGCTCGAGATCACCCCGGCCCTCAAGGCGCTCGAGGGCGTCGTCATGGAGCTGGATGACTGCGCCTTCCCGTTGCTCTCCGGTGTGGAGATCGGCGACGACGCACACAAGGTCTTCGACGGCGCGAACCTGGCCATGCTCGTCGGCGCCATGCCCCGCAAGGCCGGCATGGAGCGCGGCGACCTGCTGAGCGCGAATGGCGCGATCTTCACCGCCCAGGGCAAGGCCCTCAACGACTCGGCCGCAGACGACATCAAGGTCCTGGTGACCGGCAATCCGGCCAACACCAACGCCCTGATCGCGATGACCAATGCTCCCGACATCCCCAGGGAGCGCTTCAACGCCCTGACCCGTCTGGACCACAACCGCGCCATCGCCCAGCTCGCGCAGAAGCTGAACGTCCCGGTCTCCGAGATCAGGAAGATGACCATCTGGGGCAACCACTCCTCCACTCAGTACCCCGACCTGTTCCACACGGAGGTCAACGGCCAGGTGGCCGCCGCCCTGGTCAACGACCAGGAGTGGCTGGAGAACACCTTCATCCCCACCGTCGCCAAGCGCGGTGCGGCCATCATCGAGGCCCGTGGCCTGTCCTCGGCGGCTTCGGCTGCCAACGCCACCATCGAGCACATGCGCGACTGGGCGCTGGGCACCCCCGAGGGTGACTGGGTCTCCATGGCCGTTCCGTCGGATGGCTCCTATGGTGTCCAGGAGGGCCTGATCTCATCCTTCCCCTGCACCGTCAAGGATGGGGAGTACGAGATCGTCCAGGGCTTGGAGATCAACGAGTTCTCGCGCGCCAAGATCGACGCCTCGGTCGCCGAACTCGCCGAGGAACGCGACGCCGTCAAGGAGCTCGGCCTCATCTGAGCCGACCCCCTCTGGCTGCACCACGAACAAGCCCGTCCCTTCGGGGGCGGGCTGTTCTGCGCTCAGCGTTGGGAAGGTGGCGTTGAGGCCGGCACGACCAGCACCAGCACCAGCAGCGCGGCAGCGGCCGTGACCAGCAGCAGGGCATCAGCCCAACGCGAGCGAACCTTCAGCAGACCCACCATGCGTGAGGGCAGCAGGGTTCGCAGAACCCCCGCCAGGGCGACGGTGCAGGCGAAGGCGAAGGCTCCCCGCCGCCAGTGCCCGGTGGCGAGCACCGCGCAGGAGACCAGCAGGCAGAGCAGCACGAGCACGATCGGCCACTGGCGGCGTGCCCGCGCCAGTTGTCGTCCGATCCAGGACCCGCCCCCCGTAGAGTTCATCGCCAGGTTCAGCCGGTGATGTCGGCCAGTTGCTCGGCGCGGTCCACCACATTGCTCAGCAGCATCGCACGGGTCATGGGGCCCACACCGCCGGGGTTCGGAGTCACCCAGGCAGCCTTCTCCCAGACATCGGGGGCGAGGTCACCGACAGTCTTCCCATCCACCCTGCTGACGCCGACGTCGACCAGCACCGCACCCTCCTTGACCATGTCGGCGGTCACCATGTGCGGCACCCCAGCGGCAGCGACCACGATGTCGGCACGTCGGGTGTGCTCGGCGACATCACGGGTGCCGGTATGGCAGAGGGTGACGGTGGCATTCTCCGAGCGGCGGGTGAGGATCAGGCCGAGCGGGCGCCCCACGGTCGTGCCGCGTCCGATCACACAGACCTCGGCGCCTGCCAGCGGGATGTCGTGGCGGCGGAGAAGTTCCACGATGCCCCGAGGGGTGCAGGGCAGGGTGGCCGGCTCGTTGAGCACCAGACGTCCGAGGTTGGTGGGGTGCAGACCGTCACTGTCCTTGTCGGGGTCGACAGCCTCCAGGGCAGCGAATTCGTCCAGGTGGCGAGGTAGAGGCAGCTGGACCAGGTAGCCGGTGCAGGCTGGGTCCTCGTTGAGGCGCTGCAACTCCTCGGCGAGGCGTTCCTGGGAGATGTCGCCGGGCAGGTCGACGCGAATCGAGGTCATGCCGACCTCCTCGCAGTCGCGGTGCTTCATGCCCACATAGCGCTGGCTGGCCGGGTCGTCACCGACCAGCACCGTTCCCAGGCCGGGCACGATCCCCTGCTCGGCGAGCACGCCGACGCGGGTCTTGAGCTCCTCGCGGATCTGGGCGTGGACGGCCTTGCCGTCCAACTTCTGCGCGGTCATCGCATTCCCCTTCGTTCGGTGCGGTGTGGGATCAGTGGAAGAAGTGGCGGGTGCCGGTGAAGTACATGGTGATGCCCGACTTCGTGGCCAGCTCAATGGTCTCCTCATCGCGCACCGAGCCGCCGGGCTGCACGATCGCCTTCACCCCGGCCTCGATGAGGATCGCTGGTCCGTCGCTGAAGGGGAAGAAGGCATCCGAGGCCGCGACCGAACCCTGCACGCGCTCGCCAGCGCGTTCCACGGCCAGCTTGCAGGAGTCCACGCGGTTGACCTGGCCCATGCCCACGCCCACCGAGGCGCCGTCCTTCGCGAGCAGGATCGCATTGGACTTCACCGCACGACAGGCCCGCCAGGCAAAGGCAAGGTCGGTCAGGGTCTGTTCATCAGCGGCATCGCCTGCCACCAGGGACCAGTTCGCCGGGTCATCGCCCTCGGCCTGGAAGACGTCGGCGTGCTGCATCAGCATGCCGCCGTCGATGTGGCGGCTCTCCACCCCACCGCGGTGGGGCTCCTCGCACTTGAGGATGCGCAGGTTCTTCTTGGTCTGCAGCACCTCCAGCGCCTCCGGCTCGTAGTCGGGGGCGACGATGACCTCGGTGAAGATGGGTTTGACCTGCTCGGCCATGGCCAGGGTCACGGGGCGGTTGGCCGCGATGACGCCGCCGAAAGCCGACAGCGGGTCGCATTCGTGGGCGGCGCGGTGTGCCGCGGCGATGTCCGTGCCGATCGCGATACCGCACGGGTTGGAGTGCTTGATGATCGCCACGGCCGGCTCGTCGAAGTCGGCGGCAGCACGACGGGCTGAGTCGGTGTCGACGTAGTTGTTGTAGCTCATTTCCTTGCCGCCGAGCTGCTCGGCGCCGGCCAGGCCGGCAGCGCCGTGGCCGTTGCGGTAGAGGGCCGCCTTCTGGTGGCTGTTCTCGCCGTAGCGCAGCACCGCCTGCTTGCTCCAGGACGCTCCGACCCATGCGGGGAAACCACTCCCCTCGCTGGTGTCGGTGAGCACAGTGCCCATCCAGCTGGCGACCGCGATGTCGTAGGAGGCGGTGTGGGTGAAGGCCTGCACAGCGAGTTGACGGCGCTGGGCCAGGGTGAAACCACCGGACGCCAGGGCTTCGGTGACCTGCGAGTACTGCTCGGGGCTGGTAATGATCGCGACGCTGGGATGGTTCTTGGCTGCTGCCCGCACCATCGAGGGGCCACCGATGTCGATCTGCTCGACACACTCATCGGCCGTGGCGCCCGAGGCCACGGTCTCGGTGAAGGGGTACAGGTTCGACACGACCAGGTCGAAGGGGGCAACGCCCAGCTCGTCGAGCTGCTCGCGGTGGGTCTGGAGGCGGCGGTCAGCCAGGATGCCGGCGTGGACTCGAGGGTGAAGGGTCTTCACGCGTCCATCGAGGCACTCGGGGAAACCGGTCAGCTCGGCCACCTCGGTGACCGGGAGCCCGGCCTCGGAGAGCATGCGGTAGGAGCCACCGGTGGAGACGATCTCCACGCCCGCGTCCACGAGCTGGCGGCCGAGGTCGACCAGGCCGGTTTTGTCGTAGACGGAGACGAGGGCGCGACGGAGGGGCAGTCGATTGTCGGTCATCAGTGTTCTCCAGTGGTGGCGGTGGGCTGGGAAGACGGGGCGGGCTGCACGGCGTGGGAGGTCGCGAAGTCGTCCACGACCCGGCAGAGCAGCCGGCGTTCGACGACCTTGATGCGCTCATGGAGGGACTCGACAGTGTCCTCCGGCAGCACCTCCACGGCCCCCTGGGCCAGGATCACGCCGGTGTCGACACCCTCGTCGACGGCGAAGACCGTGGCACCGGTGACCTTGACCCCGTGGGCCAGGGCGTCGCGCGGACCGTGCATGCCGGGGAAGCTGGGCAGGAGCGCGGGGTGGGTGTTGATGGTGCGGTCACCGAAACGGGCCAGGAAGGCGCCCCCCAGAAGCTTCATGAACCCGGCACTGACGACCAGGTCCGGCTCGTGGCCGGCCACCAGCTCCGCCAGTTCGGCATCCCACTGGGCTCGGTCGCCGCCCTTCACATAGGGGTGGGCGAAGGTCGGGATGCCGAGGCGCTCGGCACGGGACAGGCCCTCGACGCCCGCGCGGTCGGCGCCGACCGCCACGATCTCGACGTCCTCTCGGCCTGCCAGATGGTCGGCGAGCGCCTGGAAGAGGGTGCCGGACCCCGACAGCAGCACTAGGACGCGGTAGCTCACCGGCTCAGCCTATCGGTCCCCGGCAGGGCCATGGATCCCTCTGTCGATCTGCCGGGTCTCCTCCTCGTCGGTGTTGCCGGCGCCCCGCGACGGCTTCGTCTCGGTCGGTTCCAGGTGGATGTGGAGCGGCTCCTCCCCGTCATCGCCGGCAGCGAGCCCCTCTGCGGGCTCGGGTCGCCGCAGCAGCCCCCACACAGCTCCGGTGAGCACGCCAGCCAGCCCCAACAGGGTCGGTGCCATCACGAAGAGCGCAGTGGGTCGGACGCCGAGGGCAGCCAGGCGTCCCGTTCCCAGCCCGCCACTGGCCAGCAGCCCCAGCAGGACGCACGCCAGACCGGCCAGGACGCCGGTAAGTCCCCCGACCAGGGCGGTTTCATCGAAGCGGGCGCGAGGACGCCGCCGCAGCACGACCACCGCGCAGGCCACGCCCGCCAGCACGCCGGACAGCAGCCACCAGAGCTGGGACTGGCCACCCTCCCCCTGGGCCGGTAGGGCCCCGAGAATCGGGATGGCGGGGATCAGGCCGAGCTCGGTGGTGACGGGGGTCACCACCGACCCGGCCCCGACCTGGAACCCGGCCCCCAAAGCCCAGGAGGAGCACCAGACGATGAGGTTGGGCACCCACAGGGCCTGCAGGACCACCAGAAGGATCCCCCCCAGGGTGCCCGGGTCGAGGTCGCGGTGGAGCTCCATGATCTGCGCGCTCCCCTGCGTCACCCCGACCCCCAGGACCAGCAGCCCGGCGAGTTGCATGATGCCGACACCGACCCCCACGGCGGCAGGGATGGGACGGGCCCAGCCGGGCCAGTCCTCGGTGACCCGCCACTGCGTCCCCCTGATAGCGCCCAGAGAGCTGGCCACCAGCCCCACGCCGGCAGCACCGACCAGGGCCCGGGCCGGCTCCTCCCCGGTCGCCACCAGGAAGCTGGGCACCAGGACCGCAAGCACGTGTGCGGCGGTGAACACGCCCATGACCCGCAGGGCCATCGCGCGGCGCTCACGACCGGTGAGCTCCTCGGGGGCCGCCAGCCGGGCCTGGGTGGTGGCGTAGGACGCGAGCCCGGCACCGATCAGGACCGACAGGAGCGTGAGCCCCAGCGGGGTGAGGGTGATCATGACATCGCCCAGCTGGGCTCCGGTGAAGTAGGTGAGCAGCCAGGTCCGAGTCCCGGCCAGGATGACGGTGCCCGGCTCCAGGTCAGGGGCGGCGATCCACCCCAGGGCGAAGGCGCCACAGACCAGGACCCACATCACGGCAGCCTGGAGCGCACCCCCGGCGGCCGCTGCCGCCCACCACGGAAGCAGTGGCTCGGGGCGCCGTAGGGGCTGTTCCCCGCCGCCCTCGACGACCACGTCGAGCTCACCGCTCGCCTCGCCACGTCGCTGCCTCGCCACTGGTCTCCTCGCGCTGCTCGGTACGTCTGTCGGCTCGCCTCATGGGGTCGAAGTGGCGTCTTGGTAGAGTGACCGATGCCCCGGCTCCAGAATCCGCCGGGGTTGCCCCATTGCCAACCGGAGGACCACGTGACCGACGAACGCCATGAGGCACCCCGCCGCGCCCGCCGGAGCGCTGAGGCCGACGCCGTCGACCAGCCTGCCGTCGACGATACCGCAGCTGACACCACCCGAGGCGAGCGTTTCCTGCCCGAGGCGTTCTCGCCACAGACGCCCGCCCCCGCAGCGGACGCAGATCCCACACCCGGCCGCGCTTCCTCCCCCTCAATCCCCGAAGCCCATGCCCCTTTCATGAGGCCCGGCTCGGTGCCGGGGTCAGCCTCGGTGCCGCCCCCTCCGCCCGAAGCCGTGGCAGCCCATGGGCGTCGGGGGTTTTCCGCTGGCGCTGATGGTGGCGTCGGTCCGGCTCCGCGCAGGTCGGCGGCCAGCTCCACCACCGCCCCTGACCTCCCCGGCGACACACCGGTCCCCGGACCCGACTTCAGTTCGCCGGTGACCCCGACCGCGATCGCAGCCTCCCAGCCCACCGCCGTCCGTCCCTCTGATGTCGCGGCGGGCGGTGCGTCGGCAGCCACTGCGGCGACCGGGAGCGCGACCTCCGCCACTGATGGGGTCGATGAGCTGGCCACCCGCCCCCGCCGCAGCAATCCCTGGCCCATGCGCCTGCTCGCCGGCGTCCTCGTGCTGGCCCTGGCCGCCGGAGCCTTCTACCTGGTCTGGCAACGCACCATGAAGGATGGCCAGACCATCACGGTGACCACGTCTCCGAGCACCTCGGCCACGCCGTCGACCCCTCCGAAGGTCGATGACCAGTCCCTGATGGACGACCAGGAGGCAGGTGCCCTGGGCGGCTCCGGCTGGAAGGTGGTCCAGACGCTCAAGGAGGTCGACTCGAGCTCGAACTTCGTCACCTGCATGAGCGTGCCCCAGGGACTGCCCAATTCCCAGGCCACCCGGCAGCGCGCCCTCGCCACCTCCGACAACTCCCTGGCAGCCCTGCAGCGGATCGACAACTACGCCTCCGAGGACCTGGCCAAGCAGGCCTACCAGCAGCGGCTCGCCAAGCTCTCCGCGTGCGATGACATCCCCGTTCTTCTGGTGAACGCCCACCAGGTGGCCGGACTCACCGACGACTCCTTCGCGATGACCGTCGAGGAGCAGCGCAAGCCGTCGGTCTTCCACACCATCGTCCTGAGCCGGACGGGAACCGTCGTGACGATGATGGATGCCTCCCGCAACAACCAGGCCCTGGGCGCCAAGCAGGCTGTGGAGGCCATCACCCCGACCATCAAGCGTCTCTGCGCCTCGGCGGACGGCACCTGCCCCACCGACATCACGGTGAGCGACCAGGTCGTCCCCCCGACACCGATCCAGGGCTGGCTGGCCACCTCCGACCTGCCGCGTATCACCCAGGGCGCCGGCATCTGGAGCGCCGTGAAGCCCGGCACCGTCACCACCCGGGGCAGCCAGTGCGAGAACCTCACGCTCGCCAGCGTGGACGGACCCACCGCTCGAGAGCAGCGCAGCTACATTCTTGACCAGGACGACGCCGCCCCCGAGGGCTTCGGCGTCGACCAGGTGCGCTATCAGTTCGCCGACGAGAAGGCGGCCGGCGAGTTCGCCACCACGCTCGGCAAGAGCATCGCAGAGTGCGCCAAGCGCTCCGACACCGCCAAGATCAGCGACAGCAAGACCGTCACCACCCAGGGGCAGGGTGGCGTCAAGGTGGTCGGCCAGGTCTTCCTGGTCACGCAGAAGACCTCCCAGACCGAGTCCGTACAGTTCCGGGTCGGGGTGGCCCAGGCCGGCAACCGAGTCACCTACCTGGTCAGCAACACCCGCAAGAACTTCGACTTCAGCACCGACTCCTGGGCCTCCGTGACTGCCCGCGCTGGCCAACGAATCACCCAAAGTCGCTGACCACCGCACGAGCCGTCATCCAGACAGAAGCG
>NZ_JALXXB010000011.1 GCF_025144225.1 Aestuariimicrobium sp. p3-SID1156
GATTCGAACCCCTGACCTTCTCATTGCGAACGAGACGCGCTACCAACTGCGCCATAGCCCCTTGCTGCCTTAGCAGCGTCATCCAGAGTAGCACCCGGCCCCCGGGCCTCTCCACCCAGTGGGGCCGACCAAAACGCCCCCGCCACGCCCGCCCGGTCGTAGTGGCCCAGCTCGGGTGCGCCGTTCACCCGTCGTACACCCGAGCGCCCTAGCCTGAGCGCCCGTGACCTCCTCCACACTCGAACGCCGCCTCGGTCTGCCCGACGCCGTCACGATCGGCGTCGGTTCCATGGTCGGCGCCGGAGTCTTCGCCGTCTTCGCCCCCGCCGCCCACGCCGCGGGTACCGGCCTGTTGCTCGGCCTCGTGCTGGCAGCGATCGTTGCCTTCTGCAATGCCACGAGTTCCGCCCAGCTCGCGGCCGTCTACCCGAAGGCCGGCGGCACCTATGTCTATGGACGCGAGGAGCTCGGCCCGTGGTGGGGCTTTGCCGCGGGCTGGTGTTTCGTGATCGGCAAGACCGCCTCGTGTGCCGCCATGGCGCTCACCTTTGCCGCCTACGTCTCACCGCATGGCTGGGTGCAGCGGCTGATCGCCGTCGCCGCCGTGCTGGCGCTCGCGTCCATCAACTACCGGGGCGTCACCCGCACCGCGCTCGCGACTCGCATCATCGTCGCCATCGTGCTGACCGTTCTGGCGGTTTTCGCGATCACCAACCTCGCCAGGGGCGGTGCGCACCAGCTGCCAGACCTGCACCTCACCGGCGACACCAGCGCCCTGGGCGTGCTGCAGGCCGCCGGATTGCTCTTCTTCGCCTTTGCCGGCTACGCCCGCATTGCCACCATGGGCGAGGAGGTCCGCGACCCCGAGCGCACCATCCCCAGCGCCATCATCATCGCCTTGGGCATCGCGCTGACCACCTTCGTGATTGTCGGCCTCACCCTGCTCGACCGCCTCGGCCCGGACGCCCTCGCAGGCAGCGCGCGTCCGGTCTTCGATGCCGCCAGCAGACTCGACCCGAGCGGCATCCTGCCCTGGGTGGTCACCGCTGCAGCAGCCCTGGCCTGCCTGGGGGCCCTGCTCAACCTGATGACTGGCATCGGACGCACCAGCCTGGCGATGGCCCGCGAACGCGACCTGCCCACCTGGCTGGCGGCCACCCACCCGAAGTTCAAGGTGCCGCATCGCGCCGAGGTGGTGCTGGCAGCAATCGTCTGCGTCCTCGTGCTCGCCGGGAGCCTGCGCGAGGTGATCAGCTTCTCCAGCTTCGGCGTGCTGCTGTACTACACCGTCGCCAACATCTCCGCGCTGCACCAGCGCGAGAACCGTCGCTACCCGAAGTTCCTGCAGGTGCTCGGGGTCATTCTGTGCCTCGCGCTGGTCGCCACCCTCACCTGGCGGGTGCTCGTCACCGGAGTGGTCGTGCTGGCCGTCGGGTTGGCGGGACGCGCCATGCTGCGCACGTCGAAGTGAGCGGTCACTCCCGGTCGGCGGAGATCCATCCCTTGCTGGTGAAGGTGAGGTTGCGCGACCCCTGGACGCGGTCGGCAACGGCGTCGAGTTGGGAGAGGTCATCCTCGTCCAGGCGAACAGCGACTGAGGCCGCGTTCTCGGCCACCCGCGCCGAGCGGCGCGTCCCCGGGATGGGCACCACACCCAGGCCGAACCGAGGACCTTGTGCCAGTAGCCACGCCAGTGCGATCTGGGCTGGAGTGGCCCCGTACCGAGCGGCGACCTCGCGAATCACGTCCACCGCCTGCTGGTTCGCGTCGAAATGCTCCACGAAGCGGGGCTCGCCCTTGAGCATGGTTGCGGCCACGGCGCCCCGATCGAGAGTTCCGGTGAGGAAACCGCGTCCCAGCGGCGAATAGGGCACGAAGCCGGCGCCAACCTCGGCGGCAGCCGGAACCACCTTGGCCTCGACATCGCGCGACCACAGGCTCCACTCGCTCTGCACCGCCGCGATCGGGTGGACCGATGCTGCAGCGCGCAACTCGTCCCCGGTGACCTCGGACAAGCCCAGGTGGCGAACCTTCCCTGCGGAGACCAGTTCAGCCATCGCCCCCACCGTCTCCTCGACGGGACGGTCCAACTCGCGACGATGCATGTAGTACAGGTCGATCGTCTCAACCCCCAGCCGGCGCAGGGAGGCGTCGCAGGCCTCGCGCACATAGGCGGCGTCACCCCGAGTGCCCGTGGACCCGTCAGGGCCGATGCGACCGGTGATGCCGAACTTCGTGGCGAGCTGAACCTCATCGCGCCGGTCCTTGAGGACGCGGGCCAGCAACTCCTCGTTCGTGCCTGCTGGCCCCGGGATGGGCTCGCCGTTGGCGTCGGTGTGTGGCTGGCCGTAGACATCCGCCGTGTCGAGGAAGGCGACGCCCAGGTCGATGGCCGCATGCAGGGTACGCACTGCCTCGTCCGGGTCGGTGGGGCCATAGACATGGCTCAGGGCCATGCAGCCGAAGCCGAGGGCGCTCACCGTGAAGCCCCGGCTGAGTTCGGTGCGGGGGAGAGGTTCAGGAAGCGGGTGCGTGGTCACAGAAGTCCTCCTTCTGGTCGAGGGTGCGGAGACGTTGCAGCGCGAGGACCCGGTGGTTGGTCACCGGCTCACCCGCGCAGTCCAGGCCAGCCGAGATCAGGTCCTCGTAGTGACGGATCTTCTCCTCCACCGCCACCAGATCGGCGGCGAGCTGCCGCTGCTGCTGCAGGATGCGATCTCTGTGGGCCTGGAGCAAGTGGCTGCGTCTGCCATGGGACTGGGCTCCAAGCCCCACCAGTTGGATGAACTCCCGGATCGCACCGATGGGCATGCCGGTGCGCTTCAGTCGCACCACCAGGTCCACGATCCGCACTGACGCCTCGTCGAAGGCGCGTCGGCCCGCAGAGTCACGGGGAAGGGCCGGGATCAGCCCCTCCTTCTCGTACCAGCGCAAGGTGTCCTTGCTCAACCCGGTTCGAGCCGAGACCTGCGCTATCCCCAGGGGTTGCTGCCTCGTCATGTCCCCGATGCTAGGAGTTGGAGCGCACTCCAGGTCAAGGCCCGGGGTCGGGTCAATCCAGCAGCTCGCCCAGGAGTCCGCGAACCCGTCCCTCGATGTCATCGGCGATGGTACGAACCTCATCAAGGCTGGCGCCGTGGGGGTCAGCCACCTTCCAGTCCTCCTGGCGCCGGCCGGGGATGACCGGGCAGGAGTCGCCGCAGCCCATAGTGACCACGACGTCGGCAGCCTGCAGCACGGATTCGGTGAGCGGCTTGGGGTAGGCCTCGGTGAGTTCAATGCCCCGTTCCGCCAGGACGCTGACCACGGCGGGGTTCAACTCGTCAACAGGCTGGGAGCCAGCCGAATGCACGCGAACGCGTCCCTCGGAGAAACGCTCGGCGAATGCTGCGGCCATCTGCGAGCGGCCCGCGTTCTGGACGCAGACGAAAACCAGTTCAGGCTTGCGGTAGTGCTCCTTGCCCTCGTTGCGGGCGCGGGCCAGCAGCTGCTCGCGGGCGAAGCGCTCCACGAGAACCGGCAGGTGGAGGGTGATGGTGCGGTTGGTCAGCAGCTTCGCGTGGGCGTCCCGGACGGTCTGGCGCACCTCGTCGTTGGTGAAGGTGCCGTCGAACTGGCGCCCCAGGTCCTCCACGATGCGCAGGTAGCGCTCGCTGTTGTCGGTGGGCTGGCCGGTGAACTCCATGGCCAACTCGAGGACCCGACGGTTGATGTCGTCGCGGACCAGCCGCATGCGTTCCATGCCCTCGATGCCACGCAGTGAGGGCTCATCGGTCTCCCACACCTCGATGGGGGCCGTCATGCCGTCAACAGGGGTGACCTCTGCCTCGGATCCGATCACGACGACTCGGTCAGCCTTGCGCAGCATCTCGTCGGTCAGCTGCTGAGGGGCGAACTCGGTCATCGAGCCACCGATCTCGGCGATCGCCTCGGCTGACTGCTGGTTGATCGTGCTGCCGGGCTGGATGCCGGCGGATTCGACGGTGACGCGGTCGCCGACAAGCTGCCGCATGAGGGCGGCGGCCATCTGGGACTTCCCTCCGTTCTTGACGCACACGAACAGGACGGTGGGTGACTGGGTGTTCATCGGGTGCTCCTGGTGTCGGGTGGGAGGGTCAACAGGTGGGGTAGGCGAATGGAGAGTTCGTCGAGGGCTGCCCTGAACGCCGATTCGTTGCCCCGGGGGACGGGGTCGGGGATCGACCAGTGCAGGCGGTGGGCGGACCTGGGCAGGGTCTCGTGGGCGTTGTCGCAGACGGCCACGAGCAGGTCGTCGCCCTGCAGCACCTCGTCAAGGTGGTGCGTTTGTGCGTCGAGCTCGAGGTCGTGCTTGTCAGCGAGGGCAACGGCTTGGGGGTGTGGTGCTTGCGCGGGCCGTGTCCCGGCATCGATGCACGGGAGCGACTGCTGGCGTCCGAGGGCGGCCGCGAGCTTGGACCGCGCCGAGTTCCTCGTGCAGACGAAGACGATGCGATTCGGCAGGTGGTGGGTCAGGCCGGCGGTGACCAGCTGGGTGGCCGCGGGATCGTGGTGGGAGAGCCGAAGGTAGCTTCGTCGGGCATCGTTCTCGCTGGTGCGCCGCTGCGCGATACCGGAGTCGACCAGGGCTGCCACGTGGTGGGCCACCAGACTGCTCGACAACTCGAACCGCTGGCCGATCTCGCCGGGGGCAAGATCCTCGCGCAGCAGCTGCTGGGCGATGGCCAGCCGAGTGGGCTCGCTCAGGACGCGGTGCAGGAGTGCCAGATCTCTCATGATTACCTCAATGCTCGTTGAGATAATCATGCGCCACGAATCTGCGACGCGCAAGGGTGCGGCGCATAGTGTGGCTGCATGGCAGACATGAACCTCGCCCTGGTCGGAAACTCCACGGCAGGCACCATCAGCGCCTTCGCTGTGGAGGATGATCGGCTCACTCTGCGTGCGACGTCAGAGGCCGGGGAGGGCTGCTCGACTTTCGCCATCGACCGCGAGCGTGACCTGGTCTACTGCGCCACCAAGAAGCCGAGCCCGGCGATCCTCACGCTGCGCCTCGACCGATCCACTGGCCAGCTGGCCGAAGTGGGACGCCGTGAGGTCGAGCACACCATGGCCTACCTGTGGCTGGCGCGCGAGGGAACGGTGCTGCTGGGTGCCAGCTACCACGGTGGCTGGGGATCCGCGTGGCCGGTGGTCGATGGCGTCCTCGGGAACCCGCCGTCGCGCATCGAGAACGCCAACCTGCACAGCGTCATCACCGATCGCGCGGGGGAGCACGCCTACTTTGCTTCATTGGGCGACGACCTGGTGGCCCAGGTGGCCTTGGCCGCCGACGCCAGTTTCGAGCCGCTCGATCCGCCGGTGGTGGAGGCCCCGGAGGGTGCCGGGCCGCGACACCTCGTGATCTCCGAGGACGAGCGCAATGTCTACCTGCTCACCGAGTTCACCGGCGAGGCGATCCGGTTCGCGCGCGACCTTGACACCGGCACCCTGACGATGCAGGAACGCGTCCCGGGGCATGCCACCCATCGTGAGCTCACGGTCAGCCGCTATGGGGCTGACCCGAAGGCAGAGCACCTGATCTGGGGAGCAGACCTGCACCTGGTCGACGGCGGACAGCTGCTGGTCTGCTCGGAGCGCACCGAAAGCACCCTGACGACTGTCTCCGTGGGTCCCGAGGGGGGGTTGGGTGGGGTGCTGGCCGACTCGGACACCGAATCCCAGCCCCGCGGCTTCGCCGTCACCCCCGACGGACGCCACCTGCTGGTGGCCGGAGAGGCGTCCGGGGCGGTGGGGCTGTACCAGCTCGTTGACGACGGCAGCTGGACGCTCATCGACCGTGCCGAGTCGGGTGCCGGCGCGAACTGGGTCCGCTTCGTGTGACCTGGACGAACCTGTTGTGTGCAGATGAACCGACTGCAGTCGGTGCAACTCCACGAAGCAGGTTCAAGCAGCAACTCTCAGCGGCGTTCGGCGCGTTCGGCCAGGCGGTCGACCGAGGCCTGCAGCATCTCCGGAGTGGTGCGCAGCGCACGCTTGATGCGGCGTCGCTGTGTCTCGTCGAGACCGCGCCAGTCGTAGGTCTGGGTGACCAGGGTGCCACCCTCGACCGGCTCGAGCTCCCAGCGCCACAGGTGGCCAGCACGGGGGGCGCCGACGTCGCCGGGCATCCAGGCGATCAGCCGACCTTCCTCGAACTCCACCACGTGGTTCTCGCGCAGTGACCCGTCATGGGTGAGTTCCATCAGGAAAGCTTCACCCACACCGCGGACTCGTCCCGAGTCGTGGGCTGCACGGAGGTTGTCGTTGCCGTCCCAGGTGGGCTGCTGGTTCGGGTCGGCGATCAGCTCGAAGATCGTCCCCGGCGCGGCCTTCACCACGCGGCTGGCGCGGACCACGCGCTGTTCACAGGGAGGCAGGTCCACCATGGCGTCACCCGTGGCGGCGGTGGAGCACCACCTGGGCGGCTCCGGCCAGGGTCAGCAGGATTCCAGTCGCCAACAGGCCCCAGAGCAGCGGCTGCGGTGTGCTGGTGGAGGTCACGACCTCCAGCGGTGTCTCGGGCCCCAGGGCGCCGTTTGCCTCGCCATAAGGCTTGCTGACGAGGGAGAACGGGATTTTCACGTCTGCAGGAGTTTCGCTGCGCACCCCGATGACGATCGTATAGGTCCCCTGGTACGCCGCATTGTCTGAGCGCTTCTTGATGCTGGCGATCGGGAGGTTGATCGGGATGCTGGAGGGGCTGGTCAGGTCGACATCCTCGGACTCTTGCTGTGAGCCGCCGGGGCCGAGCAGAACCACGAAGCCACGCACCTTGTTCTTCTCCACCTCCGGCATGATGCTCGGTGGCACATCCGGGAAATTGACGTGGACCTTCAGGCCCTCGCCCCATTTGATGGCGGTCTTGTAGGTGGTGATGGCGCCGTTGGCCACCTCCGAATTGATGGTCTGCCCGCTCACGTCCACCGCGTCAGACATCCAGGTGCCACCGGCCTTGGCCACAGTCGCCCCGAAGGCGAGGGGCTCATCGTCCGTCGACTCCGGCGGGTCGGGGAAGCTCTCCGGATCGACGTGCGGGGCCTTGAAGAGCCGCAGGCGCAAGTCCAGCCATCCGGAGCTGTTCTTGGAGTTTCGCTTGACGGTGGCGATGAGCCGCTTGGAGTTCAGGCATTCTTCGTCGTCGGTGTCGGACACGGCAGCGGCGCTGAGCAGCAGTGCTTTGCTGTAGCTCGCCGACTCATCGGAGTCCGTCCCGCAGCTGTGGCCCGTGGGAGTCTTCAACTCCACGGTGATGCCGTCCTCTGAGCCATTCGCGATCAAGGTGTTCACCGCGATCTGGACCGACTCCTTGTCGGCCTCGCGCTCGATGGAGTAACTCCGCACACCGTCGTCGGTGTTGGTGGCACCGAGGTTGTCCCAGCTGTCGCCGCTCTGCAGGACCGGAGCTTCGGAGGAGGAGCTGGTGCCCTTGACGCGGGGGCCCAGGACCTCCTTCTCGTCGTCGCCGTCGCCCGAACAGCCTCCCAGCAGCAGTAGGGCTCCGGCCACAGCTGCCGCGAGGGGACGCCTCCATCCGGGCACCAGCGGTCGAGTCATGCGCCTCATCCTAGACGGAATCGCGGTCCAGTCCCGGTTCATCAGGGAGCAGGAAAAGCGCGATGGCCTCGAAAGATGGCAGTATGGGCTCGATGGGTGAAGTGTTTGCGGGTCGCTATGAGCTCGTCGACCCGCTGGCCAGCGGGGGTGGCGGCGTCATCTGGCGTGTCTGGGACCAGCGCCAGAAGGAGTATCGCGCTGGCAAGGTCCTCAAGCAGTCCCACTCTGATTCATTGCTCCGCTTCATGCGTGAGACCAGCTGGCGAGTTGAGCACCGCAATGTGATCACTCCGCTGGGCTGGGTCGGTGAGGATGACAAGGTCATGTTCACCATGCCCCTGATCCGTGGTGGTTCGCTTGCCCAGATCATCAAGGAGGAGGGCGCGCTGCCGCCGGCCTGGGCGGTGAGCATCACCAGGCAGTTGCTGGACGCCCTCACGGCCGTGCACGACCAGGGGCTCGTGCATCGCGACATCAAGCCGGCCAACATCCTGCTGGAGCCGACCGCCACCTCCATCGGCGGTGAGCCCTTCATCTACCTGTCGGACTTCGGCATCGCCGCGCCGATCGGCGACCCACGGATGACCCGTGCGTCCGAAGTGATTGGCACACCCGGCTACATGTCCCCCGAGGCGCAGTACGGCGCCGACCCGATGCCGCAGCAGGACATCTATGCCGTCGGCGTGGTCCTGCTCGAGATGCTGACCGGACGCCGCCCTCCCTCCGAGGGGGTGCCGACCATCCCGCCAGCGGCGGCCGCGTTGCCGATGGGCCAGTACATTGCCCAGCTGCTCGACGAGGAGACCCGCCGTCCCCAGACAGCGCGCGAGGCCCGTGAGAAGTTGCTCGCCACCCCGTTGCCGCCCTCCGCTCCCCGACCGATCGTCATTCCCGACCGCATCCCGGATTGGCCCGAGGGCTGGACTGATGCCGGACCCGACCTCTACGCCAACCGCACCACGGTGCGTTCGGACGTCATCCCGCTGGGCGCGACGGCCTCAACCCTGCCCGCAGGCCAGCAGTTCCCGATGCAGCCGACCGCCGGCCAGAACCAGCATCGCCCCGCCCCGGGCTGGGGGGAGAACAGCCCCAGCACCGGACGGTCTGCGTCCCAAGCGCTGCACGCACAGAGCCCGGGCACGATGTACCCGCCGACCCAGGGCCCCGGCGGCACGTTGGTGTTGCCGCCGCCGCCACCGGGGATGCCGCGAGGTGGGCACTTCGGTCAGCCATCGCGCCCCCAGCAGTTCGTCGGGGGGATCGCTGCCCAGCCGAACGGCGGCGTCCTGACCAGGATCGGCGCCTGGCCTGCCTGGTCGGGCTGGGGGCTGGTCCTGGTGGGCTTGGCGTGCATCGCGATAGCCCTGCTGCTGATGGGCGGTTGAGCTTCAGCGCTGCTGCAGAGAGGCCGCCTCGGTGAGGACAGCCTCCACCAACTCGTGGTCGTCGACCAGTTCGGGTTCCACGAAGCCCACGACCTTCTGGGCAGCTTCCGCCAGCTCACCTGCTGCCATCGCGATGACCTCGTCCTGACGTGCATCCTTGACCGGCGCTCCCAGACCGCGCAGGTGCAGCAACCAGGCCGCGATCGCGACCACTGCAGCCTTCGGCATCTCGCCCCGGGCGCGCCAGGTGCGCACGGTGGGGGCGATGCGCACCGGCAGCTTGAGTGAGCCGTCGGCAGCGATCTGGGCAAGCAGGTGGCGGATGTTCGGGTTTTCGAAACGCTCCTGCAGTGCGTGGGCGTAGTCCTTCCACCCGATCTGCAACCCCTGCCCGGCCTCGGACCACCACTGCTGCACCCAGCTGCGCAGGAGCGGATTGTTGATGCCCTCAGCGACTGTTTCGCACCCCAGGATGGGCCCGGCATAGGCCATCAGGGAGTGCGCTCCGTTGAGCAGCCACAGCTTGCGCTGCTCGTAGGGCTCGACCTCATCGACCAGCAGTGCGCCAGCGGCCTCCCACTGCGGACGCCCGGCGGGGAACTCGCCGGAAATGACCCATTCGGAGAACGGCTCGGTGGGGACGGGGGCGGCATCGCGGTAACCCTGGGCCTGCTCGACGAGTACGATCTCCTCCTCAGTGGTGGCCGGGGTGATCCGGTCGACCATGCAGGTGGCCCAGGAGACGTTCTGCTCCAGCCACGGCACCAGGGTGGGGTCGACCGCCTGGGCGGCCTCGCGCACCACCCGGCCGAAGGCAGCACCGTTGTCGGGCAGGTTGTCGCAGGGAAGCACCGTCAACGCGCCGGCACCAGCCGCGCGTCGGGCCAGGAGGCCGGCGACGATCCGAGCCGGGGGAGTGGTGACGTCACGGTCGGCCAGCTCGCCCTCGCCATCACGCAGGGTCGCCAGGTCTGCCGCGATCGCCGGGTCCTCGGTGTCCAGCGAGCCGTCGGGGCGGCGGTAGTAGGCGGCCTCGGTGACCGTCGAGGTGACGATCGCCAGCTCCGGGGACGCGAAGTACCCCAGAAGCGCCGCGCTGTCGTGCGCCGGGTGGACCCGCACCACCGAGGAGATGAGCTCCAGGGCATCGCCATCGGCGCCCCGGGTGATCAGGGTGTACAGGCCGTCCTGGGGGGTGAGCAGGTCCGACATGGTGGGGCGACGGCCGGTGAAGGCGGCGATGCCCCAGTCCTGGGCGTCCGGGGCGTGCTCGGTGTACCAGGCCTGGTGGGCCCGGGTGAAGTTGCCGAGCCCGAGGTGGACGATACGAACGGGGGCTGCGGGGCGTCCGAAATCGGCACGGGTCAGGGCGGTCACAGCTTGAACACCTCCTTGGGCTGGGTGATGGTGAGGTCGACGATGGTGTCGAGCGCCTCGTCCATGGCGAGGCGGTGCTCGGCCACCAGACTGGCCAGGAAGGCCGCGTCGACCCGTCGGGAGACATCGTGGCGGGCAGGGATGGAGCAGAAGGCACGGGTGTCATCGATGAACCCGGACGTCTTGGCGAAACCGGCATAACCGGTGACCGAACGGCGGAAACGCATGATCGCGTCGGCCTCGTCGATGAACCACCACGGGGCGCCGACGAACATGCCGCGATACCAGCCAGCCAGCGGCGCGAGCTCACGGGAAAAGACGGTCTCGTCCATGGTGAAGACGACCAGGTGGAATCCTTCGGCGTTGCCATAGGCCGACAGCAGGGGCTGCAGCGCTCGGGTGAACTCCACCGCCTGGGGCACGTCGCCCCCCACATCGGCGCCGAAGCGCTCGAAGGTGGCCCGGTCGTGGTTGCGGTGGACGGCGGGGTGCAGGGTCATCACCAGCCCGTCCTCGACCGCCAGGCGGGCCTGGTCATTGAGCATGTGGCGTCGCAGCGCGTCAGCATCGGCGCTGGCAATGGTTCCGGCCATGGCCTGGGTGAACAGCTCCTCCGCGCGCACGTCGGAGAGCCGCTCGGTGCCGGCATCGGCATGGGAGTGGTCGGTGGAGACCGCGCCGTTGTCCTTGAAGAACTGGCGGCGGGTGCGCATCGCCTCGAGGTGGGAGGCATAGTCGACGATGTCAACATCAGTGGCCCGGGCCAGATCGGCAGTGAGCTGGCGCCAGGCGGGGCGGGCGGGTTCCAGGTAGGCGTCGGGTCGGAAGGTCGGCATCACGCGTCCCTGCCAGGTCGGGTCGGCGGCGAGTTTCTGGTGCGCGGACAGGTCGGAGCAGGGGTCATCGGTGGTGGCGATGGCCTCGATGCCGAAGCGTTCGTAGAGGGCGCGGGGCCGGAACTCGTCACGCTCCAGGCAGTCCGCGATCTGGTCATAGATCTCATCGGCGGTCTCCGCGGAGGGCCGCACCCGGACGCCGAAGACATCGTGGAACTCCGATTCGAACCAGAACTGGACCGGGGTGCCGCGCAGAACCTTCCAGTTCTCGCAGAGTGCGCGAAAGCCCGCCCGCGACTGTTCCTCACCCATCGGGCTACCGACCGGGACGCCCAGCTCGGCCAGGTCCACCCCGGCCGCGGAGTGCAGCATCCGGTTGGTGTAGTGGTCGGGGGTGAGCAGCAGGCTGGTCGGGTCGGAGAACGGTTCGTTGTCCGCGAGCCATTCGGCCGGGACGTGGCCATGCGGGGAGATGATCGGGAGCCCCGCCACAGACCGGTACAGCTCGCGCGCGATCTCGCGGACAGCGGGCTCTGCCGGCAGCAGCCGGTCAGGATGCGGGGAGAGGGGGGCCGCTGGCATGGAATTACCTTTCGTTGGGAATGACTGGTGGCTGTGCGGTGGCAGGTCCGGAGGACTCCCGTGGGATGAGACCCATGGGCACCACGATCGTTTCGGGGATGGAGGAGCTGCGATGGCGCAGCTGGTGGAGCAGGGCCTTCGCAGCGCGTGCCCCGATCAGGCTGGGCTGGGGTGAGACCGTGGTCAGGGTGGGGCTGGTCAGCACCGAGGAGATCGAGTTGTCCACGCCGACCACCGAGACGTCCTCGGGGATGCGCAGGCCCATGGCCTGTACGGCCTTCATGAAACCGATCGCCATGATGTCGTTGAAGGCGATGACGCCGGTGGTCGGGTGCGCTCGCCACTGCTCGGCCGCCTGCACGCCACCCTGCACCGAGGGCGCTCCCGGACCGGTGCGACGCAGGGGGATGCTCAGCTCGTGGCAGGCGTCCGCGGCCGCCCGCCAGCGCACGCCATTGGCCCAGGAGGCCTCCGGGCCCGGGAGGTAGGTGAGGCGGCTGTGGCCGAGTTCGGCGAGGTGCTCGACCGCCCGCCGCATGCCGCGTCCGGAATCGGGAATCACGGAGGGGACGCCGGTGACGACGCGATTGGTCGCGACCACCGGCACGATCTTCACCACCTGGTTGATCGCCGAATCGGTGAGCCGGGAGGCCGACAGCGCGAGACCGTCCACCAGCGGCAGGATGGACTGGATCTGGTCGTACTCGGCCTGCCCGTCCTCCTGGGTGTCCAGGAGCAGGACGGTGTAGCCCGCCTCGCTGGCCTCCTGCTGGAAGCCCCGCATGATGTGGGCGTAGACCGGGTTGGTGATGTCGGCCACCACCAGCGCCAGAGAATGCTTCGTCACGCCGATCTCCGGGGCGATGACCGGCTTGCTGCGGTAGCCCAGCCGGGCGGCGGTCTCGCGGATCAGCGCCGAGGTCTGGGTATTGACCCGCCCGGGGCGGGAGAAGGTGCGCGACACCGTCGAGGGCGAGACTCCGGCGGCCTCCGCCACGTCGTAGATGGTCACCTGCTTGCGCCGCTTCGGTGCGGTCATGACCCCTGGCCCCCGTCGGTGGTGGGCCAGGGCGCCCCGGGACGCAACCCCGCCGCCCAGGCGGCAGCATTCGCACGGGCCAGGGCGTAGCGCTGTGGCTGGGACTGTGCGGTGGCGACAGCGGCGACGTCGACGAACTCGGGGGTCGCCTGCTGGATTCGGGCCCCGTCGCCGGAGACCTTGATGCGGACCCGGTGACCGTCGAGGTCGACCGGCACCCAGGCCCTGTCCAGGACGTGGCGGTGTGCGGGCTGGGCGATGCGGACCCCAATGGTGGACGTGTGCTCGACCATCGCGCGGGCCACGGCCTCGGCGGTGGCCGGGGCGACGAGCGCGGTGACGGTGTGGGCGGGGCGACCCTTCTTCATGATGATCGGGGTCAGCCAGGCGTCGACGGCGCCGGCCTGCAGCAGGCGATCGAGGACGTCGGGCCAGAGCCGCGGGTCGAGGTCGTCCACATTGGCCGAGACCTCTGCGACCTCGTGGGGGCCGGGGGCCGTGGCTTCTGCGGCGGGTGGGGTGCCGAGGACCACCCGGACCACCCCGGGGCGGTCCTGGCGGAGGCGGCTCCCGGCGCCGGTGCCGATCGATTCGACGGTGAGCGGGGGGAGCGCCTCGACGGTGTCGCACAGGGCGCGGATGAGGGCCATGCCGGTGGGGGTGGTGAGCTCGCCGGCCTCCGGTGGGCCGCCGGACTCGACCTGCCAGCCGCGGGCCAGTTCGATCACGGCCGGTGGAGGCACGGACAGCACCCCGTGCTGGGTGGTGATGGTACCGGTGCCGACGGCGACCACAGAACTGGAGCCCCGGCCGACTCCGAGCGTCCGGGCGGCCTCGGCGACACCCACAATGTCGCCGATGGAGTCGAGGGCGCCGACCTCGTGGAAGTGGACTGCCTCGACGCTGGTGCCGTGCGCGGCAGCCTCGGCCTGGGCGATGGCGGTGAAGGCCGTGAGAGCCAGTGCGCTGGTCACCTCCGGGACGCCCTCGGCGTGCAGCAACTCGGCCACGTCGCTGAGGTGGCGAGTCGGCGGATGGGGCTCGTCGGCGATCACGTCGACCTTGAGGGCACGAAAGGGTCCGCGCATCACCTGACGGGTCTGGAGGTGGAGGGCTCCGGGAGCGACCAGCTCGAGGACAGCCGCCACCGACCCCGCGTCGGCGCCGGCGTCGATGAGCGCGGCGAGCAGCATGTCGCCGGCAGCGCCCTGCGAGGCGTCGATCCACAGGTGGCGGTCGGTGGGCCGGTCGGGGGCAATGGAGGTAGGTGTGATGCGTTCGCCGAGGGGGACCTGCTGGCCGTCGGCGGTGGTGAAGGAGTGGGCCGCCGGGTCATGCATGGTGGCTCCTGGGGGCCGCGATCTGGGCGGCGAGGTGGCCGGCACCGTAGCCGTTGTCGATGTTGACCACGCCCACCCCGGGGGCGCAGGAATTGAGCATGGACAGGAGTGCCGAGACGCCCTCGAAGGCGGCGCCGTAGCCCACTGACGTGGGGACCGCGACCAACGGGCAGCTGACCAGACCGGCGACGACGGGCACCAGGGCGGCGTCCATGCCGGCGACCACGACGATGACCTCGGCGCTGCGCAGGTCCTCGACCCGGGACAGGATGCGGTGCAGCCCGGCCACGCCGACATCGACGATCTCGGTGACCTCCCGACCCAGGTAGCGGGCAGTGTGGGCCGCCTCGCGGGCCACCGGCAGGTCGGAGGTGCCCGCGCAGACGACGGTCACCCGGCCACCGGTGGTCGTGGGCGGCTCGGCGGGCCAGGCCGCGAGGCCGGCGGTGTGATCGATGAAGGGGGAGTCGAGCTCCTGGCCGAGGGCGTCCAACTGCTGGGCGGAGGCGCGGGTGAACAAGACGGTGCCCAGCGGGCTGTCGGCGTCCCTGGCCTTGTCAGCCCAGGCATGGGCGATGGCACGGACCTGCTCGACGGACTTGCCGGGGCAGAAGACGGCTTCGGGGTAGCCGCGGCGCTGGAAGCGGTCGAAGTCGAGGGTGAACATCACTGCGCCTCCGGCTGGCGGGACAGGAGGGAGAGGGTGAAGGTCCCGGACTGGATGCCGGCCAGGTCGAGGGTGGCGTGGTCGAATCCGGCGGCGCGGACCCGCTGGAGCAATTCCTGACGGCGGGTCGCGTCGCTGAGGAGGGCGAACTCGTCGATCGGCACCTCGATGCGCGCGATCGAGCCATGGTGGCGGACGCGGCAGTCGGAGAAACCGGCGTCCAGCACGGCGTCCTCAGCCAGGTCGATGGCGTGGAGCTTGTCGGCGGTCACCTCCTGGCCATGCGGGATGCGGCTGGCCAGGCAGGGGGCGGCAGGCTTGAGGGCGCTGGCCAGGCCCAGCGCGGAGGCGATGGCGCGCACCTGGGCCTTGCTGGCTCCGGCGGCGGCCAGGGGATGCAGTACCCGGTGCTCGGCGGCAGCCCGACTTCCGGGCCGGTCGGGGCGCTGGCGGTCATCAGCATTCTCGCCGTAGGCGATGGCGTCGAGCCCAAACTCCCGGACGACGCGGGTGCCAAGGATGGTGAAGAGCTCGTCCTTGCAGTGGTAGCAGCGGTCCACCGGGTTCCTGGCATAGGAGGGATTGGACAGCTCGTCGGTGGCGACCTCCATCAGCGGCAGGCCGAGCTGGTCGGCCTGCCGGTGGGCAAGGCGCCGCTCACGCCGGGCCAGTGACGGGGAGACCCCCAGCAGCAGCACGGTGTTCTGCGCCCCGATTGCGCGCGAGACCAGGGCAGCGAGCACCGTCGAATCGACTCCACCGGAGTAGGCCACACCCACCCGCCCGGCTCCGGCGTCCACCAGGTCACGCGCGACGGCGTCGGCGATGGCCTGGAGTTCGCTGGGGAGCGGGGTGTCGACTTCGATCTGCTGCATGGGATGTCCTGTCAGTTGCCCTGCTGCTCGCGCATCCTCATTGAACCTGTGGATACCGTGCCACAGTCTGGGTTGCCGTGAGTTGCATTCGCCGGGATCGTTCCCGAAGTCCCGGCCCTGCCTTCATCCCCGCCGGTCACCGGCGGCGCTCAGGCTGGCAGGCGTCCCCGTTGGTCGTCGGTGCGGTGCAGCAGCTCACCCGCATTCGGGACCACCAGCGTGTCCGGGTCGTCCATCAGGGCGGCGATGTCGACCTCAGCGGGGTCGAGGTAGCGCAGGTTGATCTTCTCGACGACCTCGCGGGGGATGCCGGTGGCCAGGGTGACGGTGACGCGATGGGTCTCCTCCCCGGTCTGCGGGTCGTAGTCGCCGAGCCCGCGCAGGTGCGTTGAGTGGGCGAGCTCGCCCCAGGGATGGTCCTTGAAGCGATCCCACTGGCCGACGAAGTACTGCCGGTTGTGGTAGCCGATCTCCTCGATCCCCGGGTGCATGACCGAGACCTGGGTGATGTGGGGGGCGTAGATGATGAGCTCGCCTCCGTCAGCAACGACGGGTTCGAGCTTGTAGAAGCCCTTGGCGCCGGTCCACATGTCCTCATACATCGGGGGGATCATCGAGAGGACGCGCTTGTAGGGGCCGGGCACGTACTTCACGTGGACCTGGCTCGAGACCTCCGCGCAGGCCTCCCAGGAGGAGCGGGTGTCACCGAAGGACAGGAACTCCAGGTCGTTGGTCCCCGGCTTCACGATCATGCCCAGCAGCAGCTTGGTGGAGGGGATCAGTTCGGCAGCAGCGTCGATCATCTGCCGCACGGGCGTGATGCCGACCGAGCCGATCATCTCGTAGCTGGTGATCAGGGCTCCCACCCAGTGGGACATGTCGATCACGTCGTGCCCGGACAGACCGGGGAAGAAGTACTTGTTGCCCCCCGAGATGCCGACCACCTCATGGGGGAGCACCGGCCCCAGCACCAGCGAGATGTCGGTGTCCACGACCAGGGAGTTCACCAGCACCGTCATCGGGCGGTCGGTCAGCCGACCCTCGGTGAGTTCGGCGATGCGTTCGGCAGGGATGGTGCCCAGGTTGGTGAAGGTTGTCTCATTTCGCCAGTCATGGTTGGTGATGGTCCACCCGGGGTAGGTCTCCTCGAATCGACCGGGCTGGCAGCCCATCAGCTTGGCGATCGCCTCGTCGTCCATGTAGTCGTGGGTGCCCAGCGCGATCACCACGCGGACGCCCACAGGGCGGCTCCCGAGGGCTTCGTGGATGAGCTTGGCGACCTGCGCCACGGGGGCGTGGCGGGTCCCGTCGGGGACGACCAGGGTCACCCGCCTGCCGTCGAAGTCATAGCCGCCGAGCTGGTCGAGGACGAACTCGCGGATCTGGCCTTCGGTCAGGGTCTGGTTCGGTCCGCCGACGGAGGCGGCGTCCTCGAGCCCCGGGTAGAGGGTGGTCATGCCGATGAAGGTACCCTCCGCCGACCTCTGGGCGTCTCGGATGCAGCCGGTTGCCATGGATTGCAGCGGTGCTCGTCCGCCGCCCCAGCCCCCGCCCCTCGCCGCCCCAGCCCCCGCCGCCCCCTTCAGCGTTTGCACGCTTCTCATGCCCCTGCCTGCGACATATCGCGGGCAGGAACATGAATGACGTGCAAACGCGGGAAGGCGGGCGGGGAGAACGTCAGCGTTGGACGCGGGCGTTGCCCTCCCAGATCGACCAGACCTGGGCCTCGTCGGCGGGGGCGGCGTAGTCGTGCAGCGAGGTGGCGGCCAGCGCACCGGTCGCCCAGCCGAACTGCATGCACTGCTCGGTCGTCCAGCCGCGCAGCAGGCCGTAGAGGACGCCGCCGATGCTGCCGTCCCCACCGCCGATGCGGTCGAGGACGTCGATTTCGCGTAGCGGAGCGACGTTGAAGTCGCCCTCGCCCCACAGGATCATGCCCCAGCGGTGCTGGTTGGCCGAGACCACCTCACGCAGGGAGGTGCCGATGTAGTGGGTCTGGGGGAAGGCCTCGCGGATGCGTCCGATCATCTCCTTGAAGAGCTCGGTCTCCTCCTCGATGCTCTTGCCACCGGCCTCGGGGCCCTGGATGCCCAGGCAGAGCTGGAAGTCCTCCTCGTTGCCGTAGAGGATGTCGCAGAGTTCGGCGATGTCGTGGAAGGCCTGGCGCAGCTCCTCCTCGCGTCCCTGCCAGAAGGACTTGCGGTAGTTGAGGTCGAAGCTGATCACGGTGCCGTGCTCGCGGGCCGTGCGGGCCAGTTCGACGCAGAAGGTCGAGGTCTTCGGTGACAGCGCCGCCACCAGCCCCGACAGGTGCAGGATCTTCACACCCTCCTCGCCGAAGAGGAGCTCCAGGTCGTAGTCGGCGATGTCCAGGTCGAGGCCGACCTCACCGCTGCGGTCGTTCCAGACGCGCGGAGCCCGACCGCCGTAGCCGGAGTCGGCGATGTTGAACTGGTGGCGATTGCCCCAGGCATCCCCTTGGGGAACATCCGGTCCCTCGTAGTCCATGCCACGGGCGCGCAGGTCGGCCTTGATGAAGGCCGAGATGGGGGAGTCCTCCACGAAGCGGGTCAACACCTTGACCGGCAGACCCAGGTGGGAAGGGATGGAGGCCACATTCGACTCCGCCGACGTGGCCTGCATCAGGTAACGGTTCGAGGTGTGCACCGGCTGCCGGTTCTCCGGGGTGATCCGCACCCCCATGGACGTCGGAACCACCAGTGCCCACCGGGCATCGTCACGAAGCTTCATCGGGCTGCGACCTCCTTGCGTCCCCCGAGCGTCGATCTGGGCTCAGTCCTCATCACGGTACATGCCGGGCGCATCCAGCACGAGGTTGGTACCCCCGGCGGCATCGGACAACTCGTGGGGGGCCAACCAGTGGGCGAGGTGGTAGACCGCGATGGTGACGATCGTCCCAAGCGCGATGCCGCCCAGGGTGAAGTCCTTGGAGAACGTCAGCGACACATTGCCGATGCCGATGATGATCCCTGCGGCAGCCGGCACCAGGTTGACCGGGTTGCCGAAGTCGACGTTGTTCTCCTTCCAGATCTTGGCGCCGAGCAGGCCGATCATGCCGTAGAGCACGACGGTGATCCCGCCCAGCACTCCGCCGGGGGTGGCCGAGACGATGGCGCCGAACTTGGGGGAGAGCCCGAACAGGATTGCCACCACCGCGGCGACCACATAGGCGGCCGTTGAATAGACCCGGGTTGCCGCCATGACGCCGATGTTCTCCGCATAGGTGGTGGTCGGCCCGGCGCCCGCCAGTGAGGCGATGGTCGAGGTGGCGCCGTCGGCGGCGATGGCGGTGCCCATCTGCTGGTCCAGGTTGTGGCCGGTCATCTCCGCAACGGCCTTGACGTGCCCGGTGTTCTCGGCGATCAGCGCGATCACCACCGGGAGCGCCAACAGGATGAACGCGGGGTGGAAAGCAGGCCAGTGGAAGCCGACCACATTGGTCCTGGCGCCCAGCGCCCAGGTGTCCAGGTTGGTCACCGGCGGCAGCCCGAACCAGTCGGCTTGGCGGACGCCGCTCCAGTCGACGCGGTAGCCGGTCTGGGTCTGACCGTGGACGGTCGTGGTCAGCGGCCCGAGGACCCGGTCGAGCACCGCACTGAACAGGTAGCCCAGGACCAGCGACAGGAAGATCGCGATGCGTCCCAGAAAGCCGCGCAGGGCGACCGACAGGATCACGACCACCACCATCACGATCAGCGCGGTCCACTGGTCACGGGGCCAGTACTCCGCAGCAACGACGGGGGCCAGGTTGAAACCGATCAACATCACCACCGCCCCGGTCACCACCGGCGGCAGCGCGCGATGGATCACCTGCGCCCCCGCGAAGTGGATCACCAGGCCGACCATGAACAGGGCCAGCCCGACGCAGAGCAGGGCGCCGGTGAGGTCATTGGGCTTGCCACCATGGGCGTAGATCGTGGTCGCCACGCCCACGAAGGACGCCGAGGAACCCAGGTAGCTGGGAATCCTGTTCCGCGTGGCCGCCAGGAAGGCGAGGGTCGCCAAACCGCTCATCATCACCGCGAGCTGCGGGTTCAGCCCCATCAGCAGAGGGAAGACGAAGGTGGCGCCGAACATGGCCACCACATGCTGGGCGCCCAGGCCGATGGTCTTGCCCCACCCCAGTCGTTCATCAGGGGCGACGACTGCGCCCGGCTCGAGGGTCCCGTTGTTGTGGAGCTTCCAGATCACGCCCTGAATTGAACCAGATGGCTCCGGATGATCAGATCCAGGACCCGAACCACATCCGCAGCTGCCACTGCTTGCGGGTGATCAGCTGGTCGGTGTAGATCGGGAAGAAGAAGGCGAAGTTCAACGCCACTGCGCCGACCAGGCTGGAGGCGATCCACGAGTTTCGCTTTCGGTGCGGGTCCCCGGCCGATCCGATCAGCTTGCCCAGACACAACGCCAGACAGATGGTGGTGAAGGGGATGATGCAGATCGCGTAGAAGAAGAACAGCGGCCGCTCGGTGTACTGGAACCAGGGCAGGTACATCGCCAGTGCTGCGGTGGCGGGGAGCCCGAAGCGCCAGTCGCGCTCGGCCACCCAGTAGATGAGCCCCGCGATCAGGGCCGCCAGGCAGAGCCACCACAGGATCGGCGTCCCCAGCCCGGAGATCACGCGCAGGCAGGTGTCGTTGACCGCCTCGCAGCCCTGCTCGCCCGGCTTGATGCCATTCTGGGCATCAATGCCGATGGGGCGCGCCATGATCAGCCACCCAGCCGGGTGCGCCTCGTAGGTGTGCTTGGCGTTGTTGATGAAGTCACCGGTGTGGAACTGGTAGACCTCGCGGTGGTACTGCAGCCAGGACCCCAGCCAGTTCGGCAGGGTGGACAGCACCGAGCCGGCATTGTCCGGGTTCACGGCCCACTGCCGGTCCCAGCCTCCGGCGGTGCGGAACCAACCGATCCAGCTGGCCATGTAGACCGGGACCGCCAGGATGACCATCCACAGGAAGGCGGGCAGGCCGTCACCCAGCAGCGCCCACCAGGACTTGCGGCGGGCACCGGCCAGGCGCCTGGCCGAGACATCCCACAGTACGGTCAGCACCCCCAACGCGGCCAGGGCGTAGATCGAGTTCCACTTCACAGCGGTCGCGCAGCCGAACATCACTCCGGCGACGATGCGCCAGGGACGCACCCACAGGCTCGGCCCGTACCGTCCCCCCAGGTCGGCCTGGTCGGTGGCGATCAGGTGGTCGGCCAGCTTGTGGCGGAACCAGTCGCGGTCGGCGGCGATCGCCGCCACGGCGGCCACCAGGAAGGTTGCCTGGAAGATGTCGAGCAGACCGATGCGGCTCATCACGAACTGCAGCCCGTCGAAGCAGAGCAGGATGCCGGCGATCGCACCGACCATCGTGGAACGGCCCAGGCGTCGCGCCAGCCGGATCACCAGCAGGATCATCAGCGAGCCGAAGACCGCCGAGGGCACCCGCCAACCCCACGAGTTCATGCCGAATAGCCATTCCCCGGAGGCGATGAGCCATTTGCCCAGCGGCGGATGCACCACGTAGGCCGAGCAGATGCCGTCGATGGCATTGCTGCGTCCACAGGGTGGTTGCTTGAACAGCGCGGTGGTCTGCCCGGCAGCGAGCAGGTCATTGGACTTCTCGACCAGGTCGTACTCGAACCCCTTGTGCAGCAGGCCCCAGGCGTCCTTGGGGTAGTAGGTCTCGTCGAAGACGACCTTCTTGGGGAAGTCGAGGTGCCACAGGCGCAGGCCGAAGGCGAACAGGGTGATGGCCAGGGTGACAACCCAGCTGGTCAGACGATCCCTCGGTGGCCCGTCCTGGAGGCGTTCAATCGTGCTCTGGAGGGTGTGGCGGGGGACCAGCGGTTGGCCGACCGGTAGCGGCTGCAGCGACTCGGCCTCGACGTCATCGTCGGTGACCGGCCCGTAGATCACGGCTTCGTCGGTCGCGGGCGCTGAGGCGTCGCCGAGGTCAGGAGTGTGAGTCACGCGCCCCATCGTAGGCGGTGCGGGGGTTCGGGCTCTCGGGCAAGATGGGGTGGTGAGCACACAGAGCGGGCGCGTCATCCTGGCCGGCACCCCGATCGGCGACAAGGACTCCGCCTCCCCGGCCCTGCGACGCGCGATTGAGGACGCCGCCCTGGTTGCCGCCGAGGACACTCGCCGCTTCCACGACCTGCTGCGCCGTCTGGGCATCACCACGTCGGCGCGCATCGTCAGCTATTTCGAAGGCAATGAATCCGAGCGGACGCCCGAGCTGGTCGAGGCACTGCAATCCGGCACCGACGTGCTGGTCGTGACCGATGCCGGGATGCCGCTGGTGTCCGACCCCGGCTATCGACTGGTGCAGGCCGCCCTGGCGGTGGGGGTGCCGGTGACGGCGGTGCCAGGGCCCTCAGCGGTGCTGACCGCGCTGGCGGTGTCTGGCCTTGCCACGGATCGGTTCTGTTTCGAGGGCTTCCTGCCCCGCAAGGAGGGCCCGCGGCGGCGCCGGCTGGAGGAATTGGCGCACGAACCGCGCACGATGGTCTTCTTCGAAGCCCCGCATCGGCTGGCCGAGTTCCTCGACGATGCCGCGGGCGCGCTGGGTGCAGACCGCCCCGGAGCGGTCTGCCGTGAGCTGACCAAGACCCATGAGGAAGTGGTGCGGCTGCCGCTGGGCGAGCTGGCCGAATGGGCCCGCGAGCATGCCCGCGGCGAGGTCACGGTGGTGATTGCCGGGGCCCCCGACGATGGTGCAGAGGACGTTGACCCGGTGGAGCTGGTTCGCGTCCGGATCGGGCAGGGTGAGAAGCTGTCGGCGGCCGTCGCCGAGGTGGCCGCTGCTACCGGCACCAACCGCAAGCAGCTCTACGCCGCCGCGCTCGCCGACCGCGACCAGACCAGGGAGGAGAAGCCATGAGCACCGTGCTGGAGGACCTGGGCCTGCCATCGCTGCCCGAACCGCTGCCGCGTCCGGTGATCGATTCCCACACCCACGCCGACACGACCCTCGAGTACTCCGGCCTGTCGTTGGCCGACAACCTCGCCACCGCGCGGGCCGTCGGCGTCCAGGGGTTCGTGCAGATCGGCTGCGATGTCCAGGGCAGCCGCTGGGCCGAACAGGTCGCCCGCACCAACCCGGGCGTGGTCGCTGCCGTCGCGCTGCACCCCAATGAGGCCGGCCGGTTGGGTGACCAGCTGGACGCCCACATCGACCACATCGCCACTCTCGCGCGGGCAGGTCGCCATGTGCGGGCCGTGGGGGAGACCGGCCTGGACTACTACCGAACCCGCGACGCGGACGCCCAGGCGCTCCAGAAGCACAGTTTCGCCCGGCACCTCGACATTGCGGCCGAGAACGACCTGACCGTCGTGGTGCACGACCGTGACGCCCACGCCGATGTGCTGACGGTCGTGGACCGCGTCGGCGTCCCGAATCGGTTGGTGATGCACTGCTTCTCCGGCGACGCCGCGTTCGCCCGCGACTGCCTGGACCGGGGCGCGTGGCTCAGCTTCCCCGGGGTGGTGACCTTCGGGAGCGCCGGAGAACTGCGCGAGGCGCTGGCCGTGGTGCCGGTCGAGAAGCTGCTGGTGGAGACCGACGCACCCTTCCTGACCCCCAAGCCCGAGCGCGGCAAGAAGAATGCGCCCTACCTGCTGCCGCACACGATCCGTTTCATCGCCGAGCAGCGAGGCTGGGATGTCGGGGAGCTCTGCGACCAACTGGTGGCAAACACTGTCGAGGCCTTCGGCGGGGAATGGGAGGCCAGCGCATGAGGGAGCAGAACACCTCGGGGCTGTTGGGGGCTGCCTCAGTGCGCGAACTCGCGGCCGGCCTTGACCTGACTCCGACCAAGCAGCGGGGGCAGAACTTCGTCATCGACGCCAACACCATCCGGCGCATCGTGGCACTGTCAGGCGTGGGAGCCGATGACGTGGTGATCGAGGTCGGGCCCGGGCTGGGGTCGCTCACCCTGGGCCTGCTCGAGGTGGGCGCGGAGGTGACCGCCATCGAGATCGACGACCGACTGGCCGGCCAGCTGCCGCGGACCATCACCGAGCGGATGCCGCAGGCGACCGACCGGATGCGGGTGGTCGAATCTGACGCCATGCTGGTGACCGAACTGCCCGGCCCCGAGCCGACCGCCCTGGTCGCGAACCTGCCCTACAACGTGTCGGTGCCGGTCCTGCTGCACCTGCTGGAACGATTCCCGACCTGGCGCACTGGGCTGGTGATGGTCCAGCTGGAGGTCTGCGACCGTCTGGTCGCCAAGCCCGGCTCGAAGGTCTACGGCGTGCCCTCGGCGAAACTGGCCTGGTATGCGAGCTCAGCTCGGGTGGGGACCGTCCCGCCGCCGGTCTTCTGGCCGGTGCCCAACGTCGATTCCGGGCTCGTGCGGATTGAGCGACGCGACCCGCCACAGACCACTGCGAGTCGCGAGCAGGTGTTCACCGTGATTGACGCCGCGTTCGCCCAGCGCCGCAAGATGCTGCGGGCCGCGCTGGCTGGCCTGTGTGGCGGTTCAACGGCCGCCGCTGCGGCGATCGAGCGTGCCGGGGTGGACCCGATGGCGCGCGGGGAGACCCTTGACGTCCAGCAATTTGCGGCCATCGCCGAGCAGATTCCGCTGGGCTAGGTTGAGCGCGTGGACAACCAGACAGTCGGCGCGAGCATCCGCGTCCGGGTGCCCGCCAAGATCAACCTTGCGCTGCGCGTGGGGCCCCTCGGGGACGACGGCTACCACCCGCTCGGCACCGTGTTCCAGGCCGTCTCCCTCATCGACGAGGTCGAGGCGCTGCCCTGTGACGAGGGTGTGCAGCTGAGCATGCGCGGTGAGGGGGCCGAGTCGCTCCCAGTCGATGGTCGCAACCTCGCCGTGCGCGCTGCCGAGCTCCTGCGCGAGCACTACGGGGTGTCCGAGGGGGTGGAATTGCGCATCCGCAAGCACATCCCCATCGCCGGGGGAATGGCCGGAGGTTCGGCGGACGCGGCCGGCGCGCTGCTGGCCTGTTCGATGCTCTGGGACCTGGACACCCAGCCCGAGGACCTGCACGATTTCGCCGCGCGACTGGGCTCGGATGTCCCCTTCGCGCTGATGGGTGGGACGGCTCGCGGGGTCGGTCGGGGGACTGAGCTGGCGCCCATGCTGACCCGCGGGAACTACCAGTGGGTCCTGGCCCTGGCCCATGAAGGGCTCTCCACGCCGGCAGTCTTCCGCCGCTTCGACGAGATGGTGGAGGCGGGCGAGATGGTGGGGTCAACCGACGTCCCGCAAGGCGTGATGAACGCGCTGGCGACCGGGGACGTGGCCGCACTGGGAGGTGCGCTGTGCAATGACCTCGAGGCCCCCGCGTGTTCCCTGCGTCCCGAGTTGGTCGAAGTGCTCGACACTGGACGCGCGGCGACCGGCGTGGTCGGAGGCCTGCTCTCGGGCTCGGGCCCGACCTGTGCCTTCCTGGCGCGTGGGGAGTCCGCAGCGATGGACCTGGCGGCCGAGCTGAATGCGCTGCCCCAGGTGAGGGCAGTACGAAGAGCGCAAGGGCCGGTTCCTGGTGCTCGTCCCGTGAAGTAGCCAAGTATCTTGACGTCAACGGATACCGTGGTTTTCACTGGACCCCATGCACGACGAAGTGGACGAGATCCTGGCCGCCTGGAAGCGCGAGCGCCCAGACCTGGCCATCGGGCCCATGGAACTGTGGTCGCGCATCAAGCGTCTTGACCAGTACCTCGACATGGCGCGGCGCAGCGCCTACGCCGAGCACGGCCTGGAGGTGTGGGAGTTCGACGTCCTGGCGGCACTGCGGCGGGCGGGGGAGCCCTACCGGCTGACGCCCGGACAGCTGCTGAAGCAGACCCACGTGACCTCGGGGACCATGACGAATCGGGTGGATCGCCTTGTCGAGCGCGGATTCGTGACCCGTGAGAGCCATCCCGACGATGGCCGGGGGGTGCTGGTGGTGCTGACGAAGTCCGGACGCCAGCGGGTCGACGCGGCCCTGGACTCTCTGCTGGCAACTGAGGAGTCGCTGCTGCAGCGGTTCTCCCCGGAGAGGCGGGACCGGCTGGCCGACGACCTGCGCACGCTGTTGGTGGCGCAGGCGGAGCAGGCGAGCTAGGCGATCACTCGCCGCTGCGGCGTGCCGGCTTGGAGGGTGCAGGCGGCATCTCGCGCTCGATGAGGGTGGGTTCGCGGACCAGGTTGCTCATGCCATTCCAGGCCAGGTTGACCAGGTGGGAGGCGACGACCTCCTTGGCGGGCTGGCGTGCCTCGAGCCAGGACTGGCCGGCCAGTGCGACCAGCCCAACAAGGGCCTGGGCGTAGAGACCCGCGTAGTCAGGGTCGTAACCACGACGCTGGAACGGGACGGCGAGCAGGTCTTCCACGTTCACCACGATGTCGGAGAGGATGCTGGCGAAGGAGCCGCCGCTGGAGCCCACCGAGGAGTCACGCGCCAGGATCCGGAAGCCCTCAGGCTCTTCGTCGATGTAGTCCAGGAGGGCCAGGGCGCCCCGCTCGATGAGCTGGCGCGGGCTGGCGGTCGGGTCGGTGAGCGCCTTGCGGATGGTGTCGTGGAGGCGGCGCGACTCCCGGTCCACCACCACCGCGTAGAGGCCCTCCTTGCCACCGAAGTGTTCGTAGACCACGGGCTTGGAGACCTGCGCGCTCACGGCGATCTCCTCGACCGAGGTGCCCTCGAAGCCATGGGACGCGAACAGGATCCGCGAGACATCGATCAGCTGCTCGCGTCGCTCCGTGCTGGTCATCCTGACGCGACCGCGCCGCGCTCGGGCTGGGTGGCCGCTGTCGACGGCTGCGCGGGGCGGGGTCTGCGGGGACAATGGCACAGGCCCAAGTCTGGCAAAGCCCTCCGAGCGGTTCAAACGAGCTGCGGGTGGCGGGGTAGGTGCGAGGTGACTCCATGCGTCCAGGCCCGTAGAGTGGACGTGTTGTCCTCTTGGTCGGCGCGTCCGGCGGAGAGAGGCAGCGTTCCCCAGTTGGTCTGCCGGCAGGGCCCGCCTGACTTTGAATCAGGATTAGCGACGTAGGTTCGACTCCTACCTGGGGAGCGGTGAGACGCCTAGTCAAACCAAGAATGAGGGCCCCGCTAACTTCCACTTGACGGGCCCTTCCTCGTTGATTTGTGAGTGACCGCTCACAACCGGTCAGAAACCTACTGCGAGACCTCCCCGTAGGCCTTCCCCAGTTCGGCTGCCGCGCGTTCGCCCCCTTGCCGTCGCCCTTCACGTAGAACCGCTCGAAGGTCGGCACGTCGTGCCCGAGCAACTCTGCGGCGTCGGTACGGGAGAAGCCGCGCAAGTCGAGGAGGGTCGCGATGCTGTGCCGGGTGTTGTGGATGCTCACGAGCTGCGGGAGCTCGGCGGCCTTCGTCACCCTTGCGAACCGCCGCGTGATCGCGTCCGGCTGGATCTCCTGCCCGGCGGCATCGACGAGGACCAGTCCCGAGGAGGGCCGACCCTGCGAGAGCCATAGCTCGCGGAGGGCATTCACGGTGCCCGGCTGGACCCGCTCGACCTCCACGTGACGAAGGGAGTTCTCGACCTTCACGGGACCGGTTGCGGTCTCGCTCCCGCGCCCCGTCTTGACGCGCGATGCACAGATGAAGACGGTCCCGTACTCGAAGTCGACAGATCTCCAGTCGAGTCCCGCCGCCTCGCTGCGCCGCAACCCACAAAGCACCAGACGGAGAGCGACCCTCAGCCATGGCTCCCCGCCGAGCGGGTAGTCGTTCAAGGTGGTGATGAACTTCCTCGTCTGCTCGGGGGACCAGATGTCGACCCGCTGGTCCTCCTTCTGGGGCTTGGGCGTATGCACCTGGAGCGGGGCGCTGGCGAACTGTGCGTGGTTCTCCTTCACCCACCCCTCCCGCTGCCCGTACTTGTGGACGACCCTCAGCGTCACGCGGGCGTATCGGACGGAGCGAGGGACAAGGGCTTGCCCTTGATCCCGCCGTCCATTGCGAGGGCCCTCAGCGCCGTTTCACTGCGCCTGGGGGTCAGCTTCCGGGCCTGCACGTCGCCGAGGTCATGGGTGGGATACCGCCCTGGACAACCCGGACCACTGGAGGACGGCGGTCCGGCCCGGGCCCTCCCCGTGGTGGACCCCGCAGGACGTTGCGGCGACCCGCGCCAGCCTCGCCTACAGCGAATGGGCTCGACTGATCCTCTGCCAATGGGCCGAGAGCGACGACGCGCTCACCAGCGCCGAAGAAGTGGAGGCCGCGATCCGCTCCGGGGTCGCCGTGCTGCCGCCCGACCAGGTCCATCGCTACGTCGCGGCCCTCGACGTGGGCACCCGCCGCGACCTCACGGCGCTGTCGATCGGCGACGTCGACCACGCGCCCGGCCGGGCGCGTGGTCGTGGTGGACCGGGTTCTGTCGTGGTACCGGACGCCTCGACCGACAGGCGCGTGGATCTGGCGGAGGTCGAGGCCTCCGCGCTGCGCGTCTGCCGGGAGTACCGGGTCTCTCGTCTGGCGTTCGACCGGATGCAGGCCGAGCAGCTCGCAGAACCTTTCCCGGCAGGGCGTCACCGTGAGGGAGTTCGTCTTCTCCGCTGCCGGGGCGAACAAGCTCACCCGGGGACTGTTCAACGTGCTACGGGACCGCGCTCTGGAACTGCCCGACGGCGCGACGACCCGAGAGCAGTTCCTCACGACCCGGCTCGTGGAGACCTCCCCGGGAGTGGTGAAGCTGGCGAACCCGGTCGGGCACCACGACGACATTCCCACGACCGTCGGAATGCTGGTCGCCGAGCTGGCCGACTCCCCGGTCGGGGGGAGGCTCGATCGCCTACGCCACAGGCACCGTCCGCTGGCCCTCCCGACGTCGGTCCCCACGAAGCGGCGCCCCTCGGTCGGGTCGCCCTTCCACATGGCCGAGATCCGCGCCCGGGCCCGAAACGCTCCCACCCTGCCGGGCGGCGCCTGCCCGATCCTCGGCGTCACCGGGGCGTGGGACGACCCTCGCCGCCGGGACGGTATCTAACCCGTAGGAGGGTGCAGCGTGCCGGGGGACGCCCCGGTACGCTGCCTCAAACGGCACAGCGTTCGTGCCGAGCGATGGAGGTTGGAGACATGATCCGACTGCGTTCTTGGGCCGCCCGACACCCTTGGTGGGCATGGCTCGCCATGCTGGTGGTCGTTTCCGGGCTGTTCTCTTGGTCGGAGGGTTTGGCATCGTTCATGGTCCTAGTGGGCACCGTCGCCGTGGTGGTGAACCGAGTGATGCTCCGTCGGCAGGGGCTCGCCCCACGTCAGGGCCAGGCAATCGCCGCCCGGGGGTCGGGCGCCGGTCTGGCTAAGTCCGAAGCGTTGATCGTCGGCGTCGTCTTCCGGGAATTGCACGATCAGCGCGACGATGACGGAACTCGTCACGCCTACGCCTACCTCTGGAACCTCTCAGTCCCGCCTCAACCCGGGATGCGGGTCTGGGTCCCCGGCTATGACGGTCCGAGCACGGCAGTTGTTAGGGGACTTGGCACTAGGGCCGACCTAGAAGGTCACGAGGCGAAGAGCGTCCTTCGATTGGTCACTCAGGCGGAGCTCGACGAGGCGCAAAGAGCTCCTCGGGAATGGCTGCGAATGATGCTCGCCCAAGCAGGGCATCCGGTCGGGCGCGTGGCCTCGCAGGCTCCGGCAGGGTTTCCGGACATTCCGCCCGCCCGGCTCGTGCCCGGAGTGGACGCGGACGAGGTCGGCCGGGTTTGGTGGAGGGCCTACAAGATGGCAACCGATCCCGACGAGGCGGCGAGACTTAAGTCGATCGCGGACGCCTGGTTTCGCCAGCGCGACGAGCTTGAGGATGCCAAGAATGCCGACGCCATTCGCCGCAGGCACCGCGACACCCTCGTGCGGGGTCGGCACTACACGGAGTGGGTATCCACCGTGGCGGACCTCAAACGTGAGGGCAGGTACGAGGAGGCTCTCCAACTCTTGAGCGAGTGCCAGCAGGCCACGACTAGAGAGGACCCGGGCCGTCCCGCCCCCCACTACTTCGAGCACGCCGCGATCATCTACCGGAAGCTCAAGAACCGCGAGGCCGAGGTAGAGGTCCTGGAGCGCTACATCGAGCTCTCCCGGGAGCCGAGTAAACGGCTCGTCGAGCGATTGGAGAAGCTTCGGGCCTAGGCCCCTCCATGGGGCGGTCCGGTTTCATTTGTCCGCGTCACTTGCAGGGCTCACCGCCGAGGTCCTCAATCGCCACACCAGCGAACCAATCCCCGGCCGCGACCCAGTTCGGTCCGCGAAAGGCAGTGAGCCCCATCGTGGTCCAGAGAGTGCAAGTGCTGGTCTTCACGTCGGGTTCGAGGTCGGGGCGGGGATCGAGGAATAGCCGGACCTCGGGATCGTCGCAAGAGGAGCGGTACTCGTCGAAGCCGGACTCCCATCCGCCCTTGCAGGTCACGCCGACCTTCTCGACCTCCGCGATCAGCTCCTCGACCGTCGACACCCTCACGGGGCCGGTCGGGGAGGGCGCCGGGGCCGTGGTCGTCTCCGGCGACGAGCTCGTCGACTCCGAGGCCGTGACCGTCACGGTCACCGGAGCGGCCGACTCGCCGCCGCCGCACCCAGCGAGGGCGACGCAGACGATCCCCGCGCCCCACGCTCTCCAGTTGCTCATGCCGCCTCCCCGGTCTTCTTCTTGGACTGGAGCTCGTTCGCTGCCTCGCACGAGCCGATGAAGATCACCAGCCCTAGGACCCCGCCTAGGAGCCCGGCGCCCTCGCTGCCGAGACCGACGGCGACGCCGATCCCGACGGCGATCCCGAGTAGAACAATCACAAGCCTTGCCAAGACGAACAACGCCGACCCCCTGGTCCATCACCCGGCCGTCGTTGGCCGGTCCGAGAAGCATCTCAGACCCGGGCTCGCGTGCTCCGCACGGGCTCGACGGTCGCTCGCAAACCCACTCTCAATCAGCACGGTACGGGAGACCACACGGCGGCATTCGGTTCTACGTATGCCGCCAAACTCCTAGAGGAATGAACTCTATTGGTCATGTTCGATGGTCTTTGAATCAGGATTAGCGACGTAGGTTCGACTCCTACCTGGGGAGCGATTGGGGGAACGCCTCGCCAAGCGAACGTGGTGGTGGCGCTCTCCAGCCTACCGAGCAGAGCCATACCTGATTGCTGGCCGCAAGGACTTCGTCGCGAGCAGTGCCGACGCGCATGATGTTGCTCTCGTCCAGCAGCCGCAGTCTTGCATGCTCAACCCACAGAACTACCGTTGTTGTTGTCCGTTCCCCCCAACGAGTAGTCGCGCAACATGGGAAAGAGAAGGGTCTTGGGAGAAGGGATCTGAAGGACTCCATCCGGCATTCCTCGGAGAAGATCGATAGCAAACGCGGGTTGTTGGCCGCCTGAGAGCCGACAAGCGACATGCGGCGCGCGGACTTCGACCTTGACGCCATCGAGCACGCTAGCGGCGGCGAGAGCGATGGTCCGTCGAACGCTGCGGACGAACTGATTCGCGAATGAGAACAGGTTGCCGCGATCACGCACGTCGTGCGCCACACAGTCGCCTATGTCGCGGGTGATTGAGCCCTTCGTCGCGCTGCCGCGAAGCAGGATGAATAGGGCCGTCACATCTGAGCGCGTTAACTGGCCATGCTGCAGCGAGATCGCCAGCTGTCTCAGGCGGGCTCGGCTCCGCTCGTTCGCGCCCCCATTATGCCAAGGGATCGCCATGTCAGCCCATGCTCCAGAGCAGCCACGACCGGCGGTGGAATGAACGGCCTGTTCCGGAACGGTGCACAAGTCGGCACCAGAACTGCAAGATTAGGATTATGAATACCGCTGAGATTGACGATCAAGCAGTCTGGAGCTGCGGCCACTTGAATCAGCAAGGGCAATGTGGCTTCGCATCCTGTCTTGCGAAACGGCCGGGAGGGCAATCTTCGATTAGTCCAGAGAGACCTTGTTCCCTCTCGGGTGGCAAGACCTCCCTAGATTCAGTGGACGAATGCATTTCGTTAATCTCTAGAGATAGTTGCGGACGGTGCTTCGCAAGACATCCGCGTACTTGTAGAGGTCGTTTGCGCTGAACAGCTGGTGCCGAGTTTCGACCTTGTCCTGATCGAAAGTGCCCAAGTACTTCACGGACTGGCTGTTGAAATGGAAGCGGCAGATCGGTTTGCGGTTGTTGTCGTCCAGTAGCACTCCGAAGTAGCTCTGCCGGTCTCGAGCCACCACGCGATCGACCTCTACCTCGGACGCCAAGATCGCGCGAACGATGAGGAAAGCCTCAGCCTCTTCCGCTGTCGTTTGGATGGGGGAGTCGCTGACGGCTTCGGCGACCTCCTCGCTGGGAATTCCCGCAGTGGTAGCAGCTGCGGCCGGTTGCCCGTCCAAGGCGGTCTTCAGTCGGGCATTGACCTGGTCGTTGATGTACTGCCGAAGTGCCTTGGCGACTACGCCCTCGAATGTGGTCTGCACCTTCGCGGTGATGGAGCCCTCGTACACGCGCTTTGTCAGCAGCCGGACGAGGTCGGTGCTCGGCGTGGCGAATTCCCGAGCCACTTCGGCCTTGACCGCTGAGACATATTTGAGTTCCTCAGCAGCTGCCATGACAGATTCAAGATCGAAGGTGTCCTTGGTGAGCTTCTTGAGCTCCGGCAATGTGTTCGGATCGATCTCTGAGAGATCCAGCCGCAGGAAAGGCTTCGAGTCCATGACGTTTGGCTTGTCCAGGTCGGTGTAGAAGAGCCAGTGGCGCCCGTTGGTCAGCACCCCGATTCTGGCGGAGCACACGGTGAAGTAGCGGGTGAGCTGAGAGGAGTTCTCCAGGGACAGCGGAGCGCCAACCTGCTTGGCTTCGATCAACATCTGAATGACGCCGTCGCGCATGATGGCGTAGTCAATCTTCTCGCCCTTGCGGCTTCCGACATCGGCGACGAACTCGGGGACAACTTCCTGAGGGTTGAACACGTCGTAGCCCAACACCCGTGAGATGAAGGGCATAACGAGGGCATTCTTGGTTGCCTCCTCCGTCAGGAGTGAATCCCCGTAGTCCGAAAGCTTCTTCGCGGTATCGGCGAGGGCGTCCTCGAAAGCCATCTTTGCTCGTCTCCTTTGTCGAGGTGGATAGGAAGCATGATGTCACAAGACGGATGCATGGGTCTTACGATGGGAGAAGCTCGGCTTTCTTGGCTTCGAACTCAATGGGCGTCAAGCCGCCGAGGGTGTCCTGGGCGCGCTGGAGGTGGGCCACATCGTCCCCGTGTTGCGGGGTAGCCTGACGAACCACCAGAATCTCCAGACACTCTGCTGGCGGTGCCATCAGAGCAAGTCCAACAAGCGCTAGTACTGACGAAGGCCTCTGACGGACTCGGACTAATCATTGGGGAACGGGTTCCGTCGGACAGCTTCGCAACACACGCTGGAGAGCATTCTCCTCCGCACCGGTCACCCACAGCCCCCACCGCGCCTTGACCGTGATCTGCGTCGCAGCGTAGCGACAGCGGAATGACTTCGCCTTCGGCAGCCAGGTCGCCGCGTCCCCGTCACCCTTCTGCGCGTTCGCGCTACCCGAGACAGCCAGCAGGTTGAGCGGATCGTTCGCGAATGCCTGCCGCTGGTCCGCGGAAAGCTGTTGCGCACCCTTCTGCCAGGCGTCCGACAGCGAAACGACGTGATCGATCTGGACGACGCCACTGCGCGGACCGCGCTCGAACGGGACGATCGTGCCGGTGTAGGGGTCGACCAGCGTCCCGGTGAGCACGACGCAACCACGCGTCCCCGGCTTGAGTGCCACATCACGCAGGTCGCGCCGGAGCACGTCATTTCGTGTGTCGCACCCGTTCCGGTCGGCGTCGAACCACGCCTGCCCGAACTGCCCCCGGGTGTAGCCGGTCTTCGGGGCACGTCCCTTGACCGGCAGGGACGCCAGTAGCTGCGCGAGTGACTGGTTGTGTGCTGACGGAGCGTCAGCGGGCGAGTGCTGCCCAGATCCCGATGGACAGGCGGGCGTCGGAACGCTCGGTCAGCGTTCGCACCCCACGCCGTCGTTGTCACGATCCAGATGCTTGGCGTAGCCGGGATCCCCGCGGTGGATGGGCGCCTTGCCGGCCGCCTTCACCGCCGAGCAGTTCTTGTAGTAGACGTAGCCGCCGCCATCGCCGGCAGGTGTGTCGGCCTCCGGCTTCTTCTCGACGGGCTTCTTAACGACCGGCTTCGTCGCCACCGGCTTCTTCGCGGGCAGGTTCGCGAACGGCTTGATGGAGGTGACAGTCACCGTGGACTTCTGCGTCACGGTCGCGCTCGCTGTCACGGTCGTGCTGGCTGTCACGGTTGTGCTGGCGGTCACCGTTGCCATTGACGTGACGGTGGCCTCCTGGGTGACCGTGGGCGCGGCGCTGGGCTTGGCGGTCACCGTGGCCTGGTTCGTCACCGTCACCGTGGACGCGGGGGCTCCGGCGCCATCCGCTCCTCCTCCGCCCAGACCGATCGTGAGCCCCAGCAGGCCGGCGCCGATGCCGACGACGGGCTTGCTGGTGAACCACTTCCCCTTCGTGTGTGGAGGCGGGACAGGCAGGAAGGCCGTCGGCTCACCTGCGTGTGGTCGGGGCTGCTCCCACGCAGGCGCCGTTCTTGGCATGTCGAAAGGAGCACGTGGCGGCGTGGTCTGGTGCAGGGGGTACTGCTGCCCGGGATGGGGTGGCGGGGGTGCGGGGTTCGGGGAGCGGAACCGGCCGCGTCCCATGGAGGGCTTGTGCATGATGACGTCCTGTCGTGAAGTGGCGGGGGTCGTCCTTGACCTGGTTTAAATGATGAATCCTCCTGTTCTCACTCCGATCACCGGGTCCCTGAATGCGACCGTCCGCGAGATGGCAGCGTCGCAGCACACGCTGGAGAGCATGCTTCTCCGCCAGTCACCCCTACGCCCGAGCTGACTCAACAACACAAGGGCCGTCCATCCCGTGGGGGATGGACGGCGCTGCGTTCAGGGGAGGTCAGGCCTCCAGACGCGCGATGCGACGCTCGACCGCACGCGACTCTGCTTCACCAAGCGCCCACGTCAACGCGAAGCTGATGGCAAACAACGCAATGGCTCCCAGAGCGAGTGCGGCGGGAAACGGCATTCCTGCAATGTCACCTGCCGCTGTCTTGTCGCCGACGAGGAAATACCCGCCCAATGCCAGAACTGTCATCGCGACGGTGAAGGCCAGCGAGTCGACCGGGTAGGCCACAGTGCGGGTGCGCCGTTCCGCAGGGGTGCGTCCTGTGGGCAATTCCTTGCCGAACATTGAGCGGGGCGCCTCAGCGCCAAACATGCTCTGGAAAACCCAGAACAGGCCGCCTGCGCCCAGCACGGTGATGATGGCTGCGGTGTTCGTCACCTCCTTGGTGGTGACATATTCCCAGCCGAGAACCGCGATCGCGCCGATCATGACGCAGAAGAGTGCGCCGAGTGCTGCCTTGCCTGCTGTCAGTTGCTGCCGTTCGTCCATTACCGTTCGCCTTCTTCCCAAAAGAGTGAGTTCAGATCGGTCTGCAGTGCTTTGCAGATCGACTAGCAGAGATTGATCGTGGGGTTGTGAGTGCCCGCCTCGATCATGCTGATTGTTTGTCGGCTCACGCCCACCCGGGCGGCGAGTTCCACCTGGGTGAGCCCGAGCGAGGCCCGCAAGGACTTCATACGGAGGTTCGGGCCCTCACGTGATGTGTCGACTGGCGTCATGGGTCACACCTGACATCGTGTCGCGTAGGCAAGACATTACGTCGAGTATTTTTGACCAGACGGTGAGCTGCTCGTTCAGGGAACGCTGCAGGCAGCAGGGGGATACCGCGGGATAGGTTGGAACCCATGAAGCTCACCCTGCTTGGAGGCGGCGGGTTCCGCGTCCCCCTGGTCTACAAGGCGCTCATGGCCGACCGCTCGCGCGAGCGGGTCACCGAGGTAAGGCTCCACGACGTCGACCAGCAGCGACTGGACGCCATCAGCCAGGTGCTCGGCGAGCTCTCCACGGGCCGCCCGGACGCGCCGCAGGTCATCGCCACCACGGACCTGCCCACGGCGTTGGCCGGCACGGACTTCATCTTCTCCGCGATTCGGGTCGGCGGCACCGCCGCCCGTGCGGCCGATGAATCCCTCTGTCTGGGTCACCACGTCATCGGCCAGGAGACCGTCGGCGCCGGCGGCATCTCCTATGCCCTCCGGGGTATCCCGGTCGCCCTCGACCTCGTCGAACAGATCAAGACACACGCTCCCGAGGCGTGGGTCATCAACTTCACCAACCCCGCCGGCGTCATCACCCAGGTCATGCGCCAGGGCTTGGGCGAACGCATCGTCGGCATCTGCGACTCCCCGGTCGGCCTGGCCCGCCGCGTCCTGACGACTCTCCAACAGGCCGGTCTGGTCAACCCCGACGCCGGTGCGGTCGGGCTCGGCAGCTCCGGTATCAGGATGGACTACCTCGGCCTCAACCACCTCGGCTGGCTCCAGGGCCTCCACGTCGACGGCGAGGACGTCCTCCCGGAGCTCCTCCAGCGCCCGGACCTCATCGAAAGCTTCGAGGAGGGCAGGCTTTTCGGCTCCCCCCTCATCCAGGCACTGGGTTCGGTACCCAACGAGTACCTGCACTACTACTACTTCCAGCGCGAAGCCCTCGCCGCCGACCTCGCCAGCGAGAGCCCGCGTGGCGCCTTCCTCAGCAGGCAGCAGGGCGGCTTCTACTCCGCCGTTGCCGCGCTCGAGGGGCAACCCGGCGCCCACGACCTGTGGGAGGCGACCCGCAGGGAACGGGAGAAGACCTACATGGCCAGCAGTCGGGAGGCGTCGGGGGGCTTCGAACGCGACGAGGCCGACCTGCAGACCGGCGGCTACGACCAGGTCGCGCTGGCGATCATGCACGCCATCGCCAACGACGTCCCCGCCGAACTGGTGCTCAACGTCCCCAACCGCGGCGCCATCCCCGAGCTCGGCGGCGATGACATCGTCGAAATGCCCTGCACTGTGGACGCCGAGGGTTTCCACCCGCTCCCGGTCAGCACCTTGCCCGCGCATGCCCGTGGGCTGGTCACCAACGCCAAGTACGTCGAGCACAAGACCATCGAGGCGGCGACCACCGCGTCCCGGGAGGCAGCGCTGCTTGCGCTGTTGCAGCACCCGCTGGTCGACTCCTGGGCCGTGGCCCGCACACTTTTGCAGGGCATGGTCGACACCTTCCCTGAGCTGGCCTACCTGCGCTGAACCGCCATGGCGCCCCGGCGGGCGGGCTAGCGTGACCTCGTGGAGAAGAAGGCCGAAGCGTCCGAGAGTCAAGGCGGGGAAAGCCTGCTCACCGTCCTGATCGCCCTGGCTGCCAATGCGCTCATCGCCGTGGCGAAGACCGTGGCGGCGATGCTGTCCGGGTCGGCGTCCATGGTGGCCGAGGCCTCGCACTCGTGGGCCGACACCGGCAACGAAATGCTGCTGCTGGTCGCCGAGAAGCGGGCGCAGAAGGAAAAGGACGCCAGCCACCCGCTGGGCTATGGACGCGAGGCCTATGTCTGGTCCATGATCGCCGCCTTCGGCCTGTTCACCGCCGGTTCGATCCTCTCCATCACCCACGGCATCAGCGAACTGCGCGCCGAGGGTGGGGGCGAGGACTACACCATCAGCTACATCGTGCTCGCCATCGCCTTCGTGCTGGAGGGAATCTCCTTCGCCCAGGCGGTCCGCCAGACGCGCACCGCCGCGCAACGGGCGAACCTGCGACCGTTGCGGTTCATCATGGACACCTCCCAGACCACGCTGCGGGCGGTCTTCTTCGAGGACTTCGCTGCGTTGCTGGGCATCCTGCTCGCCGGCGGGGGGCTGTGGGCCCACCAGCTCACCGGCAATGCCGTCTACGACGCCATCGGCTCGATCCTGGTCGGCATCCTGCTGGGCGTGGTGGCGATCATCCTGATCTGGCGGAACCTGCAATTCCTGGTCGGGCAGTCGGTCAGTCCGGTCGTACGCGCACGGGTGCTGCGCGAATTGCTGGAACACCCCTCGGTCGATCGGGTGACCTTCCTGCACCTGGAATACGTCGGTCCCTCCCGTGTGTTGCTGGTCGCGGCGGTGGACCTCAGCGGCGACGAACGCGAAACGGTGCTGCAGGGCCGACTCCAGGCGCTGGAGGACCGGCTGATGGAACACCCCATGGTCGAACTGGCCATCGTCAGCCTCTCTGCGCCCGGCAAGGAGGCCCTCACCGCGTGAGCAGCCCCGCGTCCTGACCACTAGAGTGGTGGCACAGCCCGCCCGGTCGATCGTGAAGCTGAGGGAATCGTGACCCAGAACCCCACCGACACCCGCGTCGCCGCAGTTGTCGTCCTCGCCGCCGGTGGCGGCACCCGGATGAAGTCCTCCACCTCCAAGCTGCTGCACAAGGTGTGCGGTCAGTCCATGCTCAGCTACGCCGTCTCCGCTGCCGAGTCGCTGGACCCCGAGCACCTGGTCGTGGTCGTGGGTCACGCCCGTGAGCAGGTCCTGCAGCACCTGGCCGACATCGCCCCCGAGGTCACCACCGCGGTCCAGGAGGAGCAGAAGGGCACCGGGCATGCGGTCGAGTGTGGTGTGCGCGACCTCGGCGACCTGACCGGTGAGGTCGTGGTGACCTACGGTGACGTCCCCATGCTCACCGGAGAGACGCTGCGAGGCCTCGTGGACGCCCACAGGGCGGCGTCCGCTGCGATCACCGTGCTGACCGCCCAGGTGCCCAACCCGACCGGTTATGGACGCATCATTCGCGAGGGTGACCGGGTCTCGCGCATCGTCGAGCAGAAGGACGCCACCCCCGAGGAGGCGGCCGTCACCGAGATCAACTCCGGCATCTACGTCTTCGACGCAGAGGTGTTGCGCCACGGCCTGGCCAACCTGGACACCGACAACGCCCAGGGCGAGCTGTACCTCACCGATGTCATCACGGTCGCCAACCGCGAGGGCAAGCTGGTCGGCGCCCACGTCATCGAGGACCTGTGGCAGACCGAGGGCGTCAACGACCGCGTCCAGCTGGCCCGGATGAATGCCGAGATGAACCGACGCGTCGTCGAGAAGTGGATGCGCGCCGGCGTCACCGTGCAGGACCCGGCCAGTACCTGGATCGAACAGGGCTGCGACCTGGCCCGCGACGTCACCATCCTCCCCAACACCCAACTGCAGGGCGCCACCTCGATCGCGACCGGTGCCACCATCGGCCCGGACACCACCCTGCGTGACGTCGAGGTGGGGGAGGGCGCCACCATCATCCGCACCCACGGCGAGCTGGCCGTCGTCGGCGCGAGCGCCACCGTCGGCCCCTGGGCGCAGCTTCGCCCCGGTGCCCAGGTGAACTCCGGTGCCCAGGCCACCGGCTTCATTGCCGTGCGCAATGCCACCGTCGGATCCGGCGCCACCATCGCCCCGCTGAGCTACATCGGCGCCGATGTCGAGGATGGTTCGGCCCTCCAGCCGGGCGCCATCCTCATCGACAACCAGACCATCCATGTGAACGCCCAGCAGCCGGGCCAGGAAGCGGAGGACAACCAGTGAGCAGCAGCGGCGTGAAGCGTCCCAACGACAAGGAGATCAAGCTCTTCTCGGGCCGGGCCTACCCCGAGCTCGCCCAGGAGATCTCCGAGCTGATGGGCGTCCCGCTGGTGCCGACCCGCGCGCTGGCCTACGCCAACTCCGAGATCTACGTCCGCTTCGAGGAATCGGTGCGCGGCTCGGACGCCTTCGTCATCCAATCCCACGCCGCTCCTGTCAACGAGTGGATCATGGAGCAGTTGATCATGGTGGACGCCCTCAAGCGGGCCTCGGCCAAGCGCATCACGGTGGTCGCCCCCTTCTATCCCTACGCCCGCCAGGATAAGAAGCACCTCGGGCGCGAACCCATCTCCGCCCGCCTGCTCGCCGACATGTTCAGGGCCGCCGGCGCCCACCGCATCATGTCGGTGGACCTGCACGCCGCCCAGATCATGGGCTTCTTCGATGGACCGGTCGACCACCTGTGGGCGCTGCCGGTACTGGCCGAGTACGTGATGGACAAGTACGCCGATGATGACATCGTCGTCGTCTCCCCAGACGCCGGCCGTGTTCGTCTGGCCGACATGTGGACCGACCGGCTGCACGCCTCGCTGGCGATCATTCACAAGCGCCGTGACCCGAACAAGGCCAACACCGTGGCTGTGCATGAGGTGGTCGGCGACGTGGAGGGCAAGACCTGCCTTTTGGTCGACGACATGATCGACACCGCCGGCACCATCTGCCAGGCTGCCGAAGCGCTCATGGAGCGCGGTGCCAAGAAGGTGATTGCCGCCGCGACGCACCCGGTGCTGTCGGGCCCGGCCGCGGACCGGCTCAATGCGTCCCCCTTCGAGGAGGTCATCGTCACCAACACCCTGCCCGTGGAGGTGAAGATCGACAACCTCACCGTGCTCTCGATCGCCCCGCTGATCGCCAAGGCGATCCACGAGGTCTTCGAGGACGGCTCGGTGACCAGCCTGTTCGACGGCAACGCCTGAGGGAGGGGCGGACCACGCGCAGCTTGTGACCCTGGCCGTGGGCGGCTAGACTCACTGGGCTGCTTGGCGAGGGACGCTGGCGTCCGTGATCGACTGGCCCGAACAGGTTCATCCTGATCGCCCTCCCTCGTGAGCCCACTTGCACCACACAGCCCGAGGTTGAGGAGAAAACATGGCTGAGATCAAGCTGTCCGCCGAGGTTCGCACCGAGTTCGGCAAGGGCGCTGCCCGACGCCTGCGCCGCGACGCCAAGGTTCCTGCCGTCCTGTACGGCCACGGCACCGAGCCGATTCACCTGGCCCTGCCCGGCCACGAGACCCTGCTGGCCCTGCGTGCGGCCAACGCCCTGCTCGAGCTGGACATCCCTGGCGAGAAGGCACAGCTGGCCCTGCCCAAGCAGGTGCAGCGCGACCCGATCAAGGGCTTCATCGAGCACGTCGACCTGCTGATCGTCAAGCGCGGCGAAAAGGTCATCGTCGAGGTTCCGCTGGTGACCACCGGCGAGGCTGCCGCCGAGACCGTCGTCATGGTCGAGTCCTCCAGCGTGTCGGTGGAGGCTTCTGCCACCAACATCCCCACCGAGATCGAGGTCTCCATCGAGGGCCTGGAGGCCGGCACCCAGATCCTGCTGGGCGACCTGCAGCTGCCCGAGGGTGTCACCGTCGCCGGCGACCCCGAGGCCCTGGTCGTCAACATCACCCAGGCCATCTCCCAGGAGGCGCTGGACGCCGAGCTGGCCGAGGCAGAGGCTGAGCTGGGCATCGAGCCCACCGAGGACGAGGCAGCTGCTGAGCAGGCTCCCGCCGAGGGCGCCGAGGATGAGGCAAAGGCCGAGGAGTCCTGAGCTTGACCGCTCCCTGGCTTGTGGTGGGGCTCGGGAACCCGGGCCCCACCTACTCCGGCACCCGGCACAATGCTGGCTTCATCGTCGTGGACGAGGCGGCCGGCCGTGGCCGGGTGTCTTTCTCGTCCCCCCGTGGGATGCAGGCAGAAGTCGCCGAGAGCAGGCTCGGGGCGTCCGGTTTCGGGGCAGTGGGGGACGCCATCAAGGTCGTGCTGGCGAAGCCGAAGACCTTCATGAACGATTCGGGTCGTGCCGTGAGGGCCCTGTGTGCCTTCCACAAGATCCCTGTGGGGCAGGTCGTGGTCGTGCACGACGAGCTCGACATCGACTTCGGCCAGCTTCGCCTCAAGTTCGGGGGAGGGGACAACGGCCACAACGGCCTGAAGTCCATCCGCGCGCATCTGGGCAGCGGCGAGTTCTTCCGAGTTCGCTACGGCATCGGACGTCCGCCCGGTCGTCAACCCACCTCTGACTACGTGCTCAAGCCCTTCCCCGCGGGGCTTCGCGAGGACGTGCTGGTCGAGGCGTCCCGGGCCTGCGATGCGATCGAGGTCCTCATCACCGAGGGGCTGCAGGCGGCACAGAACCGCTTCAACAGCTGACTGCCCGGCGTCCACGGTGGGCGATTTGGTTGGTTGGTTCCCGTCGCGTACAGTTCGTCAGGTACCGAAGACCGCCGGTGAAGATTTCCGAAGGGCCGGGTCGGTGGAAACACCGCTCGACCGCCTGCGCAGGTGACACGAGGAAGACTTGAGCACGCTCACGTGCTGATGGATGCCCCGCGCCACATGCGCCGGGGCTTTTTTCATGCCGGTCTTGGGAACACCATCCAAGAAGTGGGAAGGAGACCCAATGGCGAGGCCTGACAAGGTAGCTGCGGTCGAGGAGCTGAAGGAGAAGTTCACCAGCTCCAATGCCGTCGTGCTGACCGAGTACCGCGGACTCACCGTGGCGTCGCTGAAGGACCTTCGTCGGTCCCTCGGCGAGGACGCCACCTACGCCGTTGCGAAGAACACTCTGACCCTGATCGCCGCCAAGGATGCGGGCATCGAGGGGCTGGACGACCAGCTCACCGGCCCCACCGCGCTCACCTTCATCTCCGGTGACGTGGCCACGGTTGCCAAGGGCCTGCGTGATTTCGCAAAGGCCAACCCGCTTCTGGTCATCAAGGGCGGTGTCATGGACGGTCGTGTCCTGGACGCCGACGAGGTCAAGAAGCTGGCCAACCTCGAGTCGCGCGAGACCCTTCTCGCCAAGCTCGCCGGTGGCATGCAGGCCAACCTGCAGAAGGCTGTCTTCCTGCTCGCAGCTCCGCTCTCCCAGGCCGCTCGCGCCCTGGGCGCCCTGGAGACTGCCGCCCAGGCAGACCCCTCGGTCATCGGAGGCGCCGGTCAGGCTGCCCCCGCTGACGCTCCCGCTGATGCCCAGGAGCCTGGCAGCGACGCTGCCGACACCGCCGCAGCCGCGGCACCCAGTGAAGATGCCGCTGGCGCGGCTGAAACCGAGTAAGGAAGGACGCCAATCATGGCCAAGCTCACCAACGAAGAGCTGCTCGACGCTTTCAAGGAAATGACCCTCATCGAACTCTCCGAGTTCGTCAAGCAGTTCGAGGACACCTTCGGTGTCACCGCTGCCGCCCCCGTGGCCGTCGCTGCCGCTGGTGCTCCTGCTGCCGGCGGTGCCGGTGGCGACGACGCCGGTGCTGAGGAGGCCTCCGACGAGGTCGACGTGATCCTCGAGTCCGCTGGCGACAAGAAGATCCAGGTCATCAAGGAGGTGCGCGCCCTCACCAGCCTGGGCCTGAAGGAGGCCAAGGACCTGGTCGAGGCCGCTCCCAAGCCGATCCTGGAGAAGGTCAAGAAGGACGCCGCCGACAAGGCCAAGGAGCAGCTCGAGGCTGCTGGCGCCACCGTCTCGTTCAAGTGATCCCTGCTTGAACTGACGGGTCGACAGACCTGACACCTCAGTGGGCGGTTCCCTTCGGGGAGCCGCCCACGTGTCATGTCCCGGCGTCCGGACGTGTGACCCCGCGACGCCGCCGGCCAACACGCACTCTCCACCCCGGCAGAACCGGCGTGGCGAGTTGCCGAGGCGCCCGCACGGGGCGAAAATAGTAGGCCGCCGGACTTGCACCGTGGCAGGCCTTGGCGTAGTGTGATCTCTTGCCCCATTGCTGGATCGTCCCGTGTCTTGACACGGGCCCTTCGGCATGCACGCATCCCGTGCAGATCTCGCGTTTTGTAGTTCTCGGAAGGAACGCATCTTGGCCGCCTCGCGCACTGCGTCGAAGAACACCAACGTCATCTCTGAGAGCGGACGAATCTCCTTTGCCAAGATCGCCGAACCCATCCAGGTTCCCGATCTTCTTGAGGTCCAGACCGCCTCGTTCGACTGGCTCATTGGAAACGATGTCTGGAAGGCGAGGGTCGAGGAGGCCCTGGCCGAAGGACGCACCGATATCAACCCGAAGTCCGGGCTGGAGGAGATCTTCGAGGAGATCTCCCCGATCACCGACCTCGCCGACACCATGTCGCTGACCCTGCGCGACCACCGGTTCGAGGAGCCCAAGCACACCATCGAGGAGTGCAAGGACCGAGACGTCACCTACGCCGCTCCGCTGTTCGTCACCGCTGAGTTCATGAGCGACATCGACGGCGTCATCAAGTCCCAGACCGTGTTCATCGGCGATTTCCCGCTGATGACCCCCGAGGGCACCTTCATCATCAACGGCACCGAGCGTGTCGTTGTGTCCCAGCTGGTCCGTTCGCCCGGCGTCTACTTCGAGCAGACCCCCGACAAGACCTCCGACAAGGACCTGTTCACCGCCAAGATCATCCCCTCCCGCGGCGCCTGGCTGGAGTTCGAGGTGGACAAGCGCGACCTCGTCGGCGTCCGCCTCGACCGCAAGCGCAAGCAGAACGTGACCGTCCTGCTGCAGGCCCTGGGCTGGAGCCGTGACCGCATCACCGAGGAGTTCGGCCAGTACGAGTCGATGCGCCAGACCCTCGAGAAGGACAACATCAAGTCCCAGGACGAGGCCCTGCTCGACATCTACCGCAAGCTGCGCCCGGGTGAGCCCCCGGCACGTGACGCCGCCCAGATCCTGCTGGACAACTACTACTTCAACCCCAAGCGCTACGACATGGCCAAGGTCGGACGCTACAAGGTGAACAAGAAGCTCGGTCTTGACCTGCCCTTCGACCAGCAGGTGCTGACCGAGGAGGACATCGTCGCCACCATCCACTACGTGTGCGCGCTGCACGAGGGCAAGGAGACCCTCGAGAACGGTGCCATCGTGGAGGCCGACGACATCGACCACTTCGGCAACCGTCGCCTGCGCACCGTGGGTGAGCTGATCCAGAACCAGCTGCGCACCGGCCTGGGACGCATGGAGCGTGTGGTCCGCGACCGCATGACCACCCAGGACATCGAGGCGATCGCCCCGCAGACCCTGATCAACATCCGTCCGGTGACCGCTGCGCTGAAGGAGTTCTTCGGCACCTCGCAGCTGTCGCAGTTCATGGATCAGAACAACCCGCTGGCCGGCCTGACCCACAAGCGTCGTCTCTCGGCGCTGGGCCCCGGCGGTCTGTCCCGTGACCGCGCCGGTATGGAGGTCCGTGACGTCCACCCGTCGCACTACGGCCGCATGTGCCCCATCGAGACCCCTGAAGGCCCCAACATCGGCCTGATCGGTTCGCTGGCCTCCTTCGCCCGCGTGAACGCCTTCGGCTTCATCGAGACCCCCTACCGCAAGGTTGTGGGTGGCCGCGTCACCGACCAGATCGACTACCTCACCGCCGACGAGGAGGACCGCTACGTCATCGCGCAGGCGAATGCCGCCGTTGACGAGGAGGGCAACCTGGTCGAAGAGCGCGTCCTGGTGCGCATCAAGCACGGTGACGTCGATTCGGTGCTCCCTGACGAGGTCGAGTACATGGACGTGTCCCCGCGCCAGATGGTGTCGGTGGCCACCGCCCTGATTCCCTTCCTCGAGCACGACGACGCCTCGCGAGCACTCATGGGTGCCAACATGCAGCGCCAGGCCGTTCCGCTGCTGCGCAGCGAGGCCCCGCTGGTCGGCACCGGCATGGAGTACCGCGCCGCGACCGACGTCGGCGACGTCACCCTGGCCGCCAAGGCCGGCGAGGTCGTCTCCGTCTCGGCCGACCTGATCGAGGTCAGCAACGACGATGGCACCACCACCGTGTACAAGCTGCGCAAGTTCGAGCGCTCGAATGCGGGCACGTGCACCAACCAGCGCCCGCTGGTGGAGCCGGGACAGCGCGTCGAGGTCCGCACCCCGCTGGCCGACGGTCCCTGCACCGACGGCGGCGAGATGGCCCTCGGCCGCAACCTCCTGGTCGCCTTCATGCCCTGGGAGGGCCACAACTACGAGGACGCGATCATCCTCTCCCAGCGTCTCGTGCAGGACGACGTGCTCACCTCGATCCACATCGAGGAGCACGAGGTCGACGCTCGTGACACCAAGCTGGGGCCGGAGGAGATCACCCGCGACATCCCCAATGTGAACGAGGACATGCTCGCCGACCTGGATGAGCGTGGCATCGTGCGCATCGGTGCCGAGGTTGGCGCTGGCGACATCCTCGTCGGCAAGGTCACCCCCAAGGGCGAGACCGAGCTGACCCCCGAGGAGCGCCTGCTGCGTGCCATCTTCGGTGAGAAGGCCCGCGAGGTCCGCGACACCTCGATGAAGGTGCCCCACGGCGAGACCGGCACCGTCATCGGCGTCCGCGTCTTCGACCGCGAGGAGGGCGACGAGCTGGCCCCCGGCGTCAACCAGATGGTCCGCGTGTACGTGGCTCAGAAGCGCAAGATCTCCGACGGTGACAAGCTCGCCGGCCGTCACGGCAACAAGGGCGTCATCTCCAAGATCCTGCCGGTGGAGGACATGCCCTTCCTGGAGGACGGCACCCCGGTCGACATCGTGCTGAACCCGCTCGGTGTTCCCTCGCGCATGAACGTGGGCCAGGTACTGGAGAACCACCTTGGCTGGATCGCCAAGACCGGCTGGGATGTCGATGGCGTCCAGGAGGCCTGGGCCGAGCGCCTGCGCGACGTCGGTCTCGGCCATGTGGACGCCGACTCGCGTTTGGCGACCCCGGTCTTCGACGGCGCGGAGGAGGAGGAGATCACCGGTCTGCTCGCCAACACCCTGCCGACCCGCGATGGGGACCGCCTCATCGACAGGGACGGCAAGGCACGGCTGTTCGACGGTCGCTCCGGCGAGCCGTACCCCGAGCGCATCGGCGTGGGCTACATGTACATGCTGAAGCTGCACCACCTGGTCGACGACAAGATCCACGCCCGTTCGACCGGTCCGTACTCGATGATCACCCAGCAGCCGCTCGGTGGCAAGGCGCAGTTCGGTGGCCAGCGCTTCGGTGAGATGGAGGTGTGGGCACTGGAGGCCTACGGCGCCGCCTGGGCCCTGCAGGAGCTGCTCACCATCAAGTCCGATGACGTCCCCGGGCGCGTCAAGGTCTACGAGGCGATCGTCAAGGGCGAGAACATCCCTGAGCCGGGCATCCCGGAGTCGTTCAAGGTTCTGGTCAAGGAGATGAAGTCGCTGTGCCTGAACGTGGAGGTCCTCTCCAGTGACGGCACCGTGGTCGAGCTTCGTGACTCCGAGGACGACTTCCGCTCGGCCGAGGACTTCGGCATCGACCTGTCCCGCCGTCCTGGCAGCGACTCGTTCGCTGTCGTCGACGAAGTCTGAGTTCTTCTCGGACGCCTGCGGCGAATTGCTGGAAACAGTTCGCTGCGGGCGTCCGGACCCAGACCCCGAAACCCAGACGATCGTCACCCGGGGAGAGGCTGAGACCCTCCCCACCACCACCTGCACCACAGGGGAAAGAGAAGCAACGTGCTGGACGTGAACTTCTACGATGAACTCCGCATCGGCCTGGCGACGGCCGAGCAAATCCGTGAGTGGAGCCACGGCGAGGTCAAGAAGCCCGAGACCATCAACTACCGCACCCTGAAGCCCGAGCGCGACGGCCTCTTCTGCGAGAAGATCTTCGGCCCCACCCGCGACTGGGAGTGCGCCTGCGGCAAGTACAAGCGCGTCCGCTTCAAGGGCATCATCTGTGAGCGCTGTGGCGTGGAGGTCACCCGCTCCAATGTCCGTCGTGACCGCATGGGCCACATCGAGCTCGCCGCCCCGGTGACCCACATCTGGTACTTCAAGGGCGTCCCCAGCCGTCTGGGCTACCTGCTCGACATCGCCCCGAAGGACCTGGAGAAGGTCATCTACTTCGCGGCCTACATGATCACCCACGTTGACGTGGACGCCCGCCACCGCGACCTGTCCTCCCTGGAGGCGAAGGTCCTCACCGAGAAGGGACACCTGGAGAAGCGTCGCGATTCCGACGTGAACGCGCGCATGGCCAAGCTCGAAGAGGACCTGGCCCAGCTCGAGGAGGAGGGCGCCAAGGCCGACATCAAGCGCAAGGTGCGAGACGGTGCCGAGAAGGAAACCAAGCAGATCCGTGACCGCGCCCAGCGCGAGCTGGATCGCCTGGACGCCGTCTGGAGCCGCTTCAAGAGCCTCAAGGTCCAGGACTTCGAGGGCGACGAGGTGCTCTACCGCGAGATGAAGGCTCGCTTCGGCAAGTACTTCGAGGGCTACATGGGCGCCGAGGCGATCCAGAAGCGCCTCGCGAGCTTCGACCTGGAGGCCGAGGCAGAGAACCTCAAGAACACCATCCAGACCGGCAAGGGCCAGCGCAAGACCCGAGCCCTCAAGCGCTTGAAGGTGGTGTCGGCCTTCCTCGATGGCCGCAATTCGCCCATGGGCATGGTCCTGGACGCCGTCCCGGTCATCCCGCCGGACCTTCGCCCGATGGTGCAGCTGGACGGTGGTCGTTTCGCGACCTCCGACCTCAACGATCTGTACCGCCGCGTGATCAACCGCAACAACCGCCTCAAGCGCCTGCTCGACCTCGGTGCGCCCGAGATCATCGTGAACAACGAGAAGCGCATGCTGCAGGAGGCCGTGGACTCACTGTTCGACAACGGCCGTCGGGGACGTCCGGTGACCGGACCGGGCAATCGCCCGCTGAAGTCCATCTCGGACATGCTGAAGGGCAAGCAGGGCCGCTTCCGCCAGAACCTGCTGGGCAAGCGCGTCGACTACTCGGGCCGCTCGGTCATCGTGGTCGGCCCGCAGCTGAAACTGCACCAGTGCGGCCTGCCCAAGGCGATGGCCCTGGAGCTGTTCAAGCCGTTCGTGATGAAGCGTCTGGACGACCTGAACCACGCCCAGAACATCAAGTCGGCCAAGCGCATGGTCGAGCGCCAGTACCCGGTCGTGTGGGACGTCCTCGAAGAGGTCATCTCCGAGCACCCCGTGCTGCTGAACCGTGCACCCACCCTGCACCGCCTCGGCATCCAGGCCTTCGAGCCGCAGCTGATCGAGGGCAAGGCCATCCAGCTCCACCCGCTGGTCTGCGCCGCCTTCAACGCTGACTTCGACGGCGACCAGATGGCCGTTCACCTGCCGCTGTCCGCCGAGGCCCAGGCCGAGGCACGCATCCTGATGCTGTCGACGAACAACATCCTCAAGCCGGCTGATGGGCGTCCTGTTGCCCTGCCGAGCCACGAGATGATCATCGGCATGTACTACCTGACCCAGAAGCTCGACGGGCTGAAGGGTGAGGGTCGCGTGTTCAGCTCGGTGGCCGAGGCGATCATGGCCCACGACGCCGGCGAGATCGACATGCGCGCCAAGGTCACCATCAAGGTCAAGGACTTCACCCCCGGCCCCGGTACCGAGGAGCGCGTCCGCCCCGACGGCACCGCAGTGCTCGAGACCACCCTGGGACAGGTGCTGTTCAATGAGGCGCTGCCGACTCACTACCCGTGGGTCAACCTGCACGTCGGCAAGAAGCAGATCGGCGCGATCGTCAACACCCTGGCCGACCAGTACCCGATGTCGGTGGTCACCGAGACCCTCGACAAGCTCAAGGACCTCGGCTTCCGCTGGGGTACGCGCTCGGGTGTGACGGTCTCGATCGGTGACGTCCAGACCCCGGCCTCCAAGCCGGAGATCCTGGCCGGCTACGACGCCAAGGCCTCCAAGATCGACAAGCTCTACGAGCGCGGTGCCGTGACCGAGGACGAGCGTCGTCAGGAGCTCATCCAGATCTGGACCGACGCGACTGCCGAGCTGACCCAGGCGATGGAGAAGAACTTCACCGCCACCAACCCGATATTCATGATGGTGAACTCCGGCGCTCGAGGGAACATGACCCAGATGCGCCAGATCGCCGCCATGCGAGGTCTGGTGGCCAACCCGAAGGGCGAGATCATCGCCCGCCCGATCAAGTCCAACTTCCGTGAGGGCCTGTCGGTGCTGGAGTACTTCATCTCCACCCACGGTGGTCGTAAGGGTCAGGCCGACACCGCCCTGCGCACCGCCGACTCGGGTTACCTGACCCGCCGTCTGGTCGATGTCTCCCAGGACGTGATTATCCGCGAGGAGGACTGTGGTACCGAGCGCGGCCTGAACAAGCCGATCGCCGAGGCCGACGAATCCGGTGCGCTGGTGATCCACCCGAACGTGGAGACTGCGATCTACGCCCGCACCCTGGCCACCGATGTGGTCGACGACAAGGGCAATGTGGTCGTGGCTGCCGGCACCGACATGGGTGACGAGCACATCAAGCAGCTCATCGAGGCCGGCATCACCCAGGTCAAGGTCCGTTCGGTCCTGACCTGTGACGCCGCTGCCGGTACCTGCGCCATGTGCTACGGACGCTCGCTCGCCTCGGGCAAGCTGGTGGACGTCGGCGAGGCCGTCGGTATCGTCGCCGCCCAGTCGATTGGTGAGCCAGGAACCCAGCTGACGATGCGTACCTTCCACACCGGTGGTGTGGCCGGTGACGACATCACCCAGGGTCTTCCCCGTGTCATCGAGCTCTTCGAGGCCCGCACCCCCAAGGGCAAGGCTCCGATCGCCGATGCCGAGGGCATCCTGGAGATCAGCGAGGAGAGCGGTCGTCGCACTCTGACCCTGAAGCGTTCTGACGGTGGTGAGGACATCGCCTACCCGATGCCGCGTCGCGCCCGCCTCGAGTTCGAGGATGTCCATGGCAACCACGTGGTCATCTCCGACGGCATGCGCGTCCAGGCCGGTCAGCAGCTGGCCGCCGGTACCCTCGACCCGCAGGACGTCCTGCGCGTCCAGGGCCTGCGCAAGGTCCAGGAGCTGCTGGTGGACGAGGTCCAGAAGGTGTACGCCACCCAGGGTGCGCCGATCCACGACAAGCACCTGGAGATCATCATTCGCCAGATGCTGCGCCGGATCACCGTCATCGAGTCCGGTGACACCCAGATGATGCCCGGCGAGCTCGTCGATCGCCAGACCTACGAGTCGCAGAACCGCAAGGCCGTGGCCGAGGGTGGGCGTCCCGCTGAGGGCCGCCCGGTGCTCATGGGCATCACCAAGGCCTCGCTGGCAACCGAGTCCTGGCTGTCGGCGGCCTCCTTCCAGGAGACCACCAAGGTCCTGACCGACGCTGCCATCCACGGCAAGTCGGACTCCCTGGTGGGCCTGAAGGAGAACGTGATCCTGGGCAAGCTGATCCCGGCCGGCACTGGTCTGGACCGTTACCGCAACATCCGTGTCGAGCCGACCGCGGATGCCAAGGCGAGTGCGTACTCGATGAACTACGACCCGTTCGACTACGACTTCGGGATGGGTTCGGGCGCCGCGGTTCCGCTGGACGAGATGGACTTCGGCGACATGCGCTGAACGTTCTGATGTGATGACTGGCCGTCCCCTCGGGGGGCGGCCAGTTGTCGTTGGTGGGGCGCTGGGGGTGGTCGCCGCGGAACTCTTCGCCCGAGTGCGAAAGTTTCCGGCTGGTCTGTGCATGTGACCGGACTCTTCTGCCATCGGGCGAAAGTTTCCGGTCGGTTTGTCCCGGAACCCGGACTCTTCCGCCCCCGTGCGGAAGTTTCCGGTGCCTTGGCCGAGGGAGCCCGACTCTTCTGCTCCCGTGCGAAAGTTTCCGGCGCCAGGTTCCCTTCATGCCACCTGCGCCAGCCATCCGGCGTCCAGGCGTGGGGCGGGACCACGCCAGCCGTTCGTCCTCAGCGCCTGGTGGACTCGCAGCACGAGCGCGGCCGGCTCCCGCAGGCTGGCAGCGGTCACCCGGATCACCGTCCACCCCATCGCCTCCAGCTGCTCGTAGCGGTGGATGTCCTTCTCCCATTGCTGGGCATTGGTCAGGTGCTGTTGTCCCTCGTACTCCACGATCACCTTGTGCTCCACCCAGGCCATGTCTACACGAGCAAGGAACTTCCCATCGGGTCCCTTGATCTCGTGCTGCAGGGCCGGGCTGGGCAGGCCGGAGCTGACCAATACCATCCGCGTCCGGGACTCCTGCCAACTCGCGGCGCCGGAATGGGCGAACTGCCATGCATCGCTGCGCGCCGACTGCAGTTCCGCCAGCTCGCGCTCAGAAAGTTCCTCACGTCGCAGCAGGTCATCCAGGACGCACACCTCCTCGACGAGGCCGAGTTCGGCATCAGCGATCGCTTGCGCGATGGACGCGATCCCACCGGGCGAGTTCCGCTTCACTCGGATCGTGCGAATCCCGGCCCTTTCGACTCGTGACTCGGTGGCGAGGGTGATGGGGGAGTCCTGCCCGAGCGGGACGCCCCTCAGGCGCAGAGCGGTGACCCCGGTGACCATCGCGTCCGGATAGAGCAGCCGAGCACCTTCAACCAGGACGCCCAGACTGGGCAGCACGTCCCTCTCCACGAACACTCCATAGAAGAGTCGTCGATACTTCGGACCGTACAGCTGGTGCTTGGTGATCCCGGCCTGGGCGGCCATCGCGCGAGTCATGGGTGGCATGTGGCCCATGCTGCCTCCGAGGGGACGCCCCAGGGCAGGGGCTGTGGATAACTCTGCCCCTGGAGGCGACCTGGGCGCCCCCTGTGGACAGCGCTCGCTGCCCGGCCCCCCCACAGGCCAACGGAAACTTCCGCACAGCGGCGAGACATTCCGCCGCCTGGGCCCGAAGGACCGGAAACTGTCGCCAGAGAGCGAAATGTTCCGTGCGGCGGGCTCAGGGCGTCCAATGTGGGAGGGTGGCGACCGTCGGTGGACAGATCGCCTGAAGCGACCGCATTTTGCCCTCTGTGCAGCCGTGAACTAGTCTTGACCAGTGTGCTCGGAGTTGCCCGAGCAGCAGTGCGTGCCCTGGCATGCTCGCGGCCCCCACGTTGCAGGGGATGGCCCGGGATGTGCGGAGTGCTCGCACGGCGTGTTCAGCGTCCACGACTGACGGGTAAACGGTGGCCCTCGTCGGGGATCAGAACGCGCACAGCCAGGGAATTCAATCCTCATGAGGGGCCCTCCCCTCAGAAACGAAAGAGATACCAGCCGGTGCCTACCATCCAGCAGCTGGTCCGCAAGGGCCGCACTGACAAGGTCAGCAAGAGCAAGTCCGCTGCGCTGAAGGGTTCGCCCCAGCGCCGCGGGGTGTGCACGCGTGTGTACACCACCACCCCCAAGAAGCCGAACTCGGCCCTGCGCAAGGTTGCCCGTGTGCGCCTTTCCTCGGGTATCGAGGTCACCGCCTACATCCCCGGTGTGGGTCACAACCTGCAGGAGCACTCGATGGTGCTCGTGCGTGGCGGTCGTGTGCGCGACCTGCCGGGTGTCCGTTACAAGATTGTCCGCGGCGCTCTCGACACCCAGGGTGTCAAGAATCGCAAGCAGGCCCGCAGCCGCTACGGCGCGAAGAAGGAGAAGTAATGCCTCGCAAGGGTCCGGCGCCGAAGCGCCCGGTCATGGTCGATCCGGTCTACGGCTCGCCCCTCGTTTCCCAACTCGTGAGCAAGATCCTTGTCGACGGCAAGAAGTCCGTTGCCCAGGACATCGTCTACACCGCCATGGAGGGCACCCGCGCCAAGACCGGCGTTGACCCCGTCCAGACGCTGAAGAAGGCCCTCGACAACATCAAGCCTTCGCTCGAGGTCAAGTCCCGCCGCGTGGGTGGCGCCACCTACCAGGTCCCGATCGAGGTGAAGCCGGCTCGCGCGACCACCTTGTCGATGCGCTGGTTGGTCACCTTCGCCCGCGCCCGTCGCGAGAAGACCATGGCCGAGCGCCTCATGAACGAGATCCTGGACGCCTCCAACGGCCTGGGTGCGTCGGTCAAGCGCCGCGAGGACACCCACAAGATGGCTGAGGCCAACCGCGCCTTCGCCCACTACCGCTGGTGACATCCCGCCCCCTCGTTCGGACGCCCGGAGTGGCCGACGAGGGGGCTTTTTCGCGCTCCTTGCGCGTCCCCACTAGTCTCTGAACTGACTCTCCACCTACAAGATTTGAGGTAGCAGGCCAATGGCCAAGACCACCGACCTGGGCAAGGTGCGCAACTTCGGCATCATGGCCCACATTGACGCGGGCAAGACCACCACCACCGAGCGCATCCTGTTCTACACCGGTATCAACTACAAGATCGGTGAGACCCACGAGGGGTCGGCCACCATGGACTGGATGGAGCAGGAGCAGGAGCGTGGCATCACGATCACCTCCGCTGCCACCACCGCCTTCTGGAAGGACCACCAGCTCAACATCATCGACACCCCCGGGCACGTCGACTTCACCGTCGAGGTGGAGCGCAACCTGCGCGTGCTCGACGGTGCCGTGGCGGTGTTCGACGGTGTGGCCGGTGTCGAGCCGCAGTCCCAGACGGTGTGGCGCCAGGCCGACAAGTACGGCGTGCCCCGCATCTGCTACGTGAACAAGCTGGACCGTACCGGTGCGAGCTTCTCCTACGTGGTCAAGACCATCCGTGAGCGCCTCAAGGCCACCCCCCTGGTCATCCAGCTCCCGATCGGCGCCGAATCCGACTTCATCGGTGTCGTCGACCTGGTCGGCATGCGTGCCCTGACCTGGCGCGGTGAGACCAAGGTGGGCGAGGACTACGAGGTCGAGGAGATCCCCGCCGGCATGGCTGACGCCGCCGCCGAGGCCCGTGAGGAGCTGCTGACCCAGCTGGCCGACCTGGACGACGAGTTCGCCGAGCTGTACCTGGAGGACGAGGACGCGATCACCGTGGACCAGATCCAGCACGCGATCCGTCGCGTCGTGCTGGCCAGCAAGGGCAACGCCGTGGTGTGTGGCACCTCGTTCAAGAACAAGGGCGTCCAGCCCCTGCTGGACGCAGTGATCGCCTACCTGCCCGCCCCCACCGACATCCCCGCCATCCAGGGCTTCAAGCCTGGTGATGAGTCGGTTGAGATCGAGCGCCACCCCAGCGATGACGAGCCGCTGTCGGCCCTTGCCTTCAAGATCGCCGCTGACCCGCACCTGGGCAAGCTGACCTATGTGCGCGTCTACTCCGGCGTCCTGCAGGCCGGAACCCAGGTGCTCAACTCCGTCAAGGGCAAGAAGGAACGCATCGGCAAGATCTACCAGATGCACTCCAACAAGCGCGAAGAGAAGGAGTCCATGGGCGCCGGCATGATCTGCGCGGTCATGGGGCTCAAGGACACCACCACCGGTGAGACCCTCTGCGATCCCGCCAACCCCGTCGTGCTGGAGTCGATGGACTTCCCGAACCCGGTGATCGAGCAGGCCATCGAGCCCAAGACCAAGTCCGACCAGGAGAAGCTGGGTGTCGCCATCCAGCGCCTGGCCGAGGAGGACCCGACCTTCCGCGTCCACACCGACGAGGAGACCGGCCAGACCATCATCGCCGGCATGGGTGAGCTGCACCTCGACATCCTGATCGACCGCATGAAGCGCGAGTTCAACGTGGAGGCCAACATCGGCAAGCCCCAGGTGGCCTACCGCGAGACCCTGCGTCGCCCGGTCAGCAAGATCGAGTACACCCACAAGAAGCAGTCGGGTGGTTCGGGTCAGTACGGTCGCGTCATCATCGATCTGGAGCCGATGCCCGCGGGCCACGGCTACGAGTTCGTGAACGCCGTCACCGGTGGACGCATCCCCAAGGAGTACATCCCGGCCGTCGACGCCGGCATCAAGGACGCGATGACCAGCGGTGTGCTGGCCGGCTACCCGGTTGAGGATATCAAGGTCACCCTGCTCGATGGCGCCTACCACGACGTCGACTCCTCCGAGCTCGCCTTCAAGATCGCCGGTTCGATGGTCTTCAAGGAAGCCGCGCGCAAGGCTGATCCTGCGCTGCTCGAGCCGATGATGGCCGTCGAGGTCACCACCCCCGAGGACTACCTGGGCACCGTCATCGGTGACCTGAACGGTCGTCGTGGCCAGATCCAGTCGATGGACGAGGAGCACGGCAACCGCGTGGTCCGCGCCCTGGTCCCGCTGTCGGAGATGTTCGGCTACGTCGGTGACCTGCGCTCGAAGACCTCGGGTCAGGCCTCCTACTCGATGGAGTTCGACTCCTACAACGAGGTGCCGCGGAACGTCTCCGAGGAGATCGTCGCCAAGGCACGAGGCGGCGCCACCGAGTGATCGGATGCCTGCGGCTTCTGTCCCGAGTACATCTCCGTGGGGCAGAGCTGCGCTGAGAGGCCGACAGAGGGCCGTTCCCCAGCGGGGGAGCGGCCCTTTTGCCTCCCCCTGACAGAATGGGCAGAGCACATCGGACGCAGCAGTGGGGCGTCCGACACGCCCGGATGCGCGGGTCGAACCGTACGGGTTTGACTCGCGGCCACCGCCCCGGAAGAATGGGGCGGGTGACCCTGCCTTGATGTTCGAGGCAGGAGTACGTCCACAAACCGCTGTCGGGAACAGGTCCCGCCAGAGAAATCGAAGCCTGCGCACTCGGCGTGGGCTACATCCAGAAGGAGCCCCAGTGGCAAAGGCCAAGTTCGAGCGGACCAAGCCGCACGCCAACATCGGCACCATCGGGCACATCGACCACGGCAAGACCACTCTGACCGCGGCGATCTCGAAGGTGCTCCACGACAAGTACCCCGACCTCAACGAGGCCACCCCCTTCGACAAGGTGGACAAGGCTCCCGAGGAGCGTCAGCGCGGCATCACCATCTCGATCTCGCACATCGAGTACCAGACCGAGAAGCGTCACTACGCGCACGTTGACTGCCCCGGCCACGCCGACTACGTCAAGAACATGATCACCGGTGCTGCCCAGATGGACGGCGCGATCCTCGTCGTGGCCGCCACCGATGGCCCGATGCCGCAGACTCGCGAGCACGTCCTGCTCGCCCGCCAGGTCGGCGTGCCCTCGATCGTGGTTGCCCTGAACAAGTGCGACATGGTTGACGACGAGGAGCTCATCGAGCTCGTCGAGATGGAGGTCCGCGAGCTGCTGTCCTCCCAGGAGTTCGACGGTGACGACTGCCCCGTCGTCCGCGTTGCCGCCTTCCCAGCCCTCAATGGCGATGCCAAGTGGGCCGATTCGATCGTCGAGCTCATGGATGCCGTGGATGAGTACATCCCGCAGCCCGAGCGCGAGACCGACAAGCCCTTCCTGATGCCCGTCGAGGACGTCTTCACCATCACCGGCCGTGGCACCGTTGTCACCGGTCGTATCGAGCGCGGCATCGTCCGCACCGGTGAGACCGTCGACATCGTCGGCATCCGCGAGGACAAGCAGACCACCACCATCACCGGTGTCGAGATGTTCCGCAAGATCCTCGATGAGGGTCGCGCTGGTGAGAACGTCGGCCTGCTGCTCCGTGGCACCAAGAAGGAGGACGTGGAGCGCGGCATGGTCGTCATCAAGCCGGGTTCGACCACCCCTCACACCGACTTCGAGGGCTCGGTCTACGTCCTGAACAAGGAGGAGGGTGGCCGTCACAAGCCGTTCTTCTCCAACTACTCGCCGCAGTTCTACTTCCGCACCACCGACGTGACCGGTGTGGTCGAGCTGCCCGAGGGCACCGAGATGGTCATGCCCGGTGACAACACCGAGATGACCGTTCACCTGAACAAGCCGATCGCCATGGAGGAGGGCCTCAAGTTCGCTATTCGCGAGGGTGGCCGTACCGTTGGCGCCGGTCGTGTGACCAAGATCCTCAAGTGATCTGACTCACCGCCAGTTCTGACCGCAGGGCTCGCACCGTTGGGTGCGGGCCCTGTGTCATTTCCTCCGCCGCCCCATTCCTCCGGCGCCAGGTGAACCTGCTTTCGTCAGCTGAACCTGCTGCAGCAGGTTCAGCTGCATGAAGTAGGGTCATCTGCGAGATCCCTGCGAACGAGCACGCCGATGATGATCGGCGCCATAATGGGCGCGGGCATCACTGAACGCCTAGTGCGCGAGGCTTTGGCTGACTAGCTGGGCACCGAGATGCCAGCTCGCCGAGCAGGGCCTGTCTCAGGCGAGCTCTGCCGGTACGAGCACTGCAGCCGGGTGGCGAGCGAACACCTCGCCCAGCTGAACGCGTCCTGAGTGGTGTGCACCGGACAAGACGTCGCGCCACGTGCCCTGGGGCAGCGTGAGTCCGGAGTCCCCCCACCCACCGCGGCGTTCGAGCCCGACCGGAAGGCGCGTGGCCAGCGTGATCGCGCCACCGCGGTCGTATCCGACCAGGTGCTCGGCCAGCGGCCCCCCGAGAGCGATCGGGCGGTACTTGGTGAACAGCTCTGCGTGGTCTCGTCGCAGCCGCAGGATCTCAGTCACCAGATGGTGCTTGGCGAGGTCCAGTTCGGTCATGGAGCGGCCCAGGTCCACCGGGCGGCGATTGTCGGGGTCGACCAGTGAGTCCTCAACGAACTCGGTGCCCCGATAGACGTCAGGAATGCCGGGCATCGTCAGCGCCACGACCTTCTGCGACAGCACGTTCACGCCCGCAGGGACAGCCATCAGGTCCCGCAGCGTCGACAGCGGTTCCACCAGGATCGGGTCGGTGAGCGCCTGGTCGATGGCGGCGTGGACCGCCATCTCATAGCCGGAGTTCGGAGCCGCCCAGCCGGTTTCGGTGTTGGCCTCGCGCATGGCTTTGGTGGCATAGGCGTGGAGCCGTCCAGCATCGATCGGGCCCACGGCCGCCAGGGTCTGGGCCAGCAGCCAGGCGAACGGGCGATCCGGCAGCTGCGTGGTCTCGATGAACCCCCGCCCCCAGGCCAGGGATTCGTCCACCAGCTCGGTGAGCACGCCCAGCGCCGCGCGCACGTCCTCGCCGCGCTTGGTGTCGTGCGTCGACAGCCCCACCATGGAGGCGGGGGAGTGCAGCTGCCGTCTGGCCTGGTCCTCATGCCAGCCGAGGACGGTGGTGCCGAGGCGGCCGGGATGCCCGCCGACCTCGTTGGCGCCGATCCAGCGGGTGTAGCGGTACCAGGCGGTGTCCTCCAGACCCTTGGCCATCAGTGCTCCGGTGAACTGCTGGAAGCGCCGGGCAGCTTCCTGATCCACATCGGCCAGCACCGGGATCAGCGCCTGGATGTCTGCTCGCATCGAGGGCTCGCCCAGTGCTGCCGCAGAGGCAGCACGATCCAGGGCAGCGCGATCATGCGGCAGGTAGGTGCGGTAGACGTCCATGTGGGCGGCGATCTCGACCAGGGCGGCGTCGCTCGGTTCGCCGCGCAGAGACGCCGGCAGCACGCGCTGGATTCGGGCCCGCTCCGAGCCGAAGAGCTGGGCAGCGATCTGGCGCTTGGCGAGCAGGACATGCTGCTCGACGTCCAGCGAATCACCGGTCAGGGTGCCGTAGCCGTCGGTCAGCGCGGCCTCGGAACCAGGATCGGCCACCAGCCGGGTCAGCTCGGCCATCGCGTCATAGCCGCTGGTGCCGTCCACCGGCCAATCACTCGGCAGCTGCTCCCCGTCGGCCAGGATCTTCTCCACCACGATCCAGATCTCGTTGCCAACCCGGCCCCGCAGGCGTCGCAGGTACTCCCCGGGGTCGGTCAGCCCGTCGGGATGGTCGATCCGGATGCCGTCCAACTGGCCATCGTCGGCCATCCGGAAGATCCGTTCGTGGGTTGCCTCGAAGACCCGGGGGTCCTCGACCCTGAGGCCTGCCAGCGAGCTCACCGCGAAGAAGCGGCGGTAGTTCAGCTCGGTGGCGTCCAGCTGCCAGGGCGCCAGTCGGTAGTGCTGTCGGGACGCCACCAGCTCTGCGCCGGCACCGTCATCTGCCGAGCCGATGGCCACCGGGAAGCGGTGCTCGTGGAAGACCAGCTCGGAGCGATCCGGGCTGAACTCGAGCCCCGCCACCGACCCGTCGGCAGGAAGGACGGGGACCAGGATTGGCCCGGCGTCCCAGTCGACGTCGAACCAGCTCGCATATGGCGACTGGCGCCCCTCACGCAGGACGCTCCACCAGGCCGGGTTCTCCCACGCCTTGGAGATGCCGCAGTGGTTCGGCACGATGTCGAGCACGATCTTCAGGCCATGCGCGCGCGCCGCATCCACGAACGAGACCCAGCCCGCCTCGCCACCGCGCTGGGGGTCGACCTGGGTGCAGTCGACCCAGTCGTAACCATGATCAGATCCGGTGGTGGAGGTCAGCAGCGGCGACAGGTAGACCGCGTCCACGCCCAGTTCGACGATGCGGGGCAGGTCCGCGGCGGCGTCCTGGAGGGTGAAGCTGGGGCTGATCTGGTAGCGGTAGGTCGATGTCGGCAGGCTCCGGCTCATGCTGCGAGCCTAGTAGTCTGGACGCCATCATGACTGCACCTGCTGCCTCTTCGCCTGCCCGTACCCGTGTCGCCCCCAGCCCCACCGGCGACCCCCATGTCGGCACGGCCTACATGTCCCTGTTCGACGTGGTGTGGGCCCGCAAGACCGGCGGCCAGTTCGTGCTCCGCATCGAGGACACCGACCGCAATCGCCTGGTGGAGGGCTCCGAGGACCAGGTGCTGAGCACGCTGAAGTGGCTCGGGCTGACCTACGACGAGGGTCCCGACGTCGGCGGTCCGTATGCCCCCTACAAGCAGTCCGAACGGCTGGACACCTACCAGCCGTTCGTGGAGCAGCTGATTGCCGAGGGCCATGCCTACCACTGCTGGTGCTCCAGCGAGCGGCTCGCGGAGATGCGCGCCGAGCAGCAGGCGTCCAAGCAGGCGGTCACCGGGTACGACCGGCTCTGCTACGGCAAGACCCGCGAGGAGCGCGCTGCACTGCCCGGGTTCAACGAGAACCCCGTCGTCCGCATGCTCATCCCCGATGACGTGCCGCTGGTCTTCGAGGACATCATCCGTGGGCAGGTGAAGGCCCCGCGCCCCGATGACCAGGTCATCCTGAAGGCCGATGGCTTCCCGACCTACCACCTGGCGGTCGTGGTCGACGACCACCTCATGAACATCACCACCGTGGTCCGCGGTGAGGAGTGGATCAGCTCCACTCCCAAGCACATCCTGCTCTACCAGTGGCTGGGCTGGGAGCTGCCGCAGTTCGCGCACATGCCGCTGTTGCGCAATACCGACAAGTCCAAGATCAGCAAGCGCAAGAACCCTGCCGCGCGACTGCTCTGGTTCAAGGAGCAGGGCTACCTGCCCGAGGCCTTGATCAACTTTCTCTCGCTGCTCTGCTACCCGCCGGTCCGTGAGTCCGAGGTGCAGACGCTGCAGGAGTTCATCGACACCTTCGAGTGGTCCAAGGTCAGCACCGGTGGGCCCATCTTCGACCTGAAGAAGCTGGACTGGCTCAACGGCGTCTACATCCGCGAGCTCGCGGTCGAGGAGCTCGCCGATCGCGTCATCGAGCACGAAACCATGATCACCGGCCGCTGGTCGGAGATGGACGACGCCCAGCGCGCGCTCGTGGTCGCCGCGATGCCGCTGGTGCGTGAGCGCATGACCCTTCTGGGGGACGCCGCACCGGCGCTGGAATTCCTGTTCACCCCGGACGCCGACCTCGTGCACGAGCCCGAGTCCATCGCCAAGCTCAAGGAGGACGCCCCGCAGGTGCTCGACGCCGCGCTGGCTGCCCTCGAGGATCTGGTGGAGTGGAACCACGAGGCGATCCAGGGCGCCCTGCGTGAGGCGCTGGTCGACCAGCTGGGGCTCAAGCCGAAGTTCGCCTTCGCCCCGGTGCGCGTGGGCATCACCGGACGTCAGGTCAGCCCGCCGCTGTTCGAGTCGATGGAACTGCTGGGACGCGAATCGTCCCTAGCCCGGATGCGGGCGCTGCGACAGAAGGTGGGCGCCTGAGCCCGGATGGGCCAGTGCCTACTTCCCCTGCTTCTTCTGGATCGCCGCCCACTCGTCCTTGAGCCCCACCGTGCGGTGGAAGAACCCAGGACGATCAGGGTCCTTGGCGAAGTAGCCCAGCCGCTCGAACTGCACCACCTGTCCCGGCGCGACCTCAGCGATCGAAGCCTCACCGAGGGCGTTCGGCAGCAGTTCGCGCGAGTTCGGGTTCAGGTCGTCCAGTGGCTCGCCGGTCCGCTCGCCGGGCACCGGTGAGGTGAACAGGCGCTCGTAGAGGGCAGCCTCCACCGGGACGGCGTGGGGCACCGACACCCAGTGCATGGTCGACTTCACCTTGCGGCCATCCGGAGCGTCCCCCCCACGGGTCTCGGGGTCGTAGGTCGCATTGACCTGCACCACGTTCCCGTCCTCGTCCTTCACGACGTCGGTCGCGGTGACCAGGTAGGCGCCACGCAGGCGCACCTCGCGTCCGGGGGAGAGGCGGAAGAACTTCGGCGGAGGCACCTCGGCGAAGTCCTCGGACTCGATGACCAGTTCGCCGCTGAAGGCCACCTGGCGGGTGCCGTCCTCAGGGCGCTCGGGATTGTTCGCCACCTCGAAGTACTCGACCACTGGCTGGCCCTCGGCGTCCACCGGCCAGTTGGTGAGCACCAGCTTGAGCGGACGCAGCACGACCATCTTGCGCTGGGCCTCGGCGTTGAGCTCGCGGCGGACCACGGCCTCCAGGGCCTCGATGGCGTGGCGGGAGTTGGTGCGCGCGGTGCCGATCTCGGTGCAGAAGGTGCGGATCGCCGAGGCGGGGTAGCCGCGGCGGCGCAGGCCCGACAGGGTGGGCATTCGGGCGTCATCCCAGCCGTCCACCACGCCATCGGCGACCAGCTTCTTGAGCCGGCGCTTGGAGGTGACGATGTGGGTGAACTCCAGCCGCGCGAACTCCAACTGCTTGGGCTGGTCGCTCGGCAGGGGCAGGTTCTCCAGGAACCAGTTGTAGAGCGGACGGTGCGAGTCGAACTCCAGGGTGCAGATGGAGTGGGTGACGCCCTCGATGGCGTCCGACTGCCCATGTGCCCAGTCGTAGGTGGGGTAGATGCACCAGGCGTCGCCGGTGCGGTGGTGGTGGCCGCGACGGATCCGGTACATCACCGGGTCGCGCAGCCACATGTTGTCCGACTGCATGTCGATCTTGGCGCGCAGGCAGCGCTCCCCGTCGGCGAACTCCCCGGCACGCATCCGGGCGAACAGGTCCAGTGATTCCTCGACCGGACGGTTGCGGAAAGGCGATTCGATGCCGGGCTTGCCGAAGCCGCCGCGCTGCTCCGAGATCGTCTCCCCGGACTGGTCGTCGACATAGGCCAGCCCTCGACGGATCAGTTCCAGAGCCCATTCGTAGAGGTTCTCGAAGTAGTCCGAGGCGTAGTAGACGTTCTCGGGGTGGTAGCCCAGCCACTCGATGTCCTGCAGGATCGAGTCGACGAACTCCGTCTCCTCGGTGTCGGGGTTCGTGTCGTCGAAGCGCACATTGCAGATGCCGTCGAAGGCCTCGGCGATGGAGAAGTCCTGCACGATCGCCTTGGCATGCCCGATGTGGAGGTAGCCGTTCGGTTCGGGTGGGAAACGGGTCTGGACGCGGCCCCCGTAGGTGCCCTTCTCGTTGTCCCTCTCGACCACCTCACGGATGAAGTCAGAGGCGACGGGCTTGCGGGCAGTGGCGTCCTGGCTCATGGGCTCGATCCTAGTGGTCTGCCGAGAAGCGCTCATCTCGCGCTGCCCCGATAGGGTGCAGGACGCCCGGGCTCTCGTTTCCTCCACTGTCACCAGCGCGTCACGCGGGAGTGGCCCATCAGGAATCGCGTCCCTTCGTTCACTCAACGACACGCCGCCACAGGAGGACACCCATGCGCAAGACCTGGGCCCTGGTCGCGGGCCTCGCCGTGGCGTCCGGCATCGCTGCCGCTCCCGCCGCCGCCATCGCCGCTCGGAGGACGGTCACCCTGACCGTCCTGGCCACCACCGACACCCACGGGAACGTCTTTAACTGGGACTACTTCCGCAACCAGCCCTACAGCGACAAGTCCGGCACGGCCTACGGGCTGGCCCGGGCGGGAAGCATCATCAACCAGATACGCGCCGAGCGTGGCGCTGAGTCGGTCATCGTCGTCGACAACGGTGACACCCTGCAGGGAACCCCGCTGGCGTACTACTACGCCAAAATGGAGCCGATCACCAAGACCGGCCAGACCCACCCGATGGCTGCTGCCTTCAATGCCGTCGGCTACGACGCCACCAACATAGGCAACCACGAGTTCAACTACGGCCCGGACCTGCTCACGACCTACGACCGCCAGCTGAAGGCGCCGATCCTGTCGGCCAACGTCCTGGACGCCAAGACGGGCAAGCCCGTCTTCCAGCCCTACACCATCGTGACCCGCCACGTGAAGGGCGCCAAGCCAATCAAGGTCGGCATTCTCGGGCTGACCACCCCCGGTTCCATGATCTGGGACAAGGCGAACCTCGAGGGCAAGGTCATCATCCAGGACATGACAGCGGCTGCCCAGCGGTGGGTCCCCAAGGTCCGCGCGGCCGGCGCTGATGTGGTCGTCGTGATGAGCCACGCCGGCATCGGCCAGTCCTCCTATGACACCACCGCCCTCGGGGCGGAGAACCCCAGCGACAAGATCGCCGAGCAGGTCCCCGGGATCGACGCCATCGTGATGGGCCACACCCATCAGGACGTGCCGCAGAAGTTCATCACCAACCAGCAGACCGGCAAACAGGTCCTGCTCACCCAGCCTCGCTACTGGGCGTCTTCGGTCTCCGACATGACCTTTGAGTTGATCAAGGTCAAGGGCCAGTGGACCGTCGCCTCCGCCAAGTCGGTCGCCCGGTACAGCAAGAACGCCACCGATGACCCGGCCGTCACCGCTGCAGTCGAGGCGATGCACGACAAGGCGGTGGCCTATGTCAACCAGGTCGTGGCCACCTCCACCGAGGAAATGCCGGCTGCCACCTCGCGCTGGGAGGACACCGCCATCATCGACTTCATCCAGATGGTGCAGACCCAGACCGTCGAGGCCGGGCTGAAGGGCACCCAGTACGAGAACCTGCCGGTGCTCTCGATCGCGGCCCCGTTCTCCCGCACCGCCACCTTCCCCAAGGGTGAGGTGACCGTGCGTGACATCGCCGGCCTCTACATCTACGACAACACCCTGCAGGCGGTCGTGATGACCGCTGACCAGGTCAAGCAATACCTGGAGTACTCGGCCAAGTACTTCGGCACCGTCCCGGCCGGTGGCACCTTCGACCCCGACACCCACACCTCGGTGGTCTACAACGGCCAGCAGGTCTGGGACTACAACTACGACATCATCTCCGGCCTGAACTACACGATCGACCTGTCGCAGCCCGTGGGGTCGCGCATCACCTCCTTGACCCACGCCGGTGGCACCCCGGTCGCGGGCGAGGAGAAGTTCGTGGTCGCGGTCAACAACTACCGCAGCAGCGGTGGGGGCAACTTCCCGCACATCGCCACCGCTCCGGTTGTCTACGACCAGAACCAGGAGATCCGCCAACTGCTGATCGACTGGGCCTCGGCTCACGGCACCATCGACCCGGCTGACTTCTCCGTGAAGAACTGGGAGCTAACCGTCGCCGGCCAGCCCGCCCAGGGCTGAGTTGACTGCCTGACACTCCCGAGGAGGACTTGCCGAGCGCGGCATCACAGGTGGTGGGTGCCAGGCGAAAACACGATGGCTTGTTGACTCATGTCAAGATGCCCGCGTGGCGGGGTCGTTGACTCACGTGAAGATGCCCGCTTGGACAGCTTGGTTTTGGACAGGTAGACGTGGTTGCGTTTGGCCCTTCGTTCGACCTGTCCACGGCGGCGGGCGAGCTCGAGCAGTTCCCGAGGGGTGTCGTAGCGGTGGTATCCGACACAGCGTCTGACCATGGCCCAGTTCTTCTGCTCGACATGGGCCTGGTCGTTGGACCGGGCCGGGCGACCACGGGTGGTAGGTGATCTGGTGCAGGCTGCACCATTTCTGCAGGTGGTGGTTGATGAACTCACTGCCGTTGTCGGAATGGATCCCCAGGATCGCGAAGGGGAAACGGAGTGGGAGTTGTTCCAGCCCGGCACGCACGATGCGTTCGCCCTTGCTGGGAACGCTGATCGCTTCGGTCCAGCCGGTGGCGATGTCTGTCATGTCCAGGCTCCAGCAGAACTCACCGTTGTTGTCCCCGCCCTCGTGACCGACCAGGTCGATCTGCACGAATCCGGGTTCGGTGTTGTCCCACTCGGCCCAGGTCTTCATCAGGATGCTCACTTTCAGCAGGGACCCGGGCCGGGTATGGCTCATCCCGCAGGAGGACAGCAACCCTGCCCGATACGGTTTCAGGCGCCGGTCGATGGTCGCCGGTGACATCTGCAACAGCGCCTCAACCACCTGCCCGCAGGCCTGCAGCTGGTCATGGGCACGCAAGGATTCCACCAATTGGGGCAGAGCCGGGTGGGGGCGTTTGCCGGTCGGGCCATCCAGCAGCACCCAGCATTGCACCACAAGTCGATCACTTCGGTTCCGTAGGTGAGGACCGGGTCAGGAGGCCAGAATCGCCTTGAGTCAACGCGGATGGGAGCGAATGAGCCCAGCGCGGGGTACGGCGGCGAGCATGTGGCGGATCTTATGCGCGGCCAACGTGTTGGTGCTCCTCTTGTCATTGCTCGGGGGGCGCCGTCCTCACATCTGGGGAATGGGCAGGTCCATGGGTGCGAATCGGCTCATGGCTCGGACAGCTATTCTTGGATCGGTGAACCTTCGCCTGCAACAGAGCGGTTGGCGCTAGCGGCCGCGCATCTTGTGGAGAAATACGACGGATCGCTGGCGGGCGTCGAGTACTGCCGCGATTACGGTGACTCAACTGGGGGGAGTGCGTAATTGGAAGAGCGAGGTCGCCTGGTGAAAGTCCGATTGGTCTTCTCGGTAGTCATTTTTGCTCTGCTACTTACCATGGGGGCGTGGATGACGTCGGTACCGCCCGCGTATCGCCAAGGGATCTGCACAGAGTCCGGATGCGAGACCGTGCGGGTCAACGCGGTGGCGGAACTGGGCTGGATGCTCATCACCATCGCCGTGGTCGCGGGCATCATCTGGTTGGTTGCTCTCTTCCGGGCTCGGCGGCGCAACCGCTGACGTCACTCAGCGTTGCAGGGACGCCAGGCTGCTGCCAGTCCCCGGCTCTTCGATGAGGGCCAGGTAGAGCTCCGCACAGGCCAGTGCGTCCGTGAGCGCCTCGTGGGCCTTGTAGACGGGCAGCCCGTAGCGTTGACGAGCACCCCACAGCCGCAGGGCGTCCCGTGGCGGCTCGTCATCGAAGCCCTGGGTGAGCAGCAGGTACTGCAGGTGCATGGTGTCAACGCTGCTGAAGACGGGGGCCGTGCCGAAGGCCCGCTCGCAGGCCGCTCCGAGGAAGCCCTCCTCCATGTCGGTGTAGTGGGCCAGCAGGACGCGTCCAGCCAGGGCGTCCAGGGTGATCGCCAGTGCCTCGGCGAGAGTGAGCCCCACCGACAACTGGTCATCGGTGAGCCCATGGATGGTGGCCGATTCGCCGACGCCGGGTCCGGGACCGGCGCCCTGGCGGATCAGCAGGCGGCGAGCCCCGGACAGGTCGATCGAGCGTCCATTCACGGGCACGAAACCGATGGACAACAGTCGGTGGACCGTGGGGTCCAGGCCGGTGGTCTCCACGTCGATGGCGAGCAGCCGCAGGTCGTCGACCGGGGTGGTCGGGTCGGGAAGGGGATGCTCGAGATAGGCGCGCAGCGGGCCCCCCGGCGTCCGCGCGAGCAGCTTGCGGCGCCGATCGTCGGGGGAGCGGCGCGTCAGGGCGTCCCAGAAGGCCATGTCAGCTCATCAGGTGCGTGGAGTAGGTGTGCGACAGCGCCCTCTGCGCGCGGGAGATGACCTCGAAGGCCTCCTTGAGGGTGCGCTTGTCCAGGGCGTTGAGCGCCTTGGGTGCGATGCGGTTGTTGGGCTTGCGCCCCTGGCTGACCTCGTCCGCCTGGTGGGTGAGGCGCAGGTGGTTGATGAACTCGGACGCGTCGATGAGCGCTTCGGTGAGGTCCGGCGCGATCTTGTGGCTCGCGCTGGCCAGGCGGAGGCGTTCCTCGGTGCCGGTTTCGGTGGACCCGAGGGCAAGGGCATGGGTGCGAGCGATCTGGATGATGGCGTGGCTGGAACTCTTCAGGTCGAGGGTGTCGGCGTGCTCGCCTCCTCGTTCGAGGACGAAACCCTTGAAGAAGCCCAGCGGCGGCGAGGCCGCGACAGCCTGGGTGGCCAGGTGGGCCAGGAAGCGGCTCGCTCCCGGGGTGGCGCGGGTGACGACCTCCATCAGGTGCTCGGCGAGGTCGGTGGCGCCGTGGATGGCGCGCATGTCGAAGAAGATCTGGGCGTACAGCACCTCCTGGGAGGCGGGGGTGTTCAGCCAGGTGGCGAAGTGCTGCTGCCACTCCTGCGTGGTGTGGCACCAGGTGGTCGCCATCACGTCGCCATCGCAGCGGGGGTAACCGGACGCCTCCAGCCCGGCGACCACACGTTCGGCGAGCCGGGGCCACCAACCGCGCTGCTCGGCATCCAGGTCGGCCGCGGAATCGTGGAGGATGATCGCGTGGTCCTGGTCGGAGCCGAGACCGGCCTCCAGGCGGGCCTGGGAACCGAGGACCACCCAGGCCCAGGGGGCGGGGGCGGGTCCGAGCTCCTGCTCGGCCAGGGTGATGAGCCGGCGCGTGGCGGACTCGTTGATGGAGCCCAGGAGGCGGGAGATCTCGCGGGCGGAAGCATCGGAGTGGATGTACTCGGCCACCAGTCTCGGTGTCCGGCGGCAGACCTCGGCCACACCCTCGGGGGAGTTCTGGCGGCCGATGTCGGCGGCCAGGTAGATGGGGTGTGCGCGGTCGAGCCGCATCACGTCGCCGGCCGAGACCAGCCCCAGCACCTTGCCGTCGCGCACCACCGGCAGGTGGTGGAAGCCGCGGGAGGTCATGTCCAGCAGGACCTCGAAGGCGCGGGCCTCGGGTCCGATCGTGATGGGGTCGGGCGTCATCACCTCGCTGACCGAACCGTCGACGGGGCGTGCCTGGGCCACCACCTTGGAGCGGAGGTCGCGATCGGTCACGATGCCGGTCAAGCGGTCGTGGTCGACGAGGAGCAGGGCGGAGACCTTGTGCTCGGCCATGATCTGGGCCGCCTGCTGGATGGAAACCGTGGAGGGGGCAGCGATGGGTTCGCGGCCGAGGAAGGACTCGACGGTGCGACCCAGGGTGACCTCGCCGGTCTGGGACTGGCTGCGTCGATCGGCGCCGCGGCGAAGACGGGCATCGCTGGTGGCCTCGAAAAAGCGCCGGAACTCCTCGTGCTCGCTCACCAGCTGCAGGAACCTCGGCGTGGGGACGATCAGGACCAGGCTGTCCTCGATCGCCGTCGTTGACAGGTTGCTGGGGGTTTGGGTGAGGACTGAGGAGGCGCCGAAGACGCCGCCCGGACCGAGCCGTTCGACCAGCTGCTCCTGGGCGTCCCGAAGATCGACGCCGCCGCTGCGGACGATGTGGACGGTGTTGTTCGGATCGCCCACCCCATAGAGCCGAGTCCCGCGGCGGTAGTAGCGGATGGCCAGCTCGCTCGCGAGGGCGTCCAGCGCCGGGGAGGGGAGGTACTCCCAGGGGGCATGTGTGGCGAGGAAATCCCTGACCTCGCGGACCTCGATGTCCATATACGGAGTCTACTGGCGCCCCACATCGCCCGGCCACAACCCAGGCGTTTGCACGGATCCGATGCTCCCGCTCGCGACATGTCCGGTGCAGAGGCATGGGAGGCGAGCAAAGAGTGAACTGAGCGGGCCGGAGGGCGTCCCCGATTTTGATCTGCCCGTGCATCGTGACAGAATCATCAGGTTGCTCCGGCAGGGGTGGCCCGCGTCATGCCGTGGTGAGGTCCTCGCGACAGAGGATACCGAGGCCAGGCGACGGGGGAGCCCCAGCGCGAGGTGTGAGTCACCCGGGAGCCCGCATCCAGTTCAGGAGGAGTGGATGACTGCGGCCCCGGAATGTGCGACACGCCCGACCGCGTGGGTCGGAGGGAACGTCCGGCGACAGCCGGGAAGCGACAGCCGGAAAACCGGTCAGTAGCAGGGACGAGAGAAGGAAGAACTGTGGCGGGACAAAAGATCCGCATCAGGCTTCGGGCCTATGACCACGAGGTAATCGACTCGTCGGCGCGCAAGATCGTCGACACGGTGACTCGTACGGGGGCCAAGGTCGCCGGCCCCGTGCCGTTGCCGACCGAGAAGAACGTGTTCGTCGTGATCCGTTCGCCCCACAAGTACAAGGACAGCCGCGAGCACTTCGAGATGCGCACGCACAAGCGGCTGATCGACATCCTCGACCCCACGCCGAAGACGGTTGATTCGCTGATGCGTCTCGACCTGCCGGCCGGTGTCGACATCGAGATCAAGCTTCCGTGAGGCAGGTGAGCACAATGACTAGCGAACGCACTGTGAAGGGCATCCTGGGCACCAAGCTCGGCATGACCCAGCTGTGGGACGAGAACAACCGCGTCGTCCCCGTGACCGTGATCCAGGCTGGCCCCTGCGTGGTCACCCAGGTCCGTACCCCCGAGAAGGACGGCTACAACGCCGTGCAGCTCGGTTTCGGTGCCATCAAGGCCAAGAAGGTGACCAAGCCCTACGCCGGCATGTTCAGCGCTGCCGATGTCACCCCGCGCAAGCACCTCGTGGAGCTGCGCACCGCCAATGCCTCCGAGTACACCCTCGGCCAGGAAGTCACCGCCGAGGCCTTCGAGGCCGCCGAGCTCGTTGACGTCACCGGCGTCACCAAGGGCAAGGGCACCGCTGGTGTCATGAAGCGCCACGGTTTCCGCGGCCTGTCCGCTGGCCACGGTGTGCACCGCAAGCACCGCGCACCCGGTTCCATCGGTGGCTGCTCGACCCCCGGACGCGTGTTCAAGGGCCTGCGCATGGCCGGCCGCATGGGTGTTGCCAAGAAGACCGTCCAGAACCTCTCGGTCCATTCCGTGGACGCCGAGAAGGGTCTGATCCTGGTCAAGGGCGCCATCCCCGGCCCCCGTGGCTCGCTGGTCGTGGTGCGCTCTGCGTCCAAGACCGCGCTCAAGAAGGGTGAGAAGTGATGAGTGAGACCCTGAAGGTCGACGTCCTGCAGGCCGACGGCAAGAAGGCCGGTCAGGCCGACCTGCCCGCCGAGCTGTTCGACGTGCAGACCAACATCCCCCTGATCCACCAGGTCGTCGTGGCCCAGCAGGCTGCTGCCCGCCAGGGAACCCACGCCGTCAAGGGCCGTGGTGAGGTCAGCGGCGGTGGCAAGAAGCCGTGGCGCCAGAAGGGCACCGGTCGCGCTCGCCAGGGCTCGACCCGCGCGCCCCAGTGGACCGGTGGCGGCGTCGTGCACGGCCCGCAGCCGCGCAGCTACGCCCAGCGCACCAACAAGAAGATGATCGCTGCCGCCGTCCGTGGGGCCCTGTCCGATCGCGCTCGCGATGGCCAGGTCTTCGTGATGGACAGCATCATCACCGGCGAGGTCCCCTCGACCAAGGCTGCCCTCCAGGCGCTGGCCCAGGCCGGCGACGCCCAGAAGATGCTGGTCGTCCTCGACCGCACCGAGGACGTCACCTGGCTGAGCCTGCGCAACGTGCCCACCGTGCACGTCCTGGCCGTGGACCAGCTGAACGCCTACGACATCCTGCTCAACGACTCGGTGCTGTTCACCCGCGCAGCCCTCGATGCCTTCATCGCCGGCCCCAACAAGGGCAAGTCGGTCAAGGCCGTGGCCACCGAGTCCGAGGCCGCTGCTGAGGAGAGCACCAAGTGAGCACCGCACTGAAGATCAAGGACCCCCGCGACATCCTGCTCGCGCCCGTGGTCAGCGAGAAGAGCTACGGACTCCTGGACGAGAACAAGTACACGTTCATCGTGGCTCCCGACGCGAACAAGACCGAGATCAAGATCGCCGTTGAGAAGGTCTTCGACGTCAAGGTCACCAGCGTCAACACCATCAACCGCCAGGGCAAGCGTCGTCGCACGCGCTTCGGCACCGGTCAGCGCGTGAACACCAAGCGCGCCATCGTGACCGTCGCCGAGGGCCAGCGGATCGACATCTTCTCCGCCCCGGCCGAGTGACCGGCGCCTGAAAGGACTGACGAGACCTCATGGGTATCCGCAAGTACAAGCCGACGACCCCCGGTCGCCGTGGCTCCAGCGTCTCCGACTTCGTCGAGGTGACTCGCTCGACCCCCGAGAAGTCGCTGCTCGCCCCGAAGCCCAAGACCGGTGGACGCAACAACACCGGCCGCATCACCACCCGCCACATCGGCGGTGGTCACAAGCAGGCCTACCGCATCATCGACTTCAAGCGCTACGACAAGGACGGCGTCCCGGCCAAGGTTGCTCACATCGAGTACGACCCGAACCGCACCGCCCGCATCGCGCTGCTGCACTACGCCGATGGTGAGAAGCGTTACATCATCGCCCCCGAGAACCTGGCACAGGGTGCCACCGTTGTCGCCGGCGAGGGTGCTGACATCAAGCCCGGCAACAATCTGCCGCTGCGCAACATCCCCGTGGGCACCACCGTGCACTGCGTGGAGCTGCGCCCCGGCGGTTCGGCCAAGCTCGGCCGTTCGGCTGGCGCTGAGATCCAGCTGGTTGCTCGCGAGGGCAAGTACGCCACCCTGCGCATGCCCTCGGGCGAAATGCGCATGGTCGACGTGCGCTGCCGCGCGACCGTGGGCGGCGTCGGCAATTCCGAGCAGTCCAACATCGACTGGGGCAAGGCCGGACGCAGCCGCTGGAAGGGCATTCGCCCGACCGTTCGCGGTGTCGTGATGAACCCCCACGACCACCCGCACGGCGGTGGCGAGGGTCGTACCTCCGGCGGTCGCCACCCGGTGTCGCCCTGGGGCAAGCCCGAGGGTCGTACCCGCGACAAGAACAAGGCGAGCAGCCGCCTGATCATCCGTCGCCGCAAGTCCGGCAAGAAGCGCTGATAGGGAGCCTGAAGAACAATGCCACGCAGCCTGAAGAAGGGCCCCTTCGTCGACGACCACCTGATGAAGAAGGTGGATGCTCAGAACGACAAGGGCACCAAGAACATCATCAAGACCTGGTCGCGTCGCTCGATGATCGTGCCCGACATGCTCGGACACACCATCAGCGTCCACGACGGTCGCAAGCACGTGCCGGTCTTCGTGACCGAATCGATGATCGGTCACAAGCTCGGTGAATTCGCGCCGACCCGGACGTTCAAGGGTCACGTGAAGGACGACAAGAAGAGCCGCCGGCGCTGAGCCAGCGAGACAAGGAACGAGAAGAATGAGCAACACAGAACGGCCCAGCCGTCGCGCTGCCCTGCTCGGGGATCGTCCTGGCTCGTACGCCATTGCGCGTCACGTCCGGATGAGCCCGACCAAGGTCCGCCGCGTCGTGGACCTCGTCCGCGGCATGGATGTCAAGGACGCCCTGGTGACCCTGCAGTTCGCACCGCAGGCCGCCTCGGAGCCGGTCTACAAGGTGGTCGCTTCGGCCGCCGCCAACGCCGAGCACACCGAGTCCCTGCGACTCGAGCAGCTCTACATCTCCCAGGCGTTCGTGGACGAGGGTGTGACCATGCGTCGCATTCGTCCCCGCGCCAAGGGGTCGGCCAGCCGCATCCTGAAGCGCGCTGCTCACATCACCGTGGTGGTGGAGCCCCGCGATTCCGAGGACGCCAACGCCGGCAAGCCCGTCAAGAAGGTCTACAACCGGACCGCAACCGAGAGCACGAAGGAGGACTGAACATGGGCCAGAAGATTCATCCCACAGGCTTCCGCCTCGGTACCACCACCGACCACACCACTCGCTGGTATGCCGACAAGCAGTACGCCGAGCTCGTGGGCGAGGACGTCAAGATCCGTGAGTACCTGCAGAAGACTCTGGAGCGCGCCGGCATCAGCTCGATCGAGATCGAGCGCCGTTCCGAGCGCGTCACCATCTTCCTGCACGCTGCCCGCCCGGGCATCGTCATCGGACGCAATGGCGCCGAGGCGGAGCGCGTGCGCGGTGAGCTGGAGAAGCTCACCGGCAAGCAGATCCAGCTGAACATCCTCGAGGTCAAGAACCCCGAGACCGATGCCCAGCTGGTTGCCCAGGGGATCGCCGAGCAGCTCGGCGCCCGCGTCGCCTTCCGTCGCGCCATGCGCAAGGCCCAGCAGACCGCCATGCGTGCGGGCGCCAAGGGCATCCGCATCAAGTGCTCCGGTCGTCTCGGCGGTGCCGAGATGTCGCGCTCCGAGGGCTACCGCGACGGCCAGGTGCCGCTGCACACCCTGCGCGCCGACATCGACTACGGCTTCTACGAGGCCCGCACCACCTACGGACGCATCGGCGTCAAGGTGTGGATCTACAAGGGCGAGGTCTCCGGTACCCGCGCCGAGCGTGCTGCCCAGAAGGCCGCCCGCCAGCAGGCTGCCGGTGGACGCCAGCGTCCGTCCCGTCGTCCGGGTCGCGGCGAGGGTCGCTCTGACCGTCCCGAGCGCGGCGGACGCCGTCGCGCCGAGGCTGCCGCTGAGGCCACCGCGCCCGAGGCAGCTGCCACCACCGAGAACGCAGGAGCCTGATCCATGCTGATTCCTCGTCGCGTGAAGTACCGCAAGCAGCACCACCCCAAGCGTGATGGCATGGCCAAGGGTGGCACCAAGCTGGCCTTCGGTGACTACGGCATCCAGGCACTGGAGTCCGGTTACCTGAAGAACCGCCAGATCGAGGCTGCTCGTATCGCCATGACCCGCCACATCAAGCGTGGCGGAAAGGTCTGGATCACGGTCTACCCCGACCGTCCCCTGACCAAGCACCCTGCAGAGGCCCGAATGGGCTCGGGCAAGGGCTCCCCGGAGTTCTGGGTGGCCAACATCAAGCCCGGCCGTGTGCTCTTCGAACTGTCCGGTGTGCCGGAGGAGGTGGCTCGCGAGGCCATGCGTCTGGCCATCCACAAGCTGCCCTTCAAGGCACGTTTCATCAAGCGCGAGGCAGGTGAACTCTGATGGCAACCAAGACCACCGCAGCTGAGCTGCGCGGCCTGAGCCGTGAGGCCCTCAATGACAAGGTCAAGGAGCTGAAGGAAGAGCTGTTCTCCCTCCGCTTCCAGGGCGCAACCGGCCAGCTGGAGAACACCGGCCGCCTGCGTGAGGTCCGCAAGGACATCGCGCGCATCTACACCGTGCTGCAGGAGCGCAACCTGGGCATCGAGTCGGAACCTGAGGAGTGAGCATGAGCGAGAACACCCAGACCGAGACTGCCCAGACCGAGCGCAACTTCCGCAAGGTTCGTGAGGGCATCGTCGTCTCGGACAAGATGGACAAGACCATCGTCGTCGCCGTCCAGGAGCGTGTGAAGCACGCCCTCTACGGCAAGGTCATGAGCCAGACCCACAAGCTCAAGGCCCACGACGAGAACAACGAGTGCGGCATCGGCGACCGCGTCCGCGTGATGGAGACCCGGCCCCTGTCGGCCACCAAGCGCTGGCGCCTCATCGAGGTCGTCGAGAAGGCCAAGTGATCCTGGTCTGACCGCTGGTCACACCCGGTCCATGGGATTCACTGGAACGGCTCGCCCTTCGGGGCGGGCCGTTTCGTCGTTTGGGGTCGACGGACGCCAGGGGTGCCGGCACAGGACAGCTGTTCCCTGATGTCGCGGGCTTCCGCGTGCCCTGATCCCCAGTCCTCCCGAGACCGGGGCGCGCGCCTGTGGTCAGCAGGGGAGTGCCCGAGCGGGAGCTACAGACGAGGTCTGGCGACGTCGCCCCTGACAAGGCCTTTCGCGCACACCGCCTGCTCGATTTGACGGGTGCCCGAGAGGTGCGTAATGTACTCCGAGCTGCCAGAGAGCAGCACAAAACTCCACAGGACGCCGGAAGGGCCTTCGGGCCGCGCCGGCACCAGACAGCCAGAGATGCGGATTTGACCCCGCAGATCGCGGCAGGTAAGGTGGAGAGGCTGCTTCACGGCGGCCATACCAACTGACTGGAACGGGAAAGCGGATTTGACTCCGCGGAAACAGCCCAGTAAAGTTGATCGAGTTGCCCCAAGCGGAGGCCGGGAGGCTGAGGCGCGGGTCGCACCCGATTCTTGAGAACTCAACAGCGTGCTTAAAGTCAATGCCAATT
>NZ_JALXXB010000012.1 GCF_025144225.1 Aestuariimicrobium sp. p3-SID1156
GGGGCGCAAGGGTTCGGTGCCGCCGAACCTGCTCGCCCACATCACCTGCGATGGTTCAGTGCGTCCGGTCTGGGAGAGGGAGGGGGTGCCTGTGTCGGTGGGCCGCACCCAGCGGATCGTGCCGCAGCGGACTCGTCGCCTGGTGGAGGATCGCGACGGGGGCTGTCGCTACCCGGGATGCCCCGCCACCGGCTTCCTGGAGAACCACCACATCGTGCCGTGGAGCGAGGGCGGGGCCACCGACATGGATTCACTGGTGTCGCTGTGTTCCTTCCATCATCGGGAGCACCATCGCGGCCAGTTCACCATCAGCGGGAACCCCAACACCCCCGATGGCCTGGTCTTCCTGACCAGGGACGGCTGGCGGATCGGCAAGTACCTCCCGCAGACGCCGCTGGACCTACCCGAGAAAGTCCCCCGGCCACGGTATGGCACCGGAGGCGCCGTGCGCGGGGAACGACTCGACTACGGCGCAGTGTACTTCCGTGATCCCGCCACCGACGCCCTGCCCGACCCCATCGCCGATCGTGACATCGACTACCCGACGGACGACCCCTGATGCTCGAGTGACGTGCGGATCACATCCCGGGTCAGCCGTGGGGTGCGTCGTGGTCGTGAAGCTCGGCCTCTTCGTGGACTTCGTGCGCAGCAGGCCGGTCGGGTGTCGACGTCCATGAGGCGATGACGTCAGGGAAGTGCTCCACGAGCCGATCTGGAGGCCACGGCCCGGGGTGGGCGCTCGCGGTGAGTGCCTGCAGGCTGGCCGCCACCGCAGCCGCCCTGGCGGCGTCCATACCGCTGGCCAGCAGCGCCCCGCAGGCACCAGCCAGCACATCCCCCGATCCGGCCTGACCGGTCCAGGCGGGTCCGCGCACGGCCAGCCACACGGTGCCATCGGACTGTGCGATGTACTGGCTGGCGCCCTTGAGCAGGACCGTCGTGCGCCACCGGGCCGCAGCCTGGCGGGCGTGGCCGATCGGGTCCGCCTCCACGCGCTCACGGTCGACTCCCAGCAGCGTCGCGAGCTCGCCGGCGTGGGGGGTGAGCAGCGAGCCGCTGGGAAGCTTCGACGGTAGGTCCAGCAGGGCGCCAGCGTCCAGCACCATCGGGACGCCGTCGGCCAGGCGCTTGACCAGCCTCTTCGTGTCGGCCTCCGGCCAGCCCGAACCACAGACCCAGGCCTGGACCCGTCCCTCGCCCGGCACGATGGAGGGGTAGCGGTTGATCACCCGATCGACCACCTCGCGGTCCGCCGCATGCCGCACCATGCCGCAGCCGGTGAACAGCGCGCCAGCGGCCCCGAGGAAGGCGGCGCCCGGGTAGTCGGTGGAGCCGGTGTCCAGGCCGACCACCCCACGGGAGTACTTGTGCGAGGACGAATCCGGGAAGGGGTACCACTGCGCGAGGTCGGAGGACTCGACCTGCCAGATGGCGCTCGGTTCCCCGTCGGCGGTTTCCATGCCCATCCCGGGGTCCACGCCGATGTCGATCAGGTCCACCATTCCACACCGATCCGCCGCCGGAGCAGCCAGCTGGCACACCTTGTGCGCGATGAAGGTGACGGTGCGGTCGGCCCGGAACGAGGGCGCGCCGCCGGCGGTCACGCGGTCGGCGGCCAGCCCGCTGGGCACATCCACGCTCAACACCGGGACGCCCGCAGCCCGGGTGGCGTCCGCGAACTTCTCCACGGTGTCGGTCAGCCCCCGGCGACTCCCTATTCCGGCCACTCCGTCAATGACCAGGGCAGCGCCATCCAGGGCATCGAGGGCCTCCGCACGCGACACCAGTCGGGCCCCCGCCTGCAGGGCCGCCTTCAGGCCGCCGGGATGGGTCTTGTCGGCAACCGCCCAGACCAGTACCTCGGCGTCCAGCTCGGCGGCAGCAAACAGCGCGTCCCCGGCATTGTTCCCCTGACCAGCGGCCACGACCACCCACGGGCGCTCACCGCTCACTACTCCCCCATGCCGGGCCAGCATCCGGCGCGCGACCTTTGCGACCGCCGTGGCGGCGCGTCCCATCAGGTCGACCCCGGGGTGGTGGCTCCAGAAGGCCTCCTCGGCGCGGCGGATCTGGTCGGCGGTCAGGATCGGCCTCATGGTCGCTCCACGATGACGTAGGCAATGGCCAGACCAGCGTCGTGGCTCAATGACAGATGCGCAACCGTACCGCCGACCTGCTCGAGTCGGGCGGCGACAGTGCCCCGCAGCTGAAACTCCGGGCGTCCGTGGTCATCGTTGACGACCTCACAGTCCTGCCAGGACATCCCGCCCGGCGAGCCGAGCGCCTTGGCCAGCGCCTCCTTCGCCGCGAAGCGAGCCGCCTGGGAGGCCAGCGGTCGCCCCGCCTCTCGTGGGGTGAGGAGGCGTTCGGCGATGCCGGGACGACGCTCTAGCATCTGCTGGAAACGTTCGACGTGGCACACGTCGACCCCGACCCCGATGATCATGCCCACACACTAGTGGAGCCCGGACTCCCAGTGGCTGAGACGGATTTCTCACGCGATGGTGAAGGGCGCTAACGTGATGAGTCATCCATCACGACCGACCGAGGGACCAGGCCCGTTGACGTCGGGGCAGCCTCCGAGGGGAAGCTTCGGAAAGGTGCCACCTCCTGCGGGTCCGATGCCGGGTACCGAAAGATGGGTTGGGTCCTGCCCCCGTTCCGGGCAACCCTTCCCTGCTTTCCTGCCTGGGGTGAACCGCTCGACGTGGCGGTCGATACCTGGAGGAAGGCACCATGACTGAGCTCACCCGGCTGACCCGCGGACTGCGTACCGGCATCGACACCGACACCGCCCACGGCGCGGTCGTCCCTCCGATGTACCTGTCCAGCAACTTCAGCTTCGAGGGCCTGGGCATGGGACGCACCTACGACTACAGCCGCTCCGGCAACCCCACCCGCGACCAGCTGGCGGACGCGCTGGCGACGCTGGAGGGTGGGTGCGGCGCAGTTGTCACCTCCAGCGGAATGTCGGCGGTCACCCTGGTCGCCCTCGCGCTCGGCTCAGGGGGCACGATCGTCATCCCGCATGACTGCTACGGCGGCACCTGGCGCCTGTTCACCCACCTGGCCGCCCGGGGCCTGATCCGTCTCGAGACCATCGACTTCACTGACACCGCCCAGCTGGCCGGTCTGGGCGACCTCCACCCCGACGTGGTGTGGCTGGAGACGCCCTCCAATCCGCTGCTGCGAATCACCGACATCGCCGAGGCTGCCCGGGTGGCCCATGCCGCCGGTGCCCTCGTGGTGGCGGACAACACCTTCTGCTCGCCGCTGCTGCAGCGTCCCCTCGCACTGGGCGCCGACGTGGTGGTGCACTCCACGACCAAGTACATCAATGGGCATTCCGACGTGGTCGGGGGCGCCGTGGTCGCCGGAAGCGAGGAGCTGCAGGAGAAGCTCGCCTTCTGGGCCAACACCCTCGGAGTCACCGGAGCCCCCTTCGACAGCTACCTGACCCTGCGCGGGGTGCGCACCCTGTCGGCGCGGATGCGCGTCCACCTCGAGAATGCCCGCGCGGTGGTCGACCTGCTCACCAGCCACCCGGCCGTCTCGGCGGTGCACTACCCCGGCCTCCCCGACCACCCGGGCCACGAGCTGGCCAGCCGCCAGCAGGAGGACTTCGGCGCCATCGTCTCCTTCGAACTCGCCGGCGGTCGGGACGCGGTGGCTCGCGCTGTCCAGGGCCTTCGATGTTTCACCCTCGCCGAGTCGTTGGGCGGGATCGAATCACTGGTCGCCCATCCGGCCTCGATGACCCATGCGTCGATGACTCCCGAAGCGCAGGAACAGGCCGGCATCACCGAGGGGCTGCTGCGCCTCTCGGTCGGCATCGAGGGTGCCACCGACCTGGTCAACGATCTGCGCGAGGCACTCGACCGCAGTGCCGCCGATGGGAACCAGCCATGAGTCGGGTCCACCACCTCCGCTCCCAGGCCGAGGAGCGCATCCTCATCCTCGACGGCGCCTGGGGATCCATGCTCCAGCAGGAGCCCCTCACCGAGGAGGACTTCCACGGCGACCGCACCGACTCCGACCCCACAACCCGCGATCGCACCCTCAAGGGCAACTTCGAGCTGCTCAACCTGTCGCGCCCGGACGTGATCGAGAAGGTGCACCGCGCCTACTTCGAGGCCGGGGCCGACATCACCACCACCAACACCTTCTCCGCGACCACCATCGCCCAGGCCGACTACGGCACCCAGGCGCTGGTGACCATGATCAACGAGCACGGCGCGCGCATCGCGAGACGGGCAGCCGAGGCCGCCCAGGCCGCCGATGGGCGTCCCCGATTCGTCGCGGGAGCCGTTGGACCCACCAACCGCACCGCCTCGCTGTCGCCCGACGTCGAGCGGCCCGAGCTGCGCACCGTCACCTACGAGCAGCTGCGCGCGGCCTACCGCGAGCAGGTGGACGCGCTGCTGGCGGGGGGCGCTGACCTCATCCTGGTGGAGACGGTCTTCGACACCCTCAACGCCAAGGCCGCGCTGCACGCGATCGCGGACGCCGGAGAGGCGCTGGGGCACACGATCCCGATCATGCTCTCGGGCACCATCACCGACGCGTCCGGACGCACGCTGTCGGGGCAGACGCCGACCGCCTTCGCGATTTCCACCGAGCATGTCGACCTGTTCTCGATCGGCTTGAACTGCGCCCTCGGTCCCGAGGCGCTCCGCCCGCACCTGCGTGAGCTGAGTGCCGCCTCGGAGGCGCTGCTCTCCACCCACCCCAATGCCGGGCTGCCGAATGCCTTCGGCGGTTACGACGAGACCCCCGAGCAGATGGCCGAGGTGCTCGGGGGGTTCGCCCGCGAAGGGCTGCTCAACATCGTCGGCGGCTGCTGTGGCACCACCCCCGACCACATTCGCGCCATCTCCGAGGCCGTCGACGGTGTCACCCCGCGCCCCCGACCGCAGTTGCCCGCGCAACTGCGTGCCAGCGGCCTGGAACCCTTCGTCCTCACCCCCGAGACGAACTTCGTCAACGTCGGCGAGCGCACCAACATCACCGGCTCGCCGAAGTTTGCCAAGGCCGTCGCCGCCCAGGACTGGGACGCGGCCCTCCAGATCGCGCGCCAGCAGGTCGAGAACGGCGCCCAGCTGGTCGACGTGAACGTCGACGAAGGCATGGTCGACGGCCCGGCGACGATGACCCATTTCCTCAACCTGATCGCCTCCGAGCCCGAGATCTCCCGGGTGCCGATCATGGTCGACTCCTCCCGGTGGGAGGTCCTGGAAGCCGGCCTGCGCTGCCTGCAGGGCAAGGGCGTGGTGAACTCGATCTCGCTCAAGGACGGCGAGGAGGCATTCCTGGCACGCGCCGCCCTGGTGAGGCGCTATGGCGCCGCCGCGGTGGTGATGGCCTTCGACGAGAAGGGTCAGGCCGACAACCTTGAGCGCCGCATCGAGGTCTGCTCGCGGGCCTACCGCCTGCTCACCGAGCACGGCTGGCAGCCCCAGGACATCATCTTCGACCCCAATGTGCTGACCGTCGCCACGGGCATGAGCGAACATGATCGCTACGCCCTGGACTTCATCGAGGCCACCCGCTGGATCAAGGAGAACCTGCCCGGCGCGCTGGTCAGCGGCGGCATCTCCAACATCTCCTTCAGCTTCCGCGGCAACAATGCGGTGCGCGAGGCGATGCACGCGGTGTTCCTCTACCACGCCATCAACGCCGGACTCGACATGGGCATCGTCAACGCCGGCATGCTTGCGGTCTACGACGACATCGACCCGGTGCTCCGCGAGGCCGTCGAGGACGTCATCCTGGCCCGGCGCCCCGATGCCACCGAACGCCTGCTGGAGATGGCGGAGGGCTTCCGTCGCGACAAGACTGCCGGAGTCCCCGTGGAGGAGGCGGCGTGGCGAGCGGCGCCTGTGGCCGAGCGGCTGCGGCACGCGCTGGTGCAGGGCATCGCCGACTTCGCCGTCGAGGACGCCCAGGAGGCCTACGAACAGCTGGGTTCCCCTCTCGCCGTGATCGAGGGCCCACTGATGGACGGCATGGACGAGGTCGGCGACCTGTTCGGCAGCGGACGCATGTTCCTGCCGCAGGTGGTCAAGTCTGCCCGCGTCATGAAGAAGGCCGTCGCCCACCTGGAGCCGCTGTTGGAGGCCGAGGCCGCCGGCCGTGGCGGGCGTTCGAAGGGGCGGATCGTGATGGCGACGGTGAAGGGTGACGTCCACGACATCGGCAAGAACATCGTCGGGGTGGTGCTGGCCTGCAATGGCTACGAGGTCACCGACCTGGGCGTGATGGTGCCGGCGGAGAAGATCCTCGACACCGCCGCCGAGATCGATGCCGACCTGATCGGGGCGTCCGGATTGATCACCCCCAGCCTGGACGAGATGGTCAGCCTGGCCACCGAAATGCAGCGGCGCGGGGTCACCACGCCCCTGCTGATCGGCGGCGCCACCACCTCGGCCGCGCACACCGCAGTCAAGATCGACCCCGCCTATGAGGGCATCGTCGTGCACGTGGCCGACGCCTCTCGGTCGGTGCAGGTCGCCTCCGAGGCCATCGGACGCCCGGAGTCGCTGCGTGATCGTCTTGCGCAGACCTACGGGGAGCTGCGCGAACGGCATGGCCACCGCGAGGTGAAGCTGGTCGACTTCGACCAGGCGCGGGCTGATTCGCGCGGGGTGTCGACTGCGACCCAGCCGGCGCCGAACTGGCTCGGGGTGAAGCGGATGGCCCCGGGCCTGGAGCAGCTGGCCGAGATCATCGACTGGACCCCCTTCTTCACCGCCTGGGAGCTGCGCGGCAGCTACCCCAAGATCCTGGATGATCCGAAGGTGGGTGAGCAGGCGCGGGAGACCTTCGCTGACGGCCAGGCGTGGTTGCGTCGCATCATCGACGAGGACCTGTTGGAACCGCGCGGAGCCGTCGGACTGTGGCCGGCCCACCGCCACAGCAACGGCGAGGACATCATCCTCGACACCGGCGGCGGGTCGAGCGAGACCTTCTTCGGGATCCGGCAGCAGAAGCTGCGCGAGGGCGGGGAGTACGCCTCGATCGCGGACTTCGTGGCACCCGAGGATGACCACCTCGGGGCGTTCGCGGTGAGCATCCACGGCGCCGAGGAGCTCGCGACCAGGCTCCGCGAGCAGGACCATGACGACTACGGCGCGATCATGGTCCAGGTGCTGGCCGACCGGCTCGCCGAGGCCTTTGCTGAATGGGTGCATCGCGAGGTACGCCGCGACCTGTGGGGTTACGCCGCCGAGGAGGACCTTCCCCTGCAGGAGCTGATCCGCGAGCGCTACCAGGGAATCCGGCCCGCGCCGGGGTACCCGGCACAGCCTGACCACACCGAGAAGATGACGATCTGGCGCCTGCTGCAGGCGTCCGAGTTGGGCATGGAACTGACCGAGCACCTGGCTGTCACGCCCACGTCGGCGGTCTCGGGGCTGATCATCGGGCACCCCGATGCGCGCTACTTCGCGGTGGGGCGGATCGGTGAGGACCAGCTGACTGACTACGCCGAACGCAAGGGCTGGACGATTGAGGAGGCCCGGCGTTGGCTCGGGCCGCTGCTCCGGTGACGGGCCGAAGGACGGACGATGACACGAATCTCAGTGGAACTGGTGCCACGCTCGATCGAGGCGTTATTGGCCGAAGCCGGCGGGCTGGCCGAGCACGCGCCCTGGGCCGACACCATCAATATCCCCGACCTGACCCGCTTCGAGTTGCGGGCCTGGGACGCGTGCGCGGAGCTGCTGGGCAGCATCTCGCACCCCTCCGGCGGGGCGTACCGGACGATCCCTCACATCCGGGCGGTCGATTTCGACCCCGACCAAGACCTGCCCTTCGTTGCGACACTGCTGGAACACGGCATCGACGAGGTCGTGGTGATCTCCGGGGACGATGGCGAGTGGTTCCGGCCCAGCTACCCGGTGGACGCCGTCGACGTGGTGCGACGCTTGAAGGGCGAGCTGCCCGAACTGACGGTCTGGGCAGGCTTGGACCCCTACCGGCAGGGTATCGCTGACGAGCTGCGCTATGTGCAGCGCAAGATCGCCGCCGGAGCCCAGGGCCTGTTCACCCAGCCCTTCTTCGACCTGAACCTGGTCCGGTCGTGGGCCTCGGTGCTGCCGCGCGACCTGCCGGTGTGGTGGGGGGCAACCACCGTCACCACCCCGGCGAGCATGGGCTACTGGCGTCGGCGCAACCTGGCCGCGTTCCCCACCGACTTCCAGCTCACCCTGGAATGGCAGCGGAACTTCGCCCAGTCGCTGATCAGGGAAGCCTGCGAGATGGGCCAGAACGTGTACCTGATGCCGGTGCGCACCTCGACGGCCGACTACCTTTCGGGTATCGAGGTGCCGAAAAACTGATGGTCGTCCACTCTGGTCAGCGCTAGCGTTGGCGCCATGATCGAGTACGTGACCCACCGTGAGGCCGTCAGCCCCGACATGGTCGAAGGCTTTTTCGTCGGCTGGCCGGAGCCTCCTTCGGCGGAGACGCTCATCCAGGTGATGGACGACAGCTATCGCCGCATCTGGGCGGTGGAGGACGGGCGCGTGGTCGGCTACGTCAACGCGATCAGCGACGGGGTCCTGAACGCCTTCATCCCTTGGCTGGAAGTGCACCCCGACCACCAGGGGCGCGGCATCGGGGGCGAGCTGGTGCGGCGGATGGTGGCGTCCCTGGAGGGGATGTATGCCATCGACCTGATGTGTGAGGCCGATCTGGTGCCGTGGTACGAGGACCTCGGCTTCCAAGGAGCGACCGGCGCGGTGATGCGAAACCGCTCAGCCCTCCAGCGCCACCCCTGAGCGGTGAGGTCAGTGGGCGAAGGCCGGGGGTCAGATCACTCCACGGTGACGGACTTGGCCAGGTTCCTCGGCTGGTCGACATCGTGGCCCAGCTGGGTGGCCAGTTCGCAGGCGAAGACCTGCAGCGGGATCGTGGCCACCAGCGGCTGCAGCAGGGTCGAGACCCGAGGCAGCGTGAACCAGAGGTCGGCGTAGGGCTCCACCACGGTGTCCCCCTCCTCCGCGAGCACGATGGTGCGGGCCCCCCGAGCGCGAATCTCCTGGATATTGGAGACGACCTTCTCGTGCAGCTGGTCGCGTCCCTGCGGGGGGACCACCACGAAGACCGGCAGGCCCTGGTCGATCAGCGCGATCGGGCCATGCTTCAGCTCGCCGGCCGCGAAGCCCTCGGCGTGCAGGTAGGCGAGCTCCTTGAGCTTGAGCGCACCCTCCAGGGCGACCGGGTAGCCGACATGGCGGCCCAGGAAGAGGATCGACTTCTCGTCCTTGAGCTGGGCAGCAAGCTCCATGACGGGCTCGATCGAGTCGAGCACCTGCTGAATCTTTTCCGGCATGCCCATCAGCTCGTCCATGATCGACTTGATCTCGTCGCCGTACTTCATGCCGCGCACCTGGGCCAGGTAGAGGCCGAGCAGGTAGCAGGCCACCACTTGGGTGATGAAGCCCTTGGTCGAGGCGACGCCGATCTCGGGGCCGGCGTGGGTGTAGATCACCGCATCCGACTCGCGCGGGATGGTTGCCCCGTTGGTGTTGCAGATGGCGATGACCTTGGCGTGCTGCTCGCGGGCGTGGCGCACGGCCATCAGGGTGTCGGCGGTCTCACCGGACTGGGAGATGGTGACCACCAGGGTCATCGGGTCGATGATCGGATCGCGGTAGCGGAACTCGCTGGCGATCTCGACCTCACAGGCGATACGGGTCCAGTGCTCGATGGCGTACTTGGCGACCATGCCGGCGTAGAAGGCGGTGCCGCAGGCGACGATGACGATCTTGTTGATGCGCCGCAGCTCCTCAGGGCTGATCCGGATCTCGTCCAGCACCAACTCGCCACGGGCGTTGAAGCGGCCCAGCAGCGTGTCGGCCACGGCGCGCGGCTGCTCGTAGATCTCCTTGCGCATGAACCAGTCGTAGCCCTGCTTCTCGGCGGCCGAGAGGTCCCAGTCGACGTGGTAGGGGCGGGTCTCGGCGGGGTTGCCGTCGAAGTCGGTCACCTCGACGCCCTCGCGGGTGATGGTGACGACCTGGTCCTGGCCCAGTTCGATCGCCTCGCGGGTGAACTCGATGAAGGCCGCCACGTCGGAGGCCAAGAAGTTCTCGCCCTCGCCCAGGCCCACCACGAGCGGGGAGTTGCGGCGCGAGGCCACCACGCGCGAGGGGTCCTCGATGTCGAAGGCGACCAGGGTGAAGGCGCCGGTCAGGCGGCGGGACACGTTGCGCAGGGCCTCGCTGACGTCGATGCCCTTGGCGACCTCACGGCCCAGCAGCTGGGCGGCCACCTCGGTATCGGTCTTGGAGAGGAACTCGATGCCCTCGGCCTCCAACTCCGCGCGCAGCTCGGCGAAGTTCTCCACGATGCCGTTGTGCACCAGCGCGACGCGGCCGTTCTGCGACAGGTGCGGGTGTGCGTTCTCGTCGGTGGGGCCGCCATGGGTGGCCCAGCGGGTGTGGCCGATACCCTGGGTGGCCTCGGGGATCGGATGGGCCTCCAGCTCGGCCTCCAGGTTGGCCAGCTTGCCCGACTTCTTGCGGGCCTCGATGCCCTCCGGCCCCGGTACTGCGATGCCGGCGGAGTCGTAGCCACGGTATTCGAGACGGCGCAGGCCGCCGATCACGACGTCCCGCGCGTTGCGATGGCCCACGTATCCCACGATTCCACACATGGCAAGAAACGTACACGACCTGTGAGCGCACCCCAAGTCGACCAGCCGGGGCCCCGCGCCGTGAGGCTCCCCTTCGTGAAAAGCTAGCGGAATGGAGCCGCACGACTCGCACGCATCGCCCTATGTGGAACTCTCCCGCCAGGAGTGGGCTGACCTGGCCGACCATACCGACATCGACCTGGACGAGTCGACGCTGGAACGGCTGCGTTCCCTGGGCGACCCCACCGACCAGGTGGACGTGCGCGAAGTCTACGTGCCCCTCACCCAGCTGCTCCACCTGCACATCCGCCACACCGGGCACCTGTACCGGGCCTCCAACGCCTTCCTCGAGCTCGACGTCGAGCGAACGCCCTTCGTCATCGCCGTGGCCGGGTCGGTCGCGGTCGGCAAGTCCACCACTGCCCGCCTGCTGCAGGAGCTCCTGCGCCGCGCGCCGGGCTCACCACGGGTTGACCTGGTCACCACCGACGGATTCCTCTACCCCAACGCGGAGCTGGAGAACCGCGGCATCCTCGCGCGCAAGGGTTTCCCGGAGAGCTACGACCGTCGCGCCCTGCTGCAGTTCGTCGCCGACGTGAAGTCAGGACGCCACGAGGTGAAGGCTCCGGTCTACTCCCACCACTCCTATGACATCGTGCCCGGCGAGTTCCAGGTGGTCACCAAGCCGGACATCCTCATCCTCGAGGGGCTCAACGTCCTGCAGCCGGCCCGCGTCCACAGCGATGGGCATGCCGGCCTGGCGGTGAGCGACTACTTCGACTTCTCGGTCTACGTGGACGCCGACGAGGACGACATCAAGCGCTGGTTCCTCGAGCGGTTCATGGCGCTGCGCCCCCAGGCCATCTCGGACCCGAACAGCTTCTACCGCCAGTTCGCCCACTACACCGACGAGCAGGCCACGGAGATGGCGATGACCGTGTGGGCCGAGATCAATGGACCGAACCTGGAGTTGAACATTCGCCCAACCCGGGAGCGGGCCACCGCGATCCTCCACAAGGGCCCTGACCACGGGGTTGAGCGCATCCACATCCGGAAGGTGTGACCGGCGGGCTCAGAGGCTGGCGCGTTCCCTGACCAGCTCGGCGAGCCGGTCAGCGACCTCCTGGGCGCGCTCGGTGGACTCCGCCTCGACCATGACGCGCACGACGGGCTCAGTGCCCGAGGGTCGCAGCACCACGCGTCCGGAGGTGCCCAGCTCGTGGTTGGCCCGGGCGACGGCACCGTTGATCTCGGGGTCGATGCCGGCGCGCAGCTTGTCGACGTTCTTCACATTGATCAGCACCTGCGGCAGGCGGGTCATCACGCCGGCCAACTCCTTCATCGACTTGCCGGTGCGCGCCATGCGAGCGGCCAGGTGCAGGCCGGTGAGGACACCGTCGCCGGTGGTGGCGAACTCCGACATGATCACGTGGCCGGATTGCTCCCCGCCCAGCATGAAGCCATTGGCGTTCATGGACTCCAGCACGTAGCGGTCGCCGACCTTGGTCTGGTCGACCTTGATGCCGTTGTCGCGCATGGCGTTGACGAAGCCGAGGTTGCTCATGATGGTGGCAACCACCGTGTTGGAGGCAAGCTTGTGTTCCTCCTTCAGCGCCAGTGCCAGGATCGCGAGGATCTGGTCGCCGTCCACGTCATTGCCCTCGGCGTCCACGGCCAGGCAGCGGTCGGCATCCCCGTCGAAGGCCAGACCGAGGTCGGCCCCCTGCTCCACCACCACCCTGCGCAGATCGTCCATGTGGGTGGAACCGCAGTTCTCGTTGATGTTGAGGCCTGAGGGAGTGTTGTGGATCGCGACCACCTCGGCGCCCTGGGTCTCGAAGGCAGCCACCGCCGTCATCGAGGAGGCACCATTGGCGCAGTCGAGGACGACCTTGATGCCCTCCAGGCTGGAGTCCCGACCGAGGCTGGAGACCAAATGCGCGACATAGGCCTCGAGGGCACCCAGGTCGTCGCTGACGCGACCGACGTCGGCACCGACCGGGCGAGCCCAGTGCTCGCCCATGCGCTGCTCGATGGCGTCCTCGAGGGCATCGTCGAGCTTGGCGCCACCGGTGTTGAAGAACTTGATGCCGTTGTCGGGCATCGGGTTGTGGGACGCCGAGAGCATGACGCCCAGGTCAGCCCGGTACTCGTTGACCAGATAGGCGACCCCGGGGGTGGGCACGATGCCCACCCGGATCACGTCGACCCCCGCCGAGGCGAGGCCGGCCACGACGGCAGCCTCCAGGAACTCACCGCTGGCGCGCGGATCCCGTCCAACCAGAGCGCGGGGGCGGGCCTTGTCCTTGAACAGACCCACCTCCCCCAGCACGTGGGCGGCGGCGACCGAGAGGTCGAGCGCGAGTTCAGCGGTCAGGTCCGTGTTTGCCTTGCCACGGACGCCATCAGTTCCAAAGAGTCTGGCCACCGGGCCAGCCTAGCGCCTCAGTCCTGGTTGACTCGCACAGTCATCGGACGCGCGGGACGTTCTCGGCGACCGATGCGGAGACCGGGGAAGTAGGTGGTTTCCTTGTTGGACACCCGCTGGTCGTGGAGTTCGCGGGCCGCGGAGAACAGGTCCATGAGCTCGTCCTCCCCCCGCACCTTCTCCAGGTGCTTGGCGGGCAGCAGGGAGATGGTGGCCATCTCCTTCAACAGCCGCGCATAGGTGATTTGCATCGACGCCTCGTCGGTCTTGTAGGTGTCGTCGAGGTACTCGATGGCGTAGCGGCGAGCGTTGTTGACCGCAGTCTGCGCCTTGCCCTTCGGTGAGACCAGCGAGGCGATGATGGTGATCGCCAGCACGCCGATGATCACGCTGAGCGACAGACCGATGCTCACCTCGACGACGTGCACCGGCTCGCCGCCGTTGATGAAGGGCACATTGTTCTCGTGCAGTGCGTGCAGGATGAGCTTGACGCCGATGAAGGCCAGGATGGCCGACAGGCCGTAGCTGAGGTAGATGAGCCGGTCGAGCAGTCCGTCAATCAGGAAGTACAGCTGCCGCAAGCCCATGAGCGAGAAGGCGGTGGCGGTGAAGACGATGAAAGTTGACTGGGTCAGGCCGAAGATCGCCGGAATCGAGTCCAGGGCGAACAAGATGTCGGTGCCGCCGATCGCCACCATCACCAGCAGCATCGGGGTCATCACCTTCTTGCCGTTCTCGATGGTGAACAGCTTGTCTTTGTCGTAGTAGTCGGTGGTGTGGAAGATCTTGCGCGCAGTGCGGATGATGAAGTTGTTGGCGTCGTCGTCGTGCTCGTCCTCGCCTTCCTTCTTCAACATGTTGCCGGCAGTCAGCAGCAGGAACAGGCCGAAGATGTAGAAGGCGGCCGAGAAACGGTTGATGATGGCAGCGCCCACAAAGATGAAGGCGGTGCGGGCGATCAGGGCGAACACGATGCCGAACAGCAGCACCTTCTGCTGGTCAGCACGGGGCACCTTGAAGCTGGCCATGATGATCAGGAACACGAACAGGTTGTCGACGCTGAGTGCCTTCTCGGTCACGTAGCCAGCGAAGTACTCCGCCCCTGCCTGGTGGCCGCCGAAGGCCCACAGGCCCAAACCGAAGGCGACGGCGAGGCCGACGTAGATCGCCGACCACACGGCTGCCTCACGCAGCGTTGGAATGTGTGCCTTGCGCACGTGGAAGACAAAGTCGAACAGCAGCAGGGCCGCGATCAGGACGACTGTGCTAATCCAGACATAGGTGGGGACGTTCACTCAAGCTCCAGAGAGTTGTGCAGGGGCGGAAGGGCCAGGAACCAGAGCCGCCGCGAGGGTGCGAAGGCACCACCCAAGGACCGCAGGAATCCACGGAGCTTCACGGAGGTCTGGGAACGGGACCAAAGGGGTCACGCGTTCGGACGGGCGGCGAGCCACCCACAACAAGGCAACACTACCACCGCACGCAAGAACCCCGAAAACGCACAACCCCGACAACGCAGAACCCCCGCTCCGGGCGGGGGCTCTGTGGAGTACGTCAGTACAGGATCAACGCTTCGAGTACTGGGGAGCCTTGCGGGCCTTCTTGAGACCAGCCTTCTTGCGCTCCTTGATACGGGCGTCGCGGGACAGCATGCCGGCCTTCTTCAGGGCGGGGCGGCTGGCCTCCTCATCGATCTGGTTCAGCGCACGGGCGATGCCCAGACGCAGTGCACCGGCCTGGCCGGACGGGCCCCCACCCTGCAGGCGAACGACGATGTCGTAGGAACCCTCGACACCGGCGGTGGTCAGCGGCTCGGTCACGATCTGCTGGTGCACCTTGTTGGGGAAGTAGTCCTCCAGGGTGCGGCCGTTGATGGTGATGGTGCCGGAGCCGGGGGCGAGGCGAACGCGGGCGATGGCCTCCTTGCGGCGTCCGGTGCCGGTGCCAGCGGCGATCACGGCCGGCCGGCTCGCAGTGCCGGCGGCAGCGGCCGGGTTGGAATCGCTGCGGTAGGCGATCTCACGATCGTTCTCGTCGGTGAACGCCTGTTCGGCGTCGTAGTCGACGTTCTCGTCAAGTTCAACAGTGTCAGTCACGGTCTGTCCTCAGGTCTTCGCAGATCACTGGGAGATCTGGGTGATCTCGTACGGCTGGGGCTGCTGGGCAGCATGGGGGTGCTCGGGGCCGGAGTAGACCTTGAGCTTGGAGATGAGCTGGCGGCTCAGCTTGTTCTTGGGCAGCATGCCCCACACGGCCATCTCGACAGCCTTGCGGGGGTCCTTGGCCAGCAGCTCGCCGATCGGGGTGGCGGTGAGACCACCAGGACGGCCGGAGTGGCGGTAGCGCAGCGAATCGGTGCGCTTGTTGCCCGACAGCGCGATCTTGGAAGCGTTCACGATGACCACGAAGTCACCACCATCGATGTGGGGTGCGAAAGTAGCCTTGTGCTTGCCGCGAAGCAGGGTCGCTGCGGTCACGGCGAGGCGGCCGAGGACGACGTTCTCGGCGTCGATCACATGCCAGTTCCTGGTGATCTCGCCAGGCTTGGGGCTGTAGGTAGTCACGGTCAGGGACCATCTTCCAGTAGTTTGCGTGGACGGACGTGGTGCGCCGGCTGCTCAGACCCCACTGCGGCTGCGGTTCCCCAGCAGCGTCCAGTGTCGGGCAGGCTCAGGCGCGACAGCGCACAAGGTTACCGCCCGAAGCAGCCAGCGCAAAATCGGCGCAGCCCACCGCGGAGGCCTGTTGAGTTCTTGTCGGGGCGGCCCTGTAACGTGACCTGCGTGAACTCGCCGCGTTGGGCCCAACCGCACCGGTGGGGCGGCCTGCTTCGCGGACTGTCCCAGTTTGCCACGCGCCCACGCCAGGTCGACGCCCGGGAACTGCTGGACAGACTACCGGTGACCCAGCCTGCCAGTGCCGAGGTGCTCCAGGTCATCGGCACGTACGCCGACAGGATCAATGGGGCCATGGGCTCCCCCACCCATGGTCGCCTGTTCACCCGGCTGATGCTGAACACGTGGCAGACCACCATCACCAGGGGCAGCGACGGTTCGGCCTTCGTGATCACCGGTGACATCCCGGCGATGTGGTTGCGTGATTCCGCAGCACAGATGCGGCCGTTCATCCCCCTGGCCGTCGAGTCGGTGGAGATTGCGGCCTGCCTCGAGGCGATCGTCGCCAAGCAATGGGAGTGCATCGAGCGCGCCCCCTATGCCAATGCCTTCAATGCCGGCCCCACCAATGACTCCTGGCATGCCGGCGACCTGTGCAGCAACCCATGGGTGTGGGAGGAGAAGTACGAGATCGACTCGCTTGCCTTCCCCGTGCAACTTGCCTGGCAGCTGTGGCGGGTGAGTGGACGCGACGAGGTGCTCGACCCCCTGCGGCACCGTGCCCGAATCGTGGTCGACCTGTGGCGCACCGAGCAGGACCACGCCGAACGCTCCCCCTACCGCTTCGTGCGCCCCGGCACCAGCGACACCCTGGCCCGGTGGGGCCGGGGCGGTCCGGTGGCTCGCACCGGCATGACATGGTCCGGTTTCCGGCCCAGCGATGACCCCTGCACTTTCGGTTACAACATCCCCGGCAACCTGTTCGCGGTCCACGCCCTGGAACTCGTCGCCGACATGGCCACCGAGGCCTGGCAGGACGAGGAGCTCGCCATCGAGGCCAGCAGTCTGGCCGACGAGATCCGCGAAGGCGTGATGAAGCACGGGATCGGCCCCGAGCGCGTCCTCGCCTATGAGGTCGACGGCCTGGGCAACCAGCTGATGACCGACGACGCCAACATGCCCAGCCTGTTGTCCCTGCCGCTCACCTCCAGCATCTCCCGACATGACCCCCTCTACCGGTCGGCGCGGAGGTTCGTCCTCTCACAGGCCAACCCGCAGTACTTCCTGGGCACCCACGCGTCCGGGGTCGGCAGCCCGCACAGCCCCGAGGGCTGGGTGTGGCCGATCGCGCTGGCGGTGCAGGGCCTGACCTGTCGGACCGATGACAAGTTCCGGTTGCTCGCGACCCTGGCCCGCACGGACGGCGGGACCGGCATGATGCACGAGAGCTTCAACCCCCACGACCCCCAGGAGTTCACCCGCCCCTGGTTCAGCTGGGCGAACTCGATGTACTGCGAGCTGGCCCTGGCCACTGCTGATGTCACCCTCGACGACGTGACCCGGAGATGGCAGTGAGCGAGCGGGTCCACCGCGAGATCGTCTCCTTCGTCCGCCGCTCCGCTCGGATGAACCCGAGCCAGCAGAGGGCCTGGGAGCGCTACTCCCCCACTCATGTCGTTCCCGTGGAACGGCGCGGGACGAGCACCTCCGTCGCCGAGCAGCCCGTGCCCGACTGGGCTGCGATCTTCGGACGCGAGGCTCCGCTGGTGGTCGAGATCGGCTCGGGCACCGGCGATTCCCTGGTGCCGATGGCGGCCGGGCGCGCCGAGGCCAATGTGGTGGCCTTCGAGGTCTTCGAGCCAGCCGTGGCGAGCACCCTGTCGAAGATGGGCCGGGAGGGCGTCGACAATCTGCGGATCGTGGTCGCCGACGGCGCGCAGGGTCTGGCCACCCTCTTCCACCCCGGGCAGGTCAGCGAGCTGTGGACCTTCTTCGCCGACCCCTGGCACAAGAGCCGCCACCACAAGCGCCGTCTGGTGAGCCCCGAACTCGCGGCCACCGTCACCCGCCAGCTCGCCCCCGGGGCGCTGTGGCACCTGGCCACCGACTGGGAGGACTATGCCCAATGGATGCGCGAAGTGCTCGACCCCTTCCCCGGTGTGGAGAACGTGCACGCCGCAGAGGGCGGCTGGGCCCCACGACTCGCGGCGCGTCCCCTCACCAAATACGAACGTCGCGGGCTGGACGTCGGACGCGAGATCCATGACCTCACCTATCGCGTGATGCCCCGATGAGGCTTCGGCTCGACCTCGCCTACGACGGCACCGACTTCTCCGGATGGGCCACCCAGCCCGGGCTTCGCACGGTGCAGGGCGAACTCGAGGGCTGGATCACCCAGGTCCTCCGCCTGCCCGAACCTGCGCAGCTGGTGGTCGCCGGGCGAACAGATGCGGGCGTCCATGCCACCGGCCAGGTCTGCCACCTCGACCTGCCCGAGGGCTGGCGCGTGCCGGTGCGCGACGGTGAACGAGAGGACGTCGACGCCCTGCTGGGGCACCGGCTGCGGCGCGTGCTGCCTGCCGATGTCGTGGTGCACGCGGTTCGGCCGGTCCCCACCGACTTCGACGCCCGTTTCTCGGCGCTCTGGCGCCGCTACACCTATCGGGTGTGGGACGAGCGGACCCACCGTGACCCGACCCTGCGCCGGCGTTCGGCCACGGTGCGCGGCAGCCTTGACGTCGACGCCATGAACTCCGGCGCCCAGGTCCTGCTCGGGCTCCACGACTTCGCCGCCTTCTGCAAGCCCCGACAGGGAGCCACCACGATCCGCACCCTGCAGCGGCTGGAGGCGGTGCGCAACGAGGCCGGCGAGGTGGTGGTGATGGTGGTGGCGGACGCTTTCTGCCACTCCATGGTGCGTTCGCTGATGGGGGCGCTGTGTGCCGTGGGGCAGGGGGTTCCCAGCCGGGTGCGCCGCGACGAGGAGTGGCTCGCCGCCTTGTTGCGAGCGACAGGGCGGGACTCCTCGGTCCTGATGATGCCCGCGAGTGGCCTGACCCTCAGCGAGGTGGGTTACCCTGCCGAGGACCAGCTCGCCGCCCGAGCGGTCCAGGCCCGCCGACGCCGAGACGAGGAACCCGCGTGAGCCACTACTTCACCTCCCCGGACGGACCCCAGAAGCAGCGGGAGATCCGGGCGTCCATCTGGGGTCGGGACTACACCTTCACCACCGCCAACGGTGTCTTCTCGGGGACGCGGCTCGACCCCGGCACGGCGACACTCTTCCGCGAGACCGAACCGCCGCAGCGTCCGGGTCGCTTCGCCGACATCGGCTGCGGATTCGGCCCCATTGCCCTGGCCCTGGCGACCGAGTGCCCGGGGGCTGTCGTCGATGCAGTCGATGTGAACGACCGTGCCCTGGCACTGACCAGGCTCAACGCAGAGAACCTGGGCGTGGTGGACCGCGTTCGCGTCCTGCGCCCCGAAGACGTGGGACGCGACGCCCAGAGCGACCAGCGCTACGACCAGCTCTGGTCGAATCCGCCCATCCGCATCGGGAAACCAGCCCTGCACGCCTTGCTGCTGGAGTGGCTGCCTCGGCTGGCGCCCGGCGGACAGGCCTGGATGGTCGTGAGCAAAAATCTGGGGGCGGACTCGTTGCAGCAGTGGATTGGTGCCCAGGGCTGGTCGTGCGAGCGTGCGGCATCGTCGAAGGGATTCCGCATCCTGCACGTCGAGGGCTGAGCGACCCTCACCCGACGAGAATCGTTTCTCGTTTCCCAGCGCGGAGCGGGTCGAGCGCCTAGCGTGGAACACACGGCTGGATGACACCATCCGGACGCCACCTACAGAAAGGACCACACCATGGGACTGGGTGACAAGATTTCGAACAAGGCCGAGGAGCTCTCTGGCAAGGCCAAGGAGAAGTACGGCGATGCCACCGACAATGCAGGCCTTCAGGCAGAGGGTCTGGACGACCAGGCCGATGCCCGCGTGAAGCAGGCCGGTGAGGACGTGAAGGATGCCGCCAAGGATGTGGCTGACCACGCTTCCGACGCCAAGGACCGCTTCTGAGGCGCCATTGTCCTGATTCCGGATAGCCCCCCACCACGATGTGGGGGGCTTTCCCGTCTCCGGTCCGAATCAAGTAGCGTGACCTGCGGGCCCGCAAGCTAGTGGGCCATTGAAAGGATCCCCATGAACCTCCGCACCCGCCTCGCGGCGCTCGCCTGCGCCGCCTCTCTGGGCCTGACCGGCCTGTCCCTGGCTCCCATGGCTCAGGCCACGATCCGCCCTGCCATCTCGGTCGCCGCCATCGAGGGCTACTGCCCTGCTGACGTCGAGGTTGCCGCCGTCGAGTGGGTCGCCTCCCTGTGGGAGAACAAGAAGGACGCCTTCACCGCCGGCTTCACCGCCGAGTCGGTCTTCGCTCTGGCTGCCGTCGGAGCCGAGGAGGGTCTCATCGACGAGCTGCTGGCACACCTGAGGACGCTGGCTCCGAAGTACACCGAGAACCCGGGTGGCGCTGCCAAGCTCGCGATCGCCCTGCAGGCGATGGGCGAGGACCCTGAGAACTTCGCCGGCCTGGACCTGGTCAAGATCATGCAGGACGCGCTGGCCAAGGACCCGACCGCCGAGGGCATCTACAACCTGCCCTACGTCGTGATCGCCCTGGTCCGCGAGGGTGTCGAGGTCCCCGATGCCGCAGTGAAGGCCCTCCTCGAGTCGCAGGACGCCTCCGGCGCCTGGGGCTTCCAGGACTGGCAGGACAAGACCAAGTTCGTCGCCGACGCCGACACCACCGGCGCTGTGCTGATGGCGCTGGCCGGGCTGGAGGAGGTCGCCAAGGAGGCCAAGGCCACCGATGACCAGGCCGCCGTCAAGGCTGCCGCTGCCAAGGGCATCGCCTGGCTCTCCTCGACCCGCAACGCCAAGGGCTACTGGGACGGCTACTCCCCGGTCAACACCACCGCCATGGTCCTGATGGGCCTGCGGGCCTGGGACAAGGATGAGGCCGAGACCAAGGCCTTCGACTACCTCCTCAAGGCCCAGGAGCAGGCCGGCGGCAAGGGCTTCCCGAACTCCCCCACCGGCACCGAGCCCGAGCTCTACGCCACCGTGCAGGCGATCCAGGGCCTGAGCGACATGACCCTGCTCAACCTCGAGTGGGCCATGGCTGAGTGCGCGGACGTCGAGACCTCGGCGACGCCGACCGCCAGCGCGACCGCCACCCCGACCGCAGGCGCCAGCACCAGCACCAGCACCAAGCCGACCCCGGGCACGATGCCCAAGACCGGCAACTGAGCTGGGACGTATTCCCACCACCATCCACGGATCGGGCTCTGGTGTCGCACACCGGAGCCCGATCCGTTACATTTGGCCCTGCATGGACACGGAGGGGAATCCGGTGCAAACCCGGAACTGACCCGCAGCCGTGAGGGAGAAATCCCGAGTCGGAATGCCTTCGCGTCCATCGACCCTTGTGCATGACTTCCTGTCATGTCCGTCGTGGCCAGCGGACCGGGTCTGGAGCATTGAGTCTTCGGGAACCGTCGTTGGCATCGTGAACCGCCACAGGTTCCTGAAAGGACTCTGCCGTGTCTCTTCGTACTCGCCTCGCCGCTGCCGGGTTTGCGGTGGCGCTCGGCCTCGCCCCCTACGCTGCTCCCGCCCAGGCCACCGCACCCACGTTCGTGCTGCCGGCTGCCGGCTCGGTCTGTGCTGTCTCCAATGACAGCGCCCGCCAGGCCGCCGACTGGCTGGCCGCTTACTGGAAGGACCACAAGGCCCAGATCGGCGGGGGCCAGCTGGCTGACGCCATCATCGGCATGTCGGCCTCCGACAGCCACCCCGACGTGGTCGCTGAGATGGTCGCCAAGCTGAAGACCGAGGAGTACCCCACCTATGGTGCGGGACCGGCCGGCAAGTCCATCATCGCCGTTGCCGCCGCTGGTGAGGACCCGACGAACTTCGGCGGACGGAATCTGCTCACCCTCCTCAAGGATGCCGTTGCCGACGAAGGTCCGCAGAGCATCAACAACCTGCCGTACGTGATCCTGGGCTACCTCCGCACTGGTGAGAAGGTTCCGGCCGCGCTCATCGACCGGGCCGTCACCCTGCAGGACAAGGGCGGCTCCTGGGGATACGTCGAGAGCTGGAAGAACCCGCCGGCCTTCAAGACCGATCCCGACAGCTCCGGCGTCATGATCTCCGCGCTCGCGGGCCTGAAGCAGTCCGGCCAGGGTGGCGACAAGGTCTCCACCGCGCTGGACAAGGCGCTCACCTGGGCCAAGGGCGCCAAGACCCCCGGCGGCTACTGGGACAACTACTCCCCCGTCAACACCACCGCCATGATCCTGCAGGGCTACACCGCCGCCGGACGCACGGACGCAGACGCGCTGAAGTTCCTCCGCGCCCAGCAGAAGCTCACCGGCACCGGCGCGCTGTCCAATGTGCTGGACGGCAAGGAGTCCAACCTGATGGGCACCACCCAGGGCCTGGTCGCCCTGGCCGAGGACAGCCTGCTCACGGTGACGCTCGACAAGGGCTGCGGCGCTCCATCGGAGCCCTCCTCCCCGGCCTCCAGCGCCGACCCCTCCCCCTCCGCGAGCCAGGGCCAGAGCACCGGTGGCCAGTCGAGCAGCCAGCAGTCCACTGGCGGCGCGTCCACGGCAACCGCCACCACCAGCACCGACAACGGCGGCCGGCCCATGCCGGAGACGGGTCGCTGATGCGGTTCCTCCGAAGCCTTGTCGTCCTGACCATGCTGCTGGCCCCCGCCCTCGTGGCGGGGCCGGCGGCCACGTCGGCTACGGCGTCCCCGCTGCCTGGCGACCTCTCACAGCGGCTGCCCCTGGCTGGTGCCCGTGACTGCGTGTCCTCGGGCCGGGTCTACGTGCTGGCGGTCAACGAGAACGGCGGTGTCGTCGCGTCTGGCTGCACCAGCAGCTTCCGCAACGGCAAAGCTGCGCTGACCTCGGTGGCCAGCGTCACCGAGCGGGACCGCGACCCCGGCTTCGTGTGCCAGATCAACGGCTCCCCGAACGTCTGCTACGAGGGCAAGGACTTCAACGGCCCTGCCCAGAGCAAGTACTGGCAGTACTGGCAGGGGACCCCCGGGGGCAGCTGGTCCTACTCCAACTGGGGTTACATCCCCTATGAGCCCAAGCCGGGCTCGGTCGAGGGCTGGTGCTACGGACGCACCGGTGAGAGCTGCCCGGGGCTGTTGAACAACATCATCAACATCAAGGCGCTGAGCACCCAGCCGGAGCCGACGCCGACCCGCAAGCCGACCCGCAAGCCGGCCCCGAAGCCGACCCAGAAGGCGACCCAGAAGGCACAGCCGCCGGTGGTGGCCACGACCCGCCCGACCCAGCCGAAGGCCGCCACGACCCGGCAGGCACCCACCCAGCCGGCCACGACACGATCCGCCACGACCCCGCCGGCCCGGTCGACCAGCAGCGCGCCGTCCACCCAGCACACCGCTCAGCGTTCGAGCCAGCAGCCGACCCCGACGGCACCCAGCTCGGCGCGTCCCAGCACCAGCGCCTCGCAGTCGCCGAGCAGCCCGGCCACGGCGAGTGGCTCCCACTCCCCGGTGTCCAGCGAATCCGATAGCCAGTCGGCGCAGTCTTCGGGCAATCCGACCGCTGTCGAGACCGCCCCGGTCTCTTCTCCGCCCGGCGGGACCAACGGGACGCCCTGGGCAGCCATCGCCACCGGCGGGCTCATCGCCTCCGCGGCAGCCGCCTTCGGCATCACCCGACTCCGGGGTCGATCCGAGGAGTGACCCGCACTGCACGTCGCCCCGGCCCTGAGCCGGGGCAGGGGCAGGACGCCGCCGCTGGGAGCGACCAGCTCAGCCACACCGCCCGCCGACCCGGCCCCAGCACCCACCCGTGGGCATGGTGGGGCTGGGCGATGGGCGCAGCCATGGCGGCCAGCACCTCCAACAATCCGCTGTTCCTCGGGCTCCTGCTCACCGCGGTGATCATGGTCGTCCTGAACCGGCGCACGGACGCCCCCTGGGCGCGGGCGGTCGGCGCCTACCTGACCCTCGCGCTCATCGTGATCATCTTCCGGGTCGCGCTGATGGCCCTCCTGGGCGGTCGCCGCGACGGTGTGGTGCTCTTCACCCTCCCTGAGATCCCGCTGCCGGCCTGGGCTGCCGGCATCCGCTTCGGGGGGCCCGTGACGGCCAATGCCCTGCTGGCGGCCGGCTATGACGGTCTCCGGCTGGCCAGCCTGATGGTCTGCATCGGCGCGGCGAACACTCTGGCCAACCCCCGCCAGGCCCTCAAGAGTGTCCCCGCCGCCCTCAACCAGCTCTCGGTCGCGGTCATCATCGCACTCGCCCTGGCCCCGCAGCTGGTTGAGTCCCTGCTGCGGATCCGTCGCGCGCGTCGCCTGCGCGGCGGCGCCGGAACCGGCTGGCGTGCGGTCAAGGCCGTTCTGGTGCCCGTCCTCGAGGACGCCCTGGACCGCTCGATGCGGCTGGCCGCGGCGATGGAGTCCCGTGGCTACGGCCGGGCGGTGGATTCCCGCGGCCAGGCCTGGCCGACCAGCCTCCTGCTCATCCTCTCGCTGTGCGGGCTGGTCTTCTCCACCTACGCCCTGCTGTCGATGCCGGAGCTGGGCAGGCTGCCGTGGGCGATCCTTGGGGCGTCCGTGGTGGGCGTGATGGCAGGCCTGCACCTGGCGGGCCGGTCGCACCGCAGCACGCGTTATCGCCCCCATCGTTGGCGGCCCAACGACACGATTCTGGTCGCCCTCGGGGTGGGAGCAGCCGCGCTGGCCTTCTGGCTGCAGCAGGACCACTACGCGGTGATGAACCCGCGCACCACCCCGCTGCAGTGGCCGCAGCTCCATGGGGCGATGCTGCTGGCCGTCGCCATGCTCGCCCTTCCGGCGTTCATCACTCCCCCGCCGGCCACCCGAACCACCGCCCACAGGAAGAAGGCTGCCCGGTGATCACCTTCGACGACGTCACCATCAGCTACACCGAGTCCGCGCCGGTGCTGCGCAACGCCTCCTTCACCATCCGCGAGGGCGACCTGTGCGTGGTGGTCGGTCGCACCGGCAGCGGCAAGTCGACGATGCTGGGAGCGATCAACGGCCTGGTCCCCCACTTCACCGGCGGACACCTGTCCGGGGAGGTGCGCGTGGACGGCCGTTCGACCCGCCACCACCGCCCCCGCGACATGGCCGATGTCGTCGGCTACGTCGGACAGGACCCGATCACCGGTTTCGTCACCGATGTGGTCGAGGATGAGGTTGCCTACGGCATGGAACAGCTGGGCATTCCGCCCACCGCCATGCGCAAGCGCGTCGAGGAGACCCTGGACCTGATGGGCATCGCCGAGCTGCGCCGCCGCCCGCTGATGGCCCTGTCGGGCGGCCAGCAGCAGCGCGTGGCGATCGCCTCGGTGCTGGCGGCCCAGCCGCGCGTGGTGGTGCTGGACGAGCCCACCTCGGCCCTCGACCCGACCGCCGCCCAGGACGTGCTGTCGGCGATCACCACCCTGGTCCACGAGGTGGGCCTGACCGTTGTGCTCGCCGAGCACCGCCTCGAGCGTGTCATGCACGCCGCCGACTCGATGCTGTGGCTCACCGGTGATGGACGCGCGGAGCTGGGCGATCCGCGCGATGTGCTCGCGGTCGCGTCTGTGGTGCCGCCCCTGGCAGACCTGGCCCACAGCCTCGGGTGGGGACGCGTCCCCCTCAGCGTGCGGGAGGCCCGGCGCGAGGTGGCCGAGCTGGGCCTCGTGCCCCAGGTCACTCCCCCCACGACGCCGACCCCCGGTCCGGTCGCGGCCTGGGTCGAGAAGCTCACCGTCCGCTACGGCAGCACCGTCGCCCTCGACGAGGTCAGCCTGTCATTCCACTCCGGTCAGGTGACCGCACTGATGGGTCGCAATGGCGCTGGCAAGTCGACCCTGCTGTGGGCCATGCAGGGGGCCATCAGCGGGCGCGGACGCGTCGAGGTCGACGGTATGGACCCGCGCAAGACCAAGCCTGCCGAGGTCCGCACCCACATCGCCCTGGTACCGCAGACCCCCGGCGACCTGCTCTACCTGCCCACTGTCGCCGAGGAGTGCGAGCAGGCCGACCGCGAATCGGAGGCACCGGCCGGGTCGACGCGGGCCCTGCTCGACGAGCTCGGCCTGGCGCTCGACCCGCACGCCAACCCCCGCGACCTGTCCGAGGGGCAGCGACTCGGGCTGGTGCTGGCGATCCAGCTGGTCGCCAACCCTCGCGTCCTGCTGCTGGACGAGCCCACCCGCGGCCTGGACTACTCGATGAAGCACCAGCTGACCGGCATCCTCCAGCGCCTCGCAACACAGGGCACCTGCATCCTGGTCAGCACCCACGACGTGGAGTTCGCCGCCGCCAGTTCCACCCGAACGGTGGTGCTGGGCGATGGTGAGGTGGTCGCCGATGGTCCGACGCGCGAGGTCTGCACCAGCTCGCCGGCCTTCTCCCCGCAGGTGGCGAAGGTCTTCTTCCCCCACCCCGTGCTGACCACGGCAGATCTCACCGACGCTGGGCTGGGGGTGGCCCGTGGCTGAGCCGACGAACGGGCTGGACGTGCGTCCGGCTCCGGCGCTGCGCCTGTCCACCCGCTCGGTGGTGATGCTGGTGGTCTCCGCGCTGATGTGCGTGGTCGTCTTCGGCTGGCCGCTACTGATGGCCCCGGGCTCCGACCTGTCCACCAATGAGCTGGCGCCGATGCTGCTGGTGCTGGTGGTCCCGCTGCTACTGGCGGTGGTCAGCGCGCAGATCGCTGGCGACCAGACCGATGTGAAGGCGCTGGCGCTGCTGGGGGTGATGTCGGCCGTAGTGGCGGCCGTGCGTCCGCTGGGGGCGGGAACCGCCGGGATCGAGACCGTCTTCCTCCCGATCCTGCTGTCCGGGCGCGTCTTCGGGCCCGGCTTCGGCTTCGTGCTGGGCAATACCGGTCTGTTCGCCTCGGCGCTGATCACCGCCGGCGTCGGGCCCTGGCTGCCCTACCAGATGCTCGCCGCCGGCTTCCTCGGCCTGCTGGCCGGCCTGCTGCCCCCGCTGCGCGGCCGCGCAGAGATCCTGATGCTCGTGGTGATGGCCTTCTTCACCAGCTTCCTCTACGGCTGGATGATGGACTTCTCCTACTGGCCCTTTGCCGTGGGGCAGGACTCGCAGATCTCCTACCAGCCGGGAGCGCCCGCCCTGGAGAACCTGCACCGCTTCGTGCTGTTCAACGTCGCCACCTCGATGGGCTGGAACCTGGGACGCGCGCTGACCACGGCCGTGCTGCTGGTCATCCTCGGCCCGCCGCTGCTGAGAATCCTGCGCCGCGCCGCGCGCAGGGCGTCCTTCAGCTGATCGATCTGGTCCATCCGCTGCGACTCTTGGACCAACCCAATAGGCTCGTGACACAAGCATCATCCGCTGTTCGCCCGCAATCGGCGGGCGCTGACGAAAGGCTGACTGTGGCTGTCTACACGCTGCCCGACCTCCCCTACGACTACGGCGCACTCGCCCCCCACATCGCTCCCGAGATCCTGGAGCTGCACCACGACAAGCACCACAAGGCCTACGTGGACGGCGCCAACAAGGCGCTGGACCAGATGGCCGAGGCTCGCGAGAAGGGCGACTTCGCCGCGATCAACAAGCTGGAGAAGGACCTGGCCTTCAACCTCGGTGGCCACATCAACCACTCCGTGTTCTGGAAGAACATGTCCCCCGACGGTGGTGGCCAGCCCGAGGGTGAGGTCGCCGCTGCGCTGACCGAGTTCTTCGGTGGCTTCGAGGGCTTCCAGAAGCAGTTCAACGAGTCTGCCAAGGGCCTGCAGGGCTCCGGCTGGTCCATGCTCGTCTGGGACGTCCTGGGCCAGCGCCTCAACATCAACCAGCTCTTCGACCAGCAGGGCAACCTGCCGGCCGGCCAGATCCCGCTGCTGCAGCTGGACATGTGGGAGCACGCCTTCTACCTGCAGTACAAGAACGTCAAGGCTGACTACGTTGACGCCTGGTGGAATGTCGTCAACTGGGCCGACGTCGCTGAGCGCCTCACCCGCGCCCGCGGCACCCAGGGCCTGATCGCCTGACGCTTCCCACCCAGCAATGACGCCCCCTCACCTGAGGGGGCGTCATTGTCGTTGACGGGGATCAACGCTGGCAGGTTGCTTCCAGCATGGGAACCAGGACCTGGTTGATGCTCCAACGCCCCTCGACGCTGGACAGGTCGCGCCCGATGGCACCCGCGAGATCGAACGCTTCCCGTCAGCGGAGGTGAAGGCGACGCTGAGAGTGCCCATCGCAGCCCCGTCGTGGCCGTAGAACCAGGGCTCCGCACCAGCCGACGGGCAGGGGCCGGGGATGCGGTAGAGCCCAAGCCCGTACTGCAGGGCCCCGGAGGAGGCCGGCGTGGACATCTGGGCCAGCAGCGGTCGGCTGATGAGGCGGCCCGAGACGAGGGCGCGCGTGAAGCTGTTCAGGTCCTCGGTGGTCGACAGCACAGCACCTGCCGCGCCGAAGACATCCGGGTCGAAGGTGTCCAGCTCCATCCATCCGTCGCTGCCGCCCAGCCAGGCGTCCTCGGCGAGGCTGGGGCCCTTGAGCCCGGGGTCGGTCAGGTAGGAGCTGTGCTTCATGCCTGCCGGACGGAAGACTCGCTGCTGGAGCAGTTGCTGGAGCGGCTGCTTGTTCTGGGTCTCCAACAACATGCCGAGGGCGATGTAACCAGCATTGGAGTAGAGGAACTTGCCCGGCTCGGTCCAGGGCACCGCGTTGACCAGGTCAATGTGCTGTTGCGGGGTGTAGTCGCGGCTCAGGGCCGCGACGAGTTCGGCTTCTGAGGTGGGGTCCTTGACCTGGGCGGCGAGCAGTTCAGCGGTGCCATTGGGGACGCCCGCCGTGTGGCTGAGCAGCTGTCGGAAGGTCACGTCCTGGTGTGCCGGGAACAGGTGCGGCATCACCGTGGCGACGCGCTGGTCCAGCGACCAGACACCCCGGTCGACCTCCTGCAGCACCAGGGTGGCGATCATCATCTTGGTGTTGCTGGCCACGCGGAAGCGGTCCTGGCGTCCGGCCGGCGCGCCGCGGTCCTTGTCACGCAGACCTGCGGCACCGCTCCAGCTCAGGGCGGGGGTCTGGACGCGGGCGGTCGCGCCGGTGGCACCGGACTGCACCATCTGCGCCAGCGCGGCGTCCAGGGCACGAGTGGTCTCGGTGGCGCGACCGGGTGGGGTCTTCTTCTGCTTGATGCGGGTGGCTGCCGACGTGGCAGCCGAGGTGATCTGCCGAGCCTGGGTGGAGTTGTCGGCTCCGCGTGGCGACTGCCGGGGTGCAGCCTCAGCGGGGAGGGCCAGGCTCAGCGCGCAGGCGGCGGCGGCCAGGCCGGTGAGGACGCGACGGGCGGGGCTGGGCATCGGTGAGTACCTCTCGACAAGTCGGACGGGTCCACCGAAAACCTAACGCGCGAGCGGTTCACCCTCAGTCGGTGACGCCCTCCCCGAACCCGCGGTACAACCAGCGCGGCAGCGGATTGCAATCCAGCCACGGTGAGGTGGCCGTGTGGAATGTCGTCAACTGGCCCGACGTCGCTGAGCGCCTCTCCCGCACCCAGGGCCCCATCCCCTGACGGTTCTCCGCAATCCCTGGACGTGGATATTCCCGCATCAGCCGCGGGGTTTCTCCACCTTCCTAAGTTTCTCGTTAAACTCTCCTGAAATTCCTTGACCGCTCATCCTCGTGCTGTTTTGCTCTGGGCCACGGGTTGGCGCCCACTCGACTCATCGGGGCCCCGACGCTGCGGCTCTTGACCCGTCACCTTGGACTGGAGTATCTCATGGACAGAAAATTCTCTCGCCGCTTGGCTCTGGTCGCGACAGGCGCTGCAGGACTTGCGGCGTTCGGTTACGTCGCCACTCGCTCTCGGCAGCCATCAATCGTTGACATCACAGCTGACTATCCCTACTTCGCCAACCTTGATGACATCGCCGCGGCAGCAGATGCGGTCGTCGTCGCCCAGTACCTTTCCTCGCACGAGGAACTCATGCTACCCGACGCACACGGAGGAGATCTTCCCAAGGATCCCCAGCGGGGCATCACTCTGAGCGAGGAGCAACGCCGCGACATGGGGGTTCCAAGCACCATCAGTGTCATGAGTGTGTCACGTGTTCTCAAGGGGTCGCTGAAGCCCGGTGAGCAGATCAAAGTGACGCAACTGGGAGGAACCAGGGACGGCACCCGCTTTCGCGAGTCCAGCACACCGCTCTTGGGCAAATTTGCAGAGAAAGTGCCGAACAAGACATTCCTATTGACGCTGAAAAAGTATGGCGATGTCTACGATGCCATCAATCCAACCATGGGAATTCATGGAGTCGATCCGCAGGGTGGTCTCTTGACGCTGGACGCTCGAGACGGTGCGGTCCTGGCCGCCACGAGCGGAACGAGGCGCCTCACGGTCGAGGACTTGGAGCAGCCTTGACTCCGCATGCATGAAGAACGTCCCCCCTGAGGAGGGGACGTTCTTCATGCTTATCGGTGGTCGGCGAGGGCAAGTCCCGTCCCGCTTGGGGCCACGGCGCGATCGATACTACGGCCTCATGGGAGCCGAACAGATCACAGCTATTGGGAGGTGCTGAGACCGAATGCCTACCGCTGGCGGGGATGAAGGCGGACAGCTCACTCGGTGACGCCCTCCCCGAAGCGGCGGTACAACCAGCGCGGCAGGGGTTTGCGTTCCAGCCACGATCGCCAGGTGGCTGCCACCGCGATCGGCGCCAGCCCCAGCGTGGTGTCGACATAGGTCAACCCGCGGAAGGGACGCACCGGGGTCATCGGGGTGAACTCCACGTCCCCGGCGGTGTTCTCGATCTTGGACGCGCAGACATCGCGCGTGTCGCCATCGATGGTGACGTGCAGCCAGGTGTGGCCGACATGCCACCACGGGGCCCGGTCCAGGCGCACCCGGGCGGCGTGGACGGTCCGGACTGTGAAGCCGAGTGCCCGCAGCACCCTGGCCAGGGCGGTGTTGTACTGGTTCGACTGGCCCCGGCTGCGCTCGAAGGCCTGCCGGGGTGTTTCCCACCAGTGGTAGGCCGAGTAGTAGGAGTACTTGCGAAAGACCAGGTGGGTGGCCTCGTCGACCAGGTCCCAGCCCCGTGTCCCGGTGGCGCGACAGTGAGCGACCGCGTCCTCGATCGTCTCGATGCCATCGGGGGTCAAGCGGTCCGGTTTCGGGGCAGCTGCCACCACCGGCGCCACGGCCGCTGCCAGGGCAGCCGCGACCAGGCCGACACGCTTCAGCCTCATCCTTTTCCCCTTCCGTTGCGTGCGAAGCGGCGGCGAGGACTGCCGCCCTCCTCCGCCAGTCGAGTGTGCAGTTCGAGCATCTTGTCCACGCTGTTGGCCCAGCTGTACTGCTCCGCCCTCGCCCGCGAGGCGACACGCAGCTCGGGCCCCAAGCGGGCGATCAGGCGCTCGGTGGCATCAGCGATGCCGCTGGCATGCGGCGGCCCGAACTCCCCGCTGGTCGGGTCGACCAGTTCGTGGGCGCCGCCACGGTTGCTGGTCACCACCGGAGTGCCGCAGGCCAGCGCCTCGAGCACCGCCAGGCCGAAGGTCTCGGCCGGGCAGACCGAATAGGAGATGTCGCTGTTGGCGAACCGACGCGCGACCTCCTCGCGTCCCTTGACGAAACCGTGGAAGACCACCGGGGCGTCCCCGGCGAGCTCGCGCAGCGGCTCGGTGTCGGGCCCGGTGCCGTACATGTTCAACTCGATCGGGACGCCGCGGCGATGCAGCTCAACGGCGGCCGCCACCCCCAGTTGCGGGCTCTTCTCGTGCGACATCCGGCCCACGTAGCAGAGCTGGACAGGACGCTGGAAGCTCCCATCAGGACCCAGGACAGGGCCGTTCTCGACATCGCGGCGGTCCGGCCGGAAGTTCTCCAGGTCCACACCGAGGGGGACGTACCAGAGCTTCGCGCCCGTGTGGGCGAACTCCTCGGCGGCATAGCGGGAGGTGACGACGACCGCGTCGAACTCCTTGCTGAGGCGACGATTGAGGGCGCCGACCGCGGCCTCCACGCCGAACTGGCTGCGGAACCACATCGAGAGCATGTCGTCCAGCCGCTCGTGGCTGAACAGCGCTGCCCCGAGCCCACGGCGATGGGCCCACCTGGCAGCCGGCGAGAGCGTCCACTTGTCGGAGACCTCGATGGAGGTCGGCTGGAACCGGTCCAGCACGTCGAGGGCACGCCAGGGCGTGGCGATCATGCGGTAGTCCTTGTGCAGGCGCGGGGCACGGACGGTGATGACCTGGCCCAGTTCGGTCTCCGTGACCGAGTCCTCCTTGCCCGGGATCACCAGGATGCGCTCATGTCCTGCCTCGACATAGCCCTTGCCCAGGGCGTCGATGGCGACGCGCATCCCGCCGGAGACGGGGCCCACGAAGTTCGCGAGCTGGGCAATGCGCAATCGAGGAGGCACGTCGCCCAGCCTATCGGGAGCGGAGGCGTCAGCTGGGGGCAGAAGCGGCGGGGTGTACGTGTGGGAGCACCGACTCAGGACTCGCCGAAGACCCAGCTCAGCGCCTCCACGGCCGCTCCCCGGGCCCAGAAGTCGAAACCGGTTTCATGGATCTCGACCGGTAGCTCACACGCCAGCGGGTGGCGGTACTCGGCCACCCCGCGGGCCAGGGCATCCTCATGCCCACGCAGCAGGTGGGCGGATTCGCCGGCGACCAGCGCCCGCTGGGGGAAGGTGAAGGCGGAGGCCTGGCCTATCAGGCACCCGAGGCGGTGTGCTGCTTCCTCCAGCCCCGGGGCGCCGGGCTCCAGCTCGCTGAACTGCGGCAGCCCGTCCAGCAGCGGCCCGACCATCGAGCCATGGCCGGAGTCTGCGTCCACGACCACCCTGCGGTCGACCACCAACGAGTAGCCGACGCCGATCCCGATGGTCACCACGATGAACCGGTCGGACGCCAGACCCAGTCCGAACCAGAGTTCTGCACGCGCGAGGGCGGCGAGGTCGTTCTCGAGTCGCACCGGCAGACCGGTCGCGTGTTCGAGCAGGTCGGCCAGCGGGACGTCCTCCCAGCCCAGGAAGGGCGCGCGCTGGACGGTCCGCCCATCGGGCACATTGCCACCCATGGACACCCCCACAGCAATCAGCTCGCCCGGGACTTCGGTCAGCTCCGTCCGCAGTTCGGCCACCAATGCCGCAATGTCAGCGACTGCGCGGTCCAGGTCGACCACCCCTGAGCGGGTTTCCACCGGGCGGGTTCGGGACGCCAGCACGCGGGCGGTCAGGTCGGTCACCACGACGGTCACCTCGGCATGGGTGAGGGCCACGCCCACCAGGAGGCCGGCCGCGGGCACTGCTTTGAGCGGGATCGAGGGGCGGCCCTGCGCCTCGCGTTCACCGTCCGAAGAACCGCCGGATCGCCCGTACTGCGGGCGTCCCTCGACGACCAGACCGGCCCGCAGGAGCGGCACCACCATGCGACTGAGGCTCGCCGGGGAAAGGCCCAGGGCAGCGGTCAGCTGCGTCCGAGACGCCGGCCCGAAACGCAACAACTGCAGCAGGATTCGCCGCGACGAATCGGGCAGCCTCCCCCACCCCTTCGGCAACGAATCGGCAAGCATGTATTGACAGTAGCTTATTTGCGGGGTGAAACTAAGCAAGGATCGAGTACCGCATCCATCGCCTTCGAAGGAGAAGAAGATGATCCGACCAACCCGCCGGGCGGTCCTGCTCGGCGCCGCAGGGGTCGCGGCCGCGTCCGGCCTGAGCGGCTGCAGCTCAGGCGGTGACTCGAAGAACCTGGAGTTCTTCCAGTTCAAGTCCGAGGCCATCACGCTGTTCGACCAGATCTTGCGGGAGTACAACAGCGGCCACGACGTCCACTTCAAGCAGAACTTCCAGGCCGACAATGTCACCGCCCTGCGGGTGCGCCTGGTCAAGGAGGACATGCCGGACGCCATCACCATCAACGGCGACTACAACTACGGTTCACTGGCCCGTTCCGGCGTCTTCTACGACTTCGCCAGGACCAAGCTGCTGGACCACGTACAGGAGGGCGTGGCCAAGATCCTCCCCTCCCTGGGCACCGGGGGCGAGGGACAGGTCAACGGCCTCCCGCTGTCGACCAATGGCTCGGGCGTGATCTACAACAAGACCGTCTTCGACAAGCACGGCGCCACGCCGCCGAAGACCTGGGGCGAGTTCATCGAGCTGTGCGACATGTTCACCGCCAAGAAGGTCAACCCCTTCTACTGGGGCTTCAAGGACAACTGGACCGGCGCACCGATGTTCAGCTCCATCTCCGGGGGCTACCTCACCGAGGGCGTGGCGACCTGGTACGACAAGCGGCTCAAGGGCGAGGCCGGCTTCGACCACCTCAAGCCCGTCATGGAGAAGATGCTGAAGCTGGCCAGCTACGGCAACTCCAACAAGTTCGAGCTGGGCTACAACGATGCCAACCAGGGCTTCGCCCAGGGCAAGGCGGCGATGTACCTCCACGGCACCTACGCCATTCCGGCGATCCGCAGCTACAACCCCGACGTGAAGCTCGGCACCTACGCGACCCCCGCGGAGGACGAGAAGGACACCCGGGTCGTCTCCGGCGTGGACGTCGCCCTGCTGCTCCCCCAGGCGCCCCGCCATGAGAAGGAGAGCCTGCAGTTCATGGAGTACCTCATGGAGCCCAAAAACATGACCGCCTACTGCGATGCGCAGGTCGCCTACCCCACCCTCAAGGAACTCAAGCCCCAGGACGAGGCCCTCCAGGGCCTGCAGCCCTACTTCGACGCCGACCGGGTGGCCACCTACTCCGACCACAACTTCCCGCAGGGGATGAACTTCAACAACTACCTGCAGCAATTCCTCATCAACCGCGACGTGAACGGTTTCGTGAGGACCCTCGACGAGCAGTGGAACAAGGTCACTGCCCGACTCGCCCAGACCCGCTGACCAGGGCCGACAGGAGGAATGTCATGAGCATCGCATCATCGACCCAGAGCACGTCAGCACCCGACGCCCCACGCGGTGAGGGCGGCCGCGGCTGGACCGCCGAGGAACTCAAGCAGCTCTCCAGCACCGAGGGCCGCAAGAAGATCGACCCGGCCCACCTGTGGATGATCGTCCCCGCAGTGGTCCTGTTCACCGGGCTGCTGATCTACCCCCTGCTGCAGGGCATCTTCTACACCTTCACCAATTACCAGGGCTATGGCCAGTGGCGCTTCGTCGGGCTGACCAACTACATCAACCTATTCCAGGACGACATCATCTGGCAGTCCTACGGGTTCACCTTCCTGTACGCCATCAGCGCCACCGTGCTCACGAACGTGATCGCGCTGTTCCTGGCGGTGATGCTGAACTCCAAGATCGTCGGACGCAATGGGTGGCGTGGGCTGTACTTTCTGCCCAACATCCTGCCCGTGCTGATCGTTGCCTACATCTTCAGCTACCTGTTCACCAACAACCTGCCCAAGCTCGGGCAGTGGCTGGGGTGGGAATGGTTGTCGACCTCGCTGCTGGCCAATGAGCAACTCGCCTGGCTCGCGATCGTCTTCGTCGGCGTCTGGCAGGGCGTGGCCTTCACCACCATCATCTACCTCGCCGGGCTGCAGACCATCCCCGAGGAGGTCTACGAGGCGTCCTCACTCGATGGCGCCGGCACCTGGAAGAAGTTCACCCAGATCACCTTCCCGCTGATCATGGGCTTCTTCACCATCAACGTCGTGCTCAGTTTCAAGAACTCCCTGGGCGTCTTCGACCAGGTGGTCGCCATGACCAATGGTGGGCCGGGCACCTCCACCCAGTCGATCGCCTTCCTGATCTTCAAGAACGGCTTCCAGGGCGGCGAGTACGCCTACCAGACCGCCAATGGCGTCGTGTACTTCATCATCCTGATCGTCCTGAGCTTCGCCCAGCTGAAGTTCCTCCAGTCGAGGGAGCAAATCTGATGTCCACGGCACACGTCGGCAGACGACTGCCTGCCACCCACGACGGGCTCAAGGTCCGCCCGGACCGGCGCCAGATCAACTGGTGGGCCACTGGCCTGATCGCAGTCCTTTCGCTGACCATCCTGATCCCGCTCTACTTCGCCCTCGTCACCGCCTTCAAGACCTCACCGGAGCTGGCCGAATCGGGCTTCGCGCTGCCCCAGCAGTTCACTCTGGCCAACTTTCGCCAGGCCTGGGACCTCACCGACTTCCCCAGCCGGCTGCTGACCAGCTCGATCATCACCGTCGGTGCAGTGGTGCTGACCCTGCTGACCAACTCGATGGTCGCCTACGCCCTGTCGCGCAACCTGCACCGCAAGAGCTTCAAGGCGCTGTACTACTACTTCTTGGCGGCGCTGTTCATCCCCTTCCCGATCATCATGCTGCCGGTGGTGAAGGAGACCGCCGCCCTCGGGATCGACAACGAGGCCGGCCTGATCCTGATCTACGTGGTCTACGGCCTGGCCTTCAACATCCTGATGTACACCAGCTTCCTCAAGGCGGTCCCCGAGGAACTGGAGGAGTCCGCGCGCATCGACGGGGCCAGCACCTGGACGGTGTTCTGGAAGATCATCTTCCCGCTGCTGGCGCCGATGAACGCCACCGTGGGCATCCTAACCGCGCTATGGGCCTGGAATGACTTCCTGTTGCCGCTGGTCATCCTCTCTGACCCGGGGACGCAGACGCTGCCCCTTGCCCAGTACGTTTTCCAGGGCCAGTTCAACACGAACTACCCGGCCGCCTTCGCCTCCTACCTGATGGCGATCGCCCCGATGGTGCTGGTCTACGTCTTCGCCCAGAAGTGGGTCATCTCCGGTGTGATGAGGGGGTCGCAGCGATGACCGACATTGAAGCCAACCTCCTGCGTCCCGACCTGAACCAGCCGGGCTGGTGGCGGGATGCGGTGGTCTACCAGATCTACCCGCGTTCCTTCGCCGACGCCAATGGCGACGGCATCGGGGACCTGCGCGGCATCATCAACCATGTCGACCACTTGGCCGACCTGGGGGTGAAGGTGCTGTGGCTCTCGCCGATCTACCGCTCCCCCATGGACGACAACGGCTACGACATCTCCGATTACCAGGCCATCGACCCGCTCTTCGGGACCATGGCCGACTTCGACGAGTTGCTGGCGGCCCTGCACGCCCGTGGCATCCGACTCCTGATGGACCTGGTGGTCAACCACACCTCCGACGAGCACGCCTGGTTCGAGGAGTCCCGTTCCAGCCGGGAGAACCCGAAGCGGGACTGGTACTGGTGGCGTGACCCCGCGCCGGACGGTGGCCCGCCGAACCCCTGGCGGTCCTTCTTCAGCGGCTCGGCCTGGCAGCTCGACGAGACCACCGGGCAGTACTACCTGCACCTGTTCAGCCGGAAACAGCCGGACCTGAACTGGGAGAACCCGCAGGTGCGGCAAGCCGTCTTCCAGATGATGCGCTGGTGGCTGGACCGGGGCGTCGACGGGTTCCGCATGGATGTCATCAACCTCATCTCCAAGCGTGTGGACGAGGTCGACAACCCGTACTCGCTTCACTCCTTCAGCGGCAGCGCCAACGGGCCGCGGCTGCAGGAGTACCTGCAGGAGATGCACCGCGAGGTCTTCGACAGCTACCCCGATCGGGTCTTCCTCACCGTCGGCGAGATGCCGGGCGTGGACGCCGGGACAGCGCTGGAGGTCACCGACCCCGCCAACCGCGAGTTGGACATGGTGTTCCAGTTCGAGCACGTCGGGCTGGACCAGGAGGGCGACAAGTTCGTCCCGAGGGCCATCACGCTGGCGACCCTGGCCGGCAACCTGGCGCTCTGGCAGGAGACCATGGGCACCACCGGCTGGAATTCGCTCTACCTGGAGAACCACGACCAGCCGCGCTCGGTGTCACGGTGGGGTGACGACGACCCGGCTTGGCAGGCCAGATCGGCCAAGGTCCTGCTCGGCATGCTGCACGCCCACCGCGGAACGCCCTATGTCTACCAGGGCCAGGAACTCGGCCTCCCGAACCTGGACTGGGAACGGCTGGACCAGTTCCGCGACCTGGAGACGCTGAACTACGTCGCCGAACAGGCCGAGATGCATGGGCGCGGCTTCGAGGAGCTGCTCCCCGGTCTGGCCAGGTTCAGTCGCGACAATGCCCGCACCCCGATGCCCTGGACCGCTGATGCGCAGACGGCCGGGTTCACCACCGGTGAGCCCTGGATCGGTGTCAACGCGGCATCTGCCCCGATCAACGTGGCTGCCCAGGTCAACGTGGCTGCCCAGGTCGATGACCCAGGCTCCGTCCTCGGCTTCACCCGCCGGCTGATCGGTCTGCGCAAGGAGGAGACGCTGCTGGTGGAGGGCGGCTTCGAGCTGTTGAGCCCCCTGGAGGGTGATTCCCGACTGTGGGCGATCCGCCGCCGGGCCGAGGGACGCGAGTTGCTCGCGCTCGGCAACCTTTCCCGCGTCCCGCTGGCCTTCCCCCGTGAGTGGGTTCCGCAGGGAGCGCGGGTGCTGTTGGACAGCCTGGACGCTCCCGACGGCCTGGGGGCACCGGACGGTGCTGTCCCGGAGGAGCTCAAGGGCTGGCACGTGGTCTACCTCATCACCGGCTGACCACCCGGACACACGACGACGCCCGCCCCCGAGAGGGAGCGGGCGTCGTTCGTGTCAGCGGTGGATCAGGCCTTCTCGGCCTCGTCCTCGGTGTCGACGACGGTGACGTCCTCGACCGGGGCCTCCTCAGCAGCGGCCGCCTCCTCCGCAGCCGAGGCGGCGGGCTTGGCAGCCTTCTTCTTCGGCTGGACCTTCTCGGTCACCAGCTCGATGACGGCCATGGGAGCGTTGTCGCCCTTGCGGGGGCCGATCCTGGTGATGCGGGTGTAACCGCCCTCACGACCCTCCATCAGGGGGGCGATGTCGGCGAACAGGGTGTGCACGACCGACTTGTCGGTGATGACGCTGAGCACCTGGCGACGGTTGTGCAGGTCACCACGGGTGGCCTTGCTGATCAGGCGGTCGGCCAGCGGCTGGACGCGCTTGGCCTTGGCCTCGGTGGTGGTGATGCGACCATGCTCGAACAGCTGGCTGGCCAGATTGGCCAGGATGATCCGCTCGTGGGTCGGGGTGCCGCCGATGCGGGGACCCTTCGTGGGCTTGGGCATTGTTTCTCCAGAGGTTCTACCGGGCGTGGGCCCGATGGGTGCGTGTGCGGATCAGTACTGCTCGGTCTCGGTGTAGTCGTCGTCCTCGTAGCGGTCGACGGCTGCCAGCGGGTCGAAGCCGGGGGCGCTGTCCTTCAGCGACAGGCCCATCTCGGCCAGCTTGGCCTTCACCTCGTCGATCGACTTGGAGCCGAAGTTGCGGATGTCGAGCAGGTCCTGCTCGGAGCGTCCCAGCAGCTCACCGACGGTGTGGATGCCCTCACGCTTGAGGCAGTTGTACGAACGCACGGTCAGGTTCAGGTCCTCCACCGGCATGGCGAGGTCCTGGGCCAGCTGCTCGTCGACCGGCGAGGGGCCGATCTCGATGCCCTCGGCGTCGTAGTTCAGCTCACGGGCCAAGCCGAAGAGCTCGACCAGGGTGCGTCCGGCCGAGGCCACGGCGTCGCGAGGCAGCATCGACTGCTTGGTCTCCACGTCAACCACGAGGCGGTCGAAGTCGGTGCGCTGCTCGACTCGGGTGGCCTCCACCTTGTAGCTGACCTTCAGCACCGGGGAGTAGATCGAGTCGACCGGGATGCGGCCGATCTCGGCGTCAGGACTGTTGTTCAGCGCGCTGGAGACATAGCCACGACCACGCTCGACCACCAGCTCCATCTCGATCATGCCGTCCTCGTTGAGGGTGGCGATGTGCAGGTCGGGGTTGTGCACCTCGACGCCGGCAGGAGCCTCGATGTCAGCGGCGGTCACGTTGCCTGCACCCTTGTTGCGCAGGTACATGGTCACCGGCTCGTCCTCCTCGGAGGACAGCACGAGGTTCTTGATGTTGAGGATGATCTCGGTGACGTCCTCGACCACACCGGGGAGGGTGGAGAACTCGTGCTGGTTGCCCGCGATCTTGATGCTGGTCACGGCAGCACCGGGGATCGAGCTCAGCAGGGTGCGACGCAGCGAGTTGCCGAGGGTGTAGCCGAAGCCGGGCTCGAGGGGCTCGATGACGAACCGCGAGCGGTAGTCGTCGATGACCTCTTCCGAGAGGGTCGGACGCTGTGCGATGAGCATGGTGTTTCCTTCCCGCGACACCCACTATTTGATGCCGCGACAGGTCCCGCAGACCGATTCTGCGGGAGCAGTACTGAGGGGGCGACGGAGGCCGTCCCACACCTGTGTGGCGGGGACGGCTGCCGCCATGGGCTCACTTGGAGTAGAGCTCGACGATCATCTGCTCCTGGACGTCCACGACGATCTGCTCACGGGTCGGGAGCTGGTGGACCAGGATGCGGCCGCGGTTGGGGCGGACGGTCAGCCAGGCGGGAACCTCGCGCTCGCCGTGGGTCTCACGAGCCACGACCAGCGGGTGCAGGTCGGTGGACTTCGGGGCCACGTCGATGATGTCATGCTCGCTCACGCGGAAGCTGGGGATGTTCACCTTCTGGCCGTTGACCAGGAAGTGGCCGTGCGAGACCAGCTGACGGGCCTGGCGACGGGTCTGGGCCAGCCCAGCGCGGTAGATCACGTTGTCCAGTCGGGACTCCAGGATCTGCAGCAGGACCTCACCGGTCTTGCCGGGGAGGCGGTCGGCCTCCTGGTAGTAGCGGCGGAACTGCTTCTCGAGGACGCCGTAGGCGTAACGCGCCTTCTGCTTCTCGCGCAGCTGCTGGGAGTACTCGGAGTCCTTGGTGCGTCCGCGGCCGTGGACACCCGGGGGGTAGGGGCGGCGTTCGAACGCCTTGTCGTTGCCGACCAGGTCCACGCCGAGGCGGCGGGACTTGCGGGTCATGGGGCCGGTGTAACGGGCCATTGTTCAGTCCTTCTCTCTCGTCTCGGGTCAGTTGCGGCGCGGCTTGGGCGGACGGCAACCGTTGTGGGGAACCGGGGTGACGTCGGCGATGGCGCCGACCTCGAGACCGGCAGCGGCCAGCGAGCGGATGGCGGTCTCGCGGCCCGAGCCCGGACCCTTGACGAAGACCTCGACGCGCTTCATGCCGTGGTCCATCGCACGACGGGCAGCGTTCTCAGCGGCCATCTGGGCGGCGAACGGGGTGGACTTGCGGGAGCCCTTGAAACCGACGGTACCGGCGGAGGCCCACGAGATCACCGCACCGTTGGGGTCGGTGATGGCGATGATGGTGTTGTTGAAGGTCGACTTGATGTGAGCCTGACCAACGGTGACGTTCTTCTTCTCCTTGCGGCGCACCTTGGGTGCGGCGGCCTTACGACCTGCAGTAGCCATTGTGTGTTCTTCTCCTGGAAGTTCTTCGTGTCAGAGGAGTCCGGTACGCGAGGTACCGATCACTTCTTCTTCTTGCCGGCGACGGCCTTCTTCTTGCCCTTGCGGGTACGAGCGTTGGTCTTGGTGCGCTGTCCGCGAACCGGCAGGCCGCTGCGGTGACGGCGACCCTGGTAGGTGCCGATCTCGATCTTGCGGCGGATGTCGGAGGCGACGGTACGGCGGAGGTCACCCTCCACCTCGTAGTTGGCCTCGATGTGGTCGCGCAGGGCAACCAGCTGCTCATCAGTGAGCTCGTGGACACGAAGATCCCCGGAGATACCGGTGGCGTTGAGGGTCTCGTGGGCGCGGGTGCGTCCCACACCGAAAATGTAGGTGAGTGCGATCTCGAGGCGCTTCTCGCGCGGGAGGTCGACACCGATGAGGCGTGCCATGTGGCGAACCTTTCTGGATTCGGGATTCTCCTCGCCCCAGTCGTTTGGCTGTCGGCTTGGTGAGTCCCCGGTCGCCGCTCCCCCTGTTTCCCGCAGGGTGTCTGGAGTCGGGCTGTGACCGCGAAGGTGTGGCGGCGTGATGCGTCCCCCCGCCCGCTGGGTGACCGACCGTGCGTCGGACGCCTGACGGACTGTGAGGTGGGGCCCCGGCCTTCGCCCGGGGGTGGAACCAGAGCAGCTGCCCCGGCCTTGCATCACGTGGTGGGTATGGAGTTGTCAGAAGCAGTCAACGACTGCGGTGGTGCGAGCTCGCGGGCCCAGGACTCAGCCCTGGCGCTGCTTGTGCCGCGGGTTGTCGCAGATCACCATCACACGACCGTGCCGGCGAATCACCTTGCACTTGTCGCAGATCTTCTTGACGCTCGGCTGAACCTTCATCGAGCAACTTTCTGGTCTGAACCGGGGCGGGCCGTGGCCCACCACGATCGTGGTGAATGGATGCGAGCCGAAACGCGTCCGCACAGGGCGATTCCTCGCCCGACATCGGCGCTCCAGCAGAAAGTGGTCAACTCCCGGCGGACCGGGCGGGGATCACTTGTGTCGGTAGACGATGCGGCCGCGGGTCAGATCGTAGGGAGACAGCTCCACGACGACGCGGTCAGAGGGCAGGATACGAATGTAGTGCTGTCGCATCTTTCCGCTGATGGTCGCGAGAACCCGATGACCGTTGGCCAGCTCAACGCGGAACATCGCGTTGGGCAGGGCTTCGACCACGGTGCCCTCAAGCTCGAGTGCTCCTTCTTTCTTCGCCAAGGCGTTCCAATCTCTTGATCGGCTGCCCTTCCGAAGGTGGGCAGACTCGTCTGTGGCCATGGTTGACCGACATGCAACTGTACGCCACACTTCCGCCTGACCCAAATCGAGGCCGACGGCCGCTCCCGGCGTGGGAGGATGAGCCATGAGCTTCTTCGCCGTGACCTACACCTACTCCGACGACGTGGACGCCCGCGACCGGCTGCGCCCCGAGCATCGCGCCCATCTCGCCAGTCTGGCCGACAGTGGCGAGCTCTATGCTTCGGGTCCCTGCCCCGGTACCACCCCGGCCAGCGCCCTGCTGATCTTCCGGGTGGACAGCGCCGAGAAGGTCGAGGAACTCCTGGACGCCGACCCCTTCCAGAAGAACGGCATCGTCGCGCAGCGTTCGATCGTGGAGTGGGACCCGGTCATCGGCCAGATCCGCTGAGGCCCCGTCGCGGGATCAGAAGATGACGATGGCCAGCAGGAGGAAGAGCAGCACCGCCAGGATGCCACCGCCGACGACGGCGACGAGCGCGAGCTTGTTGGGGTTGCCTCCAGAGGCCACCAGTTCACCGGGTGCGGCTGATCCCTGCTGGGCCACGATTGCGGGCTGGTCGTGGGTGGCCCGGGCGGGAAGCACCTCGGCAACCGGGACCAGGTCGCCATTGGTACGGGCTGCGAAGACCACGTCCAGCAGCCGGCGGTAGTCGTCCTCGTCGACCTTGCCGCGTGCGAACTCCTCGTTGAGGCGCGTGGCCAGGTCCTCCCGCTCGGCCTCAGTGATGGGCTTGTCGGGCTGGCTCCGGTACTTCGACGAGATCGGCAGATTGTTCACATGACGAGCCTACCCGCGCGTGAGGGTCCCGGCGGGAATCTCGGCCTCGACCATTCCCACATCCTCGACGTGGGCAGCACCGCCGCTGAGGCTCGCCACCTGTTCAATGGCCCGATCGGGGTCCGGCACGGCGATCCGCAGCTCCACTTCGGAGGCCCGCCAGGTGCGCTCGTGGGGCACCATGCCAGCCACCTGCAGGGCGGACTCGAGCGCACCCGCCCGCCCGAGGTCCACGGTGACCGCCAGTTCTTCCAGCGTCTCGACCCGCACCACGTCCAGGCCCACGAGCACCTCGCGGACAGCATCGGAGTAGGCGCGCACCAGGCCACCGGTCCCGAGCAGGACTCCCCCGAACCAGCGCACCACCACGACCGTGACCTGCCCCAGCCCGTGCCCGCGCAGCACCTCGAGCATCGGACGCCCGGCCGTGCCGCTGGGCTCGCCATCATCGGAGGAATGCTCGATGTCGTGCTGCCCCGGGCTGGACACGATGAAGGCAGAGCAGTGGTGGCGGGCATCAGGGTGGTCGGCGCGGACGCTCTCGATGAAGGCGCGTGCGGCCACCTCGTCGGGAGTGGGTTCCAGCAGCGCCAGGAACCGTGAGCGCTTCACCTCGATCTCGGCACGACGCGGGGCCGCCGGCCGCAGCTGGTGAATCATCGGTCCAGCACTGCGCTACCCGACGGCTCCAGCCCGGTGAAGTGGGCGGCGAAGGCCAGCACGTCGGCCCACTCCGCGGCCTGCATCCCCAACGGCTTGCCGGCACCGTGCCCGGTCGCGACCTCGATACGACTGGCGATGGGACGCCGCGGGTCGGCGTCCTGCACGGCCTGCAGTGCGGCGGTGAACTTGTGGGAGTGGGCAGGCACCACCCGGTCGTCGTGATCGCCGGTCACCACCAGGGTGGCCGGGTAGCGCTCCCCTTCGCGCACGTTGTGCAGCGGGGACCACCCCAGCGCCGTGGCGAAGTCCTCGGCGTCCTCGGGGTTGCCGTAGTCGCTGGCCCAGGCGGCACCGATGGTGAACAGGTGGAAGCGCAGAAGGTCCAGGACGCCCACCTGAGGGATGGCGGCGGCGAAGAGGTCAGGGCGTTGGGTCATCACCGCGCCCACCAGCAGGCCGCCATTGCTGCGGCCGTAGACCGCGAGCTGCTCGGGGGTGGTCACCCCGGTGGCGACCAGGTGCTCCGCGACCCCGATGGCGTCGTCGAAGACGTTCTGCTTGTGCGTCTTCTTGCCCTGGTCGGCCCACTCCTGGCCGAACTCGCCACCGCCACGCAGGTTGGCGATCACGAGCTGGCCGCCGGCTGCCAACCACCCCGCCCATCCGGCGCGGTAGTCGGCCAGGACAGGGATGGAGAAGCCGCCGTAGCCATAGAGGAGCGTGGGACAGGGCCCTTCCGCGGTCGGCACCTCAGGGGTGATCAGGAAGTAGGGAACCCCGGTCCCGTCCGCACTGGTGGCCCGATGCCGCTCGACCCGGACGCCGGGCATCGCGACGCGTGCCTGCGAGGGAAGCTCGCTGAGTTCACCACTCGACGCGTCCAGTCGATGGACGACGGTCGGGGAGGTGACCGAGCTGAGCCCGAGGAAGACCTCGGAGGAGTCCGGTTCGGCGTTCAGCCCGACCACTGCTCCCCCGGTCACCGCGACCTGCCCGAGTCGCTCGCCGGAGACTGACCAGCGCTCCAGGTTCGGCGAGGCATCGACCAGACTGGACACCACCAGCACGCCGTCGGCGAGCACCGCTCCCTCGAGCGTCGCCTCCCCCTCGGGGACGACCACGCGCGGGGGGTCGTTCGGGGCGCCGAGGTCGTAGGCCACCACCCGCCGCCTCGGGGCGTCCTCGTCAACGACGCAGAAGAGTTCGGCACCGTGGACGCCGATGGTCCAGCGGCCCGCATCCTCGTCGGGCTCGAGCTCGATCCACTCCCCCAGCGCGCCATCCTGCAGCGGGGCCACCCACAGGGCGGTCTCGCGAGCTGTGCCGTGACCCAGGGTGCAGACCGCCCAGTCCTGGGAGGAACCTCGGTGGACCTCGACGTGGATCATGCGCCGGCGATCCTCGGGGAAGCTCAGCAGGTCCTCATCGTCCTGCCGGCCCAGGCGATGGAGCATCAGGTGCCCCTCTGCGAGGGCCTGGGTCTCGGTCCCCTCAGCACGCCCGGAGTCGGGAAAGCTGGTGTAGAAGAAGCCGGAGGAATCAGGGAGCCATTCCGGCCAGCTGAACTTGGCCATCACGTCGTCGGGCAGCAGTTCCATCGACTCGATGTCCAGGACCCGGATCCGCGTCCAGTCCGAGCCGGCCTCACTGATGCCGTGGGCCAGCAGCCGGCCATCCGGGGAGAGCCGGGCCACCGCCAGGCAGGTGGTGCCATCCTCCGACCAGCCGTTGGGGTCGAGCAGGACCCTGGGCGAGGAGACCAGTTCGTCCAACGACCGCGCCCCGACAAGGACGTCCTGGTCCTGGCTGCCGTTGTTGACCAGGCGCAGGTACCAGCCGCCGCGATGCCAAGGGGTGGACGCGCGCGCCTGGCGCACCAGCTGGTCCATGCGCTCCTGGAACCAGGCGCGTTCGGGAATGTCGGCAAAGACCTGCTCGCACCACTCTCGCTGGGCCTCGACCCAAGCCCTGGTCCGGTCGGAGTCGGGGTCCTCCAGCCAGCGATAGGGGTCGGAGACCTGGTGGCCGTGCAGGGTCTCGACGACGTCGTCGCGCTCGGTGTGGGGTGCGGTCATGGACCCCATCCAAGCACTGGGGTCCAAGAAAACCCGTTGCGCGGGTTGTCCGCACTCCGGTTGCATGGTGCCCATGACAGAGACCACGTCCGGCGGGACCGCGCCGATCACCATCTGCCTGCTCGACGCCCCGCCGGAGGGAGGCGACCCCGGCGCCATCCTGGAGGTCTTGCGCCGCGCCTCGGCAATGACCGAGGAGGTCTGGTTCGACCGGTTGGGCCACAAGGACTTCACCGAGCTGCCCGAGGCGAACCTCAACGGGCTGCTCCACCAGCAGTACGCCCGCAAGCGCGAGGTCATCGCGCTCGAGGGCGAGGTCACCGGTCTGGTCGATGGCCCCGAGGGCCTGCCCTACGTCGTGCCCACCACTGACCTGGCTGATGCGCGGGTGGTCGCCAGCTGCTACGTGATGAACAGCCGCGAGGACAACCCGCACCTGCTCAGCGAGGTCGAGATTGCGGTCGCCGCCGGTCGACGCCACCAGGGCATCGGCACCCGCATGCTCGCAGCCCTGGAGCAGTTGGCGCGGGCCTGGGGTGCGACGACGATATCGGGCTGGGCGAACTACCTCGGCATTCCCGAGGGCGAGAAGGTCATGCCCACCGACGGGCCGTTCGGCGTCCCGGTCGAGGACGAGGTCACCCGCTTCCTGCAGAAGCACGGCTTCGCCCTCGCGCAGACCGAGCGACACTCCATCCAGCCGATGGACGGCGACCTGGGCGTGTTCGGGGAGCCCGCCGCGCCGGAGGGTTACACGCTGGAGGTCTGGTGTGGCCGCATGGACCCAGCAGTCGCCGAGGACGTGGCCCACCTGTCCACCGTGTTCGAGGCCACCATGCCGCACGGCGAGCTGGATTTCCAGCCCGAGACCTACACCGCCGAACGGGTCCTCGCCGGCAACGAGGTCACCCACAAGGACAGCGACACCGTCAACGTCGCTGCTCGTCACCTGGCGACGGGCGAGATGGTGGCCCGCACCACGCTCGCGAAGTACCTGCACAAGGACGAGGCGGCCTGGCAGGGCGTCACCGTCGTGCTGCCGGCCCACCGCGGCCACGGCCTGGGTCGCGCCATCAAGCTGGCAGCCATGCACGAAGCCCGCCGCCGCTGGCCGAAGTTGGAGCGCGTGCACACCTGGAATGCGGGGGAGAACGACCACATGTGGGCGATCAACGAGTCCCTCGGCTACCGGACCGCAGGGGTCTGCGGCGCCTGGCAGAAGAAGCTGTCCTGAAGGAGCTGGTCAGTCGGCGAGCGGCCCGAAGGGCAGGCCGCGGCGGGTCAGTTCCTCCTCGCCACCGTCCTCCAGGGTGAGGACCCACAAACCGTCCTTGGTGGCGGTCACGGTGTTCTCCCAGTGGGACGCCAGCGAGTTGTCCGCGGTGACGATCGTCCACTGGTCATCGAGTTCGACGGTGTCCTCGGTACCGAGGGTGCACATCGGCTCGATGGCCAGCACCATGCCCTCGACGAGCTTGGGGCCCCGACCGGCACGCCCCCAGTTGGGCACATCCGGTTCCTGGTGCATCTGGGAACCGATGCCGTGACCGGTGTACTCGCGAATGATGCCGTACTCCTCCCCCGACGCCATCGGGTGGGCAAGGATGTACTGCTCGATGGCGGCCGAGATGTCCCCCAAGCGACCCCCGAGACGGTAGGCGCCGATACCAGCCCACATGGACTCCTCGGTGACCCTGCTCAGTTCGCGGGCCTCGGGCGTAACCTCACCGACCAGGAAGGTCCTGGCAGCGTCCCCGTGGAAGCCGTCGAGGTGGGCACCGAAGTCGACCGAGACGATGTCGCCCTCGGCCAGAGCGCGATCGCCCGGGATGCCGTGGACGATCTCCTCGTTGACCGAGATGCAGGTGACCGCGGGGTAGGGTGGCGCGCCCCAGCCCCCGCCGTAGTGGAGGAAGGAGGAACCGGCGCCGTGCTCGGCCAGGGCATCGCGGGCGATCTGGTCCAGCTCAGCAGTGGTCATGCCGGGGCTGACCGCCTGGCCGACCCGTACCAGGGTGCGAGCCACGACCAGACCGGCCCGGCGCATCGCCAGCAGTTGGCCGGGCTTCTTGATCTCGATGCCGCGACGGGCCATGGACTCAGGCGTCCAGTTCGCCGCGGTTGCCGGAGAGGAAGGCGTCAAGTTCACGGACCACGCGCTCGGTGACCTCGTCGATCTCGCCCTCGCCGTCGACCTCGACCAGCAGGCCCCGCTCGGCATAGGTCTGCAGCAGCGGCTCGGTCTCGGCGGTGTAGACCTGCATCCGGGTGCGGATGGTGTCCTCGTTGTCGTCTGAGCGTCCCTCGATCTCGGCGCGCTTGAGCAGCCGCTGGATCAGGTCCTCTTCGTCGACCAGGAGCGAGATGACGGCGTCGACCTGGTGGCCGGCCTCGTCCAGCGCGCTGACCTGGTGCAGGTTGCGCGGGTAGCCGTCCAGCAGCCAACCGCTGGCGCAGTCGTCCTGGGAGAGGCGGTCGGCGACGATCTGGTCAGTGATCTCATCGGAGACCAGCTTCCCAGCGTCCATGATCTCCTTGACCTTCACGCCGAGCGGGGTTCCCTCGGCAATGTTCTGGCGGAAGATCGAGCCGGTGCTGATGGCGGGGATGTCGTAGCGCGCGGCGATGCGCGATGCCTGGGTGCCCTTGCCGGCCCCGGGCGCACCCATGATGAGCAGTCTCACTTGAGGAACCCTTCGTAGTTGCGTTGCTGCAGCTGACTCTCGATCTGCTTCACAGTGTCAAGGGCCACACCGACAATGATGAGGATGCTGGTGCCGCCGAAGGGGAAGTCCTGCTGGGCACCAAGGGCGATGAACGCGAGCGTCGGAATCAACGCGATGATCGCCAGGTAGAGGGAGCCGGGAGCGGTCAGGCGGCTGAGCACGTAGGCGAGGTAGTCCTCGGTCGGCTTGCCGGCACGGATGCCCGGGATGAAACCGCCGTACTTCTTCATGTTGTCGCTGATCTCCACCGGGTTGAAGGTGATGGAGATGTAGAAGTAGCAGAAGGCGATGATGAGCAGGAAGAAGGCCAGGTTGTATGCCCAGTGGTCGCCGCGCGTGAAGTTGGCGGCCACCCACTGGCTGAACTTCTGCTCGGGGCGGAAGGTGGAGTACAGCACCGGCAGGTACAGGATCGAGCTGGCGAAGATCACCGGGATCACGCCGGACTGGTTCACCTTGAGCGGGATGTAGGTGGTGGTTCCACCGATGAGCCGCTTGCCCACCATGCGCTTGGCGTACTGGACCGGAATCCGGCGCTGGGCCTGCTCCACGAAGAGGATGGCGAGCATGACCAGCATGCCGATCAGGATGACGGTGCCGAAGACGAACCAGCCGTTGGCGCCGGGGCGTCCGACCTTGAGCGACCACAGCGAGACCGGGAACTGGGCCGCGATCTGGGTGAAGATCATGATGGACATGCCGTTGCCGATGCCGCGTTCGCTGATGAGCTCGCCCATCCACATGATCACGGCGGTGCCGGCGGTCATGGTCATCACCATGACGATGATGGGAAAGACGTCGGTGGAGTAGACCACGCCGGTACAGCCGGGGAAGAGCTGGCCGTTGACGGCCAGGGTCACGAAGGCGGTCGAGTTGAGCACGGCCAGGAAGAGGGTCAGCCAGCGGGTGTACTGGGTGATCTTCGCGGTGCCGGCGGCACCCTCCTTCTTCAGCGCCTCGAGCCGGGGGACGACGACGGTCAACAGCTGCAGGATGATGGAGGAGGTGATGTAGGGCATGATGCCGAGCGCAAAGATCGACAGCTTCAGCAGCGATCCACCCGAGAACAGGTTGATCATCGAGTAGAGGCCCGCCTGGGCGCCGGTTTCGGCGATCTTGCGACAGGCGTCGATTTGGCCCAGGTTCACGTTCGGGGTCGGGATGACCGAACCAAGACGGAAGATCGCCAGGATCATCAGGGTGAACAGCACCTTCTTGCGCAGCTCAGGCGTCTTCCAGACGTTGCCGATTGCAGAAAGCATCCAGGGTCTCTCTCGTGGTCCGTTTCCCGGGGACGCCGACGGCGACCGGGCGCACAACTTCCGCGTCCCCCGAGGGGGCAGCATGGCAGCCACGGCAGCTTATCAGGGCCGGCGCCATCCCCCTATCCACCGAAGTGCTGCCCGCGTGACCCTTTCGTGACCCAAAGGCCCTCCGGCGGGCCGCTTTGTAACAATCAACTCACAGCCTCCTCATGGACTGTGGGATCGTGCGAAACCGTGGATAGGTTGACGCTCACGTACCCCCCACCCGCGACGACCGCGGGTCGACCCATGGAGGAACCTTGAGCAAGAAGCTCACCAGCGCCTTCGCGCTGCTCGTCGCCGGTTCGCTGGCGCTGAGCGCCTGCAGCGGCCCGGAGAAGGAGCCCGGCAAGTCGGGCGAGTCCGGCAAGTCCACCAGCAAGTCCGGCGGCTCTGTGTCCGTGATGTGGAACCAGCCGCTGTTCTCGCTGAACAACAACACCTCGTTCGGCAACGCGACCGCGAACGCCAACATCGTCTACATGACCAACGACGGGTTCAACTACTACGACAAGGACTTGAACCTGGTCAAGAACGAGTCGTTCGGCAAGTACGAGAAGGTCTCCGACGACCCGCTGACCATCAAGCTGACCCTGTCGGAGAAGGCCAAGTGGTCTGACGGCACCCCGGTCACTGCCGAGGACATCATCTTCAACCACGGCGCCATCTCCGGCCTGTACAACACGGTCGACGAGAAGGAGAAGGAGGGCCTCCAGAACGAGGACGGCACCCTGAAGAAGACCACTGGCGACAAGGTCTACTTCGACTCCTCTTCCCCCTCCTGGTCCCTCATCAAGGAGTTCCCGGTCGTCGGCGACAACGGCAAGTCGTTGACCTACAAGTACTCCAAGCCCTTCGCTGACTGGGAGAAGACCCTGCTCGGCCCCGGCCTCCCGGCCCACGTCGTGGCAGCCCGCGCCCTGGGCGAGTCGGACGCCACCAAGGGCAAGCAGCTCGTCGCTGACGCCTTCAAGAAGAAGGACAACGCGACTCTGTCCAAGCTCGCCAACGCCTGGAACTCCGATTGGAACATCACGTCGATGCCCGCCGAGAAGGACAAGAACCTCCTCGTCGGCAGCGGTCCCATGAAGATCACCGACTTCAAGAAGGACCAGTACATCCAGCTCGAGCGCAACGAGAACTACGAGGGCGACCACAAGCCCAATGTCGACAAGATCACCGTTCGCTACAACGAGGACCCGGCTGCCGCCGTCTCCGCGCTGAAGAACAACGAGGTCCAGCTGATCAGCCCCCAGTCCACCGCCGACATCCTGAAGTCGCTCCAGGGCGCCAAGGGCATCAAGGTCGAAACCGGCACCGAAGGCACCTACGAGCACGTCGACCTCACCTACAACAACGGTGGCCCCTTCGACCCGAAGACCTACGGTGGCGACAAGGAGAAGGCCCGCAAGGTGCGCCAGGCCTTCCTGATGACCGTCCCGCGCGAAGAGATCGTCAACAAGATCATCAAGCCGCTGCTGCCTGACGCCACGGTCCGCAACTCGTTCATCAGCCTCCCCGGCTCGCCGAACTACGCCGACACCGAGGCCAAGAACGGCATGAACAAGACCTACGGCAAGGTCGACATCGAGGGCGCCAAGAAGCTGCTGGCCGAGGCCGGCGCCGCCAAGCCCAAGGTTCGCATCCTCTACGCCAAGGGCAACAAGCGCCGCGAGGCCGAGTTCGCCCTGATCAAGGCGTCGGCTGAGCAGGCCGGCTTCCAGGTCGTCGACAACGGCAACCCCGAGTGGGGCCAGAAGCTGGGCGACAAGACCTACGACGCCTCCTTCTTCGGCTGGCAGTCCACCTCGACCGCTGTGGCCGAGTCGCAGGCCAACTACATCACCGGCGGCCTGAACAACTACGGCGGCTACTCCAACCCCGAGGTCGACAAGCTGTACGACCAGCTGCTGGTCGAGACCGATGCTGCCAAGCAGAAGGAGCTCATGATCCAGATCGAGACCAAGCTGGTTGACGATGCCTTCGGCCTCACCATCTTCCAGTTCCCCGGCATCTCGGCCTGGAGCGAGAAGATCCAGGGCGTCAGCAAGATGAGCATCTCGCCCACCATCTTCTGGAACTTCTGGGAGTGGAAGGTCGCCTGATCCGTCTGGCTCAAGCACCACAACATTGCCACGAGGGGCGTCCCGTTTCGACGGGGCGCCCCTCGTCCATTGCATGGCGAATGCGCTGGTCAACGGCAAATCATCCACTGGCCGAACATGCCGTCCCACAACGTGGAATCCCTTGACAACCGGGTGCTTCATCAGGATTTGTTGCCTGTTTGTAACTGCACGCTCTGGCCTCGGTGGCCACATTGAGGCAGAATGCATCCGTCACAGGACGCGCTCGCGCCGACCCAAGCTCTCGACCACTGCGTCAGCCCGGGGGTGCGAGGGCGTCCGTTTCGCAGCATCCCCGGCCGGGGTTGCTGGTCCATCCACTGAAGGCCCTCAATGATTCGCTTCCTGCTGCGGCGGTTCGTCACGGCGATTGGAATCCTGTTCGCGATCTCGATCGTCACGTATGCCCTCCTGACGCTGGCTCTTGACCCTCTCAAGGACCTCCGGGAGTCCACCGCCCTCAACAAGGCCGACCTGATCGCCTCGCGCACGCGCATGTTGCGCCTGAATGACCCCTGGTATGACCGCTACATCTCCTGGCTGGGCAACCTCGTCCAGGGCGACTTCGGAACGGCCTGGCGCACGGGCCAGCCGGTGAAGGCCCTGCTCCCGGGCGCCATGGCCACCTCGGTGCAGCTCGTCTTCGCGGCGACGTTCATTGCCCTGCTCATCGGTGTGACGATCGGTGTCGTTTCGGCGCTGCGGCAGTACACGGCGTTTGACTACGCGATCACCCTGGTGTCTTTCGTGCTCTATGCCCTGCCAGTGTTCTGGGTCGCCGTGCTGCTCAAGGAGTACCTGGCCATTCGCATGAACGACTACCTGGCCGACCCAGTGCCCAACTGGCCCTTCCTGCTGGCCCTCAGCCTCATCGCCGGACTGTTCTGGACGGGGGCCCTCGGTGGCTCACTGAAGCGCCGCCTGGCGATCTTCCTGATCGCCTTCCTGCTCACCCTCGGCCTGCTGGCCGGCGCCATCATGTCAGGGTGGATTCTGAACCCCCGCCTGACCGTGGTGGGGGTGGCCGTGGTCGGCGTCGCTGCCGCCTTCCTGTTCACCATTCTGTTTGCAGGCATGAAGAACCGTCGCGCGCTGTACTCGGCCCTCACCATGGCGGTTCTGGGCGCCATCCTGTACTTCCCACTGCAGTACCTCTTCGTCCTCCAGGCGGACGCCATGGCGAGCCAGGTGGTCGGTTCCGTCACCCTCGGCACGATCCTGGGGATCGGCGGAATACTGCTGACCATCGGCATCGGTTGCCTGGTCGGCTGGCTGTGGGGCGGTGATGATCGCGGGGTCTCCATGCGCATCGCGGCCATCACCGGCCTGGTCGTGGCGGGCACCATCTGGGTGGACCAGCTGATGCAGTGGTGGTCGATCTACTTCGACAACCCCGAGGTCCGCGGTCGCCCCATCGCCACCATCGGTTCGGTCACCCCCGGCTTCCACGAGAACTACTGGCTGAGCCAGATCGACAAGGCGACGCACCTGGTGCTGCCGACCATTGCCCTGGTGTTGATCTCCTTCGCCGGCTACGTGCGTTACGAGCGTGGCGCCACCCTCGAGGTTCTCTCACAGGACTACATCCGCACCGCCCGTTCCAAGGGTCTGTCGGAGCGCGTCGTCATCGTCCGCCATGCCCTGCGCAATGCGCTGATGCCGCTGGCCTCGATCATCCCCGTCGACATCGTCAGCCTGCTGGGCGGTGCCGTCATCACCGAGACCATCTTCGGCTGGTCCGGCATGGGCAAGTTCTTCATTGACTCCCTCGCCGGCGACATGATCGACCCCGTGATGATCTACGTGATGATCACCGGCGCCCTGGCGATGGCCGCCAACCTCATGGCCGACATCCTCTACGGCCTCCTCGACCCACGAATTCGGATCAACGCATGAACAACGACGAGAACATGAACTCCGAGGAGCGGCTCGACCGCCTCGCCGAGACCCGCTCCCAGCCCGGAGACCACTCCCCCGCCGGAGAGGAGTTCGTCGGCGAGGAGGGCCCCATCTCGATCGGCGCTGTGGAGACCGAGGAGGACGGGGACCCGGCCACCAGCACGCAGCTCGATGACACGGACGCCCACGGGCGGGGCGAAGGCGTGGGTGAGGCCCAGGAGGTCCAGGGCCTGTCGCAGGGACAGATTGTGCTGCGTCGCTTCCGCCGTCACCTGGGAGCCATCTTCGGCCTGATCACCTTCTTCCTGATCGCCCTCGTCAGCCTGCTGTCGATGGGCCTGGGACCGATCAATGGTCTCTGGCGCAACCAGGACCCCAACAAGTACTTCGACCCTGTCAACGGCGGCGAGCCGACCCTGCAGTTCCCCAGCTGGCTGGGTGGCTCCGCAGGTGGCTGGTTCAAGCTCGGACCGTTCCCCTTTGGCCAGGACGAGCTCGGAGCCGACAACTTCGCCCAGGTGATGCAGGGCGTGCAGACGTCCCTGATGGTCATGCTGGTCATGGGCATCATCGTTCTGATCATCGGCGTCACCATCGGTGCGCTGGCCGGCTATTACCGCGGCTGGGTCGACAACCTGTTGATGCGACTCACTGACACCGTCATCACCCTGCCAGTGATCGTGGTGGGCGCGGTGCTCGGCAAGTTGGTCTACACGCTGCCCGCCAAGCTCAACGCCCCGGACAAGGTCATCAACGCCATTCAGGACTACATGCCCGTGGAGCTGGCGATCGCCCTGGGTCTCATCCTGTGGCCCTCCATGGCTCGTCTGCTGCGCGCGGAATTCCTGTCCCTGCGTGAACGCGAGTTCGTCGACTCCGCGCGGGTCTCGGGAGCGAGCAACTTCCGTATCATCACCAAGCACATGCTGCCGAACGCCATGGGCATCATCATTGTCAACATCACCCTGCTGATGTCGACCGCTGTGGTGTTGGAGACCGCCCTGTCCTACCTGGGCTTCGGCATCCAGAGCCCCAACATCTCGCTCGGCAAGTTGATCTCCACCAATCAGGGCGCCTTCGCCACCCGCCCGTGGCTGTTCTGGTGGCCCGGCCTGTTCATCATCCTGATCGCCCTGAGCATCAACTTCATCGGCGACGGGCTCCGGGACGCCTTCGACCCACGCACCAAGCGCATTCCCTCGCAGGCCAAGATGGACCGTGCCTTCGCCCAGCGGGCACGACTGCAGGGAGCCGGAGCTGCTGGCGTCCCGACTGGTGGCCCGCAGGTTGACGGCCCCTCGACCACGGGCGCCACCAGGAGCGGGAAGGAGAAGCGATGAGCAACGACCAGCACTCCCCCGACCACCTGAGCACTTCCAGCACAGAGAGCAACCACCTGATGGATGAGACCCCGCGTCACGCCGACCCGTCGCCCGCCGGCCAATCCGCACCCGTGGACCCCACGGCCGAGCGGCACGTGGTGACTGACGAGGCGGTCAAGGCTGATCTCGACCTGTTGCCCGAGGACACCGAACTCCCCGAGGAGCTCCGCAATGAGGTGGCCCGTGGCGAGGTGATCCTCGACGTGAAGGACCTCAGCGTCAACTTCTGGGTCAACAACGACTGGTTCACCGCCGCGAACAAGCTGAACTACCAGCTGCGCGCGGGCGAGGTCCTGGCGATCGTGGGCGAGTCGGGCTCCGGCAAGACCCAGTCGTCGATGTCTCTGGTCGGCCTGCTGCCTCCGAACGGACGCTCGTCGGGTTCGGCGAAAATGCGCGGCGTGGAGCTGGTCGGCCTGAAGGGCCCCAAGCTGCGCGCCATCCGTGGCAAGGAGATCGCCGTCATCTTCCAGGAGCCGATGACAGCGCTGAACCCGCTGTACACCGTCGGCTTCCAGATCGCGGAAACCCTGCGCACGCACTTCGTGATGAGCCCCCATGCCGCCAAGGAGAAGGCGCTGGAGCTGATGCGCCTGGTGGAGATCCCCGAGCCCGAGGTTCGCTACAACTCCTACCCGCACCAGCTCTCCGGCGGTCAGCGCCAGCGCATCATGATCGCACAGGCACTGTCCTGCGAGCCTGCGCTACTGATCGCCGACGAGCCCACCACCGCACTCGACGTGACGGTCCAGGCCGAGATCCTGAAGCTGATGCGCGACCTGCGCCACCGCGTCAACGCCGGCATCATCCTCATCACCCACGACATGGGTGTGGTGGCCGACATGGCCGACCACATCATCGTGATGAAGGACGGCGAGGTCGTCGAGGGCGGCTCCTCCGCAGAGATCTTCGGCGACCCGAAGCACCCCTACACCCGCCAGCTGCTCGACGCGGTCCCCCACCTGGGCTCCTCCACCGAGGGCCACGATCACTCAGTCGTCACCACGCTGGTGGCACGCGAGGGCGAGTCGGTGCCGCTGATGGAGGGCCCGGCGGACGTCACCCCGGCGCTCCTCTTCGAGAATGCGGCCATCGAGTACCCCAAGCAGGGGCGCAAGCCGGCCTTCCGCGCGGCCCACGACGTCAACCTCAGAGTCGACCCGGGCGAGGTCGTCGGTCTGGTGGGCGAATCCGGCTCGGGCAAGACCACCATCGGTCGTGCTGCAGTGGCACTTCTTCCGGTGGTCGAAGGCAGCCTGCACGTGAACGGCCGCGACATCACCCGGGCCGGGCACAAGCAGCTGTTCCCCTTCCGCAGGGAGGTCGGCATCGTCTTCCAGGACCCGGGCTCCTCGCTGAACCCACGCCTGCCGGTGGGCGAGTCGATCGGGGAGCCGCTGTTCCTGCACGAGAAGCTCAAGGGCAAGGCATTGTCCGAGCGGGTGGAGAAGCTGCTGGACAGCGTCGAGTTGCCCCGCGCGATGCGCAACCGCTACCCGCACGAGCTCTCCGGTGGCCAGCGCCAGCGCATCGGCATCGCCCGCGCGCTCTCGCTGCAACCGAAGCTGCTGATCGCCGACGAGCCCACCTCGGCCCTCGACGTGTCTGTCCAGGCCCACGTTTTGAAGCTCTTCCAGAACCTTCAGGAGGAGTACGGCTTCGCCTGCCTGTTCATCAGCCACGACCTCGCGGTGGTGGAGATGTTGTCCAAGCGCATCGCAGTGATGCGCCACGGTCATCTGGTCGAGGTCGGGCCCACCGCCGAGATCGTCAACAACCCCCAGCACGAGTACACCAAGCGCCTCATCGCCGCCGTGCCCGTGCCAGACCCCCACAAGCAGCGCGAGCGTCGCGAGTTCCGCGATGCGATGCTGCGCGATGTGGTCAGCTGACCACATCCAACGACCTCAGTGGGGGTTCGGGCTTCGGCCCGGGCCCCCACTGTTGTTCTCGGACGCTGCAGCGGCAGCGCCATGTGTGGCCCTTCACGAGCCGTCGGGATTACCCGGGGTCGAGGACGCCACCAGCGCGCCGCGTGGCTAGGGTGCTTGCGACGGAGGACAGTCCCTTCCGACGAACGAGGAGGTTCATGTGCTGATCGGTGTTCCCCTGGAGACCCGCCCGAGCCAGACCCGCGTCGCTGCCACCCCCACCACCACCGCCCAGCTGCTCCGCCTCGGCTATGAGGTGGTCGTGCAGTCGGGCGCCGGCCTGAGGTCAGATTTCCGAGACGAGGCGTATCTGGAGGCCGGGGCCCACATCTGCTCGGCCGAGGAGGCCTGGTCAGCGGACGTGGTGTTCACCTGCGACCCGCCCACACCTGCGGAGGTCGCCAGGATGCGCCGCGGGGCGATGCTGGTGTCGATGCTCGACCCGCAGGGCCGCCCCGAGCTGGTGCAGGCCCTGGCCGATGCCGGTATCACCGCCATGAGCCTGGATGCGGTCCCCCGCATCTCGCGTGCCCAGTCACTGGACGTACTCAGCTCGATGGCCAATATCGCCGGCTACCGCGCCGTCATCGAGGCCGCCGAGGAGTTCGGAGGGGTCTTCAACGGCCAGGTCACCGCAGCGGGCAAGATGCCCCCGGCCAAGGTCTTCGTGGCCGGTGCTGGCGTGGCCGGGCTCGCCGCGATCGGGACCGCCGGCGCGTTGGGAGCCCAGGTTCGCGCCTTCGACGTGCGTCCCGAGGTGGGCGAACAGATCGAGTCGATGGGCGCAGAATTCGTCGAGGTCGGCGCCGCGGACACAGAGGTGTCCTCTGACGGTTACGCCAAGGAGATGAGCCAGGACCAGGCCGCCCTGGCCGCCCAGATGTACGCCGTGGAGGCGGCTGCCGCCGACATCGTCATCACCACCGCCCAGATCCGCGGCAGGCCTGCCCCGCGCCTTCTCACCGCCGACATGATCGCGGCGATGAAGCCCGGCTCGGTCATCATCGACATGGCAGCCTCCACCGGCGGCAACACCGAGTTGACCGTGGCCGACCAACGCGTGGTCACCGACAACGGCGTGACCATCCTGGGGTGGAGCGACCTGGCCGCCCGGCTCCCTCGGCAGGCGTCCCAGTTGTTCGGCACGAACCTGGTCAACCTGATGAAGCTGATCACGCCGGAGAAGGACGGCCAGCCGGTCCTCGACTTCGACGACGAGGTCGTGCGCGCGATGACCGTGTCGCACCAGGGCAGCGTGCTGTGGCCGCCTCCCCCGGTGAAGGTGTCGGCAGCCCCAGCCCTGCCACCGCCCGAGATTGCCCCGGTCAAGCCCGCTGTCGACCCCGCTGTCCTGGCGAAGCGGACGCAGCAGCGCACCCTCTACTCGGTCGGGCTCGGCCTGGTGCTGTTCGCGGTGCTCGGCTCCTTCATGCCCGCTGCCCTGCTGACCCACTTCATGGTGCTGATGCTCGCCATCGTGGTCGGCTACTACGTCATCAGCAATGTCAGCCATGCGCTGCACACCCCGCTGATGGCCGAGACCAATGCGATCAGCGGCATCATCATGGTCGGCGCCCTGCTGCAGGTGGGGTCGTCGAACCTGGCCGTCACAGTCCTGGCGATGGTGGCCGTGCTGATCGCCTCCATCAACGTTGCCGGTGGCTTCGTCGTCACCCGCAAGATGCTGGTCATGTTCCGGAGGGACTGACATGACGATGCTCTCCATCATCCAAACCGCCTACCTGCTGGCGGCGCTGCTGTTCATCCTCGCCCTGGCCGGCCTGAGCCGTCACGAGAGCGCCAAGATGGGCAATCTGGCCGGCATGGTCGGCATGACGATCGCCGGAGCCGCGACTGTCGCCTATGCCCTGGACACCTCCCAGCGGGGCATGCTGCTGACCACGGTGCTGCTGTTCGTGCCATTGCTGGTCGGTTCGGCCATCGGCCTGTGGCGGGCCCTACGCGTGGAGATGACCGGCATGCCCGAGCTCATCGCGATGCTGCACAGCTTCGTCGGTCTGGCCGCCGTGCTCGTGGGCTTCGGTTCCTACCTGGACGCCGGCACGAACGACGTGGCGCACCTGGTCGAGGTCGGGCTGGGCGTGTTGATCGGCGCCTACACCTTCACCGGATCGGTGGTGGCCTTCGGCAAGCTGAGCGGCAGGATGGCGTCCAAGCCCCTGATGTTGCCCCAGCGCAACCTGCTCAACCTGGCGATGCTGCTGCTCGCCCTCGCCTGCTGCGCCTGGTTCGCGGTCTCCCCCACCATCTGGGCACTCGTGCTGGTGGCAGCGCTCGGGTTCGCACTGGGCTTCCACATGGTCGCCAGCATCGGCGGCGGCGACATGCCGGTCGTCGTCTCGATGCTGAACTCCTACTCCGGCTGGGCGGCAGCCGCCGCCGGGTTCATGCTCGGCAATGACCTGCTGATCATCACCGGCGCCCTGGTCGGGTCCTCCGGCGCGATCCTGTCCTACATCATGTGCAAGGCCATGAACCGGTCCTTCATCTCGGTCATCCTCGGCGGCTTCGGTGAGGGGGCCGGCGCAGGCGGTGGCGAGGCCCGCGACTACGGCGAGCACCGCGAGGCACAGGCTGACGAGGTCGCCCGCCTGCTCGGCGAGGCCAAGTCCGTGGTCATCACGCCCGGCTACGGCATGGCAGTTGCGCAGGCCCAGTACCCCGTCGCGGAACTCACCCGCACACTGCGCACCAGGGGCGTGAAGGTGCGCTTCGGCATCCACCCGGTCGCCGGGCGTCTGCCGGGCCACATGAACGTCCTGCTGGCCGAGGCGAAGGTGCCCTACGACATCGTCCTCGAGATGGACGAGATCAACGACGACTTCGACGACACTGACGTCGTGCTCGTGATCGGCGCCAACGACACCGTGAACCCAGCCGCCCTCGACGAGCCCGGCTCCCCCATCGCCGGCATGCCGGTGCTGGAGGTCTGGAAGGCCGGCACCGTGGTGGTGTTCAAACGCTCGATGAACCCCGGTTACGCGGGCGTGCAGAACCCGCTGTTCTTCAAGGAGAACACGGTGATGCTCTTCGGCGATGCCAAGCAGCGAGTACAGGACATCATCGCCAGCCTCTGAGTCCGGCAGGATCGCTTGCGCTACTGCGACCGCGACCCAGTGACCCCGGCACCCATCTCGTAGTAAGTGCCGGGGTATGAGATCGTGTGGGAACGCAAGCCCTTGCGCCATTTCACCTCTCACCTGAAACCACTCCCGCACATGTCAACCACAGCCAGCAGGGGGACTGACGACAACCCCCGGGCCGACGAGCCAGAAGATCTCCATCGCGGCCTCAAGAATCGCCACATCCAGCTGATCGCCCTGGGCGGCGCCATCGGGACCGGACTCTTCTATGGTGCCGGTGAGTCGATCTCCATGGCCGGTCCGGCGGTGCTGCTCTGCTACCTGGTCGGTGGGGCGGTGATCTTCCTGATCATGCGCGCCCTCGGCGAGATGTCGGTGGACACCCCGGTCTCCGGCGCCTTCAGCTACTACGCCTACCGCAACTGGGGTGACTTCCCCGGCTTCTTCTCGGGGTGGAACTACTGGTTCAACTACATCGCGGTGTCGATGGCTGAGCTCGTGGTCGTGGGTGCCTACGTCCAGTACTGGTTCCCCAGCGTGCCGCTGTGGCTTTCCAGCCTGGTCTTCCTGGTGCTCATCACGGCGATCAACCTGATCAGCGTCAGGGCCTATGGGGAGTTCGAGTTCTGGTTCGCCAGCATCAAGGTGCTGGCAATCTGCGCGATGATCGTCTTCGGTCTGTGCATCATCCTGTTCGGGTGGGGCAATGGCGGCGACCCGACCGGCATCAACAACCTGTGGGAGCAGGGCGGGTTCATGCCCAACGGGCTGGCTGGCATGGCGACTGCCGTTGTCGTGGTGATGTTCAGCTTCGGCGGGGTGGAGCTGATCGGCATCACCGCCGGTGAGGCTGATGACCCGAAGCGCTCGATCCCCAAGGCGATCAACCAGGTCGTCTACCGGATCCTGATCTTCTACGCCGGCGCGATCTTCGTGATGGTCGCGATCTTCCCGTGGAACCGGTTGGGCGGGAACGAGTCGCCCTTCGTGACGATCTTCGACAGGCTCGGCATTGCTGGGGCAGCCACGATCCTCAATGTCGTTGTCCTGACCGCAGCCCTGTCGGCCTACAACTCCGGCCTCTACGCCAATGGACGCATGCTCTACGCCCTGTCCCGACAAGGCAATGCGCCCAAGGCGTTCTCCCGGTTGAACGCTGCCGGGAGCCCCTGGGTGGGCGTGCTGGTGAGCTCTGGAGTCACGGCGCTGGCCGTCCTGCTGAACTATGTGATGCCGGGCAAGGTGTTCCTCTACGTCGTTTCGGTGGCTCTGATCGCGGGCATCTTCAACTGGTCCATGATCATGATCACCCAGATGAAGTTCCGCAGGCGGCTGGGGTCGGACGCCTCGAACCTGCAGTTCAGGATGCCCCTGTTCCCGATCGCCAACATCGCGGTACTCATCTTCCTGGCCGCCGTGGCCGTGGGCATGTACTTCAACGAGAACTACCGGATCGCCGTCTTCATCGGCCCGATCTGGATCGCGATCCTGGCCGTCGCCTTCTACTTCAAGAAGAAGGCGCAGGGTCCGCAGGAGCATGTGCTGGAAGAGGAGCGCTATGAGGCCTACATGCACTAGCGAAGAGAACGCTGGACGCGCGAACTCCCGGCGTCCACGGAGACAGCAAGCGGCCCGCCCCCATCGGGGACGGGCCGCTTGGTGCTTGTCGGCCGATCAGGCCTCGAGGGCCTCAGGCGCGGTGGCGGTGCCACCGGCCTTCTCGATCTTCTCTTTGGCGGAGACCGAGAAGGCGTCAGCCGTGACGTTGAGAGCCACCGACAGCTCGCCATTGCCGAGAACCTTGACCAGGCTGTCCTTGCGGACGGCACCCTTCGCGACGAGGTCGGACACGGTGACGTCGCCGCCCTGGGGGAAGAGCTCCTCCAGCTTGGCCACGTTCACGGTCTGGTACTCGACACGGAAGGGGTTCTTGAAGCCGCGCAGCTTGGGCAAACGCATGTGCAGCGGCATCTGGCCACCCTCGAAGGCCTCGGGGGTGTTCTTGCGGGCGCCGGTTCCCTTGGTACCGCGACCGGCGGTCTTGCCCTTCGAGCCCTCACCGCGACCCACACGGGTCTTCTCGGTCTTGGCACCGGGGGCAGGACGCAGATGATGAAGCTTCAGGCCCATCTCATTCCACCTCTTCCACGGCGACGAGGTGGCGAACGGTGTTGACCATCCCGCGAATCTCGGGACGATCCTCCTTCACCACAACATCACCGATGCGCTTGAGACCGAGCGTGCGCAGGGTCTCCTTCTGGTTCTGCTTGAAGCCGGCACCCGACTTCAGCTGGGTCACCTTCAGGCGTGCCATCAGTGAGCCACCTCCTCGCGAGCCGACTTCAGCAGGCCGGCAGGAGCAACGTCCTCGACCGGCATGCCACGACGACGGGCGACCTCTTCGGGCATCTCCAGCTGCTTCAGCGCATCAACGGTGGCGTGCACCACGTTGATGGCGTTCGGCGAGCCCAGCGACTTCGACAGCACGTCGTGGACACCGGCGCACTCGAGCACCGCCCGGACAGCGCCACCAGCGATGACACCGGTACCGGGGGTTGCCGGACGCAGGAGCACGACGCCAGCCGCCTTCTCGCCCTGGACCGGGTGCGGGATGGTGCGCTGGACCAGCGGCACCTTGAAGAAATGCTTCTTGGCCTCCTCGACACCCTTGGCGATCGCCGCGGGCACCTCCTTGGCCTTGCCGTAACCGACGCCCACGGTGCCTTCGCCGTCTCCCACGACCACGAGGGCCGTGAAGCTGAAGCGACGTCCACCCTGGACGACCTTGGCGACACGGTTGATCGCCACTACGCGCTCGAGATACTGGCTCTCGGGCTGCTGCTTCTGCGCCTGGCCACGACGGTCATCACGGCCGCGACGCTCACCGCCACGGCCCTGGCCGCGTCCGGTTTCACTCATCGCTCATCTACCTTTCGTCGTGTTGCTCAGAAGTCCAGACCGGCTTCGCGTGCGGCGTCAGCCAGCGAAGCGATCCGTCCGTGGTACTTGTTGCCCGCGCGGTCCAGGACGACCTTGGTCACACCCGCAGCCTTGGCGCGATCTGCCACCAGCTTGCCGACCTCAGCAGCCTTGTCCGACTTGTCGCCGGACGCGGTGCGCAGGGCAGCCTCCATGGTGGAGGCGCTGGCCAACGTGATGCCCGCAACGTCGTCGATGACCTGCACGCTGATGTGGCGTGCGGAACGGTTGACGACCAGACGGGGACGCTCGGCCGAACCGGCGATTCGCTTGCGGCCTCGAACCTGACGACGCAGGCGGGAAGCAGCCTTGGGGGCCTGGCCCTTCTTGTGTCCCAACATGATGGCCATGGTCACTTACCAGCCTTTCCAACCTTGCGACGGACGTGCTCGCCCGCGTAGCGAACACCCTTGCCCTTGTAGGGCTCGGGCTTGCGCAGCTTGCGGATATTGGCCGCAACCTCGCCGACGACCTGCTTGTCGATGCCCTGGACCGAGAACTTGGTCGGGGACTCGACAGCGAAGGTGACGCCCTCGGGGGCGTTGACCACGACGGGGTGGCTGAAGCCCAGTGCGAACTCCAGCTGGGTCGGGCCCTTCGACATGACGCGGTAACCGACGCCGACGATCTCGAGCTTCTTCTCATAGCCCTCGGTGACACCGGTGACCATGTTGGAGACCAGCGTGCGGGTCAGGCCGTGCAGCGCACGTGACTCACGCTCATCGTTGGGACGAGCGACCTCGAGCTGGCCCTCGTCGTTCTTGCTGATGGTGATGGGAGCCGGGACGACGTGGTGCAGCTGTCCCTTGGGACCCTTCACCTCGACGTTGGCGCCGTCAAGCTTCACCTCGACACCGGACGGGACGGTGATCGGGAGCCTGCCAATTCGTGACATTGCGTTCCTCCTCTACCTTCTCGTCACCAGACGTAGGCGAGCACTTCGCCGCCGACGCTCTTCTCGTGGGCCTGCTTGTCAGTGAGCAGACCCTGCGAGGTGGAAATGATGGCAATGCCCAGGCCCCCAAGGACCTTGGGCAGGCCGGTGGACTTCGCGTAGACGCGCAGGCCCGGCTTGCTGATGCGGCGGACACCGGCGATGGAACGCTGGCGGGTGTCGCCGTACTTCAGGGTGATGGTGAGGGTCTTTCCGACCTCACCCTCTCGGGGTTCGGTGACCTCGTAGTCGCTGATGTAGCCCTCTGCCTTCAGGATCTCGGCGATGCCGACCTTGATCTTGGAGTGCGGCATCGACGTCTGGTCGTGGTACGCCTGGTTGGCATTGCGCAGACGAGTCAGCATGTCTGCGATGGGATCGGTCATGGTCATGGCTTGTGTGAGCCTCTTTCTCGCAACGGTTTCACGTTCCGGTCCACCGGACACGGACCCTTTGCGTTGGGGGTGTCGATCCGGGTGTTGCCCCGGACCAGGGGATCAGGAGTGGCTCTGGCCACTCATCCCCGGGTGCACCCTCCGCTCCGGGAAGCGGAGACGGCAGGTGCGAAGCAATTCACCAGGAGGACTTGGTGACGCCGGGCAGCTCGCCCTTGTGGGCAAGTTCGCGCACGCAGATGCGGCACAGGCCGAACTTGCGGTACACGGAGCGCGGGCGTCCGCACTTCTGGCAGCGGGTGTAGGCACGAACGGCAAACTTGGGCTTGCGCTCCTGCTTGACCTTCAGAGCAGTCTTGGCCATCGGTTCTCCTCAGCTCACTTCTTCTTCTTGGAGTAGAAGGCGCGACCACGCTTCGGCTGGGCCTTCTTGGGATCGTCCTGAGCCTTGAAGGGGAAGCCGAGGTGCTTGAGCAGTGCCTTGCCCTCTTCGTTGGTGGTGGCCGAGGTGACGAACGTGATGTCCATGCCCCGGACGCGGTCGATCTTGTCCTGGTCGATCTCGAGGAACATGACCTGCTCGTTGAGACCGAAGGTGTAGTTGCCCTGGCCGTCGAACTGGTTGCCGTTCAGGCCGCGGAAGTCGCGGATGCGGGGCAGGGCCAGGGTCAACAGGCGGTCAGCGAACTCCCACATGCGGTCCCCGCGGAGGGTGACATGGCAGCCGATGGGCTGACCCTCACGCAGCTTGAACTGCGCGATGGACTTGCGGGCCTTGGTGACCTGCGGCTTCTGGCCGGTGATCGCAGTCAGGTCGCGGATGGCGCCGTCCAGGATCTTGGAGTCACGGGCAGCCTCGCCAACGCCCATGTTGACCACGATCTTGACCAGACCGGGGATCTGCATGGGGTTGGAGTACTTGAACTCCTCGTTCATGGCCGGAGCGATCTGCTCGCGGTACTTCTTCTTCAGGCGGGGAAGCTCACGCTGCTGCTGGGCGGCGCGAGGAGCCTGCGTGGTCTCCTGGGTCTCGATGACGTCGGCGCTCACTTGTCAGCTCCCTTCTCGTCCTTCTTGAGGTAACGGACCGAACGCGTGGTGGTGTACTCGCTGCCGTCCGGGCGGGTCTTGGTGACCTCTTCACGCTTGTAGCCGGCGCGGGTCACGACCTCCTTGCCGTCGACCTTGGTGACGAGCTGGACGTTCGACACGTGGATCGGGGCCTCGGAGCTGATGATGCCGCCCTTGACCTGCTGGCCTGCACCGTTGACCGAGTCACGACGGTGACGGGTCACGACGTTGACACCGGAGACGGTGACGCGCTGACGCTCCACGTCGACGGCGATGATCTCGCCGACCTTGCCCTTGTCGTCGCGCTTGCCGGAGATGACCTTGACCCGGTCACCCTTCTTCACATGGAGGGACTTCATCTCAGATCACCTCGGGGGCCAGGGAGACGATGCGCATGAAGCGACGGTCACGCAGCTCGCGGGCCACGGGACCGAAGATGCGGGTACCGCGGGGCTCACCGTCGCTCTTGAGGATGACGGCCGCGTTCTCGTCGAACTTGATGTAGGAACCGTCAGCACGACGGTTCTCCTTGACGGTGCGAACGATGACGGCCTTGACCACATCGCCCTTCTTGACGTTGCCACCGGGGATGGCATCCTTGACCGAGCACACGATGGTGTCGCCAAGGGAGGCGTAACGGCGACCGGAACCACCGAGAACACGGATGCACAAGAGCTCCTTGGCACCAGTGTTGTCAGCGACCCGGAGGCGCGACTCCTGCTGGATCATTGTTTCTCCTCTGCCTGACCGGTTCCCTCACGCCCCGTGGGACGAGCGGCCTGGTCGGCTTAGATTTCCGGCCCGCTGGATGTTGCCAGTGGGCACCCGAGGCACACGGACGCCCGAGGGCGTGCTGGTGTCAGGGGCGTTGATCTCCGACGAAAGCTCCCCCCGGCATCGGACTGGCGGGTGACCAGCCGACATCTCCCGAGGGCTCAGACTTCGGGCAACCTGTACAGCGTACATCACAGCGGACGCAGCCCCTAATCAGCTGCTGAACACTTCTGACCTGAACACTGGCTTGGCCCGCCCTGTGCCGACCTCGTCAACCGAGCCGGCTGGACTGGTCGGCTGCCGCCTCACCGACGTACGACCCATGGAGGACCTGCCCTGCTCAAGCATCTCGTGCCAGCGGAGGCGAACAGAAGGGCCAAGAAGACAAGATGTTCCTGAAATAGAAATTGCCCCCCGCAACACG
>NZ_JALXXB010000013.1 GCF_025144225.1 Aestuariimicrobium sp. p3-SID1156
GCCAGCCAGGCCAAGGTTCTCCCGCAGGGTCCTTCCCTCGTACTCAGTGCGGTAGACCCCCAGTTCCTGCAGGATCGGCACGACCTGCTCGACGAAGGGTTGCAGGCCGTCGGGTGTGATGTGCGGGATCAGGATGAAGCCGTCGCTGGCGTCGGACTGCACGTAGCGATTGATCTCATGTGCCACGGTCTCGGCCGAACCGATGAAGTTCTGGCGGCCGGTGACCTCGATGATGAGCTCCCGGGCGCTCCATCCGTTGGCTGCCGCACGCTCGCGCCATTCCCGCGCGGTCGCGATCGGGTCGTGGTGCGCTCGCACGGACGCCCGACCCTGGGCAGTGTGCTCACCATCGACGATCGGATCGAACTCGGGCAGGGGACCGTCGGGGTCGAGGTCGGACAGGTCGCGGTTCCACACCTGCTCCAGGAATCGGATTGCCGTCTGTCCGCTGACCTGGGCGAGACGGACCTCGTGCGCAACCTGGCGTGCCTCCTCATCGGTGTCACCGATGATGAAGGTCGCTCCGGGCAGGATCAACAGCTCCTCACGACGACGACCGTATGTGGCCAGACGGGCCTTGACGTCGCTGTAGAAGGCCTGCCCGGCCTCCAGCGTGGAGTGTCGCGTGAAGATCGCGTCCACCGTGCGGGCAGCGAATTCGCGTCCCTCATCGGAGTCACCGGCCTGGAAGAGGACCGGGCGTCCCTGCGGTGAGGCGGGGACGTTGAAGTGCCCGGCGATGTCGAAGTGGTCGTCCCGCACCTGGAAGCGACCCGCCTCGGCCCGGGTGAGGAAATGGCCTGGGTCGGAACTCAGGTCGCCCTCCTGCCAGGAGCCCCACAGCACGTCGGCGGCGTGGACGAAGCTCGCTGCCCGCTCATACCTCTGGGACGCCTGGAGGTAGCCGCCCCGCCGGAAGTTCTCCCCGGTGAAGGCATCCCAGCTGGTCACCACGTTCCAGGCGGCTCGGCCACCGGAGAGGTGGTCGAGGGTGGCGAACTGGCGCGCGACCTCGTAGGGCTCGTTGAAGGTGGCGTTGATGGTGCCCACCAGACCAAGTCGTTCAGTGACGGCGCTGAGCGCGGCCAGGATGCTGAAAGTGTCAGGCCGACCCACCACGTCGAGGTCGTAGATCTGTCCGTTCTGCTCACGCAGGCGCAGGCCCTCGGCCAGGAAGAGGAAGTCGAAAAGCCCTGTCTCGGCCACTCGGGCGAAGCGCTCGAAGGAGGAGAAGTCGATGTGGCTGCCAGATCGGGGATCGCTCCACACCGTGGTGTTGTTGACGCCCGGGAAGTGGGCGCCCAGATGGATCTGCTTGCGGGGAAACTGCGTGGGCATGGAAGATTCCTCTCAGCTGGCCAGCGGGCTGGGGTGGGCGTATCGGTTGGTGGGCAGGGGGAATCCAAGCAGGCCGCGGAGGGTGTTGGCCTGGTAGCCGTCCCGGAACTGGCCCCGGCGCCGCAGTTCCCCGGTGAGTTCGTGGGTGATCCGGGGTCCATCCTGGGCGGAGACGGCCGGCCGCAGCCGGAAGCCATCCGCGCCGAGGGAGTGCCAGTGCTCGAGCTGGTCGGCGAGCTGGACAACCGTCCCCGTGAAGACGGCGGTGTCGCTGACCAGCTCCTCCCCGGCTGCCTCGTCCAGCCGGTCCAGTCGCGCTCTGGCCGCCTCGGCGGTGTCGTCGAGCACAATGAGCAGGTCCGCGAAGATCCGACGCTCGCCTCCAGAGTCTGGGACCTGACTGAGGATGCGGGTGAGGTCAGCATCCTGGAACGGGGTGATGAAGCCCAGGTCGGCGCTGGCGGCGACGAACTCATAGGGCAGCTGCTGGTGGGCCAGTGCCGCCACGATCGGTTGGCCCTGGGGTGGGCGTTGAGTGATGAGCGGGCCCTTCACACTGAAATACTTGCCCTCGAAATCGATGTAGTGGAGCTTGTCGCGGTCGACGAAGCGCCCGGTGGCCACGTCGCGAATCTCGGCGTCGTCCTCCCAGCTGTCCCACAGACGACGCAACACCTCCACCCAGTCGGACGCCTCAGCGAACTGTTCGACCACTTGCTCCTGTGTGGGCTTGCCCTGAACTGCCTCGAGATCGGGACGGCGGCCGATGTGGCGCGCCTCCTCCCCGTGTGTGGTGGCGCGCACCCGGACCCCGGCACGGCCCCGGGAGACATGGTCCAGGGTGGCAATGGCCTTGGCCAGGTGGAAGGGCTCGGTGTGGACCGCAACCGCCGAGGGCACCAGCCCTATCGACGTGGTCAGCGGCGCGACGGCATTGGCCACCAGCACGCTGTCGAGGCGTCCCCGGACGCGATCGGTACGCTCACGGGGGGAGCCCCAGGGCTCATCGAGCTGCAGTCCAAGCGAGTCCTCGAAGGTGACCAGGTCCAGCTGGCCGGCTTCGGCACGGCGAACCTCCTCCGCCCAGTGTCGGAGGGTGAAAAAGTCAGCGGGTCCAGCGCCGGGCTCGCGCCAGGCAGCCGGGTGCCAGCCGGCGTCATTGAGGGCAAGGGCAAGGTGGATCATGCGACATCTCCTTGGGGATGGGGAACGGCAAGCCGGCGTGGGGCCAGCAGGGTTGGATCGGTGCGAGATGGTGCCTCGGCACCATCGGTGACAGGCCGACCAGCCACTGGGGGGATGCCCATCTCGCGCAACAGCAGACGGGCTATCCGGTCGTTCTGCCGGAAGGCGGCACCGTTGGTGCGTGGGCGGTGGAAGGCAGCGACAGCGGCGCTGGCCGAGACTGCCGGACCGAGCAGGTGGCGGCGAGGGTGGACGCTGCCATCGGCTCGAACGGCCCGGAACTGCGCATCGGTGACCAGCAGGCCGCGCCGGGCACCCAGCGGCCCTGCCGGTTCGACGAGCAATTCATCCCGCCGCAGCAGGGCCTGCAGCAGGGAATCAGCGGCTTCCACCACGTCGATCGCAGGCAGGAAGGCGTCCACCAGCGCACGGGTCCGCACGGGCTCGTCATCGACCACGGTCGAGGCGGCCTGGAAGGCATTCCCCTCCAGGGCGACCGTGACGTCAGGGCCGAGGAAGGTGACCAGCCCTGCTCGCTGGAGCGCGAGCAGCTCAGCCAGGCGACGCGGTGGCGGTCCGCTGGCGATGAAGGAGAAGAAGCTCTTGAACTCCCCCTCCACCAACCGAGTACGGTCCTCGGCGCCGATGCGCCCCTGGGCGATGAGCTCACCCAGCGCCACGTAGATGCCGACCAGCACCTCGAAGACGGCGCGGTCGCTGGAGTGGGCGGGATCCTGTCGGCGGGCCAGGTCATCCGCGACGTGTGTCACCACCGCTCGCGAGGCTTCCCCCCAGGACGGGAAGCGTTGGCCTGCGAGTGGACGCTGTAGGGCCAGCAGGTTGATGCGGTCCTGCTCGTCAGGCACCTGGGATGCCACGTGCCGGGAGAACTCGGCGCTCGTGGCCCCGTGCTTGTCCAGCACCGTGCGCAATTCCTCGAAGCTGCCGTGGGTACGGTCGGCATGCGCCTGGAAGAGCCGGCGGTAGTGGGCGTGGGTGATCTCATCGGCGACCAGCGGCCAGAGCTCGCGCTCCACGTCGACCTGGCCGCCGGGACCGCCGAGCCGGGCGAGTCGATCCGGCGTGAGGTACCTCAGTGGTGTGGGTGTGTCGATCGAATAGCCCAGTTTCGCGTGGTAGGGGACGCCGCGGCCCGAGGCGGCCAGCAGTCTGGGTTCGCGCCCACTGGGGACGTAGGTGAGGTCGGTGCCCTCACCGGTGAAATGGCCGCCGCGTCCCTGGGTGAGCAGGGTGACCAGATCGATGAACGCGAGCCCCAGCCCGCGCACCAGAACCGGTTCCCCCGGCGCCAGGGCGTCCAGGTCGAGGTCGGCGGTCTGGGCTGGAGGGATGTAGGTGAGGTCGCGCTCCTCGGCCTTGGCCAACAGGTCCTGCTGGGACGCGGTCAGCGCCTGGTCGAAGTGACCCTGGGCGAGCACGACCACGTCGGCCGGGATGTGGGCTCCGGACTCCAGGACAACAACCTGGAGTCCGTCCTGGTCGAGCAGGTCAACCGCTCTGTGGCGGTGCACCTGCAGTCGGACGCCACTGGGCAACCGGTCGACCGTGCGTCGCCATGCCCAGCCCAGGTACTCGGCCTGGACCCCGCGGGGGAGGAAGGAGTCTGGTCCGTACTGGGACACCGGCCAGCCCTGACCGGCCAGGACAGCCCTGCCCTGGCCGGTCGCCCACTCTGCTAGCGAGGGTCCGGGGGTGACCGGACCCTCGCACTTCACCGTCTCGTCGGTGAAGACTGTGACGTCGGCTGCCGTGGAGTTCATCCAGAGCAGCTCGGACTGGTCGGCTCGCCAGATCCTGCCGGCACCTACCGGCTCGGGGTCGACGACGTGGATAGCCAGGTCGGTCGTTCCCGGCGGAAGGTTGGCCGCGAAGCGGTCGAGCAGCCCCAGGGCCCTGGGACCGCCGCCAACGATGACGATGCTGCGTCGCCTGGCCCTGGCCAGTCGGTGGGCCAGATGCGCCTCCAGTGTTTCGGCGAAGGCATCAGTTGCCGCCTCGACGGCCAGTCGCGCCTCCGCCGTCACCTGTCGGCGTCCATCGGGCCCGGTGCCGATCTGGCTTGCCAGCACCACGCGGCCACGGGAGAGGTGGCGCGCCCCCAGGGATTCCAGTACTGGACGCAACGCGTAGTCGAGGGCCAGAACGTTGGCGGGGGTCCCCCCGGAGGCCAGCGGGAGGACATGCTTGCCGCGCAGGGCGTTCTGGTCCAGCAGGTCAAGGAAGACCTTGAGCACTCCGCTGTAGGCCGCCTTGTAGACGGGCGTGGCGATGACCACGGCATCGGCCCGGCGGACCGCTTCCAGCGCCTCCGCGATTCCCGGCGCCTGGGCACGGCCGAGGAGGAGGTCTGCGGCGGGCAGGTCGCGCAGGACCACCTGCTCGACCTGGTGTCCATGGTCCTCCAGCCGACGCAGGGCGACCGCAGCCACGGCCTCACTGCGCGAGTTGGTGGAGGGACTGGAGGAGATGGCCAGGATCCGTCCCCTGGTCACTTTGTCTTCGCCTTCGGCAGGCCGGCCGGATTCACCTCGGACTTTGTCACGGCCTCGACCTTGAGTCCCCAGCGCTGCAGGACGCGGGCGTAGCTGCCGTCGGCGATGGCTGCGTTCAGGGCCGCTGCGATGGGCTGGACGAGGCCGTTGCCCTTGCGGGTGATCACACCCACCTTGCCCTGGACGGGGTAGCTGGAGGACACGTGCCCCACGATCTTCGTTCCGCCGCCGGTGGCCACGTGGTACAGGGCGGAGGGGTCGGGGCCGAGGTGGAGATCAATGCGCCCGGACTTGATCGCCAGGTAGGCATCCTGGGCGCTGGAGTAGTAGACCAGCGAGGCGGGCTTGCCGCCCTTGGCCTGGATGATCTCGTTCCAGCGCAGCAGGACTGCCTCCTGCAGGGTGCCGGAGGCGACACCGACCTTCTTCCCGGCGATGTCCTGGGGTTGCTTGACCTTGAGCGTGGAATCCGGCGCCGCCTCGAAGGCATGCAGTCCAAGGCGGTAGGTCGCGAAGTCGTACTTCTCCTTGCGGGCCTCGGAGACGCCCACATTGGAGGCGGCGATGTCGACGGTGCCGGCGTCCAGCCCGACGAAAAGGTTCTCCCAGCTGGAGACGTGGGTTTCCACCTTGAGCCCCAGGATGTCGGCCACCAGGTGGGAAATGTCGACATCCGAGCCGACGGCGGTCTTGTTGTCGGTGGCCAGGAAGTTGATGGGCGGAGCCCCGGTCACTGCTGAGCTGCCGACGCGAAGAACTCCGCGGTCGCGGATGGCCTTCGGCAGCGTGGCGGCGATTGTCTCGTTGAAGGTGCCCTTCACCCGGCCGGCCTGTTCGGGGGAGTTGTCGTAGGTGATCTTGTCACCGGAGGCGCCGGTCGCAGTGGTGGCAGCCTCGACGGGGTCACTGCAGGCGCTGGCGGTGCCGAGCACGAGGGCGCTGCTGCCCAGCAGCAGGCTGCGGCGGGACAGGGACGAGGCGAACGGGCTGTTCATGATGGTGCTCCTGAAGTGGTGGGAGATGAAGCGGTGGGGGGTAAGTGTGGGGGTTGGATGGGGCGTCACAGGACGCGGGAGAGGAAGCTGCGGGTGCGTTCGTGGGTCGGGTTGTCGATGACCTGGGCGGCGGGTCCCTGTTCGACGATCTGGCCCTCGGCCATGAAGACGACCGTGTCGGCGATCTCTCGGGCGAACCCGATCTCGTGGGTGACGACGACCATGGTTGAGCCCTCGTTGGCGAGCTGTTTGATCACGTCGAGGACTTCCCCCACCAACTCGGGGTCGAGTGCGCTGGTGGGCTCGTCGAAGAGTAGGAGGGCTGGTTCCAGGGTCAGCGCCCGAGCGATGGCCACTCGTTGCTGCTGGCCACCCGACAACTGGCGGGGGTAGGCGTTGGCCTTGTCGGCGAGCCCGACGCGGTCGAGCAGCTTCAGGGCGAGGGCACGGACCTCGGCCGGTTGACGTCCCTGTGCGTGGACTGGCGCCTCCACCAGGTTCTCCAGCACGGTCAGGTGCCCGAACAGGTTGAAGTTCTGGAAGACGAAGCCAATCCGGCGCCGCTGGGCCAGCAGCGTGCGTGGGGACAGCTCATGGAGCCGATTGCCCTGCTGGCGGTAGCCGACCAGCTCACCATCGACCAGGACGAGGCCGCGGTCGACCTTCTCCAGATGGTTGATGGTGCGCAGGAGGGTGGACTTGCCCGAGCCGGAGGGTCCGATGATGGCGGTCACCTCGCCGGTCCTGACGATCAGGTCAACCCCGCGTAGGACTTCCAGGGTGCCGAAGCTCTTGTGGACACCCCGGAGTTCGACCATGGCACCGGGAGTTGCGCTGGGGTGTCGCTCGTGGTGGGGGGCCGTGCGGACTCGTTGCAGGAGGGGGCTCATCGCATGGCCTCCTGCAGGGCGAGGCGGAACTGGGTGGCCGACATGGTGCGCCCGACGCGGGAACGGACGGCGCGGGAACGGACGACGCGGTCCGCGGTCTGGCGCTCACCGACGGTGCCTTCGGGGGAGCTGGGGTTGGCTGAGTTCTTGGCACGGCCACCACGAGTGCGTCCGCGGGCGTAGTGCTTCTCGATGGCGTGCTGGGCGACCGAGAGCAGGGTGGTCAGGATGATGTACCAGACGGTGGCCACCATCAGCAGGGGGATCACGCGGGAGTTGCGACCGTAGATGACCTGCACCTGGTAGAAGAGTTCCGGGATCGCCAGCACCGAGACGATCGAGGTCCCCTTGAACAGTCCCACCACCTCGTTGGCGGCGTTGGGAAGGATGCTGGGCATCGCCTGGGGCAGGACGATGTGGAAGAGGCGTCGGGCTCGCGGGATCCCGAGTGCCTCTGCGGCGTCGAACTGACCTGCGTCCACCGACAGGATGCCGGCGCGAATGATCTCGGCAGCGTAGGCGGCCTGGTGGAGGGCCAGGCCAACGACGGCCGCCCCCATGGCGGACAACAAGGAGTTGGTGGGGATGGTGAAGAAGGTGGGGCCGAAGGGGACTCCCACCTTGATCGCCCCGTAGATGTAGCCGATGTTGAACCAGAAGATCAGTTGCACCATCAGCGGGATGGAGCGGAAGACCCAGACGAAGCCGAAGGCGACCGCGTTGAGGAAGCGCTGCTCTGACAGCCGCATGGCTGCCAGCGCAATGCCCAGTCCGAAGCCGAAGACCACGCCGAGGAGGGTGAGCTTGAGGGTTTCGACCAGGGCAAGCATCACCGAGCGGGAGGCGAAGTAGGCCGCGAAGGTGGGCCAGTCCCAGACGGGGTTGGTGACCAACTGTTCGACGAAGAGGGCGAGCGCGAGGGCCACCAGTGCCACTGCCACCCACAACAGTGGTTGGCGGCGGGGTACCACGACCAGGTCCTGGTCATGGTCGGAAGGGGTGGGAGTGTTGGAAAGGGCGGGGCTGCTGGAAGGGAATCGGGGGATGTGCTGCGCCGACGATGGGTCGGGGTGGTTCGAGGCGGCCGTGCCAGGGCGGGCGTGGTCCAGACGTGTCGCAATCGACATGGGATTTCCTCAGGGAATGGGTGCGGCAAAATGGGTCGCCAAAAGCGACGGACAAATCCACGGATTCAGTAATCGGATTTGCGGCAGCGGACGGACCAATGCATGTTTTCGTCCGCAGGAATTCCGCAGCTGCTCCCGGGCACGCCCAGTCAAACGGGCAACGCCAGTGCACGGCTGGTAGCAGGGGGCAACGCGGAGCATGCGCAGGTGCGCAGCGGGTGTGGCACCCGGATCGTCAGAGGATCAACAGGTGCAGGTGGAGACGAGGAGCAGGTCGACGTGCAGGCGCACGGTGAGCAGGCTGCCAGCCGGAGAGGTCGCGGCGGGTGCCATCATGGCCAATCCTTCCTGCTCGTTGTGTGTTCTTCGTCAGAATCGACAATAGATTAATGGGTGTTGATTGCCACGCACATCTCAGGACGTGGACAAAAAAGTTCTCACAGAACGGCCCCGGGAGATGCCTCCCGGGGCGTGGACTGCATGACTGGGTGAAGGTGGGGGATCAGCCCTGTTCGGTCAGGGTATTCCAGAAGCTGGTGTCCTGCTTGGTGATCGAGCCGTCCGCGATGGCCTTGGCGGTGGCGTTGAGGGTGACAACGGTCTGCTTGATCAGGTAGCCGTTGGACTTCTGACCGAGGATGTAGCTCTCGTACTCGTGGTCGGACATGCCGCGCATCTCGAACAGGAGGGTGGCGATGCCGTACTCGGCGGCCAGCCCGTTGCGGGCGATGGTGTTCGCGCTGCCGCCGACGTACTTGCCCAGGTGCCCCCAGCCGGTGGGCTCGATGGCGTTGTACACGACGGCACCGAGCTGCTTGGACTTCTCCACCAGGGCGGCGTCCACCGAGCTGGTGGTCGGGTAGAGGATCGAGCCGGAGACCAGCTCGCCATCCGCCTTGGCCGTGGTGCCCTGGTGGTGGAGGTCGACGGCATAGTCGATGCCGAGTTCGGCGTCGTACTTGGCCAGCATGCGATGCAGGGCCTGGGTCTCGACCTCAGCCTTGGCGACGTGGTCGCGGTTGAGGTCCACCTTGTTGGCGTTGTAGCGGGTCAGGTGGCGGCCGCCGGAGGCATGGTAGTTGTCGAGGGAGAAGTTCACGTCACCCATCGCGCCGTCGGCGTTGAGCATCGGGACGATCAGGATGTTGATCCTGCCCAGGATCGACTTGTTCGAGTTCCCGAGCGACTTGATGAAGTCGAGCATGCCCTCGGTGGTCAGCTGCTCGTTGCCGTGCTGCTGGGTGATGTAGAGGACGGTCGGGTTCTTCGGGTTGGAGATGTACTTGACCAGGTGGATGTCGCGGCCCTTGACCGTCTGGCCAATCACCTCCAGCTCCATGGCCGACTGCTTGGCGTCCTGCTTCTTCAGCTCGGCGACCATCGAGTCGTAGGTGTGCAGGATCGAGGTGTTGATGGTGCCCTTGCAGCAATCAGGACCCTTGCCCACCGCGACGGCGGACGTGCCGGGAGACAGGGAGAGAGCAGCGCCACTGAGGGCGGCGGCAGTGAACAGCGCAGCAAGACGACGCATGAGGAACGGGCTCCTTCGCTCGTTGGACACGCGTGACGGATGTCACAGCGTTGGTTCAGCAAGCTAACAGTCGTCGGTTACGCCGTCAACGAATCCGCGATACCACCTGCGCAGTGACGTTCTCGATGACCCTCTCCCGCCCCTTCATGGCGGAGACCTGCACCAGCAGCGTGCCCTTGCGTCCCAGCAGCTTGGACTCGGGGGGCAGCTCTCCATCGGCCAGGACGCGTCCGGTGAGTAGTTTGGCGTCTGTGAGCCCCTGCGCCTGGGCCTTGCCCTGGGTGATCTGGATTCTCTGGCTGCTGCCATCGGCCACCGTCGTGGTGGCCGCCCTGCATGTCGCACCCAGCGCGGTGTCGCGGGAGGCGATCAACTCCTGGGCGTCCTTCTCACTGGCCATCTCCACCACGGAAATGGTCACCACGCCCTCGAGGAGGGCCATCGCCGCGGGCCGGCCCTCGCTGATCGGGCCGGTGACCCCGTGCAGAACGTAGTTGCACGCGGTCGGGGTGACGGGACGCGGTGGGGTGGCCTTGAAGGACTTTCGCGCCTCAGCGATGGGGAAGACCTCGGCGGTCTTCCCCTCCACGGTGATGCCGGTGACGAGCTTCTCCAGGGAGGCATCGGTGTGGGCGGAACCCCCTGTGGGCGAACCACCCCCGGACGCAGAGCTGCCCGCCACCGGCGAGGTGGCGGGCGCGCTGGTCGGGTCGGGGGTGGTGCTGGTGTCGGTCCCACCGCTGCAGGCGGTCAGGAGGACGAGGGCGGACAGGCTGGCCAGGGCGGTCTTCACCCGCCCAGTATGTCAGCCGAGATTGCTGAGGATCTTCTTCACGGCAGCCTCCTGTGCCGCCTCGTCCCCCTGCGGGACGGCGACCTGGACGATCACCGAACCCTTGCGTCCGAGCAGGCTGATGCGGGTCTGCTTCTCCCCGGTCTGAGGGCTGGCTGCGGTGCTCTTCATGATGCGGGCATCCTCGAGGCCGTGGCCATCGGTCTTCTCAGCCGTGATGGCGGAAGACATCTCCACGCCATTGGACTTCAGCTTCACGGCCTTGCAGCTCGGGTTGTCCAGCGCCTTGTCGCGTTCGGCCAGCAACGCCTTCGCAGCGTCCTCGCCACCCATCTCGATGAGGGTGATGCCGCCAGTCTGGTCCGCGCTCGTCGCCATGGCGGCAGGCTTGCCGTCGATCACCGGCTCAGCCACACCCTTGCCGACGAAGGCGCAGGCCTCGGGGTCCGTGGTCGGCAGGATGCTCTTGTCCTGCCCACGCATGGCGGACAAGGGGATGGCGGTCAGGGGCGTGCCGAGGTTGACCCCCTCCAGGGCCTTCTGGAGGCTCTGGTCAGTCTGCGCACCGGGAGCTGCTGCCGAGGAACCAGAGGCTGCCGGGGTCGATTCAGCCGGGGTCGATTCAGCGGGTGTCGACTCCGCAGGGGACGACTCGATCGCGGAGTTCTCGGACGCTGGCGAACTGGGGGCCACGGTGGCGCTCTGGGTGGTCGCGGCGCTCGTGCTGGGGCTGGTCGTGGTCTCCTGCTCGGAGCAGCCGGCCAGGCCCACGAGGGCGGCGACGGCCAGGGTTGTCATGGCGGTGCGGAGGTTGGGGCTCATGGGACCACCGTAGAGCACACCGGGTCACAGCCTCCCGCCGATACTGCTCGCAATCTCGCGCAGAGCCCTCTCGTCGGCCGAGTTGGAACTGTTGACCAGCACCAGCACCGAGCCCTTGCGCCCCAGCAGGGACGCCGACTGGCTGGTCTGGCCGGAGACCTGTGCGGTCGAGACGAGCATCCGCACCGACTCCAGGCCCTGGGTGTCGGTCTTCTGCTCGGTGATCGTCGAGGTCGTGGACGTCCCACCGGCGCTCGTGGTGACCTGCCTGCACTCCCCGGAGTCGAGCACCTTGTCACGCTCGGCGATCTGCTGCTTGGCGGCCTCGACCGACTCCATCTCCACCAGGGTGACGTTCACCCGCTGGGGGCTCAGCCCCATGGCCGCCGGGTGCCCCTCCAGGATGGCCGGCATCAGCCCGGTCGCCACGAAGGAGCAGCCCGCGGGCTGGGTGTGGGGCTGGGTGTGTGCCCCGGCAGACCTGACGGTCTCGATGGGGAAGACCTCCATGGGCTGCCCGGCGTGGGTTGTCTGTCCCACGATGGTGGCCAGGGACTGGTCGGTTTCGAGAGTCGGGCCGGAACACCCAGCGCCCACCAGCACCACCGCGAGGGCCGCCAGCGCCGGGCCGCGCATCAGCGCGACTCCGATGGCAGCACCGCAACCTTGAGCCCCTGGCGTTCACGTACGGCGGTGATCGCGGCGTCCAGCTCACTGAGCGGGAAGGTGTGCGTGACCAGCGATCCGACCGGCAGGCGTCCACTGGACAGCAGCTCCACCGCTGTCCTCACGTCGGCGCGACGGGCGTTCGAACCCCCCGTGACCACCAGCTCCTTGTAGTGGATCAGGTTCGGGTCCATCTCGGCGGTCGACCCCTTTGGGAAGCCCGCGAAGTAGTTCACCCGACCCCCGATGGCGGCAAGTTCCAGCGCCTGGTTGGCCAACTCCGGGGCGCCCACGCAGACGATGACCACGTCCACCCCCCGCCCGTCGGTGCGGGAGAGGATCTCGTCAGTCAGCGCCTGCCCGGTCAGGTCGAAGGCGTCGGTGGCCCCCATCTCGAGAGCTGGCTCCAACCGCCCCGGACGCCCGGAGGCAAGGATGGTGGTCGCCCCTGCCAGGTTGGCCAGCGCGACGTGGAGCAGGCCGATCGGGCCGGTTCCCAACACCATCACCGACTCGCCGGGCTGGACGCGGAACTGGTTGGCCCCATTGATGACACAGCTCACCGGCTCGGCGAGTGCCAGCAGGGTCGGGTCGAGTTCCTGTGGGGCGATGACGAGGTTGCCGTTCTCCACCGCTCGGCGAGGGACCAGCATGTACTCGGCCATTCCGCCGTCAATGGCGTAGCCGAACAGCTCCAGGTTCTCGCACAGGTGCTCGCGCCCCGCCAGGCAGGCGGGGCAGTGGTTGCAGCTGAGCACGATCGAGCAGGTGGCCTGCGCCCCCAGCGGGACGCCTTCCACACCCTCACCCACCGCTTCCACACGGCCAGCGAACTCGTGTCCCATCACCACTCCCGGCCGGACGCCGGCGGTCTTCGCGCCGCTGATCAGGCGAAGGTCGGTCCCGCAGATGGTGTTGGCGTCCATTCGGAGCAGCACCTCGCCCGGGCCCGGTTCGGGACGCTCCCTGCGATCGAGTCGGAGGTCATTGATGCCGCGCAGTACGGCTGCCTGCATGTCCATGGCCGAAGCCTAGCCGCCACCCGCTGACCACGGAGCATGAGACTTTTCACATTCCTATTGTGAACCCCCGGTGCTGCCTCCTAGAGTGAGGCACTACCCAACCCCGCCACCCGAAAGAGAGCAGCAATGACGCGCCTGGTGAACAATCCCGAAGACTTCCCGGCCGAAGCCGTACAGGGTTTCGTGCTGGCCAACAAGAGGTACGTGAAGCCGGTCTTTGGCGGGGTGGTCCGTTCCACCGCGACCGACCAGGGGAAGGTGGCCGTGGTCTACGGCGGTGGTTCGGGACACTACCCGGCCTTCGCCGGCTGGGTCGGCCACGGCTTCGCCGACGGTGCCGTCTGCGGCAACATCTTCAGCTCTCCCTCCGGAGCCCAGGCCTACTCGGTGATGAAGGCCGCAGAGCGCGGCGCTGGCGTCCTGATGGGCTTCGGCAACTACGCCGGTGACGTGCTCCACTTCGGCCAGGCCATCGAGCGGCTGCGTGCCGAGGGAATCCAGGCCGACACCCTGGTCGTCACCGATGACATCGCCTCCGGCGGCAAGGACGAGATCGAGAAGCGCCGCGGCATCGCCGGGGACTTCCCCACCTTCAAGATCGCTGGTGCCGCGGCGGAGGCCGGCAAGGACTTCGAGGAGGTCAAGCGCGTCTTCGCCAAGGCCAATGACGCCACCCGCAGCTTCGGCGTCGCCTTCAGCGGGTGCACCCTGCCCGGCGCCAAGGAGCCGTTGTTCACCGTGCCGGAGGGCAAGATGGGCGTCGGTCTGGGCATCCACGGCGAGCCCGGCGTTCGCGATGCTGATCTGGGTACCGCTGACGATGTGGCCAAGACCTTGGTCGATGGCCTGCTGGACGACCGTCCCGCCGAGGCAGGCACTCGCGTGATCGCCATCGTCAACGGCCTGGGCGACACCAAGTACGAGGAACTGTTCGTGACCTGCCGCAACATCGTCCAGCGACTGGAGGACGCCGGCCTGGAACTGGTTGACGTCGAGTCCGGGGAGTTCGTCACCTCCCTGGACATGGCCGGCATCTCGCTGACCCTGGTCTGGGTCGACGACGAGCTGCTCGACTACTGGAACGCGCCCTGCGACACCCCTGCCTACCGCAAGGGATCTGTGGGTGAGGTCGCGCGCGACGACACCGCCATGAACACCGAGGCAGCTCCCGTCGAGGTGACCGGGAAGGGATCCGCCGAATCCCAGGAACTTGCCGGTCACATCGCCACCGCGCTGCACACCATCGCCGCTCTACTCCACGACGAGCAGGATGACCTCGGCAAGCTCGACTCGGTGGCCGGCGACGGCGACCACGGCCAGGGCATGGCCATGGGTGCCACGGCGGCAGCCGTCGCTGCCGACGACCTCGTCAAGCAGGGGGCCGGTGCCCAGACCACCCTCGCCGCCGCCGGTGATGCCTGGTCCAACGGCTCCGGCGGTACTTCGGGTGCCCTGTGGGGTGCGCTCCTCACCGCCATCGGTTCGGTGCTTGGCGACCAGGCCCCCGCCGCCGAGGACGCCATCCAGCAGGGCCTATCCGCAGCCCTCGAGGCCGTCCAGCGACTGGGCGGTGCCCAGGTCGGCGACAAGACCATGGTGGACGCCCTGGCGCCGCTGGTGGAGACCTTCTCCTCGACGGAGGGCGACCTGCCCACCCGCGCCAGGGCTGCTGTGGAGGCCGCCCAGCAGGGAGCCGAGTCCACGAAGGAGATGAAGGCCAGGCTCGGTCGTGCGCGTCCGCTGGGGGAGAAGTCGATCGGCACCGCCGACCCCGGCGCCGTCTCCCTGGCCCACATCGCGAAGGCCCTCGCGGACCAGCTCTCGGCGTCCTGAGCGATCTTGCCCGACCGGCAGCGGTCCGCGAGTGTCGCGGGCCGCTGCTAGTCTTTCCTGAGCCAGCACCCCGACCCCGCATGGCATCGTCATGCCCTCGGGCTGCTCGATTGCTCCAATGCCTTGCAGGAGGGGACACCAGCACATGCCGACTCGCGAGACCACCCCAGCGATCCTGGTTCTCGAAGACGGGCGTTCATTTCGTGGGGACTCCTACGGCGCTCGTGGAGAGACCTTCGGGGAGGCGGTCTTCGCGACTGCCATGTCCGGGTATCAGGAGACCCTGACCGACCCGAGCTACCATCGCCAGGTCGTCATCATGACGGCCCCCCACGTCGGCAACACCGGCTGGAATGACGAGGATCCCGAGTCCGCGCGGATCTGGGTGGCTGGTTTCGTGGTTCGCGACCCCGCCCGGATGCCCTCCAGCTGGCGCAGCCGCCGCACCCTCGACGAGGAGCTGGCTCGACAGGGTGTCGTTGGGATCAGCGGCATCGACACCCGCGCCCTGACCCGACACCTGCGCGACAAGGGTTCGATGCGCGTGGGCATCTCCACGACCGAGACCGACCCGCAGGCCCTGCTCCAGCGCGTCCTGGAACAGCCGGCGATGTCGGGGGCCAACCTCATCGCCGACGTCACCACCCCGGAGACCTATGTCGTTCCCGCCGAAGGGGAGAAGAAGTTCACTGTTGCCGCCATCGACCTGGGCATCAAGGCGATGACCCCCCAGCGGATGGCCCAGCGCGGCATCGAGGTGCACGTGATGCCCGCCTCCAGCACCCTGGGCGAGGTGAAGGCCATCAATCCCGACGGCGTCTTCTTCAGCAACGGCCCCGGCGACCCGTCGGCCGCCACCCACGAGGTCGAGCTGCTCGAACAGTGTCTGGACGCCGGCATTCCCTACTTCGGCATCTGCTTCGGCAACCAGATCTTCGGACGCGCCCTGGGCCTGGGCACCTACAAGCTCCCCTTCGGCCACCGCGGGGTCAACCAGCCGGTCAAGGACCTGGCGACCGGCAAGGTCGAGATCACGGCCCAGAACCACGGCTTCGCCGTCGACGCGCCACTGCACGAGGACATCCCCACCCCCCACGGCACCGCCCGCGTCAGCCACATCGGTCTCAACGACAACGTCGTGGAGGGACTGGAACTGCGCGACGACCAGGGCCGGGTGAGGGCCTTCTCGGTGCAGTACCACCCCGAGGCCGCCGCCGGGCCCCACGACGCCGCCTACCTCTTCGACCGTTTCGTCGACCTGCTCCAGAGCTCAAAGGACCAGCACTGATGCCACGCCGCACCGACATCGAATCCATCCTGGTCATCGGCTCCGGCCCGATCGTCATTGGCCAGGCCGCCGAGTTCGACTACTCCGGCACCCAGGCCTGCCGCGTCCTGCGCGAGGAGGGCTACCGGGTCATCCTGGTCAACTCCAACCCGGCCACGATCATGACCGACCCGGAGTTCGCCGACGCCACCTACGTCGAGCCGATCACCCCTGAGTACGTCGAGCAGGTCATCGCCAAGGAGCGTCCCGATGCCGTGCTCGCCACCCTGGGCGGGCAGACCGCTCTCAACACTGCGGTGAAGCTGCACGAGGCCGGCGTCCTGGAGAAGTACGGGGTCGAGCTCATCGGCGCCTCCGTGGACGCCATCCAGCGCGGGGAGGACCGTGACCAGTTCAAGGACATCGTCCTGGGCCTGACCGACGTCGCCGACGGCGCCGCCGAGGTCTGCCGCTCCATCATCTGCCACACGATGGATGAGGTGATGGCGGCTGCGGACGAGCTCGGCTATCCGGTCGTGGTGCGGCCTTCGTTCACCATGGGCGGCCTGGGATCGGGCTTTGCCCATACCGAGGGCGAACTGCGTCGCATCGCCGGTACCGGCCTGGACGCCAGCCCCACCACCGAGGTCCTGATCGAGGAGTCGATCCTGGGCTGGAAGGAGTACGAGCTGGAGGTGATGCGCGACAAGGCCGACAATGTCGTCATCATCTGCTCCATCGAGAACTTCGACCCCATGGGCGTCCACACCGGTGACTCGATCACCGTCGCCCCCGCGATGACGCTCACCGACCGTGAATACCAGAAGCTGCGCGACATCGCGATTGCGATCATCCGTGAGGTGGGCGTCGACACCGGCGGCTGCAACATCCAGTTCGCGGTCAACCCGGCGGACGGGCGCATCGTGGTCATCGAGATGAACCCCCGCGTCTCCAGGTCCTCGGCGCTGGCCTCCAAGGCTACCGGCTTCCCGATCGCCAAGATCGCTGCCAAGGTGGCGGTCGGTTACACCCTGGACGAGATCCCCAACGACATCACCGAAAAGACCCCGGCCAGCTTCGAACCCACCTTGGACTACGTCGTGGTCAAGGTGCCCCGCTTCGCCTTCGAGAAGTTCCCGCACGCCGACAACACCCTCACCACCCACATGAAGTCGGTGGGGGAGGCGATGGCCCTGGGGCGCAACTTCACCGAGGCACTCGGCAAGGCGCTGCGCTCACTGGAGGACCCCTCGGCCCCCTTCGACTTCGCCTCCCCGGTCGCCGAGTCGGTCGAGGTCCTGCTCGATGAGGCCGCCCGCCCGCACGATGGACGCCTGCAGCTGGTCATGCAGGCACTTCGCGCGGGAGCCACCGCGGAGAAGGTCTTCGAGGCCACCGCCATCGACCCCTGGTTCATTGACCAGCTGGTGTTGGTCAAGGAGGTCGCCGACGAGGTCCGCGATGCCGAGGAGTTGACAGCCGACCTGCTGCGTCGCGCCAAGCGCCATGGCCTCTCCGACCGCCAGATCGCTGACCTTCGCAGCCTGGACCCGAATGTGGTCCGTGGCGTGCGCTGGGCCCTGGGCGTTCGGCCCGTGTTCAAGACCGTCGACACCTGCGCGGCCGAGTTCGAGGCCCGTACCCCCTACCACTACTCCTCCTACGACGAGGAGACCGAGGTCGGGCCTCGGGAGAAGCCGGCCGTGCTGATCCTCGGCTCGGGCCCCAACCGCATCGGGCAGGGCATCGAGTTCGACTACTCCTGCGTCCACGCTGCCCAGGTGCTCTCGGCCAATGGCTATGAGTCGGTGCTGGTGAACTGCAACCCGGAGACCGTCTCCACCGACTACGACACCGCCGACCGCCTCTACTTCGAGCCGCTGACCCTGGAGGACGTTCTCGAGGTCTACCACGCCGAATGCGCGGCCGGTCCCGTGCTTGGTGTCATCGTCCAACTCGGCGGCCAGACCCCGCTGCGACTGGCGCAGCAGCTCAAGGATGCGGGTGTGCCGATCATCGGCACCAGCCCGGAGGCGATCCACCTCGCCGAGGAGCGAGGCGCCTTCGAGGCCGTGCTGGAGAAGGCGCAGCTGCCCGCTCCCCGTCACGGCATGGCGCACTCCTTCGAGCAGGCCAGCCAGGTCGCCGCCGAGATCGGCTACCCGGTGCTGGTCCGCCCCAGCTACGTGCTGGGCGGTCGCGGCATGGAGATCGTCTACGACGAGGGCTCCCTGGAGCGCTACATCAGCCAGTCCACCCTGGTCTCGGCCAGCTCCCCGGTGCTGGTCGACCGCTTCCTGGACGATGCGGTCGAGATCGACGTGGACGCCCTCTACGACGGCGAGGAGCTCTACCTCGGCGGTGTGATGGAGCACATCGAGGAAGCCGGCGTCCATTCGGGCGACTCGGCCTGCGCCCTGCCCCCGATCACCCTGGGCAGCGAGGTCATCGACCGCATCCACAGCTCGACCCGGGCCATCGCCGAGGGCGTGGGCGTGCGTGGACTGATCAACATCCAGTTCGCGCTGGCCGGTGACACCCTCTACGTGCTCGAGGCCAACCCACGGGCCTCCCGCACCGTGCCCTTCGTGTCGAAGGCCACCGGCACCCAGCTGGCCAAGGCCGCCACCCTGATCATGGTCGGGGAGACCATCCAGGGCCTGCGCGATCGCGGTGTCCTGCGTCCGCACGGGGACGGCGCGGACGTGGCCGACGGCGCGCCGATGGCGGTCAAGGAGGCCGTCATGCCCTTCAACCGCTTCCGTACCATCGAGGGCATGGGCGTGGACACCGTGCTCGGGCCCGAGATGCGCTCCACCGGTGAGGTGATGGGCCTGGACAAGACCTTCGGTGTGGCCTTCGCCAAGACTCAGGCCGCCGTGCAGGCCCCGCTGCCTCTCAGCGGGTCGATGTTCGTCTCGGTCGCCAACCGGGACAAGCGACACGCCATCCTGCCCCTGAAGCGCCTGGCAGACCTCGGCTTCACCCTTTATGCCACCGCGGGCACCGCCCAGGTGCTCAAGCGCAATGGCGTGGACGTGACGGTGGTGCGCAAGCACTCCGAGGGCACGGGCCCGAATGGTGAACCCACCGTCGTCCAGATGATCCTGGGTGGGCAGATCGACCTGGTCTTCAACACCCCGCAGGGCCAGACCCCCGGGGGCGCCCCGCGTGCCGACGGCTACGAGATCCGCACCGCGGCCATCCGCCAGGACGTCGCCTGCATCACCACCGTCCAGGGCCTCTCTGCCGCCGTGCAGGGGATCGAGGCCGGTCTGGCCGGCGAGGGTCAGGTCAAGTCGCTGCAGGACTGGGCCGCCGCCCAGGTGCCGTGATGCAGGCCTGGACCAGAGCCCTCCACGCCGGGTACACCGGCGCGGTGCGCCCGGCCCTGTTCCACAGCTTCGGTGGTGATCCCGAGGCCATCCACGAGCGCATGGTCGGTGGCCTGGGCCAGGTGCCAGCGCCGGTGCTGGCCGCGCTTCGCGGGGTCATGGCGCCCAGCGGGACGCCGGTTGAGGTCAGCGGGCTGAGTTTCCCGCACCCGGTCGGGCTGGCTGCCGGTCTCGACAAGGACGGCCGCGCCGCCCATGCCTGGGCAGCCCTCGGCTTCGGCTTCATGGAGCTGGGCACCGTCACCCCGCGACCGCAGCCAGGCAACCCGAAGCCACGGATGTTCCGGCTTCCGGAGGACCGTGGCCTGATCAACCGGATGGGGTTCAACAATGGAGGAGCTCGGGAACTCACCGCCCGGCTGGTCGCAGCAGGGGTCCGGCGGGGCACCAACGCCCTGGGCGTCCCCGTGGGGGTGAGCATTGGCAAGAACAAGGACACCCCGAACGAGCAGGCGAGCGAGGACTACCTGCACGCCCTGCGACAGGTGAGCGATGTCGCCGACTACGTCGCCATCAACGTGTCCAGCCCCAACACCCCCGGCCTGCGCGACCTGCAGACCAGAGCAGCCCTCACCGACCTGTTCAGCGCCCTCGACGACGAGCGTCGCGCCCTCGACCCCGCCTCACCCATGCCGATCTGGGTGAAGGTTGCACCCGACCTGACCTGGGATCAGCTCGACGACGTCGTTGCCGCCGCGGAGGAGACCGGTATCGACGCGATCATCGCGACCAACACCACCCTGGCGCGCACTCGCGCCGACGGCAGCACGCTGACCTCAGTCCACCGCGGCGAAGCCGGCGGTCTCTCCGGGGCCCCCTTGTCGCGGCGCAGCCGCGAGGTGGTCGCCCATCTCTCACGCACCACCCGGTTGCCGATCATCGGCTCCGGGGGAGTGATGACCCCCGCTGACGCTCTCGCCCTGCGCGACGCCGGCGCCCGTCTGGTGCAGGTCTACACCGGCTTCATCTACTCCGGCCCGGCGCTGGTACGTGCCATCGTCGAGGCCTGGGACGCCGACACCACTCGCTGAGGAGCAGCCATGACCTGGATTGACCGACTCACCGCCCTCACCGCCGACCGCGGGCCACTCTGCGTGGGTATCGACCCGCATCCGGCCCTCCTGCAGCAGTGGGGACTGACGGTGGACGCTGATGGGCTGGAGAGCTTCGCTCGTGCCGTGGTGCAGGAACTGGGTCACCGGGTGGCGGTCTTCAAACCCCAGTCGGCCTTCTTCGAGGCCTTCGGCTCGGTCGGCATCGGCGTCCTCGAGCGTGTCCTGGCCGACATCCGGGACGCCGGGGCGCTCAGCATTCTCGACGTCAAGCGCGGTGACATCGGGTCGACCATGGCCGGTTACGCCCAGGCCTACCTCGCCGACGATGCGCCGCTGCGGGCCGATGCCATCACCGTCTCGCCCTACCTCGGCTACGGGTCGCTGCGACCCGCCGTGGACCTGGCGCGCGAGACCGGGCGGGGAGTCTACGTGCTGACTCGCACCTCGAACCCCGAAGGCGTGGGCGTCCAGCTGGCCCAGCCCTTGCACGGCGCGGCATCGGTGGCCCAGCAGGTGATCGACCTGGCCCAGTCCGACAACCTGGCCGGGGATGACCATGTCGGCGTGGTCGTCGGCGGCACTCACGACACCCTCGGTGTCGACCTGACCGGCTTCACCGGCTCGATTCTGGTCCCCGGGATCGGCGCTCAGGGCGGCAGCATCAGTGCGCTGCCCACCATCTTCACTGCCCCCGGACTGCGGCTGCTGCCCACGGCCAGTCGTGAGGTCCTGCAGGGTGGCCCGGGGGGCATCGGGCTTCGCGAGGCCCTCGCTCGGGTGCTCACCAGCTGAACAGGTTCTTCCGGCGGGTGACAAGGGGCGAAACTTTGTCATGCCCAGGTCGAGTGCAGACCCGTGAGGTTGTAGGTTGTCTGGTGTTGTCAGCAGCACCCCGGACCTTGGTGCCGGGTCGATTGAACGGAGTCACCAGTGGCCATTCCCTCGTTGACGCCTGAGCAGCTCGAGGCGGCTCGTTCAGCGGCCACCCGGGCACGGCGCGCCCGCGCCGACCTCAAGGAGAAGGTTCGCAGCGGCGACCTCACCCTGGGCGGCGCCATCGACGTCGCGCTCAAGGACGACGTCCTGGCCCACATGAAGGTCTCCGACCTGCTCAAGTCCCTTCCGCGTGTGGGGGAGAAGCGGGCTGCTGACGTGATGGAGCGCCTGGAGATCGCCTCCAACCGGCGAATCCGGGGCCTCGGACGCCACCAGATCGCCGGGCTCAAACAACACTTCGGCTGATGGCAGAATGGGGGCCGATGACGATGAACCTGCCCCCGCACCAGCCCACACGAGAGACTGGAGTCTTCGTGATCTCGGGTCCCACCGCGGTGGGCAAAGGTACCGTGGTCGCCCGGATGCGCGAACGCCATCCGGAACTGTTCGTGTCGGTCTCGGCCACGACCCGTGCTCCGCGTCCCGGGGAGGTCGACGGCGTCCACTACTGGTTCGTCTCCGACGAGGCCTTCGACAAGCTCATCGCTGACGGTGGCCTGCTCGAGTGGGCCGTCGTACACAAACGTGCCCGCTACGGCACCCCCCGGCGTCCGGTGGAGCAGGCCCACGCCGAAGGTCGCATTGTCATCCTGGAGATCGACCTGCAGGGTGCACGCCAGGTGCGGGAGACCTACCCGGACGCCACCCACATCTTCCTGGCCCCGCCCTCCTGGGAGGAACTGGTCCGCCGACTCGTCGGACGAGGGACCGAGACCGAGGAGCAGCGCGCCGAACGCCTGGAGACCGCACGCCAGGAACTGGCCTCCGCCCGGGAGTTCGACGAAGTGGTGGTCAACCGCGAAATCGAGGAAACCGTGCACCATTTGGTAGAGTTGGTGGGTCTGTGATCGACCATCACTTTTTGTCCGTGTGAAAGGGAATCTGTGACCACCAACGCGCCCGAGGGCATCACCAACCCGCCCGTCGACGAGCTGCTCCAGCACGTGGACTCCAAGTACCGTCTGGTCCTGTTCGCCGCAAAGCGCGCCCGGCAGATCAATGCCTACTACTCCCAGCTCGGCGAGGGCCTGCTGGAGAACGTCGGCCCGCTTGTCGAGACCGGCGTCCAGGAGAAGCCGCTGAGCATCGCCCTGCGTGAGGTTCAGGCCGACGTGCTCGAGTACCAGGAGATCGACCCCGCGGTCGAGGCTGCTGCCGCCGCGCAGAATGCCGCCGCCGCAGAGTTCAGCGTCGACGATCCCTTCGCGGATCTTGACCCGGCCTGATCCTCCTCCCCACATTCTCGCCCAGGGTGGGCGGACGCGGCAGGACCGCGTCGTCAAGGTGTGGCTCTTCGCCACGCAGCAAGGAACGAAGTCATGAGCAGGCTCTTCACGTCAGAATCGGTCACCGAGGGACATCCCGACAAGGTGGCCGACGCCATTTCCGACGGGGTGCTGGACGCCCTCCTGACACAGGACCCCCACAGCCGAGCCGCGGTGGAGACGCTGGTGACCACCGGCCTGGTGCAGGTGGCCGGCGAGGTCCGGACCCAGGCCTATGCGGACGTCTACAACATCGCCCGCAGCGTCATCACCAATATCGGCTACGACTCCTCCGACACCGGCTTCGACGGGAAGTCCTGCGGCGTCAACGTCGCCATCGGTTCCCAGTCGCCCGACATCGCCCAGGGCGTGGAGCTCGGCTACGAGCAGCGGCTCCAGGACTCAGTCGATGCGCTGGACGCCCAGGGCGCTGGCGACCAGGGCCTGATGTTCGGCTTCGCCTGCAACGAGACCGAGAACCTGATGCCGCTGCCGATCGACCTGGCCCACCGTCTGGCCGAGCAGCTCACCGCCGCCCGCAAGAGCGGCACCCTGGACTACCTGCGCCCCGACGGCAAGACCCAGGTCACCATCGAGTACGACGACCACGGACGCCCGCAGGCCCTCGACACCGTCGTCCTGTCCACGCAGCACTCCATCGACACCGACCTGGAGTCCACGCTCGTGCCTGACATCGTCAAGCACGTCATCACCCCGGTGCTGGAGCGCTATGACCTGGCCCACCACGACTACACCCGCTACATCAACCCCACCGGTCGCTTCGTCATCGGCGGCCCCATGGGCGACGCCGGTCTGACCGGACGCAAGATCATCGTCGACACCTACGGCGGTTACGCCCGCCACGGCGGCGGAGCCTTCTCCGGGAAGGACCCCTCGAAGGTGGACCGCTCGGCGTCCTATGCCATGCGCTGGGTGGCGAAGAACGTGGTCGCCGCCGGTCTGGCCGACAAGTGCGAGGTGCAGGTCGCCTACGCCATCGGCAAGGCCCAGCCGGTCGGCTTCTACGTCGACTGCTTCGGCACGGCGAAAGAGCCCGAGGACAGGATTCGCGATGCCATCCTGGAGACCTTCGACCTTCGCCCAGCTGCGATCATCCGCGACCTGGACCTGCTGCGCCCGATCTACTCCAAGTTCTCCAGCTACGGCCACTTCGGGCGTTCGCTGCCCGAGATGACCTGGGAGAACACCGATCGCGCCGAGGCCCTGGCTGCCGCGATTCGCTGAGTTGTCCACAGCCCAGCCCCCGACCAGAGCCGGCTGTCGGGGGCTGGCCCTAGGGTGGGCAGGGTGAGCAGACGAGCCGAACGCGTCGCCAGGGTGGCGGTGGACACCCCACTGGCACACCTCGACCGGTGGTTCGACTACGCCATCCCTGAGAAGTTCGAGGCAGACGCCCAGCCAGGGGTCCGAGTCCGTGTTCGCTTTGCCGGTCGCCTCACCGATGGCTACATCATCGAGGTCACCGACCGGGCCGAGCACCAGGGCGACCTGCTGCCGCTGGAACGTGTCCTGTCACCGGAGGTCGTGCTCACCCCCGACCAGGTTGCTCTCATCCGCACCGTGGCAGACCACTGGGCCGGCACCTTCGCCGACGTGGTGCGGCTGGCCGTGGCACCCCGGCACGCCACCACCGAGAAGGCGACCCGTTCCCCGTGGCCAGATCCCGTGCCCGATCCCGGACACACCGATGGTCCGCTCAGTGCGGTACCCACGGCTGAGGGCTTCCTGGCAGCCATCGCTCGCGGAGGATCGCCGCGCGCCTTCTGGCAGGTGCCACCGGTCCACGCGCTGGTGGGGGACTGGGCGCAGGGCCTGGCCCAGGCCACCGCCGCCTGTCTGGCGTCCGGGCGCAGGGCCGTGCTGGTGGTGCCTGATGTGCGCGACATGACCCACCTCCATGAGGCGCTGCAGGAGCGCTTCGGCAAGGGGACGGTGGCAGTGCTGCACTCCGACCTTGGCCCCTCAGCCCGCTACCGCAACTACCTGGCGGTGTCGCGCGGCACCGCGCGGATCGTGATCGGCACCCGCGCTGCCGTCTTCGCCCCGATGCCCGACTGTGGACTCGTGGCGGTCTGGGACGAGGGCAATGACCTGCTCGACGAACCTCGGGCGCCCTACCCGAATGCCCGCGACGTGGGGGCCCTCCGCGTAGCCCAGCAGGGAGCAGCCCTCCTGCTGGCCGGCCATGGCCGCTCGGCCGAAGTGCAGCGCTGGCTGCGCACCGGCTGGATGGGCCTGCTGGCCCTGCCCCGCGACGTGCTCCGCCGCTCCACACCGGCAGTACGGGTCGCCGGCGCCTCGGATGCCCAGGTGGAGCGCGACCCGCTCGCCCGCCAGGTCAGGCTGCCCGCCGAGGCCTTCCGGACGCTCCGCGACGGACTGGCCCAGGGGCCCGTCCTCGTCCAGGTTGCCCGCAAGGGCTACGCCCCGGCACTGTCCTGCGATCGCTGCGGCGAGCGGGCCCGTTGCCAGCACTGCCACGGCCCAGTGCAGGCCGGGCGGGATGGCACGCTCGCCTGCGGCTGGTGTGGGCGTCCGGTGGCCAGTTTCCGCTGCGCGGTCTGCTCCGGGACGCGCCTGCGAGCGCCGGTGGTGGGTTCGGTGCGCACGGCCGAGGAGCTGGGGCGCGCCTTCCCGGGGGTGCGCGTGCTGGACTCCTCGGGCGACCACGTCATCACCGAGGTGCCGGACCAGCCCTGCATCGTGGTGGCCACCCAGGGCGCCGAGCCTGCCGCGCCCACCGGGTACGCAGCAGCCCTGATCCTCGACACCACCCTCACCCTGACCCGGCCGGACCTTCGGGCGGGGGAGGAGGCCATCCGTCGCTGGCTCCAGGCCGTCGCCCTGGTGCGCCCGGGAGCTGACGGCGGCACCGTCTGTGCGGTCGGCCCCTCCCCGGACCGCGCCCTGCAGGCCCTGGTCCGGATCGACCCGGGCAGCTTCGCCGATCGCGAACTGGATGACCGCACCGAGGCAGGTTTCCCGCCCAGCTGGCGTTTCGTCCAACTGGAGGGCAGTGCAGAAGCTGTGGACACGCTGGTGGCGGCGTCCCGCCTGTTGCCGGAGGATGACCTGCTGCCGGGCGCCGAGGTGGACCGGCCGGTGGACGGCATGGATGTGCTGGGCCCCGTACCGCTCGCAGACGACAAGGTGCGGCTGACCCTGCGCGTCCCCCAGGCCCATGGCGCCGAACTGGTGCGACGGATCCGTGCGGGGGAGTCGATCGGGTCGGCCCGCAAGTCACCGCCCGTGCGGGTAGCCGTGGACCCGCAACGCCTTGAGTAGGGTGGACTGTGATGAAGATCGCCTTCGCAGGCACCCCTGAGGTTGCCGTCACCGCCCTGGACGCCCTGGTGGAGTCCCACCACGAGGTTGTCGGGGTCATCACCCGCCCCGATGCTCCCGCCGGTCGCGGCAAGAAGCTGACCGCCTCCCCGGTGGCCCAGCGCGCCGAGGAACTCGGGCTGCCGATCCTCAAGCCCGAGCACCCACGCGACGCCGACTTCCAGGCCGAACTCGCGACCTGGGGAGTCGACGCGGTCGCCGTGGTGGCCTACGGGGCGCTGCTGCCCCAGTCCGCCCTCGACCTCATCCCGCACGGCTGGATCAATCTGCACTTCTCCCTCCTCCCGCGCTGGCGCGGGGCCGCGCCGGTGCAGCGGGCGATCCTGGCCGGCGACAACACCACCGGTGCCACCACCTTCCGCATCGTCAAGGCCCTGGACGCCGGTCCGATGTACCGCTGCCTGACCATGATGATCAGCTCCACCGCGACCTCAGGCCAGCTCCTCGACGAGCTTGCCCAGGCCGGTGGGCCCCTGTTGGTGGGCACCTTCGACGACATCGAGAATGGTGTCGAGCCGACCGAGCAGTCCGAGGCGGGCGTGACCCAGGCCGCCAAGATCAGCACCCAGGACGCCCACGTCGACTTCGTCAACGACCACGTCACCGTGTCGCGACAGATCCGTGCCATGACCCCCGCACCGGGAGCCTGGGCCGACTTCAACGGCGGCACCTTCAAGATCGTCGAGATCGCTGATGTCCCCGTAGGTGCCCAGGTTCCCCAGCTGGAGCCGGGAGAGCTCGGAGCCGACAAGAAGCACCTGTGGGTGGGCACCGGGACCGCTCCGCTGGAACTCGTCCGGGTCAAGGCAGCGGGCAAGCGGGTCATGGCCGGGGCCGACTGGGCCCGTGGGGTTGACCTCACCGAACCCGAGTACCTGGTGTGAAGACGCCCACCCCTCGCAGGGCGGCCTTCGACGCCCTGATCCAGGTCGAGAGCAAGGACGCTTACGCGAACCTCGCGCTGGGCCAGGTTCTCGGCCGCGCGAAGCTCGATGCCCAGGCAGCCGCCACCGTCACCGAGCTGGTCAACGGGACCGCGCGACTGCAGGGAACCTACGACCAGGTGATCGCCAGGGCGTCCGGGCGACCCACGAACAAGCTGCAACCTGCGGTGCTGGTGGTGCTGAGGCTGGTCAGTCATGAGCTGCTGTCGATGAGCACCGCACCGCATGCCGCGGTGGACCAGGGTGTCCAGCTGGCGCGCGAGGTCGTGGGCCAGCGGGTCACCGGGCTGGTGAATGCCGTCAGCCGAAAGATCGCCGCGCGCACCCTCGACGAGTGGCTTGACCTGCTCGCGGCCACGCAGACGCCAGTGCAGGCGCTCGCCACCCGCACCCACCACCCCGCATGGATCGCCGCCGCGCACCTCGACCTGCTCGGCGAGCAGGAGGCCGCCGAAGCGCTCCGGTCGAACAACGTTGCCCCCGTGCCCACTCTCGTCATCCGACCCGGTCTCATCACCCGCACAGAACTCCAGCAGCAGGCGCCCGACGCGACCCCCACCCCCTACAGCCCCTTCGGCATGGCCCGCGAGGGCAATCCCTCCGACCTCCGCGCAGTCCGCCAGGGCAGGGCAGGAGTCCAGGACGAGGGCAGCCAGCTGATGGCCTGGATGCTCGCCAACGCGCCGGTCTCCCGCAGCGCCACCCAGCACCCGTGGCTCGACCTGTGCGCCGGGCCGGGAGGCAAGGCCGCGCTCCTCACGGGTTTGGCTCGCGAACAAGAATCGTGGCTGCTGGCGGCCGAGCTCGCGCCGCACCGAGCCGGTCTCGTCGGTAGGAACCTCGGCGCCTACCAGGACGGCTGGGAGGTGGTCGCCGCCGACGGAGCCCGCCCGGCCTGGCAGCCCAGTAGTTTTGCGCGGGTGATGGCCGATGTGCCCTGCACCGGGCTTGGCTCGCTGCGTCGTCGCCCCGAGTCACGCTGGCGCAGGACGCTGGGGGACCTCGACGATCTGGTCGCCCTGCAGGCCCACCTGCTGCGCAGTGCCTGGGAATCGGTGGCGCCCGGGGGAGTGGTCGCCTACGTCACCTGCTCGCCCCACCGCCGCGAGACCATCGACCAGGTCCAGGGCTTCCTGGCAGAGCACGCTGGGGCCGAGTTGCTCGACGCACCAGCGCTGATCCCCGACGTGCCGGCCAGTGCCCATCCGCTGGAACCCCGCTGCGTCCAGCTGTGGCCCCATCGCCACGGCACCGACGCCATGTTCGGGGCACTTCTGGGCAAGCCGGAATAGGCTGGCCCCATGGGCATGAAGATCACTCCGAGCATTCTGAACGCTGACCTATCGAACCTGAGCGCGGAGATCGCCCGCGTCCCCAGTTCGGATGGCATCCACTTGGACGTGATGGACAACCACTTCGTCCCCAACCTGACCTTCGGCCTGCCCATGGTCGAGAGCATCCGCAAGAACACCGAAGCCTTCCTCGACATCCACCTGATGATCGCCAATGCCGACCGCTGGGCGCCGGCCTTCGCCGAGGCCGGCGCGGAGTCGGTCACCTTCCACGTCGAGGCCGCCGACGCCCCTATCCGTCTCGCGCGAGAGCTGCGTGCCAAGGGAGCCAGGGCGTCCATGGCGCTGAAGCCCGCCACCCCCATCGAGCCGTACGAGGACATGCTCAGCGAGCTCGACATGGTGCTGCTGATGACCGTGGAGCCAGGTTTCGGCGGCCAGAAGTTCCTGGACCTCGTGCTGCCGAAGATCCAGCGCACCCGCGAGCTGGTGAAGAAGACCGGCCAGGAGATCTGGATCCAGGTCGACGGCGGTGTCTCCGTCGACACCATCGGACGCTGCGCGGAGGCGGGCGCTGACGTCTTCGTCGCGGGCTCGGCGGTGTTCCGTGCCGAGGACCCCGACGCCATGGTGAACCAGCTGCGTGACCTCGCCGTGGAGGCCTGCCACTAGGGTTGAGGCCATGCCGTACCAGCCCCAGCACCTCCAGGCCCTCCTCTTCGACTTCGACGGGACCATCGTCGACACCGAACCCCTGTGGGTCGAGACCGAACAGGAGATCGTCGCCGAGCATGGGGCCGTGTGGACCAAGGACGACGGCGCCGAGTGCGCCGGCGGCACCCAGGAGAAGGCTGCCCGCCTGATGCAGGAACGTATCGGCGAGGGTGCTCCGTCCGTGGAGGAGATCGTCGACGACATGGTCCAACGTGTCGTGGAGAAGGTGCGCGCCGCCGAACCCGAATGGCGCCCCGGTATTGAGGCGCTGATCGACGAGGCCCGAGCTGCGGGCGTGCCGTGCGCCATCGTGACCTCGAGCCCCATGGTGATGACCGACGCCGTCCTGCCGCGGTTTCCGGAGGGCACCTTCGGGACCGTGATCACCTGCGAGCTCCCGCAGCACCTCAAGCCGCACCCGGCGCCGTACTTGATGGCGGCCGAGAAGCTCGGTGTCGACATCCGCCACTGCGTGGTGCTGGAGGACAGCGACACCGGTGCTACCGCCGGTGAGGCCGCCGGGGCCGTGGTGGTGGGCTGCCCGACCGACGCGGTGCTCCACGAAACCTTGGGCCGCGTCGTCGTCGACACTCTCGAGGGCAAGACCCTGGAGTGGTTCGACGAGCTGGTCGGCGAGCGACTCGACGAGGTGGGCAGCCTGTCCGGCATCCGGCGTGGGCCGCTGCTGCCGGGCGAACGCGTCACCCTGACCGACCCCAAGGGCCGCCGGCATTCGTTGGTGCTGGTGCCCGGCAAGAGCTTCCACACCACCAAGGGTGGGCTGCCTCACAACTCGATGATCGGCCACCCCGAGGGCATCGTTGTCACCACCGTCGGCGGGCTGAAGTTCCTCGTCATGCGTCCGCTGCTCAGCGAATACACCACGACCATGCCCCGCGAGGCGGCTGTCATCTACCCCAAGGATGCCGCCCAGATCCTGATGTGGGCCGACATCTTCCCCGGCGCCCGGGTGCTCGAAGCAGGGGTGGGTTCCGGTGGGCTGAGCCTGTCGCTACTGCGCGCCGTCGGGCCGACCGGCAAGCTGTTCAGCTACGAGCGCCGCGAGGACTTCGCCCGCGTCGCCCAGCGCAATGTCGAGAACTTCCTGGGCCGCAGCCACCCGGCCTGGACCATCACCGTCGGCGACCTGGTCCAGGAGATCCGCGACGAGCCGGTGGACCGCGTCATCCTCGACATGCTCGCGCCCTGGGACTGCATCGACGCCGTCGGCGAGGTGCTCGAACCTGGCGGCGTGCTGTGCTGCTACGTCGCCACCACCACCCAGCTCGGCCGCGTCGCCGACACCTTGCGCGTGCACGGCGGCTGGACCGAACCGCACCTCACCGAGACCTCGATCCGGGAGTGGCACGCCGAAGGCCTCGCGATTCGCCCTGGTCACGGCTCGAGCCCGCACACCGGCTTTTTGGCGATCAGCCGCCGTCTCGCCCCGGGCGTCGAGGCCCCAATGCGCAAGCGTCGCCCAGCACCGGGTGCCTATGGCCCGGATTACACCGGACCGCGCCCCAAGAACGTGCCGATGAGCAACCAGGAGATCCCCGAGGAGATCATCGACGACACCGAGGACATCGTGCGATGACCGAGCCTCCGCTGGAGCGTCGCCTGGCCGAGTCCCGAGCCGAGACCAAGGCGCTGGCGGCACAGAACGAGTCGTTGACCCGCACCTTGTCGGAGGCACGTTCCCAGCTGGTGTCGATGAAGAAGCGGCTCGACGAGCTTGGCATGCCGCCATTGACCCGCGCCCGGGTGGTCGGCGTGGCTGATGACCTGGTCGACGTCTTCGCCCTGGGACGCCACCTGCGAGTGGTCCCCGGTCCTGACGTTGACCTCGCCTCCCTGCACCCCGGGGACCTGGTCCTGCTCAACGACGGTCTGCTGCTCACCGCCCATGCCGCTTCGGACGACCCCGCGGGCGAGGTGGCCCGAGTGCTCGAGGTCCAGGACGGCCTGGCAGTCGTGCAGGTCGGCAATGACGAACTCAGGGTGCGCCTGGCGCCGGCGGCGTCCGACGCCCATGCCGGGGACTCGGTGCACATTGACCGTGGTGCCGGGCTTGGCCTGCGGGTCGTCACGCGCCACCGTGTGGAGGAGCTGGTCCTCACCGAAACCCCCGGCGTCTCGTATGACGACATCGGCGGGCTGGCGTCACAGATCCAACAGATCCGCGATGCCATCGAGCTGCCCTTCCTGCATCGCGACCGTTTCGAGCGCTACCACCTGACGCCACCCAAGGGCGTCCTGCTCTATGGACCGCCCGGCTGCGGCAAGACCATGATCGCGAAGGCGGTCGCGCGGTCGCTGGGCGAGCAACTCGGGCACGGACCCGACGGGGCGATCTTCATCAACGTCAAGGGCCCTGAACTGCTGAACAAGTACGTGGGGGAGTCCGAGCGCCAGGTCCGGTTGATCTTCGAGCGAGCGCGCCAGCACGCTGATTCCGGGCAGCCTGTCATCGTCTTCTTCGACGAGATGGACTCGCTGTTCCGCACGCGAGGTTCCGGCATCTCCTCCGATGTCGAGTCGACGATCGTGCCGCAGCTGCTCAGCGAGATCGACGGGGTGGTGGGTCTGGACAATGTGATCGTCATCGGCGCCTCGAATCGGGAGGACATGATCGACCCGGCCATTCTCCGCGCCGGTCGGCTGGACATGAAGATCCGGCTCGATCGTCCGGACGCGGATGCTGCCCGCGACATCCTGTCGAAATACCTGGACGCCGACGTGCCCATGCAGTCCACCGCAGCCGAGCTCATCGAGGCGACCGTGGCCGACATCTATGCCCGCGACAGCCACAACGAGTTCCTCGAGCTGACCTATGCCAACGGCGGGACCGAGATACTGCACTTCGCCGACTTCGCCTCCGGGGCGATGTTGCGCAATGTGGTCGATCGGGCCAAGCGCATCGCGATCAAGGACGAACTCGCCGGGGGACGCGGCGGAGTCAGCGTCGAGGGCCTCCTGCGCGCAGCTCGCGAGGAGTTTGCCGAGAACGAGGACCTGCCCAACACCACCAACCCCGAGGACTGGGCCCGTCTCAACGGCCGCCGCGGCGAGCGGGTGACCTGGATCAGGTCACTTCGCGGGAAGTAGCTTCGCCAGCAAACGCCACCCGATCAGGAACACAGCCAGGGTCACACCGGCCACGATGATGAACGCCGTCTCAGCGGTATCGCCCGAGGCCACTCGCAGGATGATGCCCCCGATCCAGGTGGTGATCCACAGGAAGATCCCGGCACCCACGCCCATGTGCTCACGCTTGCGAACCAGCATGACCACCCAGCCGATCGCCAGAGCGAGCAGGAAGGGCCACGCAGTCTGCAGGATCTCCACAGGACGCAGCCCCTCGCTGTGGCTGGCGCGTCCGATGGCGATGAAGACGATCGTCAGCAGGATGTCGATGAGGATGGCGAACTGCTTCTGCATGCCGCCAGCCTATCCGCGAGTGTCGGAGGCGCCTCATAGGCTCGACGCATGCGCATGGTGATCGGCAGCGAAATCGAGTACGGCATCGGACTGGCCTCCCACGCCCCGGCCGACCCGGTGACGCTGTCCGAACAGGTCGTCTCCCGCGTCCGGGGTACCTTCCAGGGCTCCTCAGACCGCATGCTCGGCAACGGAGGCCGGGTCTACGTCGACCATGCCCATCCGGAGTGGTCCGGCCCTGAATCCGTCTCGGCTCGCGACGTGCTGACCTGGGAGCTGGCCGGCGACAGTCTCATGGAGGATGCCGCCGGCGACCAGATCGTGCTGCACAAGAACAACACCGATGGCAAGGGCCGCAGCTACGGCTACCACGAGAACTTCCTGCTGCCGCGTGAACTGGCCTGGCAGGACATCGTCGAACAGTTCACTGGTCACGTGGTCAGTCGCGTGGTGCTGGTCGGCGCTGGCCGTGTCGGACGCGGTCAGCTGAGCGACGAGCCGGGTTTCCAGACCAGCCAACGGGCGGACTTCATGGAGACCCTGGTTGCTCGTGAGACGACCGTCCGGCGACCGCTGGTGAACGCCCGCGACGAACCCCATGCCACCCCGGCGCGCTGGAGGCGCCTGCACCAGATCACCGGCGACGCCACCCTCGCCCACGTCGCCACCCTGGTGAAGATTGGCGCTTCTGCGCTGGTGCTGGCCGCGATCGCAGCAGGGGAGTGCCGCGTGCCCACGCTGAGCGACCCCCTCGCCGCGATCCGGGCCTACTCGCGTGACGTCTCGCTCACCATGAAGCAGCCCTGCACTGACGGCATCGCCCGCACTGCCCTGCAACTGCAGTCCGAGTACTGGAAGGCGACCCGGCCCTTCACCGAGGCCCTCGAGGATGGCCGCGAAGTCCTTGACTGGTGGGGCGGGCTGATCGCCGACGCCTCCCATGGGCCCGCCGCCATCGTCGATCGCGTGGACTGGGCCGCCAAGCACCGCCTCATCACCGGGCTGATGCGTCGTCGCAGCTGGGATTGGACCGATCCGGCAGTCGCGGCCCTCGACCTGCAATGGCATGAGCTGAGCGAGCGCGGCCTGGCGCGCAGGCTGCAGGCCTCCGGGTCGCTGGTGAACCTCGCCAGCCCCATCGCCGTCGAGCACGCCCGCTTCGACCCGCCGACCGGGACGCGGGCAGCCGTGCGGGGCGCCCTGCTCAACCGCCGCGAACGCGAGGTCGTTGCTGCCGACTGGACCAGTGTCCGGCTTCCACAGCAGACCATCGCGCTGCCCGACCCTTTCACGGGCCACTAGGCTTCGACCATGAGCCAGAACCAGTTCGAGCGCTCAGGCTCCCGCTCGGAGTCCGTTGACCCTGAGCAAGCTCGCGCTCACCAGGACCAGCAGACCGAGGACTCCAGTTTCGAGGACCTGCTGGACCAGATCGACGCCGTCATCGAGAAGAACCCCGAGGGCTATGTGCGCGGCTTCGTCCAGCGCGGGGGCCAGTAGCCGATGACCGAACTGACCGGGCCCGTGGTGATCATCGGCGCCGGGCTGGTGGGGGCCAGTGTTGGTTGTGCCCTGACCAGGGCCGGGCTTCGCGTGCATTTGGAGGACCACGTCCCCAGCCATGCCATTGTCGCGGCCGGGCGCGGAGCGGGGGTGGTCAGCCGGGCTCCGCAGGACCTCGTCCAGCTCGTCGTGGTGGCCACCCCACCCACCGCTGTGCCGGCAGCCGTTGACGAGGCCCTGGGACGCTTCCCGCAGGCGACCGTTACTGATGTGGCCTCGGTGAAGGCCGCGATCCTCGAACGTCTCGACAGCGATGACGCCGGGCGCTACGTCGGGTCGCACCCGATGGCGGGCTCCCAGTTCACCGGACCACTGACCGCCTCGGCAGACCTCTTCGTCGATCGAACCTGGGTGATCACCCCCAGCTCGGCGAACTCCTCGCGAGACGTCGCCCGGGTTCGAGAACTCGTCCGCCTCTGTGGCGCCCGGATCGTCGAGATGGATCCGGGGACCCACGACCAGGCTGTGGCCCAGGTATCCCACCTGCCGCACCTGATGAGCATCCTGACTGCCGGCCACCTGCGCGAAGTGCCTGAGCCGCACCTGATGCTCGCCGGGCAGGGCATCCGGGACGTCACCCGCATCGCCGGTTCCGATCCCGTCCTGTGGCGCCAGATCCTGTTCGCCAACCGGGACGCCGTCCGCCAGGAGCTGGGCGGGATTCGCGCCGATCTGGAGGAACTGCTCACGGTGCTCGACGTCCCCGACGAACTCGAGGCCTTTTTGGGGCGCGGCCGGGCCGGGGCCCGCTCGCTGCCGGGCAAGCACGGGCTCACCCCGGACGATTTCACCACCGTGACCATCGAGATCCCCGACACCCCGGGCGCCCTGGCCACGTTGTTCGCCGACATCGGTGAGGCAGGGATCAACGTCGAGGACCTCTCCATCGACCACGACCCTGATCGCCGCTACGGCTGGCTGTCGGTGGCGGTCGACCCCGCCGCGGCCACCAGACTCACCGAAGCCATGCATCAGGCAGGCTGGACCATCGGCCGGGACCAGTGATGGCGGGCACACCAGCCACCGTCGCGCTCACCCGCGCCCGCATCCCCTTCACCGAGCACCACTATGACCACGACCCCAGGGCCGCGAGCTTCGGTCGTGAAGCCGCCGAGGCGCTCGGGCTCGACCCCGCCCAGGTCTTCAAGACCCTGGTCGTTGATTGCGGCGGCCAGCTCGCAGTCGGGATCATTCCGGTCGACAAGCACCTTGACCTCAAGGCCATCGGGGCAGCCCTGGGGGTCAAGAAGGTCAGCATGGCCGAAGTCGCCCACGCCGAACGCACCACCGGCTACGTCGCGGGAGGAATCTCCCCGGTCGGACAGCGCAAGGCCCTCCGCACCGTGCTGGACGCGTCCGCCACGGAACACGAGACGATCTACATCTCGGGCGGTCGTCGCGGTTTTGACATTGGCCTGGCGCCGGCCGACCTGGTGCGCATCACCCGCGCGACCACAGCGGCCATCGCCACGCGCTGACAGAATGTTCACCCAGAAGGCACCTGGTGTTGGCCTGGTGTCCGTGTCCGTTTCCCACACTGTCAAACAAGGGGCCCTAGCGTGAATTTCGTGGAGCAGCCGGCGACCGACCAGCACACCGACCTGGTGATTGCGATCGACGGACCCAGCGGGTCAGGCAAGTCATCGACCGCCCGGGGCGTGGCCCAGAAGCTGGGGCTCTCCTACCTGGACACCGGCGCCATGTACCGCGCCATCACCGTTGCCTTCCTGCGCTCGGACCTGCAGGCAAGTGACGCGGCTGGCATCGCCGCCCTGGCTGACAATGCCGAGCTCACCGTCACCGATGACCCGGAGGCGCCGGCAATCTCGCTCGACGGGGAGGATGTCACCTTCATCATCCGCGAGCCCCAGATCAGCCAGCACGTCTCGGTGGTCGCGACCAACCCGCACGTGCGCGAGGTGCTGACCGACCAGATGCGAGCCCTGGTCGAGGCGGCCGATCGCCGCATCGTCGTCGAGGGACGCGACATCACCACCGTGGTCTGGCCCGATGCGCAGGTGCGAGTCCTGCTCGTGGCCGACGCGGAGGCCCGCATCGCCCGCCGCCAGGCCGAGCTGGACGGTGTGGACACCGCCCAGGTGACCGATCAGGTCGTACGCCGCGACCGGGATGACGCCACCGTGTCGGAATTCGGCACGCCCGCTGAGGGCGTCCACCTCGTTGATTCAACCCACATGGGCCTGGCGCAGGTGATCGACCTCATCTGCGCCATGGTCCCCGACGACATGGAGTGAGATGAGCCTCGACCTCAGGGCAGCACTGCTTGAGACCAGCGTCCAGACCACACCCGCGACACCGGACCTGCCTCGACTCGATGCGTTGCCTCCCCTGAGGACGAGCCTCCTGAACACCTTGCGCGGCACCTTTCGCCAGGCGCTGAACCGCATGTACGACGTCACCGTGCACGGTCTCGACGGCGTGCCCACCACCGGTCCGGTGATCCTGGCCGCGAACCACATCGGGACGCTCGATGGCCCGCTGCTGGTCGCCAACACGCCCCGCTGCTGGGCGCTGGCCAAGAGTGAGCTCTTCGAGTCCAGGGTCGGCCCTTTCCTGCATGCGGTCGGGCAGATCCCCGTGGCCCGCGACTACGCCGACATCCGGGCGGTGAAGCGCTGCGTGCAGGTACTCCAGGCCGGTCACGCGCTGGGGATCTTCCCCGAGGGGCTGCGCGGTGTCGGCGACATGACGCGCCTGCGTGGGGGAGCGGCCTACCTCGCCATGGTCACCGGCGCACCGATCGTGCCGGTCGCCATTCTCGGGACCCGGATGCCCGGCACGCACATCAAGTCCACGCCGCCCATGGGTTCGACGATGCACATCGTGTACGGTGAACAGGTTCACATCCCGATGCAGGAGTGGCCGCGCCGCAAGGCTGACGTCGCCTCGGCGACCCAGTACCTGGCGCAGGTGTGCAGCGAGCACGTCCGCGCGGCGCAGCAGATGACCCGGATGAGCCTGCCCGGCGCGTGAGAGGCGCGGGGGCTCACAGACAAGGACCCCGCCATGACCGACGTTGAAGCCTTTGACCCCTCCGAGTACGAGGGCGACTTCCCCGACGAGTTCCGCGACTTCGCGCCGGAGGCCGGGCCCGCCGTGCCGAAGCCGGTGGTCGCGGTGGTCGGGCGTCCCAATGTGGGCAAGTCGACCCTGGTGAACCGCATTCTGGGACGCCGCGAGGCGGTCGTCCAGGACGTCCCCGGCGTCACCCGCGACCGCGTCAGCTACGACGCCAACTGGAGCGGGCGCGAGTTCGTCCTCGTCGACACCGGTGGCTGGGTCTCGGACGCGCGTGGGCTGGCCCAGCAGATCGCCGAACAGGCGGAGCTGGCCATCATGGCCGCCGATGCCGTGATGTTCGTCGTGGACGCCACTGTCGGCACCACCGATGAGGACGAGGCCGTCGTGCGCGTCCTGCGGCAGTCGAAAAAGCCCGTGGTGCTGGTCGCCAACAAGGTGGACGACCAGCGCACCGAGGCCGAAGCCGCGTCGATGTGGAACCTTGGCCTGGGACAGCCGTGGGCAGTTTCGGCCATGCACGGGCGGGGGACCGGCGACATGCTGGACGCGCTGCTCGAGGTGCTGCCCGAAACGCCGGCCGAAGGTGACCGTCCCGTGGGCGGGCCCCGCCGCGTCGCGATCGTCGGCAAGCCGAACGTGGGCAAGTCCTCCCTGCTGAACAAGATCGCCAGGGAGAAGCGCGTCGTCGTCTCCGACATCTCCGGCACCACGGTGGACCCCGTCGACGAGCTGGTCGAGGTCGGAGGCACCATCTACCGCTTCATCGACACCGCAGGAATTCGGCGTCGCGTGAAGGAGGCGTCAGGGCACGAGTACTACGCGTCCCTGCGCACCCAGACCGCCATTGAGCGCGCCGAGGTCTGCGTCGTGGTCATCGACGCGTCGGAGGAGATCTCCGAGCAGGACCTGCGCATCCTCTCGATGGTCGAGGACGCCGGCCGCGCCCTCGTGATCGCCTACAACAAGTGGGATCTCACCGACGAGGAGCGCCGCTACTACCTCACGCGCGAGATCGAGCGTGACGTCTACGGCTTCACCTGGGCCCCCCATGTCAACGTTTCGGCCCTGACCGGGCGCAATGTCGACAAGCTGGAGAAGGCCATCGAGATGGCGCTGGAGGGCTGGGAGACCCGCATCCCCACGGGCAAGCTCAACGCCTTCCTGGGGCGCGTTGCTGCGGCCCACCCGCACCCGGTGCGCTCCGGCAAGCAGCCGCGCATCCTGTTCGGCACCCAGGCGCAGAACTGCCCGCCCACCTTCGTGCTCTTCACCTCAGGGAAGTTCGACGACCAGTACAGTCGCTTCGTCGAGCGACGGCTGCGTGAGGACTTCGACTTCACCGGCACGCCCGTGCACGTTCAGGTGCGAGCCCGGGAGAAGCGCAAGAACCGCTAAAGACGTCCCACCCTGCGTGGGATCACCTCGAAGTCGACAACCAGTTGCGCGGGTCGGCCCTGGGCATCCAGCCCCCAGAAGGCCGGGTAGCCGCCGTCGCCCCACCCCGAACGGCACAGGACGCAAAGTCGGTCTTTCCCGGTGACGTGATGATCACGGCGTCCCTGTCGTCACTGGCGTATGCATCGGTGATTGCTTCGCGGGAGACTTCGTTCAGGGAGAGGAGAGTGGCCGCATCCGCGACGCCCACGCTGCCGCTGTCGACGCCGACGATGTGGCTGCCATTGGTCTCTGCCAGGGCCTATTGGACCACCGGGCTCGCTGTCAGCAGGACGCGCAGGGCTGCGCAGTCGCCCTCGTGGATGGCAACCTCAGCCCGCGCCCGGCCGGCTGCGACGCGCAGGTCGAGCACCTTGGCCTCGTCGGTGCTCAGGTAGAAGAAGTCCTGAAGACACAGCACTTCGCCGTGCTCGAACTCACCGACCGGACGAACCTGGATGCCGGACTCAAACAGGTCTCCAGGATTCTTGCGATCCTCTGAGGTGAGCGGCGGGGGAGTCTTCGTCGTGGCCCCGGCGAGGGCCCTTTCGACAGCACCGCTGGATGCACGCGATCCGGATCCTTCAGGTACTCCTTGACGTCGTTCATGCGCCAGTCGTCGTCGATGCGGCGAAGCTTGAACTCCACGAAGCGATAGGCGGCCTCGCGGACCGCGCTCACGGTGGCGTACTGCCCGCGGACGGCCACCTCCGTGAACCTGGTGGTGGCGGGATCGAAGGGACTGGCCCCCTGATACGAATCCGAGCTGACGAGGAACTTGTCCGTGCCGTGTTCCCTGGAGACTTCTCTACACGCTCGGCGCCAGTTCTCCCAGGCCTCGGGGTTCGGCGGGTCGAAGGTGCCTGCGGCTGCGGCATGGCGGCGCGTGTAGTCGGTCAGGAACGCGGTGACACGCTCTTCAGGGGTAGTGGCCACGGGCTTGGCTCCTCATCGATCGATGTGGGGACGATACCGGGGGGACGACGCGCGGCCGCCCCGAGTTGGGGGTTTCGGGCCGGATCCGCTAATGTTCTTCTTCGGGTCGAGACCGCTCTCGTGGTCAAAGGTCCGGCGGGCTGTAGCGCAGCTTGGTAGCGCACTTGACTGGGGGTCAAGGGGTCGCAGGTTCAAATCCTGTCAGCCCGACGTCCAAAGGGGCTTGTCAGAGCTAGTTTGCTCTGACGGGCCCCTTCTTCGTGCCCTATCGACATTACAGGATACGGTTCGCACCTCTCCTCGAGACCCGCGTTTCCCCCTTGTGATCAGGCGTTTCTCCGCGGTAAGTGACTCGTGATTCCCTGCCCCGGACCAGTGGCTAGGAGGTCCTTTGACCGGGTCGCGTGGGCACCGATAGGTGCCGACGTTGTTGCGTGAGCATGAATGCAGAGCAGCGCAGGGGTGACGTGGAGAGTGTGCAGTCAGCCGCTCGTCGCCTGGGTGTCTGCCCACGGACAGCACGGCGAATGATTGCCGACGGGCGACTACCGAGCTACCGGATAGGGGACCGACTGATCGGCGCCCAGCGGGCTGACGTGGACGCTTTGGTTCGCCGTGCAACATGAGTTCGACCATGGCGAACCTGCGGGTGAGAGTCGCACATACGAACCGCTGTCCGATGAAAATTCTGCCCTCTCTGGGCCCGCTTGAATCTCCTGTGTCAGCAGGGATCTCGGGAACTGTAGCGCCTCGTGTGCGAACTGGAAGTGGCGATCGGTACTGGCGGTCGGACCACTCGATGACGCAGTACAGGTCCCAACTCTCCGAATATTGCACGAAAGCAAAATCTGAGACAATGCTGAATGGGTTTATCGCAAGAAAGTCCTCGACGGATAGCGATTCTCCTTTTCCTGAAAATTGCGGATCATGAGAGAATGAAAGGTAGATCGCAGCGTCCCGGTCGAGCCGTCCGGCTCCCGCCTGCGACACCCCGACCCGCCCGAGCGGCGCGGCACGTTAGCGGTGTCGGAGGCCGCCGGTACCGTAGGACACGGCACTATGAGAACAACTTAGGACGCGCCCTCGGCGCGGAGGAGTACAACGCGATGAAGCGCAGGGCAGCACGGCCATCCCGCCGCGACGGCCGCCAGGCCGCCGCGGTTTCGTTGCGCTCGCGGCGCCCTGCTCGGAGGGTGTGCTGATGGCCACCTCGCTGACGGACTACCAGGCGAAGTACTACGCGCACGAGCTGCAGCGTAGCTACGCGAACGATCACGTCGGCAAGCTCGCCGGGCTCCTGTTCGACGCCCAGGTGGAGCCGAAGCCGCACCAGATCGACGCTGCCCTGTTCGCGCTGCAGACTCCGTTCCTGCCGGGCGTGATTCTCGCTGATGAGGTGGGCCTCGGTAAGACGATCGAGGCGGGCATCGTCATTTCGCAGTACTGGGCGGAGCGCCGCCGCAGCATCCTTATCGTCGCCCCGTCGAGCCTTCGGCAACAGTGGCAGCAGGAACTCTACGAGAAGTTCCTCATCCCGTCCGCCATCCTCGACCCGAAGTCGAAGGACTCGCTGCTTGACGCTGCGGGCGGCCGTTCGGCGCAGGTGTTGATCTGCTCGTATGAGTTCGCGCTCCGGCATGAGACGTCGCTTCTGAAGGCTTGGGATCTGGTGGTTGCGGACGAGGCGCACCGGCTACGCAACTACTGGACGGGCAAGACGAAGGCCGCCGAGGCGGTGGCGCACATCGTCAAGGGCGCACACAAGACGGTGCTGCTGACGGCGACGCCGCTGCAGAACAAGCTCGAGGAGCTGTACGGGCTGGTCTCAATCTTCGACCCGGACTATTTCTATTCCCTTGATGCCTTCCGGGAGCGGTACGTCAAGAACCGCGACCTGGGCGGTGATGACGACCTGGTGGAGCGTGTCGCCACAGTCTCGAAGCGCACCTTGCGCCGCGATGCGGACAAGTACATCCACTTCACCAAGCGCCTGCCCCTGACGGTTGAGTTCACCCCGTCGCCGGACGAGGTGCGGCTCTACGACTTGGTGAATGACTACCTGCAGCGCGACGAGCTGTTCGCCTTCGCCGGCAGTCAGCGCCACCTCTCTGCTCTGATCATCCGGAAGCGTCTCGGCTCGTCGACCTACGCGGTCGCGAGCACGCTGGAGAACATCGCCAACCGTCTGGCGAGCGAGGTTGCGGCTGGACAGCGCCGTGATGGCCGTGGTGGCCTCGTGGCAGCAGACTTCGCTGTAGACGACGAAATCACCAGCGAGGAACTGGAGGAGGCCGACGAGATCGACGGCACGGGCACCGGTGCCCGTGCGTCGTCGTTGCCGTTGGACGAGTCCTTGCTGGAGGCGATGCGTGCCGAGGTTGGGGAGCTGCGCGAGTACGCGGCGCTGGCCCGTTCGATCACAGAGAACCAGAAGGCGGTCAAGCTCGGAGAGGCGCTCGACCTCGGCTTTGAGCGGCTGCGCGAGCTGGGTGCTCCCGAGAAGGCCATCATCTTCACGGACTCGACGAAGACGCAGGAATACATCGCGCGTTCCTTGCGTGAGGCCGGTCGCGGCGAGGGCATCGTTCTTTTTAACGGGTCGAACAACGGGCCGGAGCAGACCGCGATCTACCAGGCGTGGTTGGAGAAGAACAGAGACGGCGACCTGATCACCGGCATTGTCTCCGTGGATCGTCGCAAGGCGCTCGTGGAGTACTTCCGCACCGAGGGCACGATCATGATCGCGACCGAGGCCGCAGCAGAGGGCATCAACCTTCAGTTCTGCTCGATGCTCGTCAACTACGACCTGCCCTGGAACCCGCAGCGGGTCGAGCAGCGCATCGGCCGCGTGCACCGCTTCGGGCAGAAGCACAACGTCGTCGTCGTGAACTTCTCGAACAAGGGCAACATCGCCGAGCAGCGCATCCTGGAGTTGCTGACGAACAAGTTCCAACTGTTCTCCAGCGTCTTCGGCGCCAGCGACGAGGTGCTCGGCGCGATCGAGGACGGACTCGACTTCGAGAAGACGATCAGCGACATCCTCACCCGCTGCAGAACCGCCGACGAACTGGACGCCGCGTTCAGGGAGCTTGAAGAACAGTACGCGGGCGAGATCTCCCGTGAGATGGCCAGCGCCAAGGCGAAGGTCTTCGACAACCTCGACCCCCACGTCCAGGATCGCCTCAAGGCCTACGACGCGCAGTCCGGCGAGGTGCTCAACAAGTTCGAGCGCCTACTGCTCGCGGTAACCCGGCACGAACTGGACGAGCACGCCACCTTCGAGGGCGACGGGCGCACCTTCGTGCTGAACCAGTCGCCAGTGAAGGACGCGCCTACCGGGCGCTACTTCTTCAAGTCCCAGCCGCTGGAGAACGCCCACCAGTACCGTTACGCGAGCCCGCTGGCCCAGCACGTCGTCGAGACCGCCAAGACCCACGACACCCCGGCACGCGAACTGACCTTCTCGCTGAGCCAGTCGGAGCGCGTCAGCAGCGCGATTCGCGCACTGGAGGGCACTAGCGGTGAGCTCACCGTCAGCGTCGCGACCTTCCGGATGAGGGCGCGCGACGAGGATGTCTCTGAGTCCTACATGCTTGCCGGTGCCCTGAGCGATGACGGCCGGTGGCTCGACGAGGAGTACGTCGCAGACATCCTTGACCTCGCCTGCATCGATGTCGGCACGCAACCGGTGGCGATCGACGAGAGCCGCTTCATGCCGCATCTCGACACTCGCCGGGCTGAGCTGGAGAAGGAAGTCCAGGGTCGCAACGCTCGCTACTACGACCAGCAGGAGGAACTGCTCTACCGCAACCAGCAGGATCGTAAAGCCGAGCACGAGGGCAAGATCCGCGAGTACCGCGCCAAGGAGAAGGAAGCCCGCAAGCTCGCCCGGCAGGCCGACGACCCGATGGAGCAGCTGCGGCTCAAGAAGGAGGCCCGGAAGTGGGAGCAGCGTGCCGAGGAGGCCGACGAGGACTTCCGCGATACACGCAAGAAGCTCCGGGCCGAGGCCGACAAGTACCTCGAGCTGATCGAGCAGTCGCTCCAGGGAACCCAGGAGACCGAGCACCTGTTCACGATTCGCTGGCGGATCGCCACATAGACCACGGGTCATTCACGAACCCGACACAAATTGTTAAAAGCATGAAAGAGAATCACGCGAATGACTGACGAGATCTACGAAACACCATCCACTACACCGAACTTCCAGACCGAGCTGGCAGCGCAGCTTGCCGATCTGATTCCCGAGGCCGTCGCCGACGGCAAGGTGGATGTCGAGAAGCTCAAGGAACTCCTTGACGGCGACGTAGCCGACAGCAGCGAGCGGTTCGGGCTGTTCTGGCCCGGCAAGAAGCGAGCCCTCCGCGCCGCGCAGGAGCCGACCACGGCGACGCTGAAGCCCGACTTCGAGAACTCGAAGGACTGGGACACGACGAAGAACGTCTTCATCGAGGGCGACAACCTCGAAGTGCTCAAGATTCTGCAGAAGCACTACCACGCAAAGATCAAGATGATCTACATCGACCCTCCGTACAACACCGGCAAGGACTTCGTCTACCCGGACAACTACAAAGAAGGCCTCGACACCTACCTCGAATGGACCCGCCAGGTCAACGAGGACGGCAAGAAGGTTTCGACCAATGCCGAGACCGAGGGGCGCTACCACTCCAACTGGCTCAACATGATGTACCCGCGCCTCAAGCTCGCGCGGAACCTGCTCACTGATGATGGGGTCATCTTCGTATCCATCGACGACCACGAGTACGACAACCTGAAGAAGCTGATGGACTTGGTGTTCGGGGAAACGAACTACCTGAACACATTTGTCTGGGTTAGCAATTTGAAGGGCCGTCAGATCTCGGCAAGCGGTGCGGCTGGAACCAAGGAATACATCCTCTGCTATGCCCGTCGAGGTGATGAAGCTGGGGAGTTCCGATCTTCTGGGAGCCAACTCAAAGCTCTGATGCCAACGGTCTACAAGGGTTTCAACTACACGGTCGAGCGGGATGAACACGGACCTTACGTGCTCAAGAACGAGCTGTATAACACCAACTCTGCATTCAACGAAGTCACGCGCCCCAACCTTGTCTTTGACATCTACTACAACCCCGAAACTCGGGCCGTAAAGACGGCGCCTGTGTCCGACGCGCACCTCCACCCGGGATTCGTCAAGATTTCACCAAAGCGGAATAATAATGGCACCAATCTCTACCACGCATTTCGCTGGAGCACGCGCAAAGTAGAGACCGAGTCTCACAATCTGGCATTTCTAGAGACTCCGAGCGGTTGGAAGGTTTACACAAAAGTCCGGGACGTCGACTCGGCAGCGCTGAAGGATATCGTAACCGATATCACCACGAACGAAGGCTCCACGGACATCGAGCGACTGGGGCTCGATTCCAAGTGGTTCGACTACCCGAAGCCCGTGAGCCTGATCAAAGTGCTGGTGGAGGCCGCATCAAGCAAGGATGCGATAGTCCTCGACTTTTTCGCCGGTTCGGCGACCACTGCGCAAGCGGTTATGGAGTTGAACGCCGACGATGGAGGGTCGCGACGCTTCATCCAGGTGCAGCTCCCTGAGCCGCTTGCGGAGAACTCGGAAGGGCGGAAAGCAGGCTTCGCGACGATCGCGGACGTTGCGGCGGCACGCATTCGCGCGGTCGCCGACCGTGCGAATGCGAAGATGGAGGGTCGCCTCGATACGACCGGACCGACGGACTTTGGATTCCGCGCGTACACGCTAGCTGACACGAACTTCGCCAAGTGGCGGCTGTCGAGCGATGTCGAGGAGGACGCGCTGCAGCAGCACCTGTTGAGCCTTCGTGACAGTGCGACCGATGACGCGACTGCCGATGATCTACTCACCGAGATTCTGCTCAAGCAGGGCTACTCGCTGACTGAAGACATTGCGCCTGCCGAGATCGGTGGCCTCGATGTCCGTCTCGTTCGTGACCGTGACGGCGACATCGCCGTGTTGGCGTACCTGAACGAGCACGTCAAGCCGACACTCGAGCAGCTCCGCGCGCTCGTGGATGAGTCTCCGACGCGGATCATCGTGCTCGAGGACGCCTTCCAGGGCGATGACGAACTCAAGACCAACCTGGCCCAGCTCGCGAAGAGCAAGGGCATCGAGCTCTGGACGGCGTGATGAGTAGCGGGTTCAAGTTCGATGCCAGTCAGCCGTATCAGCTGGATGCGATCGCGTCCGTGGTTGACCTGTTCGACGGGCAGCCGAAGGATGCCGAGAAGCTGGTCACGACCTTGCGCGGCGCAGCGGTGTTGCCCGACTCAGATCAGGCTGCGCTCGACATCGACCTCACGCAGGAGGTCGGCGCGGTCGGCAACAGCCTCGTGCTTGACCGGGACCTGATCCTCGCGAACCTGCAGCGAGTGCAGGATCGCAACGGCCTTGAGGTGGCGCCGGCACTGGTTTCGACAGGCTCAACCACCGAATCAGGTCTCGACTTCGATATCGAGATGGAGACCGGCACGGGTAAGACCTACGTCTACCTGCGCACGATCTTCGACCTGGCTGTCCGGTACAACTTCACGAAGTTTGTGATCCTCGTGCCCAGCGTGGCGATTCGCGAGGGTGTCAGCACGAGCATCCGGCTCATGCGCGAGCACTTCGAGAGCCTCTACAAGCCGGAGGGCATCACCTTTGATGCCTCGATCTACAGCGGCAAGAACGCCGAAGAGGTGCAATCGTTCGCGAGTTCGACGAACGTGCAGATCCTCATCATGACGATCGACTCCATCCGTGGCAACGCGAACACCCGCATCATCCACCAGACCCGTGACAAGCTCAACGGGTTGCGGCCCATTGACTACCTGAAAGCGACCCACCCGGTCGTCATCATGGACGAGCCGCAGAACATGGAGTCGCAGCTCTCGCAGTCGGCGGTCGGCGAACTCGACCCGGTCTTCACGCTGCGCTACAGCGCGACGCACAAGAGGCAGCGCAACGTCGTCTACCGGCTCGACCCGGTCGACGCCCACGATCTCGGTCTGGTGAAGCAGATCGTTGTGGCAGAGGTGGCCCAGCAGGGCGCCGATGCGACGCCGTATATCAAGCTGGTTGAGGTGCGGCGTGAGCCGTCGTGGTCGGCCCGGCTGGAGCTGTCCTGCCGCAAAGCCGATGGCTCCCTTGAGCGTCGGGTCGTGAGCGTGAAGCAGCACCAGGAGCTATCGGATACGCGCCTGACGAACAACCCGATCTACGAGGGCTGGCGCATAAACGAGATGAGCATCGAGCCCGCCTACGTCGACCTCACCACCCACGGGTTCCTGTACGAGGGCGAGAGCATCGGTGCCTCGGCCGGCGCGATCTACAAGGAGATGATCCGCGAGACCATCCGCGAGCACCTGCGCAAGGAATCGATGCTCCGCGCCAAGGGCATCAAGGTGCTCAGCCTCTTCTTCGTCGACAAGGTCGCCAGTTATCTGGGCGACGGCACGAACAACGACGACGCGAGCGGCGACTTCGTGCAGTGGTTCGACGAGATCTTGGTAGAGGAACGTGCGAAGTCTACGCGCTACCAGGAGCTGCTGCCGCAGGCACCGAGCGAGCTGCGCCGGGCCTATTTCTCACAGATCAAGCGCGGCAAGACAACCACCTTCCAAGACTCGTCCGGCACCACCAAGGCCGATGACGACGCCTACGAACTGATCATGCAAGACAAGGCTCGATTGCTGGACGAGAACGAGCCCGTGCGGTTCATCTTCAGCCACTCTGCCCTGCGCGAGGGCTGGGACAACCCGAACGTCTTCCAGATCTGCACCCTGCGCGAAATGGGCGCTGAGACCGAGCGCCGTCAGACCCTCGGCCGTGGTCTGCGCCTCCCCGTCGCCAAGACCGCTGACGGCTACGCCCGCGTGGCTGACCGGGGCGTCGCGACGCTGACGGTCGTTGCGAACGAGTCGTACACGAAGTTCGCGGACACGCTCCAGCGTGAGTACAAGGACGCCGGCGTCGAGATCGGCCGGGTGCGCCGGGCCGAGTTCTCGAAGATCCCGCTGCAAGGCGAGAACGGTGCGCTCTCCGACGACCAGTTCGGCTACCAGCGATCCGTCCTCGTGTGGGAGCACCTCAAGGACAAGGGCTTCATCGACAAGGACGGCGCGGTCACCTCGAAGTTCCAGCCGAACCAGCTCGGCTTCGACCTCGGCCTGCCGGTCGACTTCGTCTGGGCTGAGTCGATCATCATCGAGCTGGTCGAACGCGCCAACATCGTCAAGTACGTCAAGCCGGCCAGCAAGCGCCAGCCGCGCGTGCCCAACAAGCAGCTCTACTCGAACCCGGAGTTCGAGGAGTTCTGGGAGACGATCAGCCAGAAAACCACCTACCACGTCAAGGTTGGTCGCGACCAGCTAATCGAGAAGGCTGTCCGCACGATCCGGGAAGCGCCGCACATCGATGCGCTGCGCATCCAGGTGACCCGTGCCGGAGTCAAGGTGCTGCGAGGCGGCGCAAAGGGCGAGGAGCTCGGCACCCGCTCGGCGAATCTCAAGGGCAGCTACGACCTGCCCGACATCATCACGGAGCTGCAGGAAGCCACTTCCCTTACCCGCAAGACCATTGTCGACATCCTGATCGGCAGTGGCCGGCTGAGCGAGTTCATCGGCAACCCGAACGACTTCATCGCGATGACCAAGCGCGCCCTCCAGAGCGAGCTGGCGAAGATCGTGGTCGACGGCATCCAGTACGAGCGGATCGCAGGCTCGGTCTACGAACTGCGCGAGTTGCAGCGGGACGGCGAGGAGGAGAAGGAACGCTTCCTCGACCAGATGTACAAGGTGCAGCACACCCAGAAGACCGACTTCGACTACGTCGTCTTCGACTCGGACGTCGAGCGCCAGTTCGCGGAACTGCTCGACTCCCGCGAGGACATCAAGCTGTTCATGAAGCTGCCCAACAAGTTCAAGATCGACACCCCCGTCGGCCCATACAACCCCGACTGGGCAATCATCAAGCAGGAGGACGGCGAAGACCGGATCTACATGATCCGCGAGACGAAGAGCACGCTCGACGACTCGAAGCTGCGCCCAACCGAACTCGCCAAGATCAAGTCCGCCAAACGCCACTTCGAAGCCATCGGCATTCACGACTACGCGCGGGCGGTACCGGGGGCTTGGAGGCTATGAGGCTCATCTCTGCTCACGTCCAGGGCTACGGCCGGATCGTCGATTCCAAGATCAACTTGGATGCGAAGGTCATCGCTATCGTGGGGCCGAATGAGGCAGGCAAGACCACCCTGCTCAAGGCGCTCGCTCACGTCGATGGCGAGACCGCCGTGCCGGTACCTCAGCGTTCGCGAGCTACCGAAGTAACCGATCAGACCCGTGTGACGACCTTCGACTACATCGTGGAGGAGGAAGATTGCACTGCCCTTGCGGATCTCGACTTGCACGAGCATCCTACTCGCGCCTACGTTGCACGCTCCGCTTCCGGAGAGAAGCTCATCGTCGACCTGCTTCCAGCGCCTCGAAAGCCCGTGCGGCCACTCCAAGATGCACTCGACACTCTTAAGGCAGCAGCCGCCAAAGAAGAGCTTGATGACTGGATCGATCCGAACACTACGTATGCCGATCCGGGGTCTGACGATCCGCATGATTACCGGGCGGAGCTCAGCTCCGTGGTCGAGGCTGTCGAGGCTGCCGTCGCGGAGGTCGGAAGTGATCTTCCTGCCGAAGTAGTTCAGGCTGCGCAATCCCTCCGGGGTGTCACGCTTGCTGACGACGTCGATGCGGAGCCGTTGCATGCGGCCTTCGATGCGATCATCGCGTGGTCTGAGCGAGAAGACCCCGCTCCAGCCGCTCGCGACCGCATCTGGAGGCGCACGCCGGACTTCATCCTCTTCGACGAGGCCGCTCGCTCAATTCAATCCGCTTACACGTTCGACGACGCGCTGATCAACGACACCCCAGTCGCACTTGCGAACCTTGCGGGCACCGCGTCACTCGACCTCGCAGAGCTCCTCCAGTTCGTTCGAACAGGAGACATCGCGCGTCGACGAACGGCGATCGTCCAGGCCAACAGCCGAATGGACGCCATCTTCGACGAAGCGTGGAAACAGTCGAAGCTGGCTGTCCACTTCGAGCTTGACGGTGATCAGCTTCGCATCGAACTCATGGAGGACGGCGACAACATCACAGTCTTCGACGAGCGCAGTGCCGGCCTCCGAATGTTCGTCGCTCTGATCGCCTTCCTGAAGGTTCACGGTTCGGAACGTGCGCCGATCTTGCTCATCGACGAGGCAGAGAACCATCTCCACATCGATGCGCAAGCGGATCTGGTCAACATGTTCGTCACGCAGGAACACGCGATCAAGGTCATCTACACGACCCACAGCCCTGCGTGCCTTCCGCCCGACCTTGGCACTGGGATTCGTGTTGTCGTACCGCGCCACGACAACTTCCAAGTGAGCGACGTGAAGAACAGCTTCTGGCAAGGTGCAGCAGGCTACTCGCCTCTTATGCTTGCGATGGGTGCAGCGGCCGCCGCCTTCACACCCGCTCGCTACGTCGTCCTGGCCGAGGGCGCCACCGAGATGATCCTCCTACCTACGCTGATACGCTCCGCAACTGGACGGACGGATCTGCCCTACCAAGTGGCGCCAGGACTGTCCGAAGTCCCAAACGACTTCCTGCCAAAACTCGACCTCGAGGCTGCTCACGTCGCATACCTCGTCGACGGTGATGATGGCGGGGCGAAGCTGAAGACTGCCCTCACAGATGCAGGCGTGCCAGAGAGCCTGATCGCTGAGCTGGGATTGCCGGGGATCGAGAACGCCCTCGAGCCGGACGCCTACAGGGCTGCGATCTCGGCGCTGCTTCCGGAGTGCAATCCAGGAGTCGCTGCAAGCGATCTTCCAGAAGTGCCACCGATCGCAGCAGAGACGGGCGCTTCGGCTGCTAAGTGGATGTACGACTGGATCAAGAGAGTCGGGATAAAGGCTCCGTCTAAAGTGGCGGTCGCGAATTGGCTAGTTGAGAACGACCGATCAACGCCGAGCGCTGAAGGCTCGGCGGTGTTGGTGTCGCTCCACGCAAACCTGGAGCGGGCGCTCGGGATCGAGGGCAATGAGAGCTCAACGAAGTCAGGACGGGCAGATCCGCTGCTCCACGGCGGAGCCCAACGTGGCGACGGAGGCGCGGCATGATTTCGGTCTATCCACTCAGGTCGGAAGAACCCCTTAGCCGGGTCTTGCAAGCCACACATACAGTGCGTAACCACCTTCTCAAACCATGCCAGATCGCCAGCCATTCGCGCCTCAGCTCGTTCGGGAGATCTCCTCATGGCGTCCATTGAGCAAGACATCCTCGAATGGGTAAAAGGGCGACCCTCCTGGCAGCGCAACCTTCTCAAGCGGATCGCCCGCGGTGAGGCTGTCGATGACGCCTACATCGCCTCGGTCGCGCAGGCGATCGTCGAGAAGAAGGTCACGCTGGAGACGCCGGAGCTCGCCGCCGCCGACCTGCCGACCGGGACTGCGGGAGGGAACACCGTACAGTTAGGGAGCATCGGCGAACTGAAGTTCGTCAATGCGCTTCTCGACGATCAAACGCTGACGTTCGGAGCAACAGGCGTCACCGTCATCTACGGTGACAACGGCAGTGGAAAGTCAGGCTACGCCCGACTCGTCAAAAGCGTAGTCGGCGCTCGGCACCATGAGGAGATTTTACCGGACGCCTTCGCGTCGTCGACCGGAACGCAATCCGCGCAGATAACCTACTCGCTCGGTGATGCCGTGATTTCTGAGGCATGGCCGGGTCTCCTGGAACCGGCGCTGAACCAGGCGCACTTCTACGACGAAGCTTGTGGCAACGATTATCTCGACCGCGATACCGAGCTTGCGTACCGACCCTCGGTGCTCACCTTGCTCGATGAGCTGATTGTCCAAGTGGACGCCGTGCGCGCCGCGATCGATGTGATGATCAAGGCCAACGAAGCCATAGCGTTTGTGCGGCCGGCCGTTCCACCCGGAACAGCGGCCGACGCTTTCCTGAAGTCTCTTTCGGCGACCACGACACAGCAGGAAAGTGACAAAGCGCTTGCCCTTCCCGCCGAACCCAAGGTGGCGCATGCCGAGCTGGTGAAAGAGGAAGCCCGTCTCAAGACGACCGATCCTGCGAAGGAGAAGCAACGTTTGCTTTCCGCCGCCACACGGGTCGAAGCTTTGGCCGATCACTTGGAGACAGTCGGCACACAACTGTCGCCAGCCCGTGGCGATGAGCTGCTCGCCATGCAGACCGCAGCGACGACGCTTCGTTCTGCTGCCACCGAGGCGTCCAAGACCTCGTTTGCGGACGAACCACTCGCTGGTGTGGGCAGCAGCACATGGCGCGCGCTCTGGCAGGCCGCGGAGAACTACTCTGTGGCCGAGGCGTACCCAGGCCATGACTTCCCGGTGACCGGGGATGGGCAAGTCTGTGTGTTCTGCCAGCAACCGCTCCAGACCGATGCAGCAGAGCGCTTGCAGCGCTTCCACCAATTCGTTCACAACGACGTAGCAAAACGTGCCACGGCCGCAGAGGACGCTTTCAAAGGTGCAATCGAAGACCTGAAAACACTTGACGTCACCAACGAAGAGACCACAGAGGCAATCGGCTTCCTCGCGACCGAAGACAAGGTGTTCGCTGATTCGTTGACCGCCGCGCTCGAAACGGCAAAGCGGGCCAAGACCCGCATTGGCGAGCGTCTGCGCGGTGAGTCTGAGGAAGGGTGGATCGACCTGGTTGCTGTCGATCTCGACGACCTCCGCCAGCGCGCGACCGACCTCAAGGCCAAGGCCAACGCCATCGATGAGGTCGCCTTTGCCCGCACCCTCGCGGACTGCAAGGCGAAGCTCGCCGAGCTTGAAGGCCAGATGGCGATCGCAGGTGCGCGGTCTGAGATCGAGAAGGAGGTCGAGCGGCTCAATTATCACGCCGCCCTCAAGAAGATTCAGTCCACTGTCACGACGCAGCCGATCTCCGTCGTGAGCGGCAACCTGGCGCGCACCTACGTCACCGACCGGGTGAAGGATCATTTCGTCCGGGAATCGGAGCGACTCAAGCTCGAGCATGTGGTGCTCGGTGATCAAGGCTCGCCGAAGGGCAAGCTCCGCCACAAGCCTGCGCTCCTCGGCGCCTCGAGCAGTTCCCCGAAGGCGGTACTCAGCGAAGGAGAGCAGACCGCCGCGGGCCTCGCGGGCTTCTTCACCGAGGTCGAGTTCGATGACACAAAGTCGGCAGTGATACTAGATGACCCAATGTCCTCGCTCGACCACGAGCGTCGCGAGAAGGTGGCGCGGCGCATCGTCGAGATCGCGAACGACCGGCAGGTCATCGTCTTCACCCACGACCTGATGTTCCTCGGCGAGATCGTTAAGGCCAGCGATGAACTTGGTGTGAAACTCACCGAGCGAGCGATTGAGCGCAATGGTGCGCGCAAGCCGGGTCGAGTCATTGACGGCTACCCGTGGAAGGCGAAGGACGCCAAGCAGCGCATCGGCGACTTGCAGGCGGACCTGGATCGGCTCAAGAAGAACCAGGCTGATATGAACGCCGACGACTACGAGCGCGCCACCTGTGAGTGGGCAGGCAAGCTCTCTGAGACTTGGGAACGCATCGTGCGCAGCGAGGTCGCCTTCAAGCTCGTCGATCGCGGCACGACTAATGTCCAGCCGAAAATGTTCCGCATCGCCGCGAAGATCACGGACGCGGACAACACCGACTTCCAGTCCGGTTACGGAGCAACCTCCAAGTGGGCCAGGCGTCACGACAAGAGCGAAGAGAGCAACTACGTGCCTCCGACCGCGGACGAGATGCAGGTCGAGCTGGACCGGATCAAGGCCTGGCGGGAACGTGTCAGCCAGTATGGGGCCGGTGCGTAGTGGGGGTTCTTACCCTCGCTATTGTTGTGCTCGGCCTGCTCATCGCGTGCCTGAATTTCGGCTGGCAGATCGCGAGCTGGCTTCTTGATGGGTACCGGGTCTTTTCTTCGCGGACAGCCCGGTCGCACTCGGTAGCCTGGGAATCGTGCGCCCCGTCCGGAGAGCAACGGCTTCGCGACCGTTGAGCCTTCCGAGGAGTAGTTACCGTTGATCACCGACGGCGCAACACTCGCCTGATCGTCGACTCGCTCACTCCGTACATCTCCATCAGCTCGCGACGGGTCGTTCCGCTGGCGAACAAGCGTCGCGCCTCAGCTTTCTGCTCTGGGCTGACCCCGTGATGTAGGTCCAGTCGTTGTGTGAGTCGTCTTGATGCTCGCTGCTGCGGGCAGGAAGACTGGTCTCATCATGACGAACACGAGGAAGCGGCACACGCCTGAGCAGGTCGTGCGCAAGCTCGGACAGGCCGACCGGATGCTGGCCGATGGCGCGGACGTCGCGGCGGTGTGCCGCGAGCTGGGCGCGTCGGAACAGACGTACTACCGGTGGCGCAACCAGTACGGCGGGCTCAAGGCCGACGACGCCAAGCGCCTCAAGGAGCTCGAGAAGCAGAACGCCACCCTCAAGCGTCTGCTCGCTGAAGCAGAGCTGGAGAAGGCGGCGCTGAAGGAGCTGGCAGAGGGAAACTTCTAGGCCCGGGCAGGAGGCGCGCCGCCGTCGCTCACCTCATCGCGAAGATGCGGGTGAGCGAGCGGATGGCGTGCCGGCTGACCGGGCTATCCAGGTCCGCCTACCGGCGCACCCTCAAGGCCGATACCGTCGCCGACCCCGACGCCGCCTTGCGTGAATGGCTGCGCGGTTACGCGGAGAAGCACCCCCGCTGGGGCTACCGGCGCGCGTACCACGACGCCCGCGGCGAGGGCTGGCAGGTCAACCACAAGAAGATCCAGCGGCTATGGCGCGAGGAAGGCCTACGGGTGCCCCAGCGACGTCGCCGTAAGCGCATCGGCTCCTCGACCGCGGACGTCCCCAAGGCGTGCGGCCCACACCCACGGGTGACTTACCCATGACCCACCGTCGGAGACAGCTCGTCATCATCACAGCCGTGAGCTTCACCCGAACATCTTGAAGCGAAAGCGTTTGGGTCACCTCCGGGGAGACCTGCGACACTCCCAACGATGACGGTGGCATCACTGAAGACGACGCGCCGACGGGCTGGGTCGCGTCCCGCTGTCCGCGACGACCGCAAGACCTGCCGCCTCATCGCTGATACCGAGGGCGCTTCACAGCGACGCGTTCTTGGTTCGGTCCTGAGGTTCGACCCATCAGGAACTCATCCAGATCACCCCCCACGGATCGCTACCGACCGGGTACACTCGGACCAAGCGAACCGCCCCGGTTCCCTGTAAACACAAGGGAATCCGCGAGTTCCCGAGACGATCTGCGGAGACCGGAAATCGACCGGATCCTCCAAGGGGTCGCAGGTTCAAATCCTGTCAGCCCGACTGCAACAGAATAGGCACCTGACAAGGTGTAATGTGCTGAGAAGAGCCCTTCCTGAGACACTCCGGAAGGGCTCTTCTCGTGCGACCTGGCACAGAACCTGGCCCAAGCCGATGAAGATCTCTCGAGCCGGGGAACCTGCGTGATCGCATGGCCGGACTTGGCACACCGTCGAGGGATGGGTCTGACATGCTGGGCCTACCGGTCAGCGAGGTACCGGATGGGACCAGGGGTCATCGTGGGATTGGAACAGCGGATCGCCGTCCTGCCCACCCGCGAGTGGATCGCGCTCTACAAGCAGGGTTTCAGGGCCAGGCAAGCAGGTCAGACGCTATTGGCCTGCCCGTGGCGTGGTGACGGTGGCGGAGACCGCTCCCCAGGCTCAGGCGAGGTTACTTGTTGCCTTGTGGCACCTGCGTCCCAGCGTGGTGTTCGATGCCCACGTCCAGGCTGACGGCATGTTGCTGCAACTCACCCACCCCTCCACTGGGCGCGTACTCCATCAGGCTGTCTGGGGTTGGGGTCACCGTAGCGGTAGCGGTGGAGCTCACAGTCGCGGTGGCGGTAACCGTGGGGGCCGTGGCCGGGGTGCCCCTGGAACCCTGGGGTGAGGTGTACTCGGACCAGGGTTGTCAAGAAGTTGGGAGCGGAGCTGTCGATTCTTGCCCTGGCGGCGCGACATCATGGTGACGGCATGCGCTGTCATTCACCAGAGGAAGGAGCAAATGATGAAGTACCTGGTCATGCTGATCGGCGACGGTGACGAGAAGCCCTGGGGTGACATGAGCTCGGACGAGCAAGGCGAGCTGATGCAGCGCTTCGGAGATTTCGATGCGGCGTGCACGGCCCGCGAAGGAGTTCAGATTCTGGCCGGGGAGGCGCTCGATGCTCCTTCGTCGGCGGCGGTCATGCGTACGCGTGAGGGCAAGGTGTCGCTCACCGAGGGGCCCTTTGCCGAGGCTCTGGAGGGCCTGGGTGGTTTCTACCTGGTGGAGGCACCCGATCTGGACACTCTCGTGGAGTTGCTGCGGGCATTGCCGCGCTATGACATGCAGATCGTTCCGACGATCGATGTCTGAGCGGTAGGCGTCGCATGCCGCAGGGCTCCGCCGCCGTCCTCGCGCACGAGGCTCTCGAGCAGGTCGTGCGCGAGGACTGGGGCCGCCTGCTCGGCGCACTCATCCGCCGTCACGGGCGTCCCGATCTGGCCGAGGACTGTCTGGCCGAAGCCGTGGCGAGTGCGGTCGACCAGTGGGTGAGGATGGGGGTGCCGACCAGCCCGGCCGGCTGGCTCGCCCACGTCGCGAGTCGGCGTCTTCTGGATGTGCTGCGTCGGGAAGCGACTGCTGCGGGAAAGGTCCATCTGGTGGCATCGCACGTCGAGGGCCGGCCTCAGCCCGAACTCGGGCCGGGCGGCCAGGTTGATGATCGGCTTCCGCTGCTCTTCTTGGCCGCTCACCCCGCTCTGGCACCCGAGGCACGACCAGCGCTGTCCCTGCGATTTGTCCTGGGCGTCCCCACGGCCGACATTGCGGCGCTGTTCATGGTGCCAACGCCCACCATGGCGGCTCGTGTGACGCGGGCCAAGAAGCGGCTTCGGGACATCGGTGCTGCCTTCGCCGTGCCTGCGGCCGAGGCGCTTCCCGAGCGTACCGACGATGTCGCGCGGGCCATCTATCTGGCGTTCACTGCTGCCTACGCCCCACGAGAAGGCGCCGACGTCGTGGCAGTGTCAGCTGCTGGCGATACCGCCCGCCTGGCCCGCCTGGCCTCGGAGTTGGTTCCGGGTACGCCGGTTTTCGACGCGCTGTGCGCGTTGGTGACCTTGCAGCACGCCCGACGTGAGGCGCGCGCCGATGCTGACGGTGGCCTTGTGCGGCTTGCCGACCAGGATCGCAGCCGATGGCATAGGGATGAGATCGACAGCGGGGTAGCGATCCTGCGGAGGATCGAACCCACTACGGGATTTGCCGAGGAGCGTCGCTTGCAAGCGCTGATCGCTGCCTTCCACGCCACCGCCGCTACTGCGGCCGACACCGACTGGGCGGCGATCGTTCGCGCCTACCAACGGCTCGAAGAACTGACAGGCTCACCGGTCGTCCGACTCAACCATGCGGTGGCTGTCGCCGAACTGTCGGGACCTCTGCAGGGCCTTCGGGTCCTGCAAGCTGCGGCTGATCAGCTCCCCGGCCACCATCGTGTGCACGCCGTTCGGGCCGAACTGTTGTGGCGTGAAGGACAGATCAGTGCAGCACGCGAAGCGTACAAAGCAGCCATTGCCCTTTGCCCGGATGGACCCGAACTCCGACACCTTCGCGGCCGGCTGGCCGCGATGGCCACCTAGGAGTGCTCGATGTGGTCGATGCGACACGCCGGGCGTAGGGTGGGGGAGCATTTCGGGCCATCGAGGCCCGGATCCTTACACAAGGAACCACTCCCGTGTCCCACAATGTTGCCCCCGCCCTTCGGGCGTGCGCGAGCTCACGCTCCGTGGCGTCCTCGTCGGTGGACTCATCACCCTGGTCTTCACTGCCGCGAATGTGTACCTGGGCCTCAAGGTTGGCCTGACATCCGCCACCTCCATCCCCGCCGCCGTCATCTCGATGGCGATCCTGCGCTACTTCCGCGACCACTCGATCGTGGAGAACAACATCGTCCAGACGATCGCCTCCGCAGCAGGCACCCTGTCAGCGATCATCTTCGTCCTCCCCGGTCTGGTGATGATCGGCTGGTGGGCCGGGTTCCCCTACTGGCAGACCGCTGCGGTCACCGCCCTGGGCGGAATCCTCGGCGTGATGTACTCCATCCCGTTGCGCCGCGCTCTGGTCACAGGCTCTGACCTGCCCTACCCCGAGGGTGTTGCCGCCGCAGAGGTCCTGCGTGTGGGTGACAGTTCCGAGGGCGCTGAGGAGAACAAGCGCGGTCTGTGGATCATCCTCGCCGGCGGCCTCTCCTCAGCGGCGCTCTCGCTGCTCGCCGCGATGAAGCTGGTCGCCGGATCCGTCGAGCGCGTCTTCCGCGGCGGCAGCGGCGGCACCGTCCTCGCGGGCAGCCTCTCCCTGGCCCTGATCGGTGTGGGTCACCTGGTGGGCATCACGGTCGGCATCGCCATGCTCGTCGGCCTCGTCATCTCCTTCGCCGTGCTGCTCCCGATGCGTACCGCGGGCCGCATCGAGGGCTCCCTGCCCGACAGCGTGTGGACGATCTTCTCCTCCGAGGTCCGCTTCATCGGCGCGGGGGCCATGGCGGTCGCCGCCATCTGGACGCTGCTCAAGATCATCGGCCCCATTGCCCGAGGCATCAAGGAGGCGCTGGCCTCCAACGCCCAGCGCCCATCGGGGTCCTGCTCTGGCTCTTCGTCAAGGACACCGCCATCGGCCACAATGCCTGGGGCATGGTGCTCATCAGCATCCTCTTCGTCCTGCTCATCGGCCTGGCGGTGGCGGGCGTGTGTGGTTACATGGCCGGTCTCATCGGCGCGTCCAACAGCCCCATCTCGGGTGTGGGCATCATCGTGGTCATCACCGCAGCCCTGCTCATCAAGGCGGTCCATGGCGCTCAGAGCACCGACCAGGTGTCGCCGCTCATCGCCTACACACTGTTCACCTCAGCCGTCGTCTTCGGCGTCGCCACCATCTCCAACGACAACCTGCAGGACCTGAAGACCGGCCAGCTCGTTGGCGCCACCCCGTGGAAGCAGCAGGTTGCGCTGGTGATCGGTGTCATCTTCGGCTCCATCGTGATCCCGCCGGTCCTGCAGCTGCTCAACACCAGCTTCGGCTTCGCCGGCGCGCCAAATGCCACCGAGAATGCCCTGGCGGCCCCGCAGGCAGCCTTGCTCTCCTCGCTTGCCAAGGGCGTCTTCGGCGGCGACCTCAACTGGGGCCTTCTGGGCCTGGGCGCCCTCATCGGGGTCGCGGTCGTGATCGTTGACGAGGTCATGGGACGCGCGAGCAAGAATCGCTTCCGACTCCCGCCCCTGGCGGTCGGCATGGGCATGTACCTGCCCATCAGCCTCACCCTGGTGATCCCGCTGGGCGCCATCGCCGGACTTTTCTACGACCGATGGGCCACTCGCACCGCCAACCCGGAGCGCACCAAGCGCTTCGGCACCTTGCTGGCCACCGGCCTGATCGTGGGTGAAAGCCTCTTCGGGGTGCTGTTTGCCGCGATTGTTGCCGCCACCGGTGATGACGAACCGCTCGCTGTGGTCGGCAAGAACTTCCAGGGCGCCGCTGAGCTGATCGGCATGCTCCTCTTCGTCGGCCTGGTCGTCGCCCTCTACCAGTGGGTGAAGAAGCTGGCCGTGCGCTGACGACACGGAAGAAACGAGGAC
>NZ_JALXXB010000014.1 GCF_025144225.1 Aestuariimicrobium sp. p3-SID1156
ACCCACCCGCGACCCGTGACGTCCAGGTGGATCATCACCCTGTAGTGGTCACGTCGAGTTGGCGAGGTGACGCTGTCCAGCGACCGGCTGGCAACCTCCACCAGGCCGTCCCCGAGCGTCGCGCGTCCATTGCCCGCAGTGAACAGCGCGTCCTTGGCCTCGAGGATTGCCTGCTCCACGAGTGCGCCCTGCACCGCGTCAGTCTCGAAGCGCAGCCTGAATCGGTCACCGTGCCGGCTCATCGTCAGCTCCGACCCACGTCGTGACGGGGGAGTGCGCGGCTCCTCGTAGCTGCGCTGCTCGCGCTCGAAGGGGTACTTGGCGGCCACCCGTGCCAGCTGCGTCACCGACAGGGTCTCGCCAAGCTCGGCCACCTGCTGCTCAGCCCAGCCCGGGACGTGGCGGGCGATCACGGCCGCCTGGTCCAGGCTCATCCGCCCCTGCTCGACCAGAGCAACGGTGGTCGGCAGCTCCTCCCGCCGCTCGGCGAGGTGTACCAGCTGCCGCGACTGGGTGATCGAAAGCCCCGTGTAGACCTGCAGCCAGTGCTCGGGGGAGCGGACGCCGTCACCGGACCAGCCCGAGGTCTCCAGTAGGTGTGCCGTGAAGTCGACGAGCTCGGCATGCACGCGCGCGAGCTGGGAAGCCAACTGCCCAGCCCGTTCCGTGTTCACCCGCCACGTCGCTCCGTCGTCCATGTCTCAATCGTACACAGGAACGAATGCAAAGCAAGGGGTGGGTTTCGCCCACAGCTGAACTGAGGGGTTTGAAAGAAGGGGTGTCAGCCCAGTGCCTCCACGAACCAGCGCGTGATCGAGGTCGGGTGGGTGATCGCGGTCCCCACCACCACCGCGAACGCCCCCGCCTCGAGGGCGGCGGCCGCCTGGGCGGGGGTGTGCACGCGTCCCTCAGCGACGACGGCATGACCGGGAAGCTCCGCCACCAGCTCGCGCACCAGCTCCAGATCGGGCCCGACCGTCGAGGGCCTGGCGCCGGTGTAGCCCGACAAGGTCGTGCCGATGATGTCCGCCCCCGCCTCGGCCGCGGCCAGCGCCGACTCCACCGAATCACAGTCCGCCATCACCAGGGCCTCCGTGCGCTCCCGCAACCGGCGCACGGTCTCGGCGAAGGTCAGCCCGTCCGGTCGCGGGCGCAGGGTGGCGTCAATCCCGACGATGTCGGCTCCCGCCTCAGCCACGGCCACCGCATGCCTCAGGGTGGGGGTGATGAACACCCCTTCGGCGCCGTCCTTCCAGATTCCGACCACCGGGACGTCAACTACCTGCTTCACGCAGCGGATGTCGTCCAGGCCCTGGGCGCGCACTGCCGCAGCCCCGCCAATCTCGACGGCCTGGGCGACCTGCGCCATCGTGTCCGGGTGCCGCATCGGCTCCCCCGGATAGGCCTGGCAGGACACGACCAGTCGCCCGCGCAGGGCCTCCAGCAGCGGATGCATCAGACTTCCTCTCCTCGGGTCAGCTCGTCCTGGGCGAAGGCTGCTGCACCGAGCAGCGCTGCCTCCACTCCTGCGTGCGCGGGCAACACCGGGGTGCCCGCCACGGCGTCCATCGCATCATGGGTGATGCCTTCGCGAACAGCTCCCAGCCAGGGCTCGCCGATCTGGGACAGGCCACCGGTCAGCACCACGACCTCGGGGTCGATCGCGTTCATCAGCCCGCCCAGCACGCGTCCGGTCGCGACGCCACACTCGCGCAGCACGGCGGTGGCCAGTTCCTCCCCGGACGCAGCGCGCTGCGCGATCTCACGCGTGTCAGCTGCCCTACCGCCCCGGCGCAGGTACAGGGCGTGAATCCCGGGTCCGGACGCCAGGCCCTCCAGGTGCCCGGTGCGTCCGCAGCTGCAGGTCACCCCGTCAGCCTCGGGGACGGCGAGGTGTCCCAGGTGGCCGGCCACGCCACGGGCCCCGAAGAGCGGCCTGCCCTCGACCACCAGGCAGCCGCCGATGCCGGTTCCGACGGCGACCAGCAGTATGCTCCCACGCCCGGCCCCGGCGCCGAAACGCGCTTCGCCCAGACCATGCGCGTGGACATCGTTGAGCGCCACGGCGGGTAGCCCGAAACGCGTGCTGAAGGCTGAGACCAGGTCGGTTCCCGGCCAGCCGGGCAGGGCGTCGGTGGCGTGGGTGACCACCCCGCGGTGCACGTCCACCACACCGGCGGAGGCGACACCGACGGCGCGTATCGGCTCATGCCCCCGGCCCCTGCCGTCGGCCAGGGAGGTGGCCAGTTCGAGCGCATTCTCCAGCACTCGAGCGGCGCCCTCCCGGGCCGGCGTGGGGGAGGTGACCCGCTGCAGGATCCGGGCGTCCCCCGCCGGGCTGAGTTCAACGAGTGCGGCCGTGGTCTTGGTGCCGCCCAGGTCCAGGGCCAGGAGGTTCACAACAGTCCGGTCCTGACCAGGATCTCGCGGATCCCGCCGATGGCCTCGCCCTCGAGGGGGCTCATCGGGCGCGACATCATGTTGGTGTCGAAGACCCCCAGTTCGCGCAGGGCTGTCTTGAAGGCACCCACGCCGGCTGCGGGACCGACCTTTCCGACGGGCTGGTAGACGATCTCGAACAACTCGGCGAGACGGTCCTGCTCGCGGCCAACGACCTCCCAGTCACTCGCCATCGCGGCCGCGTGCATGCGGACATAGGCGGCGGGGTCGACATTGCCCAGACCCGGCACCGAACCGTCCGCGCCGGCCAGGTAGGAGCCGTCCACGACCACCTCGTGACCGGTGAGCAGGCTCAAGGGGGAGCCGGCCCTGCGGTTCAGCGACGCGAGCAATCGGAAGGAGACGTCGTCACCGGAGGAGTCCTTGACCCCGGCCAGCACGCCATCCTGTCCGAGCCTGACCAGCATGGCCGGGGCGAGCTTGGTGTGCACGCAGACCGGCAGGTCATAGGCCCACAGCGGTAGGTCGGTGGACGCGGCAAGGATGCGGAAGTGGCTGTCGATCTCCTCGGGGCCGGTGATGGCGTAGAAGGGGGCAGTGGCCACGACCCCGGCGATGTCCAGCCCCTCCATGGCGCGAATGTGCTGCAGGACACGATCGGTCTGCATGTCGATCGCTCCCGCGATCACGGGGACGCGGCCCGCGACCAGCTCCAGGACCGTCCTCAACACCTCCAGGCGACGGGCGTCGTCAAAGAAGGCGACCTCGCTGCTGGAGCCCAGCGCGAAGATGCCGTCGACACCGGCGTCGACGAGACGGTTGACCAGCTTCTCCAAGGAGGCGTGGTCGAGCTCGCGGTCGGCCGTCAGCGGGGTGAGCAGCGGGGGGATGACACCGCGCAGCGGGGTGGTCATGGCAGGACCTTTCGTGGAGGGGGGCACGTTGTGGGCAGAGGGTCAGAGCAGGGAGGGGGTGGCACCGAGCAGCTTGCGGGTGTACGCCTCGCGCGGGTTGTCGAAGATCTCCTGGGCTGGGCCGGTCTCGATGATGCGACCGGCGAGCATGACGGCGATCCGGTCCGAGACATAGCGCACGGTGTTGATGTCGTGGCTGATGAACACCAGCCCGAGCCCCAGGGTCGACTTGAGGTCGGCCAGCAGGTTCAGCACCTGCGCGCGCACCGACACGTCCAGGGCGCTGGTCGGTTCGTCGGCGACGATGATGTCCGGGTCCAGCACGAGGGCCCGGGCGATCGCGACGCGCTGGCGCTGGCCACCAGAGATCTGGCGCGGCAGCACGTCCAGGGCGGACTGTGGGAGGCCGACCAGGTGCAACAACTCCTTGACCTTGGCCAGGCGCTCGGCATGGCTGCCGATGCCGTGCACGTTGAGCGGGTCGAGTAGCTGGTCACGCACCACCATGCGCGGATTGAGCGCCGTGGCGGGGTCCTGGAAGACCACCGAGACCGAGCGTCCCAATTGCTTGCGGGCGTGGCGATGGGAGCCCAGCTCGGCACCGTTGAACAGCACCATGCCGCTGGTGGGGGGCTGCAGACCCACCATGACGCGGGCCAGGGTGGACTTGCCGCAGCCGGACTCGCCGACGATGCCGACGACCTCGCCGCGATGGACGGTGAAGTCCACTCCATCGACGGCCCGGATGCGATCGGGGCGGAACAGCTTGCCGGTGCGCAGGCGGTGCACCACGTGGACGTTGCGCAGGTCGATGACCGGGGTGGTGCCGCTGGTGGGCGCGCTCATCGGAGTCCTCCTTCAGCAGTGGTGGTCGCCACCCAGTGCGAGGTGCCGGGGATGCGCACCATCTGCGGGCGGATGTCCAGCCCGACCTCCGGCCGGGAGGAGCGGGGAGCGAACCGGTCGCCCTTGACGAAGTCACGCGGTGCCGGGACGGTTCCCGGGACCTGGTGCAGGCGCGAGGCGCCGGACTCGATCGAGAGCACCGAGCCGAGCAGGCCGCGGGTGTACTCGTGGCGGGGGTCGATGAGCAGTTCGGTGGTGGTGGCCTGCTCGACGACCTGGCCGGCGTACATCACGGTGATCCGGTGGGCCAGCTGGGCGACCAGAGCGAGGTCGTGGCTGACGAAGACCATCGCGAAGCCCAGTTCGTCCTGCAGGCGACGGAGCAGGTCGACGACCTGTCGCTGCACCGTGACATCCAGGGCGGTGGTCGGCTCGTCGGCCATCACCAGGCGTGGGTTGCGGGTCAGGGCCATGGCGATCAGCACGCGCTGGCGCTGTCCACCGGACAACTCGTGGGGGTAGGAGGCCAGCATCCGCTTGGGGTCCAGGCCGACCAGCTCGAGCAGTTCCTCCGCGCTGCGCGTGCCGCCGCGACGGAGGAGCTGGTTGAGCTGGGTGCGGATGAGCATCGACGGGTTGAGCGAGCTCAGCGCGTCCTGGTAGACCATCGCCATCTCGTGCCCGCGCAGGGCATTGCGCTCGCGAGGCCCCATGGTGAGCAGGTCGCGCCCCTCGAAGAGGATCTCGCCCTGGATGCGTGCGGTGCGCGGCAGCAGGCCCATCACCGCCATGGACGTGATCGACTTGCCGCAGCCGGACTCACCGACCAGCCCCATGGTCTCGCCGGGGCGGACGTCGAAGGAGACGTTGTCCACGATGTCGACCTCGCCATGGGCCTGCGGGAAGGCGATCCGGAGGTCCTTGACCTGGAGCAGGGGAGCGGCGTCCTGGTCGGCGAGCACCAGCCGGTCGGTCCGGGCGCTTTCGTGGACGCGCAGGGACTGCAGGGATTCGTTCAGCAACCGGGTGGCGGTCGCCTGGTCGGTCAACCCGAGGACGCCGGTGGCCTGCAGTTCTGGGGCGGTCTCCTCCGCGTCCTGCGGCAGGATGCCGGCCGGGCGCTCGCCCTGGGCGGGGCTGAGGACCTGGTCGTCCAGGGCCTCCTCGGTGGCGGCCACCGGGTCGACCAGCATGGCCTTCTCGTCGGCCTCGACGTCGACCTTGCGGCGGATCGTGGGGCTGGCCAGGGCGTCGGTGAGGCCCTCGGAGAGAACATTGAGGGCCAGGACGGTGAGCAGGATCATCAGGCCGGGGAAGAACGTGGGCCACCACAGGCCGGAGATCAGCAGCTGCTTGCCCTCGGCCAGGATGTTGCCCCAGGACGGGTTCGGCGGCTTGACTCCGGCGTTGATGAACGACAGCGAGGCTTCGAAGACGATGGCGTCGGCGACCAGGACGGTGGCGAAGACCATGATCGGGGCCAGGCAGTTGCGGGCCACATGCCTGATCAGGATCCAGGGGGTCGAGGCGCCCATCACCTTGGAGGCGGCGACGTAGTCCTCGCCGAACTGGCTGATCACGTTCGCCCTGATCACGCGCGCCAGTTGGGGGACGTAGAGGAAGCCGATGGCCAGGATGATCACCGGCAGTGAGGTGCCGAAGACGGCGACGAAGACCACGGCCAAAGCGATGCCCGGGAACGACATGATGATGTCGAGCAGGCGCATCAGGACCTCGGAGACCCACTTGTGGGCGGTCGCGGCGATCGAGCCGAGCACGGCGGCGACCAGCAGCGCAGCGCCGGTGGCGCACAGGCCGATCAGGAGCGATGAGCGGGCGCCGTGGAGGACGCGGGAGAAGATGTCGCGGCCGGAGGCGTCCGTGCCGAACCAGAAGGTGCCATTGGGGGCGACGGCAGGGGACTGCATGGCCTCCTGGGAGACCGTGCCCACGATGCTGGGGTCGGTCGACAGACCAGTGGCCAGTGGGTCGAAGCGGCTCAACAGGGGGGCCAGCAGCGCAGCCAGGACCATCAGCAGCAAGAAACCAACGGCAATCCTGGAGGTCCAGGGCAACCGGCGCAGGGAGTCCAGACGTCCGCCCTGCACGGAGGAGAGTCGGGTGGAGAGCTTGCGACGCATCAGATGCTCCTGATCCGTGGGTTGACGAGGACGTAGAGCATGTCGACCACGATGTTGACCACGATGAACGCGATGGCGACGGTCAGGGTCACGCCCTGCACGAGGAAGACGTCATTGCGGGTGACGCCGTCAAGGATGAGCTGGCCCATGGCCTGGATGTTGAAGATGATCTCGATGATCACCGCACCACCCATCAGGTAACCCACGCGCAGGCCCAGGACGGTGATCGGGTTGATCAGCGCATTGCGCAGCACGTTGCGGGCCACCACGACCGGGTAGGGGACACCGCCACCGACGGCGGTGCGGACATAGTCCTTGTCGAGTTCCTCGACCATCGAGGTGCGTACCACGCGGGTGAGCGAGCCGGCCACGGGGACGGCCAGGGCGACGGCGGGCAGGGTGACGTTGTTCGCCCAGACCGCCGGGTTGTCCCGGAAGGGGATCCAGTCAGTGACCAGGGCGGGGAAGCTGCCCCAGCCGCCGGGGACGGTGCCCAGCCACTGGATCAGCAGGATCGCCAGCCAGAACGAGGGCGTCGCCAGCATCGCGATGGACAGGATGCGGATGAGCTGGTCGGGCCAGCGGTCGCGGTAGAGGGCAGCAACCACGCCCAGCACCAGCGCCAGCACCACGGCGAGCGCCAGGCCCAAGAAAGTCAGCTGCAGGGTGATGGGGAAGGCCTTGGCAACCACATCCGTGACCGGGGTGTTGCCGCTGGTTGTGCCGAGCCGGCCCTGCAGCAGGCCACCCAGGAAGCGCACGTAGCGGGTCAGCAGCGGGTCATCCAGGCCATGGGTGGCGCGGTAGTTGGCCAAGGCCTCCGCGGAGGCCGATTCGCCCAGCGCCAACCGTGCCGGATCAGAGGGGGAGAAGGACATCACCACGAAGACGAGCAGGGTGACCCCCAGGACCATGATCGGGAAGGCGACCAGACGCCGGCCGATCAGTCGGAGCAGGTTCGACACGGAGCAACTCCTTGGGTGCGTGTCAGGCGGGGTGGCCCCGGTGGGTGGCCACCTGGAGAAGGTGGCCACCACGAAGGGCCGGGGTGTCAGTGGGGCATCACTTGGTGCTGGCGACGTTGACGAAGCTCAGGCCGGTCAGGGAGATCGGCTTGAAGTCGACCAGCGAGCTGGCGTCCCAGGCGGTGGGGGTCTTGCGGTGGAACAGCGGGTAGAGCGGCACGTTCTCGCTGAGGACGTCGAAGGTCTCGCCCCAGGTCGTCTTCTGCGCCGCCTTGTCGGTGTTGTTGAGGCCCTTGGCCAGCAGGTCCTGGACCTTCTTCCAGGACTCGGTGCCCTTCCAGTGCATGCGCTTGTCGGTCCAGGTGTCACCGGCGTACCACCAGCGCATCAGCAGGTCGGGGTCGTTGCCGAAGACCGAGGGGTCGCCGGGGGCGATCACCACGTCGAAGGCGTCGGGCTTGCCGTCGATGGTGTTGTAGACATCGGAGGACTTCTTCTGCTCGAACTCGACCTGCAGGCCGGCGGCCTTGAGGGACTCCTGGATGATCGGGGTCACCTTCTGCACCCAGTCGTGGTCGGTGCACAGCATCCGGAACTTCTTCAGACCGGTCTGGCCGAAGAGCTGCTTGGCCTTGTCGACGTCCTTGGAGTAGACGACCTTGGCCTTCTTGTACTCCGGGTGGTTGCTGGGCAGGAAGGAGGTGGCGGCCTCGGCCTGGCCGAGCAGGCCGGTGGCGATCACCTTGTCCATGTCGATGGCGTAGAGGAAGGCCTGGCGGTTGCGGACGTCCGAGAAGGGGTTGCCCTTGTCGTTGTTGAACATCGCGAAGAGCAGCCCGAAGCCCTGCACCGACTCGACCTGGGCGCTGCTCTGGAGCTGCTTGATCGATAGGTAGGGCACCGAGTCGATCGCCTGGACCGACTTGGACTGGATGGCGTTGGTGCGGGTGGAGGCGTCAGGGATGATCTGCCACTCCATCAGCTTGGCGCGCGCCTTGCGGGGGCCGTTGTAGGCGTCGAAGCGCTCGAAGGAGATCTTCTTGGAGGTGGCGCCGTTGTCGGTCATCTTCCACGGGCCCGAGCCGATCGGGTTGGCGTCGAAGGCCTTGGCGTCCTTCTCGACAGCAGCCTTGGGCACGATCTTCACCACGGCCAGGCGATCGGCCAGGACCGAGGTCGGGTGGGCCAGAGTGAAAGTGACAGTCTGGTCATCCTTCTTCTCCACCTTCTCGATGAAAGGGATGAAGCTGGCGTAGAGGGAGGCATTGGCCGGATCCATCACACGGGAGAAGGAGAAGACCACGTCGTCGGCGGTCACCTTGCTGCCGTCGTGGAAGGTGGCCCCATCACGCAGGGCCACGTCGACGGTCTTGCCGTCTCCGCTGGGAAGTTCCTTGGCCAGGGCTGCGTAGGTCTCGCGGCTGGCCGGTTCGATCTCGGTCAGGCCCTCCATCGTGTGCCAGTTCGCCGCCACGGTGAGGGCGGCGCTGGTCGACATCGGGTCGTAGCCGTTGGTGCCGAGCTCGTAGGAGATCGCAGCCTTGATGGTCCCCTCCTGCTTGGCCGCCCCCGAGCCAGCGGGGGCCTGGGTGGTCGCACTGCTGCCCTTGTTCGCCGGGGCACAGGCCGCCAGGGATGCCGAGAGCGCGGCGGCCCCGCCAATGCTCAGGAAGGCCCGGCGGGAGGGCTGGTGGGTGAACTGCATGGTGATGCTCCTTTGCGTCATCGTCCGTGCCACGGGCTGTCCCGGAACACTCGGCGCCCCCGCGCTCGCGGGTCCCGCTTAACATCAGACGTCTGATGTCTGATGTGGATAGGATGACCTTACGACCTCGCCGACCGGCGGGTCAAGGGGGGCCCGGACATGACCTATTCTCCGAACGGGGCCCGACCGCGTGCGTCCGTGACGGGCCAGCGCCAGATGTTCATCCCTTGACGGGCTGGGAAAGGGTGGGACTGCATGTCTCGAAGCAAGGAACCGTCCGCGGCCAACCCGCGGGATGCGATCCCCCGACGGGGCGGTACGGGCTCTTCCACTGTGCAGGCGATCAAGTCCCACATTCTCGACCGGGGGCTTCGTCCGGGAGATCCGCTGCCCACCGAGGCCGAGTTGGTGCAGGAACTGGGCGTCTCACGCTCCTCGGTGCGTGAGGCCATCCGCACCCTGGTGTCACTGGACCTGGTCGAGGTCCGCCACGGCCACGGCACCACCGTCGGCAACATGTCGCTGGCACCCTTCATCACCGGGCTCGTCTTTCGCAGCCTGCTCAATCCCGATGGCCACCTGACGACCCTGCGGGAAGTGGTCCAGTTGCGAGAGGGGATTGACTCCATGGTCGCCCTCCAACTGGTCGAGCGCCTGCGCGGTGAGGAAATGCCGGAGCTCGAGGCTCTGGTGGAACGCATGCGCGAGCGCTCGACGGCGGGGGAGTCCTTCATGGAGGAGGACCAGGAATTCCACCGCCTGTTGCTCAACCACGTCGGCAACGACTTGGCCACCGAGCTCGTCGTGGCCTTGTGGGAGGTCAACACGATCGTCGTCCCCCTGCTGGGCATCGCCGCCCCCGACGACATTCGCGACACCGTCGAGGCGCACGGCGACATGCTGAAGGCCCTCCGGGCGGGAGACGCCGATGCCTACCGACAGGCCGTCGTGGCGCACTACCGCCCGCTGCACAAGATCCTCGACTGATCCCGGGCTGCCGGGACCCGGTGGGCTCAGAGGGCGGTGATCAGGGGCTGGCGTTCAGCCGACTGGCTGGCCAGCTGGATCGCCCGCTCGTAGTGGGCCACGAGCTGGCCACAGAGCGCCGACCAGGTGCGATGCTCCACGGTGTCCCGGCAGGTGCGTGCGAAGGCAGCCCGCTTGGCGTCGTCCCCGACCAGGTCGGCCACGTAGCTGCGCAGCCCCTCGAGGTCGCCGGGTTCGTAGAGCCATCCGGTGTGCGAGGGCGACACCAGGTCGATCGGGCCACCGCGACGCGGCGCGATCACCGGGACGCCGGAGGCCTGCGCCTCCTGGATCGTCTGCCCAAAGGTCTCCAGTTCGCCGGTGTGCACGAAGACGTCGAAGCTCGCCAGCGAGATGGCCAGGTCCTCGCCTGACTTGGGGCCGGTGAAGATGGCCTGGGGGAGCTGCTTCTCCAGCGAGCCACGCAGCGGGCCGCCGCCGATGACGACCACGCGAGTGCCGGGCAGGTCCCTGAGGACACGCAAGTCCTCCACCTGCTTCTCGGCGGCCAGTCGGCCCATGTACCCTACGATCTTCTCACCCGTGGGCGCCCACTGCCGACGCAGTTCCTCGGAGCGCTTGTCGGGGTGGAAGCGGACCGAGTCGACGCCACGGGCCCAAATACCGACGCGCGGGATGCCCTGGTCGATGAGTTGCTGGCGGGCGTGGGTGGAGGGCGCGAAGTTCAGTGTGGCCAGGGAGTGGGCGTGCCGCAGGCGGCGCCAGAACACCGGCTCAAGATGGGGAGCCCCGTAGCGGGCCGCGTAGGTGGGCACCTCGGTCTGGTAGATCGCCACGCTCGGCAGGCCCAGATGGGCGCAGGCCAGCGCTGCCTTATAGCCCATCATGAAGGGTGCGGCCAAATGCACGACATCGGGCTCGTGGTCGCGGAGGATCTTGGCCATCGCGAAGGTGGTCGTCCCGCAAACACGGACATCGGCGTAGCCCGGCAGGCCCATCGACGGCACCGTGATCACGGGGAAACCGGCGTACTGGCGGGGCGTGCGGCCCGGGTCGTTCGGTGCTACCACGAAGGCATCGTGGCCGGTGGCGCGCAGGTGCTCCAGCACACGCAGGACCGAGTTCGTGACCCCGTTCACCTGGGGCAGGAAGGATTCGGCCACAATCGCAACGCGCATGTCTCGGAGTCTAACCCGGCCCCGTCGGGGCTCCGGCGTCCAAGCGAGGCAGTTGAGTTGAACTCTGGATGAAGTCCTGGTGGCGGCCCGCCCCGGCCCCCGGGCGCGCGATTTCAGTCTGGCGGGATGATCGCGTAGAGTGGACCGACGGCCCGGCCCGATGCCGGTGGCCACCCTGACGGAGCGAACTCCGCAGGCGATGCGAATCAGTTGCAGGGAGCCCCGCATGGACGGGGACGAGGGAGTGCGACCAATTCGCCCCTACATCCTCGATATTTCCCTAGCCCACCGGGCCGGTACGACTACGCCGCGCTGACAGGTGCGCTGAACCGTGTCGCCGACGTCGTTGGCGATGAACCGTGCTGCCCACGAGCTGGGCGGCTGTCCGCCTCCGTGCGTGAAGGGTAGAAGCACATGTCTTTCAACAACAGCAATTCCCGTCCCAAGAAGGTTCGCGGCCCGAAGGCTGCCAACTCGAAGAAGGGCCCCAAGTCCTCCAAGGCCGATGGCACCCCCAAGAAGCGTTGGAGCGCCGCCGAGCGCGCCGAGCGCGGGCATGCCCCGCGTCGTTCCGGTGGCGTCCGCAGTCAGGGCATCGAGCCCCGTTTCGGTTCGGGACGCCCGCGGTCGGGCGGTGAACAGCGTTCCTTCGAGCGCGACGCCCAGCGTTCGGAGCGTCCTGCCCGTCGTGACGACTTCCGGCGGGACGACTTCCGGCGGGACGACTTCCGCCGTGACGACTTCCGCCGTGACGACTTCCGGCGTGACCAGCGCGGCGATCGCCAGAGCAGCTGGGGGCGACAGGACCGCCCGCAGCGCGGTTTCGACCGCGAGGATCGTCCCCGCGACGACCGTCGCACCGACGAGCGCCGCAGCTGGGGCCGAGATGACCGTCCCCAGCGCTCCTTCGACCGTGAGGATCGCGGCTCGCGCGGCTGGGACCGCAATGACCGTCCCCGCAATGACCGTCCCCGCAAGGACCGCTTCGGTGGCGAGGACCGTGGACCCCGCGAGTGGAACCGTGACAACCGTTCCCGCACCGGGTCCTGGGGGCGTCCCGAGCGCACCGAGCGTTTCGAGCGCAGCGACCGCTTCGAGAAGCGTGACCGTTTCGATCGCGACGAGTCGGCCGATGAGGCCCAGCTCGACGTGATGGAGTGGCAGCAGGAGGAGGTCGAGGTCGACACCTCCACCGTGGACACCTCCGTCGGCTTCGGCGAGCTCGGCCTACCCGCTGAGATCGTGGGCCTGCTCGCCCAGCGCGGCATCACCACCCCCTTCCCGATCCAGGTCGCGACCATCCCCGACGCGATGGAGGGCCACGACGTCCTCGGTCGTGCCAAGACCGGCTCGGGCAAGACCTTGGCTTTTGGCCTGCCGCTGGTCCATCGCCTCTCCCAGGGTGATGAGCACAAGCGCAACCACGGCAAGTCCTTCCGCACCCCGCGTGCGATGGTGCTGGTGCCGACCCGCGAGCTCGCGCTCCAGGTCGCTGACGTGGTCTCCCCGCTGGCCAGCTCGCTCGGCCTCAAGCTGGTGCTGGTCGCCGGCGGCATGAGCTACGGCCCGCAGATGAAGGCCTTCGAGAAGGGCGTCGACATCGTCGTCGCCACTCCCGGACGCCTGATCGACCTGCTCGAGCAGGGCGCTGCGGACCTGTCCGACGTGCAGGTGGCCGTCCTGGACGAGGCGGACCACATGGCTGACCTTGGCTTCATGCCCGCCGTCACCACCCTGCTGGACGCCGTCTCGCCCAAGAGCCAGAAGCTGCTCTTCTCCGCCACCCTCGACGGGGCCGTGGACCGCCTGGTCCGCAAGTACCTCAAGGACCCGGTCCTCCATGAGGTCGACTCCGACAAGGGCGGCGTCGCGACCATGCACCACCACGTGCTGCTGGTCCGCCCGCACGAGAAGAACGCGATCACCGCCCAGATCGCCAACCGCGAGGGACGCACCGTCATCTTCGCCCGTACCCAGCTCGGCAGTGACCGCGTCGCCAACCAGTTGCGTGAGGCCGGCGTCATGGCCGGCGCCCTCCACGGCGGCCTGACCCAGGGCGCCCGCGCCCGCATCCTGGCGGCCTTCAAGGAGGGCACCCTGCCCGTCCTGGTGGCCACCGACGTCGCGGCCCGTGGCATCCACGTCGACGAGGTCTCGCTGGTGCTCCAGCTCGACCCGCCGATGAACGGCAAGGACTACACCCACCGCGCCGGTCGTACAGCGCGAGCCGGTGAGGAGGGTGCGGTGGTCTCCATCGTCCTGCCCCACCAGCGTCGCCAGACCCTGCGCATGATCGGCAGCGCCGGTGTGAAGGTGAACCCCGTCGAGATCCTGCTCGGGGACCCCGAGCTGAATGAGCTGACCGGTGCCACCAAGCCCAGCGGGGAGGCGATCAGCGAGGAGGACTTCAAGAAGCTCGTCGCACCGCGTCCCCTGCACAAGCCCCGCGCCCAGCGAGACCGGGACGATCGCGGCGCCTTCGGTGGCCAGGGTCGTGGCCGTGGGGGTTGGAAGGGCGGTCGTCGTGGCGGTCGCGATGGCGGACGTGGCTACGGTCGCAGCCCGCGCATTGCCGAGTCCGGCGGTTGGAACAAGGATCGCTGACCCGGCATCGGGGGATCGGCATGACCCCCGGGCGTAGGATCGAACGCTGTGACACCAGCAGATGAGAGCAGTGCGGAGGCCACCACCGAGGTGCGCCTCCGCATCGCGGTCCCCGAGGACGCGCCGCTCGTCCTCGACGTGATCCACCGGGCCTTCGGCGCCCGCCCGGCAGTCGACCCGCCCGCTGACGCCCTGGGCGACACCGTCGAGGACGTGGTGGCCCGGATGGAGACCGGCGAGACCATCCTGGCCGAGGTCGACGGGCATCCCGCCGCTTCGCTTGTCGTCAGCGACCCTGTCCCCGGCAGCGGCATGGGACGCGAGCAGGACCGCGTCGCGGGCATCCATCGCGTCTCGGTGCTGCCCGGTTTCCGCCAGGTCGGTCTGGCCGGCCGGATCATCCGCGCAGCCATCCTCATGGCCGTTGACCTGGACGCCACCCACATCGAGTTGCTCTCCCGGCGTGAGTTCCCCCAGAACCGGCACCTGTGGGAATCCCACGGCTTCCAGGCCGACCGGGAGGTCGAGCTCGGCTGGATCATGCGCCGCGAACTGCCCGTGCGCGAGCTGGCCGCGTCCCGGGAGGAGATGCAGGCCCTGGGCTCTCGCATCGCCCGGGTGCTGCGACCCGGTGACCTGGTGATCGCCTCGGGCGGGCTGGGCGCGGGCAAGACAACGCTGACCCAGGGACTGGCCGAGGGTCTCGATGTGGAGGGCAGCGTCATCTCGCCCACCTTCGTCATCTCCCGGATCCACCGTTCGCGCAGCGGAGGGCCGGACCTGGTCCACGTGGACGCCTACCGCCTCGGCTCCGCCGTCGAGGTGGAGGACCTGGACCTCGCCGCGAGTGCCCCCAACGCGATCACGCTGGTCGAATGGGGCGTCGGGATGGCCGAGGGACTGTCGGATTCTGCCCTGCGCATCGACATCCAGCGCTCACCCGACCCCGAGGACGAGACCCGCACCGTCCTGATCTGGGGTGAGGGTCAGCGCTGGGTCCATGACTCGCTGCGTGAGGCCCTGGCAGGCGCCGGTTCGCATAACAACCACCGAGGACGAGCATGAGCACCTGGACCCTGGCCATCGACACCTCCACCATCGTCACCGCCGCCCTGGCCCATGACGGGGAGCTCGTCGCCGAGGACTCACTGGACGACACCCGTGCTCACACCGAACAGCTGATGCCGATGGTGGTTGGCTTGTGCGACAAGGCGGGAATCGCGTTGGCACAGGTCAACGAGGTCGTCGTCGGAGTGGGACCAGGCCCTTTCACCGGCCTGCGTGTGGGCATCGTCACCGCCCACACCATCGCCGCGCTGGCAGGGGTCACTGCGCGCGGGATCTGCAGCCTGGACGCCATTGCACTGCAGGCCGTCGAGTCCTCAGCGGAGGTTCCCGCCGAGTTCCTGGCCGTGATCGACGCCCGCCGCAAGGAGCTCTACTGGGCCCGTTACTCCGCCACCGGGGAGCGGCTCGAGGGCCCGGCGGTGAACGCTCCCGAGGACCTGCCGGGCCTCCCGGTGACCGGGCCCGGTGCGTCGCTGGTTGCCGATGAGGGACGCCCCCAGTTCGGCCCGCACCAGCTCTGCGCGGGCATTCTGGCGCTGCGCGGGCAGTCGCTGCCCGACATGGGTCTGGACGCCCTCTACCTGCGCGCCCCGGATGCCGCCGTGCCCACCAGCCGCAAGTCCACCCTGCTCCCCGAGCAGCGGCTGGCCCCGCGCCGGGATCGCAGGCCACGCCCGTGATGCCCCAACGCGCCGAAGCCGGCGACGCGGCAGCCCTGGCGTCCCTCGACGAGGCCTGCTTCGAGGGCCGAGAGCGCTGGAGCGAGAAGCTCTGGGAGGACGAACTCCGGGCGTCCGACCGTTTCGTCGTGGTGCAACGCGACACCCACGAGCTCGTCGCCGCCGCGACCTTCCAGCAGGTGGTCGACACCGCTGACCTGCACCGCGTGATGGTCCACCCCAGCCGTCGTGGGCTGGGGCTGGCACAGCAGCTGGTGCTCGCCGGCATCGAATGGGCGCTCGGGCGGGGTGCGGAGAGGATGCTGCTGGAGGTCCGCCACGACAACCACGCCGCCCTGGGGCTCTACCGGAGGCTCGGCTTCGAGACCCTCGATACCCGCCCTGACTACTACGGTGCGGGGCTGGACGCCCAGGTGATGAGCGCCGACCTTCCACTTCGACCGCGAGGAGCAGACCATGACTGACACCGCGCTGACCCCTGCTGAACCGCTCGTCTTGGGCATCGAGTCGTCCTGTGACGAGACCGGCGTCGGGATCGTCCGGGGCAACGAGCTGCTCGCCCACGAGGTGGCCAGTTCGGTGGACCTGCACGTCCGCTACGGAGGCGTCGTGCCTGAGGTCGCCGCCCGGGCGCACCTGGAGGCGATGGTCCCGACCCTGGAACGGGCCTGCCAGACTGCTGGCGTCGACCTGTCGGACCTGGATGGCATCGCCGTGACCGCTGGCCCCGGCCTGATGGGAGCCCTCGTGGTCGGACTGTCGACCGCCAAGGCGCTCGCAGCCTGGCTGGACAAGCCGCTCTACGGGGTCAACCACCTCGCCGGCCACGTGGCCGTCGACCTGCTCGACCACGGCCCGCTGCCCACGCCCTGCATCGCGCTGCTGGTGTCGGGCGGGCACACCTCCCTGCTGCTGGTGGAAGACATCGCCACCACGATCACCGAACTCGGTGCGACCATCGACGACGCCGCCGGCGAGGCCTATGACAAGGTCGCGCGGCTACTTGGGCTCGCCTACCCGGGCGGACCGGTCATCGACAAGGCCGCCCAGCTGGGTGACCCGAAAGCGATCCACTTTCCGCGCGGGCTGACCGCCAGGCATGACCTGGAGAAGCACCGCTTCGACTTCTCCTTCTCGGGCCTCAAGACCGCCGTCGCCCGCTGGGTCGAGTTGCGCCAACGCGATGGGCTGGACGTTCCGGTGAACGACGTCTGCGCCTCCTTCCAGGAAGCAGTGGCCGACGTGCTCACCCGCAAGGCGGTGGATGCTGCCCAGTTCCATGGGGTCAACCACATGCTCATCGGCGGGGGAGTGGCCGCCAACTCGCGTCTGCGCGGGCTGCTGGAGGAGCGCACCGCTGCCGCCGGCATCGAGCTGCGCCGCCCGAGGCCGGCATTGTGCACCGACAACGGCGCCATGATCGCCGCCCTGGGCGCCCAGGTCATCAAGGCCGGGGGACGCCCGAGCTCGCTGGACATCTCGGCCAACTCCGGGCTACCGGTCTCGACCATCCTGGTCTGAGGCGGCGCCCTCGCCGGCTCGCTAGTGTCAGGGGCATGGACGCTGACTGGCTGAACTCCCGCTGGCTCGATCTCGACGGCCCGACCAATGCTCGTTCGCTGGCTGGCCTGCCGACCCGTGATGGTCGTGCCGTGCAGCCCGGGAGGCTGCTGCGTGCTGACCATCTGCAGGACCTGAGCGCGTCCGATGTGGCGACCCTGCTCGAGGAGCACGGCGTGACCGAGGTGCTCGATCTGCGCACCGACACCGAGCGCGAGTGCGAGGGGCCGGCGCCGCTGGACTCCGAGTCGTCGGTGCGCGTGCACCGGATGTCCTTCCTCCCGAGGGAGGACGACGAGCTCCGCGAGGTCGATGGTGCCAAGATCATGCCCTGGCACACGATCCCCGACCATGACGAGCTCGAGGACGAGGAGGCCACGGACCAGCCGGTGGAGAAGGCGATCGCCCCACTGGTCTACATCGCCTACCTGCACGACCGGCCCGACTCCGTGGTGGCGGCAATGAAGACGATCGCCCACGCCGACGGCGGTGTCCTCGTGCACTGCGCGGCGGGCAAGGACCGCACCGGCACCCTGGTCGCCCTCGCCCTCGACCTCGCTGGTGTCGACCGGGAGGCGATCCTGGCCGACTACCTGCTGACCGGTGAGCGGATCCCACGCATCATCGAACGGATGATGGGCAGCGAGACCTACCGTGCCAACCTGGAGGGGCGTCCGTTGGAGGTCTTCATGCCCCGGCCCGAGTCGATCCACGACGTCTTCACGGTTCTTGACCAGTCCGGGGGGGCTGAGCAGTGGCTCCGTGCCCAGCGGGTGAAGGACCCCTGGACGACGGCGGACACGTCGGCGCTGCGGGAGCGATTGCTGGGTGCGGCTGACGAAGCGGGCCGCGCGTGATCCGTCCGATCCTGACCACGCTCGCCTTCGTGATGCATCCCGATGGGGAACGGGTGCTGATGTGCCATCGCATCGCCCGCAGTGACGACGACCAGCACGGGAAGTACAACGGCGTCGGTGGCAAGGTCGAGCGCGACGAGGACGTCGTCGAGTGCATTCGACGTGAACTCCGCGAGGAGGCGGGGATCGAGGCGACCTCGCTGCGGCTACGGGGGACGGTCAGCTGGCCCGGCTTCGGGCGCGACGGGTCGGACCACTTCGGCTTCATCTTCGTGGTCGACGAGTTCACCGGTGAGGTGCCTGCGGAGAACGAGGAGGGCGTGCTCACCTGGGAGCCGGTGGACCTCCTGGGAGAGCTCGACATGTGGGAGGGTGACCGGTACTTCCTGCCGCTGGTCTTCGACCCCGAGGTGCCCCAGTTCCATGGCGTGCTTCCCTACCGCGACGGGCACCCGCAGTCCTGGTCGGTGAGCATCCTGCCGTGATCCTGTTGACCGATGAGGGGCGCGCAGCCCTGGAGCTGGCTGCCGAGCATTCCGACCCGACCTCCCTGGCCGCTGCCACTGCGCTCCGGCGCGAGTTCAGCCCCGAACTGGCCGGAGCCGCGCTGCATCAGGAGGCGTTGCGTCGAAAGGCCGTGGCCAAGTTGGGGGAGCGGGCGCGGGGCATGCTCTTCACCCCGGAGGGACTGGAGCAGGCCACCCGTCGCCCGGTGGCCGAGTGGCGAGCCCGCCGTCTGGTCGCGGCCGGCGTCCGAGAAGTCGTTGACCTCGGGTGCGGCATCGCGGCCGACGCGATGGTGATGGCTGAGCATGGCGTGAGGGTTACCGCGGTCGAGATCGACCCGGACACCGCCGCCTTGGCCGCCCACAACCTGTCCTGGGCCCAGACCTCGACCGGCGAGGCAGCTGAAGCGTTGGTGAGGGTGGGGGACGCCCTGGCCCTGGCGCCGGAGCTGCTCTCCCGCCCGGATGTCGCTGCCTTCGTCGACCCCGCCCGGAGGACTTCGCGTGGGCGGAGCTGGCAGCTGGAGGACCTCACCCCGTCCTGGGGATTCGTGCTCGACCTAGTCACCGGCGGGCAGCCGGCGGTGGTCAAACTCGGCCCGGGTGTCGATCGCGCGGAGTTGCCAGCGGTGTTCACCAGCCATGTCAGCCATCGCGGGGACGCCGTCGAGACGACGCTGTGGTCGGGCCTCGACCTCGGCGGCGGTGCGGGCCCCGGGATCGGGGAGGCGGTGCTCGTCTCGGACGAGGTCCGGACCCTGAGCGGGCCGCCCGAGGCGCTCCCGGTCGGCCCCCTGGGGCGTTTCGTCCACGAGGCGGACCCTGCGGTCAGCCGCGCCGAGCTGGTGTGGAGGCTCGCGCCCGACCTGGTGCAACTCGACCCGCACGCGGGCTACGCCACCTCGGACCAGGTGCTGCCCGCACCGTTCGCCACCAGCTTCACGGTGCTCGAGCAATTGGACCCACGCCCCAAGCACCTCGCGCGGTGGGTGAAGGACCATGACATCGGGACCCTGGAGATCAAGAAGCGCGGACGCGGGGGAGCGCTCGACCTGGACCCGGCTGTTCTCCGCAGGCAACTGGCACCACGCGGGACCCAGTCGGCGACCGTGATGTTCTGCCGCATCGGCGGGGCTGTGACGGCCCTCCACGTCCAGCGAGCGAACCACAGTTCCTGAGCATTTTTCAGCATTTGGTGATGGCGGCCCTATGCTCGTCGCCGTGAGCCAAGAGCGCGTTCAGGAACTCCTCCAGATCGCCGAACCCCTGCAGGGGGACGAGCGGCTGGTTGTGCTGACCTTCGCCGCCCGCGAGTGGGGCAAGGTGGGGGAAGTCGGGCGCGCCCATGAACTGCTGGACCGGGTCGCTGCGGAGAACCCCACCGGAATCGAGGCGCGGGCGCGGCTGAGTCTCGAACGCGCCTGGCTGGTGCTGGACGAGGACTCCGACACCGCACCCGATCGTGCCGCCGACCTGGCTCGGGAAGCGGCTGGTATCACGGCCTCACACCTGGACACCACCCCGCTCGGCGGGCTGCACATCGAGGCCCTGCGCTTGCGCGCCCGCGCCGCCGACACCGCCGATGAGCAGATCGCGAGCCTGCGCAAGGCGATTGCGCTGTGCCAGTCGTCGAAGGATCCGGAGGCTCGTGCCTGGGAACCACGGCTGTTGATCGACATCGCCCGCGTGGACTATCAGGTCCAGCGGATCGCGCTCGCACGCCAGCGCCTCGACGAAGCCATGGAATCGGCCCGCCGCACCGGCGATGAACCGGCAGCGCACGAGGCAGCTCGCCTCCAGGCCTGGATCCAGGACCAGCTCGACGAACTGGCGCGAGCCCACCAGATGGACGAGCAGGAAACCGTGGCCCGCCTGCGTCTGCCGGCCGGGGAGCGCGGGGCCCCCGACCTGAACTCCTGAGCATCGCGGAGGAGCTCAGGCCTGTAGCGCCAGGGCGAATGGCAGGACTGCCTCGGCGCCGGCCCCCCGCAGCGCCACCGCCGCCACGGTCAGCGTCCACCGGGAGTCGACCAGGTCATCGACCAGTAGCACCGGCCCGTTCAGCCCGGCCAAGCGGTCTGCCATCGCAGCCGGAACACGGATCCTTTCCCAGACCCCCGCCAGACGAAAGGCGGAGTTGCCACCCGGTTCCCCGGTGGGGCCGCCGTGCGCCAGTTCGAGTGGTCCAAGATCCTCCATCCGGCCCAGTGACGCCAGCCCACCGGCCAGGGACTCGACCAGCTGGGGTCGTGATCGCGAGGGCACATGGGCCACCGCCACCGGCCGTTGCGCCCAGTTCCACTCCTTCAGGACCGGGATACAGGCCTGCACCACCTCCTGGGGAACTGGCGCGTCCGGGGTGGCGAACAGCCCCCGCAGCCGTTGACCCGCGCCCAGGTCACTCAGCCGGGCCACCACCCGGCCCACCTCGGCGCCGGCGGCGATCCGCCCCTTCACCGGGACGCCGAGGCGCTCCATGCCGGTGGGCCACTGCGCACGCGGTTCCAGCAGCACCCCGGCCCGCCCCAGGGCGGTCCGTGCCGCGACCACAGCGGCCTCCGGCAGCGAAGCGTCGAACCAGGGCCCCGCGCAGACATCGCAGCGTCCACAGTCATGAACGTCGGGGTCGTCGAGCGATTCGGTGAGGAAGGCCATGCGGCAGCGCTCGCCACGCTGGTAGTCCAGCATTAACTCCTGTTCCCGGCGCCTGGCCTCGGCGACCGTGGCATAGCGCGCCGCGTCATGGGCCCACGGCTGCCCGGTCCACTCCCAGCCCCCCTTCACCCGCCGCACGGCACCATCGACGTCCAACACCTTCAACAGCAGCTCCAGCCGGGCGCGGCGCAGGTCCACCAGGGTCTCCAGTGCGGCCGTGGACAGCGGACGGCCCGCCTCAGCCAGGGCGTCGATGACCGCCAGTGCCTTCTCCTCCTCCGGCATGGAGGCGGTCGCGAAATAGTGCCAGATGTCGCGGTCTGCAGCGCTGGGCATCAGGAGTACGTCGGCGTTCACCGCGCCACGCCCCGCCCGGCCCACGTGCTGGTAGTAGGCGACCGGCGAACTGGGCGCACCCAGGTGCACCACGAAACCGAGGTCCGGCTTGTCGAAGCCCATCCCCAGAGCCGACGTGGCGACCAGCGCCTTGAGCCGGTTCTCCCGCAACATCTCCTCGAGGTGCTCGCGCTCGGCGGTGTCGGTGCGTCCGGTGTAGGCCCGCACCACATGGCCCGATTCGGTCAGGGCGCGAGCCAGGTCCTCGGCGGCGGACACGGTGAGGGTGTAGATGATCCCCGAGCCCGCAAAGTCGTCCAGATGGGCACACAGCCATGCCACCTGGGATTCGGCATGGGGAAGGTTCAGCACCCCGAGCCGCAGCGAGTCCCGCGCCAGCGGGCCGCGGATCGTCAGCACCTCGTGACCCCCGGCACCCAGCTGCTCGGCCACATCGCTCACCACCCGTGCGTTCGCGGTGGCCGTCGTCGCCAGCACCGGGACGCCGGCCGGTAGCCCGTGGAGCAGGTCCTTGATGCGGCGGTAGTCGGGCCGGAAGTCGTGTCCCCAGTCGGAGATGCAGTGCGCCTCATCGACCACCAGCAGCCCGCAGTGAGCAGCCAGCCCCGGCAGCTGCTCGGCGCGGAAAGTGGGGTTGTTGAGCCGCTCGGGACTGACCAGCAGGACGTCCACCTCGTCGGCAGCGAGCGCAGCCGCCACCTGGGGCCAGTCCGTGGCGTTGGCAGAGTTCATCGTCACCGCGCGGACCCCGGCGCGTTCGGCAGCGGCGATCTGGTCACGCATCAGCGCCAGCAGGGGGGAGACGATGATGGTCGGCCCGGTGCCCTCCGCACGGCGCAGGGCGGTGGCGACGAAGTAGACCGCCGACTTGCCCCAGCCGGTGCGTTGCACGACCAGCACGCGGCGATGATCTTCCACGAGAGCGAGCACCGCGTCCAACTGCCCGTCACGGAAGATCGCGTCATCGCGCCCGACCAGCCGCCGCAGGACGTGCAGGGCGCGGTCGGCGACGGGGGAGGGGGACTGTGTCTGGATCATGGTCCCCACGGTAGGAGCTACTGCTGACACATTCGACAGCCTGTGGACAACTCCGTCCAGAGGTCTTTTTGGCACTCGGCTTGAAGGAGTGCCAAAGCAGGTATAGCGTGATCTTGGCACTCGCCCCCGGTGAGTGCCAACCCCGACCGGGGCGGCACCCGCGACGACGTCCCGCCGGATCACCTCGACATTACTTTCCTGCCCTGGCCCATGCGGCAGGGCGGACACACAGAAAGGTGTTTGACGTGGCAGCCACGATCAAGCCTCTCGAGGACCGCGTCCTCGTCCAGCCCCTCGACGCCGAGCAGCAGACCTCGTCGGGTCTCTACATCCCCGACACTGCCAAGGAGAAGCCCCAGGAGGGCAAGGTCATCGCCACCGGTCCTGGTCGCATCGACGACAAGGGCCAGCGCGTCCCTCTGGACGTTGCCGAGGGCGACACCGTCATCTTCTCCAAGTACGGCGGCACCGAGGTCAAGTACGACGGCGCCGAGTACCTGTTGCTCAGTGCCCGCGACATCCTCGCCGTCGTCACCAAGTGACGACCCCCGACTCTTTCAAGGACTGGTAACAGACAATGGCCAAGACTCTTCAGTTTGACGAGGAGGCACGTCGCTCGCTCGAGCGCGGTGTCGACACCCTCGCCAACACCGTGAAGGTGACCCTCGGCCCCAAGGGCCGCTACGTCGTGCTGGACAAGAAGTTCGGCGCCCCCACCATCACCAACGATGGCGTGACCGTGGCCCGCGAGGTCGAGCTCGAGGACCCCTACGAGAACCTGGGCGCCCAGCTCGCCAAGGAGGTCGCCACCAAGACCAACGACGTCGCAGGTGACGGCACCACCACCGCCACCGTGCTCGCCCAGGCACTGGTCCACGAGGGACTGCGTACCGTGGCAGCCGGGGCCAACCCGGTCGGCCTCAAGCGGGGCATCGACCAGGCCGTTCAGGTCATCACCGATGAACTGCACTCGATGGCCAAGCCTGTCGAGACCACCGAGGACATGTCGGCCGTGGCGACCATCAGCTCGCGTGACGAGCAGATCGGCTCGCTGATCGCCGAGGCGTTCGACAAGGTGGGCAAGGACGGCGTCATCACCGTCGACGAGTCCAACACCTTCGGCACCGAGCTCGAGTTCACCGAGGGCATGCAGTTCGACAAGGGCTACCTGTCGCCCTACTTCGTCACCGACTCCGACCGGATGGAGGCCGTCCTCGACGATCCCTACATCCTGATCAACTCGGGCAAGATTTCCTCGATGAACGACCTGCTCCCGCTGCTGGAGAAGGTCATCGGCGCCAACGGCACCCTGTTTGTCGTGGCCGAGGACGTGGACGGCGAGGCCCTCTCGACCCTGGTCGTCAACAAGATCCGCGGCACCTTCACCTCGGTCGCCGTCAAGGCCCCGGCCTTCGGTGACCGTCGCAAGGCCATGCTCGAGGACATCGCCATCCTGACCGGTGGACAGGTCGTTGCTCCCGAGGTCGGCCTCAAGCTCGACCAGGTCGGTCTCGAGGTTCTCGGACGCGCCCGGCGCGTCGTCGTCACCAAGGACACCACCACCATCGTTGATGGCGCTGGTGAGGGTGCCGAGGTCGAGGCTCGCGTCGCGCAGCTGCGTGCCGAGGCCGATCGCACCGACTCCGACTGGGATCGCGAGAAGCTCCAGGAGCGCATCGCGAAGCTGGCCGGTGGCGTCTGCGTGATCAAGGTCGGCGCCGCCACCGAGGTGGAGCTGAAGGAGAAGAAGCACCGCATCGAGGACGCCGTGTCCGCGACCCGCGCTGCCATCGAGGAGGGCATCGTCGCCGGTGGCGGCTCGGCCCTCGTCCACGCCGCCAAGAAGCTCGAGGACGAACTCGGTCTCGAGGGCGACGAGAAGGCCGGCGTCCAGATCGTGGCCAAGGCCGTTCGCGAGCCGCTGCGCTGGATCGCGGAGAACGGCGGCGAGCCCGGCTACGTCATCGTGGCCAAGGTCGCCGAGCTGGAGCCCGGCTCCGGCTACAACGGCAAGACCGGCGAGTACCAGAACCTCATCGAGGCCGGCGTCATCGACCCGGTCAAGGTGACCCGTTCGGCTCTGGCCAACGCCGCCTCGATCGCCTCCCTGCTGCTCACCACCGAGACCCTCGTGGTGGACAAGAAGGAGGACGAGGAGTGATCCTCTCTTGCTGAGCACCTGGGACGCCCCGAGCTTCGGCTCGGGGCGTTTCCGGTTCCCGGCGAGGTCCGCCCCGGGGTGTGGGGGCGGTGGGTTCATGACAAGTGCCCACGCAGTACATGCTCCGTTCGTTGTCTGTTCACGTGGATGTGGGCCTCTCGGTGTTGGTTGAGCGGTGATACGAAATAGCCATTCCAAGGAGCACGCATGTCCATCAATCGCCGCCAGTTCAGTTTTGCCGCGATCGGCGCCGCCGCCGTCGCATCCCTTCCCCTGGCTGCCTTCGCTGCCACCGGTGACCAGACCTCAACCAGCCCTGACCTCACGCTGCTAACCGACCCCTTCCTGCAGGACCCGCGCAAGCACAGCGTCAACGTCGTCTGGTTCACCGAGATCAGGGGTGGCGAGCACGTCGTCCTCGTGGGTGAGGGCGTCGACCAGCTCACTGCTGAGCAAGTTGCCACCTTGGGCCGCGGCCGCAAACCGCGCGCCGGAGTCACCGTCTTCCGCGCGAGTGACCGAGCCCTGTCCCGCACGGCCGAGGACGCCGGGTCCTTCCTGACGGTCAAGCCCACCCCGGAGCAGGGCATCGTGCCCCGGCCCGTCCGCCGCCACGAGGCAGTGGTCAACGGCCTGAAGGCGGGGGAGCGCGTCACCTATCGCGTGGCCTCGGTCAAGAACGGCGAGGCGGTCCTGTCTGCCACCTACACCCTGACCCCGGCACTTCCGGCCGGTGAGGGTGCCCGCATCATGCTCACCAGTGATCACCAGGCCATGCAGAACACCCCGACGAATATTGAGGTTGCTGCCGCCACCATGGGTGAGCTCGACGCCGTCATCTTTGCCGGCGATCTGGTCAACATTCCCGACCGCGCCTCGGAGTGGTTCGATGACGCCCGCGGCAGTGCCTTCTTCCCGGTGCTGCAGGGCGCTGCTGCCCGCGTGGACCGTGGCGGACACCTGGGTGTGGGTGCTGCCATCATCCAGAACGTGCCGATCTACCCCGCCATCGGCAACCACGAGGTTCAGGGACGCCGCGACGGCATGACTTCGCTGAATGCCTCCTTCGGAGCGCCAGTTCCCCGCGAGGTCGCCGAAAAGGAATGGAAGAACCGCGACCAGCGAGCCGAACGTCGTAGCAAGCCCCAGTGGGTCGAGGACAACAGCTTCTCCACCACCACCTACGAAGAGATCTTCACCCTGCCCGAGTCAGGCCCCGGTAAGGGGCGCTACTACGCCACCACCATTGGCAATGTCCGCCTGATCACGCTGTACTCCACCCGTATCTGGCGCTATGTCGACAACAACGCCGATCCCGCCGCCCGCACCGCCAACAGCCGCTACCAAGAGGCCGCCGCCCACCTGGATGACCCCTTGTCGCAGGGATACGGCGAGTTCGTCTTCGAAGACCTCTCGATCGGCTCCGCGCAGTACGAATGGCTCAAGCGTGAGCTGCGCTCCAAGGAACGCCGTGACGCCGCCTACACCATCGTGCAGTTGCACGAGGGCCCCCACGGCCTGGGCGACAACATGACCCCGCCCTTCGCCCATCCCGAGCGCATTGAGGAGAAGGATGAGCGAGGCAATCTCGTCGGCGTCCGCTACGAGTACAGCCAGGGGCGCAACTTCCTGGCCAACGACCTGGCCCCGCTCCTGGAATCTGCCGGCGTCCAACTGGTCTACAACGGCCACTCGCACCTGTGGAACCGCTTCGCTGCCGACAACGGCATCACGCACTACCTCGAGGCGTCCAACACCGGTAACACCTACAACGCGTTCACCGAACTGTCCGGGCGTGAGCGGCACGTTCCGGCAGCCCCTTGGCTCGGCGAGAACTACCCCGCGCAGGAGGACCCCGCAGGCCTGGAACCGGTTGTCCCCAATCGCAACCCGCTGACCGATGCCGCAGGTACTCCGCTGCCCTACGTCGCCAGCAACTTCCACGTGGTCTTCCAGATGTTCGATTCCCACACGGGAGAACTCACCTCCTGGATCCATCCCGTCAACTCCCCCGGCCAGGCACCCGTTGTCCTGGACGTGCTGAAGTTGAAGCCGACCCGACACTGAGTCTCTTCGAATGCGCGGCCCCGAGCCCCGGTTCGGGGCCGCTGCTGCGCAGCTGGTCCATTTCGCCGAAGGCTGATCCGTCGAACAAGGCCCACGAGAGGGCTGCACCCTAGAATTGGTTGACGCCGACCCCGGGGGAGGACCCATGAAGAAGCCCTACGCGCTGCTGCTCGCGTTCGTCATGCTGATGGCCGGGGTGACCAGTACCGCCGTCTGGTTTCGCAGCCGCCAGTCGCGGCCCGCCCCCACCGCGGTGGAGACCTCCACGACCATGAATGAGGTGGTCCAGTCCATCAAGCGCGAGGAGAAGGTCGTCCTGCTCAGCCTCGGCGTCCAGGGCATCACTGAGCGCAGTGTCACGCGCAAGGTCTGGGGCAAGGAGGTCCCGGGAACCCGGCGCACCATGTTCATCCAGCACAACTACCGGGCCCTGCTCGGCGTCGATGGCAAGGGAGTCACCCTCACCCAGACCGGGCCGAAGACTGTGCGCGTGGACATCCCCGAGTTTTTGTTCATCGGCTACAACGACGTGAGCTTCAAGACTGCGGTCGAGAAGAACGGCGTGCTGAGCTGGGGCACCCCCGAGATCGACACGACCAACCTGATCACAGAGATCCTCAACGCCCAGGCCAAGCAGCAGCATGTCCGCGACAACCGCGAGCCGTTGGAGGAGCAGGCCCGAGCCTTCTATGGCGGCATCATCAAGGGCGTTGACCCCAGCATCACCCCCACCTTCCGCTTCGTCACCAAGTCCTGACCTCGCGCCCTGGAGCAACCGGGCCACACCACTGGTCCGGTTGGCGACACCGTGTCGACAAGTTGTGCCCGGGGCGTTCAGGTTGGACCCGGAATGAATTCCTGATCGCGCTGGTGATGGCCCCCTCGGGGAGCAGGCGCACCGCCCCGCTGGGCCTGGCCAATTTCCAGGGCCAGTACACCGCCGAGAACGCGCTGCTGGCTTCAGGAGCCATCATCGTGGCGCTCCCGGTCGTCGCGGTCTTCTTGTTCCTGCAGCGTCATTTCATCCGCGGCATGCTCGAGGGCGCTTCCAAGGCCTGACCAGTCGCGAACCGGCCCTCTGGCGCACCGGTAGACTCGCTGGGGTAGCGGGCGTGCTGCATGGGACGTGAGGTGGAGAGTGAGCGAATCAGTGACCGGAACCGGACCCTTCGACTTCCTGGGACTGACCTATGACGACGTGCTGCTGCTTCCGGGGGAGACCGACGTCATTCCCTCCGAGGTGGACACCACCGCGCAACTGACCCGCGAGCTCAGCATCCGCATCCCGCTGCTCTCGGCGGCGATGGACACCGTCACCGAGTCACGAATGGCGATCGCCATGGCCCGCCAGGGTGGCATGGGCATCCTGCACCGCAACCTCTCAGCCGAGGACCAGGCCTACCAGGTTGACCTGGTGAAGCGGACCCAGACCGGGCGCATCACCAACCCCGTCACCATCGGGCCCGACGCCACCCTCGAAGAGCTGGACACCCTCTGCGGCCAGTACCGCATCTCCGGCCTGCCGGTGGTCGACGAACAGAACCACCTCCTCGGCATCTGCACCAACCGTGACCTGCGCTTCACCCCGGTGGAGGAATGGGCCACCACCCTGGTCCGCGACGTGATGACCTCCTCGCCGCTGTTCACCGCCCCCAGCGACATCAGCCGTGAGGACGCCACCGAGCTGCTGCGCCGCAACAAGCGTGAGCGCCTGCCGCTGGTGGACGCCGACAACAAGCTCACCGGCCTGATCACCGTCAAGGACTTCGTGAAGTCCGAGCAGTTCCCCAACGCCTCCAAGGATGCCCAGGGACGTCTCATGGTCGGAGCCGCCGTCGGCTACTTCGGCGACTCCTGGGATCGCGCCATGCGCCTCATCGAGGCCGGGGTGGACGTCCTGGTCGTCGACACCGCCCACGGCCACGCCAAGCTGCTGCTCGACATGATCCGTCGCCTGAAGGCCGACCCGGCCGCTGCCGGGGTGCAGATCATCGGCGGCAACGTTGCCACCCGCGCCGGTGCCGCAGCCCTCGTCGAGGCCGGGGCGGACGCCGTCAAGGTCGGCGTGGGCCCGGGCTCCATCTGCACCACCCGCGTGGTCGCCGGCGTGGGCGTGCCGCAGGTGACTGCCGTGTACGAAGCGGCCCAGGCCTGCAAGCAGGCTGGCGTCCCGGTGATCGCCGATGGTGGCCTGCAGTACTCCGGCGACATCGCCAAGGCGCTGGTCGCGGGTGCGTCCACCGTGATGGTCGGCTCACTGCTGGCCGGCTGCGAGGAGAGCCCCGGCGAGACCGTGTTCATCGCCGGCAAGCAGTTCAAGCAGTACCGCGGGATGGGCTCGCTGGGTGCGATGAGTAGCCGCGGCAAGAAGTCCTACTCCAAGGACCGCTACTTCCAGGCCGACGTCACCAGCGACGACCAGCTCATCCCCGAGGGCATCGAGGGCAATGTGCTCTACCGCGGTCCGGTCGGCCAGGTCGTCCACCAGCTCGTCGGCGGCCTGCACCAGTCGATGTTCTACGTCGGCGCCCGCACCCTGCCCGAGCTGCAGGACAAGGGCCGCTTCGTCCGCATCACCTCCGCCGGGCTCAAGGAGTCCCACCCGCACGACGTCGCCAACATTGCTGACGCCCCGAACTACCAGCGCTGAGAGGCCACCATGTACGACATCGGACGCTCCAAGCGTGCCGCGCGCGCATTTTCCCTGGACGACATCGCCATCGTGCCCAGCCGCCGAACCCGCGGTCCGGAGCAGGTCGACCTGAGCTGGAAGATCGACGCCGTCCAGCTCGACTTCCCGCTGGTCGCCGCCCCGATGGACTCGATCATGTCTCCCGAGACCGCTATCCAGATGGGACGTCTGGGCGGTCTGGGCGTGCTGAACCTGGAAGGCCTGTGGACTCGCTACGAGGACCCCAAGCCCATCCTGGAAGAGCTCGCGGACTGCTCGGAGCCGGACTCGAATGCCAGACTCCAGCAGGTCTACTCCGAGCCGATCAAGCCGGAGCTGATCCGGGCGCGCATGGACCAGATCCGTGAGGCGGGTGTTCCGGTGGCGGGCTCGCTGTCGCCTCAGAACACCCAGGAGTTCGCCGAGCATGTCGTGGCCAGCCAGCCCGACTTCTTCGTGATCCGCGGCACCACCGTCTCGGCCGAGCACGTCTCGGACACGGCTGAGCCGCTGAACCTCAAGCAGTTCATCCACCAGATCGACACCCCCGTCATCGTCGGTGGTTGCGCCAACTACCTCACCGCGCTGCACCTGATGCGCACCGGGGCTGCCGGCGTCCTGGTCGGTTTCGGAGGCGCTGCCGCCAACGCCAGCCTCAACGTGCTGGGCATCGAGGTGCCGATGGCCACCGCGATCGCCGACGTCGCCGAGGCGCGTCGTGACTACATGGACGAGTCCGGTGGCCGCTACGTTCAGGTCATCGCCGACGGTTCCATTGGGCGCTCGGGTGACATTTCCCGCGCGATTGCCTGCGGTGCCGACGCCGTCATGGTGGGGACGCCGCTGGCCCGTGCCACCGAGGCCCCCGGTCGTGGGTGGCACTGGGGTGCCGAGGCCTGGCATGAGTCCCTTCCTCGTGGTGCGCGGGTGCGATTCCAGCCGGTCGGATCACTGGAGGAGATCATCATCGGCCCCTCGCGCACCAGCGATGGCACCATGAACCTGGTCGGCGCCCTGCGCCGGGCAATGGCCACCACGGGCTACACCGACGTGAAGAGCTTCCAGCGCATCGAGATCGTGGTGCACTGATGACCGAGCAGGAGAAGGCAGCAGCCGACCCGGCCGTCCTGGAACGGCTGATGCAGCTGCGCGGCAGCATCGACAACCTCGACGCCGCGCTGGTGCACCTGCTCGCCGAGCGCTTCAAGGTCACCCGCACCGTGGGGGAACTCAAGGCGAAGGGCGGGCTGCCGCCAGCCGACCCGGAGCGTGAGCAGCGCCAGATCGAACGACTCCGGGCCCTGGCGGCAGATGCCAACCTGGACCCGGAGTTCGCCGAGAAGTTTCTGACCTTCATCGTCACCGAGGTAGTCCGCCACCACGAGCAGATCGCTCGCGAGCAGCAGGTCTGAGACTCGCTCAGGCGACGACCGGCCCGTCCTTCTCCACGCCTACCACTCCGACGACGACCTTGCCGGGTTCGAGGTCCTTCACGACCAGGGCGTTGGCGCCGATCTTGCAGTCATCACCGATGGTGATGTCGCCGATGATCTTCGCTCCCGCGCCCAGCAGGACGCGATTGCCAATGGTGGGGTGGCGTTTCTCCCTGCCGAGTGAACGCCCACCGAGAGTCACCTGGTGGTACATCAGCACGTCATCGCCGACGATCGCGGTTTCGCCAATCACGACACCGCTTCCGTGGTCGATGAAGAAGCGACGCCCGATGGTGGCACCCGGGTGGATCTCCACCTGCGTCAGGGCCCTCACCAGCTGGCTGAGGGCCCTGCCCAGGGGCTTGGTGAGCAGGGAGTAGTTCCACAGGTGGTTGGCGATGCGGTAGCCCCACACGGCGTGGACGCCGGAGTAGAGCAGCGCCACCTCAAGGCGGGCCCGTGCAGCCGGATCATTGGCCATGGCCGCATCGAGATCCTCGCTGATGAGGTGGAACACCTCACGCAACTCGCGTGTGAACCTGCTCATCGGGCCCCCTTCGCCACCCCTCGCGGGGCTCAGTCCTGCAGGTGAGAGTAGAGCACGCTGGAGAGGTAGCGCTCCCCGAAGCTGGGGATGACCACCACGATGGTCTTGCCCTGGTTCTCCTCACGGGCTGCCAGGTCGGTGGCCGCCTTGAGGGCAGCACCGGACGAGATGCCGACCAGCAGTCCCTCGTCGGTGGCGGCGGCGCGGGCCGTGTTGATGGCGTCCTCACTGCTGACCGGGATGACCTCGTCGATGACCTCACGGTCCAGGATGCTGGGCACGAAGTTGGCGCCGATTCCCTGGATCTTGTGGGGGCCGGGCTTACCGCCGGACAGGATCGCAGACTCGGCGGGCTCCACGGCGACGACCTTGACCTCGGGGTTCTGCTCCTTGAGGTAGCGTCCCGCACCCGACACGGTGCCGCCGGTACCCACACCGGCAACGAGGATGTCGACCTTGCCCTCGGTATCAGCCCAGATCTCGGGGCCGGTGGTGTCGTAATGGATCTTGCGGTTCGCCTCGTTGTCGAACTGGCGTACCAGGACCGCGCCCTCCTCGGAACCGATCTCCTCAGCCTTGGCGACAGCGCCCTTCATGCCCTCTGCACCCGGGGTCAGCACCAGCTCGGCGCCAAAGGCGCGCAGCAGGGCGCGACGCTCCTTGGACATGGTGTCGGGCATGGCAAGCTTCACCTTGTAGCCACGAGCAGCACCCACCATGGCCAGCGCGATCCCGGTATTTCCGCTGGTCGCCTCGACGATGGTGCCCCCGGGCTGGAGCTGCCCACTGGCTTCGGCGGCATCGACCATGGCGACGCCGATGCGGTCCTTGACGGAATTGGCCGGGTTGTAGAACTCCAGCTTGGCAACGACATTCGCATTCTGGCCGGCCAGTCGGTTCACGCGCACCAGCGGGGTGCGTCCAACGAGATCTGTGACGTCCTTGAAGATGGTCATACTCGAGCCAACATCGCGTAGCTGGGCTTTGTTCCCGGTGCTCACATAGTGGACACGCGGGATGAGCGGGATGCCCCTCACACCGCCCGGCGGGCCTCCTCGGGGCTGGCAGGGGTGAAGGTGCCCCGTTCTGGTGAACTCACTAGGATGCGAACATGCCCGACACCCCCCAGGTCCCCACCGGTGGCGAGGCGCTGCACGCGCCGGTCATCGTCATCGACTTCGGTGCCCAGTATGCACAGCTGATCTGTCGCCGCGTGCGCGAGGCCAACCTGTACTCCGAGATCATGCCGCACACTGCGCCGGTGGAGAAGATCCTGGCCCGCAACCCCGCCGCCATCATCCTCTCCGGTGGCCCACAGTCGGTCTACGCCGACGGAGCGCCCCAGATCGACCCCGCGCTCTTCGATGCCGGCATCCCGGTCTTCGGCATCTGCTATGGCTTCCAGGCCATGACCCAGGCTCTGGGCGGCGTGGTCGCCAAGACCGGTCTGAGCGAGTTCGGACGGACCCCGGTGTCGGTCGACGAGCCCGGGTGCCTGTTGGCCTCGATGTCATCGACCGGCAATGTCTGGATGAGCCATGGGGACGCAGTGTCGAAGGCGCCCCATGGCTTCACCGTCCTGGCCCACTCCGCCGGCGCACCCGTCGCGGCCTTCGAGGATCCGGAGCGGCGCTTCGCCGGCGTCCAGTGGCACCCGGAGGTGCTGCACTCCGAGCACGGACAGGAGGTCCTGACCTCTTTCCTGCACGGACTGGCAGGTCTGGAGCCGAACTGGGACTCCGCCAGCATCGTCGAGGAGCAGGTCGCCCTGATCCGTGGGGCAGTCGGCGACAAGCGAGTGCTCTGCGCCCTCTCCGGAGGCGTGGATTCGGCCGTTGCCGCCGCACTGGTGCAGCGCGCGGTCGGGGACCAGCTCACCTGCGTCTTCGTGGACCACGGGCTGCTCCGGCAGGGGGAGGCCGAGCAGGTCAAGACCGACTTCGTCGCCGCGACCGGGGTGGACCTGGTCGTCGCCGATGAGCGCGAGCGCTTCCTCACCGCCCTGGCCGGCGTCACCGACCCGGAGGCCAAGCGCAAGGCAATCGGCCGAGAGTTCATCCGCACCTTCGAGGCCACCGCCCGCGAACTCAACAACGACCGCGACATCGACTTCCTGGTCCAGGGCACCCTCTACCCCGACGTCGTGGAGTCCGGAGGCGGCGAGGGCGCGGCCAACATCAAGAGCCACCACAATGTGGGCGGTCTGCCCGACGACCTGCAGTTCACCCTCATCGAGCCGCTGCGGACCCTCTTCAAGGACGAGGTGCGTGCCGTCGGCCTGGAGTTGGGCCTGCCCGAGCACATGATCTGGCGCCAGCCCTTCCCGGGCCCCGGTCTGGGAATCCGCATCATCGGTGAGGTCACTGCCGAGCGCCTCGAGACCCTGCGCGCCGCGGACGCCATCGCCCGCGAGGAGCTCACCCTGGCCGGGCTTGACCGCGAGATCTGGCAGTGCCCGGTGGTCTTGCTGGCTGACGTCCGCTCGGTGGGTGTGCAGGGTGATGGACGCACCTACGGTCACCCGATCGTGCTGCGTCCGGTCAGCTCGGAGGACGCCATGACCGCCGACTGGTCCCGACTTCCCTATGACGTGTTGGAGAAGATCTCCACCCGCATCACCAATGAGGTGCGCGAGGTGAATCGCGTGGTCCTGGACGTGACCTCCAAGCCGCCGGGCACCATCGAGTGGGAGTGACAGAAGGCAGATGCCCCCGACATCCTCGGGGGCATCTGCCTTTCTGGGGGTGGGTGGGGATCAGTCCCTGTAGAGGTTGAAGGGGTCCGGGTCAGCAGCCTGGGGACGTGGGGTCTGCGGCGCCGGCCCGGGAGCGGCACTCGACTGGCCGGCGTCCCTGGTGGCCTTCTGGGAGTCGTAGAACTTGCGGCTCTCCTTCATTACCTCACTGAAGGCGGTCTTGTCGGCGCCCTCTGCCGGGACCACGGCCCACAGGACCAGGTAGATGAGGGCGACGGTGCCACTGGTGAGGACGGCACCCAGGGCGACGGCCGCGCGAATCAGGTTGAGGTCCCAGCCGGTGCGGCGGGCCAGGGCCGAGCAGATTCCGGCGACCGCCTTGTTCTGGGTGTCGCGGACGAAGCTCTCGTTGCTGGGGGGCATGGTGTTTCCTCCGTAGGGGGTAGGGGTCTGGAGGGGGTCGTGGGTCATGGTTTCTCCTGGGGAAATGTCCGGTGGAGCACCAGGCCGAGAGCGCCCAGTGCGATGAGCACAGCAGGAGCGAGCAGGCCGACGGTCTGCCAGCTGATGGGGGAGCCGGTGGCGTCCGCGATGCCCAGGCCGGCCATGGTCGCGAAGAGCAGTCCCCAGATCAGGGACGCGATGTCGAGGTGGCGTCTCACTGCAGCGTCACCTCCGCGGCGGTCACGGTGACCTGCAGGGTGAGTACCGGTTCGCCCGGGCGCCTGAGGGACCGGTAGGTGCCAGACTCCGCGGTCGTCTCCCCACTGGGGGTGACCAGACTGCCCGCATGCAGGGTGTATTCCACGATGGCGTTGTCCGGCAGCGGGATGCGGACCTCGCTGGCAGTGACGTTCACGCGGATGGTGCGGTCGGAGTCGAGGGGGAGGCCACCCAGGTCCAGGGTGGTCTGGCGCATCGTGATGGTGAGGTCATCGGGGATCGGCCGGCTGGCCGAGTACACCTGGGTGCCCGAGGGCCCCTCGGGAGACAGGTTCGGGAACACGATCGAGCCGCCCATGAGCAGGGCCAGGACCAGGCCGATGGGCACTGCCAGGCGCGGTCGGCGCCAGAACGCTCCCACCACGAGGCACCCCGCCACCACGGCCAGCAGGACACCTGCCTGGAGGGTGAGCGAGTTCGGTGCCCAGATCGTGGTGAGGATCGTCGCTGTGGTCAGCATCAGGATCATGACACCGGTCGCCGCCCAGCTCGGTCCGTCCCTGCGGGCAGCAGGCCTCGGGGCAGGGGCGCTCGCCGAGCCCGGGAGGCTGGTGTGGCTCGGCTGGAAGGGAACAGTGGAGGGGGCCGCCGACGAGTGGTACACGGGGGCGGGGCGCCCAACGGTCGGGGGTGCCGGTGTCGGTGCGGGGTTGGTGTGCTCGTACACTTCGTGCAGGCGTGCCTGCCAGGCCCGCGAGGCCGCGTCAAGTTCCGTCGTGCCCGTCCAGTGTCGGTCCAGTCGTCGTGATCGCTGGCGACGTTGCCAGCGTCGTGAGTACAACCACACCACTGCGAGCACGATCGCCGGCAGTGGTCCGTGGGGGGAGACCGATCCAAAGACCGGGATCCCGGCGATGCAGAGCCCCACGGTGACCCACCAGATCAGGCTGGAGTTCCAGCTCCTGGTTCCCGGCATCCAGCGGTATGCCAGGCGTTCACCATCGGCGGTGGGCATGAACAGGGCAAGCATGGTGTAGAGGGCCAGGCCGACCCCCATCGAGAGGGCAAGCAGCGCGAAGGCCACCCTCACCAGCAGCGGGTCCACCTGGAAGCGACGGGCGATGCCCTCACAGACACCGGCCAGTGGGCCCCGCGGGTCGCGAACGATCGTGAAAAGCCCATCAGGGGCACCCTCACGGGGTGGATCCTGCAAGGGGTGGGCGAGCATCGGTGGAGTCGACGACGTGGGGCCGGTCGCCTGTGTGGACCAGCCCGGCAGATCGCGACGCGGGGAGCTCATGGCTCCATCCTTGCTGTTTTCTGCGCGCAGGGACATGGGGGTCGACCCTGAGATGGGCCTGACTTGAGATTGTGGGGCTTGGCCCCCCGGCCTGGCCGTGTGACGCTTGGGGGACCATGGATGTCGTGCGCGAGAACAGTGTGTCCCCGGCCGAGGGGCCCCCCGGGGGTGCCCCGGCAGAGCCGATGCACGCCGCCGCGCCTCCGGTGGACCCGACCTCGGCTGCGGTGCCGAACGAGAATGGCGTACCGGCACCCACGCAGCCTCCGGCCGCCGTTCGTCGGGCCCATCGGGACACCGAAGGAGCCTGGCTCGCCGGGGTCGCGCGAGGCATCGCCAACCACCTGGGCTGGCCGATCAATGCCGTGCGCACCGGCTTCGTGATGCTGACCTTCGTCAACTTCATCGGCGCGGTCGTCTACGGGTTGCTGTGGGTCCTGATGCCGGTACGGCCCAAGGGGTCCGAGGCGCCCGGGCTCGAGGCCGCTGCCCGCACGAACATGCGCCCACCTCTGCCCGAGAGCAAGCGGGACGCGGGGATGGCCACCGCCCTGGCAGTTCTGGGCGTGGGGATCGTCTGGTTCACCCAGGTTGCCGGTCTGGGCATTCCGCTCAACTGGTTCTGGCCCCTTGCGTTCGGCGCTGTGGGTCTGGCCCTGATCTGGCGCCAGGCCGACGCCGACCCGAAGCCGGCCAAGGGAACCAATCGGTGGTTGGCCCCTCTGGTGAACACCCACGGGTGGTCCGGCATCACACGAATCGTGGTCGGCGCAGGCATGGTCGTGATGGCGGCCTCCTCGGTGGTGGCCGGCCAGGTTGGCCTGTCGGAACTCCCGCCCCTGCTGCTGCTCAGCGGTGTGATCGTGGGCGGCGTGGGCATCATGGCTGCCCCTTGGATCCATCGCTGGCGCCAGGAGATGGACCAGGCCCGCGAGGACAAGATCCTGGCCGATGCCCGAGCCGACATGGCCGCCCACCTGCACGACTCAGTGCTGCAGACATTGGCCCTGATCCAGCGGCAGGCCGGTGACCCACGCGCGGTGTCCAATCTCGCCCGGCGCCAGGAACGGGAGCTGCGGACCTGGCTCTACGGTGACGCCGGTGGACATGCTGGTGGATCGGAGGAGACCCACCTGGCTGCAGCCCTCACGCGCGCAGCCCAGGAGGTCGAGGACGAGCGGGGGATCCCGATCGAGGTGGTCTGTGTCGGGGACGCCGAGCTGGATCCGGACCTCTGCGCGCTGGTCAGTGCCGCACGAGAAGCCATGGTCAATGCTGCCAAGCATTCAGGCGCCGATAGGATCGACGTGTACGGCGAGGTGGAGGACGGCCACGTGGAAGTGTTCGTCCGTGACCGTGGGCGTGGTTTCCTCATCGAGGATGTCGAGGAGGACCGCCAGGGTGTGCGCGGTTCGATCCTGGCCAGAATGGAACGCCACGGTGGACGGGCTCGCGTCCGCTCCGCCCCCGGCGAGGGAACCGACATCAAACTGGAGATGGACCTGTGAGTGAGAACCCGACGCCCGGGGCAACCCCCGACTGGCCAGTGCGCGTGGTGCTGGTCGATGACCACGCCATGTTCCGTGCCGGTGTCCGACATGAACTGGCCCGCTTCGCCGACCGCATTGAGGTGGTGGGGGAGGGCGAGGACGTGGAGACGTCCGTGCGCGCCATCCGACAGGCCCACCCCGCGGTGGTTCTGCTCGATGTACACCTGCCCGGTGGGGGTGGGGCCGAGGTGATCCGGCAGTGCGAACGACTCGCCGTCGAGGCCGGTGAGGACCCGGCGACCCGCAGCAGGTTCCTGGCCCTGTCGGTCTCGGATGCCGCCGAGGACGTCATCGGCGTGATCCGAGCCGGAGCTCGAGGTTACGTGACCAAGTCCATCGGCTCCGAGGAGCTGGTCGAGGCCGTGGGACGCGTGTCGACCGGCGATGCGGTCTTTTCCCCGCGTCTGGCCGGCTTCGTGCTCGACGCCTTCTCCGGCGCGATCGACGTGGCCAGTATCGACGAGGACCTGGACCGCCTCTCGCCCCGGGAACGCGAGGTGATGAAGCTCATTGCCCGAGGCTACGCCTACAAGGAGGTTGCGCGTGAGTTGTACATCAGCATCAAGACCGTGGAGACGCATGTGTCCAGCGTCCTGCGGAAGCTGCAGTTGTCGAATCGTCACCAGCTGACCAAATGGGCCACAGACCGCAAGCTGGTCTGAGCCTCGACCCACCTGCCTCGAGCACTCCTGGGCATGAAAAAGGGGCTGGCCGAAGCCAGCCCCCTGCGGGCACGGTGCCCGGGTCGATGTGCGACGCGTCAGGATCAGACGCGCGAGGTGCGGGAGCGGATGAAGCCCCAGATCAGCAGGACGATCAGCGAGCCGCCAATGGCGGAGATCCAGGTGCTGAGGTTGAAGAAGCCCTTGTTGAGGTCAACGTCGAAGAGAACGGATCCAAGGAAACCGCCGACCATTGCGCCGACGATGCCCAGGATGATGGTGGCCAGCCAGCCGCCGCCCTGCTCACCCGGGAGGATGGCCTTGGCGATGGCTCCGGCAATGAGCCCCAGAAGAATCCAAGCAAGAATACCCATGTCTCCAGAATCGCAGCCTTGGCTCCCGAATGTGCAGATTCAGCGCATCCCATGCGGAGTGAGCGCCCAAAAGGGTGGGCTCTCTCAGGAAGGGTGCCGACGCCCCGACGCGGTCGGGGTCACCCATCCCAGCCTTCCGGATCCGCCGGCTGTAAACCCCGCTGACCAGCCCAGATGATGGTCAGAACAGAGGTCGCCAAGGAGTCAGGAGGATCTCGGTGAACTTCGCCACGGGGGATCGGCTGCGCCACCTCGTGAGATCCAGCTCTAAACAATTTCTCAGGTCCGTGGCGAACACTTCCTCCATCTTCGCAGCCATCTCGGGGCTGGTGAACTCGGCATTGACCTCGTAGTTGCCGGCCAGGGAGAGCCTGTCCAGGTTCGCGGTGCCGACGGTGGACCAGGCTCCATCGATGGTCGCGGTCTTGGAGTGCACCATCGCGCCCTGGTAGAGGAAGAGCCGCACGCCCTTGGTGAGCATCTCCTCGTAGAAGCCGCGGCTCAACCAGTCAGCGACGACGTGGTTGGACTGTGCCGGCACGATGATCCGGACGTCCACGCCCCGCTTGGCGGCCTGGAAGAGCGCCTGGATGAGGTCGTCGTCAGGGATCAGGTAGGCCTGGGTGAGGTAGATGTGGTGGGTGGCGCGATCGATGGCCTCCAGGTACATAGCCCGGATCGGGTACATGCGCCAGCGCGGCATGTTCCTGTGCACTGTGATCGCGGACTCCCAGCCCTGACGCTGGGGCGGCGCGAGTTCGGGCAGGTCATGGCTGCGCACGAGCAGACCCATCGGGCGCATGTTCCAGTAGTCCACGAACGCGTTCTCCAGTTCGGCCGCGGCCGGCCCCTGGACGCGGGCATGGGTGTCGCGCCAACGATCGGCGTAGGTGTCACCGATGTTGTAGCCGCCGATGTAGGAGTCATGGCCATCCACGATGAGCAGCTTGCGGTGGTCACGCCCGGTATTGCGAATACTGGGCCACAGCGAGGCGACCAGCGGGTGCCGACGGACATGGATGCTGTCGGGGAAGGTGAAGAAGGACTGGTCCACGACCAGGTTGGCGAACACGTCGTGGACCACGTACACCTCCACCCCGCGATCGGCCGCGGCCTCCAGGGCGTCCTTGAACTGGTGGCCGACCTCGTCGTCCTTCCAGATGAAGGTCTCGAAGCAGATCCGCTCTCGAGCGGCATCGATGGAGGCCAGCATGTCGGCGTAGAGGTCGCGGCCGAAGGTGTACACGGTGACAAGATCGTCCCCGACCCGGATGGGCGCTGGCGGGGTCACGGGGAAGGCGGAGAGCTTGCGGTTCTGACGTCGGACCACGTCGTTGACGGTCAGTCCGATCATGACGGCCACCTGGCTTCCCACCAGGGCTGTGGCCACCAGCTGCACGCTCCGGCGCACTTTCGCCATGAACTCCCGAATCCGCATGAGCGAACACTACCCACTCCGTGGTGGCCCGACCAGCGTGGGCGGGCAGCCGCACCGTGGCGACTAGGCTTGAGGGGCCATGACCAGCGAACCTGACCTGTTCTCCTTCTTCGCCCCCGACCCGCCCCAGCGCCCGGTCAGGAAGAGCACCGACGACGGCAACGCCTCGCGCCCGATGGAGGGGCAGGTACGCCTGGCAGACCCCGGTGAGCTCCTGGAAGGGCTGAACCCGCCTCAGCGCGAGGCGGTCCTCCATGCGGGGTCCCCGGTCCTGGTGGTCGCAGGCGCAGGCTCGGGCAAGACCAGGGTGCTTACCCGACGCATCGCCTGGCTGGTGAGCCAGCGCGACGTGCACCCCGGCTCCATCCTGGCGATCACCTTCACCAACAAGGCCGCCGCCGAGATGCGTTCGCGCGTGTCGGAGGTGGTCGGCAACCGCGCCAGGTTGATGTGGGTCTCCACCTTCCACTCCGCCTGTGTGCGCATCCTCCGGGCCGACGTCGATCGGCTCGGCATGCGCAAGACCTTCTCGATCTACGACGACACCGACGCCAAGCGCCTGATGGGCCTGGTGCTCAAGGAGATGAACGTCGATCCCAAGAAGTACCCGGTGCGGGCGGTGATGAACTGGGTCTCCGACCGCAAGAACGAGTGCATCGACCACGAGCGGGCCAAGGCCGAGGCGGCCAATGGCAACGAGCAGGTCTACGCCACCGCCTATGAGACCTACCAGCAGCGCCTGACCGCGGCCAATGCGATGGACTTCGACGACCTGATCATGCTGACCGTCACCCTCTTCCAGGCTTTCCCCGACCTGCGTGAGCAGTACCGGCGCCGCTTCCGCCATGTGCTGGTCGACGAGTACCAGGACACGAATGTCGCCCAGTACATGCTCATCCAGATGCTCTGTGGGGAATGGTCGGCTGATTCGGGGCTTGTCGAGGGCACCCCGGTCGTCGAAGCCCCCGAGCTGATGGTGGTGGGCGATTCCGACCAGTCGATCTACGCCTTCCGGGGCGCCACGATCCGCAACATCCTCGACTTCGAGTCGGACTTCCCGGGAGCCCGCACCATCCTGCTCGAGCAGAACTATCGCTCGACACAGAACATCCTGAGCGCCGCGAATGCGGTGATCCAGCGCAACTCCGGGCGTCCCGAGAAGAAGCTGTGGACCGAGGCCGGCGACGGTGACCTGATCACGGGCTACGTCGCCGACACCGAGCACGACGAGGCGCAGTTCGTCGTCGAGGAGATCGACCGGCTGGCGGACGCAGGCTCCCACACGTACTCCGATGTGGCCGTCTTCTACCGCACCAATGCCCAATCGCGTGCCTTCGAGGACGTCTTCATCCGCACCGGACTGCCCTACAAGGTCGTCGGTGGGTTGCGCTTCTACGAGCGCAAGGAGATCCGCGACGCGATCGCGTACCTGAGGGCGATCGCGAACCCCGCCGATGACGTGTCGGTGCGGCGCATCCTCAACGTCCCCAAGCGGGGGATCGGGGACCGCGCCGAGGCAGTGATCGAGATGCTCGCCGCCCAGCACGGCATTCCTTTCTACGAGGCATTGCAGCGCGCCTCGGAGGCACCGGGGCTGGCGACCCGGTCCCGGAACCAGATTGAGGCCTTCGTGGCAGTGATGGAGCGTCACCGCGAGATGGTGGTGGCCGACTTCAGCGCCGACGAGGTCCTGACCTCGATCCTTCGCGAGTCGGGTTACCTGGCCGAGCTGGAGAGCTCCAGCGATCCGCAGGACGAGACCCGGGTGGAGAACCTGGTCGAGTTCACCTCGATCGCGAGCGAGTTCGTGGCGCAGGCCTCCACGCTGGACATCACTGAGGACGACACCCCGGCCGATGGTCTCGACCTCGCCGCCGGGAGCCCGGAGGCGGACCCCTCGCTGAGCGCCTTCCTGGAGCGAATTGCCCTGGTGGCCGATGCCGACCAGATCCCCGATGCCGAGGGGCAGGGGGTGGTGACGTTGATGACCCTGCACACTGCCAAGGGCCTGGAATTCGACACCGTCTTCCTGACCGGTTTCGAGGAGGGTATCTTCCCCCACCAGCGGGCTCTGGCCGACCCTGCGGAACTGGCTGAGGAGCGCCGTCTGGCCTATGTCGGCCTGACGCGTGCCCGCAAGCGGCTCTACCTCTCCCGTGCTGCCGTGCGGTCTGCCTATGGGACGCCCAGCTACAATCCGGCCAGCCGCTTCCTCGACGAGATCCCGGCCCACCTGCTCGACTGGCGCCGACTGGGCTCCAGCATCACCAGCTGGGCGGCCTCCTCGGCGACCCGCAACTGGCAGAGCCGCCAGAGCCTGGGACGCGAGGAGTTCGGCTCCGGCGGGGGATCTGCCTTCGGGGCCGGGAATGGTCGGATGCCAACCCTGCCGGCGGCTCGGGCGACGAAGCCGATCCCCGCACTGGCCCCCGGTGATCGCGTGATGCACACCACCTTCGGGCTGGGAACCGTGGTCTCGGCCAGTGGGGCGGGGCAGGACGCCAAGGCCGATGTCGACTTCGGATCGGCGGGGGTGAAGCGCTTCATGCTGAAGCACGCGCCGATCGAGAAGCTCTGAGGGCTGGTCAGGCCCCGGAAGACCGCAACGCCCCGCAACCATGCGGTGCGGGGCGTTGTGGGGAGTTCAGCGGGGGCCAGTTCTGGGGCCTGAAGGGAGAAGGATCAGGCGTTCAGCCCCAGGCTGCGCAGCCAAGCCATCGGGTCGGAGGCCGAGTACACGTCGCCGGGGGTGGTGCCGGCCGGGTAGTACTCGAAGTGCAGGTGGGCGCCGAAGGAGCGTCCCTCATTGCCGACGTAGCCGATGAGCTGGCCGGCCTTGACGGCCTGTCCGGCGCTCACGACACGGGCACTTAGGTGGGCGTACAGAGTGGAGCCGCCGCCGGAGTGGTGGATGGTCACGTAGTAGGCGCCGGCCCAGCCGGCAGCGGACATGTCTCCACCGACGATGCCGGAGGAGGCGGCGTAGACGGGGGTGCCGGTGGGCGCCGGGAAGTCCTGGCCGGTGTGGTAGCGGGCCCAGGAGCCCGTCTTGCCGAAGTAGGCGCCGGTGGAGTACGTGCCGGGGCGCAGCGGCAGCGCAGAGCCGCCCTTGGCGATGGACTGGAGGTCCTGAGTGTTGAGCTTGGTGCCTGCGCCGCCGTCAGCAGGAGCGGGCTCTGACTCCGCAGCAGGAGCCTGGGCTCCCTGGGAGGACGCCTGCTTGGACCGTGCCTGCGCAGCGGCGCGACGCTTGGCCTCTTCCTGGAGCTTCTTCAGGGCCTCGGCGGCCTTGCGCTTCTCCTCCTTGATGCGGGCAGCCTCGGCCTTGACCTTGGCAACGTCCTTCGCCATCAGGCGCTCGCGTTCGGCGGCCTCAGCCTTGGCCTGGGCGGACGCGACGGACATATTGGTCTGCTGCAGGCTCTGGCTGCGCTGGGCGCTCTTGGTGTGCGCGAGCTGGGAGTTGAGCGCGGAACGCACTCCATTGCGGTTCGGGGTGGTGCCACGCTGGCCGAACTGCTGTAGGCCGCCCTGGTCCTGGCCAGCGGAGTGGTCGGAGCCCTGTGCGGCCGCCGCCTTCTGGTTGGCGTCCAGGCTGATGTCCTCAGGAGCGGCCTGGGAGGTGTCCGGGGTGTCCTTGTCGGTCACGAGGGACGTCTTGGCCTGTTCGGTGGAGCTGGCAGCTGCGGCCACGGCGACGCCGCCGGCCCCCAGGATGCCCAGGGAGCTCACCACGAAGGCCACCAGGGCGGGGCGGACGACGCTTCGCGACTCGCTGGCGCTCTCAAAATCTGTCACCGAGGAGGCCGACCTCGTGCGAAAGGTTCGACGCAGTGCAAGTCGTGCAGTGGTCTCGTCCACGGTGCTCCTCGATGGCTGGCTGTTCTCTCAGGAACCCTTCAGGTTCCAAGCAACGGACTAAACCTTAGCAATTCTCAGGAAGGATTCAAACTTCAGGTCGAGATCTGTGCACAGCGATCGCACAACCGGTCATCATGCCTGGTCAGGGTCCATCCCACAGACGGTCCGAGGGCCATGTGCGCAAGGTCACCTGGGTGGGCTCCGATGTTGCTACCGTGGTGCAGGTTTCAGACCTCAACAACACGAATGGACATCAGGGTGGATCTCTACGAGTACCAGGCCCGTGACCTGTTCGAACGGCGGGGGGTGCCGGTCCTGCGGGGCCTGGTTGCCCGTACACCGGAGGAGGCGGCCGCAGCAATGGAGCAGCTGGGCACCCCGGTGGTAGTCGTCAAGGCACAGGTGAAGACGGGCGGACGCGGCAAGGCGGGCGGCGTGAAGCTGGCGCGCAACCCCCAGGAAGCAGCAGATCGAGCACGGGAGATCCTCGGGCTCGACATCAAGGGACACGTCGTCGAGCAGGTGATGGTCGCCGAGGGCGCCGACATCGCCGAGGAGTACTACTTCTCCCTGCTGCTCGACCGCGCCAGCCGCACCTACCTGGCGATGTGCTCGGTCGAGGGCGGCATGGACATCGAGACGCTCGCCGAGGAGCGTCCAGAAGCCCTGGCCCGTATCCCCGTCGATCCGCGGACTGGCATCGACTGGGCCAAGGCCGACGAGATTGTGGCTGCTGCCGGGTTCGCCGAGGAGGACCGCCGTCGGGTCGCCCGCGTGCTGGGCACCCTGGGACGGGTCTTCATCGACGAGGACGCAACCCTGGTCGAGGTGAACCCCCTGGTGAAGACGAAGCAGGGCGACATCCTCGCCCTCGACGGCAAGGTCACCCTCGACGACAATGCCCGCTTCCGCCACCCCGAACACGCCGCCTTCGAGGACGCCTCCAGCGCCGATCCGCTGGAGGCCCGCGCCCAGGAGAAGGGCCTCAACTACGTCAAGCTCGACGGTTCGGTGGGAGTCATCGGCAATGGCGCCGGTCTGGTGATGAGCACCCTGGACGTGGTCGCCAAGGCCGGTGAGGACCTGCCAGGAACGCCCAGGCCGGCCAATTTCCTCGACATCGGCGGCGGTGCCTCCGCCCAGGTGATGGCCAACGGTCTGGAGATCATCCTCTCCGACCCGCAGGTGGAGTCGGTCTTCGTGAATGTCTTCGGTGGCATCACCGCCTGCAACGAGGTGGCCAATGGCATCGTCGCCGCCATGAAAATGCTCGGCGAGCGTGCCACCAAGCCGTTGGTCGTTCGTCTGGACGGGAACGCGGTGGAGATCGGCCGCCAGATCCTGCATGAGTTCGACCACCCGCTGGTCACCGTGGTCGACACCATGGATCATGCTGCACGCAGGGCCGCCGAACTGGCCAGCGCCGCCTCCTCGTCCGAAGACCCGCAGAACCAGACCGAGCAGAAGGGGGCCTGAGATGGCGATCCTGCTTGACTCCAAGTCCAAGATCCTCGTCCAGGGCATGACCGGCTCCGAGGGGCGCAAGCACACCCAGCGCATGATCATGTCCGGCTCGCGCATCGTGGGCGGCGTCACCCCCGGCAAGGGTGGCCAGTCGGTCCTCTTCGAGGAGGACCCGGTGCCGGTGTTCAACACCGTCGCGGAGGGTCGGGAGGCCACCGGGGCGAACGTGTCGGTGATCTTCGTCCCGGCCGCCCACACCCGCCAGGCCGTCCTGGAGGCGCTCCGTGCAGAGATCGAGCTGATCGTCTGCATCACCGAGGGCATCCCGGTCGGTGACACCGCCGAGTTCTTCGCCGAGGTGTCCGAGTCCGGGTCGCGCCTGATCGGGCCCAACTGTCCCGGGCTGATCTCCCCGGGGAAGTCCAATGCGGGCATCATCCCGGCCAACATCACCGGCCCCGGACGCATCGGCCTGGTCTCCAAGTCGGGCACGCTGACCTACCAAATGATGTACGAGCTGCGTGACTTCGGCTTCTCGACCGCGGTCGGCATCGGCGGTGACCCGATCGTGGGAACCAGCCACATCGACTGTCTGGAGCTCTTCCAGAACGATCCCGAGACCGACGCCATCGTCATGATCGGTGAGATCGGGGGGGACGCCGAGGAGCGGGCGGCCGAATACATCGCGCACCACGTCACCAAGCCGGTGGTCGGCTATGTGGCCGGGTTCACCGCGCCAGAGGGCAAGACCATGGGGCACGCAGGCGCCATCGTCTCGGGTTCGGCCGGAACTGCGCAGGCGAAGAAGGAGGCGCTGGAGGCTGCCGGCGTCCTGGTTGGACGTTCTCCCAGCGAGACCGCCGCGCTGATGCGGGAGATCATGCAGGGACTGCAGGCGTCCTGACCCCAGCAGACATGGAGCGGGGGGGGGCCCGGGGGGGGGGGGGGGG
>NZ_JALXXB010000015.1 GCF_025144225.1 Aestuariimicrobium sp. p3-SID1156
CCGGGGGGGGGGGGGGGGGCGACGGGGAACGAGGTCGATCAGCTGTTCAGGAAGGTGGCCCAGGTCGAGGCACGGACCACGCCGTCAGCAGGCAGGCCGCGGTTGCGCTGCCAGGCGATCACGGAGTTGCGGGTGGTGCTGTCGTAGACGCCGGTGACCGGGACTCCGTAGCAGTAGTCGTTCAGTTCTCGCTGGATGGCGCGCGCCGCGCTGGAGGTTTCGGCGGTGGAGACCGTGGGGAGGATGGTGCTCCAGAAGCGTGAGCCGGCGATGCCGTCCGCAGTGAAACCGTGCCGCTTCTGGTAGGCGACGACCGCGCTCTTCGTCGCGGCGTCGAAGACGCCGGTCACTGTCAGCCGGTAGTAGCCGGTGTTGTTGAGGATGTACTGCAGGGTGCGCACGCTCGTCCCATTGCTGCCGGCCTTGAGGGTCGGGAAGGAGCGAGAGGACGGTGTCCCCGGGTTGCCGCAGGTGGAGCCCCCACCGGAGGTGAGGTTGTACTTGCGCAGGCCATAGGTGTTGATGAGCTGGATGAGCTTGTCATCGTAGGTGGAGCAGGTAGGAGAGATGACGCTGCCCGGCGCGCAACCGGCGGTGGCGTAGGCACGAGGGGCGGTCACCAGCCAGCGGCAGAACTGGTCGGTGTCCGAGGGGGGGTTCCGGTACTGCGAGAGCCCGGTCTGGCCGGAGACGTAGAGGTAGTGGGACTTGAAGCTGTCGGCCATGGACGCGTACTTGTGGAACTCGGCGTACTCCTCCTGGCCCTGGTACTCCCAGGTCTTCACCCACACCGTTCCGATGGAGTAGGGGTCACGATCGCCCAGCTTCGCCTTCTGGCCGAAGAAGTTGTTGTAGGCCGCCAGGGTGGTGGTGCCCCAGCCGCTCTCCAGGATTGCCTGGGCAATCATCGGTGCCACCGGCACCCGGGGAGCGACCTTGTTGGCGGTCTGGGCCGCAGAAGCGGCGGCAGCCAGGAAGGCCGAGTTGCTGGTGAACTGCGCACCCTCGGCGCGGACGGCGGAACCCAGACCGAAGGCAGCGGCAGCGGCGCCGCCGGTGACGAGGAGGGACCTGCGGGAGACGGGGGACATGAGCGAACCTTTCGTAGAGCGGTGGTGCGCTTCACATGCTTGTCGTCGCCGTGATGCTTCGGTACCCGCAGAAGTGAGGGGTGCAGTGCTGAGGGGGACCCGATACGGTGCCCCCTTCGGCAGGGCGCCGTCCCCTGTGCGGCAGGTGCCAGTGGAGGTGGTGGCGGGTGCTATTGGAGGTGGGAGGCTGTGTCAAGCAGGTCACCGGGAGCCAGTCCGAGGGCCCGTTCGAGGTCAGCGGGAGACGCGCTCTGCAAGTGATCAGCCAGTTTCCGGTTCACCGCATCCATGTGTTCGCGAGCAACGCTGGGGGTGATGTACAGCCGCCGGGCGATGCTGTCCCACTTCTCCCCGCGCGCTCTGGCAGCGAGTACCTGGCGCTGTCGTGGTGACAGGTCGGGCAGGTCACCGCTGCGTTCCAGGAGTTCCGCCAGGCCCAGGAGGAACCCGCTCACGCAGGTCGCTCCGGCCGCCACGGCGTGGAATGCTCTGGTCGCCTCCTCGAGGGGTTCCTGTTTGTGCACAACTCCGTGGGCGCCGGCGCGAAGGCAGCGTGCGAGGACGAGTCGTCGTGATTCGCTGGTGTACAGGCAGATGGGGATGCCCAGGCCGGCCACGTTTTCGACTGCCTCCGTCCCCTGGTGCTGACTGCCGTCCGGCGTGCGCAGTTGAAGGTCGAGGATGATGAGGTCGGCCTCGGGTGGGCCGGATTCCAACAGTTCCTCAGTGCTGTCGTAGGTCCCGACCACGTCAAGGGTCGGGTGGCAGAGGGCGAACCCTTGACGCATCACGACCAGGTCCTCCACCAGCAGGACGCGGGGCCTTTGCCGTGTCATCGGGTTCCTCCCACGGTGACGCTGGTGCCTTCGTTGGGGGACGTGTCGATGAGGACTCGAACACCGCGACGTTCCAGCTGGTTGATGACCTGGTGTCTCAGGCCGAAGCCCAGCGGTGTGGTGGGGTCAAAGCCTTGCCCGTCGTCGCGCACCTCCACCTCCCAGGAGTCCTCGTCTGCGGTGGCGTGGACGTACACCTGCCGAGCCTTGGCATGGGTCCGCACATTGTGCAGCAGGGTGCGGACTGCCAGGGTGAGCGGCTCAATGAGGGGCTCAGGCAGCGTGGCGCAGTCCCCCAGGTCGGAGTTTCGCACCAGTGGCAGGTCCTCGAAACCGAGCAGGGCACGGTCCAGGACGTCCCCGAGGGTGTGCGCCTCCAGGGTGAGGGTTCGGCCCTCCTCCAGTAGTGCACGCAATCGGTGCGACTCGTCGAGCGCCTGCTTGCGTAGGGCGCGTATGACAGGATCCGGTACCGCGGGATCGGCGAGCTGACGCAGGATGGTGGTCGCATCGTGCACTGACACCCGGTAACGCTCACGCTCGAGAGAGCGGGTCGCCTCGACTGCCTGCGCCTTGGCATCATCGGCCGCTGCCGCGACTCGACGCAGCCACGTGCTGAAGCCGATGCTCGCGAAGCCGAGTCCGAGGTAGGTGAGGGCATTGGCCAGCAGACTGCCCGAGGACGCGGACGGGTCCGCGGCACCGCTGATGAGGTAGAAGACGGCGATCAACCCCGACACCACAGCGCCCATCCGCCACGGAAGCAGGATGCACACGGCGACGGCGGAGTTCAGCGCGAAAGCCGGAGCCCAGTTCTCCCAGGTGCCCACGATCGCGGTGGGTGCCAGGGAACTGGGCACGAGGAAGAGCAGCCCCATCGAAACCAGGGCCTCCGTGGCGGCCACGTAGGGAGCGCAGCCGCGTCGCCGCGCCAGCATCAGGCAGGTCACCAGCACCGCACTGCTGACGAAGACCACAAAGATTGCTGCGACGTAGAGGTGGGGCCGGTCCGCAGCCGCCACGCCTGCTCTCGCGACCATGGAGATCTGGCCGAGAACGACCACGCGCAGGGCGACCAGGGAGAGGCCCATGCCCTGGTCGGCCAGCTGGCGGACCTGCCCCACGTGTTCTCCTCCCACTGCGCGGCACTGTCCGTCGATTCTGGCCGGACCAGTGCTGGAGTAGGGCGATCTGCGCGAAGTCGTCACTCACTGTTCACAGTGACGACAAGGAGGCAACATGTGTGACAACGATTCGGAAGGGATCACGGTCGCTGGCTGATGAACCCACCACCGTGGTGGGTTCACCAGCCAGCGCAGGAGGTCACATCTTGGGGCGGAAGTAACCGAGGAGACCGCTCTTCGAGAGGTCGTCGACACGTGCCGCTCCCGGATTCTGGGTGAAAACCTTCAAGGTGCTGCCGTTGTCACCGAGGACCAAGGCCGTGTGTCCGAGGGTTCCCCAGTTCCACACGGCGACGTCGCCCTTCCGCGGAGCAGAGCTGGCGCTCACCAGCGTCCACTTGGCGGAGTCATACCTGCCGTAGCGCACGGCGTTGTACCACCAGTTCTTGACGCCGCCGTCGGAGGCATCCTTGGCGGAGGAGTCCCAGGCATTCGCACCCACCACCTCCTTGCGGTACTGGATGGGAATGTCCCCGCATTGAGCTCCGGCGTGGTCGTCGGAATTGATGTACACCCCGTTCCACCTTTTGACGAAGGCATCCACCTTGGCCGACAGGGTCGAGCTGGTCGGAGCGCTGGACTCCCAGGTGCAGCCGGAGGTGCAGGTGACCGAGTAGTTCACTCCACCGGTCGTCATCAAACCGATGAACTTGGTGGTGCCCGGAGCGTAGGACTGCATCGAGTAGCTCCAGGCGACCTTGTCGATCTCCATCTGGGTCCACACCTTGGAGTTTTCATCCCAGGTCTTCTTGTAGACGGCCTGACCGGCCACGCCGTCGTACTCCAGCCACAGGGTCAGGCAGCTGGTCGACTGGTACACGCTCGCGGTGCCGCCCTTGACTGCCTTGGAGGTGAGCAGACGCTTGGTGTCGGCGCATCCGGTGGTGTAGGGATTCGTGTTGACGTGGCTGAGTGCTGCCTCGCTGGTGGGTGCAGCAGCGATCAGGCCGCCGGCCGCCAGGCTCGCTGCAAGCACGGTGCGGGTGAGGTTGCGGAGAGGATGTGACGTGATGGTCATGACAAACCTTTCTCGAGTGCCCGGGGCCCTTGCCCCGAAGCCAGTCTCGACAGCCGCCGCGCGAACCGGTACCCACACAAATGAGGGGTGACATGACGCCCCGGGAGTGCCTTCACAGTGCCGGGACGGCTTTCCCGGGTTCCGTGGGGCGACCCACTAGACTCCTGCTGTTGTGAGCCCCAGTACTGAAAGTCGCGCGCAACGCGGACGCCGCAATCTGCGCCAGTTCCTGACCTTCGGGCTGGTCGGTGGCTCCGGGATCGTGGTCAACCTGGCCGTCACGATCGTGTTGAAGTGGTTGGTCCCGCACTACCAGCATGTGGCGCTCGACCTGCCCTTCACGAGATTCAACCTGCGCTGGTACCACGTCATCGTCATTGTCGCCTTCGTTGTCGCGAACACCTGGAACTACCAGCTGAACAGGCATTTCACGTTCAAGGCCAGGGGACGCACCGGCTGGTGGCGTGGCCTGGTCAACTTCATGGGCATCGGCGGGGCTGCCCTCCTGGTCGGTCTGGTCATCCAGACCCTGCTGCTGAAGGAGAACTCCACCTTCTACCTGGGCCGCATCGAGTGGCTCGACGACTCCAACGGGCTGCGCACCAAGCTCTACTGGGCCACCCTGATCCAGATCGCCCTGACCATGCCGATCAACTTCCTGATGAACAAACTGTGGACCTTCCGTGCCGTGCGCTCCGGCCACCCCGAGGAAGCCCCCATCACTGCGCCGGTGGTCGCTCCCGAGTACAGCCCCCAGCTCGTCGAACGCCAGAAGGCCGACGAGGCCCGGGTGGACTAACCATGTACCTGAAATCGCTCACCCTGCGCGGGTTCAAGTCGTTCGCCTCCGCGACGACGATGAACTTCGAGCCTGGCGTCACCTGCATCGTCGGGCCCAATGGTTCTGGTAAGTCCAATGTGGTGGACGCCCTCAGCTGGGTGATGGGGGAGCAGGGTGCCAAGAGCTTGCGCGGCGGCAAGATGGAGGACGTCATCTTCGCTGGCACCTCCGGTCGCGCCCCGCTGGGTCGGGCCGAGGTCGTGCTCACCATCGACAACACCGACGGTGCTCTCCCGATCGACTACACCGAGGTCACGATCAGCCGGACGATGTTCCGCACCGGCGGCTCGGAGTACCAGATCAACGGCAACCCCGCCCGCCTTCTCGACGTCCAGGAACTCCTCTCCGACTCCGGCATCGGACGCGAGATGCACGTCATCGTCGGCCAGGGCCAACTCGACACCATCCTGCAGGCGACCCCCGAGACCCGACGTGGCTTCATCGAGGAGGCCGCCGGCGTCCTCAAGCACCGCAAGCGCAAGGAGAAGGCGCTGCGAAAGCTGGAGTCCACCGCCGCCAATCTCGACCGGCTCAACGACTTGATCGCCGAGATCCGCCGCCAGCTCAAGCCGCTGGGGCGCCAGGCCGAGGTGGCGCGCAAGGCTGCCGTCATCCAGACCGAACTCCGGGACGCGAAGAGCCGCCTGCTCGCCGACGATCTCACCCAGGCCACCCTGGCGCTCGAATCCGACCTGGCCGATGAACGCGCCCAGGTCGAGGCCCGCGAGCGCGCCGAGGGGGTGCTGGACCGTGCCCGGCGACGCGAGGCCGAGGCCGAGGAAGCCTCTCGTGCTGCGCAGCCACGGGTCAACGCTGCCCAGGAGAACTGGTACAACCTTGCCGCTCTGGCTGAGCGGGTCCAGACCACCTGCTCCATCGCCGCCGAGCGCATGCGCCACGCAGAGCAGCAGCCTGACCTCGCCCGCCAGGACCGCGACCCCGCAGCGCTGGAGAAGGAAGCAGCCCAGGTCCGGGAGCATGAGGACGAACTACGGGCCGATGTCCGGGCCCGTACCGGGGACCTGGACGAGGCCACCGCCCGCCGATCCGGGGCGGAGGCGGCCCTCCAGGCCGAGGAGAAGGCCTATGCCGCCCAGCTGCGCGCCATCGCGGACCGTCGTGAGGGCCTCGCCCGGTTGACCGGGCAGGTCAACTCGCTGACGTCGCGCCTGGACGCCTCCGCCGAGGAGGCGGCCCGTTTCGAGTCCCGCCGCGCCGACGCCCTGGAGCGCGCCGAAGCCGCCACTGCCGAGTTCACGAAACTCGAGAGCTTGATGGCCTCTTTTGACGCCGGTGAGGAAGGGCTGGACGAGGAGTACGAATCGGCCAACGAACTCGTCGACGCAGCCAGGACGCTCAACGACCAGCTGGCCGCCGAGGAAACCCGGTACGCCCAGCAGCGTGCTTCTCTGCAGGCGCGCATCGAGGCCCTGAGGCTGGGGCTTGAACGCAAGGACGCCAACGCCGCCCTGCTCGCCGCCGACGACCTCGAGGGTGTTCTGGGGCACGTAGCGGGGCTGGTCCAGGTCGAGCACGGCTGGGAGGCCGCCATCGCCGTCGCGCTCGGTGATGCTTCCGAAGCGGTGGCCATCGCTGATCTCGCCGGCGCCCTCAGTGCCGTCGATCTGGTCCGTGCCCGTGAGTTGGGACGCGCGGGGCTGCTCGTTGGCGGCGCTTCTGCGCCCGAGGCCACGGGCACGCTGCCGGCGGGTGCGCGCTGGGCCACTGAGGTGGTGACGGTGTCCGATGCAGTGCAGGGCTCGGTCGCACGCCTCCTGGCCGGCGTCGCCTGTGTCGAGGACCTCGCCGCCGCCCGCGAGGTCATCGGCGCACACCCCGAGGTCACCTGCGTCACCCGCGAGGGTGATCGGCTGTCGAGCTGGTTCGCTACCGCCGGTAGCGGGGGAGCGGCCAGCATGCTGGAGGTCCAGGCTGCCGTCGATGAGGCCGCGGGCCAGCTCACCGAGGTCGACCACGACCTGGAACGTCTCCGCTTCCGCCGTGCCGAGCAGGACCAGGCCCTCGCTGAGGCCAGCGGACGCGCAGAAGCCGCCCTCGCGAAGCTCCATGCGTCCGATGCGGAATGGTCGGCGCTCTCAGAGCGGCTCGGACAGCTCTCGGAAACCGCCCGCTCCGCCCGAGCCGAGGCCGAGCGGCTGGACCAGACCTCAGCCCAGGCCCAGGCCAAGCGCGTCCAGGACGAAACCTCACTCGCAGAACTCGAGAAGCGCCTGGAGCTGGCCTCCGCTGAGGGTGAGATCGCCGAACCCGACCCGGCCCAGCGCGACCAGCTCGCCGTGGACGCACGCATCGCCCGGCAGCGCGAGATGGATGCCCGACTCGCGTTGCGCACCGCGGAGGAGCGCGTCAAGGCCCTGTCGGGGAAGGCTGAGTCGCTGATGCGCGCGGCGGCCCACGAGCGTGCCCAGCGACAGAAGGCCCAGGCACGGGCCGAACAGCTCCGACGCGAAGGGCAGGCGGCGAAGGCTGTGCATGAGGGCGCGGTGTGGCTGCTCGCCCAGACCGAGGCTGCGCGCGGCATCGCGACCACCGAACGATCCGCCGCCGAGCAGGCTCGCCAGGAGGCAGAAGCCGAGCTCGGTGTTGCCCGGCGTGAGGCACGGGAGGCCGCCCGCGAACTGGAGAAGATCGTCGAGGGCGCCCATCGGGACGAGATGGCACGCATCGAACAGCGGATGCGGATCGAGCAGCTCTCCGCAAAGGCGATGGATGACCTGGGCATGACCGCCGAGGTGCTCATGGCCGAGTACGGTCCTGAGCTGATGATCCCGGTGCTGGTCTGGCCCGATGGACGCCCGGTCACCGAGGACGACGAAGAGCGCCCCACGCCGGTGCCCTTCGTGCGCGAGCAGCAGGAGAAGCGGCTGCGCACCGCCGAGAAGAACCTCCAGGTGCTCGGCCGGGTGAACCCACTGGCGCTGGAGGAATTCGACGCCATGCAGGAACGCCATGCCTTCCTGGCCGAACAGCTTGAGGACCTCAAGCGCACCCGCAAGGACCTGGTCGACATCATCGAGGAGGTCGACCGTCGCGTGGAGGAGGTCTTTGCGGCCGCCTATGCCGATGTCGAACGCGTCTTTGAGGGCGTCTTCTCCCGGCTGTTCCCGGGGGGAGAGGGGCGCCTGGTGCTGACCGAGCCGGGGCAGTGGCTCACCACTGGTGTGGAGGTCGAGGCGCGACCAGCAGGCAAGAAGGTCAAGCGGCTCTCGTTGCTCTCCGGTGGCGAGCGCTCCTTGGTGGCGGTGGCCTTCCTGGTCAGCCTGTTCATCAGCCGTCCCAGCCCCTTCTACATCCTCGACGAGGTCGAGGCGGCCCTGGACGACACCAACCTGGGCCGTCTGCTCGGGATCTACGAGGAATTGCGCGAGAAGTCCCAGCTGCTGGTCATCACGCACCAGAAGCGCACCATGGAGATCGCCGACGCGCTGTATGGCGTCACCATGCGCGGCGACGGGGTTTCCACCGTCGTGTCGCAGCGCCTCCGCGAACACTGACACTGTCCGTGCCAGAATGAGGGCGTCCCTTCCCCGTTCGAGTTTTCCCCTCGAAAGGACTGCGCCGTGCCCTCCATCGTGTTCTCCATGATCATCATCGTTGGACTTGGTCTCGCCTCGTTGGCCGTCGTGGCCGTGGGTATGCGAGGCAAGTTCAGCGAGAACGTCCCCACCGTGGCGGATCGTCTCGCTGTCGTGGGTCACCACCTCAACGGCGAAGCGCAGCCGCCGGCCAGCTTCGTCACCCTCTACGAGCAGGGCACCGAGCGCGTCCAGAGCATCGCGCGCCGCACACGCGACTGATCCGGACGCCCACGCGTGGTCTCGGGGGCGCCCCGGCGCGATCTTCCAGTGGGCCGCAGAAACCGTAGCCATAGGATGGGTGCGTGACCGACGACCTCATCTTCTGGATCATCGTTGTACTCCTCCTCGCTGCGGGGCTGGCGGCCTACCTGGTCGTCAAGCGCGCTCAGGAGCTGCCGCCTGCCGAGGAACCCGGCCAGCTGCCGCAGCAGCCGGGGAAGGTTCCCGCCGAGCCCGAGGCCGAGCCCGGCCTCGAGGTACCCGAGGCTGCCGGGTCTCGACTCGCCCGGCTGCGTCGTCGACTCGCCAACTCCAACAATGCTTTGGCGCGCGGTCTGGCTGACCTGCTGTCCAGCGACCGCATCGACCAGGACACCTGGGATGACTTCGAGGCAACCCTGATCAGTTCCGACTTGGGCGTCGGACCCTCCACTGAACTGGTCACCACCCTGCGCCGGGAACTGTCGATCGAGGGCGTCGCCGATCCGGTGAAGGCGCGCGACGTCCTGCGCCGGGAGCTGGTCACACTGGTCAACCCGAATCTGGACCGGACCGTCAACACCACTGGGGCCGACGGCAGGCCCGGCGTCGTCCTGGTCGTGGGGGTCAACGGCACCGGCAAGACCACGACCGTGGGCAAGCTGGCGCGCGTCCTCGTCGCGGAGGGACGCACGGTCCTGTTGGGCGCGGCCGACACCTTCCGCGCGGCAGCCGCCGAGCAGCTCACCACCTGGGGTGAGCGGGTCGGGGTCGAAACCGTGCGTGGTGACGAGGGCGCCGACCCCGCGTCGGTCGCCTTCAACGCCGTCGACCGCGGTGTCCAGGAGGGCGTCGACGTCGTGTTGGTGGACACCGCCGGGCGACTGCACACCAAGACCGGCCTGATGGACGAGCTGGGCAAGGTCAAGCGGGTCATCGAGCGCAAGGCTCCGGTGACGGAGGTGTTGCTGGTCCTCGACGCGACCACCGGACAGAACGGCCTCACCCAGGCCCGCATCTTCGCCGAAGTCGTCGACGTCACCGGCATCGTGCTCACCAAGCTCGACGGCTCGGCCAAGGGCGGCATTGTGGTCCAGGTCCAGCGCGAGCTGGGCGTCCCGGTGAAGCTCATCGGCCTGGGTGAGGGCGTCGATGACCTGGCCCCCTTCGACACCGACGGCTTCGTGGCCGGCATCCTCGGCGAGTAGCCCACCCCGCGTCGGCCTCCGCCGCTGAACGGGGCGGCCCGCGGAGTCGGATAAACTCGAGCGGTACTGGCCGCACCCAGCGGCCCCCCATCGACGACAACGAGGCATTCGTGTTCGACACCCTGCAAGACCGCCTCAGCCAGACCTTCAAGAGTCTGCGCGGCAAGACGAAACTCACCGAGGCCGACATCGACGCGACCACGCGCGAGATCCGGATCGCCCTGCTCGAGGCCGACGTCAACCTCGGCGTCGTCAAGGAGTTCATCGCCAATGTCCGTGAGCGGTGCCAGGGCCTGGAGCTCTCCCAGGCGCTGAACCCGGCCCAGCAGATCATCAAGATCGTCAACGAGGAGCTCATCGCCATCCTCGGCGGCGACACCCGCACGATCCGCTTCGCCAAGACTCCGCCGACGGTGATCATGCTCGCCGGCCTCCAGGGTGCCGGTAAGACCACCCTGGCCGGGAAGCTCGCCCACTGGCTCAAGTCCGAGGGCCACTCGCCGCTGTTGGTTGCCGCCGACCTGCAGCGCCCGAATGCGGTCAACCAGCTCCAGGTCGTCGGCCAGCGCGCTGGCGTCCACGTCCATGCCCCTGAACCGGGCAATGGTGTCGGCAACCCGGTCCAGGTCGCCCACTCCGGCATCGAGGTCGCCCGCCAGCGTCTCTACGACGTGGTCATCGTCGACACGGCCGGACGCCTGGGCATCGACGCCGAGCTGATGCAGCAGGCCGCCGACATCAAGGCCGCCGTCAACCCCGACGAGGTCCTCTTCGTCGTGGACGCCATGATCGGCCAGGACGCGGTCAACACTGCGCTGGCCTTCCAGGAGGGCGTCGGCTTCGACGGCGTCGTCCTGACCAAGCTCGATGGCGACGCCCGCGGCGGCGCCGCCCTGTCGATCGCCAAGGTCATCGGCAAGCCGATCATGTTCGCCTCCTCGGGCGAGGGCCTGAAGGACTTCGACGTCTTCCACCCCGAGCGAATGGCCAGCCGCATCCTCGACATGGGCGACATGCTCACCCTGATCGAGCAGGCCGAGAAGACCTTCGACCAGGAGCAGTCCAAGCTTGCCGCCGAGAAGCTGCTGGCCGGCAAGGGCCAGTTCACCCTCGGCGACTTCCTGCAGCAGATGCAGCAGATGCGCAAGATGGGCCCGCTGTCCAAGATCTTCGGCATGTTGCCCGGCATGGGCGCGATGAAGGACCAGATCGCCAACATCGACGAGAAGGAGATCGACCGCGTCGAGGCGATCATCTACTCGATGACCCCCGCTGAGCGCGCCGATGTCACCATCCTCAACGGCTCGCGTCGCGCGCGCATCGCCAAGGGCGCCGGTGTCCAGGTCAGCGAGGTCAACCAGCTGGTCACCCGCTTCGTCGAGGCCCGCAAGATGATGCAGTCGATGGCCGGCGGCATGATGGGCGGCGGCATGCCGGGGATGCCCGGAATGCACGGCATGGGCGGGGGAGCGCAGCGTCCGAAGAAGACCCAGGCCAAGAAGGGCAAGGGCGCCAGGAAGGGCCAGTCGGGCAACCCGGCCAAGCGTGCGCAGACGGCCCAGCAGCGCCCGGCAGCCGCTGATCCCGCCCAGGCCTTCGGCGGCAACGCCCAGCCGACCGAGGCCGAGATGCAGAAAGCGATGGCCGACTTCCAGTTGCCGCCCCAACTGCAGCAGATGCTCAACCAGCAGACCAAGGGTCCGCGCTGAGCAAGCGACGCGTGACCCACCCCGAGCTGTGAGTTCGCCCACATCGTGAGACCCCGTCTCGCTCCCGGGGGGCGCCGATAACGTCGCTCCGGTCACGAGATGGAGGTCCCATGAGTAGCACCCCCGCCCCGCGCACCCGCGAGGCCTTCCAGAGCCGCTACGCGTTCATCCTGGCCGCAATCGGGTCTGCCGTCGGCCTGGGCAATATCTGGCGCTTCCCCTACGTCGCCTATGACAACGGTGGCGGGGCCTTCATGATCCCCTACCTGGTGGCGCTGTTGACCGCCGGTATCCCGGTGCTCTTCCTCGACTACGCCATCGGACACCGTTTCCAGGGTTCGCCTCCCCTGGCCTACCGCCGGATGGCTCGCGCCGCTGAGCCCATCGGGTGGTGGCAGATGGGCATCTGCTTCGTCATCGGCGTCTACTACGCGGTGATCATCGCCTGGGCGGGGATGTACACGGTGCTCTCGTTCACCAAGGGCTGGGGCAAGGACCCCAAGGCCTACCTCTTCGGCGACTTCCTCAAGCTGGCCGACAAGCCGGGCGTCGAGTTCAGCTTCGTCTGGCCCATCTTCGGCGTCCTGGCCCTGGTGTGGCTGGTGACCATCGCAGCGCTGGCTGCCGGCGTCCAGAACGGCATCGCCAAGGTCTCCATCGTCTTCATCCCCCTGCTGGTCGTCAGCTTCCTGGTTCTCGTCGTGATCGCGATGACGCTGCCGGGCGCCTCGACCGGCCTGGACGCGCTCTTCAAGCCCGACTGGTCGGCCCTCACCCATCCAGGAGTCTGGGTGGCTGCCTACGGACAGATCTTCTTCTCGCTGTCGGTGGCCTTCGGCATCATGATCACCTACGCCTCCTACCTCAAGCGCAAGACCGACCTCACCGGGTCGGGTCTGGTGGTCGCCTTCGCGAACTCCGGCTTCGAGCTACTCGCGGCCTTCGGTGTCTTCGCGGTCTTGGGCTTCATGAGTCAGGCCAGCGGCACCCCGATCTCGAAGGTCGCCGGAGATGGCATCGGCCTGGCCTTCGTCGCCTTCCCCGCGATCATCAACGAGGCAGGTGCCCTCGGCATCGTGATCGGCGTGCTGTTCTTCGCTTCCCTGGTGATGGCCGGCTTCACCTCGCTGGTCTCCATCGTCGAGGTCGTCGTCTCCACCGTGCGCGACAAGACCGGTTGGGGACGCGTCCCGGCCACGCTCGCCGTGGGTGGCGCCATGGCAGTCATCTCCCTGCTGCTCTTCCCGACCACCACCGGCCTGTACTTGCTTGACACCTCCGATGCGTTCGTGAACAACCTGGGCATCGTGGGAGCCGCCATCGCGTCCATGGTCGTGGTGACCTTCGCGCTGCGGAAGCTGCCCGAGCTGGCCCGCCACGTGAACTCGGTGAGCTCCTTCACGCTGGGGCCGCTGTGGTACTTCGTGGTCGGAGGCCTCACCCCGGCGGTGCTGATGTATCTGCTCATCAACGACGTCATCGACAAGGCGAAGAATGGGTACGAGGGCTACCCCGGGTGGTTCAACGGCGTCTTCGGGTGGGGCATGAGTGCGGCGCTCATCGTGATCGCCCTGCTGATGAGCCTGCTGCCCTGGCATGACCGCTCGTCCCTGCACCAGCAGGCAACCTATGAAGACCAGCACGTGACCGAGGAGGAACTCGCATGAGCGGCGACGCGATCATCATGATGCTGGTGGCGACCTGCACCATCTGGGGCGGCCTGGTCCTGGCCGTGATCAACCTGATGCGGACGCGTGAGGCCGTCGATGGTGAACCCCTCGCCGAACACGAGCTCTGAGACCTCGCGCATGGACGGCGCCCTCTAGGGTTTCCACCATGGGTCAGTCCACGAATCCCTTCTTCCACACCCATTCGCACGGGGGCCTCACGCATACCCACGTTGATGGGGAGCAGCCGCACTTCCATGGTGCCCTCCACCTCCGGGGACGCGTGCTCCCGGGAGGCGAGGAGGATGACCTGTGGATCAGCGAGGGCGTCATCCGCACTGAGCCCGTCGAGGATTCGGTCACCATTGCGACTGACTGCTGGATCGTCCCCGGTCTCGTCGACGCCCACTGCCACATCGGCCTCAACCACGCTGGCGCGGTCGGGGCCGAGGAGGCTGAGGCCCAGGCCCTCACCGACAGGGACGCCGGCACCTTGCTGGTGCGAGACGCCGGTTCTCCGGCTGACACCCACTGGATCGACGACCGCGCGGACCTGCCCCGCATCATTCGCGCCGGTCGCCATATCGCCCGTCCCAAGCGCTACATCCGCAATTTCGCCGCCGAGGTGGACCCCGACGACCTGGTCGCGACGGTGGAGGAACAGGTTGCCCGTGGTGACGGCTGGGTGAAGTTGGTCGGGGACTGGATCGACCGTGACAAGGGCGACTTGGCCCCTCTGTGGCCGGCGGGCGTCGCCAAACAGGCCATCGACCGGGCCCATGAGCTGGGAGCCCGGGTGACAGCGCACTGCTTCGAGGAGCAGTCGGCCGCGGAGTTGGTTGACGCGGGCATCGACGGCATCGAGCACGGCACCGGGCTCGACGACGCCACCATCGAGACGATGGCCGAGCGCCAGGTGGCGCTGGTGCCCACCCTGGTCAACCTGGAGAACTTCCCGGCCATCGCAGCCTCGGGGGAGGAGAAGTTCCCCCACTACGCCGAGCACATGCGCGCGCTCTACGCGAAGCGCCTTGAGGTCTTCGGCAAGGCGAAGGAAGCAGGCGTCCCCATCTTCGCCGGAACCGATGCGGGCGGCACGATGGCCCACGGGCTCATCGGGGACGAGGTCGAACTGCTCACCCAGGTGGGGGACACCGGGTTCGCGCTCGGGGCAGCGAGCTGGCGGGCGCGCGAGTGGCTCGGCGTCCCCGGCATCGAGGAAGGGGCCAGTGCTGACCTGCTGGTCTACGACACCGATCCGCTGGCGGACGTGTCGGCGGTGAAGAACCCGCTGTTCATCATCCTGCGAGGACGCATCGTCAAGGCACGCTGAGTCCGGGGGAGAACTGCCCCGACTGGTGCCACAGGCGTCCTTTCTGGCACACTGGACGTTGCGTCTTCTGCCTTGGCATGCCCTCTCTCGTGCCTGGCGATGATTCCTCGGAGGCTGCGAGACTGTGCCCCACACGGTTGAGCGTCCCCACCAAGCCCCGCGCCGGGAGACCCCGGACATCCCCACAGGAGAAACCACAAACGTGGCAACCAAGATTCGTTTGAAGCGCCTCGGCAAGATCCGCTCGCCCCACTACCGCATCATCGTCATCGACGAGCGTGCCAAGCGTGATGGCAAGGCCATCGAAGAGGTCGGCATCTACCACCCCAAGAATGACCCCTCGGTCATCCAGGTGAACTCTGAGCGCGTCCAGTACTGGCTTGGCGTCGGCGCCCAGCCGACCGATGCCGTGGTGGCCCTGCTCAAGCGCACCGGTGACTGGCAGAAGTTCTCCGGCGAGCAGGCGCCCCAGGGTGTCGACGTCGCCCCGGAGAAGGCCTCCAAGCTGGACCTGTTCAACGCCGCCCTCGCCGAGGACGACGCTGCCCCCAAGAGCTCCGCCATCACCGCCAGGGCCCAGAAGGACCAGGCCGAGGGGGACAAGGACGAGGCCGCTGACGTCGCCGAGCCCGGCGCTGCCGCTGCCGATGATCAGGCCGGCAAGGAGTCGGGTGAGAACCAGGCTGATCCGGCCGAGGGCAAGGAAGAGGCCTGATCGTGCTGGGTGAAGCGCTGGAGCACCTGGTCCGCGGCATTGTCCTGAACCCCGACGACGTTCGCGTCAAGGACAAGGACCTTCGCCGCGGTCGCATGCTCGAGGTGCGCGTCCACCCCGACGATGTCGGCAAGGTGATTGGACGTCAGGGCCGCACGGCCCAGGCCCTCCGCACCGTCATTGCCGCACTGGCTGGCCGCGAGCAGGTGCGCGTCGACTTCGTCGACGTTGACCGCCGCAGTTCACGCCGCTGAGACCACACCACCACGCCACCCCGCCCGACCGGTCCTCCGATCGCTGGCGGGGTGGCGTTGTCACTGAGAGGACAGCCTCGTGGGGGACACCGTTGAGGTCATCGTCGGAAGCATCGGCAAGGCGCACGGCGTGCGCGGCGATGTCGTGGTTGACGTCCGCACCGACGAACCCGAGCGCCGGTTCGCCGTCGGCTCCGTCCTGCGAGTCGAGGGGACGCGGCGCGAGTTGACCGTCGCCCGGCTCGCCTGGCACTCCGGTCGGCTGCTCGTGCACTTCGAGGGCCTGGATGACCGCAACGCCGCCGAGTCCGCGCGGGGCCAGGTGCTGGTCGTGGACGTTCCCGTGGACGAGGTGCCCGAGGAGGAGGACGAGTACTACGACCGCCAGCTCGTCGGCCTGACCGCTGTGCTGGCTGATGGGACACGCGTGGGAACCGTCACGGAGGTCGTTCACCTGCCGGAGCAGGACCTGCTGGCCATTGACGTCGACGGCGAGGAACGCCTGGTGCCCTTCGTCCGGGCGTTGGTACCGCGAGTGAGCCTGTCGGAAAAGCTCGTCGAGCTGGCCGACGTGCCGGGTCTCCTCGCTGACGAGGACGAGTCGGAGGATGCCCAGTGACCCGCCTCGACATCATCTCGATCTTTCCCGACTATTTCCAACCCCTGACGCTGTCGCTGGTCGGCAAGGCCATCGGGTCAGGCCTGGTGGAGCTCGGCGTCCATGACCTGCGCCACTGGACCCATGACCGACACCACACTGTTGACGACACCCCGTATGGCGGCGGAGCGGGCATGGTCATGAAGCCGGAGCCCTGGGGGGAGGCCCTCGACGCCGTCCTGGGGGAGGACCCGGGGGACACGGTGCTGGTCTTCCCCAGCCCGAGTGGGGAGCGCTTCCATCAATCCATTGCCCAGGAGCTGTCCAGCCGTGGGCGCCTCGTGTTCGCCTGCGGACGCTACGAAGGCATCGATCGACGCGTGATCGACCACGCCGCGACCCGTGTCGAGGTGCGCGAACTCAGCCTGGGTGACTACGTCCTCAATGGGGGAGAGGTTGCCACCCTGGCGATGGTCGAGGCGATCGTCAGGCTGATTCCCGGAGTGATCGGCAACCCGGAGTCCCTGTCGGAGGAGTCCCATTCCGAGGGCAACGAGGGGTTGCTGGAATACCCCGTCTACACCAAGCCGCCGCTGTGGCGCGGCCTGGAGGTCCCCCAGGTGCTCTTCAGCGGCCACCATGCCCGCATCCGCGAGTGGCGTCGCGGACGCTCGGAGGAGCTGACCCGCGAACGTCGCCCCGACCTGCTGGGGCCCCGTGATGCTCAGGCCTGAACACCACAACGCGGCATTTCTCAGACATGAGAACAGGGTTTCAGTTCTTTGGTTGAGCCCTGGACGATTCTTGGTGCGTGACCCCATTGCGCGGATACTGGGGGGGCGGACAGCCGAAGGCGCGAGTGGAAACCAGGGTGGAGAAGGTGGCGAGAGCAATGCGCGGTGGGACAATCGGATCACGGGCACGATGGGTTGGCGCCATGCTCGCGACCTCGGCCCTGATGACCGGCTGCTCGACCCTGGGCGCTGGGTCGGCTCCTGGTGACCGGACCAACACCCCTTCGACTGCCCCCAGCACTACTGTTGGGCCGAAGGCCGAGTTCGCGCGCCCGGACCACAAACTGCTTTCCGGCAGACGAGCCACCCTCACTGCCGGTGACCTCACGGTGACCACCCTGCTGGCCGACCGGAGCATGCCTGGCCTCACTTTTGCCCTGGACGTCGTGCGCGGTCAGATCCTGCGCCACCACGCCTGGGCAGGCGGTGGGGAACTCACGATGGAGCCGACGCTACTGGCGTCCAGTTCGAAGGCCGTGGCGGTCGCCCTGAACGTGGAGGGCAAGGGTGGCAAGCGCACGTCGGTGGTCTACTACGATCCCCAGTCCAATGAGTCCTTTGCCTCGCCTGCGCTGATTTCGCCGCAGAAGTGGGCAGAGTTCACCGCAGCGGTCGGTGCCAAGGCGGGCGAGGAGAAGGCTGCTGCGCTCAAGGCGCTGGCGTCACCGACCTGGCCGATGGGCCAGGGACCCGCGCTCGCCTTCTCCCAGGAGGGCAACCTCGTCATCCAGTTCCAGGGAGGCTCCCAGCCGAATGTGTTGCTGACCGGCAAGGAAGCTGGCCCCTTCCTCACCGATTTTGGACGCCGGGCCAAGGCGGCGGCCCAGTACCCCACGGGGGCCGAGGCCGCCCAGACCTTCGCCCCGGCCTCCCCGGACCTGGTCGCGCGGCCCAAGGGCAAGCAGAAGGACCCGCGTCCCCAGCTTGCGCTCGGCACTGACTGCACCGTCAAGAAGTGTGTGGCGCTGACCTTCGACGATGGGCCCGTCCCGGAGACCCAGGAGGTGCTGGACGCGCTCAACAAGGCGAGGGTTCCAGCGACCTTCTTCATGCTCGGCCCGAGCATCGATGCCTACCCCGAGATGGTCACCAAGGCATCCGCCAACGGCATGGAGATCGCCTCGCACAACCTGAAACACAACACCATGAGCACCGCGGGCAACGAAGCTCTCGCCCACCAGATCTCCACGAACAGCAAGAACCTGGAGAAGCTGGCAGGCACGGCGCCGCTGTTCCTCCGCCCGCCCTACGGGGACCGCAGCAAGCGGGTCGACGCCGAGATCGGTCGCAACTCCATGGCCGTGGCCTTGTGGAGCGTCGACACCCTGGACTGGAAGTTCAAGACCACCCCTTCGATCCTGAGCTACGTCGGTCAGCAGACCACGAACGGTGCGGTGGTGCTGATGCACGACATCCACGCCACCTCCCGCGCTGCCGTGCCCGCCGTCATCGCCAAGCTCAAGTCTGATGGGTACACGATGACAACCCTGGCTGAAATGGCTCCCTCCGACTACCGCTTCGGTGCCCCGTTCTGCTCATCTCCAGCCTTGCCGCACTCCTGCGTGCGCTGACCGGAGCGCAGCATTCGAGCAGTGCCTGCGCTTGTGGAGTGCGCTATTCCTCATCCCTGGCCAGTCGTGTCGCACCTTGTCACAGGGCATTTGCGGGGATCCGGTCCCACGAATTAGCGAACGTCTTCATTGTGTTATTGCGCCGCAACCTGAGACTTATTCCACAATAGCGTGGCCGGTGTTCGTCCTTCGCGAGAGTGGCTATAGAGTGCCCTTCGTGGCGACAACACTGACTACTCATCAACGAGCGGCCAAGTCGACGGTTGTGACCAAGTTCATCATGGCGATAACTGGTCTGATCCTGATCGGCTTCCTGCTCGCACACATGTTCGGCAACCTCAAGCTGTTGCTCCCTGACAACGGCGTCGAGTTCAACGAGTACTCGCACTGGCTTCGCGAGCTCGGTTACCCGGCGCTGCCCCACTCCCTGTTCCTGTGGATCTTCCGCATCACCCTGCTGGCTGCGGTCGTCCTCCACCTGTGGTCTGCTTTCAAGCTCAAGGCGCGCAATGACGCAAGCCGCGGCGCAGGCAAGCGCTACGTGGACAAGAAGAGCATGGAGTCCAGCTACGCTGCGCGCACCATGATCTGGGGCGGCATCATCATCGTCCTGTTCGTGATCATGCACCTGCTGCAGTTCACCGCCCAGGTTCTGAAGTTCGGCTACGCCGACGGCGTCAAGACCCTTGCGCCCTACGACCGGGTGATCGCCGGCTTCGGTGAATGGTGGGTCGTCCTGATCTACGCCATCGCGATGATTGCCGTCTGCATGCACATCTCGCACGGCTTCTACAGTGCCTTCGCGACTCTCGGTGCCAACACCAGCCTGTCCGCGCGCAAGACCCTCAAGGGCCTGTCACTGCTGGTGGCTGTGCTGCTCTTCCTGGGCTTCATGATTCCTCCCGTCCTGATCCTGATTGGAGTCATCGGATGACCGAGACCATTGCTCCCGAACAGACCGCAGGTGGTTACTGGACTGTCGGCGAGGACATCGCGGACACCAAGGCCAACCGTGACCTCCCGATCGACAAGATCTGGCAGGACCGCAAGTTCAGCGCGAAGCTGGTCAACCCGGCCAACCGCCGCAAGCTGACCGTCATCATCGTCGGCACCGGCCTGGCCGGTGGCGCCGCCGCTGCCACCCTGGGTGAGGCCGGTTACAACGTCCTGAACTTCTGCTACCAGGACAGCCCCCGTCGCGCCCACTCCATCGCGGCCCAGGGCGGTATCAACGCCGCCAAGAACTACCGCAACGACGGTGACTCGACCTACCGCCTCTTCTACGACACCGTCAAGGGCGGCGACTACCGCGCCCGCGAGACCAACGTCTACCGCCTGGCCGAGGTGTCCGCGAACATCATCGACCAGTGCGTGGCCCAGGGCGTCCCCTTCGCGCGCGAGTACGGCGGCCTGCTGGATACCCGCTCGTTCGGTGGCGTTCAGGTGCAGCGCACCTTCTACGCCCGCGGTCAGACCGGCCAGCAGCTCCTGATCGGGGCCTACCAGGCCCTGGAGCGGCAGGTTGCGGCCGGCACCGTGAAGATGCACAGCCGCCACGAGATGATCGAGATGATCGTCGTCGACGGTCGCGCCCGCGGCATCGTCACCCGTGACATGGTCACCGGACGCATTGAGTCGCATCTGGCTGACGCGGTCGTTCTCGCCACCGGCGGCTACGGCAACGTCTTCTTCCTGTCGACCAATGCCATGGGCTGCAATGTGACCGCCGCCTGGCGTGCACACCGCAAGGGCGCCTACTTCGGCAACCCCTGCTACACGCAGATCCACCCCACCTGCATCCCGGTGCACGGCGACACCCAGTCCAAGCTCACGCTGATGTCGGAGTCGCTCCGCAACGATGGACGCATCTGGGTTCCCAAGCGTGCCGAGGACTGCGCCAAGGATCCGCGCCAGATTCCCGAGGAGGATCGCGACTACTACCTGGAGCGCATCTACCCCTCCTTCGGGAACCTGGTCCCGCGTGACATCGCGTCCCGCCAGGCGAAGTACATGTGTGACGAGGGACGCGGCGTCGGCCCGGCCATCACCGAGCGTGACCACGCCGGCAACGAACGCCAGATGCGTCGCGGTGTCTACCTCGACTTCGCCGAGGCGATCGGTCGCCTGGGCAAGAAGGCGGTGGAGGCCAAGTACGGCAACCTGTTCGACATGTACCAGCAGATCACCGGTGAGAACCCCTACGAGGTGCCGATGCGCATCTACCCGGCGGTTCACTACACCATGGGTGGCCTGTGGGTGGACTACGACCTGATGAGCTCGATCACCGGCCTGTACGTGTGCGGAGAGGCCAACTTCTCCGACCACGGCGCCAACCGCCTGGGTGCCTCGGCGCTCATGCAGGGCCTGGCCGACGGCTACTTCGTCCTGCCGAACACCATCAACGACTACTTGGCCAACGGCCCCTTCGAGAAGATCGACGCCAGCCACCCGGCCGTCGTGGAGGCCATGGAGTCGGCCACCGGCCGCATCCGAAAGCTCCTGTCGATCAACGGCACCCGCACCGTGGATTCGATCCACAAGGAGCTGGGCCAGATCATGTGGGAGTACTGCGGCATGGAGCGTTGGGAGGATGGCCTGAAGACGGCCATCGACCGCATCCGTGCCCTGCGCCAGGAGTTCTGGACCAACGTCAAGGTCACCGGCATCAACGAGGACTTCAACCAAGCCCTTGAGCGCGCCGGCCGTCTTGCAGACTTCCTTGAGTTGGGCGAGCTGATGTGCGTGGACGCCCTGCACCGACGTGAGTCCTGTGGCGGCCACTTCCGTGGCGAGTCGCAGACCGAAGAGGGCGAGGCCCTGCGCCACGACGACGAGTTCCTCTACGCCGCCGCCTGGGAGTGGGCGGGCGAGGGAAAGACCCCCGTCCTGCACCGCGAGCCCCTCAACTACAAGGCCATCGAGCTCAAGCAACGGAGTTACAAGTGAGAGTCACACTGCGAATCTGGCGCCAGGCCAATGCCCAGACCCCGGGCAAGATGGTGACCTACCCTCTCGAGGGCGTCAGCGAGGACATGTCCTTCCTCGAGATGCTGGACATGCTCAACGAGATCCTCACCGAGCGTGGCGAGGAGCCGGTGGCCTTCGACCACGACTGTCGTGAGGGCATCTGTGGCATGTGTGGTGTCGTGATCAACGGCATCGCCCACGGTGGGCAGCACACCACCACCTGCCAGCTGCACATGCGGTCCTTCGCCGACGGTGCCACCATCGACATCGAGCCCTGGAAGGCTGGGGCGTTCCCGGTCATCAAGGACCTCGTCGTCGACCGCACCGCCCTCGACCGGATCATCCAGGCCGGCGGCTTCATCTCGGCGAACACCGGGTCAGCCCCTGACGCCCACGCCACCCCGGCGCCCAAGCGCGAGGCAGACATCGCCTTCGACAACGCCACCTGCATTGGTTGCGGTGCCTGCGTGGCCGCCTGCCCCAACGGCTCGGCGATGCTGTTCACCTCGGCCAAGATCACCCACCTCGCCATGCTGCCCCAGGGCCAGCCGGAGCGGTACAGCCGGGTCAAGAGCATGGTTGCCCAGCACGACGACGAGGGCTTCGGTGCGTGCACCAACATCGGCGAGTGCGCCCAGGTCTGCCCGAAGGGCATTCCGATGGCGTCGATCAGCCAGCTGAACCGTGACCTGTGGAAGTCGATGTTCCGCGGCGAGGGCAAGGCCCAGTGAGCCTCCCCGTCGTGAGCTGAGTCGCCCAGCTGCCACACGCGTAAGCTCCCGGGGCGTTGACCCGGGGGCTTACGTCGTCCTGGTGCCGTTCAGGAGCGCATGTCCCTCGTGGCAAGGGCGATGATCTGGTTGATGGCTGCCGGCACCTCGCACTGAAAGACCACGTCGGAAGGCGCCGCTTCGCAGTTGCGGTCCTGACCCGTCGAGGTGTCGACCGCCAGCACCACCCGTCTACCGACATGGACCACCGTGGTCTCGTTGAAGATGCCGGTGTCCTTCCCCGCCAGGCGGGCCAGGGTCATCCGGTAGCTCAACTTCTCCACGCGCACGCCGGTGGGGCTGGTCCTGTTGTACGGCATCGTGCGGTTCGGGTCGTCACGCGGGGTCTGGTAACGGTCGTCGCCCTCGAGCCGTTGGGCGCAGGAGCTTGCGTCCGCCTCCATGGCGGCCGCTGCCTCTGCCGCCTGCTCGCTGCTCTTGTACTGGAACACCTGCACGATGCGGCTGAGGCCGTCTGCGGTGAACTCACGGGTCACCACAGAGGAGTACTCGCCGTAGTTGCCCTGGTCACAGATCCCCTTGGCGGCCTGGCCGATGCCCTCGTACTGCGAGATATGGACGCCTTCCGAGCCCTGGGGGAACAGCAGCTCGACGTCTGGCAGGTTGGCAAAGGTTGGGCCGGGGGCTGCTGGCGCCCTGGATGTGCTGGTCGTGGAGGGTGGGACGGTGGACGCGGATGTCACGGGCGAGGGACTGAGGCTGGGGGGTGTCGTCCTGCTGGGTGTGGAGTTGCTGGATGTGGGGTTGCTGGGGCTGGCGCTGGTGGGCGTGGTCGGAGGGATGCTGGGGGTGCCAGCGATGTGGGGGCTGGTGTTGGCCCAGGGTGTGGTGATCGCCAGGGCCGCGACGGCGATGGCCAGCGTGCCGCCCAGGGCCCCAGCCAGCGCGGCCTGGTGGCGGGCGCGGCGCCGGTCACCACGGGCCCGGATCTCGCTGGCTGGGGGAGTGGGCACTGCACCGGCCTCCTCGCGAAGCGGGTCGAAGGGATTCTTGTCAGGCATGGCTGGGCTCCGTCCTGGGGTCGGTGAGGAATGTGGCGAGGGCGGCGCGGCCCCGGGAGAGCCGTGCCTTGACGGTGCCCGTGGGGGCGCCCACCTCCTCGGCGATCTCTGCGATGCTCAGGTCGCAGAGGTGGTGCAGCACGATGACGCGGCGTTGTTCGGGGGAGATCTGGGCCAGCGCGTCGACCAGGGCGACGCGGTCCGGTGAGGGCTGGGCCGCCTGGCGATCCTCCAGGGCACGATCAGGCTGTCGGAAGGCGCGGCGCGCCTTGCGCCAGCGGCTCACTGCGAGTCGGTAGGCGACGGTGCGCACCCAGGCCTCGGGGGAGCGGCTGCGGTCGAGTTCCTGTCGCTTGGCCCACGCCCGGACGAATGCCTCCTGCGCACAGTCCTGGGCCTCTGCCATGTTGCCGCACATGGCGTAGACGTGGCCAACCACTCCGCGATAGGAGGACTCGTAGAAGGAGTCGAACGTGGCTTCATCCACCGGCTGCCTCTTCCTGGTCCGACGTGGTGCCTGGCTGCGCGAGCAGCCATGGCCTGGGAGGAGTTACTTGCCCCTGATACGCGTCACTGGCGGAGCCGGTTGCATGATGCTGGACACATTCCGTGACAGGGCCACACTCGCAGGTTTGGAGGGCAGTGGTGAGTGTGACAGAATTGCCTGCTGGTGCGCCTTCGTGCACCCGACTTGTCGTTCGACTCCTGCCACAGGGGGACCGTTCGGACGACCGGGGGACCCACTGTGACGAGGTGACCTGTGGCACTGACGAGGAAAACAATGAACATTCTGGACTCTGTCGACTCCGCGTCGCTGCGTAGCGACCTGCCCGAGTTCCGTGCTGGCGACTCCGTCAAGGTGCACGTGAAGGTCGTCGAGGGCAACCGCTCCCGTATTCAGGTCTTCGCCGGCGTGGTGATCTCTCGCACCGGCGGCGGCGCGCGTGAGTCGTTCACGGTGCGCAAGGTCTCCTTCGGCACCGGCATTGAGCGTACCTTCCCGCTTCACTCCCCGATCATTGACCGCATCGAGGTCGAGCGTCGCGGTGACGTGCGCCGCGCCAAGCTGTACTACCTGCGTGGCCTGCGCGGCAAGGCTGCCAAGATCAAGGAGAAGCGCGAGTTCTGATCTCGCTTCTCGATGGCCCCGGGCTTGTGCCACGGGGCCATTCTCATCGTGGGACGAGTTCTTCCGGCTAGGCTGGTCCGGTGCAGCAAACGCGCCGGAGCGGACGGGTTCCCCTGATGGTGGCCCTCGAGCTTTGCGCTGCGCTGCTGCTGGCCGTCGTCATGGCGACTGCGCTGACAGGTCTGACGGGGCGCCCGCTGGTCGCCGACGACAGCATGCAGCCAGCGGTTCCCGAGGGCACGCGGCTCTGGGTCAAGGACGCCCACAAGCTGGCGCGGGGGGACCTCGTTGTGGTCGAACCCCACCCGCAGTGGGCCGGAGCAAGGAAGGACTCCAGCAGCAGGCTGAACCGCGCGATGCGTTCGCTGCGCCTGGCTTCCCCGGCGCAGGGCACCCGGATGCTCACCCGGATCGTCGGCGTCCCGGGTGACGAGGTGAGGTGTTGCGCGGACGGGAGGGTCCTGGTCAACGGGGCAGCCACCCCGGCTCCCCCCACAGGAGGCAATTTCTTCCGCGTGGTCGTGCCCGAGGGTTTCTACTTCGTCTCCACGGATGCTCCAGGCGGGGCGAGTTCCCAGTGCTACCTGCACCGTCTGGGAAGCGGCGCCCTGGTCCCTCGGGAGCGAGTCGTCGGCAAGTCGTACTCAGCTGGGTGGCCGTGGGCACGCGTGGATCTGGCCCGGGGCGCGGCGCCCTACACTGGGATTGCCCCGGGTTCGACGCCTCCGCGCGACCCGATCATTGAAGCAGCGAAGGACCCAGCCTGTTGAGCAGCACACCTGAGAGCACGCCGCCCGACCACGAGCCCGGTCAGGAACCGCAGGAGGAGACCGGCAGCCAGGCGACGGCGCAGCGTCCGAGTTTGCTGAAGAAGGTCGGGATGGGTGTCTGGGAGACCCTGCTCGTCGTTCTCATCGCGCTCACCATCTCTGCGGTCTTCCGCGCGCTGGTGGGTCAGGTATTCGTGATCCCCTCCAGCTCGATGGAGGACACCGTCCACGTCGGCGACAGGGTCTTCGCGGTGAAACCAGTGGATGTTCACCGCGGTGACATCATCGTGTTCCGGGATCCCGGTGGCTGGGTCGACGGGACACCGAGGAAGCCTGCCCCACTGCTCCGGGCCCTGGAACTGGCCGGTGTCTGGCCGGACACCTCCACCACCCACCTGATCAAGCGCCTGGTCGGCCTGCCGGGTGACACCGTGGAGTGCTGTGACCCGATCGGCAGGATCAAGGTCAACGGCGTGGCGATCGACGAGCCCTACCTGAAGGACGGCCTGCCCGCCGCTGCCGTGCCGTTCAAGGTGGTAGTGCCCAGAGATCGCTTCTTCGCGATGGGTGACAACCGCAACAACTCTCGTGACTCGAGATGCCACCTGGCCAGGATCACCAATGACGGCGAGCCGCAGGGAATGCGGGCATTCGTGCCCATGGAGAACATCGTGGGGCCCGCGAAGTTCCGGCTGGCCCCGCTCGACCGCGTCGGGAACTTGCGCAATCCGGGAAATTTTGCCGAGGTCCCCGCTCCCTCGAAGGCAGCACCCGACAAGCCGACGATCATGCCAGAGGGCGTCGGCTGCTGATGTCCGTGCGTCCCGGGCGGGGCATCTATGGTTACGAGCGAGCCCTGGTGCGAGCTGGCCTCGGCCCCGTTGCGGGGGCTGACGAGGCCGGCCGGGGAGCCTGCGCCGGTCCCCTCGTTGCTGCCGCCGTCGTCCTGGGGGACACCCCCTCACGGCGTATCACCGGACTCAACGACTCCAAGGTGCTCACGGCGCTGCAGCGCGAGCGTTGCTTCGAGGAGATCATGGCCAAGGCCGTCGACGTTGCCTGGGTGGCGGTGGAGGCGGAGGAATGTGATCGCCTGGGCATGCACGTCGCCGACCTCCAAGCACTGCGTCGGGCGCTGATGAGGCTGCAGACGATGCCCGGCTTCATCCTCACTGATGGTTTCAGCGTGGACGGACTCCCCGCACCGGGTCTTGCCGTCTGGAAGGGCGATCGGGTGGCCGCCTGTGTGGCGGCAGCCAGCGTCGTGGCGAAGGTCACCCGGGATCGGATGATGGCCGAGCATGCGATCACATGGCCCGACTACGGTTTCGAGGTCCACAAGGGGTATTGCACTGCCGAACACCAGGCCCGACTCGAGGAACACGGCCCCAGCCCCATCCACCGGATGCGCTTCGAGAACGTCAGGCTTGCGGCTAGAGTGAATGCACCATGAGCACTGAAGATCTTGAGGCCTATGAGTCCCGGCTGGAACTCGAGCTGTATCGCGAGTACAAGGACGTCGTCTCGATCTTCACCTACGCCGTCGAAACCGAGCGTCGGTTCTACCTGTGCAATGCCGTGGATCTCAAGGTGCGCACCGAGGGCGGCGACGTCTACTACGAGGTCTCGATGAGCGATGCGTGGGTGTGGGACATGTACCGGCCTGCACGTTTCGTGAAGTCGGCCAAGGTGCTGACCTTCCGTGACGTCTCCATTGAGGAGATCGTCCACTCCGATCTTCAGGTGCCGGACGCCAAGTAACCGTTGCCCCAGCCCTCAGGCCAATCTGGTCAGCTCCACCTCGACGAACATCTCCGAGTCCCCGGTCCCGGTGAACACTCCGCGCAGCGGGGGGACGTCGGTGTATTCGCGCCCTCGGGCGACCTCCACGTGGCGATCACCGGGCACTGAGCCATTCGCGGGATCGGCATCGACCCATTCGCCGTTCCAGTAGCGCACCCAGGCGTGGGACTCACCCTTGTAGCTCTGTCCCACCTCAGGGTCTGCAGTCGGCATCAGATATCCGGACACATAGCAGGCCGGGATGCCGACATGGCGCAGGCAGCCGATCGTGAGGTTGGCCATGTCCTGGCAGACACCGGCACGCGCCTGCCAGCTGTCGGCGGCCAGGGTGTGGACGCCGGTGGAACCCGGTACGTAGGCGACCTCTGAGTGGATCAGGTCCACGATCGCCTGGGCGCATTCTCCGGGGGTGGCGCTCTCTGCAGCCAGCTCAGTGACTCGCTCGGCCAAGTCCTTGGGGGGCCGCACAGAGGCGGTCATCGCAAGGTATTCCGCTTGCTGGTCGGCCAACTCCTCCGAGCGCACCGCGTCCCAGCTGATGCCCTCGACAGGGGAGGGGGTGCGCCGCACGTCGACGGTGGAGGTGGCGGTCACCTCCAGGGTGTCATGCCGCTCGTGGACCTCAAAGCTGGTGACCGAGGTGCCCCAGTAGTCGGTCCAGGCCAGAGTCCAGGCCGACGGGTTGATGTCGACCTTGGTGTGCAACACCTGCTGGTGCAGGGTCGAGCGAGGCGACATCCGGACCTCGTTGAAGGAGGCCGTGGCCCCGTCCTGGTAGGTGTAGCCGGTGTGGTGGGTGATTCGCAGCAGCATCAGCGCACTCCTGCCTGCCAGGTGACCGAGTTGGCCACGTCGAAGTAGCGGTCGGCGACCGCCAGGTCCGTGCTGGCGATGGCCGTCTGTAGCAACGCCATGCGTTCGCTGACCGAGCCCAGCAGTTCCTGGCGGGGTCGGTACTCGAGGTCGGCGCGGGCAGCGCCCAGGACCCGAATGGTCTCGCTCAACTGCCCCAGCCCGCTGGTGGAGTCCAGACGCATCAGGATCCGCTCGGCGCGGTCCAGGCAGAAGACCACTGAACGGGGGAACAGGCGGTCCAGGAGCAGGAACTCGGCTGCGTCCTGCGGGTCTTCCACGCCGCGATGGGTGAGCCGGAAGGAGTGGTACCCACCGCAGGCCCGGGTGGCATTCATCCAGGCGGCGTCCTCATCGGGGTTGATCATGGAGGACTCGATGATGCGGCTGGTCATGTCGACCCGCTCGAGGTTCTTGCCGAGCATGAGGAATTGCCAGCCCTGGTCGTGGGCCATCGTGCCGTCGACCAGCCCGGTGATCAGGGCGCAGCGCTCGCGGATCAGCTGGCAGGCCTCGGGGGCGCGATGGCGCTGCAGACGGTTGTTGCGCACCATGTTCCACGTGGTGTTGATGGCCTCCCACAGGTCTGCGGAGATCACCTCGCGGGAACGCCGGGCGCTCTCTCGCGCCCCCCAGAAGGCGCTCACCATGGAGGCGCGACAGCTGGTGTCCCACCCCAGCATCTGGACGAGTGAATCAAAGCCCATCTCGTCCTCGGCCTCGATGCCCATCACGGCGAGCAGGTGGCTGGTGGCGGTGCCCTCGTCGGTGATGGGGTCCTCGAGCAAGGTCTGGACGTGGGATTCCAGCAGGCGGGCGGTGTCCTCGGCGCGCTCGAGGTAGCGGCCGATCCAGTACAGGGATTCAGCGATGCGGCTCAGCACTGGTCCACTCCTTGCTGCTGCTGTTCCTGCTGCTCCTTCTTCGTCCGCGGGGCATGGGCCACCGGTTCGGACTGGGGTTTGGGTGCAGGCGGGGAGGGCTTGCGGTTCTGGGCCTTGCGGATCTCCAGGCGCCCGCGCCGACCGTCACCGCTGAGAACCCAGGTGTCCTTCGAGCCGCCGCCCTGGGAGGAGTTCACGATCAGTTGCCCCTCGCCCAGCGCGACGCGGGTCAGGCCCCCGGGAAGCACCCAGACGTCCTCGCCCGAGTTGATGGCGAAGGGACGCAGGTCGACGTGCCGGGGGCGCATTCCCTGCTCGGTCATCGTCGGGACCGTGGACAGTTGGACCACGGGTTGCGCTATCCAGCCGCGGGGGGTCTTGCTGACGGTGGCGCGCAGTTCGTCGAGCTGCTCCCGGGTGGCCGCAGGGCCGATCACGATGCCCTTGCCCCCGGAGCCGTCCACTGGCTTGAGGACGAGCTCGTCCAGACGGTCCAGGACTTCCTCACGCGAGGCAGGGTCTTCCAGCCGCCAGGTGTCGACGTTCGGGACCACCGGCTCCTCGTCAAGGTAGTAGCGGATCAGGTCGGGAACGTAGGTGTAGAGCAGCTTGTCGTCCGCCACACCATTGCCCACCGCATTGGCGATGGTGAGGTTGCCGGCGCGAGCGGCGTTGATGATGCCCGGGCATCCGAGCACCGAGTCGGGGCGGAAGTAGACCGGGTCGAGGTAGTCATCGTCCACCCGGCGGTAGATGACATGCACCGGCTTGAGGCCCTGGGTTGTGCGAATGAGGACCCGGCCGCCACGCGCGACCAGGTCGCGTCCCTCGACCAGCTCGCACCCCATCATGCGGGCCAGCAGGGAATGCTCGAAGTAGGCAGAGTTGTAGGGGCCCGGGGTGAGGACCGCGACCGTCGGGTCGGTGATGCCGGCCGGGGCGGCTGCGATGAGGGCGGCCAGCAGTTTGGCGGGGTAGTCGCTGACCGGGCGGATGGCGTGGCTGCTGGTGATCTCGGGAACGCCCGAGCCCATGGCGCGGCGGTTGGTGAGCACATAGGAGACGCCCGAGGGAATGCGGATGTTGTCCTCGAGGACGCGGAACGTGCCCTGACCGTCGCGGATCAGATCGATGCCGGCGACATGGATGCGGACGCCGTTCAGAGGGGTGATGCCAAAGGCCTGCCGGTAGAAATAGCTTGAGGTGGTCACCACGTGCCGTGGGATGACGCCGTCGATGAAGCAACGGCCAGCGCCATAGATGTCATCGAGGAACATCTCCAGTGCCTTGACCCGTTGCTTCACGCCGTCCTCGGCGACCTGCCAGTCCTTGGCGGCGATGATGCGGGGAACGATGTCGAGTGGGAAGGGACGCTCTTCACCGCCGATGTCAAAGGTCACGCCTTGGTTGCGGTAGGTATTGGACATGTAGTCTGCCCGCTGCTGGATCTCCTCCATGGACATGGAGTCGAAGAGCTTCTTCAGCCGCGCGCTCGGCGTCCGCACGCTGTCCTGGTCGCCGACGAACATCTCGTCGTAGGTGCCCTCCGGGGCGATGTAGCCGTCGAACAGTCCCTCCATGTGGTGAAACCTACTGCCTCGCCACCGGTGCTGTGAACCATCCCGCGACAAGGTCGAGCTGATCATCCCTGTGGACAGCCTTCGAAGACGTCGTTGGCCTGTGGACAACGAGGTGATTTCAGGTCGGCGTGGCCATCACCCTTCGTGAGGACGTCGAACGGAGGCACCGGGATGGCATTGCGAGGACCAGGGCGCCGTGCGGTGGGTGAGTGGGGCGAGGGGCAGGCTGCCGCCTATCTGACCGCGCTGGGCTGGGAGGTGTTGCAGCGTAATTGGCGCTGCAGCGCCGGGGAGGTGGACCTGGTGGCACGCGACCCCGGGGGCACGGTGGTGCTCGTCGAGGTGAAGACGCGCAGTGGTCTGGGCTACGGCACGCCCCTGGAGGCGATCACCTGGGCCAAGCAGACCAAGTTGCGAGAACTCGCGATCCACTACCGCCGGTCACATGCTGGCGTGGGACGGGTCCGCGTCGATGCCATCGGAGTCCTACGCGATGGCCAGAGTGTGCGCATCAGCCACGTCAGGGCGCTGTCATGAGTGGACAGGCGCATTCTGTTGCCCTGGTGGGCGTGGATGGTCGCATCGTGGATGTCGAGGCAGCCGTCGGCGGCGGTTTACCACGGACGGTGCTGGTGGGCCTGCCCGATGCCTCCCTCTATGAGGCCAGAGATCGCTGCCGCGCTGCCGTGGTGGGTTCCAAACTCGCGTGGCCGGACCACCTGCTGACCATCAACCTGAGCCCCGCGACCCTGCCGAAGAGCGGAAGCCACTACGACCTGGCAATCATCGCCGCGGTGTGGCGGTCGGAGGGCCACGTGCCACCACGTTTGCGGGAGCGCACCGTGATGCTGGGCGAGGTTGGGCTCGGTGGCCGGGTCAGGCCCGTCCTGGGGCTCCTTCCTGCCCTGATCGCTGCTGCCGAGGCCGGGTTCAGCGCCGCCATCGTGCCAGCGGACCAGCTACGCGAGGCCGCCCTGGTGAAGGGTGTGAAGCTCTATGGGGTGGGGTCCTTGGAGGAGTTCCAACAGGTGCTCCGTGGAGCAGCTGGAGCCCAGGTCCCCGCGGGGGAGAAGGGGGCCACCGTCGCGACTGGCCGCGTCCCCGATTTCGCCGAGGTGATCGGACAACCTGAAGCCCGGTGGGCGATGGAGGTGGCCGCTGCGGGCCGCCACCACATCTCCTTGAGCGGACCTCCCGGGGTGGGCAAGACGATGCTGGCATCACGGTTGCCCTCGATCCTGCCGCCGCTCAGTGACCGCGAAGCGCTGGAGGTCTCGGCGGTTCACTCTCTGGCTGGAATGCCCGTGGAGGGACTGGTACACACGCCTCCCTTCGCCGACCCGCACCACGGGGCGTCGGCGGTGGCCATGATCGGCGGTGGCTCGAGGGTCATCCGTCCCGGGGCCATTTCGCTGGCCCACCGGGGCGTCCTGTTCCTCGATGAGGCCCCGGAGTTCTCGCCGAAGGTACTCGAATCCCTGAGAACCCCACTGGAGTCCGGCGAGGTACTGATTGCCCGATCGGGGATGCGGGCGCGATTCCCGGCGAGGTTCCAGCTGGTGCTCGCCTCCAATCCCTGCCCGTGTGGCAACTGGGGCTCCACCACCCAGCACTGTCGCTGCCAGCCCTACACGGTTCGCCGCTACCAGGAGCGGGTGAGCGGTCCCATTCTGGACCGGATTGACATCCACCAGAACCTGCGGCAGCAGCATCGCAGCGTAAGTCGGCTGGTCGAACTGGGCGAGTGCTCGGCCAGCATCGCTGATCGTGTGCGCGAGGCACGCGCTCGCCAGGCACGACGCCTGCGCGACACCCCATGGTCGACGAACGCCGAGGTCTCAGGCGCTGGTCTGAGGCAGCTACCGCTCCCGGCCGGCATGGAGATGCTCGACCGCGCACTGAGGCGCAACCAACTGACTGCACGGGGAATCGACAAAGTGTGGCGCCTGGCCTGGTCGGTCGCCGATCTGTCTGGCCGGGACCGGGTCAGCGCAGACCACCTCGCGACAGCTCTCGCCATGCGCCAAGAAAAGGGAGAGGCGGCATGAGGGTTGACGACCTACATCTGTGGAGCGACGAGAGGCGTGCCAGGGCGGCGCTGACCGGGATCGTCGAGCCGGCCAGCGCCGGGTTGCTGGCACAGCTCCAGCACTACAGTGTCGAAGAGGTGTGGACCGCTCTGCGGGAATCCAAGGACGGCAACTCCCTGTGGGCCCGTCGGGCGGCGGCGCTCAATCTGGAACGAACCGTGGACCTGGTGCACGGCAAGGAAGTCCATTTCCTCATCCCCGGGGATCCGCAGTGGCCCCAGGCTCTCCCGCCCCTGGACGGCATCAAGCGCACTGTGCAGGGGATCGAGATGCAGGGCCAGCCGTTGGGCTTGTGGTGGGTGGGGGAGGAGACTCCCCGGCAGGCCTTCGAGCGGGCCGTGTCCATCGTCGGGTCTCGAGCCTCGACCAGTTACGGCGAGCGTGTCGCCAGCGATCTCGGTGCTGAGCTGGCCTCCGAAGGCTTCACCGTCGTCTCGGGCGGGGCCTATGGGATTGATGCCGCGGCCCACCGTGGTGCCCTCGCCAGCGGTGGCAGGACGGTCGCCATCCTGGCCAATGGCCTGGACTCATTTTATCCCCGAGGCAATCATGCCCTGCTGGATCGGGTCGCCTCCGCAGGTGCCGTCGTGGCCGAAGTGGCTCCCGGCATCCGTCCCCACAAGGTGGGCTTCCTCGCGCGCAACAGGATCATCGCGGCGGTGGGCAGGGGAGTGGTGCTGGTGGAGGCTGCTCACCGCTCCGGCGCCCTGAACACGGCCAACTGGGCGGAGGCCATGCAACGCCCGCTACTGTGCATCCCCGGCTCGATCTACTCCGCCACGTCCGCCGGTGTCCATGGCCAGCTGCGCAAGTACGGCACGCTGGTGGCCACCACCGAACACGTCCTGACGGAGCTGGGGCCCATAGAGGCCGACCCCCTCCCCGGCTGTGAGGGCGATAGGCCCACCGATGGCCTGACGGGCAACCAGCTGCTGGTGCGCGAAGCGCTGCCGAGCCGTGGGGGGATGGCTGCGGCAGCGGTCGCTGAGACGACAGGGCTGCCCTACCCGCAGGTCTTGGCAGCGTTGGGAATGCTGGAACTGGAAGGCCTCGCCGAGGAGGTGGCTGACGGGAGGTGGCGGGTGACTCGACCGAAACCCAGCGCCAGGCGTCCGCGTTCGGCAGGATGAGGACGCTGGGACGGCAGGCGCCAGGGAGAGGACACCATGCGGCTCTACGCACGAGGCACGCGCGCCGTGTGGCAGGCCGCGTCCGATATCGGAATCGTGCTGTGGCTGCTGCTCTGCTGGTGGGCTGCACAGACGGCGCACCGGGTCATCGACGCAGTCGGCACCCCCTCTCGTCGCAGCGGGGAACTGCTCACACAGGTCATCACCCAACTCGACATGATCTCGCGGAACCTGGCGAAGGTGCCTGGCGTCGGCGATTCGATGGGTCTGCCCTTCCGCACCCTCTCCAGGCTGATGTGGGAGCTCGTGGGCCAGTACGAACACCAGAGTTCCTCGGTGTCCTCGGCCGCTGACACCATCAGCGTGCTGGTCTTCCTGATTCCTGCCCTCATCATGGTCGCGCTGTGGCTCCCCCGACGTGTGGCCTTCGTGCAGGGGGTGCAGACCTGGCAGCAGTTCATCGACGAGGACGCCGACCTTGACTTGTTCGCGCTGCGGGCCATGGCGCACCTCCCCATGAGGGACCTCGCCGCTGTGTCCAGCGACCCGGTGGGTGACTGGCGACAGGGTGACGCGGAGGTCATCAGACGCCTGGCACAACTGGAACTGGAACGGGTCGGCCTCAGGCTGCCACCTCGCGAGCGCACGCCGAGGCCCACCTCGTCGACGAGTACGGGAAGCCCCGACGTGGAGGCGCTAGATCACGAATAGATGACGGCGTCGACGATTTGACAGCACCTCTCTGGCGCCTCCGACACCTGCCGGGGTATGGTGCCTGAGAGCGCTCTCAGAGGTGGGGGTGCGGGAAAGCACAAAGGAGTCTTTCATGAAGCTGATGCGCACTGCGCTGGCAACCCTGCTGGCCGCATCACTCGCCCTGACCGGCTGTGGCAAGGGTGATGAGGATGGCAAGAAGGAGGGCGGCAAGATCGAGCTCACCGTCGCCACCTTCAACGAGTTCGGCTACGACAACCTGTTCAAGAAGTACATGGACCAGAACCCCAACGTCGTCGTGAAGCACAAGAAGGCCGCGACCTCCGACGAAGCTCGCCAGAACCTGCTCACCGGCCTTGCCGCGGGTAAGGGGCTGGCCGACGTCGAGGGCGTCGAGGTTGCCTGGTTCGCAGAACTCGGCAAGTACGGCGCCAAGTTCGCCGACCTCAAGGACGATGCCCTCAAGGATCGCTGGCTTGACTGGAAGGTGAAGGCCGCCACCCTCGAGGACGGCAAGCTCCTCGGCTACGGCACCGACATCGGCCCTGAGGCGGTCTGCTACCGCGCTGACCTGTTCAAGAAGGCCGGTCTGCCCACTGACCGCGAAGAGGTCGCCAAGCTGCTCGAGGGCGATTGGGACAAGTATTTCGAGGTCGGCAAGCAGTTCACCTCCAAGACCAAGATCCCCTGGTACGACGGCGCCAGCGGGTTGTACAACGGCATGATCCAGCAGCTCGCCAACCCCTATGAGGAGTCCGACGGCAAACCCAAGCCGTTGGAGTCCAACACCGATGTGAAGAACGTTTACGACCAGCTCGTGAAGCACAAGGACCTCTCGGCCGGTTTGGGCCAGTGGTCTGAGGACTGGACCGCAGCCTTCCAGAAGAGCGGCTTCGCCACCATGCTCTGCCCGGCCTGGATGACCGGTGTCATCGAGGGCAACGCCAAGGGCGTCGAGGGCTGGGACATCGCCAACGTCTTCCCCGGTGGTGGCGGCAATTGGGGTGGTTCCTACCTGACCGTCCCCGCCCAGGGCAAGAACGTGGAGGAGGCCAAGAAACTGGCCGCCTGGCTGACCGCCCCCGAGCAGCAGATCGAGGCCTTCAAGACCAAGGGCACCTTCCCGAGCCAGACGAAGGCGCTCGACGACAAGGCCGTCCTTGATCAGAAGAACCCCTTCTTCAACGACGCCCCGGTGGGCAAGATCTTCTCCGACCGTGCCAAGGCCATCAAGACCCAGCCCTTCGTCGGACCCAACTTCTTCACCATCAACACCGTCGTCGCCGATGCGATCACTCGCTTCGACGTGGAGAAGAAGAACCCCGACGAGTCCTGGAAGCAGGCCCTGACCGCCTACAAGGAGCTCTCGCTCAAGTGACCTGCCAGTCCTGGCAGTGACA
>NZ_JALXXB010000016.1 GCF_025144225.1 Aestuariimicrobium sp. p3-SID1156
TTATTGGCATTGACTTTAAGCACGCTGTTGAGTTCTCAAGAATCGGGTGCGACCCGCGCCTCAGCCTCCCGGCCTCCGCTTGGGGCAACTCGTGTAACTTTACCGAGTCGTTATCGGGCTGTCAAACCCGCCGTTTCCCGGTTGGCCGCTCAATGGGTGAACCGAAATCCACTCGTTGTTTGGCCATTCTGTAGTTGTTTGGCCGCAGTCACGACCTCACCCTTCTCGCTTCCAGTCCTGGGCCCTCGGCTGCTCCCTTTCGGAGACACGCTTCGCCCAGTCCAAGATGTGTGTGGGTGGCCCCGGGTCCGTCCTGGGCGTTTCCGCCTCGTCCGTCTCACCCTTGGGGCTTGGTAAACATTACGCGGAGGCCCCCACCTCGTCAAATCCGACTGATGTGACCTCCGTCACAGCTGCGAAGCCCCTTGTCAAGCCGCGTTGGGGTGGCAAGGGGCTCCGTTCTGGTGCGGATCAGCGCTGCAGGAGCCCGATGGTGCGCCGCCCACGGCGCAGTACCGCCCACGTGCCGGCGAGGAAGTCCTGCTCGCTCAGCACGGCATCGGTGTCGGTCACCTTCTGGTTGTTGAGGTAGGCGCCGCCTTCCTCGATTGCGCGTCGGCCGGCCGAGCGAGACGCCACGACCCCGGCACGCTGCAGGGCCTCCGCGACAGTGGGCAGTTCAGCACCCTGCAACGCTCCCCCGCCAACCTCGCGAGCCACGTGGGCCAGCGTGCTCTCCGGGAGGGAATCCAACTCTGCCCGCCCGAACAGGGCTGCAGCGGCCTGGGTCGCCGCCTCCCTCTCCTCGCGCCCGTGGACAAGGTCGGTGATGTCGTCGGCCAGTGCACGTTGTGCGGCACGACGGTGAGGCTCCGAAGCCGTCAGGGCTTCGAGTTCGTCGATCTCCTCACGGCCACGTGGGCTGAAGACCTTCAGGTACTCGATGACCTTGGCGTCCTCAGCGTTCAGGAAGAACTGGTGGAAGGCGTACGGCGAGGTCATCTCCGGGTCGATCCAGATACCTCCCCCTTCGGTCTTGCCGAATTTGGTGCCATCGGCCTTCGTGAGGAGCGGAGTGGACAGGGCGTGCACGTGGTCGCCAGTCACACGCCGGATCAGGTCCACGCCGGCGGTGATGTTCCCCCACTGGTCCGAGCCTCCGGTCTGCAGGTCGACCCCGTGGAGGCGGTGCAACTGCAGGTAGTCCATGCTCTGCAAGAGCACGTAGCTGAACTCGGTGAAGGAGATGCCGGCCTCGAGCCGCTTGGCGACGATGTCGCGGGCCAGCATGCGGTTGACCGGGAAGTGCTTGCCGATGTCGCGAAGGAACTCCACGACGTTCATCTGGCTTGTCCAGTCCAGGTTGTTGACCATGGTCGCCGCGTTCTCACCCTCGAACGAGACGAAGCGGCGAGCCTGGTCACGCAGGCGCTCCACCCAACCAGCCACAACCTCGGGCGAGTTCATCACGCGCTCGCCAGTGTCCTTGGGGTCACCGATCAGGCCAGTGGCCCCACCGACCAGCAGCACGGGCTTGTGCCCTGCGTCCTGCAGGCGGCGAGCGGTGACGAGCTGGATGAGGTGGCCGATGTGCAGGCTCGGTCCTGTCGGGTCGAAGCCCACATAGAAGCTGACCGGACCCTGGTCCATCCGCTCGGCCATGGCCTCGAGGTCGGTGGAGTGCGCGATCAGGCCGCGCCAGGTCAGTTCGTCCAGGACAGCATTCATGCCAGTCACCCTATCGGGGCTGATCACCAGCAAATGCCCGCGCCCCGGCCAGCGCCCTCGCCACCTCGTCCAACTGCTCTCGGACGCGGTCAGGGGCGGTGCCACCGCGCCCATTGCGCGAGGCCACCGATCCCTCAGCCGTGAGCACGCCCAACACCCGCTCATCCAGATGCGGGGAGATCTCGGCGAGCTGTTCGGGGGTGAGCTGCTCCAGCTCGATCCCCTGGGCTTCACACTGGCGCACCGCATGACCGGCGACTTCGTGGGCGACGCTGAAGGGGACGCGCTCGCGGACCAGCCAGTCAGCCATGTCGGTGGCGAGCGAGAACCCACGGGGGGCCAGGGTCGCCATCCGGTCGCCATCGAAGGTGAGGGTGGACACCATGCCCGCGACCGCCGGCAACAGCAAGAGGAGTTGGTCGACCCCATCGAAAATGGGTTCCTTGTCCTCCTGGAGGTCTCGGTTGTAGGCCAGCGGCAACCCCTTGAAGGTCGCGAGCAGGCCCGTGAGATTGCCGATGAGGCGCCCCGCCTTGCCACGGGCCAGTTCAGCGACATCGGGATTCTTCTTCTGCGGCATGATGCTCGAACCGGTCGACCACGCGTCGTCCAGCGTCGCGAAGCCGAACTCGTGGGTGCACCAGAGAATGACGTCCTCCGCGAGGCGGGACAGGTCGACGCCGATCTGGGCGAGTACGTAGGCGGCCTCGCTCACCAGGTCACGGGCGGCGGTGCCGTCGATGGAGTTGGGCACCGACACGGTGAATCCCAGCTCGCGGGCCACCAGTCCCGGATCGAGCCCCAGCGAGGTTCCGGCCAGCGCTCCGGAACCGTAGGGGCTGACGGCCAGGCGTCCATCGAGGTCTCGCAGGCGCTCGATGTCGCGCAACAGTGGCCAGGCGTGGGCGAGCAGGTGGTGACTGAGCAGCACGGGCTGGGCGGACTGCAGGTGGGTGCGTCCGGGCATGATGGCGCCGAGGTTGCGTTCGGCCTGGCCGCGCAGGGCCTCGACCACGCCCGCAACCTCTGCAGTGAGATGGCGGACCTGCTCGCGAAGCCAGGAGCGAATCAGGGTCGCGATCTGGTCATTGCGCGACCTTCCGGCGCGCAGGCGACCGCCCAACTCCGGTCCGACGATCTCGGTCAGGCCGCGCTCGAGGGCGCCGTGGACGTCCTCGTCAGTGGGCGACGGGGTGAAACGCCCGTCGGCCACGCGGGCATCGAGCTCGGCGATCCCCTCGTGCATCCGGGTCAGCTCGTCGTCGCTCAGCAGGCCGGCCTGGTGGAGCGCCATGGCGTGCGCGCGGGAGCCGGCGAGGTCGTGGCGGGCGAGTCTCCAGTCGAACTGGGTGGACTGGGACAGCGCGAACATCGCCTCGGCGGGGCCACCACCGAACCGACCTCCCCACAGCTTGCCCTGGTGGTCGCCGCCCGGCTGGTTACTCACGTTCTGGTCGCCTTCGTGGTGATCTGTGTTCATGGTTCCTTCCGAGTCGCCCTCAGGCGGGACGCTGCCCTGCTGCGAAGGACAATAGTTGGTCGGCGACGGAGGCTCCCCCGTCGGCATCGCTGCTGATGATCAGGACGGTGTCGTCGCCAGCAATGGTGCCCAGAACGTCATCCATCGCGGCCTTGTCGATGGCCGAGGCGAAGTACTGCGCCGCTCCCGGCGGCGTCCGCGTCACGACCAGGTTGGCGGAGGCCTGGGCGTCCAGCAGGACTTCCTGGCAGAGCTTGATGAGCTTCTCCAGGCTGGCCTGGTCCCCGGTCGGCTCCTCGCCGACCACGTAGCGCAGGCTCCCATCGGGGCCTCGTCGGCGCACCGCGCGGATCTCGACGAGGTCCTTGGAGATGGTGCCCTGGCTGACGCTGATGCCCCGCTCGGCCAGCAGGTCGGCCAGTTCGGTCTGGGACGCCACAGGTGTCGACTCCAGCACCTGCTGCACCAGTGCCTGGCGCGCGCTGCGTGAGAGGGGACGCTCAGACATCCCCCGCTCAGACATCGCCCGCGATCGCTTCCAGGACCTCGCCCAGCGCTGTGGTGAAGGCGGTCACCTGCTCGGCGGTGATGATCAGCGGGGGTGCCACGCGGAGCACCGACGGACGCGGGGCGTTGGTGATGAACCCGCGTTCCAGTAGCGCATCATTGACCCGGACGGCGATGTCACCGATGAACTGCACGCCGCGCAGCAGCCCGGCACCACGCACGTGGTCAACCAGCGGCAGTCCCTCGATCTCGGACGCCAGCTGGTCCCCGCGGGCCCGGGCATTCTCCAGCAGCTCGTCGCGCTCGATCACCGCCATCACGGCCAGGCCGGCGATGGCCGCCACGGGGTTGCCCCCGAAGGTGGTGCCATGGTGACCGGGCTGTAGCAGCGTGGCCGCTCCACCGCGGGCCAATAGCGCCCCGATGGGGAACCCATTGCCCAGTCCCTTGGCGACGGTGACCAGGTCGGCCTCGACGCCAGCGCTGGCCAGCCACTGGCCGGTGCGGCCCATGCCGGTCTGGACCTCGTCGATCCAGAGCAGGGCACCGTGCTGGCGGGTGAGCTCGCGGACGGCCTGCAGGTAGCCCGGTGGCGGGACGACGACACCGTTCTCGCCCTGGATGGGCTCCATCACGACGGCCGCCGTCTGGTCGTCCACGGCCCCGCGCAGGGCATCGAGATCCCCGTAGGGCACGAAGACGACCTCGCCCGGGAGCGGCTCGAAGGGTATCCGGTAGGCCGGCGAGTGGGTGATGGCGAGAGCAGCGGCGGTGCGCCCGTGGAAGCTGCCCTCCATGGCGACCAGCTTGGTGCGTCCAGTGAGGCGGGTGACCTTGAAAGCGGCCTCGTTGGCCTCGGTGCCGGAGTTGGTGAAGAAGACACGCGCCGTGCCGGGCTCAGCCGCCAGGACGGTGCTCACGAGGCGTTCGGCCAGGGCCACCTGGCTGGGGGTGGCAAACAGGTTGGACACATGCCCCAGGGTCGAGAGCTGGCTGGTGACCGCGGACAGGACCGCCGGATGGGCCTGGCCGAGGGAGGTCACCGCAAGCCCGGAGAGCATGTCCTGGTGGCGATTGCCCTCGGCGTCCCAGAGGTGGATGCCCTCGCCACGGACGAAGACTCGCTTCGGCGTGGCGAAGGTCTGCATCATCGCGCGCGAGTAGCGGTGGGTGATCTCGGCCTGGGCGCCCTGCCCGTCGGGGGCGTGGGTCAGCTCCGAACTCGTGAACTCCGGGTTGGTGAACTCGCTCATTGGGCACCCTCCTCAGGGTGGGCGTAGACCATCGTCCCCACGCCGTCGTCGGTGAAGATCTCCAGGAGCAGGCAGTGCTTCACGCGTCCGTCGATGATCGTCGCGCGGGGGACGCCGTGGGTGACCGCGCGCAGACAGGCCTCCATCTTCGGCACCATGCCGGAGCTCAGGCTGGGCAGCATGTCGTGCAGTTCGTGCGCGCTGAGCTGGGTGATGACGTCCTCGGAGTCGGGCCAGTTCGCGTACAGGCCGGCGACATCGGTCAGCATGACCAGCCGCTCCGCGCCCAGGGCGCTGGCCAGGGCGGCTGCGGCGGTGTCGGCGTTGACGTTGTAGACCTGGCCGTTCTCGTCCGGCGCGACCGTCGCGATCACCGGGATGCGTCCGGCCTCCAGCAGGTCACGGATCGAGTCGGCGCGCACATGGGCAACATCGCCGACCAGGCCGAGGTCGAGGTCCTCGCCATCCACCTCGACGCCACGGCGGGTGGCGGTGAGCAGGCCACCGTCCTCACCGGACATGCCGATCGCAAGCGGCCCGTGGGCGTTGATGAGCCCCACCAACTCGCGCCCGACCTTGCCGACGAGGACCATGCGAACGACGTCCATCGCCTCGGGGGTGGTGACGCGAAAGCCGCCGCGGAACTCGGAGTCGATGTCGAGACGGTTGAGCATGGAGGAGATCTGCGGCCCTCCTCCGTGCACCACCACGGGAAGGACTCCGCAACGCCGCAGGAAGACGATGTCCTCGGCGAAGGCGCGCTTGAGGTCCTCATCGATCATGGCGTTGCCGCCGTACTTGATGACGATCACCTTGCCGGCGTATTCGGTGAGCCAGGGCAGGGCCTCGATGAGGGTGGATGCCTTGCGGACCAGCGAGTCCTGGTCGTCCTGGCGTACTCGTCGGCTGGTGGTCGGGAGCTGTTCAGTGCTCATGAGGAGTAGTCCGCGTTCTCGGTGACATAACCGTGGGTGAGGTCGTTGGTGAGGATGAAGGCGCTCTGGTCGCCGGCGTGGAGGTCGACCAGGACGTGGACCTCGCGCCCGGTGAGGTCACATTCGGAGCGGTCCGCGCCGATGCCCCCCTCCTGACAGACCATCACGCCATTGAAGGAGACGTCGATCTGGTCTGGTTCGAATTCGGCGTCGGTGGTCCCGATGGCGGCCAGGGCCCGACCCCAGTTGGGGTCATTGCCCGCGATGGCGGTCTTGAACAGATTGCTGCGGGAGATGGTCCGGGCCACCTCGACGGCATCCTCGACGGTCGCCGCGTTGACCACCTCGATGGTGATCTCATGCTCAGCACCTTCGGCGTCGGCCATCATCATCCGGGCGAGCCGGCCGCAGACCGCGACCAGGGCGTCGGTCATCTCCCCCACACTGGCAGGGACCTGGGACGCCCCGGAGGCCAGGGCGACGACCGAGTCGTTGGTGGACATGCAGCCATCGGAATCGAGCCGGTCGAAGGTGAGCTTGGATGCTGCCCGAAGCGCGGTGTCCAGGTCGCCGGCGTCGATCACGGCATCGGTGGTGAGCACCACGAGCATGGTGGCAAGGCCCGGGGCGAGCATTCCGGCACCCTTGGCCATGCCACCGACCTTCCATCCGTTGTCGTGGGTGAGCGTGGCCGACTTGGGCACAGTGTCGGTGGTCATGATCGCCTCAGCCGCCGCCGCTCCCCCGTCGGGTGACAGGGCCTCGGCAGCCTGGCGCACGCCCTCGAGCAGGGTGGGCATGGGCAGTCGGACGCCAATGAGCCCGGTGGAGCAGACGACCACGTCGTGGGGATCGGTTCCCAGCAGGTCAGCCGTGACGCGTCCGGTTTCGCGGGCATCGGCCAGACCGCCGTCGCCGGTGCAGGCATTCGCGCCGCCGGAGTTGAGGACGACGGCCTTGACCTGTCCATCGGCGATGACAGTGCGGGAATGGACGACCGGGGCCGCCGTTACCCGGTTGGACGTGAACACTGCTGCCCCGTCGAAACGCGGACCCATGTTCTGCACCAGTGCGACATCGCGCTTGCCGGTACTCTTCAGCCCGGCGGCGACCCCGGCGGCGAGGAAGCCGGCGGGGCCGGTGACTCCCGGTCCACTGCCTCCAGGCCCGGGGACGTCGAGGACGAAGGTGTCGCCGGTGGCATCCGAGGAGCCAAGCCGGTCACGATGGGGAGGGTTCTGTGGCGCCATCACCGCAACGCTACTCACGGGGCCACCCCCACCATCGGCAGGCCCGAGGTTTCGGGCAGCCCGAGGGCAAGGTTCATCGACTGGACCGCGCCACCCGCAGTGCCCTTGGTGAGATTGTCCAGCGTGGCGACGGCGACCAGTCGGTTCACCGATGGGTCGACAGTCACCTGCACCAGGACCAGATTGGAACCCACCACGGACTGGCTCATCGGCCACTGACCCTCGGGCAGCAGGTGCACGAAGCTCTCCTGGGCAAAGGCCTGCTCATAGGTGGTGCGAACCTGCTCGGCGGTGACACCGCCGGTCAGAGGCGCCGTGCAGACGGCCAGGATCCCGCGGGCCATCGGCACCAGCATGGGAGTGAACGAGATGGACGGCTCCTCGGCGCCCAGGGTGCGGAGGTTCTGCAGGATCTCGGGGGTGTGGCGGTGGACTCCCCCGACGCCATAGGCGCTGGCGGAGCCGAAGAGTTCAGCACCCAGCAGGTTCGGCTTGGCCGTCTTGCCAGCGCCGGATGACCCGCTGGCTGCTGAGACCGTGACGTCCTGGCCCGTGATGAGCCCTGCCACCATGGCGGGCATGAGCGCGAGGGTGGCCGTGGTCGGGTAGCAGCCGGGCACCGCGACCCGCTTCGTGCCTGCGAGCACCTCACGCTGGCCGGGCAGCTCGGGGAGTCCGTAGGGCCAGGTCCCGGCGTGGGGGCTGTGATAGAACGCTTCCCACTCGGCAGCGTCCTTGAGGCGATGGTCGGCTCCGGCGTCGATGACCAGCACATCATCGCCAAGGTGGGCGGCTACCTCGGCCGAGGCACCATGCGGCAGCGCCAGGAACACCACGTCGTGGCCGGAGAGGTTCTCCACGGTGGTCGGCAGCACCTCGCGGTCCGCCAGCGGCGCCAGGTGCGGGTGGTGCTCACCGAGACGGGATCCCGCGCTGGAGTGCGCCGTCAGCGCTCCAATCTCGACCTCCGGGTGCCCGAGCAGAACCCGGAGCACCTCTCCCCCTGCATAGCCGGTGCAGCCGGCCACCGCTACTGTGAACATGGAATAACTATTGCACGGATGGAATAGTTATTCCAATGCGAGTCGGTGGCGGAGACGCTGCCACGCCGCGTCACGCCCGAAGCACAGCCCCGAAGCGCTCGGTGGCCACCGCCACCGCAGCATCACGAGCCGCTGCAGCCTCGCCATCAGTGAGCGTCCGATCCCCGCGGAATCGCATGGCGTAGGCCAAGGACTTCTTGCCCTCCCCCACCTGATGGCCGGTGTAGATGTCGAACAGGCGCACCGACTCCAGCAGTTCACCGGCACCCTCCACCAACGCCTTGCGGACGTCCTCGGAGGCCACCGACGACTCCACCACCAGCGCGACGTCCTCCTTGGCGACCGGGAACGGGCTCAGCGGGGCGATGGTGCCGGGCTCGGGGGCCGCCGCGATGAGTGCGTCCACATCGAACTCGACGGCGGCGGTGCGAACCGGGAGGTCGAAGGCGTCGATCACATCGGGGTGGAGCTCCCCGGCGCAGCCGATGACCTCGCCGTTGACCAGGAGCTCGGTGCAGCGCCCGGGGTGCCACGGGGCGACCTGGGCCTGGCGACGAGTGAGCTGGATGCCCAGTGCCGAGGCGCACTGTTCGGCGAGAGCGACCACGTGGGTCCACTCGGCTGGAGCGGCGGCAGCATTCCAGCTGTTGCCGACCCACCCGGCAGGCGTCCACGAGCCCGTGACCACGGCCGCCAGCAGGCGCGGCTGGTCCGGCAGGGACGCAGCCATCTGCTCCAGGTCGGCCTCCGTGGGACGGTTCTCGACCGAGGGACGCGGCGCCGCGGGTCGCTCGGCACCGATGAACACACGGCCGGACTCGAAGAGGGCCAGGTCGTCATTGCTACGGCTGGTGTTGCGGGCCACGGCGGCGAACAGCCCCGGCAGCAGGGTGGTACGAAGGTGGCCGTGGGTGTCGTCCAGCGCATTGGCGATGGTCACCAGGTCACGGCGAGGGTCGCCCTCCGGCACTCCGAGCTTGCTGATCTGCTCCGCAGAGACGAACGGCAGCGTGATCTGCTCCACGAACCCGGCGGCGGCAGCGGCAGCCAGCACTTGGCGACGCGCTTTCTGGGCCGGCGTCAGGCCGGACCCCACGCGCGAGGGTGGGGTCGCCGAAGGGATGAGGTGGTAGCCGAGCTTGCAGCCAACCTCTTCGACGTAGTCGTAGGCATCCACCAGGTCCGGGCGCCAGGTCGGCGGGACCAGGGTCAGCGAGTCACCCATGGCAGTCACGTGCACGCCGGACTTTTCCAAGGTGGCGATGACCTTCTCGCGCGTGATCGGGAACCCCAGCACCTTCTCGGGCAGGTCGGCGCGGATGTCCTGGCGCGGCATGGCGGGTACGGCACCGGCGATGGTCTCCTCGGGCAGCACGCGACCGCCGGCGAGTTCGGCCATCAGTGCGGCGGCGCGTCGGGCGGCGGCCAGCGGTAGGGCCGGGTCCACGCCCCGGTCAAACCGCTTGGATGCCTCGGAGAACAGCTTGTGGCGACGCATTGCGCGGCCGATGGTCTGGGCGTCGAAGTGGGCGGCCTCCAGCACGATGGTGCGGGTCTCGGGACCCACCTCGGTGCTGGCCCCACCCATGACGCCAGCCAGGCCGATGGGGCCGGACTGGTCGGTGATGAGCAGGTCATCGGCGTCCAGCTGGCGGGTGGTGTCGTCGAGGGTGACCAGGGTCTCCCCCTCCTGCGCCTTCCGCACCACGATCGGGCCCTGCAGCTTTGCGGCATCGTAGGCATGCAGCGGCTGCCCGGACTCGAGCATGACGTAGTTGGTGATGTCGACCAGCACCGAAATCGAGCGCATGCCGGCTTGTTCCAGGCGGCGCACCATCCACTCCGGGGTCTCAGCGGCTGGGTCGACCTCGTCAATGGTCAGCGTGACGAAGTGGGGGCATGCGGGGTCATCGAGCTGGACCGGGTGACCGGCCTGGCTCGGCTCGACGGCCACGGGACGGTAGGGGTCGCGGAAAGGTAGGGCGAAGGCCTGGGCGGCCTCGCGTCCAACGCCGCGCATGGACAGGCAGTAGCCCAGGTCGGTGGTGACGTCGACCTCCAGCACTTCGGCGCGTGCGGCCAGGACCTCCATGGCGTCGGCGCCGGGCTCAGCCCCGGGGCGGGAGGGGTCGATGACAATGATGCCGTCGTGGTCGCCACCCAGACCGAGCTCGTCGGAGGCGCAGATCATGCCGTCGGAGACGTGGCCATAGGTCTTGCGCGCAGCGATCTCGAAACCACCGGGCAGGGTGGCACCGGGCAGGGCGACGACGACCAGGTCACCGGCCTCGAAGTTGTGGGCGCCACAGATGATGCCGCGCCCCTCGACGCCATCCTCCTTGTTGCGGGGGTCCTCGGCGTCCACGAAGGTGGGGCCGACGTCGACGCGACACCAGTTGACGACCTTGCCGTTCTTCTGGGGCTCAGGGGTGCGGGAGAGGACACGGCCGATCACGACAGGACCTCTGACCTCGCCGCCGATGGTCTCGATGCGTTCGACGGTCAGGCCGGTGTCGGTGAGGCGGGCAGCCAGGTCGGCGGTCCCCACCTCGGTGGGCAACTCGACCAGCTCACGGAGCCAGGAAACGGGAACCTTCATCGGGCACCTCCGAGCAGGGAACGGCTGAAGCGGATGTCGCCCTCGACGAAGTCACGCAGGTCGGTGGCGGAGTTGCGGAACATGACGGTGCGGTCCACGCCCATGCCGAAGGCAAAGCCGGAATACACCTCCGGGTCGATGCCGGCGGCACGCAGGACGCGCGGGTTCACCACACCGCAGCCGCCCCACTCGATCCACCCCTCGGACTTGCAGGTCCGGCAGGGACGGTCGGGGTTTCCCACGGACTCACCGTGACAGACGAAGCACTCCAGGTCGACCTCGGCGCTGGGCTCTGTGAAAGGGAAGTAGTGCGGACGCATGCGGGTGCGCACATCCCCGAACATGGCGCGGGCGAAGTGATCCAGGGTGCCGCGCAGATGGGCCATGGTGATGCCCTTGTCCACGCACAGGCCCTCGATCTGGTGGAAGACCGGCAGGTGGGTGGCGTCGTACTCATCAGCCCGGTACACCTTGCCGGGGCTGACGATGTAGATCGGGGGTTCGCGGCGTTCCAGCATGGTGTGCACCTGCACCGGGGAGGTCGAGGTGCGCAGCAGCTTGCCGTCCTCGACCGGGTCGATCCACAGGGTGTCGGCCAGGGCACGCGCGGGGTGGTCCGGGTGCAGGTTGAGGGCGTCGAAGTTGAACCATTCGGTCTCGAGCTCAGGGCCTTCAGCCAGCTCCCAGCCCATCGAGACGAAGACGTCGACCATCATGTCCATCAGCGCCGTCACGGGATGCAGGGCACCGACCGGGTGGACGTCCACCGGCACGGTCATGTCCACCGTCTCGGACGCCAGTCGCTGCTCCAGCTCGACAGCCTTGAGCTCGACCTCGCGGGCGGCGATGGCCTTGTTCACCTGGCCGCGGGCCTGGCCGACGCGCTGGCCAGCCTCTTTGCGGGCCTGGGGCGGAAGGGCCCCGATCTCGCGGTTGGCCAGAGCCAGCGGGGAGCGCTCACCGGCATGGTCGAGGCGCGCAGCCTTCAGGGCGGCGGTGTCGCCAGCGGCCTGGATCGCAGCCAGTGCCTCGGCCACCATGCGCTCCACCTCGTCGGCGTTCAGCGGCGTGACCTGCACCGGGTCATAGTTCGTGTTCGGCCCGCTCATGGGTCCTCCTCGTAGATCAAGCTGTGCGGGGGCGTCCAGCTCAGGATTTCGAGCGCTGGGCGCTGGCCGTGGCATAGAGACACACCGCAGCAGCCGTCGAAAGATTGAGTGATTCGGCCTGGCCCCACATCGGAACGCCCACGACCTGGTCGGCCAGCGAGCGCTCCTCCTGGGGCAGTCCCCAGGCCTCGTTGCCCATGATCCAGGCGGTGGGGCGGGAGAGCTGGTCCTGCCGGGCCAGGTCGTCCAGGCTGGCACCGCCGCCGTCTGCGGCGAGCACCTGCAGGCCCTTGTCATGCAGGAGGCTGACCACCTCGGCCAGGTCGACGCCAGTGATGACGGGCAGGTGGAAGATGCTACCCACCGAGGAACGCACCGCCTTGGGGTTGTGCAGTTCGACTGACCCCTTGGTGAGCACGACGGCGTCGGCCCCGAAGGCGTCGGCGCATCGGATCACGGTGCCGGCATTGCCCGGATCGCGCACCTGGGCGCAGATCACCACCAGACGCGGATCGGGCACATCCGCCCACGTGGCGGACAGCTGCCGGCAGATCGCGAAGACGCCCTGCGAGGTCACCGTGTCGCTGAGCTGGTCGGCGTCCTCATCGGAGGCCAGCCACACCGACTCGGGGTCGCCGATGCCGAGCAGCTCGGCATGGCGCACGGTGTCGGTCAGGACCAGGGATTCGACCAGATGCCCGTGCAACAGCGCCTCGCGGACGGCCTGGACGCCTTCGACGAGGAAGCGTCCGGTCTCGTCGCGGCCACGGCGCTGGAGAAGACGACGGGCCGACCGCAGGTGCGAGCGCGGGATCAGTTCAAGATCCTGCGCACCCCCTGCGGTCGGCTCGTGGGTGCCAGAAGGCGGCATGTCAACCAATGACCGGCACTCAGGCAGCGGCGGGCTGGTTGTCCTTGGCGGTCTGCACCAGGGCGGCGAAAGCGGCCTGGTCAGTGACGGCGAGATCGGCCAGGATCTTGCGGTCCACCTCGATGCCGGCGTTCTTCAGACCGGAGATGAAGCGGTTGTAGGTCATGCCCTCGGCGCGGGCAGCGGCGTTGATGCGCTGGATCCACAGGCCGCGGAAGTCGCCCTTCTTGGCGCGACGGTCACGGTAGGAGTAGGTGGCCGAGTGGAGCATCTGCTCCTTGGCCTTGCGGTACAGGCGCGAACGCTGTCCACGGTAGCCGGAGGCGAGCTCGAGGACCTCGCGGCGCTTCTTCTGGGCATTCACAGAACGCTTGACGCGTGCCATGGTGGTTCTCCTTGAACGAAAGGGTGTCCGGCAGCAGGCCGGTCATGGATGGGGATGAAGGGAACGCTCGCGTCAGCGGGTCTTGTAGGCGCCGAGGAGCTTCTTGACCTTCTTGGCGTCACCCTTCTCCAGGACGGCGTCGCCATCCAGACGGCGAGTGCGGGTCGAGGGCTTGTGCTCGTTGAGGTGCATCTTGCCGGCCTTGCGGTGCATGACCTTGCCAGTGCCAGTCAGCCTGAAGCGCTTCTTGGCGCCAGAATGGGTCTTCATCTTCGGCATGGTGCCGCTCCTTCTATCACTGTTGCTCCCCCCCCTGACGGGGATGAAGGCTTGTCGGTCTGTCCTCCGGGCAGAGGATGGATCAGAGGTCGATGTCGGGGTCCATGTTGTCGGCAGGCCCCCTCTTCTTCTTGGCCGCGGGCTGGTGGGACGCACGCAGTTCGGCTTCGACCTCGCGCTCCGCGTCCTGGGCAGCCTTGCGCTCGGCCATGCGGCGGTCACGCTCGGCGGCCACGTCGGCACGCGCTTCGGTCTTCTTGCGGGTGGGCGCGAGCACCATCAGCATGTTGCGCCCGTCCAGCTTCGGAGCCGACTCGACGAAGCCGAACTCGGCGATGTCCTCAGCCAGCTTGTTGAGCAGGTTCACGCCCAACTCCGGTCGCGACTGCTCGCGTCCACGGAACATGATCGTGATCTTGACCTTGTCGCCGGCCTTGAGGAAGCGGACGACGTGGCCCTTCTTGGTCTCGTAGTCGTGCTCGTCGATCTTGGGACGAAGCTTCATCTCCTTGATGATGGTGTTCGTCTGGTTGCGACGCGACTCGCGGGCCTTCTGGGCGTTCTCGTACTTGAACTTGCCGTAGTCCATGAGCTTGGCGACAGGCGGGCGCGCCTGGGGTGCCACCTCGACCAGGTCGAGGTCGTGCTCACGGGCGAGCTGAAGAGCCTGTTCGATACGAACGATGCCGACCTGTTCGCCCTTGGGACCGACGAGTCGGACCTCGGGTACGCGGATTCGTTCGTTGATACGAGCTTCGGTGCTGATAGTCCCTCCCAGGAAGTTGGTGTCATGTGTCCCGCCCCGTGTGCTCCAGCCGGGACGCGAAAAAGGCCTCCGCGCACGCGAAGGCCTGAACGTCCACGGGGACGCGTGGGCGTCCCTTGCCTGCGACTGCTGGGATGCAGTGACAGGGGATCTAACCCGTCGAGCCGGACTCGAGGCGGGTGGAAGGTCAGGCCTTCACTTCGACTGGACCGGTCACGTGGACTGGTCACCTCGAAAGATTCTACGTCATCACGTCGCTGCAGCGAAATCGCTCCCCCGCTACCTCGCTGGCGGCGCCTGACGTCTTTCGGTCAACCTCCCCTGCGCCGGCAGCTGGCCTTGGTCGGGGTCGCCGCCGCCCTGTTCGTCACCACCCCGCAGTTCCTGTGGGAGAAGAAGGACGCGGCCGGTCATCCCTGAAGGAACATCCAGCCGAAGCCCCCGTCCTCCAGTTGCACGAGCCGGCGCCCGGCTGCCAGCTCGGCGACCAGGTCGGACTCGATCACGAAGGGGTGGGGCCCGGCCGCGTCCACCAGGAGAGCCTGGCAGGCTGCTTCACCGACCGTCGCTGCGACCTCATCGAGGGAACCGGGCACGGGGCGGGCATCATCACGCCAGGTGCGCAGGGCGTCCAGGCCGGTGAAGGCGAGCAGGGCCCGTTCCCCGGCGGCGTTCTGGACGCTCACGGCGGCCATCTCGGCGTGTCGATCGGGGTCGGGTCTGTCCATCGAGTCGCCACCGCTGGCCACGATCGGCATCAGGAGCCGCGCGCCACCCAGGGCGGCCACGGCGCGGAGGTAGGCCGTGTGGGGGTCAGGGTCCTGCGCCTCGCTTCGAGCAAGTGCCTGGCGCACCACCGGATCCGGGTCACCGGCGTCCCCCAGCCACCGCTGGTTGGGCTGGGCGAGGGTGCGAAGGTGTTCGGGAAGCGTCGGATCGGCCATGCGCCCCACCGTATCGCCCCCGCTGTGGTTGGCTGAGGCCATGGACAATGCCACGATCGCCATCATCGTCACCGCCGTCACCGCCGTGATGGCGCTGGGCTGGACCGTCCTCGGCCAGCAGCGCCTTCGAGGCACCCGCCACCTGATGCAGGGCCTCGGGCTCACCCTCATCCCCATCGGTCTGCAGCTCAGCGGCATCATGGAACTGCTCGTCAGCGGAGCGAAGGGTGTCTACCGCTTCTTCCGTGACACCACCGTCGACACCCTGATGACCGCCGGGCTGATCGTCCTGGCGCTGGGGGCGGTGCTGTTCATCGCGGCCTCCCTGGTCAAGCCCCGTACCCGCGAGGAGTCACGGCAGCTGCGTCTGGCCCGGGCGGAGAAGTCGGGGCCGGCCGTGGAAACCGGGCGTCCTGCTGCTGGCAGACGTCCCGCCGTGGGGGGCGCCGCGCCCGCAGATTCGGCGACGACAACCACCCCTGTGACGCGGGCCAAGCCTGCCAGCGCCAAGGGACTGGACGACGAGGACGCCGAGATCGAGGCGCTGCTTCGCAAGCGTGGGATCGAGTGAGTCAGGCGTCCTGGTCCCCGGCGACCCCGTCGGGGGCGATGTGGGCGTGATGGGCGTTGATCAGTGCACGAACCTCGCGCACGCGGTCCATCGCCTCCTCGCCCTCGGCCCGCTGGATGCCAAGCACCATGTAGCTGGGCTCCGGGTCGCGGTCGGTGGGGCGAAGCTGCAGGTAGGGCCAGGAGTCACCGGCGCCGAAGCTGATGCCCAGCACCTGGTCCCAGTCGAAGTGGCGGTTGATGAACCAGTTGCGCACGTCGAGCCCGTTGGCGGTCGCCACCAGGCGTGAGAAGCCGACGCCCAGCATGATGGCCCACATCACCGCCATGAAGAAGATCAGTGTGCCGATCTGCGGCCATGTGAACAGGGCGCGGATCTCCTTCTCGAGCATGAACCACAGGCCGACGAAGACGACGAGCAGCATCACGCTGAGGATGATCGAGGTGCGCAGGACCGGCGGGGAGTAGAACACGCGCCGCTCGCCGGGCTGGAGGGGATGGATCGTGGGGTTGCCCACGGGCCGGTTCTCCGGGGGGTTGTTCTCCATGTCGGACCTCACAGCCGACAAGCGGCGAGATCGGTGAGCAGGATGCCCCTCGCGCCCGCCAGGTAGAGGTCGTCCAGCAACCGCTGGCTGTCCTTGCGGGGCACCAGCGAGCGGACCGCAACCCAGCCCTCCATGGCCAGGGCTGACACCGTCGGGCCGTTGAGGCCCGGCGTGATCGCGCAGGCGGCGTCCAGCTGCTCCTCGGGCACGTTGTAGTCAACCATGACGTAGTTTCGGGCGACCAGCACGCCCTCGAGGCGGCGCAGCAGCTGGGTCACGGTCCCGTTGCGGTCCAGGCCATTGCGCTGGATCATGATGGCCTCGGACTCACAGATCGTCTCACCAAAGACTTCCAGACCAGCCCGCCGCAGGGTGGTGCCGGTCTCGACCACGTCCGCAATGACATCGGCGACGCCCAGGCGGATCGCGGACTCCACAGCCCCGTCCAGATGGATCAGGCGGGCATCGACTCCGTGTTCACTCAGCCACGTGCCCAGTAGCCCCGGGTAGGAAGTGGCGATCCGATGACCAGCCAGAGCCTCCACGGAACGGACCTCGCCGTCGACAGGTGAGGCGAAGCGGAACCGGGAGCGTCCGAAGCCAAGGGCCATGATCTCGGTCGCTGGAGCCTGGGAGTCCAGCAGCATGTCGCGCCCTGTCAGCCCCAGGTCGAGCGTCCCCTCCCCCACGTACACCGCAATGTCTCGGGGACGCAGGTAGTAGAACTCCACGCCGTTCTCGGCGTCGGTCAGGACCAGGTCCTTGGTGTCGTTGCGCTGCCGGTAGCCGGCCTCGCGCAGCATGGTGGCCGCCGCCTCGCTGAGTGCACCCTTGTTGGGGACGGCGATCCTGATCAGCGGCACGTCGATGTCATGGTCGGACATGGATTCCTCAGAGGTATTCGTAGACGTCGTCGAGGTCGAGGCCGAGCGCGAGCATCATCACCTGCAGGTGGTAGAGCAGTTGGCTGATCTCCTCGGCGGCCGCTTCCCTGCTCTCGTGCTCGGCGGCCATCCAGACCTCGGCAGCCTCCTCCACGATCTTCTTGCCAATCGCGTGGACGCCGGCATCCAGCCTCGCGACGGTTCCCGACCCCTCCGGGCGGGTGCGTGCGGTTTCAGCGAGTTGGGCGAAGAGGTCTTCGAAGGACTTGCTCACGAGGCACCACCCTACCCCGGCGCAGGGAGGTCACAGTTCGACGCCCAGCAGCGCATCGGTGATCTGCCCCAGCACTGCGGGTCCCTCGGTGTCGTCGCCCTTGACCGCGAGGCTGGCGTCCACCCACGCGTCGATCGAAGCGATCGCCGAGGGAGCATCGAGGTCGGTGCGCAGCGCGGTCCGCACGGTCTCGAGCAGCGGGCGCACGTCCAGCGTCGCATCCTCGGCGGTGACCTGGCGCCAGCGTCCCAGTCGCTTCGTGGCGGCGGTGAGCTGGTCGCCATCCCATTCCCAGTCCTCCCGCCAGTGGTGCCCGAGCATCGCCAGACGGATCGCCATCGGGTCAGCGCCCTGCTGCAGCAGGCGGGAGACCAACTCCAGGTTGCCCCTGGACTTGCTCATCTTCTCCCCCTCGAGCGCAACCAGACCTGAGTGGACGTAGCTCTGTGCGAAGCGCTCACCGGTCAGCACCTGGGCGTGGGCGGCGGACATCTCGTGGTGCGGGAAGGCGAGGTCGGATCCGCCCCCCTGGACGTGGAAATCGGTGCCCAGCGTGTCGAGGGCAATTGCGGTGCACTCGATGTGCCAACCGGGACGCCCATCGCCGAGGCTGGAGTGCCAGCTCGGTTCGCCGGGCCGCGCCTGACGCCAGACCAGTGGGTCGAGGCGGTTGCGCTTGCCGGGGCGGTCGGGATCGCCGCCCATCTCGGTGAACTTGGCCATGGCCTGCTGCTCATCGAGGTGGGAGACCCTCATGAAGTCGCTGTCGCTGGTCACGTCGAAGTACCAGTCGGGGAACTCGTCGCCCTCAAGCTGGTAGGCGGCGCCCTTCTCGGCCAGCTTCTCGATGGCGCGAGAGGCCCAGTCGATGGTCTCGGTGGCTCCGAGGTAGTCCTGCGGCGGGAGGACCCGCAAGGCCTCCATGTCGCGACGGAAGAGGTCAGTCTGGTCCTGGGCGAGGTCACGCCAGTCGATGCCGTCTCGGGTGGCCCGCTCCAGGAGCGGGTCATCGACGTCGGTGTTGTTCTGGGTGTACTGGACCTCAAGGCCCAGGTCGCGCCAGGCCCGGTTCAGCAGGTCAAAAGTCAGGTAGGTGTTGGCATGGCCGAGGTGGGTGGCGTCGTAGGGAGTGATCCCACAGACGTACAGGCGAGCCGCAACGCCCTCGGCAACTCCCGGCCCAGCCGGCTCCAGGCGTCCGGTGGACGTGTCGTGCACCTGCACCACCTCGGGGGCGCCGGGGGACTCGATGTCGATGCGGGGCACCTGTGGTGCGGGCCAAGACCTCATGGGCCCACCGTACCCGCCAGCGACGGGGTGAATCCCTCAGCAGCCGAGTCGTCGTTCCAGCCCAGAGCGAACAGCCGGCCAGTCGTCGATGATGATCGAGAAGACGGCTGCGTCGCGCCAGCTGCCGTCGGCACGCTTCTGGTCGCGTCGCACGATCCCCTCGAAGGTTGCCCCGAGCCGGGCGATGGCAGCCCGGGAGCGGTCATTGACGGCGTCCGCCTGGATCCTGACACGACCCCAGCCGTGGTCGAAGAGGTGGCCCAGGAGCAGCAACTTGGTCTCCGGGTTGACCTCGGTCCCCCAGACGTCGGGGATGTAGGCGGTCCAGCCCAGGTGGCAGCGCTCCTTCGCGGGCTCGAACTCTGACACGGACGTAGTGCCGACGCAGCGACCGTCGGCGAGGCGCACCAGGTAGGGCAACGCGTTTCCCAGGGTGTAACCGTGCAGGAAGGCGGCCATGACCTCGGGGTCCCTGGTCGCGGCGGCCGGTCCCCCTCCCCAGCCGCCGGCAAACACCTCAGGACGCGCCAGGACGCCGGCGAGCTCGGCGAGGTTCTCCTCGGTCAGCGGTTCCAGGATGACGTGGGTCCCGGCCAGGGGGACGTGAGGTGGGATGGCAGGTGTCATGGCTGGTCCTGGGGTGTGTGGGTGCGGCATTCAGGGTGACAGGTCCTACAGCGGTGGCCACGGGACCACCGGCCAGCGCTCGCCGGGCTCGGGGAATTGCCCGGCCTCGATCAGAGCCTCTGCTCGCAGCCGCGTGGCGATGACCTCCACGGGATCGAGCCAGGGTTCCAGCACCGCCGTGCATTCGAGGCTGCGGTGGAGCAGGGCGAGTTCCTCGTCGGTGAAGGGGTCGCCCGCCCAGCCCCACAGGACGGTGCGCAGCTTGTCGTTGACATTGAAGGTGAGCCCGTGGTCGACGCCGAAGACGAGTTCGGACTCCCCGGAAGTGGTGTGGATGATGTGGGCGCCCTTCCGGTCGGCGTTGTTGACCACCGCGTCGAAGAGCGCCATCCGGCGCAGGGCGGGTTCGTCGGCGTGCACGAGCGCCACGTCACGATCGTGGTCGTCTGCCCCGATGACCACCCCGAACCAGCCGTCGGGGACTTCCTCGGCCAGGGTCAGATCGACCAGGTCGGTCTGGGCCCCCTCCAGCCAGGTCTGGGCTGAGCCGGGCCCGAAGGGGCCGGTCTCGACCCAGGAGGTGGGGGGCACGAGGTCGAAGCCGGCGGCCTCGGAAAGCGCCCAGGCAGCCACCTCCCTGCGTCCCAGGGTGCGATCGGGAAAGTCACGCAGCGGGGCCTCACCGTCAACGGGCTTGTAGAGGAAGCGGGAACCCTGGTCGTCCTCGGCAAGGAAGGTGCCGTTGCTGGCCTGGACGAGGCGACCAATGAGCCGCAACTCGCCGGTCGGTCCTCCGGCAGGCATCAGGCCCGGCCCATCAGAACTGGCCGTCCTCGGGGTGGTCGAAGAGGGGGGCACGGTAGCCGTTCGCACGGGGGCACAGATGTCCGCCCGGGTTGATGGGCTGCTCGCAGAAGGGGCACTCCGGGCGTCCGGACTGGATCAGGGCCTGGGCCCGAGCGATGAACTGGCGTGCCTCTGCCGGTGTGATGCGCACATGCATGGACGCCTCGGCGCCGTCCACCGTCTGCTCCATCGCATCGCCCTCGTCGTCCTCGTCCATCTCCACGGCGCTGAACAGTTCAATCGCCACGCAGTCGGACTCGGTGTCCCAGGCCAGGGTCATGGTGCCCACGCGGAACTCCTCGTCCAGCGGCTGGTCGAGCGGGGCGAGGTCTTCGGCGCGTTCGACCGGTTCGGGGATGACCAGGTCGTGGCCCATCAGGCGGGACAGTTCGTCCAGGATCCGTTCCAGGTGCTCGGCGAGGATGGCCACCTGCTGCTTCTCCAGCAGCACGCTGGTGAGCCGGTTCCCGTCTCGCGCCTGCAGGTAGAAGCTGCGCTGCCCCGGCACCCCGATCGTGCCGGCCACGAAGCGGTCGGGAAACTCGTAGTGGTAGGTGATCCTGTCCATGGCATTCAGCCTAGCCGCGGGACCCGCCGACCTGCGGCGCAGCCGGTGCGGTCCAGCGTGACAGGAGGCCCTCGGGGGAGTTGACGGTGAGGACGCGGGGAGGGCGCGCGAGGTCGCTGTCTTCACCGCCCCCGGCCCCGGTGTCGTGGGATGCAGGGTTGCTGGGGAGTGCGATGACCGTGGCCGAGCCCGGGTCGAGCCCGATGCGCTGGACGTTGTCGAAAGGTGCCCCCACGGCCCAGTTGACGAGGGCTGCCAGCGGGTCGCCGTGGCTGGCCAACAGCCAGACCGATGTGTCCGGCAGGCGAGAGTTCCAGTCCAGGACCGCGTCGACGACGCGTTCCTGCACCTCCAGCATCGACTCACCATTCGGGAACCTGGCCTGGCTGGGCGCCTTCTGCACGACCTCCCACAGCGGATCGTCGGCGAGGTCCTTGAGCGCGCGGCCCTGCCAGTCGCCATAGTCGCTCTCGACCAGACGGTTGTCGAGGTGCGGGGCGAGGTCACGTCCGGCGGCCTCCAGCAGGTGCTCGACGGTCTGACGGCAGCGCTGGACCGGGGAGGTGACCACGGCGGCGAGCTCGACGCCCTCCAGTCGTCGCCCGAGCTCGCGGGCCTGTTCGATGCCGGTCTCATCGAGCTCGACGCCCGCGGTGCGGCCAGCGAGAACGCCTGCCGTGTTGGCGGTACTGCGGCCATGTCGAACGGCGATCACGATGCTCACCGCTCCAGCGTAGGTCGATTCGTTCGCCGATGCGCCATGTCAGGATTCCTGCGCCATGATGGATCGGTGCGTGGGGAGGAGTCCGAGACGGTTGGCGGAGAGCCGACCAAGGGCTTCAAGGACGTTCTGCGCCAGCTCGCTCTGCCGCTCTACCTGCCGGTTTTGGCCCAGGCAGCAGCCTTCAATGCACTCAGCCCCGTCCTCACGCTGCTGGCCCTCGGCCTGGGGTTCAGCGTGCCGGGGTCTGCGGCGATCGGGCTCATCTCCGGGATCGTCGGGGTGGTCGGCCCCGTGCCGGCGGGACGCTTCATCCAGGTCGTGGGCGAGCGTGGCGCGATGATCCTGACCGGCGTTGCCATGGTGGCCGGGCACGCGACCGGCTTCTGGCTGGTGACCCACGCTTCCCGCCACGGCACGTCCGCGGCGCACAGATGGGGATTGGTCGGCGTGATGCTCCTCATGGCCCTGGGGCAGGCGGTCTGGGGGCTGGCCAGACAGTCGTGGTTGGGCAGCGCCCTGGATCCTCGCTTCCGGGCCCGTGCCATGTCCACCTTCGGCGGCATGATGCGCATCGGACAGATCATCGGCCCGGTACTGGGGGCAGCGATCGTCGCCGGGCGCTCGACCGCCTGGGTCTTCTTGTTCGCCGCCGGGGTGATGACCTTGGCGGTGGCGATGGTCACCCTCTTCCTGGTGCCCATGGCCGATGCCGGACGTGGCAGGAACGCGAACGACGCTCCCCTACCCCCGACGCGACTGCCCTGGTGGCGAGATCCTGCCATGCGTCCCATGGCTGTGGTCGCGATGGGCACCGCACCCCTGCAGATGGCCCGGGTGACCCGCCCCGTGCTGCTGCCCCTGGTCGGACATGCACTCGGGCTGGGAGCCGCCACCATCTCCCTGATCTTCGGCATCGCCGCCATCATCGAGATCGCCATGTTCGTGCCGGCCGGCATCGTGATGGATCGCTATGGACGCACCGCGGTCATCGTGCCCTGCCTGTTCGTGGTGGGTTTGGGCTACCTGCTGCTGACGGTCCTGTCGACAACCGTCGGTGGCCACTCCCCACAGATGGCGCTGGTAACGGTGGGCGGCAGCGCGATCGTACTGGCCCTGGGCAATGGCCTGGGCGCAGGCATCGTGATGACCCTCGGCCAGGACCTGACCCCCGAGCAGGACCGGACCCGCCAACTGGCGCGCTGGATGACGATGACCGGCGTTGGCCCGCTCGCCGGACCGCTGCTGGTCTCCGCGATCACCCTGGTGGCGCCGGTGGGCGTGGCCGGGGCCGCAGTGGGGTTGCTCTGCGTGGGCGGATCCGGATGGATGCTGAGGGTGCTGCCAGCCCTCACCCCAAATCCGCCCGCCGGGCCCTTCCATCGGCCCCAGCCCTCAGACCGGCCCTAGCATGGTCGGCATGCACACCAGACGCGTCGGGCACAGTGGCCTGCAGGTATCCCGGCTCGGGCTGGGCACCCTGACCTGGGGACGCGACACCCAGCCGCCCGAAGCGCGTTCCCTGCTGCGCACCTTCCACGAGGCCGGCGGGACCCTGGTGGACACCGCACCCGCCTATGGCAATGGGGTCGCCGAGCAGATCCTGGGCAAGCTGATCAGGACCGACCTGCAACGTTCCGAGCTGGTCATCGCCACCAAGGCCGGGTTCGGCGTGCGAGATGGCCGCCGCGTCGTCGACACCTCGCGGGGGGCGATGCTGGCAGACCTCGCGGAATCCCTGCGGCGGCTCCACACCGACCACGTGGACTTGTGGCAAGTGCACGCTTGGGGTGAGGCACCGCTGGACGAGACGCTGGCCGCGATGGACCACGCCGTGAGTTCCGGGATGGCTCGCTATGCGGGAGTGTCGAACTATGTCGGGTGGCAGACCGCCCGCGCCGCCACCTGGCAGCAAGCAGTACCTGGACGAGCTCCCCTGAGCTCGGTGCAGGTCGAGTACTCGCTGCTCACCAGGCGAGCCGAGATCGAGGTCCTGCCCGCCGCCCGCGCCCATGGGATGGGCGTGCTCCCCTGGTCGCCGCTGGGGCGCGGAGTACTCACCGGGAAGTACCGCACTGGCGTCCCCCGCGGTTCGCGTGGCGCCGCCGACCACTTCTCGTGGTTCGTGGAGCCCTACCTGGAGGAGGGCAAGTCACGAGCCATCACCGATGCGGTGATCAGAGCCGCCGAGGGGCTCGACCTCACCCCAGCACAGGTGTCGTTGCTGTGGGTGCGAGATGCCCCCGGGGTCACCGCCCCACTACTTGGCGCCCGGACGGCCGACCAACTCACCGAACTGCTGGCCGTCGAGGAGATGACGCTCCCGGTCGAGATCGTCAGCGCGTTGGACGACGTGTCTGGTGGCCCGAACCTGGCCCGAACCGAATAGTGCGGGCCATCCCTGCCCTCGCCGCCCGTCCCGAGGATCGAGGTGGTGGGGGCGAATTGGCGAGGGAAGCCGCAGCGGTGCTATAGTCCAATGGCTGTCCGGGAGACCGGACAACACCACTCGTCCGGGTGGCGGAATAGGTAGACGCGCTAGCTTGAGGTGCTAGTGGCCGTTATAGGCTGTGGAGGTTCAAGTCCTCTCTCGGACACTTCGGGAAACCCCGTCTGACAACGCGTGATGTCAGGCGGGGTTCGTCGTTCCCAACCTGCCGCACTCCGGGGCCCGGGGACGGTCGTCACCACCAGGAAGGCACTGATGAACCCACTGCAGTGGGATGCGCCGTGGCTCGTCGTCGCGGGGGCACTGTTCCTCATCGTGATGGCGCGCGCCAACGCGACCTACTGGCTCGGTCGGCTGGCACTGGCCAGCGCTCGGCGTTCTCGCTGGTCCCACGTGATCGATTCCCCGAAGTACCAGCGTGCCGCCCTGCTCATCGAGCGCTGGGGGCCTCCCGCGGTGACGCTGTCATTCCTCACCATCGGGATCCAGACCCTGGTGAACCTGAGCGCCGGGGCCGCCCGTATGCCCATGGGCCGGTACCTGCCTGCCGTGACCCTGGGCTGCATGGTCTGGGCATCGTGGTACGCCACCGTCGGAGTCGCCGGTTGGGCAGCGCTGGCGGCAGTGTGGACCCGCTCCCCCGCTGCGGCGGTCGGACTGGGCGGCGCGCTGCTCGTCGGCCTCATCTGGTTCGTGGTCCGACAGCGTCGCACCACTCCGTGAGGACGCGGGACGCCCCGCCCGGGATACCGGGCGGGGCGTCTCAGGACCGTGTGGGGTCAGCGCTCAGCGCTTGTCCCGGTCGAAGGGGTTCAGGTCGTCACGGACCGTGCCGTCCCCATCGCGATCGAGCGGGTTGCGCTTGTCGCCAGTGATGTCGCGATCGCCATCGCGCAGGGTGCGGTCACCACCGGTGTTCTCGTCGACCTCGATCTCCTCGTGGCGAACGTCGGCCTGAACGTTCTGGGTGTCGGAGACGGTCTCCTTCGAGAGGTTGACGCGCTCGGTGGCAACGGTCTCCTTGGAGACGACCGGGCGCTCCTCGTAGAGGGTGACGGTCTCGTCAGCGGTGTCCTCACCGATGCGGTGGTCGGTGGGCTTGCCGCCCAAGTCCTCGCGCTCGACGTGGAGTTCCTCTCGCTTGACCGGGACCTCGACGCTCTGGGTTTCGGTCACGACGTGCTTGCGCAGCCGTGCTCGGCCAGCCTCGCGACGCTCGGTTCCGACGTTGAGGCGCTCCTCGTGAGCAACCACGGAATCGCCCTCGGCGAGGTGGCCATCCCCTTCCAGGTCACGGTCACGGGCGAGGTCGCGGTCGGCCTCCCCCACACCGCCAGCTGCGACGTCGACGTTGCGATCCACGTCGACGAGGTCGCGATCATTGTCGCGGAGGTCGCGGTCAGTGCCAGCAGTGCCATCGCGCCCGAGGTCACGGCGGCCTTCAGCGGCGTAGCCGGAGTCCTGGAGGTTGTAGTAGCGGTAGAGCTCCTCCTCCTCGGCAGCCGACAGGTGCTGGTCGACGTCGACGGTGGGGGCGTCCTTGATGAGCTTCTTCTCGTAGGGGACGCGGATCTGCTCACCCTCGATGGTCGCGTCCTGCAGCGGGACGAAGGTCTCCTTGGTGCCGAAGAAACCGGTGTTCACGGTCACCCAGGTGGCGTGGCCGGTGTTGTCGTCCAGGAAGACCTGGCCAACGCCACCCACCTTGTCGCCGTCGCGGTCCACCACGGTGGAACGGGTGAGGGAGTCGATGTTGTCGTGCGTGCTCATTAAAGCTCCTTGGGTTGCTTTCTCTGTAACGCTTTCGTGATCTTCACGCTAACGAGAGTGCGGACGCTTCATGCAAGGCGTGCACGATTACCCCCCTAGCGGGTGGGATTTGCTGCCTCCGGGCTCAACTGGACGAACGAATTCGCAGCTCGGGGGACAAGACCACCTTTGAGGGCCTATCCTCCCCCTGCAACAGGGCGAGCAGCATTTCCATGGCCAGCATCGCGAGCTCCCCCACTGGATTGGTCACGGTGGTCAGGGGGACCTGGCCCTCAGCGGCGAGCGGCAGGTCGTCGTAACCGACCACCGCAACGTCGTCGGGGACGCGCAGCCCCCGTGCGTGCAACACCTGAATGGCGCCCAGCGCCATCAGGTCGCTGGCCACGAAGATGCCATCGATATCTGGCCAACTCTCCAGCAGTTCTCCTGCCGCTGCCGCCCCTGAGGTGAGGGTGAACGTGCCCCTGGCCCTCCGGCTGGCATCCAGGCCCGCCTCCTCCAGCGCCAGACGCCACCCAGTCTCGCGGTCCTGGGATGCCGCCATGTCTGCTGGGCCGGTGATGGTGGCGATCCGTCGGCGGCCCCGATCGATCAGGTGCTGGGTGGCCAACCGACCACCCGTCACGTTGTCGACATCAACGTGGTGCACACCATTGATGCCCACCGGCCTACCGATGAACACCATCGGAACGGCGGAGGAACGCAGCACCTTGACCAGGGTCGGGTCTTCATGCTGGGACATCACCACCAACCCATCGGCGTGGCGTTGCTGGAGGAACCGGCCCAATCTGTCGTCCACACCGTCCGGGCCGGACATGACCAGGAGAAGTTGCTTCTGTGAGTCCTTCAGTGCACGGTTCACCCCGGCGATCGCCGAGGCGAAAAAGGGGTCGCTGAAGATACGCGACTCAGGTTCGGGAACCAGGACGCCAATGGCATCGCTCTGCCGGGTGGCCAGGGCGCGGGCCGCGGGGTGGGGCACGTAGCCCAGCTTTCGCACTGCCTTCTGGACGGCCGCAACCTTCACCTCGGCAACCTGGGCATCCCCGCGCACCACCCTGGAAGCGGTGGCGCGTGAGACGCCCGCTTCGCGAGCCACGTCCTCCAGGGTGGGTGCAGGGACCATGGCTCAGTTCAGTCCGTTCGCGGCGACGACCTCGGAATAGTAGTGCGCGGACTGCTTCGGCGTCCTCTTGAGGGTGTCGTAGTCGACGTGGACCAGCCCGAAACGCTTGTCGTACCCCCAGGCCCACTCGAAGTTGTCCATGAACGACCAGGCGAAGTAGCCCCGGACGTCGGCGCCCTCCTGGATTGCTTCGTGGACGGCCGTGAGGTGTCCGCGCAGGAAATCCGCGCGGTCCTGGTCACGGACCTGGCCGTCGACGATGGTGTCATCGGGGTAGGCTGCGCCGTTCTCGGTGATGACCATGGGCACACCAGCGACCCCGGTGTAGTCACGCTCGAGCCGGAGCAGGAGGTCCCTGAGGTCGGGGGCGTAGTTCTCCCATCCCATGTCGGTTCGCGGGACATCGCGGCGCACCGAGGGCACCTGTTCCGCGCCCACCAGGGCTTGACGTCGAAGGAGTCCCCTGCGGCTGAGGCAGGTCAAGGGAATGCTGGGGTCAACCGCCCTGACCATCTGGCCGTTGTAGAAGTTCACCCCAAGGAAGTCGATCGGGGTGGAGATGATCTCCATGTCCCCCGGCTGGGCATGCGAACCCAGGCCCGCAGATCCCATGTCCTGCACCACGTCCGCGGGGTAGCTGCCTCGGAAGATGGGGTCAAGGAAGACCCGGTTGAAGGCACCATCGACCCGGCGGCGGGCGTCCTGGTCCCCTGGGCTGTCCGGATCCTGGGCGTGGACATGGGTGAAGTTGAGGGTGATGCCCAAACGATGATCCGGACCGGTCACCTCGCGCAGGGCACCGATCGCCTTGCCATGGGCAAGCAGCAGGTGGTGCGCGGCCGCAGTTGCCTCGGCCGGCTCGGTGTGGCCGGGAGCATGTTCCCCGCAGGCATAGGACAGGAAGGATGAGCACCACGGCTCATTCAGGGTCGACCAGTTCATGACCCGGTCACCAAGCCTGTCGAAGACCACCCTCGCGTAGTCGGCGAAGATGTCAGCCACCTCACGGTTGGTCCATCCCCCGGGGATGGCGGCGGGCAGGTCCCAGTGGTACAGCGTCAGCCACGGCGCGATGTCGCGCTCGAGCATGGCATCGACCAGGCGGTCGTAGAAGTCAAGGCCAGCCGGGTTCGGAGTGCGTCCGTCGGGCAGGATGCGCGACATCGAGGTGGAGAACCGGTAATTCCGCAGCCCAAGCCCTGCCATCAGGTCCAGATCTTCGGGGTAGCGGTGGTAGTGGTCACAGGCCACCGAGCCGTCATCCCCGTTGGCCACCGCACCCGGCTCCGCGCAGAAGACGTCCCAGATGGAGGGACCTCGGCCGTCCTCGGTGGATGCACCCTCGATCTGGAAGGCCGCGGTGGCCGTACCCCAGACGAAGCCCTCCGGGAAAATGTGCGCGGGGCGCCCGGTGGTCTCCGGGATGGTGGATGAGGTTGGGAAGGTGGTCATCCCTTCACAGCTCCTTGCATGATGCCGGAAACCAGCTGGCGGCCGGCGACGATGAACAACAGCAACAGCGGAATCACCGACACGACCACGCCAGCCATGATCAGCGAGTAATCCTTAAAATAGGAGGCCTGCAGGAGTTGCAGCGCCACCGGGAGGGTCGGATTGTCTGAACCCAGGATGATGAAGGGCCAGAAGAAGTTGGTCCACGACCCGACGAACGTGAACAAGAAGAGCATAGCGGCAGCTCCGCGAGCAGCGGGGAAGGCGACATGCCAGAAGGTCTCCAGCATGGAGCAGCCGTCGACCCGGGCAGCTTCCACCAGCTCAAAGGGCAGTGCCTCCTCCAGGTACTGGGTCATCCAGAACACGCCGAAGGCTGTGACCAGGCCGGGCACGATGACGGCCTTGAGGTCGCCGACCCAGTCCAGCTTGGACATGACAAGGAACATCGGGATGACGCCGAGCTGGGTGGGCACCGCCATGGTGGCGATGATGAAGCCGAGCAGGAAGCGACGGCCGCGGAACTGGAGCTTGGAGAAGGCGAAGCCTGCCAGGGTCGCGAAGAAGACCACCGACACCGAGGTGATCACTGCGACGATGACCGAGTTCCAGAAGGCGGGCCAGAACTGGATGTCGGACTCCAGGACGCGGGTCAGGTTCTCGAGCAGGTTCCCGCGCGGGATCAGCGACGGGATGGGGTTGCGCGCAATGTGCCCGGCGTCGGAGGAGGCCAGCAGGAGGGCGAAGTACAGCGGGTAGGCGGAGAGCAGGATGAAGGCGGAGAGCAGTACGTAGTTCCAAGGGCTCGGGCGTCCCTCCACACCACCGCCTCCCCTGAGACGGCGGCGGGCAGCACGGGCCGCACCCTTGCCGGCCAACTGCTCGATAGCGGCTGCGGAGTTCATCGGGTCACCTTCTTCTTGGCTGGGGCCGACCCGGTCGAGGCGATACGGCGGGTGATCAGGAAGTTCACGATGCCCACGCCCACGATGATGAGGAAGAGCAGCCAGGCGACTGCGGACGCGCGCCCGAAGGAGACTTGCGGCCCCCAGCCCAGCTCGTAAAGGTACATGGTCATGGTCATCCACTGGCGCGAGGCGCCACCCAGACCCATCGTGTCGAACATGCGCGGCTCGTCGAAGATTTGCAGGCCACCGATGGTGGAGGTGATCACGACGAAGATGATGGTGGGGCGCAGCATCGGGATGGTGACGTGGAAGAACCGCTTGACCCGGTCCGCACCATCGATGATGGCGGCCTCATAGGTCTCGCGTGGGATGGCCTGCATGGCCGCCAGGAAAATGAGGGCGTTGTAGCCGGTCCAGCGGAAATTGACCATGGAGGCAATGGCGACGTGGGACCAGAAGGCGCTCTTGTGCCACCCGATCGGGTCGACGCCGATGATGCCCAGGAGCGAATTCACCAGACCCGAGGAATCGGCGAAGAGCTTGCCGAAGATGAGGGAGACAGCCACGGGTGCCACCACGTAGGGCAGTAGAACACCCATCCGCCAGAAGGTTTTCGCGCGCAGGTTGGCGTCCAGCATGTAGGCCAGCACGATGGCGATGATGACCTGGGGAACCGAGGACAGCAGGAAGATCGAAAAGGTGTTGCGCAGGGCCTTGGTGAAGCTCGGGGACACGACGACGTCCTTGTAGTTGTCGAGTCCGATGAACTCACCCTGACCCATGATGAGGTCCCAGTCGTGGAGGGACACCCATCCGGTGTAGAGGATCGGGAACAGTCCCGTCAGGAGGAAGAGCAGGAAGAAGGGGCTGATGAACAAGTAGGGCGAGAACTTCATGTCGGCCCGGGAGAGCCGCACCCGCCACTCCGGACGTGTTCTGCTGGTCATGTGGGTACCTTTCGG
>NZ_JALXXB010000017.1 GCF_025144225.1 Aestuariimicrobium sp. p3-SID1156
CATCGTGCGGACCCTGGATCCCGGCATGGTCACCCCCGCCCTGGAGGGCGCAGCGTCCTACCGCGACAAGCACGAGCTGGTGCTACGCCGGCGAGCAGAGCTGCCCAACGCGATGTGGCAATCCGATCACACCATGCTCGACATCCTGCTGCGCGTGGCCCAACGACGACTCATCGACATGATCCGCGCCGAGTCCTCACGCACGGCCCGCGAGGAGGCGTATCAGCGACGCGAGGTGACCGCGCCGGACGCGGCATCTGACCACGATGACAGCCTGCACCTGCTGTTCCTGTGCTGTCATGAGAACCTCACGGCGTCCTCGGCCGTTGCCCTCACCTTGAGGGCCGTCGGCGGCCTGACCACCGACGAGATCGGCCGGACGTTCCTCGTGCCGACGAGCACCATCGCCCAACGCATTTGCAGGGCCAAGGCCACGACCGCATCCAGCAGCAACGGCTTCTCGGACACCGGCGACCGGGACGAGCGCCTGACCCGGGTCCCCACCGTGCTGTATCTCATCTCCAACGAGGGCTATAGCGCCAGCGGTGGCAACAGCATGGACCGACCGGATCTGGCGGTCGAGGCCGTGAGGCTCACTCGGATGCTGCACGCCCGGCTGCCGGAGAACGCGGAGGTCATGGGACTGCTGGCTCTGCAACTGCTGCACCATGGCCGGCGGGAGGCGCGGGAGCGCCATGGCGAGCCCGTGCCCCTCAGCGAGCGAGATCGAACGCTCTGGAATCGCAATCTGATTGCCGAGGGCGTCGCTCTCATCCAACAGGCGCTGCCTCCGGGCCCGCTCGACCGCTATCAGGTCATGGCCGCCAACTCGGCACTCCACAACGAGGCGCCTGACGACGAGCACACCGACTGGCCGCAGATTCTCGCCTTGTACGAGCTGGCACAAGTACTCGACCCGAGCCCCATGGTGGCTGTGAGTCGCGCTGTCGCAGCAGGCCGTGTCTTTGGCCCCAGGCTGGACTTGACGCACTCAATGAGATCGCCGATGACAAGCGGCTGCGGCAACCATCGCGTGCTCGTCGTCCAGGGGCACCTGCTGGCCGAACTGGGTGATCAGGTGGCAGCAGGAGAGGCCTTCGCGTACGCCGCTCGTCTCACCCGGTCCATTCCCGAGCGTCGGTACCTCGAGCGCCGCGCTCGTGAGGTGGCCGCGAACTGCGAGGCGGCACAGGACGCGTGACCCGCGCGGGGCGCAGGTCAGTCACCCAACGTCAGGATGCCGCGCGCCGAGGCGACGCAGACCTCGTCGAGCCAGTCGGGCACCTCCTGACCCACAAAAGGACGCACCAGCCCGTAGGGCGACATGCGCGTGGCGACCATGAGCAGCCGGTAGCCCTCGTCGGAGTCGCGGCCGAAGCGGGCGGGCACCAGGGTGCGCATCGCGGTGTCGACGTCGTCGTTGATGACGATGACCTGCTCACGCAACGGCTCGGGGGCCGACTCGACCAGGCGGGGTTGCCGGAAGAGCGTCATCGCCAGGGCGTCTACAGGATGATCGCGGCAGTAGCGCGGGATGACGATGCGCCAGCAGAGCAACCCGATCCTCCAGGTCCACGGTTGGCATCGCTGGTTCATGCTGGCGCACTACCTGCCCTGGGTCCTGTGGCCGATCGGGCTGTGGGTTGCGATCGTGGGCTACGCGCGGCGCTGGTTCGTGCGGGACGTCTGACAGGGGCCATCAGACCTCAGGCGGCGCGTCGAGATGCCCTCAGGTCCACCAGCCCGACCATCAGGGCGGCTGCCATCATGACCATCACCGCAGCCAGCCCTCCGGCCAGCGCCACGCCCCATCCGTGGCCGGCCACCAGACCCAGCGCGAACGAGCTGATGGTGGCGATGCCCATGGCGGTGCCGATGCGTTGCCCGGTCTGGATGACTCCCCCGGCGCTGCCCGCGTAGTGCAGCGGCACCTCGGACAGGCTGAGGGTCTGGTTCGGGGACACGATCAGGCCCTGCCCGGTACCGGCCAGGCCCATCGTCAGCAGCATCCACCACACGCTGAGCCCATGGGGCTGCAGCAGCGCCACTCCGATCGTCAGCAGCAGCCCGAGCATGGCCACCAGCAGGCCCACCACCACAAGATTGCGTCCGAACCTGTGCACGTGGCGTCCTGCCAGCGGCGCCATGACCGCACCAGCCAGCGCGGCCGGCAGACCCACCAGGCCAGCATCCAGGGCGCTGCGGCCCAGACCCTGCTGGAAGTAGAGCGCCACCAGCAGCCACACGCTGCTGTAGCCGAGGAAGTAGAGCGAGATCAGCAGCGTGCCGAGCCCGAAGGAACGCGTGCGGAACAGGGCGATGTCGACCATGGGCTGGCGCCCACGACGCCGGTAGGCCAGCTCCCACCAGACCCAGCCGGCCAGCACGAGGACTCCGACACCGGACAGCACTCCTGCCCGGAACCACCCCAGGATCGGCAGTTCCATGAAGGGCACCATCAGCAACACGGTGGCGCCGGCCAGCATCACCACCCCGAGCGGGTCGAAGTCGGCGCGTGCGCGCGCGCGGTCGACAGGGCGCCAGGCCGAGGCGGGAAGCATGATCCGCGCGGCGATGATGCCGACCACGGCGATGGGCACATTGATCAGGAAGGACCAGCGCCAGCCCAGGTCGGGCCCCAGCAGCGAGACCAGCATCCCACCCAGAACCGGGCCGATGGCCACCGAGATTCCGATGACCCCACCGAAGGCGCCGAAGGCTCGGCCACGCAGCGGGCCCTGGAAGTAGGTCTGCAGGATGCCGGAGACCTGCGGGTTGAGCACACCGGAACCCATACCCATCAGGACGCGGGCGAGGTTCAGCAGCACGATGTTGGAGGCCAGGCCGGACAGCAGGGCCCCCAGCCCAAACAGGGCCAGCCCGGCAACGAAGAGGTGGCCTCGCCCCCACAGGTCACCGGCGCGCCCGGCGGGCACCAGCAGCACGCCGAAGACGAGCGCGTAGCCGCTGACGACCCACTGCAGGCCCGAGGTGCTGGTGTGCAGGGAGGACTCGATGGCAGGCAGGGTCACGTTGATGATCGAGACCGACAACAGCGACAGGAAGGCCGGCACGAGCACCGTCGCCAGGATTCGGCGTTGCTCGGGGGTGTAGCCGGCGGGTGTGCTGGTCATGTGGTCCTTCTCGGTGGGAGTGCGCCTGCAGTCAACCACGAACGGCCTTCAGGTGGCGGGTATTCCCCGCGCCGAGGTCTTCGGCGCAGCCGCCGGTGTTTACGGGGACGGCCTGGGCAATCTCAGCGGGTGCGTGCCGAATTCCTCCACTGAAATGCCGAGAATCGGCGCCGGCGCGGGGGAAATGGCAGATTCGATGGAGGATCTGGACAATTCGGCGCTCATCCCAACCGCTGAGGGCTCACGAGCCTGGAAGAAGCTGCGTCAGCTCATACAGGCCCGCGTCGGGCTGGGGCGCCCCGGTGACTCGCTGCCCACCTCGGGTTGTCGGTGGGTTACGTGCCGCACATGCCGCCGACCGTGCCACCTACCTGCGCCGGCTCGACCTCGGCCGTCAGCTCCATCCCGACGTCGCCGACGTGGATGCCACCGCGGCCGAGGACAGCCGACGCCGTGCTCAGAGGTTCACGATCATCTTGCCGGTGTTGGCACCATCCAGCAGATCGATGAAGGCCTGTGGGGCGGCGTCGAGACCGTCACGGGCGGTCTCGTCCCAGTGGATGGAGCCGTCGGCGATCCAACGGCCCATGTCCCGCTCGAAGTCCGCTCTCGCCTGCTCGGCGTACTTGGCGATCACGAACCCGCGCAGCGTGAGCCGCTTGCCGATGGCCAGCGCCAGGTTGTGCGGGGCGGTGGCCGGCTCGGTGGAGTTGTACTGGCTGATGGCCCCGCACATCGCCACCCGGCCATCGGTGCGCAGGTTGGCGATCGCGGCCTCCAAGTGGTCGCCGCCGACGTTGTCGAAGTACACGTCGATGCCCTCCGGGGCGGCCTTCGCGAGCTGCTCGGTCACATCGCCGTCGCGGTAGTTGAAGGCGGCGTCAAAGCCGAGCTCCTCCAGGCGGGCGATCTTCTCGGGGGTGCCAGCCGAGCCGATCACTCGGGAGGCGCCCTTGAGCTTGGCAATCTGTCCGACGGTCGAGCCGACAGCTCCCGCCGCGCCGGAGACGAAGACCGCATCACCCTCACGCATCTCGGCGGCCAGCAGCAACCCCGCATAGGCGGTCAGGCCGGGCATGCCCAGTACGCCCAGGTAGGCGCTGTCCGGCACGCCCCGGGCTGCCAGCGGTCGCACCGCATCACCGGCCAGGATGGCGTGTTCCCGCCACCCCAGGCCGTGGGTCACCTTGGTACCCACGGGAAGCTGTTCCACACGTGACTCGATCACCGTGGCGACGGCACCGCCGTCCAGCGGCTGGTCGATCTGGAAGGGGGGAACGTAGGACTCGACGTCGTTCATGCGGCCGCGCATGTACGGGTCCACCGACATGATGGTGTTGCGGACCAGGACCTGACCGTCGTCGAGGTCGGGCAGCTCAACCTCGACGGTGCGGAAGTTGTCAAGGGTGGGCTTCCCGTCGGGGCGGGAGGCGAGGTGGATCTCGCGAGTGTGTGTGGTCATCCCTGTACTCCTGTGGGTGGGTGGTGGTCAGTGGGTCAGCAGGTCGAGGAGACGGCGGGCGGCATCAGCCGACGAGGCCGGATTCTGCCCGGTGACCAGCATGCCGTCCGTGACGACGTAGCTGTCACCGTCGGGGCCCTTGCTGTAGCGGGCACCCGCTTGCTTGATGGAGTCCTCGACCAGGAACGGCACGATGTCGGTCAACCCGGCGGCCTCCTCCTCGCCATTGGTGAAGCCAGTCACCGAACGGTCGGTGATGAACGACGTCCCGTCCTGCTTCTTGATGGCATGCAGCACGCCGGGGGCATGGCAGACCAGGCCCAGCGGCCTGTCGGCGGCGTCGCTGTCGAGGATGATCTGCTGCGAGGTGGGATCGTCCACGAGATCCCACAGCGGGCCGTGGCCTCCCGGGTAGAAGACCGCGTCGAACTGGGTCACGTCAACCTCCGACAGAGGGGTGCTGGTCGCCAGGGCAGCCTTGGCCGCGTCGTCGGCCTCGAATCGACGGGTGGAGTCGGTCTGCATCTGCGGCAGCGTGCTGGTCGGGTCGACCGGTGGTCGTCCGCCCTTAGGCGAGGCCAGGGTGATGTCGTGTCCGGCATCGCGGAACACGTAGTAGGGAGCGGCCAACTCCTCAAGCCAAAAACCGGTCCTACGGTCGGTATCACCAAGTTGGTCGTGGGATGTGAGGATCATCAGGATGCGGGACATGGCATCTTCCTATCGATGTCTCGTGGACTGCCTGCATGGTCAAGGGTGGTTGTGCCCCGGGGGGGGCGAGAGTTCACCGCTCAGGATCCACGGGGTCGGAACCGCGGACCGGGCGCTTGTTGACGAACTCGTCGACGCCGAAGTCGGTCTCGTTGGGGAGGCTCAGTCGTTGACGACGACGACGGCGACGCGGATGTTGCCGCGGGTGGCGTTCGAGTACGGGCACACCTGGTGGGCCTGGTTGGCGAGCTGCTGCGCCTCGTCGTGGGGCAGGTTGGGGATGACCACCTCAAGGGTGACGGCCAGGCCGAACCCTTCACCGGCCTTGCCGATGCTCACCTGGGCACCCACCGACGAATCGCCGAGATCCTTGTGTGCCTGGCGGGCCACCATCTGCAGGGCGGAGTGGAAGCAGGCGGCGTAGCCGGCGGCGAACAACTGTTCGGGGTTGGCGCCCTCACCGCTGCCACCCATCTCCTGCGGGATGGCCAGGTCGAACGAGAGCCGGCCGTCGGAGGTTTGGACGTGGCCGTTGCGGCCTGCGCCGGTGGCGAGGGCCTCGGTGGTGTAGACGGGCTCGATCTCGATCATGGTGCCTCCTGGGTGGCGTGTGTGCGAGGCCTGTGCCTCGCGGTGACAGAGTCAACATAGCGCACAAGTGAATTGCACACAATCAGATTGTGTCTGAGGTAGGCTTAGGGGTGTGAGTGACCAGATCCCCGACCTCGATCACCAGCTCTGCTTCTCCCTGTACAGGGCCAGCAGGGCGGTGACACGCGCCTACCGGCCACTGCTCGAGGACATCGGCCTCACCTATCCCCAATACCTCGTCATGCTCGTCCTGTGGCACGCCGACAAGCCCGTCGGCGTCAACGACATCGGAGCGCGGCTGCACCTCGACAGCGGCACCCTGACCCCCCTGTTGCGACGGCTGGAGCAGGCTGGTCTGGTCACCCGATCGTGGAGCGACAACGACGAACGACGCCGCCTGATCAGCCTGACCCAGGAGGGGAGTTCGCTGCGGCGCAGGGCATCCGGAGTTCCCGCGCAGATGCTCGCGCTCTACCCGGGCCCACCAGAAAAGCTCGTCCAGGTCAAGGCATTCCTGGACGACCTGTCCACCCAACTCGAGTGACAATCACCATCCAGGAGGACAAATCCCATGCCCACCACACCCCGTTCCCAAGAGCTCGCACGAATCGGGCTCGGAGCGTTCATGGTCTACGCCGGCGTCTCCCACCTGAGCTTCAGGCGTCAGGAGTTCCAAGCACAGGTGCCCGACTGGTTCCCCGGTGACAAGGATCCGGTGGTCATCGGCTCCGGTGTCGCCGAAGTGCTTGTCGGCAGCGCGATGCTGGCGCTACCGCGTCACCGCATGCTGACCGGTGTTGCCCTGGCTGGGTTCTATGCCGCGGTCTTCCCCGGAAACATCGACCAGTATGCGGCGCGTCGAGACGGTTTTGGCCTCGACACCGATGGCAAGCGACTCGCGCGGTTGTTCGGCCAGCCCGCCCTGATCGCCGCGGCGCTGTGGTCGGCCGGCCTGCCCCGACGGCCGACACGATCCCGACCGCCGTCATGAAGACCGGGGCTAGCCCTGGGCCTCGCCGAGGCGAGCTTCGGGCGTGAGTTCGGCGGAGAGACCGCCGCCGGTCGCAGCCCGGGCAAGAGCGCAACCCAGCGCAGGTGCCTGCTTGAACAAATTGTGACCGGCCACAAAAAAGACAGAGCCTGCCTCCCACACGGCCACGCCGTCCTCACTCCACGGGAGGTCGGTCACCCAGCAGTGAAGGAAGTCGCGCGGCTCTGGGTGAAGACCGGGCAGCGCCCGTGTCACGTATTCGCGTGCGCGTTGGTCCAGCGAGCGAATCGCCGCAGGGTCGATGAAAGTTCCGTCGTCGCGGACCCCGACGGTGTCGCTGAGTCCGACCGAATAGCTGCTGTTGCCCGGTAGCGGCGTCGCGTAGACGCCGACTTCGCCGAACACACCGCTGCTGTCCTGCAGGCACGCGACTCGTGCCGGGGCGGCGGCTTTCACGTCGAAGGTCAGCCGGACGTGTGCGGCAAGGCGAACCGGCAGCGACAGGCCGACGCTGCGTGCCAGGCGGGCAGTTTCACGGCCAGCGCACACGACCACCTTGGAGTAGATGGCCTGGTCGATGACGCTGCGCACCTCGACCGTCCCGTCGGCGCGGGGCTCGATGGAGATGACCTCCCCGGTGGTGACCGCATCTGCGAGGGCGCCCGTGAGTGCCGTGATCGCGGCGCGGGTGCGGATCGCGCCGCCCGACTCGTCGAGCACCGCTGGACCCGAGTACCCAGCGAGCAGCGGCATTCGCTGGGCGATCTCGGCCGCGTCGATCTCGTGCGCTTCCACGCCGCCGACCTGCTCGAGCACCCGCAGCCGCGCCAGGGCGCTGTCTCCGATCGCCAGGACACCGTCTGATGAGACCAGCTCGACGTCGAAGCGTTCGGCCCACTCATTCCATACGCCGCGGCTTTCGCGCGCGAAAGCGACGAGTCGCGGGTCGTCGTGGGCATGCCGGAAGATTCGCGACTCGCCTGCGGACTGGCCCGTCCCGGGCAGACCAGCCTCGTACAAGCGCACCGGCACGCCCTGCTCCCGCAGCGCGTACGCCGTTGACAGACCGACGATCCCGCCCCCGATCACTGCTACCTCGGGGGAACGCGTCGTGGCAACGCCGTGGTCAGTTCCTGTCATCACGGTTCCCCGATCTGTTGGTGATTGGCGATAGCCCGCATCGTTGTGCGGTGACTTTCCAGACCCTATATTTCCACCGACAACGAGGGGGGTCGTAGGCAAATCAGGCCGATCCCGGGGGCTACGGATCGTTCACGACGCCGCGGAATGATCGGCGCGTAGAAGCACGCAACCGCCTGCCCAGAAGACCGGCAGCGTCGAAACCGACACCGCTGCCAACTGCCAGGACCGCACCCCGAAGAACCACCCCCATCCGGTCCCGCGTGTAGTCGATGTAGATCGTCACGACCTGCCTCCTTCATCCTTCACGCCCGGCTCCGGCTCTTGTGGCCCGGCGTCGGAGCGGTGCCCGGGTGGGGCGGGGCACTGCCCTGACCCCGGGGGTCGAGTGGGTGCTGGGGTGGCAGCGGCTGGACGACCGGCTCGTCGAGCCTCGGTGGCGGGCTGGATGGGGTCGGCAGGGTGCCGTCGTGGCCGTTGGCGGCATCGGCGTCGGCCTCCACCAAGCCCTGCGACGCACCAGCACTGCCCTGTCCCTGTCTGGGGGTGCGGGCGAAATCCTCCGTCGGCGTCTCGGAACTGGACTCGCCCCAGTCGATCGAGTCGTGGCACATCAGGCAACCACCGGAAGATCTGGCACGAATCTGGCACAAGCGAGGCCCTAGCCTGACCGATCTCCGGTCTGACTAGGGCCTTCGAAAGTCGGGGCGACAGGACTCGAACCAAAGGACTTCACCCGCGTTCCCCCAGTTGACTAGGCGTTACCCTTTGGCCTTTGGGGAATCGCCGCGCTCCGTGGGACATACGTGCGACTTGGGTTCAAGTCTCTCACGCCCTCATGGGTGGGCGCGGGGTCTGCTTCTTGCGACCACGGTTGTTGATCCGAGGAAGGCTGGGGCCTGCCAGTCCGGTCGTAAAGTCATGATGCACTGCTGGGCACGCACCCGGTTCTGGGGTGCTGCGAGCGACCATGCTTCGGCCGTTGTGGCCAGGAACTTCACCAAGTGGTTGATGTTGCCCCGCATCGACTTGCTTGGCGCCGGCTCGAAGCCAGCCGGGCCAGCACATGCCAAGAGCGTGACCGCGTCCTGTAGGTGTCTCGACGGGTTCACGCTCGGGACCTGGTGGGCAGCCCCCTTCAGCGACAGAGCGGATGCGAGGTCTGGGAGGCGGATAACGCTCCCGCCGGGAAGCTCGTACCCAATGGTGCGCTTGAGTGCGGATCCAGATCCGGGGACCTTGATCAGTTCTCGTCCGAGGTATCGGGGCGACCAGGACTCCCGGTCAGGAACCATCAGGTCGACAGTCTCGCCGTCTCGCAGAAAGCGATGGAACGGGGCGGCCGCATCGACCGACTCGTGGGGCGTGAAGCCGAGCCCCACCAACGCAGCGGCGTGCGTGGCATAGGTGGAGGTCTGCAACTCCACGACGATGTCGGCATCATCAGTGGGCCGCACATGCGTGATCCCGGCCAGATGCGCGTGGCAGTGCACCATCAACCCGCCAACCAGAACCCAAGCGGCGGGATCCAGCGTCGTCGCGAGCTCCGCCAGCAGAGCGAAGGGGTCAGAGCGCACGGGCGGCCTCCTCCAGTGCCCGTGCGGCTGCTGCCGATTCGCGGGAATCGCCCAGCACATAGGTGTCGACCATCTGGCGGGCCCAGCGGTCGTCACGCACCCGTTCCACGACGACCAGATCCCCATCAGGATCCGCGAGCACTGGCTGTGTCACCTCAAAGCGGCCCAGGTCGTCCACCTGCGCAAACCGCATCCACGACTCCCCCGCCACCATCCCCAGGGACGACGCGGCAACCACGCTCGGACCGATCGGTTGAACGACCACCTCGCCGAGGCCGCGGTACCGCGCCCACGTGCCGATCCAGGCCGATGACGCCATTTGCTGTGCGCTCATTTCCCGCAGCGCCGCCCGGAGCCTGGAGCGTTCGGACGACGCAATGGAATCCGCTGAGCCACCTGACAGCAGGTCAAGGGCGGCCTGTCGGATCCGTGACGACCACTTGCGGCCCCGGCAGGTGGTCCGCAGCCACGCCTGCAAAGCCAGATCATCCGTCGTCGATTGACGGCCAATCACCCGAGCCAGACCAAGACTGCCGTCAGCCAGGGCCCGTTGCACTGTACGCGGACTCACGCCCGCTATCCGGGCAGCCTCAGCGACGGTCACTTCCATACACATAACGTCGCATGAGCGACATATTGTGTCAAGAAAGAGTCATGCCGTCCTGAGGTCACTGCGGCCAGATCACCTCGCCAGCCCGGCCGCATCGAACTCCTGCTGCAGCCGCGGACGACGGCGATGAACCTCGCGCAACTCACGAACGACGGCATCGAAATCATCGCCTTGGCCAGCGGCGACGGCGAACGCCCTGGCCCGAACCAGGAGACTCGCCGCGACACGGTAGTGCCGCACACCCGTCTCACGGAGCTCATCGTCAGCCAGCCGAACCAGGACAGGCACAGCCTCTTCGGGGTGGGAAGGGCCCCTCGCTTCAGCCAGCTCGCCCCACAGGCCAGCGCCCACCAGGTCCGCGTGCTCGTGGGCCACCTGCCACGCGGAATCCACATCGGCCAGCTGACGCAACAGGAAGGCCACGGCCTCCCATGGGCGTCCCTTGAGACGCCCAACCACCTGCTGCTGCAGTCCTGGCCATCTGTCGCCCGCGGCTGCGTGCACCTGCGCCGCGGTGCTCTGGTTCGGCCATCGCTCAAACAGCTCCAGGCTGGAGGCCAACACCTCGCCGGGGCGGTGCTCTGCCAGCAAGTCCCGCCACAATCTGCCTGCCCGGAGCGCCTGGTGTTCGGGCGGCATCAAGGCCGCCCGCCGGGCCCAGTCAATGGCCCGCTCCACGTCTGCGATCTCAACGAATGCCTCAGCCGTCTCCAGCGCCCAGGCCGAAACCGACCCGTCCCTGGCGTGAGTGGCGATGATCGCCTCCACATCACGATCCAACACGGCGAGCCGGCGCGCATTGTGCTCCAGCACGAAACGTTCATGCGAGTAGCCGTCGCGAGCCTGCGCACACCCAGCCAGGTCGGACTGTCGTCGGGCCAGTTCCGCGCGGTAACGCGCGATGCCCGCTTCCCCCAGCACCGGGGCGTAGGCCACCGGATCCAAGGTGAAGAAGTCGCACTCCTCGTCGAACTGGAACTTCATCATCCATGCCACCAGCCGTGCCACCGACACCTTCGCCGCCGTGGCCGTCACCGGATGCAGCGCAATCAGACGCTGACAGGCGTCCCCGATGATCCCGGCCGAATCATCGGCACGCATGATGATCCGAAGCGACGACATCAACGCCCGCTGACACACGTCATGGACCACCGAAGCATCCTCGACTCCCACCGCCCCCTCAAGGATGTCAACCGCCTCGTGCATCTGGGAGCCGTGCTCATTGGCGGCCCGATACCGATGCAGGTCGCCACTCGAGCGGATCAAGGGCAAGACCTCGTCGGCCAGGTCGCTTCGCATGCAGACCATCCTGCCATCGACGACATTCATGGCACGCCCCTGGCAATTCGCCCTGCATCACCTGTCGAGGAGGCGCTGCCATGACCAACGCAGACAACACACCCCACTGGCCGCCCCGCGCCCGGATCACATGTCCTTGACCGCCATCCACAGGCACCATGAGGTCCGAGGCCACCGGTATCCTCGAACAAAGACGAAACCCCGGCGATGTGGCAAGCCAGTGATCGTTCCGGGGTCTTCATTTACGACTCTACCACCCTCGCGAATCGAGCACGTGACAACGGCCGCCCTGGCCATGACCGCCATGGTCGAGATCCCTCTGCGCAACGCCCTCGATCATCACCTTACCTGCTGGGCTCACAGGCGAGGCTCCCATAGTTGGTTCGACCTGGCACCCCTCGATACACAAGGTCGCCGAGACCTGGCCAAGGCCACTCACCGAGCAGGCGCCGGACGCCGCCAACCAACCCATGGCCGCATCGTGGCCGAGCTCTCCTTCGGCTTCTGGCGATTCCTGCTCAGCCGACGCTATCTGACCACTCTGTGGATCCCGGCCCTCCAGCACGCCTTCCCCAACACCGACCTGGACGCCAACAGTCTCCAACGGTCCATTGAGAACGACGTCCAGCAGTGAATCGCCCCGGTGAGTCCGGAGACTCAGTGGTGTGATAGTTCCAGCTCCTCGATGGGCTGGATGTGGCCAGCATAGTGGGCCTGTTCCAACTCGACGGGCGCGATGTCGCCGCAGTATTCGTAGATGCGTCGGTGGTTGAACCAGTCGACCCATTCCGCGGTGGCGAGCTCGACCTGGTCAACGCCCTTCCACGGCGCCCGGGGCTTGATCAGCTCGGTCTTGAACAGCCCGTTGATCGTCTCCGCGAGCGCGTTGTCGTAGCTCGAGCCGACGGATCCGACCGAGGCAGCGATGCCGGCCTCGTCGAGGCGCTCTGACAAGGCAATCGAGGTGTATTGACCGGGTTCAACCGGTG
>NZ_JALXXB010000018.1 GCF_025144225.1 Aestuariimicrobium sp. p3-SID1156
AACAAGGCTGCCAAGCAGCGACTTGTCTCGCAGATGGAGTCGCTATCACACTCCAGCGACTTTCGGGCAGCGAAGGATCAGGCCCGAGCCCTGGATGCGCAGTGGCGTGCCACAGGGCCATGCGCGAAGACGGACAATGACCAGCTCTGGCAGCAGTACAAGTCGGCGAAAGATCGTGTGTTCGAGGCGGCGAAGCGGGCCGGCGAACAACGGCGAGCTGAGGCGCGCCAACGAGCACAAGACCGCGTGTGGCGCCTGGAGGAACAACTGCGCAACGTCGAGGCAGCGATCTACCGCGCCAACGAGAGCTACTCACGAGCGCTCTCCGCTCGTTCGCCGTCTACGAGGAACCCCAACTGGATGACCATCGCCAACAATCAACTCGCGCGCCAGTCCGCAGCCCGAGAGAAAGTCGCGTCGCTTGGACAGCGGAAGTCCGAGGTGATCCAGAAGCTGATGGATGCGCGGTCACGGCTGAATCAGTTCTGACTGGTCCGGACTTCCTACAGCGTCTGGCCGAGGCTGAGCAGCCAGTTCATCCAGGCCACACCGCCTCCGGCAAGGACAGCAGCACCGACCGCAACCAGGACACCGACTCGGCCCTTGCTGGCAGTCGCGTAGTTGCCGTGTGCCGCGGCGATGGCCCATGTGATCGCGGAGACGATGAGCATGAGGACGGCGACGATCAGGACGAATGTCAGGAGCGCACCGGCCACGGTGCGGAGGTCTCCGATGCCGCTGAGTCCGTCGAAGTCGGGGAACACGTTCATCGCAGGTCACCGAGCCCGCCCGTGGCAGGAGGTGGCGAACATGCTGGCGCGACTGGAGTAGTACATGTCGCAAAGGTGCGCTTGTCGAGTCTGGCGGGCTACAGCACGTCCGCGTAGCTGCGCTCTCGGTGCCCGACTGGGCTCGGTGGCCCCTATGCGCGCCACCGTTCAGATGCGCGCAATGCCTCGTATGTATACAGGAATGGCGAAGGCACGCGCCGTCGTGCTGACCACGCACGGACGGAGTTGATGGCTGTCATAGCTGTCAGAGTCGCCCCGGTCACCATGAGACCAGCTGGTGCCCCACCGAGCGGGTCTCCGACATCCATTGCCGCATGTAGTGCGGGAATGGCGCCGAGACCTGCCGCCACCGCGGTATCCCGAACACTCGCGCCAACTTCACTCACGACTGACCCCCGGATGTACGCTAGGCCGACGCGGCGATCGAGCTCCAGTGCACGCGAGATTTCCCTCGCGGCACTCTGGCACGAGATTTGGATGTCTCGGATCGCGTCCTGCAGGTCTTCAAATGTTATGGCCGACGACAGAGGCGTTTGGATGTGCCTCCGCAGCGACTCAAGCTCGTCGCCGTGCTGATCCCGGAAGAAGCGGACCGCCGAAAGATCAGATGTTTGAGGGACGGGCAACAGCCAAGTCACCGCCGCTGCTGCGGCAAGGGCATCGGTTGGCGCGCTGAGCGCCCGCCTCCTCTGCTCGCTCAGCATTAGGGCGCAATCATCGCGATCTGCTGCAACGTGCGTCGCGACAGTCAACATGATGTCATCGACCACAAACTTAGGACCGACAAGGGTTCCGGCATAGGGCCTATCACGTCGCCCGGCCACCCACATCCCCGCGGATGACGCAAGGAAATGGAACACCCGGCCGTAAATCTTGCCGACCGCAATCGTGTCGAGCTCGGGAGGCAGGTTCCAGAGGTTTCCGGCGCTGAACTCTTGGTCGCTCTCCCACGGGCAGTCAATCCAACGTTGCTGCCGTTCACGTCGCCTACGCAATCGCTCAGTTGTGCCACGTAGAGTATTCAGCTCAGTCGCCGCATCGTTCACCTCGGAAACAATGCCCCGTATCTGTTCCTCGAGGTTCCGAATCTCGGACGCGCCCGGATGATCGTCGCTCCGCCTTGTTGCGTCGATCTGAGCACGAAGCTCGTCGAGAGTTCGGCAAACGTCACGGTAGTCCTGGGATGCGCGGTTCAGGTCCCTGCGTTGCTGCCATACCATGCGCACTTGTTTGACGAGCGGGTCGATTTCTTCCTGTCGAGCTAGCTTCGCTGCCTTGATGCTTGGACGCGCCACCGCCTTCATCGACTCCAAGCGGTCTTCCTCCAGGCGCATCTCGGCCTGGAGTTGCTTCAGAGCTTCTGCGACGCGAGCCTCATGGCTTTGCGCCTCCCGAATCATGTTCCCCACCTCAGTGAGTTGTCCGAGCACATCCCGTCGGCGTCGATCAAAGCCTTCGGCCCGATCAGCCCATCGACCGATGTAGCTGTCCCTTTTCGGATCCATTCGCCGCGCGGTAGTGATCCAACTTGAGACTTGGGCTCGAAGCTCGTGCTCGATGTAGTCACCGTTCGCGAACGTGGCCGGCAGGCTCACCGGCTCGTAGAGATCGCCCAGAAGGTTCTTGATACGACGCGAAGCCCGACCGTCGCGATCGTCCAAGTAGGGTTCGGGCGCAAACGTCGCGATCTTGTCCTGGTAGAGGATCGCGGGCACAAGCCAATCGTCGGGTGGCTCGATGTCTGGCGCCCAGAGCGCGACCGTCTCCCTCATGACATCACCCTAGGTGCAAGGCAGTCCCGGTTCCTGAGGATCACAGACACCTCGGTTCAATCGCAATGCCTTCGTAACCTTGACCGTGACGTGGAGGTGGTCGTAGTGGCCTCCGGTGATGGAGGCGGGGTCGTGCATGCCTCCGCCGTTGTAGGGTCGCCAGCCGTCGGCGTCGCGGGCGATGGACCAGATTTGGCCTTGCCAGATCAGGTACTCGACGCCGAGCACGTCGGCGTTGTCCTTCATCCAGTTGGTGACCCTCCAGCCGGCGTTGAGCTGGGCCGGGGTGGGTCGCTGGCCGATCCGGTTGCCGAAGGTGATGTCGCACGCGCGCCCGAGTGGATGCTCGGACTTGGTGCCGGGGCGCGGTGAGTAGCAGCCCCAGCCGGTGTCGGGGAACGCGGCGAGGGTCTGCTGATAGAGGTGCAGCATGCGGGCGGTGATCTTGCCCGAGCTGGTGGGATCGTCGACGAGCCGGTCCGGGTCTCCATCGACACCGGTCGGCGTGCCCGCCGTGGCGTTGTTGCAGGAGGCGGGTGATCCGCTGGTCGCCGTCGGCAGGTTCGCGGCCCCGTGCTCGTTGAGCCAGGCGGCGGCGTCGATGGCCTCGCCGTTCGTGCCGCCGGGCCGGACCTCGAAGTGCAGATGTGCGCCGGTGCTCATGCCAGAGGAGCCGACATCGCCGATGTGCTGCCCGGCGCTTACGCGGTCTCCGGGACGGACGTGGATGCCGCTCTGCCACATGTGCGCGTAGGCGGTCGCGACGGTCTTGCCGTCGATGGTGTGCTCGATGACGATGAGGCCGCCGTACCCGCCGGAGAACTCCGCGATGGTGACGGTGCCGTCTGCGGCGGCGAGGATCGGTGTGCCGTCGGGTGCTGCGAAGTCGGTGCCGGTGTGCATCTTCCGTTCGCCGGTGATCGGGTGCACCCGCATCCCGAACGGCGAGGTCAGTACCCAGGTGCCTTCGGGTAGCGGGAAGACCACTCGGGACGACGAGACGGCCGGGCCACCAACGCCAACCGGAGCGCTGCCGCCGCTGGCGAGGGCGGCGAGGATGCTGTCGGCGACGGGCGCGTAGTTGCGGTAGCGGTCGGGGAACGCGGAGACTTCGACGGCTTGGGCGGCTTCGCCGCGGTCCATCTGTTGCCAGCCGGGGATGTCGAGCAGGCCACGCGGCGAGGGATAGTTCGGCCCGGTTGGCCCGCCGAAGAACGCCCGCACCTGATAGGTCGGGTCCATCAACTCGGCAACCGTGCCCCATCCCGATTGGGGGCGCATCTGGAACAGGCCGAGGGAGTCGTGGTCGCCGCCGTTGCCGTCGTTCGGGTAGTTCGCCGACTCGGGATAGGTGCCGGTGTTGGTGAGCATCCGCAGCGTGGACTCGGTGAGCGCGGCCATCAGCGCGATCTTGATTCCCGGCCGGCTCACGTCGGTGATGCCGTTGCCGACCGTGATGATCGTGGCCGCGTGCGTGAGCTGTCGGCGATTCAGCGTGAAGGTCTCACCGTTCGCGGTGGTGACGGTGAGCGAGTCCGGGATCGGGCCGAGGTTCACGCTCCCGGCAGGGGTGGCGCAGTAGGCGGCAGCGGGGTTCATCAGCACCCCGACCCCGAGGAGTGCTGCGGCGGGGGCGAAGAACAGCAGCGCCAGGGCTGCGATGGCGGCTTTGCGGAACACTACGACACCCTCTTCAGCGCAGCGGGTTGTCGAGCTGCGAGAGCCGCAGCAGGTGGCAGGTCGGGTAGGTCGGGGCGCAGACGACGAACACGGTGAACGCGACCGGATGCTCGCTGGTGACCGGTTGGCCGTTCCAGACCCCGGCTCGGTGGCGGGTGCCCTCGATCGTGACGGCCGTCGTTCCTACCGCGTCGGCCCACGCATTGGGGACGTACGCGGTGTCGATGGTGAGGTGCTGCCGGGTGGCGTACTGCCGCAGCTCGATCCAGGCGTCGCGGGTCGGCAGGTACGCGGCCACGTCGGAGGCCAGCCCGGCTTGCTCGTCCCCGGTGGGGTCACCGACCGTGAGGATCGCCGAGGTGTAGTCCAGCGGCCACAGCCCCGACGCCGTGTCCCACGCGAACAGAGTGGACGCGACACCTTGCGCGAAAGTCTCAGGATCGGCAGAACGCGGAACCGCTGGAACCCGCGGCGGCCGAGGCGTGCTCGGAGCCACCGACGGCGGTGCCGTCGCGACCGGGCCGGGCTCCGAGTCGGGATCGGTGCTGGTGCGTGGGCCGGCGAGCAGTCCGTAGACGCCGACACTGGCGAGGAGCAGCAGGACGATGCCGGCGGCGATGAGGGCGACGAGTCGGCGGCGGTTCTGGGGATCGGTGGGTGCAGGGCTCATGCCGAACAGGTGCGCACCCGCCACCGGGGTCTGTGGTCAGAGCGCGCGGAGTCGTGGCTGCTCCGCGGCGCCTTCGCGGGCGGCTCGGAGGGCGTCGGCGAACCGGACGGTGCCGGCGGCGGTCGCGAGGAAGCTCTCGAACTGCTCGTCGGTAAGCTCACCTGCGAGAGCGTCGGCGTCGTAGTGGGTCCACCAGTCGGCCAGCTCACCCCAGGTCTGGACGAACGCCCGGAGTGGGTAGCGGACAGGTTGCCCATCTCCGGTGACGAGTGGCAGCGGACGGGGTGGGGTGCGCTTGCCCTTCTTGATCGACTTCGCGCGGGCCACAGCTGCTTCGGCGCGGGCGTGCAGCTCTGCCTCGCGCCGCTCGCGCTCTGTGGTGCCGGCGTCGCGGATCGCTTGATAGATCGGATGCACCGGGTCACCGGCCTCGATCCGCTCCAGCCCAGCGGCAGCCTCGGCGCGCAACGCCTCGGGCTGGGTGAGGTTGTTGGCGATGTCTTCGAGGTAGCCGATCTTCTCCAACGTCGTGTGCGACGCCCCGCCGGGAATCATCGCCGCCGCCTGCTCCCGCGCATCCCCGAGCGCGCTCGACGGTCCCGCAAATTTTGCGGGACCGTCGTTTCCCGGCTGGTTCTCGCTGCTGAACTGGGTCGCGGACTTCCGGCGGGCAGCGTCCTCGGCCATGACCTGCTTGATCTCGCGGTAGAGGCCGGCGGCTTCGAGCTGGGTGTAGGGCTTGTGGAGCATGTTGTCGTCCTGCTCGGCGAGGAGCTGCCCGAGCCGGTCGGACAGGCCACTGCGAACCCACACGTTCACGGTGCGCCAGCCGAGCTTCTTGATCGCGGCCAGCCGTCTCGCCCCGCACACGAGCACGCCGTCGATGGTGATCGTGAGAGGTTGCAGCAGGCCGTCGCGGTCGATAGATGCCGCGAGGGCGTCGATGTCGCCGAGGTCGGCGCGGTGCCGGGTGCCGACGAGGATCGAATCGACGGTGCGGTCGAGCTGGATGCTGCCGATCTGTGGTTCGGTCACGACGACTCACCGCCTCCACCGCTCGGCGCGGCCAGTCCGAGCGCGAGGATCAGATCGTCGTCGCGGAGCAGCAGGTCGAGGGTCTCGCCCAGCAGCAGCCGGAGCAGGATGCCGCGGCCACTGCTGGTGGCCACGTAGGCCGGGTGCGGGTTCCCGAGCAGCGCTTTCAGTAGTGCGGCCCAGGAGCGGCGCGGGAGATCGAGCAGTGCCCGCGCATGCCGATCGCGGCGCAGCGTCTCGTAGGCGGACTGGCGGGTGCCGGCCTTCATCAACGCCCCGCAGACGTGCTCGACCGCAGCCCGTGCCGTGTCGGTCGGCCAGTCGAGCAGGCACAGCATCGCGATGGCGTCCTCGGCCGCCGACCCGGCGGACATGCACGCCTGCGCCGACCCGAGGCTCTCGCGCCGCTCCGGTTCGAGGTCGCTGGGACGCAGGTCGGTGGTGTGGAACGCGGGATGGTAGTCGGCCAGCGCGGTGTCGCGTTCGGAGAACCGTTCAGGGTCGTGGAACGCCGAGACGTGCGCACGGCGGGCCTGGTGCACCGAGCACAGCAGCCCCTGGGCACGTTCCTCGTAGACGCAGGTGATCCGCACGGCGTGGGTGATGATCGCCCACGGATCGTTGGCCTCGCGGGTCGAGCGGCACTGCATCGCGTCGAACGCCGCCGTGACCGCTTCCCAGGTGTCGAGCTTGTGCTTCCTCGCGAGAGCACGGTACTTGTCGGCGGCGAACTCCATCAGGTCACGGGCCACCGGGTCGTGAACCCAGGCATCCTCACCGCCCTCGGCAAGACGATGGAGCAGGGCGCGCAGACCCTCGCCGGTGGTGAAGTCCTCAGCCCCGAAGGCCGTCGCGTGTTCGGTGCTGGTGCGGGTTGGTGTGGTCATGGTGTCGGCACCTCCTGACAGGCAGGTGCGCACTCGCTCCCACGAGCGCGTCCCGCATGCCGATGCCGTCGCAACCATGACCTCTCACCACCCTCAACTCATCGAGACCCCAGAGCGGGACACCTGCGACACCGGTGCGGTACTGCGCCCGAACGCCGAAATCGGAGGCAGCCGACGGGCGCGATCTCCGAGACGACGAACGCCGGCCCCGATTGGGGTGCGGGTGCGGCGTCCCAGCTCGGCTTGGAAGTCGAGACCGCGACCGGCCGCGTGCGCCGAGTGCCGGGCGATCAGGTCGGTGGGACGCACCCACTCCACGCCGCGACCGCGAACGAGCGCATGCTGCTTGTCGTCGCGCGCGACCTGCGCGGCCCGCACCGCCTCCGGAGTGCTCGCGGCTTCGACGGGCTCGGGGCGATCCCTCGGCTCCTCGGGCACCAGCTGTGCGGGATCGGGCCTCGCGGGATCGTTGTGCTGGGGGTTGTCGGTGGTGTTCATGGGGTCGTCTCCTCCCGCTCGTCGGCGGTGTCGGTGGTGTCAGTGAGGTGCGCGACGGCGAACCAGCGGCCCACGGTCGAGGGATGCACCCCGAGTTCGCGGGCGATCCGCTTATTCGACCAGCCCGCCTCGCGCAGCTCCCACCCCAGCGCCCGCCGATCTGCCACACCGTCGTCGAGACGGGTCGGTTCCTCTTCGCCCGATGACAGCTCTGGCATGGGCTCGACGGCGTTCGTCGAGAGTGAGGCGGCGGCGGCAGATTCAACGTCTGTGGTGCGGGCGAGGATCACGGTCAGGTGCGTGATTGCCAGCAGCACGACGGGCGGCACCGCGGCGACCGAGGCCGCGAGCATCCGTGGCACGTCGGCATCTGCGGCGACGACGGCGTGAATGGCGTTCGCCGTCACCGAGACGAGCGCGCCGCCGCCCAGCAGCGCCCACGGATACCAGGCCGAGCCTTGCCCGGCGAGAGCGACGACGGCGACCGTGGCGACGACGATGATGCCGTCCACGATCAGCGGCCACGCCCACGCCTGCCCCGACCCGATCCCGGAGCGAGCGGCCAGGTCGGCCAACGACGTGAACGACAGCCAGAACGCCCCGGCACCGATGAACACCGTCCCGGCAACCGCCGTCATGGCGGCCCAGCGCCGCCCGTCCGATTCACGCATCACAGCCCCGCCCTCCCCAGCGCTGCGGACGGTGGGCTCGCCGAACGACCGAACCACCGACCCGCGCCCTGGCTCCGGCCGTCTGACGCGGTCTCGGATGCGGGCCGGGTGGCTCGGTAGGCCGAGCGCACGGTCGCGGTGATCTCGCGATCGCCTAGACCCGCCGACTGTGCCGCAGCACCCAGCGCATCGAGCGCGTCGGCGGGCGAGACGCCGTTCTCAGCGAGGCGGCAGGCCGCCCAGAACAGGCCCCGGTTCCGCTCGCCCTCACCCCGCCCGGCGACCCACGCCGCCAACCGCTCAGCATCCACCTCCATCGAGCCGCCGCTCGCGCGTGGTGGAGGGACGGGGCGCGGGTCGAGGAAGTCCCGCAGCCGGGCCGCGTCCACCGTGCCGACCGAGTGCGCGGCGATGCGGCGACCTCGTAGCGGCGGACGCTGCCGTCGAGGATTCGCCGGGAGGGTGGAGCGATGATGTAGCCGCCGTCGCCACGGAAATCGACACCCGCGGTGGCTGCCTGCCACGACCGCTGCTCGCTGACCGGTGTCGCCGGGAAGTACACATGCGCGCCACCGGTCGGTGTGCGCACCAGCAGACCCGCCCCATCGACGAGCCCCGCGTCGGTGGCGCGCTGATACCCCGCGCGGCCATCGTGGGGGCCGTGGACATCGACATCGACCACGACAACGCCCGATGCCGCTCCCGTCGGGATGCGGGTCTGCCGTGAGTTTGGTTGACACCTGAACTGTGGCT
>NZ_JALXXB010000019.1 GCF_025144225.1 Aestuariimicrobium sp. p3-SID1156
CGACCCGCATCTTCCGGCGAATCAGGCTTCAGGATTCTTGAACTTGCGGGGAATTCCCGCCGCGCGGCTGCTCGTGTCGAACAAGGCCAGCTCGGCCGGGTGCAGCTGATGCTGGGTAACGAAGCTCCTGGCCTTGATCCGCCACAGGCCTTGGCCGACGCCGAGGTTCGGCAAGAGCTGCTGCTCGGTCCCGGTCAGGCCGAGCGCGGTCGCCGTCGGGCCGAGTTGATCGGACTCCTGCCGGTACACGATCCGCGTCTCCGCGTTCGCCAACAAGGAGTTGGCCAGCGACCGCATCGCCGAGCCTTGGTCGCCCACGTTGTCGAGATCGGTGAGCTTGTGGAAGATCAGCATGTTCGCGATCCCGTAATGCCGCGCGAGTCGCCAGTGCGCATCCATCCGCCGCAACAGCGCGGGATGGGACATGAGCCGCCACGCCTCGTCGTAGATCACCCACCGCTGCCCACCGTTCGGATCGAGCAACGCGGACTCCATCCTCGCCGACGAGCACGTCATCAACACCGAAATGAGCGTCGAGTTCTCGGTGACCCGCGAGAGATCGAGCGAGATCATCGGCAACGACGGATCGAACGCAACCGTCGAAGGCCCATCGAACAACCCGGCCAGGTCACCGGCGACGAGACGACGCAGCGCGTGGCCGACGAGCCTGCCGTCCTCGGCCAACCGACCGTCGGCATCCGTGCTCGGGGCGAGGATGCGGTCAACGACCATCGGCAGGATCGGCACGTCGTTCTCCCGCACCGTCTGGGTCAGGGCGATGTCGATCGCGGTGTGCTCCAACGGCGACAAGCCCCGCGCGAGCACGGTCTCCGCGAGTGCGCCGATCAGGTCACGCCGCCGGGCCGCGACGGTCGAGGCCCACTGCACGTCCGACAGGCCGCTCGGTCGGTGGCCTTCATCGAGTGGATTCAGGCGAGTGTTGAGGCCGTGACCGAGGACGATGGCACGTCCACCGACAGCATTGGCGACGGCGGTGTGTTCGCCCTTCGGGTCGCCGGGCACGTACACGCGCCGCCCGAACGGTAGCGACCGCGTGTAGAGAGACTTGGCCAGCGAGGACTTGCCGGAGCCGACGATCCCGGCCAGCACCACGTTGGGTGCGGTAATGATCCCGCGCGCGTAGAGCACCCACGGGTCGTAGACGAAACTCCCGCCCGAGTAGAGGTCCTGCCCGACGAACACGCCATCGGCACCGAGCCCACCCTCAGCGACGAACGGGTACGCGCCCGCCAGCGTCGCCGATGTGTCCTGATGCCGCGTCAGATGGAACCGACCTGGGGTGCGCAGCCTCGCGGCACCGGGCTCGCCGGCCTTCGGTAGGTAGATAGTGGCGCGGCGCTCGGCACGCTCCGCCTCAGCCCTCGCCTTCGCGGCGGCGATCGCGGTTCTTCGCTGCTCGGCGTGGAGTCGGGCCTCGGCTTTGCGGCGCTGCTTGCGGAGCTTCCGCCGCTCCTTCGACGGTGCCACCAGAACGGCGGTGTGCAGCCGCGCGCGATCCTCGGTCACAGCACCAGCCCCCGCGACTGCTTGACCGCCGTGATCTTCGCCGGCTCGAACCACGACCCATCCCGCTTCGCCGTCGGCAGGTCGGCCCGCTCCGGAGCACCCGGCGACGAGTACGAGACCAGCAGCTCCGGCCCCGCCTGAACCGGAACGGACTCGACCTGTTCGGCATCCGGGCGCTCGGCCTCCGGCTTTGTGTAGCGGCGCAGCAGCGAGACGTAGCCGACGTGAGAGTTGACGACCAGCGCGTAGTCGCCCGAGAGCACCACCCGGTCGTTCGTTCCCTCGCCGGGCTCGTCGTAGACGTACCCGTTCTCCAACGGCCTGCGTGGTCTCGTCGCCGTAGTCCCACTGCGCGAGGAAGTCCACCGCATCGACATGCCCCAGCTCGCCGAGGATGCGCAACGGCCGGTCGGCCTCCTCGCCCTGGAGGAACACCACACTGACCCACCGCGACAGCGCGGCCTCCGTGACGGCCGCGTCGGGGTGCCAGGCGATCCGCCCGGCGGCGATGAACCCTTCCGCGAGCCGGTCGTACGCCCGGTCGACGAGGTTCGCGGCCTTCCGCAGTTCCTCCGCAGCAGCGAGCGCATCGCGCGCTCCTGCCCCGTGACTCCCGGCGTCGTTGAAGGCGTGCGCGGCCTTGTGCTCGTGAACATCGGCGATCTGGTCGAGCGCCTGCCGCAGCGAGCGCATCCCCGAGGACAGATCACCGATCACTCCGTACATGTCGGCGGGCTGATCGAACCTCCGGCTTGCGTGGGCCGACCCCCGCAGTGCCTCGGATGCCTCGGCGGCGTCGGCAGTCGAATTGAAGAACGTGGGCATCATGGACCTCCTGGCACGTCATGTGTCTTGGAGGTGCGCAGGACTCCCACCCGGCTGTCGGCGGTCACGAATACTCTTGAGGTCAGAAGCTGACAGAGGAGGAGCGGCAGGTGGCTGATGAGATCGAGTTGATCCATGACGGCGAGGGGCTGGCTGTCATCGGCAACCCGTCGGCCATCGAGCGCTTCCTTGATTCAGTGGGGCTGTTGTCCTTCTCGCGTGAGCTTCGTCTCGACAGGCTCGGATCAGTGCTCGACACGGGGTCGAAGGTGGCGGAAGCGGCGTCCAACATCGCTGAGAACGCTGGCCGGTACGTGAGACTCACCAAGGAGTCGGCCGAGCAGGTCAAGGAGTTCGGCCTGATGCCTACGAAGACCAAAGGCATCAGTCACGCCATGCTGGGCGACCCCGGCTCCATCAGCAAGTGGATTCAGATCGAGGATGGTCCGGCATCTCTTCTCATGAACCCCGCGATCCTCTCCGGTGCTGCCGGAGTGATGGCTCAGTTTGCTCGGCAGCAAGAGGCACAGGAGCTGAAACAGCTCCTCGTCGCCATCGACGGGAAGCTCGACGACGTACGCCGTAGGCAAAGAGACGAAGTCCTCGCCAAGATGGATCGAGTCAGCTTCGTCATCGAAGAAGCGATGGCGATACGCGAACACGGAGGGGATCGCGAAACCGCTTGGGACAAGATCAAGACCGAGGTGGGCACAATCGCCGAGGTCCAAGCAGACGCACTACGTGCCTTGGAAGCCCTCGCCGACAAGGTAAACGATCAGTCGGGCGTGGGTGCCCTCGCAAGGGCGACCCAGGACATTGAGGCAGAAGTCGGCGTCTGGCTCGCTGTGCTTGCGCGCTGCTTCCAGTTGCAGAACGAGTACGCGGTGCTGGAATTGGATCATGTCTTCGACACAGCGCCGGCTTCGCTGGATGGACATCGGATTGGTCTCGATGCTGCGCTCCAGCAGCGGCGTAGCAAGATCGTCCTGAAGACAGGGCACCTCATGACTCGCCTCGATCAGGCTGGTGGTGTCGCGCGCGAGAACGTCGTGCTGCATGCCCGCGCCGCACGCAAGGTAATCAACTCGATCAACACCGTCAGCGACTCCATTGATGACTTCCATATGCCATTCGCGATCGAGTCCGACCGGGAAGCGCTGACCAGTACTCGTTGGAGAGACGCAGTGCGCGATCCGCAGCAGTTGCGAAACGCCGCAGCAGAGGCTGGGCCGAAGGTCGCTGTGGGTGTCCTCGGCATCGGGACCCTCGTCGTCGGCGCGGTCCTCAAGAACGGCGACTCGAAGGGATCATCTGGCGGAGACGCCTGAAGGGACTGAAGTCACACGCGTCGGCAGAGCGGGAGCGCGGCGGCGGTGAACGCGGCGGCTTGCTGGCCGACGAGGAGCCTGGTCTCACAGGATGCTTGGATCGCGGCCTGCTCGATCGCGGCGACGGCTGCGTCGAGTTCCTCGATGGTGGGTGCGGAGACGGCGATGAGGCCGGTGTAGCGGAGGATACCGTGGCCGGCGGTGAGGTCGGCTTCTTGCTGGAGAACGTCGTGGTATTCGGCGGTCTGGGAGGCGTCTTCGATCTGGCCGATCTTTGCGCGCTGGGCCTGGTCGGAGATGTGCTCGACCTTCTTCTTGCGGATGTCGCGAGCGGCAGCGTCGGAGCGCATAGGGGTGCAGATCAGCGAGAACGACCGCTGGATGCCGGTGGACAGCAACACGGGCGACAGGAATCCCGGATACACCAGCGACCTGGGCCACTCGCTGACCCAGAGCACCGCGTGGTGAGAGGAGTCGGTGCGCAGCCGGCCCCAGGTTTCGGTGACGGCGACGGGCCCTGCGGTCGCGAGGGACTGGCCGAGCCTGCCGTGTCGCTCCAGAGTGGCGGCAACCGCGGGGTCGTAGGCGGAGCGCAGCATCACGGCGATCTGCCCCGGCGTGAGCCACTCCGAGGGCGAGAGGTCGGCGGAGCGGAGCGCTGCGACGAGGGTGTTCATCTCTTGCCGCAGCACGGCGGCGGCACCGCGTATCCCGCCGCCAGCGGTCCTGATCTGCCGCGCTGCCGTCTTCATGTCCAGTGACAGTGAGAGCGTGGTGGCGTGGCGTTCGCCCGCGGGTCCGGCGCGGTCGATGAGTTCTGCGTAGGTGTCGGCCGCCCATGATCCGTCCGGGGTGCCGTGGGTGGCCCACCATTCGGCCAGTCCGGTGCCAGAGTCCGGCAGCGTGCGCTCCAAGACCTGAAGAGTGGCGATTCGCCCGGAACGGCAGACGGTGGCCAGCACGCGGCCCCAGGAGCTGACGCGGCGTTCCTGTTCGCCGGAATCGAGGAGCACGAACGCGGGATGGGTGACCTCGCACACCACCGTCAACGTGGCGGCGTGAGGGTCGTGGATCATCCCTGTCCCGGTTTCGGGGTCAGTGTATTCGCGCAGTCGCGCCATGTCGCCGGGCAGGGCGAGGGTTCCGACGGGGCGCGGGACGACGATCCTGCGCCGATACAGCAGTTGCCCGCCGGTGGTGCGCCACAGCCACCAGCAGGCGATGGGCAGCCACTCCACGATCGGCCGGCCCGCGATCGGTATCCAAGTCAGCGCGGCGGCGAGTACCCAGATCGGGGCACTGTAGGCGAGCAGCATCCCACCTCCGGCGTAGAACGCGCCGATGAGCGTGGCTCCGCCGATGGCGAGCGTGATGAGCTGGGTCAGCGACAGGCCGAGGAGGACGCCGCGGCGGGTGAGTCTGGAGAACTTCACCGGCACGAGTTCACCCGCAGTGGGACGGTCGTGGTTCGTGCTGCTCATCATCTACTCCTTCGGTGGGCGTGGCGCGGGCGGCGGGGGCTGCTTCGGCGGCGGTGACGGGTCGGTGCTCGGCGGTCGTGGTGCCGAGATTGACGGCGGTGCCGCAGGTGAGGCGGCGGGCGGTGGCGTTGTCTGCGCGGCTGCGTCGGCGGCGTGCTCGCCCTGGGTTCCCAGGGCCGTTCCGGCCTTCGGCCCGGCGGTCGCGGCATCCTTGGCGATACTCGCCCCGACCACCACCCCTGCGGCCACGGGGCCGGCCGCGGCCGCGCCGCCCCCGCCTGCGGCGGCACCTCCACCACCCGCGGCGGGTGCCGGTGCCGGGGTCTTCGGCGGTGGCGGTGTGCTACTTCCTCCACCGGAGCCTCCGCCCGCGTTCCCGCCGCCACTGCTGCTCCCGTCGAGCACCTTCTTCGGATCGCCGCCTCCTTGCGGCTTGGTCGGGACGGGGATCGGACGGTTGAGTGCGCTCTTGGCGTCCTGCTCGGAGCCGATCGCGTGGTACATGTCGAACCCGACGAACGCGATGAACTTGTACGTGAGATACGGGGCAAACGCGGCCATCGCCATCAGCACGATCCCCGCGATGGGATCACTGACCGAGGCGAGGTCGGCGTCGATCGGTGCGGAGACCTGGGTGATCGCGACGAGGAACATCACGACGAGCACGAGCTTTGAGCAGATCAGCGCGACGACGAACATCGCCCACTTCCCGATCCACCCGCGCGAGGCGTCCCAGGATGCGCCGCTGAACGCGAGAGGCGCGAACGCGACCGCGACCAGCAGGAGTGCTTTTCTGACGAGGAGGGACAGCCACACGATCGCGGCGGCGGTGATCGCGAGGCCGGCCATGAAGATCGTGATGATCGCGCCGACGCCGGGGGCGGCGATGTTGATGCCGACCAGCCCTGTGGCGAGGAGGGCGATCTTGTCACCCATCGACTCGGTGGTCTCTCCGGCGGCCTGCACGATCCCGATGCACAACTGATCCACGACTTCCAGCAGCAGCGCAGTGAACGTGATGACCACGAACGACCCGAGGACGGACTTCGCCAGGCCCAGCGCGGCGCGGGTGAGGGCGGTGGGGTCGCGTCGGATCAGCCCGGTGATGAGTTGGAGACAGAAAAAGATCAGCATTACGAAGACCGCGATGCCGAACAGCAGGTTGTAGACGGCGATGTAGCCGGACTTGGTGACATCCACCAGAGTCGTGGTGTCGAAGACCGACCAGACGGCCTCGAACAGCCACCCGGCGGCAGCACCCATCGCCTGCGCGAGCCAGTCGAACGGGGCCGCGACCAGCGAGGCGGCTCCTTCGCCGACGGCATCGCAGACCGAGGAGATCACGGGAACGTCGCACACGCCCATCACGAACACCAGCACTCTCAACGACGGTGCGGGTTAGACGGACTGGCCGACGTTCCAGAAGAAGTTGATGAGCGTCACGCTCGCGCCGCAGATCACCGCAGCGCCGCAGGAGACGAGGACGCCGATCTTCCCGCGCGAGGCGAGGTGCGGGTTGGAGGAGTTCGCGCCGAAGCCCCACACGATCGCGGACACGATCAGCGCGAGCACGCTGAGGATCAGGCCGATGGTCATCACCGCGCCGACGATGGTGCGCAGTTGATGATCCCCGGTAGGCCGTTGGTGTTGGGGTCGATATTGATGTCCATCGGCACCAGCAGCGGCGCGGACATGACGTTGGCGAGCAGATCGAACACGGTAGGTCTCCTTGGCGACGGGCGGCCCGCCCACGAACTCGCAGACGGGGTACACGCGACAGGTGCGCAAGCGGTGCTCGGGGGGCTCGCCTCGCCCTTTCTGACGGCGCGCGTGAGCTTGATTGCGCGAGGCCTGATGTCTAGGCGATCATCGTTGTGTGAGCGACGGCAAGTGGGACAAGGACGACCTCGTCCACGGGTCCACCGAGCGCGGCGAGAAGGTCACGGTCAAGTTCACGAAGGACGGCAACGAGGCCCTTGTCGCCCGTGGACACGTCCCAGACATCCAGCGCGACGTCGATCATGTCCACGCCTGGCAACAAAAGACTGGTGACCCAGGGCACCACGACATGCGGCACACGCGGAAGCTCTTCCCTGATGTCAAAGACAACTGGACGGTGGCCCGCGAAGCGAAGGCGCGGTTGGTGTCGCAGGCCGACCGGCTCGCGACATCGACGAACTGGAAGCAGGGTGGCGAAGAGTTCCGGCGTCTGCTGGACGAGTGGAAGTCTGTCGGGCGAGGCGAGAAGGCCACGGATGATGCCCAATGGGCGCAGTTCAGCGCGGCACGTGATCGATTCAACGCGGCACGCAACGCTCACTTCGACCGGGTCAAGCAGGAGAACGAGGCATCTCGCCGCGAGAAGGAACGTATCGTCAGCCGGGCCGAGGCACTCACCCATGCCAGCGATTTGAGGACAGCTTCGGACGAGCTGAAGCGCCTGATGGATGAATGGAAGCGCGCAGGTCGATCTGGCAAGGAGGATGAGCAATCGCTCTGGAGCCGATTCGAGGCTGCCCGTAATCGCGTGTACGACCGCAAGAAGCAGGAGTTCGAGCGGCGACAGCGTGAGTGGGCGTCG
>NZ_JALXXB010000002.1 GCF_025144225.1 Aestuariimicrobium sp. p3-SID1156
TTCGCCAACGGTGGCGACAACATCGGCGTCTATGTCCCTGTCTTCGTCAGCGTGGAACCCATCGCAGTGGTCGCCTACTGCATCGTCTTCCTCGCGCTCGTCGCGGTCCTGGTGGCCCTGGCAAAGTTCGTCGCCACCCGGCCGCCGATCGCTGAAGTCCTCGAGCGCTGGGAAGACATCCTGTTCCCCATCGTCCTGATCGGCCTCGGCATCGTGATCCTCGTCAGCGGCGGAGCCTTCGGACTCTGACGTAGCGGCAGCGATCCAAACGGCCCCGACCGGGCACACCCCTCTCGGTTCAGACCGCGACACCTACCTGCAGCCAGTCCTGCGTGATCGCGGCAACAAGACCGCCACGGAGCGCTGCAAATACCCCGCCACCAAGCGAACGAAGCCACAGCATTCCGGCGCGCGTCCTGTCTCACGAATGTGACCTTCGCCGGTAAATGGCGGTGTTCTGTCGATGCTCCGTGGCGGCTTTAGTTGGTGGTACCGATGACAAGCGTGGTCTGGCCGTCCGTGGTCGAGAGTCCTGCCGCCGATGCGAGGGCGGCAGTGCCATCGTCAGCAGCTGAGGTGTCCTCGTCGACGTAGCCAGATCTCCAGGGGAATGGTCGTCAGTGGCGGTACCGCGGCGATGATCGAGAGAGCAGTGACCCGCCATGGCCACCGCAGGGTGATGGCGGTGATGAGCGCTATGGCGAGGTAGATGAGGAACATGCCGCCGTGCAGGGCGCCGAAGATGCTGACACCCACGTCGGTTGTGCCCGTCACGTACTTGAGGAACATCCCCGCGAGCAGACCAGCCCAGGTGAAGGCTTCGAGAAAGGCCGCGACGATGGAGACTCTTGCCACAAGCGGAAGTCCATAACGCTGCTGGGTGCTTGCGCTCATTGGTTCGCCTCGTTGCTCGGGAGTTCGTCTGCGTCCGCGACGGAGCGGGCGAGGTGCTCTGCCAGCGCGGCGCGCAGCTGGTGGGGTAGTGGGATCGCGCCGACGGATTCGCTGAGCCAAAGACCGTCGGCAGCGAGGTAGGCGACCATCTTCTGCAGTGCCCGAGGGTCGGTCGGGTCGATGCTGGCGGGGTCGGGGACCCAGCGAGTGATGACTCGTTTCCACGGCTTGCTGAGCTCGCTGTGGGTGCTCGCTTCGAGTATAAGCAGTAACTCCGCGCCGGTGGCGCCGCGGGCGCTGACTCGGGCATAGGCGGCGAGTCGCTCATCCTGCGATGCCTCATCCGGGTCCTTGCCCAGTGCGTGGATCATCTCCTCGTCCCAGTGCTGGGCTTGATGTTCGTGCAGCGCGAGCATCATGGCGTCCTTCGAGGGGAAGTGGTAGAGCAGCCCGCCTTTGGTGAGTCCGGAGGCGGCGGCGACGGATTCGTACGTGAGCGCCGTGACGCCGTCGGTCTCGACAACGCTGAGGGCGGCCTTGAGGATCGTGTCCCGTTTACTGGTCCGCATGGGCGGTCCTTTCTCGGTCAGTGCTCGGAGTGCAGCTGTGACTGGGTGCCAGGCAGGTACCGGCGCAGAAGCACTCCGGTGATGACTGCGCCCACCGCGAGAACGACTGCGACGACCAGCATCACAACGAGGTAGGCGGAGTCGAAAGCCGTCGCCGCCGCCTGGAGGATCTCTGCGTCACCCTGCGCAGCAGCCTGTGCCTCAGCGATGCTGTTGCCAGCCGCGTCCGGGGCGCCGTCGGGTAGAACGACGCGTGCGCCGTAGATAGCCGTGAGCAGGCTCCCGAGCACGGACACTGCAATGAGGCTGCCGAACTCGTAGGAGACTTCTTCGATCGAGGCGGCCATGCCTGCTCGGCGCACCGGCACGTTCCCGATAATCGCGGTGGAGGCGACCGCCAAGGCGGCTCCGATACCAGCTCCGGTCAACAGCAGTCCGAGGATCAGCACGCCGAAGGACGACTGGAATCCGATGACCGTCACCACGACGCCGCCGGCGGCGAAGGCGAGACCGCCGGTGATGAGCGCGAGCAGTCCGGTGCGGTGCAGGAACGCGCCCCCCAGGAGCGCTGTCGGCAACGCGCCCACGGCGGCCGCGGCGACCAAGAGCCCAGCTTCCAGCGGGCTGAATCCGGCGACCTGCTGGAATCGCTGCGTGGTGACGAGCTGGATGCCCCCGATCGCGAACATCGCGAACGACGCGGCCAGCACTCCGGCAGTGAACGCCGGGTTGCCGAAGATGGAGAACTCCAACAGAGGTTGCTCCATACCTCGCTGACGGCGCACGAACAGCCAGAACCCGATGGCAGCAACGAGCAGCGCAACAATGATGGTCGTTGCCGAGGGCGGCGCGTGGCCGATCTCTTTGATGGCCATCACCGTTCCGACAAGCCCGATCATCACCAAGATCGAGGAGATGGCATCCCATCGCTTCGAGGGATCCGGGTCGTTGGCCGGGCGGATCAGCCAGGTAGCGACCAGCGCCAGCACCACAACGGGCACGTTGATCAAGAACACCGAGCCCCACCAGAAGAACTCAAGGAGTGTGCCGCCAATAATCGGGCCGAGGGCGAACCCGATGACCGACATACTTCCCCAGACCGCGATGGCGATATTGCGCTCACGCTCGACCGTGAAAGTGGTGCGGATCAGCGCCAGGGTGGCCGGCATCATCGCTGCCGCACCGACAGCGAGCACAGCACGCGCAGCGATCAGGACCTCGGGTGACGGAGCGAACGCTGCCAGCAGGGAAGCCAGTCCGAAGATCACCAGACCGACAACAAACATCCGCGTGTGGCCGATGCGATCCCCCAGGGTTCCGCTGCCCAGCAACAGCCCCGCCATCACCAGGGGGTAGGCATTGATGATCCAGAGGTTCTGTGTGTTCGAAGCCTGCAGTTCCTCAGTCAGCGTCGGCAGGGCCGTGTAGAGAATCGAGTTATCCAAGGTGATCAGCAGCAGACCTGCTCCAACCGTCACCAGCAGCGACCAGCGTCGCCTCTTCGTCATCGCGGACATGCGCGTCTTCCCCTCGTCGTGAACGACATAACTGTACCGGATGGATGGTGTAGTTAAGTCGACGGAGGGAGAGACTCACGGCGCGCGCTATGCATGGCGTGCGGGCGGCGAAGCTTGGAAGGTTTTAGAGCGAAGGCGCGGCACTTCGATGCAGGCAAAACCGGACGAGCTGGTGCCTCAGTTGGGTACAGGTTTATGAGACTTTCAGCGGGTGGTCGGCCTCAGGTTCGCTTCCTGCGTGAACGCGCTCTCGGGATTGTCTTGCGAAGTCGTCTCGACGGAAAGTGCCTCAAGGCGGTGACTTCCAGGACTTTCTGCACCATGCTGGGGGTATGAGGCTTCTGGGATATACGCGGGTGAGCACGGCGACGCAGGACGCGCAGCTGCAAGTCGATGCGCTGGTGGAGGGCGGGGTGCAGAAGCGGGACGTGTTCTCCGATGTGACCTCGGGTAGCCGGACCGCGATCGAGCGACCGGGGATGAAACGTCTGCTGGACTACGCCGAGGACGGCGACACGGTGGTGGTGTGGCGCATCGACCGGCTGGGCCGGTCCCTGCTCGACGTCCTGAATACGGTCACGCTGCTGCGCGGCCAGGGCGTGAAGATCAGATCGGTCTCGGACGGGATCGACCCGGAGACGACATCGGGCCGGATGATGCTGGGCATGCTCGCGACCTTGGCCGAGTATGAGCGCGAGCTGATCACCGAACGCGTCAATGCGGGGATCGCCGCGGCGAAGCAGAACGGCACCCGCTTCGGCCGACCCCCGGTCGACCCGGCCGTGATCGCGGAGAAGCTCGAAATCGCGGGCGATGCCCGCGCGAAGGGCCGCACCGCCGAGGACGCCGCCCGACTCGTCGGCTGGTCCCGGGCGACGCTCTATCGCCATCGGCAGGCGGCCCGTGCCCGCGAGGCCGTCGCCGAGCAGGTGTGAGGTGGACGGGCCGGCGCGGTGGCGCATCCTGCGGCTGCACGTCGAGGACGGTATCCCGCTGAGCGCCCTGGCCCGGGAGACCGGGATCAGCCTGCGCACCCTGGAGCGCTGGCACGCCCGCTACCGTGCCGACGGGTACGCGGGCCTGGAGACAGGCCAGCGCTCGGACGCCGGCGCCCACCATCTGCCCAGGGAGCTCGTGCGGTTGATCGAGGGCCTGGCGCTCAGCAAGCCCCGGCCCGCGATCGCCACGATCCACCGCAAGGTCACCGACATCTGCGGTACCCGAGGGTGGCCGGTGCCTTCCTACGGGGTGGTCCGCTCGATCGCGGGTGCCCTCGATCCGGGCATGGTCACCCTAGCCCTGGAGGGCGCGGCGTCCTACCGGGACAAGCACGAACTGGTGCTGCGCCGGCACGCCGAACAACCGAATGCGATGTGGCAAAGTGACCACACGCTGCTCGACATTCTCGTGGTGGGCACCGACGGCAAACCAGTCCGCCCCTGGCTGACGACGATCCTCGATGACTGCTCCCGCGCGATCTGCGGCTACACCGTCTTCCTGGGTGCGCCGTCCGCGATGAACACCGCCCTGGCGCTGCGGCAGGCTATCTGGCACAAGAGCGACCCCGCGTGGCCGATGTGCGGGCTGCCGGACGTGCTCTATGTCGACCACGGCAGTGACTTCATCAGCCGCCACCTCGCCGGCACCGCTGTTGACCTGCACATCCGGCTGATCCACTCCACCGTCGCCCGTCCCCAGGGCCGGGGCAAGATCGAGCGGTTCTTCGGCACCGTCAACACCGAGCTTCTCGCTGACCTGCCCGGCCACATCACCGAGGGCCATCCCGCGCCGACGCCGAAGCTGTCCCTGGCCGAGCTCGACAGCGCGGTGGAGGGGTTCGTGGCCACCTACAACGACCGGACCCACAGCGAGCTCGGTGCCTCGCCGCGCACCGCGTGGATCGCCGAGGGCTGGCTGCCGCGCATGCCCGAGAGCCTGGAAGACCTCGACGGGCTGCTGCTCACGGTCGCCCAGTCCCGGGTGGTGCGCCGTGATGGCATCCGCTTCCAGGGGCTGCGCTACGTCTCCCCGACGCTGGCCGGCTACGTCGGACGGCCGGTGGTGATCCGCTACGACCCGCGCGATATCACTGAGATCCGCGTGTTCGACCACGACGAGTTCCTGTGCAAGGCCGTCAACCAGGACCATCACGACGAGAAGATCAGTCTCAAGGAGATCCAGGCTGCCCGCAACGCGCGCCGTCGCGCCCTGCGCCAAGGCATCAATGAACGCATTGCCGTCGTAGCCGCGCACACCACTGAGACGCCATCGACAGCCGAGCCGCCAGCCCCAGCACCGAAGCGGAAGCTGAAAGTCTACAAGGAGGACTTGAGGTGAGCCAGCGCTTCATCGTGACCAAAGAGCACCGCCGCTTCACCGAGTTCGCCGACGCTGTCCGCCGCGGCCACACCATCGGTCTGTGCTTCGGACCGGCCGGGGTGGGCAAGACACTCTCCGCGCGCCGCTACGCCCACTGGGAGAAGGCCTATGACCTGCTGACCTATTGGGGTCCGCGCGCCGACAGCGACGCCAAGATCTACGCCGCCCTCGCTCGGAGTCGTACCGTGCTCTACACCCCCAGCGTGCTCACCACCCCACGGGTGCTGAAGGATGAACTCGACCAGGCGATCACCCGCACCAATATCTGCATCGAGCAGCATCTGGAGGCAGTCGGTCAGATCACCCCGCAGACGTGGGGCCGACGGCACGGCAGGAACCACGTGCAGCTGGTCATCGTCGATGAGTCCGAACGGCTCCGCCCCACCGCGCTGGAGCTGCTGCGCGATCGCTACGACCGCGACAACATCGCCTTGATCCTGATCGGCATGCCCGGCCTGGAGAAGCAGTTCAGCCACTACCCGCAGTTCTACAGTCGTGTCGGCTTCGCCCACCAATACCGGCCCCTGGGCACGGACGAGCTGCTGTTCGTCCTCCAGCGCCACTGGCGCTCCCTGGGCAAGACCCTCGACCCCGAGGACTTCACCGACGCGCAAGCCATCGCTTCCATCACCCGCATCACCCGCGGGAACTTCCGACTGCTGGAGCGGCTCTTCCCGCAGATCGAGCGCGTCCTGAAGATCAACGAGCTCGACACCATCACCAACGACGTCATCGAAGCCGCCGCCAGCACCCTCGTCATCGGCACCACCTGAACAAAGACCGCCACTGAGCATCGACAGAACACCGCCATTTAACAGCGAAAGTCACATCACGAACCCGTCTCACACTAGATTCTCACGAAGGAGCGTCAGTTGAGACGTGCGAGCGGGAGGTGTGGGGCGATGAAGGTGGGGTACGCGCGGGTGAGCACTCATGGCCAGGACCTGGAGGTCCAGCGTGAGCAGCTCGCCGCGCTCGGGGTGCCGTTGCAGCGCATCTACAGCGATCATGGTCTGACGGGGAGGAACCGTGACCGGCCCGGGCTGCGCGAGGCGCTGGCCGCCTGCAGGAGCGGGGATGAGCTGGTGGTGACCAAGCTCGACCGGCTGGCGCGATCGGTTCCCGATGCTCGCGACATCGCCGGCGAGCTGGAGGCCGGGGGAGTGACGCTGAACCTGGGGGGCGCGACGTACAACCCGCGAGATCCCATGGGTCGATTGTTGTTCAACGCCTTGGCCATGATCGCGGAGTTCGAGGCGGACCTGATCCGCGCGCGCACTGCCGAGGGCATCGAACACGCCCGGCGAGCCGGGCGGCTGCCCGGTGGGAAGGCAAAGCTCTCACCCCTTCGCAAGGCCCACCTGGTGCGTGACCATGAGTCGGGGGAATACACCGTGGCCCAGCTGGTGGAGGCCTACGGAGTGTCACGAGCAACGGTCTACCGCATCATCCAGAGCAAGAGGCCCGGCTCCGCCGCGCTGGAGAGCCCGCAATGATCCGGCCCTGCACCCCGCACCTGGTTCAAGCGGTCACCGACTGGATGCACCAGGGCAACCTGTTCATCGTGGACGTGGAGCGCGTCCCCGGTCGACCCACCAGAGCACCCCGGCAACCAGGAAGTAGAAGGCGAGGATCGACACCACCCACACCGACACCCCCGCGTAGCCGAGCTTGGGCACGTCGAGGATGCCGTAGGGGTACCAGTCGATGATCGCCCCGCGGACCATGGTCACCACCAGCCAGACGATCGGGATGAGCGAGGCCAGCCCGATCCGCCGCCAGCTCACCCGCCCCCGCGGACCGAAGACCAGCCACAGCACCGGCGCCAGGATCGGGGTGGCGATGTGCTGGACCCCGTCGTGAAACCGTTGCAGCGGCGTCATCGGGTCGTCGCTGCGCAACAGCAGGTTGAAGACCACCCCCGTGATGATGATGCAGACCAGCCCGCACAGGTGCAGCACGTGGAAAAGCGTCGAGGATGCCCGAGGTCGCAGCGCCAGCGTCCACCCCGTCACTGCCAGCAGGGCATTCGACATGAAGGTGAAGTACATCGGCTGGTTCGCCAGGTGCGGCCAGCCCGCCGGGAAGATGTGGTGGAAGCCCGCCCCCTCCATCATCGTTGACTCGGTCAGCCACCCAGTGCGTAGCGAGAGCAGGCAGCCGAGCAGCGCCAGCGTTCCCAGGATCGCGAAACAGACCCGCGCCACCGGCTCCCAGCGCAGCTGCGGGCGCTCCGTCGAGCTCATGCCGAGAACAGGCCGAGCGCGGGCACTGCCTCGGCTGAGCGTCGCCGCACGATCGCGATGACCTCGTCCAACCAGCCTGTGACAAGCTGCTTCTCGGCATCCGACAGCCCATGGATGGCGGTGAGGTAGTCGTCGCCAGCGTCCGCACGCTGCTGCAGGGCCGTGATCACCTCGGCAGGCGCCTCGACCCTCACTCCCACGCACCCGTCGAGCATGGCCTGGCAGTTGTCGATGAGCTGCTGGCGTCCCTCGTCGCTGGGCTGGAGCTTGCTGACCAGAGCCTTGAGCCGCTTGAGCCGCTCGTTCTGCCCGGACGCCAGCTGCTCCAGTGCCCCGTCGAGCACCTCGCGGCCGAACTCCTGTTGTGCGAAGAAGAGCGCGCGCACCTGCCGGTACCAGTTCTCCAGCGCGACGAGCGAGGCGATGTAGGTGAGGTTCTTCTCCAGCAGGCTGTTGAGCTTGCGGTAGCTGTGTCGCTTGTTCGGCCGCCGCAGGCCGGAGACGACCTCGGGAACGAGCAGCACGTCATCGTCCTCGACGTCCTCACGCAGGATCGACCCGGCACCCACGACCACGCCGAAGCCGGTGGTCACCGGCCCGACCGAGCCGCCCTGGCCACCCAGGAAGATCGGCTTCTGGTCCAGCAGCACCCCGCGCGGGACGTCGCCGAACAGGGAGGCAGTGGTCTTGTCACCGTCGGGGGTGAAGTTGAAGTGGATGTAGCTTGAGCCGACCTCGGAGTGGTCCTTGCGGGAGGAGCCGCCGGCCATCATCACGTCACAGAAGTTGATCAAGGAACCGAGCGTGACATAGGGGAACAGGATCGTCTGCTTCAACCCCACCGTATGCGCGCCGGAGGCCTCCTCCTCCAGGATCGAGCCCTCGCGCACATGCGCGCCCAGGGTCATCGATGATCCGGCCAGGAAGACCGACGTCGAGAAGTAGCCGCCCTTGAGCTCGACCCTCGGGCCCAGCCAGCAGTTCTCGACCGTCACCGGCCCCTCCGCGCCGAGGATGCACCCGGCGGAGATGACCGTCTTGGCGCCCCGCAGCCGCGTCCCCGGGTGGAGCACCACACCCTCACCGCTGATGCGATCCACCGTGACGTCATCGGCGATGTCGATCGTCCACGGGTTGGGGATGCTGACCCCCTTGTCGATGAGGGCCTGCGCCTTGTCGAAGCCGCGCGGTTCCTGCATGTGGGTTGCCTTCCTGACGGTCCAGCACGTGGCACCGAGCCTAGACTGCCCGACCCTCCAGCAGCGTCAGAACGGCTGTCACCCGGCGAGGGGTCCGGGAGCCGGCGGCTTGGTGGGTTTGCCCGGTTGGGTCTTGAGGAAGGGATCCCAGATCGCGCCGGAGGTGACCCGCGGGCCGGACTGCACCGGCTTGCGCGCCCCCGAGTTTGGGGATGCCTCGGTCTGCCCGGGAGTGTTCGGGCGCACCGGCTCGCCCATGGCCTTCCTCAGGGCCTGGGCGATGTCGCTGCCCGCTGAGGGGTCGAATTTGCGAGTCTCGGCCATGGCTGAAGGATACGGGCGGTTGGGCCGACCCTGCGTCCCGGTCTCAGGCCTGCTTGGCGTGGCGGGCGCTGGATCTCGCGGGCCGCGCCCCGGGCCTGGCCCATCCCCCTGTCCCCCATGTCACGCGCCTGGTTCCTGCTGTTCATAGGGGGAAATCTAGACCTCTAGAGTGGGGTCGTGCCCAGAATCGCAGCTGCCAGCGTCCGGGAGCATCGCGCCCAGATGCAGGCCAAGCTGATCGATGCGGCCGAACGCATCCTGCAGGCCGGGGCGCCGCTGACCGCGGGAGAGGTCGCCTCAGCGGCGGGCATCGCACGCAACTCGCTGTACCGCTACGTCGACTCGGTGGAGGACCTGAGGATCCTGGTGCTCAACCGTCACCTGCCCCAATGGGGGACGGTCGTCGGCGAGGCGATGGCGCAGGCCGATTCTCCGGGCGACAAGGTGCTGGCCTACGTCCGCGCCTCCCTGGAGGAGGGCGCTCCCGGCCGGCAGGCCTGGGTCATGCGCACCGCTGGCAGCATCGCTCCGGCCGAGCGCAAGGACCTCGACGAGGCCCATGCGGCCCTCGAAGCCGTCCTGGACGAGCAGATTGCCGCCAGCGGTGCCGAGAATCCCGAGCTGGTGGCCACGATCATTCATCGCGTCCTCGACGCCGGTTTCGAGCGCATGGAGGCGGGCGACGACCCCGATCAGGTCGTCGGGAGCTGTCTGGGCGCCGTATCCGGTCTCCTGATCAGCTGAGGTCGCCGCGGCCAGCGGCCCTCCGGGATCCCGGGTTGGTCACGGGGCGGGCCAGGGGTTCGGCTTGCATCCCTGGGTTCCCTTGGACTGCTGCATCATCACCGGTGCCAACCTGCCCCTGCCCGCGCACCCGACATGCCCCAGCCCGAGCGTGTGCCCCACCTCGTGGTTGATCAGGTAGGCGCGGTACTCACTGAGCGGGATGCCGGCATAGGTTGGAGTCGCCCAGATCCAGCGGTCGGCGTTGACCAACACCTCCGGCCCGGTGGCGCAGGACCACAGGCTGCGGGTCTTCAGCGGGCATCGCCGATCCACAGATGTCGGGCTGGCCAGGCGCACCACGAGCTGGGCCTGCGTGGCGTCCTTGACCAGGCGGAAACGTTGCCCAGCTCCCGGCCCCTGCCGGACACCGCGCCAGCTGCGCGGGTCGTCGAGGATCTTCTGCACCTCCAGTGCGGTCGCATTGACATCAACGTCCACGGAGGACTCCACCATCAGGATCCAGCGGCGGGCGTTCGGGGTGGTCGCCATCTCAACGGTGGAGGTCCGGTACTTGTTGGTACTGGCCAGGTTCGACCGTACGAAACCGTCCGGGTCACGGGTGGCCCCGGGGGGCAGGGTCGCGGTCGGCGTCACCTTCGGGGACGCGCTCGGCCGCGCTGTGGGGGATGCCGTGCCCGGCGTCCGGCCGGGGCTGGGGGGCGTACTGGACGCGACAGGCGAGGAGGACGCACCGGCAGGCGGTGCTGCCGGCGTCCCCTCGTGGTTGGAGACGGTGCAGCCACGGATGACGGCAACGAGGAGGACGAATGCCAGGACGATGCCGAGCGTCCGGAGCAGACGGGCCTGCTGGACGCGACGCGCCAAGGGGGAAGTCACGCCACCATTGTCCGCCACTCGGCACCCCCATTCGCTACTACGCGCCGTGGTTCAGAACTCGGACCAGCGACGTCGTCGGTCCGAGTGACAACTTACGGCGCGTAGTAGGGAGAAGGGGCGCTCAGTGCAGGCCGAGGAAGCCGACCATCTGATCGACCAGGGCGTACGCGCCGGCCTCGTCGAGGTCCTCGGCGACGATGCGCAGCACCGGCTCCGTGCCGGAGAAGCGCGTCACCAGCCAGGCGCCGTCCGCGAGGAGGACCTTCACCCCGTCGTCATAGGAGACCCGCTGGATCTCGCGGCCGAGGTCCGGCAGCTCGTGGCGCTCGAAGAGCTGGTCCATCAGCTCCTGGCGACGTTCGGGGGTGAAGTTCCAGGCGGTCTCGACCATCTCGAGGTTGCCGTACTCCGCGACGATGTCACCCCAGTGGTCACTGAGATGGCGTCCGCTGGCGGCCAGCATCTCCACCAGCAGGGACGCGGCGTAGACCCCGTCCTTGCCGGCGATGTGCCCGCGCACCGTCAGCCCGCCGGAGGACTCGCCGCCGATGATGGCGTCGTACTTGTCCATGCCCGCCGAGATGTGCTTGAAGCCAACCGGCACCTCGTAGGCCTTCTGGCCATGCTTCTCGGCGACCCGGTCCAGCAGGTGGGTGGTGGCCAGGTTGCGCACCACCGGACCGCTCCAGCCCTTCTCGACCAGCAGGTAGCGGTAGAGCAGCACCAGGATCTGGTTCGCCGACAGGTAGTTGCCCTGGTCGTCGATGATGCCGAGTCGGTCGGCGTCACCGTCGGTGCCGATGCCCAGATCGGCATCCGACTCAGCCACCTTCTGCCGCAGCTCATGGAGGGTCTCCATGTTCGGGGAGGGCAGGCGTCCCCCGAAGAGGGTGTCGTGACGGTTGTTGATCACCTCGACATCGCAGCGAGCGGTCATCAGGATCGTCTGCAGGCAGGTCTGGGAGACACCGAACATCGGGTCGAGCACGATCTTCAGGTGGGCATGCCGGATGGTCTCGGTGTCGATCTGTTCCAGGATGGAGTCGATGTACCAGTTCATGGACTTCTGCACCGTGACCAGCGGGTGGCCCTCGAGCTCGTGCGGGGCGACCGTCTTCACATCCTCCGGCGTGAGCGCGTAGATCTGGCCCTGCAGGGAGGCGGTGACCTCGGCATCGGCATCGCGTCCGCCCTCGGTGAAGACCTTGATGCCGTTGTAGACCGCCGGGTTGTGCGAGGCGGTCACTGCCATGCCGTAGGCGCAGTCCTTGCTGCGGACAGTGAACATGATCATCGGGGTCGGGGCGGCGCGGTCGATCACCGTCACGGGGATGCCGTTGCCGACCATCACCGCCGCCAGCCACCAGGCCGACTCGCGCGACAGGAAGCGCCGGTCGTAGCCGATGACGATGCCGCGTTCGGCGACGCCCTCGGAGTGCATCCGGTGGGCCAGCCCCTGACCCAGGAGCTGCACATTCTGCTTGGTGAAACCCTCCGCGATGATGGCGCGCCAGCCGCCCGTGCCGAATTCGATCATGCTCCCAACCTAGAGGTGGGTTCTGCCGAGGCCGGCATTCGGCCCCAAAGTGCTCAGCCCGCCTGTGGACGCCCAGGGTTCGGTCACAATGGCCTTCCACGCGGGGTTCGAGGAGGAGCTGCGGATGGGTGTGAAGCTGTGGGGGCTGGAACCGGAACTGGTGGCCGCTGTGCAGGCGCGGGTGCCCGGTGCCCAGGTCATCGAGGACGAATGCTCGATCGAACCCGCTGACGTGGTGGTGCACGACCCCCGGCGGAGTGACCCGACGCGGTGGGACACCATGCTGGCCTGCCGCGACGTCTGGAGGATCCTGGTGGACCGGGCCCCGGCACGCTATGTGCAGCTCTCCACCATGCACCTGCTCGACCGCTACGACCCGGGTTGGATGATCACCGAGCGATTCGCTCCGCTCCCGGGTGATGACCCGGCGCTGCTGATCGCCCACCTGGCCGAGCTGACCAGCCGTGAGATCACCCGGGCGCGTCCGATCGAGGCCTGCGTCCTGAGGCTGGGGGACCTGGTCGACCACGAGCCCGGCTGGGACGAGCTGCACCTCGACGACGCGGCGGCCGCCATCGCGACGGCGACCAGCGTGACCCTGGTTGATGAGCCGGTGCAGGCGGCAGCCCTTGCCCGCGGAGATGATCATGGTCCGTTGGGGACCCGCTGGCGCGTCCTGCACATCACCAACGGCAGTGGCCGCTACCCCGTGGCCACCGCCGGGGACGAGCCCTTCAGCTACGCGCCGCAGCACCCGTGCTCCGAGCGCCGGCCGCGACCGCGTCCGACCATGATCGACACCCACTGGCCGCAGCCCGTGAGCCGGGCCCTGCCCGAGGACGACGCGGTCGTCCTCTACGGCGCCGGCGGGGCACTCGGGGGTCCGGCCAGCGAGGCGCTGGCGCAGCGCTCACGGGTGGTGCAGTGCGATGCGCTCGACCCGGCGGAGTGGACGACGGTGCGACAGGAGGGCTCTGGGGTCCCGACGGCGATTCGGCTGCCGGCACCGCACGAGCAGCGCGTCTGTGATGTGCGTGACCCCGAGCAGGTGCTGGCGGCGTCCGAGGGAGCGACCTCGATCGTGTCGATGGGCGTGGTCAGGCATGACCCGGTCCTGGCCTGGGAGGTCAACCTGGCCGGGCTGCTGCACATCATCGATGCGGCGCGGGCTCGGGGCATCCGGCGGCTGGTGACCTGCGGGCCTGCGCTGTCGCTGCGGCAGCACCCGATCGGCTACCACGAGGACCGCTGGGTGCCCGGTGACGCGCCCCCGCGCCCCGGCGACCATCTCTACTCACTCACCCAGTTCCTCGCCCAGGAGGCCCTGCGGGTGCTGGCCGAGGAGTGGGACATCTCGGCCTGCATCGTGCTGTTCACCGGTTTCTCGGTGCCCGACGATCCGGACGCCTCGGAGTTCCTGCGGCGGAGCGAGTTTCAGGTGAACTGGCACGACGGTGCCCGGGCGGTAGCTGCCGCGGTGGCGGTGGAGGAACTGCCCAGTTCGGCGCCGACGGTGGAGGTGCGGGCGCGGGGGCCGCATGGCTGGCGTCCGCAGTGTGGGGCCGAGCGGTTGCTGGGTTGGCGCGCTGAGGCGGACATGTCGCCGATGTGGTGGCACCCGGACGCCTCCGGTGGCGATACGGTCAGCTCATGAACGAGCAGCGCAGCCTTGTCGCGCCGGGACGAGCCGAGGTCGACACCACCCTGTGGACCGCTCCCGGCAGTGTCCCCGCGACGCACGCGATCCTGTCGTGGACGCCCGAGGCGTTGACCTGCCGCATGGTCTGCGCAGAAGTCGAGCCGCGCGCGACCTACACGCGTCCCAATGACCCGGTGCACAAGGACTCGTGCCTGGAATGGTTCCTGGCGCCCTGGCCGGGGACGGGGCTGTATCTGAACCTGGAGGCGAACGCGCTGGGCACCTTCTACGCCGCCTTCGGGACGGTGGCTGATCGGGAATTCCTCACCCCGGAGCAACGCCTGCTGGTGGGCTGTCGTGCCGATGTGGAGGAGGGGCAGTGGTCGATCACCTGGACCGTCCCCGCGGAGTTGCTCAGTGCGCTGGCCGAGGTGGCGGGGCGTGAGCCGGTGGAGCTGACTGCGGGCACGATCATGGAAGCGAACTTCTACAAGTGCGGTGACGACACCGAGGTGGAGCACTACGGCGCGTGGAACCCGATTACGGCCGAGACCCCCGCTTTCCACCGTCCGGAGGAGTTCGGCAGGCTCGAACTGGCCTGAGCCTCCGCCCGTGGTCGGATTTCTCGCAGCAGGCCGGGGCGAGGCTTGCCACTGGCCCCGCGCGGGTAAAGGCTGGCGGCATGGAAGCCCCACCTCACGACGCCCAGCCGGTGTCCCAGCCGACACCACCGCGCCCCGCTCCTGACCAAGGGGCGCCCGCGGTCATGATCAACGGCCTGGGGAAACGATTCGGGGCCAAGGTGGCGGTGAACCAGGTCAGGCTGGCGATCCCGCGGGGGAGCTTCTTCGGCATCGTCGGCCCGAACGGCGCCGGCAAGACCACGCTGCTGCGGATGACCACCGGCCTGCTGAGGCCCGATATCGGCGAGGCGATCGTGGACGGCGTCAACGTCTGGGCCGATCCGGTGGAGGCCAAGCGCCGAATGGGCATCCTGCCCGATGAGCGACGCATGTTCGAGCGGCTCTCGGGGCGCGAACTGCTGCTCTACAACGGACTCCTGCGCGGCATGGACGAGAAGTTGATCAAGGAACGCAGTGAGGACCTGCTGGCCGTGCTCGAGCTGTCCGGGGACGCCGACAAGCTCGTGATCGACTACAGCTCCGGCATGCACAAGAAGATCGCGCTGGCCGCGGCGCTGCTGCACGACCCGCGGGTTCTCTTCCTGGATGAGCCGATGGAGTCGGTCGACCCGGTCTCGGCGCGAACCATTCGACACGTCCTGTCGCGGCTGGTGGAGCGTGGCGCAACGGTGGTGCTCTCGAGCCACGTGATGGACATGGTCGAGAAGCTCTGCAGCCATGTCGCGATCATGGCCCAGGGCCAGCTCGTCGCGGCGGGACCGATGGAGCAGGTGCGGCAGGGCCAGCCGCTGGAGGACCGTTTCGTCCAGTTGGTGGGTGCCCCTGCCGATGCGCTGGAGAGGAGGCTGTCGTGGTTGGGAGATTCCTCCGACTGAGGTGGGCCCTGGTCCTCGGTGGCTTCCGGGTCGGCAACCTGACCCAGAAGATCGGCGCGATCCTGGGCGCCGTCATGGGGCTGGCCGTGGGTGTCGGAGGCTTCGCGATCGGGATCGCGCTTCGCTGGATGCCCGACCCCTGGCAGGGCTTCGTCGTGCAGATCGGCCTGGCGCTGGCCTTTCTGGTGTGGCTCCTCGGACCTATCACGGTCGCCGGCACGGACGCCGCGCTAGACCCTGCCAAGTTCAGTCTGCTGCCCCTTACCAGGCGCGATCTGGCACTGGGCCTGGGGGCGTCCACGCTGGTCGGCCCGGGAGGGCTCGCCACAGCGTTGATGCTGGTGGGCGCGGTGATCGGGCTGTCGGACTCGCCGCTCGGGGTGCCGGTACTGGTGCTCGGTGCGCTGCTCTTCCTGGTGATGTGTGCGCTGATCTCGCGCCTGGTGGTGTCCCTGGTGGGGTTGGGGATGCGCAAGCGGGGGACCCGTGACGTGATGGCGGTGGCGATTCCGCTGGTGGTGATCCTGATGAGCCAGCTGCCCAACATCATCGCCCAGACCACGAGCCGGCAGAGTGCTGAACAGCTGCAGCGTGAGGTCGAGATCGCTGCGGGGGTGACCCGGTGGTTGCCGAGTTCGTTCGCGGCCGAGGCCATGCTTGCCGGTCACTCCGGGGTTGTGGGGCGTGGGCTGCTGGAAGTTGCGGGCGGGGTGCTGCTGCTGGTGCCGATCATCTTCGCGTGGGGTGTGCTGCTGCGCAGGGTGATGGTGAACCCGCCGGTGAGTGACGGACCGGTGAAGGGGGTCTCGGCGGACAAGCCGTGGGTTCCTGGGGTGCTCAGGGGTTTCCGCCCGAGGGTGCGTGCCGTGACCGGGTTGGACCTCAAGACCATGTTCCGCGAGCCCGCCCAGCGTGTGGGCCTCATCGTGCTCGGGATCTTCGCACTGGCCGGGCTGGTGGTGCCCATGGTGCTGTTGCGTGGGCAGCCGCTGGCTGCCTTCATCATCGTGGGGGTGGCGCTGCTGGTGGGGATGAGCAACGCCAACATGTACGGCTACGACGGCAGCTCGATGTGGGTGAACGTGGCCGCCGGCGACGATGCCGCGGGGGACATCCTGGGCAAGTTGCTCGCCCGGATCCTGGTCTACCTGCCGGTCCTGGGGCTCGCCTCGATCGTGATGGCGCTGGTGCTGGCACCCTCCCTGGTGGTGTCGGTGCTCGGACTGTCGCTGGGCGCAGGGCTGGCGTGCCTCGGGCTGGCCTGCGTCCAGTCGGTGATCGCGCCCTACCCGGTCATCTACTCCCAGGACTCGCTGATGGCGCAGAACCAGGCAGGCTTCCTGGCCGTGGTGCTGCAGTTCGTGGTCTTCCCGGTGCTGGGGATCGCCATCGGGCCCTTCGTGGTGCTGTCGATGCTGTACCGGAGGAGCGCGTGGATCCCGTCGGTGTCGGGGTTGGGCGCTCTGGCCGTCGGGGCACTGCTGTGCTGGAGTGGCTGTCTTCTGGCCGCGGCGTATGGCAGGAACCGGCAGCCGGAGCTGCTGCAGGCGATCTCGAAGCGGGCAGAGGCCTGAGGTTCCGCCCGGCTGCGGGCGTCCGAGGGAAAATCGGTTGGGGACAACCGGCGGCCCGGCGTATTCTTGCGGAGCTGATTCCGAGCAGCCAGCACGGGGTACCGCACGCTGGTTCTGCGTCACCAGGGCCGCTCGCACTGAAGAAATTTCAGTCTGCATGGTAGCCAGAGGGTTCAATTCCTTCATTGGGACGCCACGCCGGGACTCCGGTGGGGGAGGCCTTGCGCCGTTCGCACGTCGAGCGGCCCGCCAAACCCGCCGCCCGGGGTGGCGTTCGTGTCGGAATCGGTCCAGCGGAAAGTCAGCATTGTCCCTATCCCCATGTGCTGCCGCACAGGCAGCACACTGTGACCGCGTCGAAGGAGGTCGCCGTCATGACCATGTCCCCGTTCCGTATCACCGCACAGCCCGGTGAGAACATCCTCGTCTACCGCAAGGGGTCGTTCGCCTGCGTCTTGCGCCCCGGCGACCAGCGCTCGCATCGGTGGTCTGAGCGTCACGTCGTGGTGCCGATGAAGCAGCAGTCGGCTGAGCTGCCGCTGCAGGAGATCGGCACCGCTGATGGCCTGCAGGTGCGTGTGTCGGCCGTGACCCGCTGGGAGGTCGCCGATCCGCGGGCCTTCCACGAGGTGGACGCCAACCCGGAGTCTGCCCTCTACCTCGCCACCCAGATCGCTCTGCGTGACCTGGTCGCGAGCCTCGAGGCACCGGAGGCGGTGCAGCGTCTGCGTGCCGAGCCCGAGCTGGTGCGCCAGCTCGTGGACGCTGTGCAGTCGCAGGTGGAGGCGCTCGGTATTCGGGTGCTGGCTGTGGTGATCAAGGACGTGCAGCTGCCCGTGGAGATGCGTCGTGCTGCGATCGACCTGGCCACTGCCAAGGTCCGAGGCCTGGCGCAGCTGGAGGAGGCACGGGCTCGCACCGCGTCCCTGCGTGCTCTGGCGAACGGCGCGCGCCTGCTCGACGAGCACCCGGCGCTGGCCCAGCTGCAGCTGGTGCAGGCGGCTCCGATGGGCTCGCAGCTGGTGTTGAAGCTGGGTACCGACGAGCGAGCGGAGTGACGGGTGGGGGCAGTGCGCTACCGCGTACTGCCCCTACCCCAGTGTCGAATGAGACCCAGATCCACCAAACTGGGATCTACGCGACGTCACGCCGCTTTCTCTACATCTTGGTCAGATGGGCTCCTTATCGGAGGTCACGAATAACTCACTTCGGGGGCCTTATCCATCCACTTGAAACGGCCCTCATCCTCCGACTCCACTTGTTCAAGCAAAACTGTCTCCATGCGGATCCGTTGCTCCACGTGATGGGCGCGGTTCGCGAATCGGAGGTCGCGAATCCCTCTGCACCGCCAACGCCCCCCTGGAGGAATCACAACCTCGCTTTCGCGAAGGTGTGAATCCGCCGCCTCCGCAGTTCTTTCCCCGATATAGAACCCGAGCAATGGGCGAAGCTCGAGCCGAAGGGAGGAAGGTCTCCGGACCCATTCGTTTGCCCTCCAAAGGTCAGGTGGTTCAGGGCAAATGCTGCCGAAATGATATGATTTTGTTGTGGCGGATATGGGGAATTGAAATTTAACGCATGCGCCTGCGGTGAGTTCGCGATGTTTCTCTGTCACCCATCGGTCATGCCGATACGAGTCGGCGGGGTGGGTGTCTTGGTAGCGCAGGCATTGGACTCTCCAGACCACGTCTTTAGGGTTGAATCGAAACAGCAATGATTCGGAGCTCAACAGCGTTAGGAATGTTGGGTTGGAGCGATTTTCATGTATCCAGTGGTGAATGCTCTCGAGGTGCTCAGGCTTCAGGAGTTGCAGGACCTTGTCCTCGTGTTCCTTGAGGCGCTTTACTAGGTGGTCGTCCTGGGTGCGTTCTTTGTGCCACGGCGCAAAGGGGGGCGGGGTAGGCTCGCGTGATTCCATAAGTGTTCGTGCATACTGATCGAAGGCGTCATTGACGTCGATCCTGCTGCGAAACAGGTTCGGAAGCTGGTGCTGCACATGCTGAGCGACCCAGTGGCGAGGTGGTAGGCACCAAGCGGGTGGAGGGGGCTCGGAATTGAACCATGTGTCGAGCGCCCCGAGAGTGTTCTCCTTTATGGCCTCGTCTACTGCCGCTTCTCGTGCCTTCTCGAGTTCTTGGAGCCGTCTACGGTGAAGGCGTCGTACAAGCGGTCGGTCAAGCTTGTGGAACTCGTCGTCGATGCTGGCAACTCTCGCTGCTGCGTCGCTTAGAGGCATGGAAAAAGCTTTTAGGTATAGAAGTGCTCAACTGATCGATTGGGGCCAAGGGTGGGCGAGTCAAGCTTGTTGCGTCGCGTACTCCGTTGCCAATTCTTCCATCTGCTCTAGCACCAAGCGCACCGCCTCCGGGGCTTTGTCTGGCGGGTACCTGTGAATGCGCAGCAACCGCTTCACCTCGGCCCGGAGCTTCGCCTGGACATCGGCCCGACGGGTCCAGTCCGTGCGGGTATCGCGGCGCATGATCGCGACCAACTCTCTGGCGATCTGGGCCAGCACGTCCTCGCCCTGCTCCAGCACGGCCGAGTCGTTTTGGCTCACCGCGTCGTAGAAGGCCAGCTCGTCATGGCTCAGCGGAGGATCAAACTTCGCACCCCGATCAGCCTCACCTGACACCTCGTCGGCCAGCAGCGTCAGCTCGTGCATGACCTCGGCGGCGGTCAGCTGCTGGTTGGTGTACTTCACCATCTGCTCGTTGATCCGCTCGCTGAACGCCTTGCGGCGCACCACGTTGTTCCTTGTCGAGCGCGCCGCCTCCTGGATCAACAGATCCCGTAGGGCCTCAATCGCCAAATGCCCGGTGTCGCCAACCAGCGCGTCCTGCAGCGCCTTGTGGTTGAGCTTGCGAATGTCGGGCCGATCAATGCCCGCCACCTGGTAGATGTCGGTGATCCCCCCCGCAGCGGTGGCATCGGCCATCGCCCTGCGCAGGGCCCGGGCGATCTGGTCTGGGATCGGCTGCCCGCTCGCCTCGCGCTCCATGGCGTCGTACTTGGCCATCCAGGTGCGGACCTCCTCATAGAAGGCCACCTCCTGCCGGATGTCGCCGAGGCTCTCCGCCCCGGCCGACAGCGCCCACATGCGTCCAAGCTTCGACGACAGCACCCGGAAGCGATCGGCCAGCGTCTGCTCGTCCTCAGCCACCTGATTGCCCGGGGTGTGGGGCGAGCGCAGGTAGTTCACCGCCCCGCCGACCGCGTTCATCCAGCGCTGTGGATGTCCCGAGTTAGTCACGGCGCGCCAGTCGTACCCGGCCAACAGCTTGCGCAGAGCCTCCACCAAGGAGCGGGTCGCGGCGACGGCCTCGTCGATGTCGCGTCCGAGCGGCTTGCCGGACTGGTCGCTGGGGCTGTACTCCTGCAGCGCGAGCCGCAGGTTCTCTGCCAGCGGCGCGTAGGCGATCATGAGGCCGTCCTGCTTGCCGCGGAAGGTGCGGTTCACCCGCGCCAGGGCCTGCATCAGCAGCGCCCCCTTCAGCGGGCGGTCCAGGAACAGGGTGTGCAGCGGGGGAGCGTCGAACCCGGTCAGCATCATGTCCTTGATGATGATCAACTTGAGTTCGTCGTTGACGTCCTTGAGCCGGTTCTTGATGACCTTGTTCTCCGACTCCCTGCGCACGTGGTCGCGCACCGGCGGCTCATCGGACGCGGTGCCGGAGTAGACGACCTTGATGCGTCCGGTGCTGATGTCCTCGCTGTGCCAATCGGGACGCAAGCGGGTGATCTGCGTGTACAGGTCTGCGCAGATCTGTCGGGTCGCGCACACGATCATCGCCTTGCCGTGCGGTTGATCTTCCTCACCCGAGGTCGGCTGGAGCGACTCGTCCATGGCAGCGCGGCGAATCTCCCATTGCTCGACGATGTCCCTGGCCAATGCCTCCAGACGAGCGGGAGCGCCATAGATCGCATTGATCACGGCCACGGAGCGCTCAATGCGGGCGCGTTCGGCGTCGTCCAGGTCGCGGGCCTGCTCGTCAGCCAGCGCATCCAGGTCCGACTCGGTGACTCCGTCGGCGAGCTTCACCTGGATCAGCCGTGGCTGGAAGTAGACCGGAACGGTGGCGCCATCCTCGACCGCGCGGCTCAGGTCGTAGACGTCGATGTAGTCGCCGAACACCTCGCGGGTGTTGCGTTCGTTCTCGCTGATCGGGGTGCCGGTGAAGGCGATCAGGGTCGCGTGCGGCAGCGCGTCCTTGAGGTGGCGGGCGTACCCGTCGAGGTCGTCGTAGTGGCTGCGGTGGGCTTCGTCGACGATGACGATGACATTGCGCCGATCGGTCAGCAGGGGATGGTCGAGGCCTGCCTGGCGCTCCTCGATGGAGCGTCCGAACTTCTGCAGGGTGGTGAAGTAGATGCCACCGGAGTTGCGGTTGCTGAGTTCGCTGCGCAGCTGGGTGCGGGTGCGCACCTGGATGGGTTCCTCCGGCAGCAGCGTGGAGCGCTTGAAGGTTTCGTACAGCTGCCCGTCCAGCTCGGTGCGGTCGGTGATGACCACCAGCGTGGGGTTGAGCATCTGCGGATGCCCGATGACCAGGTTGGCGTAGAGCTCCATCTCCATCGACTTGCCCGAACCCTGGGTGTGCCAGACGACGCCGGCCTTGCCGTCAGAGTCGACGGCGATCAGTGTGCTGTTGACGGCCTTGCGGACGGCGAAATATTGGTGGGGCTTGGCGATGCGCTTGGTCAGCCCGGAGTCGCTGGCGTCGAAGGCGGTGAAGTGCTGCACCATGTCGAGGAAGCGGTCCTGTTGTAAGAGCCCGAAGGCCAGCGCTTCCAGTTCGGGGTGTTCAGCGTCGGTGGGCAGGGGGACGCCGTGGTCGTCGACCTTCCACGGCGAGTAGTGGTTGAGCGGTGTGAAGGGCGTGCCGTACCTCGCTGCCAGGCCGTCGCTGACCACGGTCGCGACGACGGTGCGGAAGGTAATCGGGAACTCGTGCAGGTAGGTGCCCAGCTGGGCGTGCGCCTTGGCGATCGTGGCGCTCTTGGTGCCAGCCTGCTTCAGCTCGACGACGACCAGGGGCAGCCCGTTGACGTAGAGGACGACGTCGAGCCGGCGTCGGTGCTGGCTGTCCTGGACGCGCAGCTGCTGGATCGCCCGGAAGGAGTTCTCGGCCGGATCAGCGGAGATGAGGCGCAGGGTGGGGGTCTGTTCCCGGCCGTCGCTGTCGGTCCAGGTGATGCTGCGGTAGCCGTGGACGAGATAGTCGTGGAACGTCTTGTTCTCCGCCAGCGGGTCCTGGGAGCCGGGTTGGAGCAGGTCGGCCTTGGCCTGTAGCAGGTACTGGTCGGGGACCGTTGGGTTGAGACGGCGCAGGGCCATCAGGAAGTCGTCGTGGAGGATGAGGTCGGCGTCCGAGGAGCGCTGCGGGTCGACATCGGCACCCTTGCCGGGAAGCCAGGCGAGTTCGCCCAGCCATTCGAGGAGGGCGGCCTCCCACTGCGATTCGGTGATCATGGGTGTTCTCCTGTTCAGCGGCGGCGTGAGGCGGCTCTGCTTGTGCGCCGGGCAGCGTTGAGGTCGATGATGTCGGCATCGGGCCAGTGGATGTCGGGCATCGGAATCCCGGCCCAGTGGTTGATGAGCTCTGGGGGTAGCCCGGTGTAGCGAGCCAGGGAGAGCGCGCTCATGTCGGTCACCCTGGCCAGTGCCTGCTTGAACAGCAGGGGACGCTCATCGGTGACCTCCACAGGTTCGACCAGGGGGTCGCGCCAGCCCAGACTCGACAGCTGGATCTGGAGACTCCTCGCCCGAGCGTCGCTGATGAGTCGCAGGGTGTGTGCCCGCATGATGATGGCGCCCACGCTGACCCCGAAGTCGGCCTTCACGGGTAGCAGCGCGCGCAGGCTGGTTCCCTCGTCGACACGACCCACCATCTCGGACGCGGGTAGGAGCAGGGCGCCCGCGAAGCGATGGGCACGCTGCTCGCGCGGGTCACGGGTGCTGGTCAGTGGGCTGGGCAGGTCACGATCCCAGATGTGGTGGGCTGCCTCATGGGCGAGGGTGAAACGCGCGACCGCGCCGGGGACCTTGGTGCCCAGCGCAATCAGGGGCCGGGAGTTGTGGCGAGAAGGCAGCGTGATGCCGGTGTGGTCCTCCGACGGGAGGCCTTGCGGCATGAGATGCGGCACGACCGCGATGCCCTGCCGCTCCAGCAGGCGGGTGACGTTAGGGACGGGCTCGGTGGCGTTGAGACCGCCGGCGCGCCGCACTTCGCGCGCGCACTGTTCCTCGTCTTCCAGCAGGTCGGGGTCGGAAGGGAACTCGAAGGTGCGGTAGCCAGAATCCTCGGACGCTGTGCTGAAGACACGACTCGCTTCGCGCGCGAGGCGCACGACCTGCTTCTCGTCCAAGGCGCGTGCGCGTGCCCGCTTGCGAAAAGTGGGCGTGACAGCCTCGGCGACGGGGTCCTGGGCACTGAAAAACTCCAGCGGGAGTCCGAAGCGGATGGTCAGGGTATGCGCCAGATCAGCAGGGAAGCGCTGGGAGCCGCCTACGATCTTCGACAGGCGCGCCGCACTGATGTGTAGATCGTCGGCGAGACGGCTGCGTGAGATTCCTTGCATTTCACACAGCGCGCCAATGCGGTCCCCTGAGAGTTGGGCTGTGGGAGACGTCACGCCTGGTCTTCCTCTTCGGCTGGCAGATCGAAGACGAACAGGTCTTCGTCGTTCTCGGAGGCCACGAACCGCAGATCCTCTTCACGGAGGATTCCGCCGCGGGGGATCCTCAGATCAAGGTCACAGGGAGTCGCCCCGCCGAACCGGCCCGGTGCCAGCGTATGGATGATCCGCAGATCGTAGCCAGCGTCCCGTTTGGCGGGATCGAGGTACGCCCAGATGAGCAGGAACGGGGTACCGGCGAGCGCTTCGAGTGAGGTCAGACGGCTACTGAGCCCCATACCCGGGAGTGGAGCTTCGAACCGAGGGTTGGTCCACTTCAGTCGCCTCGCGTGGTTCGAGCCTGCATGGGGGATCCCATCCGGCTGAGAATAGGGCGACTTCAGGAAACGGATGGAAATACCGGTCTGGGAATCCTCGAGGATCAGCTGGCCCATCTTCCGCGGGTCGCCCTCAACCTTCCAGCCGGCGAGGTTGGGCATGGCTTCGCGAGCCAGGCGCACGTCCTGCCGCACATTCATGGGTCGGGTGTGCGGAAACCGCTCATGCGCGAACCCGGCTGCCCGTGTTTCCGTCTGGGTGATCGCAGCACTCATCGCCTCGTCCAGCGCTGGTGCCAACGCCTGCATTCGATCCAGGATGATGGCTCTGATGTCGTCCATGCCCAAACCTTTCCCCGCCCGCCTATGAGAGAAAGTTTTGCATACAGATGTAACCAATCACAGCTTCTCCTCCGCGAGTCGCTCGGCATCCTTGACGCGCAGGGTTCCGTCCATGAGCTTGGGGAGGAGAGTGTCGCGGAGTTCGGCGAGGGTGCGGGATTCGCGGCGGGCGACTTGAATGCGAGCACCGAGCGACCGCAGGAGATCAACCAACTCGTCGGCGAAGTGCTCTGCTGCAGGCGCTGGCAAGTCCATGGCCACGTCTGGTCGTACTCGCTGGTGGCTACCTGAAGTGCCAGCGGCATGCTCGCTCAAGTACGCGGTCGTTCGAGAGTTCGCCAAAACAGCCCATAGGGCGCTGGTGGGGAGCGATTTTGGCTCAAGGACAAGGAACTCAGTAGACGCCGCAGCGCTGTCCTCTGGATCGGGAACATCCCATACGCGAGGAAAGCGCGGGTTGAGCTTTGAGAGAAGAACACTCGGATTCGAGACCTTGAACTTGCCGCTCAAGATTGAACTGCCGGACTCACGTTCTGGGAGAATGTCTGCATCAAATGCGGGAAGCGAGTAGTGCCAAACGGTCGCCCATTCGCTCAGATCGCCTGCTGAAACCTGGACCCGGCTGAGTTCCGCCAAGTCCCGGAGGGTGGCATCAGTGGGAAGCTGCTCGGCATGCGCTGACATCAGTTCCGAAGCAGTCTGGACGAGGCGCTTGTTGGCGGCGATCTTGTCGTCGAGGGCGCCGAGGACCTCGGCGATGGCGCGTTGAGTGCTCAGCTGAGGCGCCGGAATCGAGAACCGACGGATCAGACCCGCGTTCAGGTTCTGCTGAGCTGCCCCATTGGCCAACGAGATCAAGCTTGGCCGATGCCTTAGGAGCGCGTAGAAAAGCCAGCGCGCATCGCACCTGGTTGGGTCAGGAATCAAGGCGCAGGCCGCCTGATTGCATGAAGCATCGATCCCCAACCAGCCAAGCTTGCCCACCGTTGCCCCATACATGGCCATGAGTACGGTGCCGCGCGGGAGAACCTTGGCGCTGGAGTTCTGGAGCCCGGAATCCGTAAGGTGCTCTTCGGTACTCAAAATCTGAGCATCCTGCAGTTCAGAGGTCTTCACCCAAGGAATCCCCTCTCGTGCGAAGTAATCGCTCGTGCCGCGGGGCGGGGTCCCTCCGCTCGTGACCTGAGTACACAGGGATTCGATGCTAGATAGTGCGATCATGAGAGCCTCCCGAGCTGCTGTCGGATGACGGCCTCCAAGCGATGGGATTCTTCGAAGTGACTCTCGAGTTCAGTGGTCAGGCGAGCGAGTCTCTGGCTCAGTTCCTCGCCATCTGAAGCGATGGCTTGAGCCCCCACATATCGTCCCGGGGTCAACGCATACCCCGCGTCCTTGATCTCGGCCAGCGGCACCGACTTGCAGAACCCGGACACGTCCTCGTACTCGTCCAGCAACTCAGCCTCGTCATCGTGGCTAGCCATCTCGGTGACGTCCACCGTGCCCAACCCAAGACGCTCCATACCTCTCCAGGCGTGATAGGTGTCCGCGATCTTGTGGATGTCGGCATCCGAGAATGCCCGCTCGGCCCGGGTCACCATATGCCCCATCGACCGGGCATCAATGAACAGCACCTCGCCGCGACGATCCACCGAACCACCCGCACCGGCGCTCTTGTCCCTGCTGAAGAACCAGATACAGACTGGAATTCCCGTCGACCTGAACAGCTTCTCGGGCAGCGCCACCATGCAGGCGACAAGGTCGTTCTCGACCAGCTGCGCACGAATCTGACCTTCGCCACCGCTGTTGGAGGTCATCGAGCCATTCGCCATCACCACGCCAGCGGTGCCGCCGGGGGCGAGCTTGGAGATGATGTGCTGCATCCAGGCGTAGTTCGCGTTGTTGGCCGGCGGAACGCCGTAGACCCAGCGGGAATCCTCCTCCAACCGGTTCCAGTCCTTGATGTTGAACGGCGGGTTCGCCATCACATAATCCATCTGGGTGCCGGCGTGGTAGTCCAGCGAGAAGGTGTCCCCCCAGCGCGGCCCCAGGTTGCCGTTCAGCCCATGAATTGCGAGGTTCATCTTCGCCATGCGCCAGGTGGACTCGTTCAGCTCTTGCCCGTAGACAGACAGATTCGAGGGGTCCTCGTCATGGGCGGCCAGGAACTTCTCGGCCTGTACGAACATGCCGCCCGAACCGCAGCAGGGGTCATAGACCCGTCCGCGCTTGGGCTGGAGCAGCTCCACGATCACCCGGACCACGCTGGCAGGTGTGTAGTACTCCCCGCCGCGGCGTCCCTCCGCTGAGGCGAACTTCGCCAGGAAGTACTCATACACCTCGCCCAACAGGTCACGAGCCCGAGCCGCTCCCTGCCCGGTGAACTGCACCGAGTTGAGCAGGTCGAGGAGCTCCGCCAGCCGACGCTGGTCGACATTGGCGCGGTTGAACAGGCGGGGGAGGGTGCCTGCCAGTGACGGATTGTCGGCCATCAGCTTTTCCATGGCCGCGTTGATGCGCTCACCGATGGTCTTTCCGTCGGCAGCCTTGGCGTACTGCACCAGCGTGGTCCAACGCGCCGAAGGGTCCACCCAAAACACCCCGCTACCGAGGTATTCGTCGCGGTCCTCCAGGGTCTCCTCGACCATCTCTTCGGAATGCCCAGCCAGCTCAGCACGCAAAGCCTCGCGGCGCTCGCTGAAGGCGTCCGAGACGTACTTGAGGAACACCAGACCCAGGACGACGTCCTTGTACTGGGAGGCGTCCATGGAGCCGCGCAGCTTGTCGGCCGCCTTCCACAGCGTGTCCTTCAACTCCTTGGGAGTCGAGGGCGTGAGCGTGTCGGGCTTCTTCGGGCGTGCCATCACTGGCCTTTCTCGTCGGCGGTCAGGGGAGTGAGCGTGAGGGATCCGGACAACACAGACCTCGACGCCACGTCGCGCAGTTCCTTGAGGAGAGTCTGCCGTTCCCGGAGTTGGGATTCATAGTCGGCCAGCAGATTGAACAATTCCTCAACCTGCGGGTCGGCAGTGATGGTGAGGGGGAGCTGCCAGGTGCGCCATTTGCCATTGCCGGCTGGTAGACGGTTGATGGCGTCCGCCACTGCGACGGTGGTCAGGCGTGGCGAACTGAGACGCAGGACGCGTGCTGGATAGGCGACCGCCGAGCCGCCCACGCGATCGACGATTGCGGCCGGTTGGCCCTGGGTGATGACGATGATGTCGCCGGGTTCGGTGAGCGCCAGGTGCGGATGCTGCTGGGTGAGCGTGAGCAGGTCGACCTTCTGTGGGCTGCCTGAGCGGACGGCATCGGGCGTCCAGAGGCGGGTTGTTCCCGGTTCGGTGGTGCCGATGCGAGCTCCCGGCAGCATGCGCGCCCAACCTTGGGCGATCACCTGGTCGAGGGTGGCCGTGAGACTGTGGCGTGGCTCGCCAAGTGTGAAGTCGAAGGGCATCGGATCGGGCAGGGGCTGACGCAGAGCGGCGCGCAGCTGGGTGAGCCGAATGGCGTCGTCGGCGGGACCGGAGGTGTGCTGGGCCCTCTGGGCGGCCTGGGTCTCAACAAGTGATCCGCCGGACGCGACCAACCTCGCGCGGTCCACCGAGGTGAGGACGCCGAATGCTCGTGCTGTGGGGGCCGACAGTGAGGCCAGGACATCGTCCAGTACGACTTGTGCTGTGCGTCGGGTGAGGCGCGTGCCCGACAGGTCAGCGGTGCGGAGCGCATCTGTGGCATTCGGCGTGCTCATGACCCACAACGCCAGGTGCTGGCGGGAACCGTCCTCGGTGAGGCCTTGCGGAAGTCGGATGGCAGCGCGGACGAGATCGTCTCGCAGCAGGCGGTCGCGTTCGGCCACGCGCGAAGGCTGGAGTGAGTCAACCAGGGTTGCCGCTGGCCCCAGGACCAAGGCGGTCGAGCGAGGTTCGAGCTGGAGGGCAATCTCGTTGAGGAGGTCCAGGCCGGCGTCCGCATCGTCGGGCAGTCTGGCCAGCAGGACGCTGTCGAGGGTGAGTGGCCAGTTCTCATCGAGGTTCAGCCGGCGCGGTGCGGCGCCATGAACCAGGTAGCGGCGCAGGACGTCACGCCCGGTGGGTCCGGTGGTTGGCAGGCTGATGGATGGGGAAGCAACCTCGTCGTCGCTCAGCAGGTGGATGACCAGGTCGGAGGTTGAGGCGTTGACGTCCACGAGGATGCCGCTGTCTCCGAGGAGTTCACGGGCAAGGGCGACCAGAAGACCGGTCAGGTCGCCGGCCAGCCGAGAAGCATGACCAGCGTCGCGGCGATGGAGGATCCGCTCGTAGGCTTCTCGTGGGTGCCACGCGCTGCTGCACAGTTCCTCCGTGGCGGGAGCCATCTCTTCCAAGCGGGGCAGAAGGGCGTCCACCTCGTGGAAGAGGAACTCATCATCTGGATCCAGCCCGTCGGCAGCGTCCACGAGGTCGTCGGCGGACAGGTCGGTCAGTGGTTCGTCGAGGAGGATCCGGACCGCCAGCAGGGTGAGGAAGTCGTTGAGTTCTGCCTCGGTTGCGTGGCGTGTGGCTCGGGTGATCGCAAGGTCTGCTCGAGGCGTCGGGTTGTTGCCGCGGCCAGTGGCTTCGAGCCAGGAAGCGATGGTCTCGGGGTCAAAGGACCCGTCGGGCAACGGTTCGGGGAAAGGCTGACCAGCGAGGGGACGACTGCGCCACATCGACACCACCGGACGCTCCACCTGGGCAAGGCGGGCAATGTCAGCCAGCGTGAATGTCATGGCGTCCCCTTCTCGTGTCGGTGATGTTCAGAGTTTAGGATTTTCGACTGCACTCAACATCAAATGGAGTGATAAGGGGGGTTATCAGATATCGAACGTGACGCACGCCAAGTTGGGGTTCACAGTGGTGTCAACGTCGACGGGATGCGTCGGCCCGACTTCTTTCAGGAGTAATCATGAGCAAGACCCCAGCCATCGGGGCCGCCTTGGCGGTGGCCATCCTGTTCGCCGGCTGCACGGCTACCGGCGGCGAGCCCAAGCCCGCGGCTTCGGAGCCCGCGGGCACCAACCGTCCGGCGTTCAGCGCGCCTGCCGCCACCGAGGGCGAGCCGACTGCGGCGGAGGAGACCACTGAGGCGGAGCCCACCGAGGCCGAGGCGACCGAGGAGGAACAGGACGCGAAGCCGTTCGGATCCTCGTGGACCTGGGAGGATGGTCTCTCCATCACCGTCAGCAAGCCCAAGGACTACAAGCCGAACGTGTACGCCGCCGGTACCGAGGGCTTCACCAAGTTCGTCGTGTTCGATGTCACCCTCGTCAACAAGTCGACCAAGACGTGGGATCCCTCGATGTTCAGTGCCTCCATGCAGTCGGGTAACGAGGAAGCCTCCGAGGTCTACGACTACGGCAAGCTCAAGGAGCGACCCAACACCAAGCTTCTCAAGGGCCGTGAGGTCACCTTCCAGATCGCCTTCGGGGTGAAGGATCCCAAGGACCTCGTGCTCGAAGTCACCCCTGACTGGGAGCGCAAGCCGGCGCTCTACCACAGCTGAACGATGTAAGCGCCCGGAGGGATGACGCTCCGTGCGCTCTTGCTCACCGATCGTTGCGCGTGAACGCCCAGGCCCGGTCCAGCAGCATCATGGACGCCACCAGCCCGCAGACCATCGCGAGTACCTGGAGCACCACGGTGATCCCGTTCTGCAGGGCCCCCATCAGGTCTCCGGAGTTGAAGTAGAGCAGTGCCCGTAGTGCCGGCGCCCCCGGGATCATCACCAGGAGCGTCGGCACCAGCATGATGAGGCGCGTCAACCTCAGGCGCCGTGACACGAGGTGGATCGTCAGACCGATCACCAGCGCCCCGATGAACGTCGCCAGGTGCGCGACGACTCCGGCGTCCAGTAGCCCCAGTCGCACCACCCCGCCGACGATGCCGATGATTGCGGACGCCACGGACTCACGCAGGGGCGAATTGAACATGATCGCCCAGCCGAACACCGCCAGGAAGCTGGCGGCCACCCTCAGCGTCCACTGGGCTGCGCTGGGTAGGTCGAGTGGGGGAGAGTCGGAGGGTTGGAGGCCCACCACGGTGGCTATCGACCAGCTCCCGATGCCCATGGACAGCATCACGACCCCCGCGTAGACGATGCGTCCCATGCCCGCCTGCAGGTCGAGTCGCGCGATGTCGAGGCTGCCGGTGAGGAGCGGAAACCCCGGGACCAGGAAGATGCTCACCGCCATGAAACCGGCGGCAATGTGGGGCACCGAGCCCAGGCGCCCCCCGTGCAGGCCCATCAGCAGGGCCAGGTAGACGACATCCGCGACCATCGTCGAGATGGCCACAGCACCGAAGAGATTGAGACGACTGGCCAGCAGGCGTCGATGCACCATGAAGGACGCGCAGCCTGCAAGCAGCACGGCCAGCAGGTCGCGTCCGCCGGTCTGGTTGAGGAAGCCGACGCTGGCGCAGGCCAGCCCTACCGCCAAGGTGACCAGCCAGGACGGATGCAAAGGGGCGCGGCGCTCAATGGCGTCCAAGCGCTCGGCGATGTCATCGGCGCTCATCGAGGGGTGCAACTCACGGGAGAAGCGCTGGATCTCCTTGATGCGATCGGCGTTGACTCCGGGAGTCGTGACCACCCCGATCTGGGTGCGGAAGATCGGCCCGCGATGGACGGTGGCGACGATATTGGTGAAGGTGATCTGCGCCTGCAGCCGGTCCAGCCCCAGCGCGCGGGCGACGCGTTGCATCGACTGCTGGACGCGCAGCGAACTGGTGCCGGCGCCCAGCATGAGGTGACCGACTCGCAGGACGAGGTTGGAGCGGCGAATCAGGTCCTGGGGCTCCAGCTCGAACTCTGTGTAGGGGCGGTCGTCAGTCACAGCCCCAGAGTCTAGGCGCGGGTCCTCATCCCGGCCTGGACCAGTGAGGCGACGAAGCAGACAACGGCCACCGCGCCGACGATCATTCCTCCGGCTTGCCAACTCATGCCGCCGATTCCAGCCTGCCTCGGGGCCAGAACCGGAGGAGCGGAGGTGAACAGAGGGTGACGAAGTCCCGAGGCGATCGTGTGGGCGGGCGTCAGGCGGTGGTGCTGACCTCGACGTCAGCGTCCAGGAGCTCTTCGGAGACCTCGCCGACCCGCTCGGGGCTGACGGCCGCAGTGAACTGGAGCAGGACCGTGGTGTCGAACCCCTCACGTGCTGAATCAAGGGCAGTGGCCCGCACGCAGTGGTCGGTGGCGATCCCGCAGACGTCGACCTCGGTGATGTCGTTGCCTCGGAGGAAGTCGGCAAGCCCGATCTGCTGGTGCTGGTCGCGGCCCTCGAAGCCGGAGTAGGCAGCCTCGTAGTCGCCCTTGTCGAAGACGCCGTCAAACTCCCGCCAGGTCAGGTTCGGGTGGAACTCGGCCCCTTCGGTACCGGCGACGCAATGGGGAGGCCAGGAGTCGACGAAGTCAGGATCGTCGCTGAAATGGGCACCCGGGTCGATGTGGTGGTCGCGGGTGGCCACGACCACGTCGTAGTTCTCAGCCTGGGTGTCGAGGTACTGGCTGATGGCCGAGGCCACCGCGGCCCCACCGTTGACCGCCAGGGAGCCGCCCTCGCAGAAGTCGTTCTGGACATCGACCACGATCAACGCACGCGCCATGTGTCCAGACTACGGTTCGCCCAGCAGGGATGTCCTCAAACGGGCACGGAAGAAACCCGCGGAGCCGTTTTCGGGCATGAAGTCGAAGGTCCTTGGCGTTCCGTGCCCGTTTGAGGACATGGTCGCCTAGCGTGAAGGGATCAGGTGCCACCGCACCGACCCCGAGATCAGTGAAATGGAAGGAGAACGACCATGCCGAAGGCTGACAAGCAGGGCCACGCCAAGGACGGCGAGATTCCCTCGACCCTGGAACGATCCGATCAGAAGGCCCAGGACACCTTCGCCCAGACCTACGACTCCGCGATGGAGACCTACAACGATGACGAGTCGCGTGCGGCGCGTACCGCCTGGGCAGCGGTCAAGCACACCCACGAGAAGGTCGGAGACCACTGGGAGCCCAAGGACTCGAAGGACTGGGGGCCCTCCGACGAGCGCGCTGCCGAGGGTGGGCCGAATGCCTCCGGCAAGTCCTACGGCGGGGTCGATGCCAATGCAACCAAGGAACACCTCTACGAGATCGCCCAGAGACTCGACATCGACGGCCGCTCGAGCATGTCCAAGGATGAGCTGGCCGAGGCGATCCAGAAGGCGAACGACCGCGACACCCGCCAGGCCAACGAGCGCTCGAAGAAGAACTGACGCCCATCCCGTCCCGGCCTCCGCTGACCCTCCAGTCCGGGGTGACGGGCGGGCGGTTCACGCTCCTCGCCCGGGTGCATCTGGCAGGCTTGCCCGATGGCAGTCCTGATCGATCGCCCGGCGTGGCCGGCCCATGACACGCTGTTCTGCCATCTGGTTTCCGACTCCTCCCCCGAGGAGTTGCACGACCTCGCCGAACGAGTTGGCCTCCCGCCCCGCGCCTTCGACCGCGACCACTACGACGTCCCGGCCCGCCTCTACGACTCGTGCGTCGCCGCCGGGGCCATCCCCACCGATTCCCGCACCCTCGTGGTCGCCCTCCGTCGCAGCGGGCTTCGGCGTCCCAAAGCGGTGGTGCAGGCCGAGAACCAGGCTCTTCGTGCACAACTTCTCGGCCGGTGGCCGCTGCCCCAAGCCCCGGGTGTCGCGAAGGACCTGCTTGACCGATGGGGCGCGCTTGGCCGCTATTCCCGCGACCTTCGCCGCCTCGAAGAGCGTCTGACCGCGCTCCGCAGCCTGCAGTGTGATGACCTCCTGGTCACCCTGGCGGTCTGGTACCACGACGCGGTGTTCGAGGGACGCCGGGGCGCCGACGAAGACGAGTCCGCGCAGCTGGCCGAGCACCAACTGGCCGGGCTGGTGAGTGATGACCAGCGCGCAGAGGTGGTGCGCCTCGTGCGCACGACGATCATGCACAACCCCGAGCCGGGGGACTGGCGAGCCGAGCATGTCTGCGATGTCGACCTCGCAGTCCTGGCTGCCCCGCCCGACCGCTACGACGAGTACCGCCGCCAGGTTCGTCGCGACTACGCCGAGGTCCCGCTCGACCGCTACCGCGAAGGCAGGCTGGCCGTCCTGAACCACCTCGCCAGCCTCGACCCGCTCTTCCATACGGCCAGGGCCCGCGAGCACTGGACGCCCGCAGCCCGCGCCAACATCGCCCGCGACCGGGCCATGCTCAACTGATCGCCTCCACCATTTCGACCAGGGCGTCGACCCGCTGCCCGGGCCAACCATGCAGTTCCCGACGCCACTCGTCGGGGACCTGCGAGGCCCCGTACACCGCTCCGGCCAGCGAACCCGCGATCGCGGCCACCGTGTCGGTGTCGTAGCCGCATCGAACCGCTCGCTCGAGGGTGTCCCGCAGGCCGTCGCCGCGCACGATCGCCGACCACGCCGCCTGCAGCGCCGCGACCACCCAACCGTTGTTCTCGAATTCGTGCGGCTCCCCCGCCTCAGCCTCGTCCAGCCGCGCGGCCCACTTCTGCTGGCTCTCCTCCGGCAGGACGCCCAACTGTTCGCGCAAGGCAAGTTCTCCGGTGAAGATCGCGTGACGAATCGCGAGGGACCACACCACGCAGGCCTCGGCGGCGTCCTCTTCGAAGTGGGTGAGCGAACTGATGGCGGTGGCGGCTTCGATGAGCCCGGCAGGGTCGTCGAGGTAGCCCAGAGCGACCGGACCGGTGCGCATTAGTGAGCCATTGCCCGCCGACCTGCCCCTCACCTGGTGCAGGGCTTCTGCCTCCTCGAGTGCCAGCCGTGATAGTTCTGCGACGTGGTCGATGCCCCGCATCCGGCCGCGAACCGCACGTAGCACATCGCCGATCTGGATGCCCACGTCCTTGGCGTCCTCGGCCCAGCCGACCCACTCACGCACGATGCGCCCTTGAGTGTCCGAATCCCGCAGGTCCTCGCCGTGGGCCAGTGCGCGCAGTATTGGGATGGACATGGCGGTGTCGTCAGTCCACTCGCCCAACTCCCAGGTGGTGTTGGCGTGCATCCTGATCGGTTCCCGGGCAGGAATCGGCGGATTGAACTCGTAGGGTGCCCCGAGCGCATCGCCGGCGACGGACCCGAGCACCGCACCCAGCCGCCGGTCCATGTGTCCATCCAGGGTTGTGGAGCCGGGTTGGTCAGTGGTCTGCATCTCCCCAGCCTGCCCCAGACCTCTGACGAAAGCTGTCATGGGGCCGTAGTAGCCTGCCCGCATGACAATCCCGGCGTGGGGGATGATCCCGTTCGTGGTGATGCTCGGGTGCATCGCGGTGCTACCCCTGATGAAGTCCACAGAACACTGGTGGGAGAAGAACACCTCCAAACTGGGAGTCGCACTCGTCCTCGGGATCCCCGTCGCCATCTGGATCTGGTTGGGGGAGGGGTCGCTCCCGGTCGCCCACGCACTGGTCGAGTACGCGCAATTCATCACCCTGCTGGGCAGCCTGTTCGTGATCTCGGGTGGGATCTTCCTGGCCGGCGACCTGCTGGCGAAACCCAGGAACAACCTCACCTTCCTGGCGATCGGCGCCGTGCTGGCCTCGTTCATCGGGACCACGGGAGCGGCGATGCTGCTGATTCGGCCGATCCTGAACATGAATGCCGAGCGTCGCCACAAGGTGCACACGGTGGTCTTCGCGATCCTGGTCGTGGCCAACTCCGGCGGCCTGCTCACCCCGCTCGGGGACCCGCCGCTGTTCCTGGGGATGCTGCGCGGGGTGCCGTTCACCTGGACCTTCCATCTCTTCCCCGAGTGGCTGTTCACGAACGTGATGCTGCTGATCACCTACTTCGGCCTCGAACGCAGGGCCTATGCGCGTGAGGAGGAGGCAGACATCCAGCACGACATCGAAATGCTGCGTCCACTCCGGGTACGGGGAGGGCAGAACCTGCTCCTGCTCGGAGTCGTCGTCCTGGCCGTTGCCTTCGCCCCCTCCATCAACCTCGAGGTGCTGCACGGAGGCAGCCACCCGATCGGCGACTGGATCCCCTGGCGCGAACTCATCATGATCGGAGCCGCTACCATCTCCTATGTGGCGACGGCCAAGCGGACCCGCTTCCACGACAACGAGTTCACCTGGGATCCGATCCTCGAAGTGGCTGCGCTGTTCATCGGCATCTTCCTCACCATGATCCCGGCGCTGAAGTACCTCGCCCAGGTCGCCCCCAAGCTGCCCCTGAACGAGATCACCTTCTTCGTCTTCTCCGGGGGCCTCTCCTCGGTGCTCGACAATGCGCCGACCTACGCCACGTTCTTCGAAATGGCCGCACAATTGCCCGGTGAGCCGCGGGTTGCGGGCGTCCCCGAGGCCTACCTGGTCGCCATCTCGCTGGGCGCAGTCTTCTGCGGGGCGCTCACCTACATCGGCAACGGCCCCAACTTCATGGTCAAATCGGTGGCCGAGTCACGTGGGGTCGCCATGCCGAGTTTCGGCGGCTACGTGGTGTGGACCTTCCAGTACATGGTCCCCGTATTGGTGGCTATGGTCCTGATCTTCATCGCGGACGCCTGGCTGTGGCACATCCTGGGCATCGTGCTGGCCCTCGCGCTGGCGCTTCGGTCGTTCATGCTGGCTCGGGCTCATCGCGTCTGACCCCGGCACTGGCTGAGCAGCTGCGACCCCTGGGGGGAAATCTCTTACCGCTATTGAGCGAACGCTTGTAAAGAAGTTGCAGTCCCCGTAGCGTCGGCAGCGTCCACCTCGCATGCAGGCGAGCGGGACGACGACGAAAGGATTCGCGATGAAGCGACGCACATTCGGGCTCGGCGCAGCGGCTGCGGTGGCCACCGGGTTCATGGCCCAGCAGGCCCATGCCGCCCCGCCGAAAGTGACCCTCCGCCCGGGCGACCCCCGCGCCTGCGACGGTGACCCCCATTTCACCAAGCACCAGATGCGCGGCCTGTGGATCGCCTCCGTGGTGAACATCGACTGGCCCAGCAAGGCCGGGATCAGCGCCGAGCAGGCCCAGAAGGAGCTGCTCGACTACTTCGACATGGCCGTCGAGATGAACCTGAACACCATCTTCCTGCAGGTGCGTCCGACTGCTGACACCTTCTGGAAGAGCGATCTGGAGCCCTGGTCGCAGTACCTCACCGGCACCCAGGGCCAGGACCCGGGCTGGGACCCGCTCGGTTTCGCCGTCGAGCACGCCCATGCCCGCGGCCTGGAGCTGCACGCCTGGATGAACCCCTACCGCATCGCGATGGACGAGGCCGGCAAGGCGCTGATCAAGGAGCACCCGGCTCGCGTCCACCCGGAATGGACCCTGCCCTACGGCGGCAAGCTGTACTACAACCCCGGCCTGCCCGAGGCGCGCAAGCATGTCGTCGCGACGATCCTGGAGGCGGTCGAGAGGTACGACGTGGACGCCATCCACTTCGATGACTACTTCTACCCCTACCCGGTCGCCGGCAAGGTGTTCGACGACTCCGAGGCCTACGCCAAGTACGGCAACGGGATGAGCCTGGGCGACTGGCGCCGCCACAACATCGACCTGCTCATCAACGAGGTGCGCGAGGGTGTGCGCTCGATCCGCCCGGGCACCCAGCTGGGCGTTTCACCGTTCGGTGTCTGGCGCAACAAGGCCACCGATCCGGAGGGCTCGGCCACCCAGGCCGGCGTGCAGACCTACGACAACCTCTACGCCGACACCCGCAAGTGGACCCGCGAAGGCATGGTCGACTACATGCTCCCGCAGATCTACTGGTCGCGGACCCTGGCGGCGGCCAGCTACGAGGCGGTCGCGACCTGGTGGGCCGCCGAGGCGGCCCGCAGTCCGCGCTGCAATGTCTACATCGGTGAGGGCGCCTACAAGATCGGCGCGAACTCCGACAAGGCCTGGGACAACCCGCGAGAGATGACCTCGCACCTGGAGTACGTTGCTGAGCTCAACGACCGCTACGGCCGCGACGTGATCCAGGGCAACGTCTACTACAACGCCACAACCACCCGCCAGAACCTGCTCGACGGCATCGGTATCACCGTGCGCGAGTGGTACGGCAAGCCCGCGCTCACCCCCCGCATGCCCTGGTTGGACGCGGCCGCGCCGGCTGCCCCGAGCGTTCGCCGCCGTGGTGGACGCCTGGAGATCAGCGGGGCGTCGGACGTGTGGCAGTACGTGATCTACCGCGTCCCGAAGAAGGCCAAGGACGTGCAGGCCTGCGACCTGGCCGACACCCGCCATGTGGTGGCCATCGTGACCGGGGATGTCCGGAACTGGACCGATCCGGAGGTCACCGAGGACTTCGGTCAGTACACCTGGCTGGTCAGCGCTGTGGATCGGGGGTCGAACGAGTCCGTGGCGACGGTGGCTCGCTGAGCGATGAGTCGCGGCCGCCCCAACGGAGCACCAGGCCGGGTCCACCGCAGTGGGCCCGGCCTGCCGAGTGGAGGTCCTACGGCGCGCTGACCGGCTCGGCGTCCTCGAAGGTGGCGGTGTCGATGACGAAACGGAACAGGACGTCGCCCTCGACCACGCGGTCGTAGGCGGCGTCCACCTCGTCGACGCCGATCTTCTCGATGCGGGCGGCCAGGCCGTGCTCGGCGCAGAAGTCGAGCATTTCCTGGGTTTCGGGGATGCCGCCGATGTTGGAGCCGGTGAGCACCTTGCCACCCCCGATGAGGTCGAAGGCGCGGACGTCCATGGCCTCGGGCGGGGCCCCGACGATGGCCATCACACCACGAGGCTTGAGCAGCCGGAGGTACTTCTTGAGGTCGATGTCGGCGCTGATGGTGTTGAGGATGAAGTCGAACTCGCCGCTGTGCTCGGTGAAGAATCCCTCCTCGGTGGTGGAGAGGGTGCGGGCGGCTCCGAGTTCCTGGGCGAGGTCGGCCTTCTTGAGGCTGCGTGACAGGACGGTGACATCGGCGCCCTTGGCGGCGGCGATCTGCACACCCATGTGGCCCAGACCGCCGAGGCCCAGCACGGCGACCTTGTCCCCGGCCTTCACCTTCCAGCGGGCGATGGGGGAGTAGGTGGTGATGCCGGCGCAGAGCAGGGGCGCGGCGACGTCGAAGTCGAGGGCGTCGGGGATGCGGCAGACGAAACGCTCGTTCACCACGACCTTCTGGGAATAGCCGCCCTGGGTGATGGTGCCGTCAACGTCCTCGGAGTTGTAGGTGCCGACCGCGCCGTTGAGGCAGTTGTTCTCGAAGCCGGCGAGGCACTGCTCGCAGGTACCGCACGAGTTCACCAGGCATCCGACGCCGACGCGATCGCCCACCGTGAACTGGGTCACCTCAGAGCCGACGGCCTCCACCACCCCGGCGATCTCGTGACCCACGGCGAGCGGGAAATGTGCCTCGCCCCACTCATTGCGGATGGTGTGGATGTCGCTGTGGCAGATGCCAGCTGCCTTGATGTCGATGACCACGTCGTCGGGGCGAGGGTCGCGGCGCTCGATGGTGGTGACCTGGAATGGCTGGTCCGGGCCGGTCTTCTGTAGGGCCTTCACTGGAATCGTCATGGTGTCCTCCTGCAGCCAGCCTACGACGTCAGTTTCGGCGTGACGGGCCTGCGGATGCTCGGGGGTGTCCCTGCCGTTGCGCGTCCCGCGGCGGGCTCAGCTGCGGGGTGGAGCGGTGCTGGCGCGCTGGACGAACTGCGTCGGTAGGGTGGTGCGGCCCAGGGTGTGCCGCTCAGCCCCGCCCACCTGCATCAGCACCAGACGCACCAGTTCCTCCCCGATGGCGTGAAAGTCCTGGCGAACGGTGGTCAGTGGGACGGCGGCGAACTCGGCCAGTCCGATGTCGTCGAAGCCGATGATCGACACGTCATCGGGGACGCGTCGACCGGCCTCGTGGAGGGCGCGCATCAGGCCGAAGGCGGTCTCGTCATTGCAACAGAAGACGGCGGACACGTCCGGGTCGAGGGCGAGCCGGCGGCCGCTCTCGTAGCCCGAGCGGGCGCTCCAGTCACCGACGAACTGCTGGGGGGGACGGATTCCTGCGCCGGCAAGCGTCTGCTGCCAGGCCGTGGAGCGCACCTGGGCGGGAACCGAGTCCACCGGACCAGAGATGTGGTGCACAGTGCGATGGCCGAGTTCCAGCAGGTGCTGGACGGCCTCTTGGGTTCCGGTGGTCTGGTCGGCGATGGCAGCGGGCAGGTAACCAGCCAGCCGGGAGTCGGAAACGGCGATCGGCAGCGTCGGGGCGATGGCCAACGACTCCGGAGCGGCGCCCTCGGCTCGGATGATGACCAGGGCGTCCATCGCCTGCTCGGAGAGGCGGCTGGCGCGTTGGGCCCAGCTTGACTCGCTCGTTCCCACGACGTCGATGAGGGTGACGGCATATCCCTCCTGTTCGGCTGCCGCGACGACGGACTTCATGGTGAGGGCCTCGCCAGTGCGTTCGAACCGGTGCGCCATCAGACCGATTGTGTGCGTCTGGCCGACGCGCAGTGCCCGGGCGGCCCGGTTGGGGGTGTAGCCCAGTTGCTGCATGGCGAGTTCCACGCGCTCGCGGGTCTCCGGTCGGACATTGGTCGACCCGCTGGAGACACGCGAGACGGTCTGTGCGGACACGCCGGCGAGCCGCGCCACGTCCTTGATGGACAGGCCGGTGCGGCGGGTCGAGGTGGCCCCGGTCGTCATACCAGCACCATATCCCGTGATCAGGAATGGTGACGTTCCCACCCAGCCGGAGGATCTCTTGGGATCGTTGCCCTTCCGTTACCAACCCCCCTTGCGGTGAGCAGTGGTAGGTCCCGTATGTTGACGTAAACATCAGTTGCGCCGCGCGCACCGGAGCGAAAGCGGCGGAACAGAACCAGGAGTGCTGGACCCGGCACCGGGATGGAAAGGACCATCTGCAATGTTTGAACTGAACCGCCGCCACTTGCTGGCCGGCGCACTCTCCGCAGCAGCCGTCACCATGGTCGGGTGCAGCGGCTCCGACGGCGATTCCGAGGGCCCCAAGGCCGGCGACAAGGTGCCCACCAGCGGCGAACTGTCCGTCTGGTGCTGGGACCCGGCCTTCAACGTCTATGCCATGAAGGAAGCGGCGAAGATCTACCAGAAGACCTCGCCCGAGGTGAAGGTCGACGTCAAGGAGACCCCCTGGGATGACATCCAGACCAAGGTCACCACCCTCGCCCAGTCCAAGAAGGGCGACCAGCTGCCCGACATCCTCCTGGTCCAGAACAACGCCTTCCAGAAGAACGTCATCAACTACCCTGAGCTCTTCGCTGATCTGAGCGATTCCGGAGTGGCCTTCGACGAGTTCGGCGAGTCGGTCGTCGGCTACTCCAAGATCGATGGCAAGAACTACGGCGTGCCCTTCGACAACGGCACCGCCATCAACGCCCTGCGCACAGACCTGCTGGAGAAGGTCGGCCTGAAGGTCTCCGACTTCACCGACATCACCTGGGACGACTACCTCACGATGGGCAAGGACGTGAAGGCCAAGACCGGCAAGCCGCTGCTGTCGGCCCAGTCCGGGCAGAGCGACATGCTGATGATGATGCTGCAGAGCGCCGGCGCGTCCCTCTTCGGCGACGACGAGAAGGCCAACATCGCCAACAACGAGACCCTCAAGGTCGTCATGAAGTACTACGGCGAGTTGATGAAGTCCGGCGTCCTGGTCGAACTCAACTCCTGGGACCAGTACATCGGCAGCTTCGTGAACTCCAATGTGGCCGGCACCATCAACGGTGTCTGGATCCTTGGTTCGGTGCAGACCGCCAAGGACCAGGCCGGCAAGTGGGAGATCACCAACGTGCCCAAGCTGGTGGGCGTGGACGGCGCGACCAACTACACCGCCAACGGTGGCTCCTCCTGGGCGGTCTCCGCCAAGGGTGACACCGCCCTGGCCGCGGACCTGCTGAAGAAGACCTTCGCCGGCTCCACCGAGCTCTACGACACGATCCTTCCCAAGTCGGGTGCGCTGGCCAACTGGTCCCCGGCCGGCAAGAGCGAGGTCTACAAGAAGCCACAGCCCTTCTTCAACAACCAGCCGATCTACTCCAAGGTCGTCGAATTCGCCGGAAAGGTCCCATCCAACAAGACCGGCGCCTACTACTACGAGGCCCGCGATGCCGTCGCCGCGGCGATGGTCAAGGTGCTCAAGGGCACCAAGATCGACGAGGCGCTGGCCGAGGCCCAGAAGAACGTCGAATTCGCGATGAAGTGATCGACCGATCCCCTTTGAGTGACTGACCGGTGAGGGGGCCGCTTGCCACGGCGGCCCCCTCCCACGACGAAAGCGTGCAGCGGTGACAGCTCCCCCCACCAGCGAGGTCGAAGCCCCCGACAGGGCCCAGGGCAAGGTCCGATTTCGCTCAGAACAACGGCGCAACCTGACCGGTTGGGTCTTCCTCCTCCCGGCAGCGATCCTGATCTGCCTGATGAACTTCTACCCGATGGTGCAGGCGCTGATCATGTCGCTGAAGACAGGGCGCGGCACCCGGTTCCGCTGGGCGGACCCGCTGTGGGAGAACTACACCCGGCTGTTCGACGACGACATCTTCCGCACCACCCTGTTCAACACCTTCTTCTACTTGATCGTGCAGGTGCCGATCATGCTGGGGCTGGCGCTGCTGCTGGCCACCCTGTTGAACAACCCCAACCTGCGCTTCCGTGGCCTGTGGCGGACGATGATCTTCCTGCCCTGCGCGGTATCGCTGGTGTCCTACTCGCTGGTCTTCCGCACCATGTTCGCCACCGACGGCCTGGTCAACGACACCCTCATCGGGCTGCACCTGTCGAACGCTCCGATCGACTGGCTCGGCAACACCTGGACCGCGCGCATCGTCATCGTGCTGGGGCTGCTGTGGCGCTGGACCGGCTACAACATGGTCTTCTTCCTGGCGGGCCTGCAGAACATCGAGTCCTCCACCCTGGAGGCCGCCCGTGTCGACGGGGCGAATGCCTGGCGCACCTTCTGGCATGTCACCGTCCCGCAGCTGAAGCCGATGATCCTGCTCTGCGCGATCATGTCCACCAACGGCACCTTGCAGCTCTTCGACGAGTCCTGGAACCTCACCCAGGGCGGCCCGGCCAACAGCACCATGACGATGAGCCACTACCTCTACCAGCTCTCGTTCAACCGCAACCCCAACTTCGGCTACGCCTCGGCGCTCTCCTACGCCATCCTCATCATGGTCGCCGTGCTGGCCTTCATCCAGCTGAAGGTGGGTGACAAGCGTGACTAGGACCAGGCTTCGCAAAATCCCGAGCTATCTCTTCCTGGCGATCGCCTCCCTGGTGTCGGTCTTCCCCCTGTTCTTCATGGTCGTCTCGGCCACGAACACCAGTCAGGAGGTGCTCAACTCCAAGCTGTGGCCCGGTGGCCACCTGGTCGAGAACTACCGCCACCTCGTGCAGGCACAGGATCTCTGGGCAGCGTTGTGGCACTCTGCGGCCAATGCCGTGGGGACCACCCTGCTCTCCCTGCTGGTCTGCTCGATCGCCGGCTACGGCTTCGAGGTGTACCACTCCAGGGGGAAGGACTGGCTGATGGGACTGATCCTGCTCGCCATGATGATCCCCTTCGCCGCGACGATGATCCCCCTGTTCCGCATGTTCGCGGAACTAGACATGATCAACTCGATGATGGCGGTCATCCTGCCGGCGGTGGCGACTCCCTTCCTGATCATGCTGTTCCGGCAGTCGGCCCGCTCCTTCCCGCACGAGATCATCGAGGCCGCCCGCATCGACGGCCTGAGTGAATTGCGGATCTTCTTCACCATGTTCATCCCGACCATGCGCGCCACCTACGCGGCAGCGGCGGTCATCACCTTCATGGCCGCCTGGAACAACTTCCTCTGGCCCAAGGTGATCCTGGTGAACAACGACTACCAGACCATCCCGATGCTCATCTCCAACCTGACGGCGGGGTACGTTACCGACTACGGCATGCTGATGCTGGCCGTACTCATCGCCTCCCTGCCGACCATGGTGCTCTTCCTCCTTTTGCAGCGAGCCTTCACCGAGGGCATTACAGGAGCCGTCAAGTGACCTTCGACAGCAATCGCCTCGCCGATCCCGAGTACTTCGGCGAGAACCGCATCCCGGCCCATTCCGACCACCGCTGGTTCGCCTCCGCCGAGGAGGCTGCCACCGGAGTCAGCAGCTTCGAGCAATGCCTCAACGGGCGCTGGCGTTTCCACTACTCCGTGAACCCCTCCGAGACGGTGCCCGGCTTCCAGGCCGTTGACCTGGACGACTCCGGCTGGGACACCATCCCGGTACCGGCCCACATCCAGCTCGAAGGGTGGGATCGACCGCAGTACACCAACACCCAGTACCCCTGGGACGGTCATGAGCAGCTCGACGTCGGGCAGGTGCCGCAGCGCCACAACCCGGTGGCGAGCTATCGCACCAGCTTCGAACTGGAGACCCCGCTGGCCGACGGCGAGGAGCTGTCGATCGTCTTCCACGGTGCCGAGTCGGCGTTGGCGGTCTGGCTGAACGGTCAGTGGGTTGGCTATGGCTGCGACTCCTTCACCCCCAGCGAGTTCGACCTCACCCCCCACCTGGTCGAGGGAAGCAATGTGCTGGCCGTCCAGGTGTTCACGTGGTCGGCCGCCTCGTGGCTGGAGGACCAGGACTTCTACCGCTTCTCCGGCATCTTCCGCGACGTGGTGCTGCTGCGCCGCCCGCGAGCCCACGTCCAGGACCTGCGGATGCGCACGCTGCTGGCTGACGACTTCGCCTCCGGTTCCCTCGAGCTGGAGCTGGACGTGTGCGGCGAGGCCGAGATGAGGGCGAGTCTGGTCGGCCTGGGGGAACTGGAGCGTCGCGGCGAGGGCTGGGTGCTGGAGGTCAACGAGCCACGACTGTGGAGCCCCGAGCAGCCGCACCTGTACGACCTGGTCATCGAGCTGGTCGACGAGCACGGGGTGGTGGAGCACATCGTGCAGAAGGTGGGCTTCCGCCGGTTCGCGATCGAGGGCGGCGTGATGCGGCTCAACGGCGCCCGGGCGGTGTTCAAGGGCGTCAACCGTCACGAGTTCGGGCTGCGTGGCCGCGTGATGGACCGTGAGACCACCGAGGCCGACGTCGTCTTGATGAAGCAGAACAACATCAACGCGGTGCGCACCAGCCACTACCCCAACAACACCTTCTTCTACGAGCTGTGCGACCAGTACGGCCTGATGGTCATCGACGAGATGAACCTGGAGACCCACGGCATGTGGGACCGGTTGTGGCGTGAGGGGCTCGACGACTCCGAGGCCTTCCCCGGCGACCGTCCAGAGTGGTTGCCAGCCCTGCTGGACCGGGCTGCCAGCATGCTGGAGCGTGACAAGAACCACCCCAGCATCATCATGTGGTCCTGCGGCAACGAGTCCTACGGTGGACGCAACATCTTCGAGGTCTCCGAATGGTTCCGGGCACAGGACGACCGGGTGGTGCACTACGAGGGCGTCCAGCACGACCCGCGCCACCCCGGCACCAGCGATGTCAACAGCCAGATGTACACCCCAGTGACTGGCGTGGAGGCCTTCCTGGCCCAGCACCGCGACAAGCCCTTCATCTTGTGCGAATACGCCCATGCGATGGGCAACTCCTTCGGAGCCGTCGACAAGTACCTCGACCTGGCCTATCGCGACGAACTCTTCCAGGGCGGTTTCATCTGGGACTTCTCCGACCAGGCCATCGCGCTGACCACCGGGGACGGTACCCGCTGGTTCGGCTACGGAGGAGACTGCGGTGAAGCCCCGCACGACGGGGAGTTCTGCGGCAACGGGATCCTGTTCGCCGACCACACCCCTAGCCCGAAGCTGGCCGAGGTGAAGAAGCTCTACCAGGGGCTGGCCGTGCACGTCGGCCTCGAGGAGTTCGTGGTCGACAACCAGTACCTGTCGACGCGGTCCTCGCACTTCGACTGCGAGGTCGTGGTGGCACGCGAGGGTGTCGAATGCTCCCGGGTACGGGTGGAGACCGATGTCGCTCCCGGAGAGCAGGGTCGCTTCCTGACCCCGGCGCTGCCCGAGGAGCCGGGGGAGTACACCGTCGACGTGGTCTTCACGCTGCGGGAGGACGAGGCTTGGGCGCCGGCCGGGCACGAGGTCGCCTTCGGACAGGGAGTGTTCAGCGTCGGTGAACTACCCGCAGGTGCTACGGTGCCGCGCCCGGAGGTGGTGACCGGCATCCACAACATCGGGGTGCGCGGTGACGACTTCGAGGTGCTCTTCTCGCTGTTGCACGGCGGGCTGGTGTCCTACCGCTACGGCTCGGACGAACCGTTGCTGCTCGGACAGCCCCGACCGAACTTCTGGCACGCCCCGACCTCCAACGAGCGGGGCTGGCACATGCCCTTCGAAGACGGTCACTGGCAGTTGGCCAGCCGCTATGCCCGACCCAAGCCCGACCACACGCCGGAGGTCGGTTGGGACGGTGACCGAGCCACGGTGCGCTTCACCTACGAGCTGCCGACCCAGCCGGTGGTGGACTGCCAGGTGGAGTACGCCGTCGACGGCGCCGGGCATGTCCGGGTGACCGTGGAATGCGAGCCGCCGGCCGAGCTGGGCGACATGCCCGAATTCGGCATGATGCTGGTGACGCGCCCCGAGTTCGATGACCTGGTCTGGTACGGCGAGGGGCCTCACGAGTGCTACGTCGACCGGCGCCAAGGAGCGCGGCTCGGCGTGTGGCAGGGCACGGTGGGGGAGCAGTTGCCCCCCTACCTGCGGCCGCAGGAGTCCGGCAGCCACACGGGAGTGCGCTGGGCCACCGTCAGTGACGGTGAGGGGCGCGGGCTGCGGTTCGACTGCCCCGGTGGGATGGAGTTCTCGGCGCTGCCGTGGACGCCCACCGAGCTGGAGGAGGCCGCCCATCCCCACGAGTTGCCGGCCCGCCACCGGACCGTGCTGCGTCCTGCGCTGATGCGCCGGGGGGTCGGCGGGGACGACTCCTGGCAGGCGCGCACCCATCCCGAGTTCTGCCTGCCGGCTGGTCAGCGACTGGCGTTCAGCTTCGGTTTCCAGGGAATCTAGGGTCTCGGGCTCCTCCGCCCTTGGGGGAGCAGCCGGCAGGACACTCTTGCCCTGCCAGAGTTGAGGCCGGTGGCACGATGGGCCCATGACTCCAGCACAGGGCACCCACAACCTCGGCCCCGCGACGGCTGACCTCCTGCTCCAGACCACCTGCGAGGGAAAGATGGCCAAGATGGGTCACGACCTGACCATTGTGGCGGAGGACTGGAAGGGCACGCTGGTCGTCGGCGAGACCCCCGAGGCTTGCAAGCTCTCCATGAATGCCGACCTCGGTTCGCTGCGGGTCCGCGAGGGCAGCGGCGGGGCCAAGCCCCTCAACGATGATGACAAGGCCAAGATCAACCGCAATGCGCAAGGGGCGTTCACGAAGGGCCATGCGCTCTCGTTCGCCAGCGATTCGATTCGCGGCAGCTGGGAGTCCGGCACCGTCACCGGGCGCCTCACCCTGAACGACGAGACTCAGGAGCAGACCTTCGACGTCGTGGCGGTGGAGGGCGGCTACAAGCTCACCGGCGTCATCACCCAGACGCGCTTCGGTCTGAAGCCCTTCAGCGCCATGATGGGTGCGCTGAAGCTGGGCGACGACATCGGCGTCACGGTGTTCGTCAAGCTCTGAGCAGCGGGTCCGGACTGCTCGGTACAGCTGACCGCCCGCGATCACCGGCGCCTCGAGTCCCTGGCCAGCAGCCGTGGTCTGACGGCTGAACTCCGAAACCTCCAGGCCGGGGGCGTCGGGCTCAGTCCTCCGAGATCTCGACGTCGTGCTTGCGCGCCGCCTTCTTGATCCGGTCCTTGATCCGGCGCACCTCGTCCTTGGTGTACTTCGCTGCGTTGGACTCCTTGTTGATGTAGCTCCACGCCGCGCGGACGTGCTCCTCGGTGTCGATCGGGTACTTGTTGTTCACCGGATCCGCGAACTCGACGTCGCCGTACTTGTGTTCACCCTCGTCGGGGTTGACGTCATCGCGACGATGGATCGGCTTGCTCATGATTCCTCCTGGGCCATCTGCTCTTTGTCATCCTGGTCAACGATCAGCGGCACGAAACGGAACTGCCCGTGCGTACTGACCTCCAGCTCCCCACCCCGACGGTGTGCGCGGTCATCGTTCCCGCTACCGGGATCACGAGGACGCCACCATCGGCCAACTGGTCGGCCAGTGCATCGGGGAAGCGGTCTGCCTCCGCCGAGACCAGAATCCTGTCGAAGGGCGCCTCCTCCGGCGCGCCCACGATCCCCCGGGACGCTAACCTGATCGCGGCCCATGGCCTTTCACTGCGCTCCAGGTTTGCGCGGCCGAACTCCATCACCTGCGGGATGCGCTCGAGCCCCAGCACGCTCCCGGTCGGGCCGACGAGCTCGGCGAGGATGGCGGTCGTCCACCCTGAGCCGCTGCCCACGTCCAGCACCGTGTGCCCAGGCAGGACGCCCAGGAGTCGCAGCATCTCGCGCACCGTCCAGGGCTGGGAGTTCGTCTGCCCGGACCCGATCGAGAGCGGCATGTCGACGCCTGCCCACTGCCGGTCCGCGAGGAGGAGGAACCCAGCACGCGGCGTGGCATCCATCGCACGCCGGACGCGTGGGTGCGGGCTCCCGACGCAGACGGGCCCAGAAGCCGCGCCGCTGCTCGGCCACGTCGACATCGACGAAGACGACCGCGTCGGTGTTCAGCACCTGGGCGCCGTACCGATTGCGGGTGACCACCGCCAGCAGGGTGCCATCAGTGCTGGTCAACTCGTGGAGCACTTCCTCCCGCAAGGGCGTCCGCGGGTAGTACTCGTTGGGAGGGAGCCTCCCGCCCAGGTGGGCCATGCGGCTGAGTCGGTCCCTGGCCATGGCCGCCGCTTCAGCGACCGAATCCTGGGACCAGCCCCAGAGGGTGACCAGGAGTTCCCCATCGGGGCCCTGCATGCGGCCGGTCTCTCGACTCCAGAATCGGGGTGGTCTGCGCATCCTGGAAATCTACCCGGTGGGCCGTCCCGCGAACCCGAGCCCTCGCCCCGGAGGGTGTCCTCAAACGGGCACGGACGGGTTCGACGAGTCGAGTTCACGCCCGTTCCTGGCTCTCAGGATTTCTTCCGTGCCCGTTTGAGGACATCGGTCGCGGACGTGTGCCACGCTCGGAGCACCACAGCCCGCAGCGCCACCGCCCACAGCACCACCGCCCACGGCACCACCGCCACGGCACCACGAGCGGGCCGCGACCACCCGAAGGAGGCCCCATGCCCGAGCCGCGGGACATCATCTGCCAGGCCGTCAGCGGCCAGCTGGAGGTTCACGAGGTTCTCCGGACCGAGGACACCATCGCCTTCCTCGACCACCGGCCCGTCTTCAAGGGCCACGTCCTCGTCTGCCCCACCCGCCACGCCGATGACCTGGTCGACCTACCCCACGACCTCCTCGAGCCCCTGTTCGCCCAGGTCCAGCGGGTCGCAGCAGGACTCCCGCAGGCGCTCGGGTGTCGGGGCACCTTCGTCGCGATGAACAACACGGTGAGCCAGTCGGTGCCGCACCTGCACGTCCACGTGGTCCCCCGCACCAAAGGGGACGGACTCCGGGGCTTCTTCTGGCCGCGCACCACCTACGAGCCGGGCGAGGCCGAGGCCTACGCAGGCCGCATCCGCGACGCCCTCACCTGACCTTCGTCCCACCAGGTCGGACCCCCATGGCACACTGGGTCCCAGGTCAAGAATGCGTCCCCAACCCCTCGGAGTGGGCGCATGGCAACCGGTAACCGCTCCGGTGCCTTCCGAGGAAGACCTGGCGTTCGGGCGTTCGCCCGCGTCAAGCGGTCTCGTTCCAGCGAGACCTGGAACGAGGAGTGCCATGTCCACCATCCCGCCCTTCGCCGACTGGACCCGTCCCTTCCCGGACGGCCAGATCAGGGTTTCCTTCCCGCCCGGCAAGGCAGATTTTTCGACGCGCCGCCGCGAGCCGGGCGAGCCCGTCGCCGAGTCCTACCTCAGCAATGTCGTCCGCATCCCCACCGATACGGGCCCGGTCGACCTCACCCCGAGCAGCGACCGCGTGAGTGTCGCACCGTCCGAGGTCTACGGTCCCGCGTGTCACATGGTCTGGTTCGTCAGCTCGTCCCATGGTTTCAGTCGCGCCATGACCCAGCCCGAGCAACACCTGCACCAGCAGCGCTTCACCGAACTGCTCGACCTGCAGGGCTGGTCCTGGCGTCCCGCCACCTGTTTCCCGACCGGACGCCAGTGGATCGAACTCGGGTCCGTTCTGCTCCAGACCCCCGAGTCCGACTGGGGCCCCGACGAGGTCCTCTTCCTCGCCCATCAATTCGGTCAGGACGCGGTCATCCGCTGGGACGCCGAGGGTTTCACCGCCCTGCCGACGCCGTCGGTGGCCACCCCCGAAGCACACAGTCACACCGTCCCCGTCTCAGCCGAACTCGCAGCCGGCGGTTGCCCACTGGTCGGCGGACGTGACGAGTGGTGCAAGCGGGAGGGCGGCCCGTGGACGAGCGGTTCCATCACCGCTGCGGCCGTGTGGCAGCAGCACCGCCGGATGCTCGTCGACGCGCTGGGCTGCGGCGTGTGCGGGGGTGGTCCGCACAGTCCAGGGCGCGCGGTCCTGGCGCGTGAGCTCTTCCTGCCCTCGCGCCAGGGCGGCTGGCAGTGGGGAGCCCCACTGTCCCGGGACGAGGTCAACTGAGACTGCGGCGGCGTCCGGGAAACCTCCACCGGGCGCCGCCGGAGGTTCAGCCCTGCCGAGCGCCGAGGTCCTCGATCAGGCGCTCGGCGAGTTCGGCCGAGGATTGCGGGTTCTGTCCGGAGTACAGGTTGCCGTCGACCACTACATGGGGACGCATCGGCAGGATCGCCTTGTCGTACTCGATGCCCGCCTCCTTCAGGGCGTCCTCGAGCAACCACTTGGCCTTCCACGCGAACGGGTTGAGGCGCTCTTCCGCATTGGACAGGCCGGTCATCGTCCGGCCGGCGAAGGCGTTGGTGCCATCGGGCCTGGTTGCGGCGAGGGCAGCAGCGGGGGCGTGGCACAGCATGGCGATCGGGCGGCCCTCCTCGAGGCGCGTGGCCAGCAGGCGCCCGGAGACCTCGTCATGGGACAGGTCCTCCATCGGGGCATGACCGCCGGGGTAGAAGACGAGGTCGTACTGGGTCTCGTCGACCTGGTCCAGCGGCACCGGAGCGTTGAGCTGGTCCTGGATCGAGGCGAGGTATTCCTTGATCTTCTCCCGCTTGCCGGGCATCCCGCCGGTGATGCCAAGGCTCAGCTCGTCCACGGTCGGGGCGATGCCGCCGGGGGTGGCGATGGTGATGTCCCAGCCGGCCTCGGTGAACAGGCGGTGGGGTTCGGCCAACTCCTCGGCCCAGTAGCCGGTCGGGTGGGTTTCCCCGTCCTTCAACGTCCAGACGGTGGCTGCGGACACGACAAACAACACGGTGGTCATGGGATTCCTTCCGTTCAGGTCACCAGTCTGTGCGCCGAGCCGGGGACGCCGAGGGGTTTTGCGCGAATCGCCCTGCGCCCGAATCACTCCGGCCCTTGAGCGTCGCGCCGACCTCGAGTTCGCCCGCTTGGGTCACGCGGCAGCCGTAGGCCAGCCGCGCTCCCGGACGCAGGGATTTCAACAGCGACCGGTCTTCGGCCCCCGTCAGCGGATGATGGTTGATGACGATGCACCGGTCGAGTTCCCGCTCCACCTCGAGCTCGACCTCTCCGAACCGCAGCACATCTCCGGGGCGGAGTGAGAGCGGGGCGTCCCGGTCATCAAGCACGATGTTGGCCCGGTAGCGATCCACGTCGCCGGGCAGGTGGTCCAACTCCGAACGCAGCAGGACGCTGACCGGAGAACTCCAGATGAACCGTGCACCACCGTCTGATCGAGCAAGCCGCACCTCGTGGCGGACCCAGTCCGAGAGACGCTCAGCGAGGCGTCCCCGATGGATCACCGACGGGATGTGTCGCTGGTAGTAGCGAACCTCCCGGATCTGTCCACCGAACAGCGCCTCCTTCGCCTCGGGCAGCTCGTCAGCGGCGACGTGGAGCCCCACCATCGACGGGAAATCCGTGGCACGCACACAGACCAGGTCCGGCCAGACCGGCGCCCACAGCCGGTCACCCACGACGCCGTTCGCATCCACCTGCACCCGCTCGAGGGAGTGCCAGGAGACACCCTTCACCGGCGTCAGGCCCAGCCGCTCGATCGTCGCCATCTCAGTGCTGCATGTCGACGAAGCGTGAGTAGTGGCCCTGGAAGGCCGTGGTGATGGTGTCCGTTGGGCCGTTACGGTGCTTGGCAACGATCATGTCCGCCTCGCCGGGCCGGTTGTCCTTGTCGTAGACATCCTCACGATGGAGCAGGATCACCATGTCCGCATCCTGCTCCAAACTGCCGGATTCGCGAAGGTCGGAGAGCATCGGCTTCTTGTCGCCACGTTGCTCGGGGCCTCGGTTCAGCTGCGAGAGGGCGATGACCGGAACCTCGAGTTCCTTGGCCAGCAGCTTGATCTGGCGGCTGAACTCCGAGACCTCCAACTGGCGGCTCTCGACCTTCTTGCCGGAGGTCATCAGCTGCATGTAGTCGATGATGACCATCTTCAGGTCATGGCGTTGCTTCAGTCGCCGCGCCTTGGCCCGGATCTCCATCATGGTCAGGTTGGGGGAGTCGTCGATGAACAGCGGCGACTCCGAGATCAGCCCGGTCTTGGCGACCACGCGCCGCCAGTCCTCGTCGTTCATCTTGCCGCCGCGGATCGAGCCCAGGAACACCTGCGCCTCCGCGCTCAGCAGGCGCATCACGATCTCGGTGTGACTCATCTCGAGGCTGAAGAAGACGGTGGTCAGCTTGTTCTTGATCGCCGCCGCTCGCGCGAAGTCCAGCGCCAGCGTCGACTTACCGACCGCAGGACGCGCCGCGATGATGATCATCTGCCCCGGGTGCAGCCCATTGGTCAGCTGGTCAAGGTCCTGGAAGCCGGTGGGGACGCCGGACATGATCCCCTTGCGTCCCTCGATCGCCTCGATCTCGTCAATGGTGGGCTCGATCAGTTCCGAGAGCGGCCGGTAGTCCTCACTGGCACGCCCGTCGGCGACCTCGTAGACCGCCTGCTGGGCGGCGTCCACGATGTCGGCCACGTCACCGGCGCCCTGGTAGCCGAGCTGGGCCACCTTGATGGACGCCTCCACCAACCTCCGCAGCACAGCCTTGTCGTGCACGATCTCGGCGTAATAGCTGGCATTCGCCGCCACCGACACGGACGCCAACAGGTCGGCCAGGTAGACATGTCCTCCGACGCGTCCGATTTCGCCGCGCTTGCTGAGCTCGTCGGCGACAGTGATGGGATCGGCCGGCTCGCCGCGTCCGTAGAGGTCGAGGATCGCGTCATAGATCATCTCGTGCGCGGGCCGGTAGAAGTCGCGCCCCTTGAGCACCTCCACCACATTGGCGATGGCGTCCTTGCTCATCAGCATGGCGCCGAGCACCGACTGCTCAGCCGCCACGTCCTGCGGGGGAGTGCGATCGATGGCCTCGTCGAAGCCCTCGCTCATGCCGGGTCCCTTCTCTCGAACCGAATTCTGTGCAGGCTATCCGCCCGCTCCGACACGACCTGCACCCCCACTGCGGCAGCAGGATCGCCTCACGCTACGCACACTCTCTGCCGGACGCAAGCAGAGTTATCCACAGGCTTGTTCCAACCCTGTGGAGAGCGGTGGACGCCACGCGGAAATGCCTGTGGACAAGGTGGACAGGTCTGTGGAGAAGTCATTCACCCACGTCGAGATATTCGCCCTGACTAGGGGTGATGGCGAGACGCGCCGAAATTTTCGCCCATCGGACTTGTTGACAGTTCAGCCAGGGTGTGCCTCCCTGCGGCCAACGGGGAGGGGTTCGTGTGCCTTCGTTGTCCACAGTCCCTGGTGTTTTCCCCAGCCAGCCCGCAGTTGATCATGTGACCTGCGCTGACCTCCCCTCCAGCTGTGCAAGGGCGGCACGAGATCTGGTACCCACCCTTGATTGCATTACCCCAGGGGGGTATCGTGTGGGACGTGACCGAGCACCATCATCACCACGGCTACATCAGCCAGAAGGATGCCTACCTCACGCGGCTCCGTCGGATTGAAGGGCAGGCCCGTGGCCTGCACCGGATGGTCGAGGAGGACAAGTACTGCATTGACATCCTCACCCAGATCTCGGCCATGACAAGCGCCCTGGAAGCGGTGGCCCTTGGCCTTCTCGAGGACCATCTCAGCCACTGCGTCGTCGACGCAGCCCGCCGGGGCGGCCCCGAGTCGGATGCCAAGATCGCCGAGGCGACCGCGGCCATCCGGCGCCTGGTCAAGTCCTGAGCGTTCCTGGGCCCAGGCCCTGGGCGCCAGGTCGCGTCCACAACCCACCCGCTCCGCCCACCCAGAGGAGAACCCCATGATCACCAACTACACCGTCACCGGCATGACCTGCGGCCATTGCGTCAGCGCCGTCACCGAAGAGGTCAGCGCCCTCCAGGGCGTCGACCAGGTCGAGGTCAGCCTCGACAACGGCGGCACCATGGCCATCACCAGCGCCCAGCCCATCGAGTTGGACGCCGTCAGGGCTGCCGTCTCCGAGGCCGGCAACTACGAGGTGGCGCAGGCCTGATGACCTCCACACCTGACCTCGACACCCGCACCCGTTCGCCGCAGCGAGCCCCCCAGGCCGACCCGATCGAACTCGACATCCAGGGGATGACCTGCGCGTCCTGTGCCGCGCGCATCGAGAAGAAGTTGAACAAGGTCGAGGGTGTCGAGGCCAGCGTGAACTACGCCACCGAGAAGGCCCACATTCTCGCCCCCGAGGGCGTCCACGCCGCTGAGCTGATCGGCGTCGTCGAGAAGGCCGGCTACGGCGCCTCGATTCCGACGCCGGATTCCCAGCCGGTCGACCGGGCCGCCCAGCTGCGCACCCGCCTGATCGTCTCGGTGATCCTCTCGGTGCCGATCATGGTCGTGTCCATGATCCCTGCCCTGCAGTTCCCGGGTTGGCAGTGGGCCGCCCTGGTCGCCGCGCTCCCGGTCTGGCTGTGGGCCGGCTGGCCCTTCCACAAGTCCACCCTGGTGAACCTGCGCCACGGCGCCACCACGATGGACACCCTCATCACGATGGGCACCACCGCCGCCATGGGCTGGAGCATCTACGCGCTCCTGTTCACCCATGCCGGTGACATCGGCTTCACCCACGGCTTCGACTTCACTCTCGACCGCGCCATGTCCGGCGCCAATGTCTACTTCGAGGCCGCCGTCGCGATCATCACCTTCCTGCTGGCCGGCCGCTACATCGAGGCCCGCAGCCGCAAGGAGGCAGGTGCCGCGCTCCATGCCCTGCTCAGCATGGGCGCGAAGCAGGCCACCGTCCTGCGCGACGACCAGGAAGTCGACATCCCGATCGAAGAACTCGCCGTGGACGACGTCTTCGTCGTCCGCCCCGGGCAGAAGGTCGCCACCGACGGAGTGGTCCTGACCGGCAACTCGGCCGTCGATGCGTCCATGATCACCGGCGAGTCAGTGCCGGTCGAGATCGGCCCCGAGTCGACCGTGGTGGGCGCCACCATCAACACCACGGGACGCCTGACAGTCCGCGCCACCGCGGTCGGCGCCGACACCCAGCTCGCGCACATCGCCCGCCTGGTCGAGCAGGCGCAGACCGGCAAGTCGGCGAGCCAGCGCCTGGCGGACAAGATCTCCGGCGTCTTCGTGCCGATCGTGCTGCTCATCGCGCTCGGCACCTTCCTCACCTGGCTGCTGCTCGGCGAATCGGTCTCCTTCGCGGTGACCGCTGCCGTCGCCGTGCTGATCATCGCCTGCCCCTGTGCCCTGGGCCTGGCCACTCCCACCGCCCTGCTGGCCGGAACCGGACGAGGTGCTGAGCTCGGCATCGTCATCCGGGGGGCAGAGGTCCTGGAACAGGCGCACGACATCGACACCATCGTGCTCGACAAGACCGGCACCCTCACCACCGGCCAGATGTCGGTCGGCGAGGTCTCGGTCTCCGCCGAGGACACCACCACCGCCCAGGTGCTGGGCATCGCGTCGGCCCTGGAGGGATCCTCGGAGCACCCGATCGCCCGCGCCATCGCGGCTGCCGGCACCCCGGCCGGCCGGGTCGAGGACTTCGAGAACCTGCCCGGGCTGGGCATCCGTGGCCGCATCGACGGCACCAGCTACCACCTCGGCAACCGCGCCCTGATGGGCGACCTCGGCCTCGAGGTGCCCGAGGGCCTGGTGAGCGCCTCCCAGCGCGCAGCCCTGCAGGGGGCCACCCAGGTCTTCGTCGCCGGCGAGGATCGCGTGCTGGGCATGATCGCCGTGCAGGACACCCTGAAGGAGACCTCCGCCCGAGCCGTCGCGGAGTTCAAGGAACTGGGCCTGGCCCCGGTCATGCTGACCGGCGACAACGAGCATGCCGCGCGCAGCATCGCGGCCGGGGTCGGCATCGATCAGGTCTTCTCCGACGTCCTGCCCAGCCACAAGCTCGACGTGGTCCGCGACCTGCAGGAAAAGGGCCACCGCGTGGCCATGGTCGGTGACGGTGTGAATGACGCCGCCGCCCTCACTCGCGCCGATCTCGGCATGGCCATGGGGAGCGGGACCGACGCCGCCATCGCTGCGTCCGACATCACCCTGATGCAGCCCGACCTGCTGCTGGCCGGGGACGCCATCAGGCTCTCGCGACGCACCCTGTCGACCATCAAGGTGAACCTGTTCTGGGCCTTCTTCTACAACGTGATCGCCATCCCGATCGCAGCCCTGGGCTTCCTCAACCCGATGTTCGCGGCCGCGGCGATGGCCTTCAGCTCCGTCTTCGTGGTGGGCAACTCCCTGCGTCTGCGTGGCTTCGAGCGGACGCGCTGACTCGCCATCGGGTAAGGATTCTCAGGAAAAATTTGGGTTCTCTCAGCGTGGCGCCTAGACTGCCTCTGTTTGCTGACGCTCGCTGAGAGGTACACCCCCGTGAAGAAGCTTTCCCGCGGCCCGATCATTGCGCTGTCCAGCGTGCTGGGCCTGGGCCTGGTGGGTGGCGGTTCCGCTGCCGCCATCGCGCTCGACAAGGACACCGTCACCCTCACGGCTGACGGTTCCGAAAAGCAGGTCTCGACCCGCGCGAAGACCGTGCAGCAACTGCTGGACCAGCAGGGCATCTCGGTCTCCGGGCGCGACGTGGTCCAGCCCTCGCTCGACACCCCCATCCAGGACGGTGCGGCCGTGACCGTGCTCTACTCGCGCCCGGTGACCCTGACCGTGGACGGCTACAAGGTCACCCGCTGGACGACCGCCCGCACCGTGGACGCCGCCCTGCGCCAGCTCCGCCTGGACAACCCGAAGAACATCGTGTCGACCAACCGCTCGACCACCATCGGACGCCAGGGGCTCTCGCTGGACATCACCACCCTCAAGAAGGTGGAGGTGAAGACTGCCAAGGGAACCACGGTCGTCGAGGTACCCAGCAACGCCACCCTGGCCGAGGCACTGAAGAAGGCCGGCGTCACCTTCGCCGCCCCCGATGTCGCCTCGCCCGCCATCACCACCCCGGTCAGCCAGGCTGCTGCGGTGACCTACCAGGACGTCAAGCACCGCCCTATCATCGCCAAGGAGGAACTCCCCTTCAGGACGATCGAGAAGGAGGACAGCACCCTGGCCAAGGGCACCCGCAAGGTCGTCACCAAGGGTGTCAAGGGCATCCGCGAGAACACCATCCGCCAGGTCTGGGTGGACGGCAAGCGCGCCAAGGACCAGAAGCTCACCTCGAAGGTGACCCGCAAGCCCGTGGACGAGGTGATCCTGGTCGGCACCAAGGAGGAGCAGAAGCCCGAACCGGTGAAGACCGAGTCGAAGACCTCCTCGAAGTCCACCTCGAGCTCCTCGACCTCGACGCGGAGCAGCTCCTCGACCTCCTCGAAGACCAGCTCCTCGACCTCGAGCAAGTCCACCTCCTCCACCGGCTCGAGCGGTAGCTCGGCCACGCCGAAGGCCGGCGGCTACTCCGGGTCCTGCGAGGCCTCGATGTACTGGGACCCGCAGCCCACCGCCTCCGGTGAACAGTTCAACCCCTGGGCCATGACTGCCGCCCACAAGACCCTGCCGATGGGTACCCGACTGAAGGTCACCAATGTGGCGACCGGCAAGTCCGTGGTGGTCCGCATCAACGACCGTGGCCCCTACATCGCCGGACGATGCCTGGACCTCGCCAAGGGTGCCTTCCTGCAGATCGCCCCGGAGTCCGCTGGCGTCGCCCAGGTCACCTACGTGCAGGTCTGAGCCCGCGGAAGGGCTCGGGAATCCTCGCGACCCATCCAGAGCACCCCGTGAGGCGTCAGCCCACCCTGGTCATGCAGGGTGGGCTGACCCCTTCAGGGTGGCCTGTCCTTGCAGGCGGTCTGTCCCGGCAGGTGCCCAGCCCAGTGCCGGTTCCCTGAGAACCCCCTCGTCCGCTTGAACCCAGAAAAATTTTTCGCCGCCTCGGCGTGTCATGACCCCCACCCTGATGTCCAAGCCCTGACAAGGGTAAATGGCGAGCGCTTCTACCCGTCCACACCCGTCTGAACCCCCTCAACCCTCAACCACCGCTCAAGTTGAGTTTTGTCTGAGAATTTTCAGGGGTTATTGTGAATCGACCGTCGGGGACATCCCCCGAACACCAGCCGCCACGAGCCCCAGGTTCGGGCACCACATTCTGGAGAACGATGTCCAAGATTCGTCACGCCGCTGTCGCCCTGGCCGCTGTCGCCACCGCTGCCACCGGCAGCCTGGTTGCCGCCCCGCAGGCCAACGCCATGACCACCTCTGAGGCGAAGTACTGCTCGACCGGGCCCAATGTCTACTGCGCGATGTACTACGCCCGCGGGACCAACTACAACGCCAAGTACGGCACCAGCAACAGCGCGGTCCGCAACCTGCAGAAGGCGCTCATCGAGGTTCGTCTCGGCCCCTCCGCCGGCGCCACCGGCTACTTCGGCTCGCAGACCAAGGCCGCGCTGGTCAGGTACCAGGCCAGCCGCAAGCTGCGCCAGACCGGCGTCCTGGACTACTCCACCCTGTATGCCCTGCGCGTGGGCGCCGGCCAGAAGGTGGCCGTGGCGACCACCCCCGTGTCCACCTCCGGGACCACCGTGAGTGGTGGCTACTCCGGCTCCTGCGAGGCCTCGCACTACTGGCAGCCCCAGCCCACCGCCTCCGGTGAGTGGTTCGACGGCACCAAGCTGACCACCGCCCACAAGACCCTGCCGATGGGCACCCGCCTGAAGGTCACCAACAAGGCCAACGGCAAGTCGGTCATCGTGCGCGTCAACGACCGCGGCCCCTACATCGCGGGTCGCTGCCTGGACCTGTCGAAGGCCGCTTTCTCCCAGATCGCTCCCACCTCCCGGGGCGTTGCCCAGGTGAGCTACGTGCAGGTCAAGTGATCTGACCTTCCACAGCATTCGGCCCCCGCTCCGCTGGAACGGGGGCCGAACTGTTGTTGTCAACGGGACGCCCGGGGCATGGCTTTGGTCAGGCCCGCCTGCCCGTCACACTCCCTGCCGTCAGGCCCCGTAGCGCGTCTTGGCCCGCTGCAGGGCAGCCACATAGCCTGCCCGCTCGTAGCCGCTGGCCCTGGCCTCCTCGGGAACGGCAAGCATTCCGCGGACCCGGTCCAGGGTGAGGTCCTTTCGGGAGAGCCACTGGCCCAGGCCGTCCACCAGCGTGCTGGCATAGCCGCGCCCGTGCCGCACGAGCGCGGAGGTGGTCATCACCACATCCGCCCCGGCGAGCAGGTACTTCACCACGTCGTCGACGGTCTCCACGCCCGAGGTGCCGGCCAGGGACGCCCGGAGCTTGCCATGGAGCACGGCAATCCACGTCCGTGGCAGTCGTGCCTCGAACGGGGTGGAGAGTTCCACGCCGGGGACGACCTCGAGCCGCTCGATGTCGATGTCGGGCTGCAGGAAGCGGTTGAACAGCACCAGCCCGTCGGCCCCGGCCTCGTCCAGTGCGATCGCCATCTGGCCCACCGAGGAGAAGTAGGGGCTCAGTTTCACCGCCACCGGGATGTCCACGGCCTGCTTCACCCCCGCCAGGATCTCCAGGTGCCGCTCCTCGACCTCGGCGCCGGTGACCCCCAGATCACCGGGCACCATGTAGATGTTGAGCTCCAGCGCGGCCGCGCCGGCGTCCTGCAGTTGACGGGCGGTGTCGACCCACCCGCCGTGGGTGGCCCCGTTGAGGCTCGCGATGAGCGGGATGTCGATGGCCTTGGCGGCGTCCTCGACCAGCTGGAGGTAGTTGCGGATGATGTCCTGGCTGCCGAGCTCCTCCGGTTCCGGGAAGTAGTTCAGGGCTTCCGCGAAAGCCTCCTCGTGGCGCTCCAGCAGGGCGACCTGGCGGGCCTCCTGGCGCCGGATCTGCTCCTCGAACAGGGAATACATCACGACCGCACCCAGTCCGGTGTCGGCCAGTTCCTTGATGCCCTCCACCGACTGGGAGAGGGGTCCTGCCGAGGCGACCAGTGGGCTGCGCAGGTCCAGCCCGAGGTAGCGGGTCGCCAGGCTCGGGGATGCCCCGGTCTCGGCGACGTCGTTCAGCTCCGCCGCCGGCCCCTGGGGCTCTGGGGTCAGGTAGGTCAGCGGGGCTCGCTTGGCCATCGTTGCTGCCGAGGCGGCAGCGGCCATCACCGCCTCGTAGTTGTCCAGACCCGGCCCCTGGGAGGCCAGCTCGCGGGCGTTCGGCGCCCGCCGCGAGAGCTCCGCCTGCTGCTGGGCAGTCTTCGCATACTGCTCCTGCTCACTCATGACAGTGCCTCGTCTTCCAGGTGGGCATCGGACGCGAAGGCCGACGCGGGGCGGGTGGCCAGGTCCTCATACTCCGCCCACCGGCGTTCGACCTGGCGCTGGGCCAGGTTGAGCAGCCGATCGGCCTCCTCCGGGTTGGTCTGCTTCAGCATCTTGAACCTGAGCTCGCGCGAGTGGTACTCGGCCAGTGAGATGCGGGGACGCGGGGAGTCCAGCAGGAAGGGGTTCCCGCCCTGCTGGCGGATGACCGGGTTGTACCGCATCAGCGGCCAGTGCCCGGAGTTCACCGCCTTGTACTGCTGGTCCAGGCCCTTGCGGATGTCGATGCCATGGGCGATGCAGTGGCTGTAGGCCAGGATCAGGCTCGGCCCGTCGTAGGCCTCGGCCTCGCGGAAGGCCTTCAGTGTCTGCTGCGGGTCAGCGCCCATCGCCACGCGGGCGACATAGACCGAACCGTAGGAGACCGCCTGCATGGCCAGGTCCTTCTTGTTGGTCTCCTTGCCACCGGAGGCGAACTTCGCCACCGCACCCAGCGGGGTCGCCTTCGACGACTGCCCACCGGTGTTGGAGTAGACCTCGGTGTCCAGCACCAGGACGTTGACGTCGCGCCCGGAGGCCAGCACGTGGTCCAGGCCGCCGGAACCGATGTCGTAGGCCCAGCCATCACCACCGACGATCCACACTGAACGGCGGAGCAGGTGGTCGGAGACCGAGCGCAGGTCGGCAGCCAGTGGGCCCTCGAGGTCGGCCAGCTTCTCCTCCAGCCGGCGAACTCGCTCGGACTGGGCCAACAGTTCGGACTCGGCGACCTGGGGAGCGTTCAGAATGGCGTCCACCAGCTCGTCATCATCGATCTGCTCGCGCAACTGCTCCAGGCGGGTACGCGCCAGCTTGGTGTGCTGGTCAGCCGCCAGGCGCAGGCCGAGGCCGAACTCGGCATTGTCCTCGAAGAGCGAGTTCGACCAGGCCGGTCCGCGCCCTTCAGCATTGCGCGCCCAGGGGGTGGTGGGCAGGTTGCCGCCGTAGATGGAGGAGCAGCCGGTCGCATTGGCCACCGTCGTCCGGTCACCGAAGAGCTGGGTCAACAGCTTCAGGTAGGGCGTCTCACCGCAGCCGGCGCAGGCGCCGGAGAACTCGAACAGCGGCTGCAGGAACTGCGTCCCGCGCACGGTGCCGAAGTCGATGTGCTGCTTGTTGTTCTGCCGGATCGACTCGAAGAAGGCCACGTTCTGCCTCTCGGTCTCCCGCTCCAGCACCGGCGCCAGGTTGATCGCCTTGCGCTGGGGCTGACCGATCGGACGCACGGGGCAGGCCTCCACACAGAGCCCGCACCCGGTGCAGTCCTCCGCGTAGACCTGTAGCGTGTAGTGCGAGCTGGGCAGGCCGGCCGCGACCAGGGGGGCAGCGAGCCACCCCTCCGGTGCCTCCGAGAGCCGGGAGTCATCGTAGTGCTTGGCCCGGATCACCGAATGCGGGCAGACGAAGGCGCAGTTGCCGCACTGGATGCAGGCCTCCGGGTCCCACACCGCGATGATGTCGGAGATGTTGCGCTTCTCGTACTGCGTGGTGCCCGAGGGGTAGGTGCCGTCGATCGGCAGCTTGGACACCGGAAGGTCGTCACCGCGCCCAGCGAGCATCGTGGCGGTCACATCGCGCACGAACTCGGGCGCGTCCGCCGGGACGGGAGGCAGCAGCCCGTGCTCGGAGGTCACCCGGCCCGGCACCTCGATGTGGTGCAGGTGGCTGACCGCCATGTCGACGGCGGCATGGTTCTTGGCCACGATCTCCATCGACTTGCGGGCATAGGTCTTGGTGATTGCCGCCTTCTGCTTCTCGATGGCGACGTCACGGGGCAGCACGTCGGAGATCGCGAAGAAGCAGGTCTGCAGCACCGTGTTCGTGCGTCCCCCCAGACCGGCGGCGCGGGCGACCTCATTGGCATTGATGGCGTAGAGGTCGATGTCCAGGTCAAGGATGCGCTGCTGCATGGTGTCGGGCAGCCGGTCCCAGACCTCCTCGGCCGGGTAGGGGGAGTTCAGCAGCAGGACGGTGCCCTTGCGGGCGAACTCCAGCACATCGACCCGCTCCAGGATCGACCAGTGGTGGCAGCCGATGAACCCGGCAGCATTCACCAGGTAGGGCGCCTTGATCGGTTCGGCCCGAAACGCAGGTGCGAAACGGTGCGCGAGCCGGACTTCTTGGAGTCGTAGACGAAGTAGCCCTGGGCGTAGAACTCGTCCTCGGATCCGATGATCTTGATCGTGTTCTTGTTGGCACCCACGGTGCCGTCCGAACCCATGCCGTAGAAGACGGCGCGCTTGGTGCGCGGATCCTCCAGATCGAGGTCGGAGGAGTACTCCAGGGAGGAGTGGGTGACGTCGTCGTTGATCCCGATGGTGAACCGCGGCTTCGGGTTCGGGCGGGCCATCTCCTCGAGGATGCCCACCACCATGCCCGGGGTGAACTCCTTCGAGGACAGGCCGTAGCGTCCGCCGATGACGGTCGGCATGCCCTGCCGGCGCCCGGTGGAGGCAGCCTCGCCCAGGGCGGCGACCACGTCGAGGAACAGAGGCTCGCCGCCCGAGCCGGGCTCCTTCGTGCGGTCGAGCACGGCCAGGGTGCGCACCGTCTGCGGCAGCGCGTCCAGCAGCTGGTCGACGGGGAAGGGGCGATAGAGCCGGATGTGCAGCATGCCGACCTTCGCGTCCGGGTCCTTCTCGGTGAGCGCGTCGACGGTCATGCCGACGGTCTCGGCACCTGAGCCCATCACCACGATCACGCGCTCGGCCTCCGGGTGGCCGACGTAGTCGACGAGGTGGTAGCCGCGGCCGGTGAGCTCGGCGAACTCGTCCATGACCTGCTGGACGATGTCGGGGGTGCGCGCGTAGAAGGGGTTCACCGTCTCGCGGGACTGGAAGTAGACGTCCGGGTTCTGTGCGGTGCCACGGATGAACGGGTTGGCGGGGCTGAGCGCCCTGGAGCGGTGCTCGAGGACCAACTCATCGGGTACCAGCGCGCGCAGGTCGTCATCGGTGAGCAGTTCGAGGGTGTTCAGCTCATGGCTGGTCCGGAAGCCGTCGAAGAAGTGCAGGAAGGGGATTCGGGTACGCAGTGTCGCAGCGTGGCTGATCAGCGCGAAATCGTGAGCCTCCTGAACGGACGCCGAGGAGAGCAGCGCGAAACCGGTCTGCCGCACGGCCATGACGTCCTGGTGGTCCCCGAAGATCGACAGGCCCTGGGTGGCCAGGGAGCGCGCGGCGACGTGGAAGACGGTGGAGGTGAGCTCGCCGGCGATCTTGTACATGTTCGGGATCATCAGCAGCAGGCCTTGGGAGGCGGTGAAGGTGGTGCTCAGCGCACCGCCCTGCAGGGCCCCGTGCATGGCGCCGGCGGCACCGGCCTCGGACTGCATCTCGATCACCGTCGGGGTCTCGCCCCACAGGTTGGTGCGGCCCTTGGCCTCCCACTCATCGGCCAGCTCGGCCATGGTGGAGGACGGGGTGATCGGGTAGATCGAGCACAGCTCGCTCAGCCGATAGGCGACGTCGACCGCTGCCTCGTTGCCGTCGATGATGGCCTGGCGCCGCTGGACGTCGTTGAGGCGGTGGAAGACACGCGCGCCGGCGGGGGCTTCGGCCGATGGGCCGGTGCCCGAGGAGTTCGTGTCAGTGCCGGTGCGGGCGGGAACGGGGTTCGTCGTTGGGGCGGTCATCGCAGGCCCTCCGGGATCATCTCGATGGCGTGTACGGGGCACTGGTCGTAACAGGTGGCGCAGCCGGTGCACTTCTCGTAGTCGAACCGGTAGCGATGGCCCTTGCCGAGCTTGATGATGGCGTCCTCGGGGCAGGCACCCAGGCAGCCGTCGCACTCGAAGCAGTTGCCGCAGGACAAGCAGCGCTTGGCCTCGAAGAGGGCCTCCTCGGGCGTGAGGCCGGCGACCACCTCGCCGAAGTCGCTGCGCTGCTCGAGGGCGAGTTCCACGTGCTCGCGGCGTCCATGACCCCCGAAGTACCAGGGATTCATCATGTCGAAGGTGACCACGGGGTGCTTGGGGCCCCTCTCGGGGTTGGCGCGATTCAGCCAGACGTCGATCTGGCGAGCGGCCTTCTTGCCGTGGCCAACGCCGATGGTGACGGTGCGGTCGGAGGGGACGGCATCGCCGCCGGCGAAGATGCCGGGAACGTCGGTCATCAGCGACTGGGAGTCGACCTTGACCACGTCGTCGTCGAACTGCATCCCCGGGATGCCGTGCAGGAACTGGGTGTCAGCGCGCTGGCCGAGGGCGAGGATGACGGTGTCAGCCTCGAGCTGCTCGAACTTGCCGGTGCCGACGGCCCTGCCGTTCTCGTCGAGCTCCATGATCTCGACGGTGAGGGCGTCCTCGTCCATGGACTGGATGGTGCGCAGCCAGTTCATGGTGATGCCCTCGCGTTCGGCCTCCTCGGCCTCGATCTCGTGGGCGGGCATCTGCTCGCGGGTGCGCCGGTAGACGACCACCGACTCCTCGGCACCCAGGCGCCGGGCGACGCGGGCGGCATCCATGGCGGTGTTGCCACCACCGTAGACCGCGACCCGGCGCCCGATGAGGGGACGCTCGCCGCTGGCCACGTCACGCAGGAAACTCACCGCGTCGACGATCCTGCTGGCGTCCGCGCTGGGGATGTCGATGCGCTTGGACAGGTGGGCGCCGACCGCCACGAAGACCGCGTCAAAGCGGCCCTCGGCCTGCTCGGTGGCCAGGTCGGTGACGGTGTGGTTCTGGGTGAAGACGATGCCGAGCTGTCGGAGACGGTCGATCTCGGCGTCCAGGACGTCACGCGGGAGGCGGTACTCGGGAATGCCGTAGCGCATCATGCCGCCCGGCAGCTCGGAGGAGTCGCGGATCTCGACGCGGTGGCCGAGAATCGCCAGGTGGTAGGCGGCCGACAGGCCCGAGGGTCCCGAGCCGATCACCAGGACGCGGAATCCGGTGTGGACGCGGGGCGTGTCGAACTGCCATCCGTGCTCGATGGCCTGGTCGCCCAGGTAGCGCTCGACCGAGTGGATGGAGACGGCCTCGTCCAGATCCTGACGGTTGCAGGCGGTCTCGCAGGGGTGGTAGCAGACGCGGCCGTGGATGGCGGGGAAGGGGTTGTCACGGGTGAGCTGCCGCCAGGCCGCCTCGACCTGGCCGGCCTTGATCAGCCGCAGCCACTCCTGGATGTTCTCGCCTGCCGGGCAGCCCGCATTGCAGGGTGGCAGCAGGTCCAGGTAGATCGGCATGCGGGTGCGGACGGGGCCGACCCGCCCGGACGTCGTGCCGAGGTCCGGGGGAGCGGTCATGTCCTGGGGCTGGGTGCTCATATCGGATCCCTTCTCCGGGGACAGTGGTTGCCAGCGTTGGCAACTACAGCCGATAGTAGTCCCCGCCCCCGGGGGCGTCTGAAGCAGGTCGCACCCCGGGGCAGGATGGGCTCAGGCGGACGCCTTCTTCATCCATTCGTCGAGGTCCTTGCCGACCGACTCGGGGCTGCCCCCCAGTCCCGAGCTGGTTGCAGTGACGTATCCGCCGCCGCCCAGGTCGATGACGCAGACATTGGACGGCTGCCTGCTGTTCTCGGGGGAGGCGTCACCGCAGACTGCGCCGTTGACCACCACCGGGTTGCGGAGCCGTGCTCGTGCCTGGGAGCCGTCGCCGACCGGGATCACCATGACCACCATGCCGCCGGGGACGCCATCGGAGCGCTGGTAGACGTTGATCACGGAGGTGGTGGCGGAGGTGTCGGTCTTCTTCCAGACGCTGAACTCGGTCGGCGGCTTGAGGCCGGCGGCGGAGGTGCTCTTCCACTGGCCGGGGTCAGCGGGCACGTTGCCGGAAGGGACACTGCTGGCGCTCGACTCGGTGGCGCTGGGGGAGTCGGAGGCGCTGGGGGAGTCGGTGCCCGAAGACGACTCGCTGTTGGTGGGGGAGTCGGTGGAGGTTTCAGAGCTCGGAGCGGTCGAGCTCTCCTCGGAGGAGCTCGAGGTGGACTGCTGCACCGTCTGGGTGCTGACCGGGGTGGCGGACGGCCCGGTCTTGTCGTCCCCGCCGCGGGTGAGGAAGTAGACGCTCGCGGCCACCAGGGCCACAGCCAGCAGGCCGACGGTGAGGATCAGGGGGAGTCGGGACGTGGCCTTCGGCTCGGAGGCGTCCACGGCGCTGGAACCCGTGGGATGCTGCGGGGGGCCAGGGTAGGGCTGCGAACCGTTGTACTGCGGCTGACCGTTGTACTGCGGCTGACCGGGGTACTGCGGCTGACCGGGGTATTGCGGCTGACCCGAGTACTGCCGCTCTCCCGGGTAGGACTGGCCGCCGGCCTGGGGACCGGGGCCACCCGGCGAAGGGTGCGAGGGAGTTGGCTGCCACTGGGGCCCCGGCTGCCCCTGGGGATGGGGCTCCGACTGTCCCTGGGGCTGGGGCTGGCGGATGTGGCGGGTGGTGGCGAGGTCCTCATCCGCGGGCTGTGAAGGATACGGACGCCCGGTGAAGGGATCGCGTCCCTGTTCGGGACGGGAATTGCCCCATGAGGAGTTGTCAGGCTGGGACGAGGGAGAGTTGGTGTCCGACATGGTTCTTCTTCCGGTAGCAGTACTGCCCACCCCCGGGACGGGAGCGGGCAGTACAGGTGCTGTCGTGAACTACTTGGCGGAGTCCAGGCAGTAGGTGCGCTTGGTCTTGCCGCTGTAGGTCTGGTACCTGCTGCCCGAGGTGCAGAGGCTCTTGTCGGCCTTGCCGTCCACTCGCTTGGTGACCTTGATGTCGCTGTACAGGTTGCTGGACTTGTCGCAGGCCACGGTCTTGTAGCCGAACTCATCACCCGTCGACTTGGTGTAGCACTTGCCCTCGCCCAGGTTGTTGAGCAGGCAGTAGCGCTTGAAGGGGACGCCGTCGCGGGTCAGGGTGTACTGGGCGTAATCGGTCGGGCAGGTGGAGCCGCTGGTGACCATTCCCACGGTGAAGCCGAGGCCGGAGGTGTCGCCACAGTCGACCTTCGAGATCTTGTACATCGGGGTGTCCTTGGTGAGCGAGATGCACTCACCTTCCTTGATGTTGGCGTTGGCCAGCGTCTGGGCGGTGGTCGACTCCTCGCTGCTGGTCGACTCCTCGCTGCTGGTCGACTCCTCGCTACTGGTCGACTCCTCGCTACTGGTGGTCTCCTCGGTGGAGGTGGTTTCCTCGCTCGAGGTGGACGCCTCGGTGCTCTGCTGCTCGGACGACTGGGAGGTGCTCTGAGCTGGAGTCGTGGTGGCGACCTCGGGCTCCTTGTCCCGGGTGAGGAAGTAGGTCAGACCGACGATCGCAGCCAGCGCCAGAGCGATCAGGCCAACGATGAGCGGAGTGTTCGACTTCTTCTGGGGCGGCTCGGGAGCGAAGTTCTGCTGCCCGTACCCACCACTGGGGGGCTGGCCGTAGCCACCGCCCTGACCGTACCCGGCCTGGGTCTGGGGCTGGCCGAAGCTGTTCTGCTGTCCATACTCAGGTGCGGGCTGCTGCCCATAGCCCTGCGCGGGCTGCTGCCCATAGCCCTGCGCGGACGGCTGCTGGCCGTACTGCGGCGCCGAGGGCTGACCGTAGGGACTGCTCTGGGGCTGTCCGGGCCCGCCCTGGCCGTAGCCGCCTGGCTGTCCGGGGTTCTGCGAGTTGTAGGGCGGGTTGCTCATGGTCATTCACTCCTGTAAGGCTCAAACGGAAGTGCTTGAATGCTATTCGGACTTGGTGTCATCGTCAGCATCCAGCGCTTTTTCGAGTCGGACGATCTTCCCCTCAAGCTCGCCGGTCCAGCCGGGGCGTACGTCGGCCTTGAGCACCAGGGACGCCCGCGGGCCGTATTCCAGGACGGCTTCGGTGGCTCGGCGAACGACCTCCATGCACTCCTGCCACTCCCCCTCGATGGTGGTGAACATGGCGTCGGTGCGATGGGGCAGGCCAGACTCGCGCACGATCTTCACGGCGGCGGCGACGGCGTCATGCACAGAACCATCGGGGTTGTCATTGCCCATCGGGGACACGGAGAAAGCGATCAGCATGGGTCGAGTGTGTCACAGCGACACACTGCGATCACAGCTCGCCACGACGTCGGGGTCGTGGGTGATCACGAGCACGGGACGCCCTGCGGCGGCGCGCCACAGGTCGTCCATGAGGGCGGTGGCAGTCTCCCGGTCCAGATGCTCGGTCGGCTCGTCCAGCACCCACACGTCACTGTCATGGGCGAACAGTCGGGCCATGGCCAGGCGTCTGGCTTCACCCCCACTCAGGGTCGAGCCGGCCTCCCCGAGGAAGCGGTCGGGGGCCAGCGGGAGGCGGGCAAGGTCGAGAACCTGCTGAATGCGCTCGCTGCTGGCGTCCTTGTCACCTATGCGGATGTTCTCGGCGACCGTGGTGGAGAACACATGCGCGTCCTGGGCGAGGTAGCCGAGACGGCCGCCGGTGGTCACGGCCCCGGCCTGCGCGGGAATGGCGCCGAGGATCGTGGCGGCGATCGTGGTCTTGCCGGCGCCGGAGGGGCCGACCAGGGCGACCCGCTCCCGCGGACCGACGGTGAGGGAGAAGTCGCGCACAACCGGGTCGTGGCCGGGCCAGCCGATCGTCGCGTGTGAGACATCGATGCCGGGGGTGTCGGCGGAACTGTCCAGGGGCAGGTCGCCCACCCCGACCGGCGCAGCGGTGATGACCTCATCGAGGCGCTCGAGTGCGGAGCGCGTCCGGGTGAAGGTTTGGGCGGACTGCGTCAGGTTGGCCAGCACCTCGTGCATCGCGAGCGGCACCAGCGCGAGAACTGCCAGGAGGCGCGGAGCCATACGTCCATCGGTCACAGCCTGCCCTCCGATCAGCAGCGCGGCCGCCACGGCGACGCCGGTCGCTGCCAGCTGGGCACCCTGGGCCAGGCCGCGGGTCCACGCCGTGCGGCGTTCGATCTCGCGCAGGGCATGGTCGCGTTCGGCGAGGCGGGCGAGGGTGGCGGCGGTGTGGCCGTTGGCGACCAGATCGGTGGTGGCGCGGGCGAGCTCGTGGAACTCATCGGCCAGGCGTCCACGGGCGGGAGCGACCTCAGCATCGAGGCGGTGGGTGGCCCGCTGGGCGGCGACCGGCACGACGACCCCCGCCAGGACGGAGGTGGCGAGCAGGACCAGTGCGGTCAGGGGCGAGAAGCGTCCCAGCATGACGGTGGTGCCGAGGATGACCAGGGAGGCGGAACAGAACGGGAGGATGACGCGGACCACCAGGTCATTGATGGCGGAGACGTCGGCGATGACTCGCTGGAGCAGGTCGCCGCGGCGGCGCCCGAGCAGGGTGGTCTGGCTGAGGGCATCGTAGGTGCGCAGGCGCAAGGCCTGCTGGAGGCGGAGGGCGAGGTCGTGCCCGACCAGGCGCTCGACGTAGCGGAAGACGCCGCGCGAGATGCCGAAGAAGCGGACCCCGACGGCGGCTGCCTGGAGGTAGAGCACGGGTGGGAACTCCGCGGCGCGGCTGAGCAACCAGCCGGAAACCCCCATGAGGGCGACCGAGGCGCCGGAGGCTGCGGCGGCCAGCAGGATGGAGGCGACCAGCCGCCATCGCGCGCCGGGGACGGCAGTGAGGAGGCTGCGGAGCATGGCGGTGGTGGGGGCGGACTTCATGCGTCCGCCCCTGCCGGGAGGTTGGCCGGGGTGAGGGCGATGACGCGGTCGGCGCGGGAGATGACGGCGGGGCGGTGGGTGACGACGATGGCGCCGGCGCCTGAGGCCTTCACACTGTCCAGGACGCGGGCCTCGGTGTCGGCGTCGAGGCCGGCGGTGGGTTCGTCGAGGATGAGCCAGGTCGCCTGGCCGTGGCGGATGCGGACCAGAGCACGGGCGAGGGCGACGCGGCGGCGTTCGCCGGCCGAGAGGCCCTCGCCGAGGTCTTCGACCGGCTTGTCGACGGGCAACTCGCAGCTTGCGAGGCGCAGGGCTTCGGTGACCTGCTCATCGGTGGCGGTGGGGAGGCCGAGGCGGACGTTGTCGGCGACAGTGCCACGGACCATGCCCGGGGTCTGGGGGACCCAGGCGATCCTGGCCCACCACTGCTCGCGGTCGAGGGCGGAAATCGGGTGGTCGCCCAGCAGGATGCGTCCCGAGGTGGGGGTGGTGAAACCAGCGATGAGGGTGAGGAGGGTGGACTTGCCGACTCCCGAAGGCCCGGTGAGGGCGAGGACCTCGCCGGGGTGGGCGGTAAGGGTGAGGTTGTCGATGACCAAGTGGTCGGCGCCGGGGTGGCGGTAGGTGAGGTTCTCGACGAGGAGGCGCGCATCGGGCGGTGGGACGGGGGCAGACGACTGGGCTGGGAGGGACGGGGCGGGGCCGTCGATGATGGCGAAGGCGGCGTCGGCGGCGGCGACCCCGTCGGCGGAGTCGTGGAAGTGGACCCCGACCTGGCGGACGGGCAGGAATGCCTCCGGGGCCAGGACCAGGACGAAGAGGGCGGTGGTGAAGTCGACGTGCCCGAAGACGACGCGGAAGCCGATGGTGACGGCGACGACGGCGACCGAGAGGGTGGCGAGGAATTCGAGGGCGAAGCTGGAGAGGAAGGAGACGCGCAGGGTCTTCATCGTCTCGCGACGGTTGGCATCCTCGGTCAGGATGACGCCGCGGCGCTGGGCGCGGGCACGGCTGAAGGCCTGCAGGGTGGGCAGGCCCTCGATCAGGTCGGCGAAGTGGTTGGCGAGCCGGTCCGCGACGGCGAATCGGCGGGCCACGGACTGTTGGGTGGTCCAGCCGATCAGGGCCATGAAGACCGGGATCAGCGGGAGGGTGAAGGCGACGATGATGGCCGACTGCCAGTCCGCCCAGAGGATGGCAGCGCCGATGATGAAGGGCACGACGACGGCCAGGCCGAGCTGCGGGAGGTAGCGGGAGAAGTAGCCGTCGAGGTCGTCGAGGCCCTGGGTGGCGACCCGCATCAGGCTGGCCGAACTGACGTCGGTACGGACGGGGTTGCTCAGTCGGGCGGCGGCGAGGTCGCGACGGAGCTCGGACTTCACCTCGGCGGCGGCGCGGTGGGCGAGGGTCTCGCTGGTCCAGGCGAGCAGGCCGCGAGCGGCGAACACGCCGATGAGGCCGAGGATCTGGCCGGTGAAGGGTGCAACGGTGCGGGCGTTGAAGATCCCGACGATGCAGTGGGCGAGCAGCCAGGCCTGGGCGATGAGGAGCCCGGCGGAGATGACCCCGACCAGGACGCTCGCCGCGACGTAGCGCTTGGTGGCCTGGACTCGTTGGAGGAGCCGTGGGTGGATCGGGCCGGCCACTGCTCTCCTCTCTCGGGGGTTCTCGGGTTGTCCTCGAACGGGCATCGAACAACCTACCGGGTCGAGATGATGGCCAGAAATGGTCCCGGCCGGACCTTTCGTGCCCGTTCGAGGACATCGGGGCTGGAGGTCTTCCCGTTGACACCCGGGTGTGAACGGAGCAACGACAAGGCCCCACCCGTGAACCGTGGGTTCAGGGGGCGGGGCCGGTCGATGGATCGGTCAGGCGGTTGCCGCGGCCGGCTCGGCGGCCATGTCATCGGGCATGTTGTCGACGCTGATGCGTCGGCGGAAGACCCAGTAGGTCCAGATCTGGTAGCCGAGTACGACCGGCACGAAGATGGCAGCTGCCACCGTCATGATCTTCAACGTGTACGGAGAGGAGGACGCGCTCCACATGTCCAGGCCGGGCTGCCCTGAACTGATGAAGCCCAGGTTGCCGTACATGGTCAGGAAGAAGGACACGATCATCGCCATGATGCCCACTCCGGTGGACAGGAAAGCGACGCTGTCCTTGCCCTTGCCGACCAGGTAGCCAGCGGCCAGCACCGACAGGCCGGCCAGAGTCATGAGGATCCAGGTCAGGGTGTGCATCATGGCGTTGGACTTGCCGTAGGCGATGTTCATCCAGATGCCGAAGACCAGCAGGAGCGCCCCCGCAACCAGGGCCAGCTTGGAGCCGAGTGCCTTGGCGTCCTCGTGGAGCTCTCCGCGTGTCTTGAGTGCCAGGAAGATCGCGCCGTGGGCGCAGAAGAGCACGACGAAGAGCACTCCGCCGAGCAGGGCGAAGGGGCTGAACAGGCTCCACAAGGAGGCGGTGACCAGAGGCGGGTTGCCTCCGACCGGGATGCCCTTCACGAAGTTGGCGAAGCCAACACCCAGGACCAGCGAGGGCAGGAAGGAGCCGATGGTGGCCATCCAGTCGAAGGTATTGCGCCAGCTGCTGTCCGGGTGCTTGCTGCGGTACTCAAAGGCCACGCCGCGGATGATCAGGCCCAGCAGGACCAGCAGCAGCGGCAGGTAGAGGCCGGAGAAGAGGGTCGCATACCAACCCGGGAAGGCGGCGAACATGGCACCGCCGGCGGTGAGGAGCCAGACCTCATTGCCGTCCCAGACCGGCCCGATGGTGTTGACCATCGCGCGCTTGCGACGGTCGGAGCGGCCCATGATCGGCAGCAGCATGGCGACGCCGAAGTCGAATCCCTCGAGGAAGAAGAACCCCGTCCAGAGCACCGAGATCAGGATGAACCAGATCGGGGTGAGCAGGTGGTGGCCCGCGGAGGCCTCAAGCAGTGTGAGCATCATGGTTCTGCCCTCCCGTCAGTAGGCGAAGGACAAGGGCGCATCCTCGTCCTGCTGGATTTCGACCGGAGCCACTTCGGGGAGTCCCTTGCGCATGAAGTGGAAGAAGAGCCCGACCTCGATCACGGCGAGCAGGCCGTAAACCACCGTGTAGAGGATGGTGGAGAACAGGACGTCGCCCACGCTGTTGCCGGGGGAGACACCGGACAAGGTGGACATGACGCCCGCGACCAGCCAGGGTTGGCGTCCCATCTCGGTGAAGATCCAGCCGAAGGAGTTGGCGAGCAGCGGCAGGAAGGGCAGCACTCCCATGGTCAGCTGCCAGGACCTGCTCGGGGCGGGGATCTTGTCCTTGCGGGTGGCCCACAGGATCAGCAGGGCGCCCGCGATGCCCAGGAAGCCCAGGCCCATCATGAGTCGGAAGGTCCAGTAGGCAACCGGGATGTTCGGGGTGATCTTGACCTCCTGCTTCTTCAGCTCAGGGGCGTAGGTTCGCTGGAGCTCGGTCTGGGAACCGTCGGCACGCTTGAAGCCCTCCGCCGCATACTGCTTCTGGATGTCGTTGATGCCGGCCACCGGTGCGTTCCACTTCCCGGTTGCCAGGAAACCCAACAGACCCGGGACCTCAATGATGTGTTTGGCCTCGGTTCCGCTGGGGTTGCCAATGGAGAGCACGGAGAAGTTGGAGCCGTCGGAGGTGTTGTAGTGCGCCTCGGCAGCAGCCATCTTCATGGGTTGCGCCTCCACCATCACCTTGGACTGGAAGTCGCCGGAGACCACGACGAACAGGCTGGCAATCAGCGTGACCCAGGCACCGAACTTGGCGGCCCACCGCCAGGTGCCGGCGTCCTTGATCGCGACCTCGTCGCCGGCCTGCACACCTCGCTTGTTCTTGGCCAGGTGCCAGCCCGCGATGGCGGCGATCAGGGCGCCGGCGGTCATGTAGCAGGCGGCGATCTGGTGCGGGAAGGTGGCCAGGAAGACGGGGTTGGTGAGCACGGCCCCGAAGTCGGTGAGCTCGGCGCGGCCGTTGCGGAAGGTGGCTCCGACGGGGTTCTGCATCCACGAGTTGGCGGCGAGGATGAATACGGCCGACAGCAGGGTGCCAATCGCGGCCATGTAGATCGCCAGCAGGTGCAGCTTCTTGGGCAGCTTGTCCCAGCCGAAGATCCACAGGCCGAGGAAGGTCGACTCGAGGAAGAAGGCCAAGAGTGCTTCCAGGGCGAGCGGGGCGCCGAAGACGTCACCGACGAAGCGGGAGTACTCCGACCAGTTCATGCCGAACTGGAACTCCTGGACGATGCCGGTGACCACACCCAGGGCGAAGTTGATGAGGAATAGCTTTCCGTAGAACTTGGTCAGCTGCAGGTAGCGGTCGTTGCCGGTCTTGTACCACACCGTCTGGAGCACCGCCACGAGCATCGAGAGCCCGATGGTGATCGGCACGAAGAAGAAGTGGTACACCGTCGTGATTCCGAATTGCCAGCGGGCAATCACTTGTGCGTCCATGAGGCGAAAGATACTACGCCTCGTCGTAATTAGACCAATGGCAGGCTATTCTGGGCGACGTGCCGGTTCTGGGTGAGTTGGAGAGCGCGATCATGCGCGTGCTCTGGAATTCACGCGAGCCGATGAGTGTGAGGGCGGTGCATGACGCGCTCGCCAGCGAACGGTCTTTGGCCTACACCACGGTGATGACGGTGCTGGACCGCTTGGCGAAGAAGGGGCGAGTTGATCGCGAGCAGGATGGCCGGGTCTGGATGTACCGCCCCGCCACGACCCAGGCGGATCTGATCGTGGCCGAGATGCTGGACCTGCTCGAGGAAGCGGGGGAGGAGCAGAACGTCGTGCTCGGACAGCTCGCTTCCGCCCTGAACGCCGCGCAGCGCGAACACCTCGGCCGGGTCCTGAAGGCGCACGCCTGAACTCTGTCAGGAGCTGACAGCGCACACCTGAGCCGCGAGCCGTGCCGCGGTTGAGGCGTCGACCTGGCGGGCCGTGGTGACCCCTACTCTGTGGGATCCGGCCTCATCTTTCGCACCGTCGCCCTGATCTCCTGCGGTCTGCCTCCACCGCCTGCTGTCTCCGAACGGGCACGGAGGAGATCGGCAATGCCTGATTTCAGCCCTGGGTCGCCGTCGATCAGCGACTCGTGCCCGGTCGAGGTCATCAGGGTCAAGAACTCCCCTGTGGACAACGGGGCCAAGACTGCCGCTGGCCCCCATAACCCAGACATGAGACCCCACGAGATCCAGGCTGTGCTGAGCGCGGAGGGCATCATCTGCATCCGCGACCACCCCGGCACGGCTCGCCCATTGTCCCGAATGGCGGCGAAGGGCCTGGTCAAACGCCTGTTCCCCGGTATCTACGTGGCGGCGTCGCAGGCAGAGCTGCTCTGGGTGCGATGCGCCGCCCTGGCCCGCTGGGAGCCGGACGCCGTCATCACCGGCACCGCAGCAGCCAGGTTCAGCCATGACCCCGACGCGAAGGTGGACATCATTGAGTTCCACTCCACCCGCAAGAAGTGGGCCCCGACCGGGTTTCGGCTGCACCGCTCGCCGGTCCCTCCCGAGGACGTCGCCGAGCACAAGCAGCTCCGCATCACTCGAGTCGCCCGGACCATCGTCCACCTTGCCTCCGGTGATGACGGTGCCGCCATCGACTGCGCCTTCCGCGCCACGAGGACCCGCCTGCAGGACCTCCACGAAGCCCTCGACCGGGGCGGCCGACGCCACGGCAATCGGCGTCGCCGTGAGGTGGTGGAGGACAGCCGCGATCAGCCCTGGTCACCGGCAGAGCGACTGCTCCACAAGATCCTCCGCCAGGCGGGCGTCACCGGGTGGGCCACCAACTATCGCGTGGAACTGGGCAATCGCCACGCCCATCTCGACCTGGCCTTCGTCGATCTGGGAATCATGATCGAAGTCGACGGTCGGACCTTCCACGGGGCCGACGCCTTCGAAAGTGACCGCGCACGCCAGAACGACCTTGTCAAGGCCGGGTGGGTGCCGCTGCGGCTGACCTGGGCGATGCTTCAGGAGCCCACCCTCGTGGTCGAGCTGGTCCGCTCGCTGATCGGCCTGCGCCGCCGCCTCCACCGGGCTGCCGGCCAGCAGCTGCTCAGCTTCGCGTGATCTGTGCGTACCGCCCACGGACGTGGTGCAAGGGGGTGTCATCCGCTCCGATGGTGATGTCAACTGCGCGGCAGGTGACCTGCTGCATCCAGCCCACCTCGCAGACGTCCTCCACCTCCACTGCGGCCCAGGTCTGGGCACCTGCCAGCAACGGCCCATAGTCGGTCTGCCGGAACTCGGCATGCTTGAACGGCCCGCGCGGCGCTGGCGTCAGTCCGGCGAACATGTCGGCGATGGCACGGTCGCCCCATTCCAGCAGGGTCACGGTGGCCCGTCCGGTCTCCTCCAGTGTGCTGGCCAGTTCGGAGGTCGGGTCTATGAACCCCACCACCCGCCACGGCTCCCCGGGCACGACGAGCATCGAGCTGACCGTCAACCCCCCCGGCCACTCGCTCAACTGGCCGGCGCACCACAGGCTCACCCGGTTCCCCAGCCGCCCCCGCAACTGCCGCCCCAGCACGCGCTCGTTCTCGGCGAAGGGGTGGGAGGTGTGGATGGTCATGTCTCGGGATTTCCTGTCATTGCGTGGTCTGTCTCTCAGCCGACTGCTGGCAGTCTAGGACGCCACCTCAACAGCTGCCGCGCGGAATTGTGCCTGGTAGAGGTCGTGGTAATGCCCACCGGACGCAAGGAGTTCGGCGTGGGTCCCCTTCTCCACGATGGCTCCGTCCTCCATCACGAGGATCAGGTCCGCGTCACGAATGGTGGAAAGCCGATGCGCGATGACGAAGCTGGTCCGGCCCTCGCGCAGGGTGTTCATGGCCTGCTGCACCAGCACCTCGGTGCGGGTGTCCACCGAGCTGGTCGCCTCATCGAGGATCAGGATCGACGGGTTCGCCAGGAAGGCCCGGGCGATCGTGACCAGCTGCTTCTCGCCGGCCGAGATGTTCGAACCCTCCTCGTCGATCACGGTGTCATATCCGTCGGGCAACGAGTGCACGAACCGGTCAACATAGGTCGCCCGAGCCGCCTCCAGCATCTCCTCCTGCGTGGCATCCAATCGCCCATAGAGGATGTTGTCGCGAATGGTCCCGCCGAACAGCCAGGTGTCCTGCAGCACCATCCCCATCCGGTGGCGCAGCTCAGCGCGCGGGACCGAGGAGATGTCGACCCCGTCCAGCAGGATCTCGCCGCCATCGAGCTCGTAGAAGCGCATCAGCAGGTTCACCAGCGTGGTCTTGCCCGCCCCCGTCGGCCCCACGATGGCGATCGTCTGGCCGGGCTCGGCCACCAGCGAGAGGTCGCGGATCAACCGGCGCCCGGGGGTGTAACTGAAGTCCACGTCCCGGAACTCGACTCGCCCGCGGCTGGGCGCCAGGTGCCCCTCGGAATCGGGGCGCATCTCCTCCGCGTCCAGCACCTCGAAGACTCGTTCGGCCGACGCGACGCCCGACTGCAGGAGGTTGGCCATCGACGCGAGCTGCGTGATCGGTTGGGTGAACATGCGCGAGTACTGGATGAAGGCCTGGACGTCGCCGAGCGGCATCCTGCCCCGCGCGACCTGCAGACCACCGACCACTGCGACCACGACGTAGTTCAGGTTCCCGATCAGGAACATCACCGGCATCATCATCGAGCTCAGGAACTGGCCACGGAAGCTTCGTTCCCGGAGCTCGCGGTTGCGTTCGGCGAACAGCTGCTCCACCTCGCGCTGCCGGCCAAAGACCTTGACCAGGGCGTGCCCGGTGAAGGACTCCTCGATGGTCTGGTTCAGCGTGCCGGTGGCAGCCCACATGCCCTGGAACTCCTTCTGGGCGCGCTTGCCGATCAGCGCCGCCGCCACCCCGGACAGCGGCACGATCAGCAGCGTCGCGCCGGTCAACCACAGGCTCAGTGAGCCCATCATGATGAGCACCCCGACCACCATCAGCAGCGCGTTGAGGATCTGCTGGAGGGTCTGTTGCAGGGTCTGGGCGACGTTGTCGATGTCATTGGTCATCCGGCTGAGGAGCTCCCCGCGGGGCTGCTTGTCGAAGTAGCTGAGCGGCAGCCGGTCGAGTTTGGCAGACAGGTCGCGCCGCAGCCCGTAGACCACCCGCTGCACCACCTCGTTGAGGATCCAGCCCTGCAGGAAAGTCATCAGCATCGCGCCCACGTAGAGCACGAGCGCGAGCAGCAGGATCCGCCCGAGGGCATGCTGGTCGATCCCCTGCCCGGGCACGACCGGCATTGTGGCCAGCATGTCGGCGAAGTCCCCCCGGCCGGCGGCGCGCATCTGCTCGATGACCTGGGCCTTCGTGACCCCGGCGGGCAGGTCCTTGCCGACCACCCCCGCAACGATCTGGTCGGTCGCCCGCCCCAGGATCTTGGGCCCCACGACATTGCCCGCGACGCCGAACACCGCAAGAGCCACCACGATCCCGATCAGGATCCGCTCGCCACGCATCCGCGCGAGCAGGCGCTTCAGCGAAGGCATGAAGTTCGCGGCCTTCTCCACCGGAGCCATCCCGTGGGTTCCGGGGCCGGCGTTCTTCCGAGCGATCGCCTCGTGTTTCGAGCGCTGGTTGGCCTTGACCGACGTCGCTGCCTGGGGGACGCCGGGAGCCGGCTTCGAGCTGGGTTCGGTGCTCATGCGGCGGCCTCCTCGGCGCTCAGCTGGGAGTCGACGATCTCCTGGTAGGTGGGGCAACCGTCCAGCAACTCCTCGTGGGTGCCGCGGCCGACGATGCGGCCGTCGTCCAGCACCAGGATCTGGTCTGCGTGGCGGATGGTCGAGACGCGCTGGCCCACGATGAGCACCGACGCGTCGCGGGTGACGGGCTCGAGTGAAGCGCGCAGCCGCGCGTCCGTGGCGACGTCAAGGGCCGAGAAGGAGTCGTCGAAGACGTAGATGGCGGGTTTCTTGATCAGGGCGCGGGCGATGGAGAGGCGCTGGCGCTGGCCGCCGGAGACGTTGGTGCCGCCCTGGCTGATGGGCGCTTCGAGGCGTCCCTCCATGTCGCGCACGAAGTCCTCGGCCTGGGCGATGCGGAGGGCCTCCCACATCTGTTCGTCGGTGGCGTCCGGGTCGCCGTGGCGGAGGTTGGAGGCCACAGTGCCGCTGAACAGATAGGGCCGTTGCGGCACCAGGCCGACCGATGCCCACAGCGTGTCTGGATCGATCTCGCGGATGTTGACCCCGCCGATGGTGATCTGTCCGCTGGTGGCATCGAAGAGGCGGGGCACCAGGTTGACCAGGGTCGACTTGCCGGCGCCGGTGGCGCCGATGATGGCGGTGGTCTGGCCCGGGAGCAGGTCGAAGGAGACCTCGTGCAGGACCGGCACCTCGGCGCCGGGATAGGTGAAGGTGACGTCCTCGAAGCGGACGTGGCCGGGGTCGGGCAGCTGGCTGATGCCGTGGGATGGTGGGATGACGGAGGAGTCGGTGTCCAGGACCTCCCGGATGCGGTTGGACGAGACCATGGCGCGGGGGGCCATGAAGACCATCATCGTGCTCATCATCACGCTCATGAGGATCTGCACCAGGTAGACCATGAAGGCGGTGAGCTGGCCGATCTGCAGGTGTCCGGCGTCGATGCGCGTGCGGGCGAACCACATCACCGCCACCGAGGACACGTTCATCACGACGAAGAGGACCGGGAAGAGCAGGGACATGATGCGTCCGATGCGCAGGCCCACCCAGCGGAGGTCGGTATTGGCCTGGTCCAGACGGGCTGCCTCATGGCGCTCGCGGGCGAAGGCCCGGACCACGCGGATGCCGGTGATCTGCTCGCGGACGACGCGGTTGAGGGTGTCGATGCGCGTCTGCTGGGCGCCGAACAGCGGGATGACCAGGGCGATCAGGAATCCGAGGATGACCGCGAGGGAGAGGACTGCCATGAGGATGACCCAGGAGAGCTGGACGTCCTCGCGCAGGGCCATGAAGACGCCGCCTGCCATGGTGATCGGGGCGGAGACCATCATGATCAGGCTCATCAACACCAGCTGCTGGACCTGCTGGACGTCGTTGGTGCTGCGCGTGATGAGGGAAGGGGCGCCGAAGGTGTTCAGTTCGCGGGTGCTGAAGCTGAGCACGCGGCCGAAGATGCGGGCGCGGAGGTCAGCTCCCAGGCCCATGGCAATGCGGGCGCCCAGGTTGGCGGCGCTGATTTGCGCGATGGCCTGGACGGCGGCGACCCCGAGCATGATGGCGCCGTTGCGCCAGATGAAGGGGATGTCCTGCTCCATCACGCCGTGGTCGATGATGCGGGCGTTGAGAGTGGGTAGGTAGAGCGAGGCCGCGGCGGCGAGCACCTGCAGGAGAATGACGGCCGCGACCATGCCTGCATAGGGACGGATGTGCTGGTTGACCAGCCGGACGAGGTTCATGCGCGGTCCTTGAGGCCGTGGAGGAGGATGTCGACGAGCACCGTGTCAGGCACGTGCATGTCGAACATCGGGTGGCTTGCGGTGAAGGCGGCCGCGTGGATCTGGGCCACCACGGTCTGCAGGGGGAAGCGGAGCTCGTGCTCGAAGGGGGCGAGGGCCTCGGCCATGGCCTCTTGGAGCCGAACGAGCCGTTCATGGTGCTGCTCATGGGAATGCTGTCTCGGTGCCTGGGGGCGGTCGGCGACGGCGAGGGCGAAGACACGTCCGACCCGTTCCATGGCCCCGCGTTGGAGGCTGAGCATGTCGGCCACGCGTTGCTCGAGGGTGGGGGACTGGAGCTCTCGGAGAGCCGCACAGGTCGGTGCCGGATCGAGGACATGGCAGATGACCGCGTCGAGCAGGGCATCCATGGAGGGGAAGTAGCGGAAGATTGTGCCCTCGGCGACGCCGGCGGCTTCGGCCACGGCCCGTGCCGTGAACCCGGCCGGTCCGGCCATGGCCACGACACTGGCGGCTTCCAGGATGGAGAGCCGTCGCTGAGCGGGGGAGAGGGCGGGGGCGCGCGGGGTCACAGAGGAAAGGGTAATGAGTGAGCGCTCACTCACGCAACGCGAGACGGCTTTCCTCGCTCTCCTCCACGCTCCCGAGCCGTCAAAGGAGGGGTCCATACCGGAGGATGCGAGACCGACGCTGGAGGGGATCCCCACAGGCGCTCCGATGTCCGTAAACGGGCACGGAGGGAACCGGGGAGGCCAGAAATGGCGGGAGTTCATCCCGCGTGATTCATCCGTGCCCGTTTGCGGACATCGGTGTGTCGTTCTCGGGCGGTCGGGGAGCGATTGCCTACAGAGTTGCCGTGCCCGGGGGGTGCCGGCCCAGAGGGGTACCAGGGTCGAGCACACGCACGCTCCCGAGCAATCCCCCCTCGGCCCGACTCATCCCCTCTGAACTCCAGATGTGGGGGTCGTCCCGGTGCCGGGTGCGGTGGAAGCCCTCGCGGCTCCAAGACCCTGGTCGACAGCGGCCTGGCCGAGGCCATCGTTGACAACCTTGCTACGGGACGGTTTATACCGGATCGGAGCGGAATTCGTATCGCATTGCGCTAATCCCACCCCAGCGGATCGACATCGGGCCTATCCGCACATTTCTTTCCACGGCGTGTGACTCTTGAAGACGAGACATCATCTTTCACACGGAAGAGGGGAAAGACATGACCTCCGAACTCGATCCGACCAAGGATCAGGCGGCCGCCGAGGCCTCCGCACTCAAGGACACCGTCAAGACCGAAGCAGCCGATCTGGGCTCCACCGCCAAGGGCGAGGCCAAGCAGGTTGCTGCCGAGGTGAAGTACCAGGCCCGGGGCGTGCTCGACGAGTCGGTGTCGCAGCTGCGCTCGCAGGCTGCCACCGGCCAGAACCGCCTCGCCGAGGTGGTGCGCGACCTGGCTCGTGAGGCCGGCCAGATGGCTGGCGCCTCGGATGCCAACGGCGCTGTCACCCGGCTCGCGGGGGACGCATCCCGGGTCGGCGATGACGTGGCCTCCTGGCTCGATTCCCGCAACCCCGAGGACGTGCTGGACGACGTGCGCCGCTTCGCGGCCCGCCGCCCCGGCACCTTTTTGGCCCTGGCCGCTGGGGCAGGCTTCCTCGCTGGCCGTTTCATCCGCGGCATGCAGTCCGACGCCGACCAGCCGCGTGCGCTCGAGTCGGGACGCCGAGGGCTCTACGACCAGGGGTACTACGAGCGGGCCCAGTCGACCTACACCCAGGGCCAGTACGCCCCCGGCAACCAGTACACCCCCGGCAGCCAGTACACCCCCGGTGCTTCGTACACCACAGGCACCCAGTCCGCGCAGGGTGAGGGGCACCTCTACAGCTACTCCGACGACGAGCAGCGCCTCGGGGAGCAGAACCGATGAGTAACCCGAACAATTTTGGGGCCGGAAGTGGCAATCCCCCGATAGTGCCCGGCCCCCTCTCGTCCGGGGAGGACGAGTACCGCCGAGGTGACCAGTACGGCCAGCAGGGCCAGTACGGGCAGCAGCCCAGCTACAGTCCGGGCACCCAGGATCCGCAAGAGCCGCGCGATGGCTCTGCCGGGCAGGACGGCCAGTGGGGACAGCAGGGCCAGTACGTGCAGCCCGTGATCGGTGATCCCAACGCGGCCGACTATGGCCAGGCCGCAGCGCCCAGCGTCGATGCGAGCGAGACCGTCATCCAGCAGCGCAACCCCTACCAGGGCGACCAGCGTCACGGGGGCGAGAACCCCCACCGTGCCGACCAGGACTGGGGCTCGGTGTCCCACGATCGTCAGGAGCAGCGCTTCGAGGACCAGCGCTTCGCTTCCGGCGACGCGGGACGCGGAGGAGCCTCTGCCGCCGACCGCTCGATGCTCGAGAGCAATCCGCGCGTCCCCGGGGACAGCCGGAACCTCGGCGAGATCATGGGCGACCTCACCAACGACTTCTCGACGCTGATGCGTCAGGAGGTCGCCTTGGCCAAGGCCGAGATCAACCAGTCCGTCAAGAGCGCCGGCAAGGGCGCGGGGCTGCTGGGTGGCGCGGGTGTCGCCGGCCACATGGTGTTGCTGTTCGGCAGCCTCGCCCTGTGGTGGTTGATCGCCCACCTGCTCGACGGGGACGCTCCCAAGTACGGCTGGAGCTTCCTCATCGTGGCGGTCCTGTGGGGTATCGCCGCTGCTGTCATGGCCGCCAAGGGCAAGGCCGAACTCAACGAGGTCCAGGGGGTCCCGCAGACCCAGCAGACCCTCAAGCAGATTCCCGACGCCGTCAAGGGCAATGAGGAGAAGAACCGATGAGCACCAACGATCCCGACCAGATTCGCGAAGAAATCGAGCGCACCCGCGCCAACCTCAGCTATGACGTCAACGCCTTGGCCGACGAGGCCAACCCGAAGAATGTGGCCCAGCGTCAGGCTGACAAGGCGGTCGAGGGAGTGCGCAGCGGCATCCGCAACGTGAAGGAGCGCATCATGGGAAGCGATGACAGCTACGACCAGTACGGCCGTGACCCCTACGGCCACGAGGACCGTTCGGCCACCGACCGTGCTCGTGACGCCGCCTCGGACGCCAGGGACGCGGTGGGCGAGAAGGTTGATGACGCCCGCCACTTCGTTTCCGACAAGGCCGGGGACGCCCGTCAGGCCGCGAAGCAGGCTCCTCGTGAGGTCCGGAGCCAGGTACGTGGCAACCCGCTGGCAGCCGGCCTGATCGCCTTCGGCGTAGGCTCGCTGATCGGCAGCCTCTTCCCGGCCACCCGCTACGAGTCCCGTGCGGCCGACACCATCAAGGACAAGGCGCAGCCGGTGGTCGACGAGGTCAAGGACCTTGCCAAGGATGCTGTGGACCAGGTCAAGCCCGCCGCCCAGGGGGCCGTCGACGAGGTCAAGCAGGCTGCCCAGGACGCCAAGGACAATGTGACCGACCAGGCCCAGAGCGCCAAGGACAGCACGGTCCAGCAGGCCCAGGATGCCAAGGACAATGTCCAGTACGTCCACGAGCAGGACAAGAACACCACCCAGTTCTGATCGTCACGCACCACGAAACGGCCGGCACCTCGAGGTGCCGGCCGTTGCCGTACACGGGCCCTAGAGCGTCGTCGGTGGAGAACCCAGGGGGCGCCCCGGAACTGCCGACGCCCACGAAATCCCGATGCTCACGAAACCCCGACGCTCACGAACTCCCGACGCTCACACGCTCGCGGCGGTCAGAAGCTGACGAATGGGTTGCTCTCCTCGGCGGGCTGCTCCTCCGGGCTCTCCTCAGTGCCCTGCTCGTCCTTTGCTTCGGCGGCGCGCGTGGGGCTCCGGTCCAGCTTCACGGCGGTCCCGTAGGCGGTGATCTCACTGGCCGCGTCGGCGATCTTGCCACCGTCGAATCGCAGCCCGATGACCGCATCGGCGCCCGCGTCCTGGGCCATCTCGACCATCGCGGAGATGGCTTCCTGCCGGGTCTCGGTCAGGATTGCGGTCATGTCGGGGCTCGGACGCATGTCGCGCGGACGCGTGATGACGCCGAGGACTTCACCCAGAACCTCCACCACGTCGCGTCCGGGAATCGACTCAGTGGTGACCACGAGCACATCGCGCCGGATCATCTGGGCCTTACGACGCTCGGGCTCGGGCACGGGAGTCGGCGGCACCGGGTGCGCCGGGCCCGACTGCTGCGGCTGCGGGTGCGGCTGCTCGGACGTGCCCGGCTGGCCTGCCCATCCGGGCTGCTGCTGGGGCTGCCCCCAGGCGGGCTGCTGGGGCTGCTGACCCCACCCCGGCTGCTGTTGCGGCTGGCCCCAACCGGGCTGCTGCGGGGGCTGGCCGCCCGCACCCTGCCAGGGTCCGGAGGGCTGGCCGTAGGGGTTCTGACCATAGGGTGGGTAGCTCATGGTCGCCACGATAACGGTTGCCGGGGGCCCGGGGGAGAGCCTTGGGACGTGAGTTGCCGGCAGCGCATCAGATGAGTCGCGCGAGCCCCAGGATGTGGGCCATCGCTGATGCCCTCGATAGGCTGGGGGAGTGAGTGAGAACAACCAGCCCCAGACCCCGGCGCCGGACAGTTTCGAGCAGGCAGACGCCTCCGAGCAGCAGCAGGTCCGCCGTGACAAGCGCCAGCGCATCCTGGACGCCGGGGGGCAGGCCTACCCCGGTGACCTGCGCCGTTCCCACTCCCTGGCGCAGGTGCGTGAGGGCTGGGGCCACCTCGCGTCCGGTGAGGAAACCCAGGAGGAGGTGACCATCGGCGGTCGTGTCGTCTTCATCCGCAACACCGGCAAGCTCGCCTTCGCCACCCTCCAGGACGGCTTCACCCCCGCCGACAGCGGCGAGCGCCTGCAGGTCATGCTGTCCCTCGCCGAAGTGGGTGAGGACGCCCTCGCGGCGTGGAAGGCCGAGGTTGACCTCGGCGACCACGTCTGGGTGCGGGGGCGGGTGATCAGCTCCCGTCGTGGCGAGCTGTCGGTGATGGCCACCGAGTGGCGGATGGCGTCCAAGGCGCTGCGTCCGATGCCGGTGATGCACAAGGAACTCTCGGAGGAGACCCGAGTTCGCCAGCGCTATGCCGACCTGGTGGTCCGCCAGGAGGCCCGCGACATGGTGCGGCTGCGCTCCCTGATCACCCAGTCCATCCGACACACCTTGGAGGACCAGGGCTACCTCGAGGTCGAGACGCCCACACTCCAGCTGATCCACGGCGGAGCCGCGGCGCGTCCCTTCAGCACCCACCTCAATGCCTTCGACATCGACATGACCCTGCGGATCGCGCTGGAGCTCTACCTCAAGCGGGCGATGGTCGGCGGGGCGGACCGGGTCTACGAGATGGGACGCATCTTCCGCAACGAGGGCATCGATTCCACCCATTCGGCCGAGTTCACGATGCTGGAGGCCTACCACTCCTGGGGCGACCAGTTCACCATCGCCCAGACCATCAAGGACATCATCCAGAATGCCGCGCGTGCGGTGGACCGGATGCAGGTTGAGACCCCTGCAGGGACCATCGATCTGGGTGGTGAGTGGGAATGGCTGCCGCTCTACCCCGGGCTCTCGGCAGCTGTCGGCGAGGAGGTCACCCTCGACACCCCGCGTGCCGACCTGCAGCGCCTCGCCGAGAAGTACGAGATCGAGGTCAACCCGGACTGGAACGACGGCAAGCTGGCGATGGAGCTCTTCGGTGAGATCGTCGAACCCACGCTGATCCAGCCGACGTTCGTCTGTGACTACCCGGCCATCGCCCAGCCGCTGGCCCGCCCGCACCGCGAGGATCCGCGCATGGTCGAGGCCTGGGACCTCATCATCGGGGGCGTCGAGCGAGGCACGGGTTTCACCGAGCTGATCGACCCGATCGTCCAGCGCGAGGTGCTCACGGCGCAGTCGCTGAAGGCAGCCGCCGGAGACCCCGAGGCGATGCAGTTGGACGAGGACTTCCTCAATGCGCTCGAGTTCGGCGCCCCGCCGATGGGTGGCCTGGGGCTCGGCATCGATCGCCTGATCATGCTCTTCACCGACGCCGGCATCCGGGAGACGATCCTGTTCCCGCTGCTACGCCCCCGGGGCTGAGGCCATCGGGCGGGTGCCCTGGGGCGTGGGCGGGGACTACTTCCAGAGAGTGGAGATCGCGAACGCCGCGGCCATCAGGCCCATGCCGATGAGGACATTCCAGTCGCCCAGGTCGCGCATGAAGGGGATGCGGTTACCCGCAATGTAGTAGGTGACCAGCCACAGGCCACCGAGGATGCCGGTGGTGATGAAGGTCGGGGGCACCCAGCGACGCGAGGTGTAAGCAGCGGCGCGCTGCTTCTCGCTGCGCTTCTCCGCAAGCTCAGCCTTCTGCTTGGCCTTGCGCTTCTCGGCAGCCGACTTCGACACCTTCGACTCAGGCATGCTCGTCCTTCTGTTGGGGCCCTGTACCAGAGGTAGCCTAGTCGACCAGAGCGATGCCACCGAATGGCAGGAGATGGGCATGGAGCAGGACCGCACGGCAGCGGCCCCCGCGCGCCTGCGTCGGCTCTGGAAACTGGTCACCGGACGCGGGCAGAAACAGCCGCGCAGCCGTCGTGCACGCGCCGCCACCTTCGTGGCCATCACCCTGGCCGCGCTGATGATGACCGTCGGCGCGCTGGCCGCCAATGGTGGTGACCTCCGCGCCGGACGCAACCAGGACCTCTCTGCCCTGGTCGCCGCGAGGGCAGGGGAGAACAAGCAGCTCGCCGAGCAGATGGCGTCCCAACGCCAGGAACTGGACCAACTGCAGAAAAGCCGAGTCCGGGACCCGCGGCAGGCTGCTGCCCTGGAACGCGCCGCCCAGCAGGCGGGTGCCCGCCCGGTCACGGGGCCAGCGTTGCGCGTGGTGCTAAACGATGCCCCGGCTAAAGTGAAGCCGGAGGGGGTCGACGAGGACCTGCTGATCGTCCACCAGCAGGACATCCAGATGGTGGTGAACACATTCTGGTCGGCCGGTGCCGAGGCAATGACGGTTCAGGGGCAGCGCGTGATCTCCACCACCGGGATCAAGTGCGTGGGCAATTCCGTGGTGCTGCACGGCATCCCCTACGCGCCCCCGTACGTGATCGAGGCGATCGGTGACGTGGATGCCCTGCTCGCTGCCCTGGACAACAACCCGCAGGTGACGATCTACAAGCAGTACGCGCAGGCCTACCAGCTGGGCTGGAAGGTGGAGCGCCTCGGGGAGGTCCAGATGCCGGCCCACACCGGTGGGGTGGCCCTGAAATATGCCCAGCCCGTCCCCTGAGGGTGGCAGACTGTCCGGGTGCGGATCCTGGTCATCGACAACTACGACTCCTTCGTCTACAACCTCGTCCACTACCTGGCCCAGCTCGGCGCCGAGGTCGAGGTCTGGCGCAATGACGATCCGCGTCTGGGCAATCTCGAGGGGGACGCCGACCAGGAACTGCTCTCGCAGGGTTTCTCCGGCGTGCTGCTCTCGCCCGGCCCGGGCACCCCGGAGGAGGCTGGCGCCTGCATCGACATCGTCCGTCACCTGGGGGGGAAGCTGCCCATCTTCGGGGTCTGCCTGGGCCTGCAGTCGATGGCGGTGGCGGGCGGGGCAGTGGTGGGACGCGCCCCTGAACTGCTCCACGGCAAGACCTCCGAGGTCTTCCATGAGGGCACTGGCGTGTTCGCGGGGCTCCCGAACCCCATGATCGCGACGCGGTACCACTCGTTGGCGATCGTGCCACAGACCCTGCCGGAGGAACTCGTCGTGACGGCGCGTACGGCGTCGGGAGTGATCATGGGGATCCGCCACCGTGACCTACCCGTCGAATCGGTGCAGTTCCACCCGGAATCGGTACTCACCGAGGGCGGCTACCAGCTGCTGGCGAACTGGCTCGCCGAATGTGGGGACGCCGAGGCGCCGGCGCGAGCCGCGGGGATGTCGCCGCTGGTCAGCCTGCGCTGAACCAGCTGTCCCAGGGCCTCCGAGGTCAGGCCGAGGCCGACTCGGAGGGAAGGCTGGGGTCCCCCGACGGCGAGGGGGTGGTCGGCGTTGGAGTGGTCGTCGGCGTGGACGTCGCCGGGGATGACGGCGGCTGGGTCGTCCGCGTCGGGCTGGGGGCAGTCGTGGTAGGCACGGACGTGGTTCGGGGCAGCGTCGACGGGGGTTCCTGGGTGGGCGGCTCGGTGGAGGGAGTTGTCTGGGGCGTCGACGCCTCGGTCGTGGGAGCCGCCGCGATCTTCACCGTGATCTGCGTCGTGCGGTCGAGCGCCTCCCCAGACTTCGGGGTTTGTTCGAAGACCTGCCCGGCGGTGTGTTCGGAGGTTGTCACCGTGGTGACCGCAATCCTGAATCCCTTTTCAGCGGCCGCCGATTCGGCCGCCTCCTTCGTCTTGCCGGTGAAGTCGGGGACCAGCGATGTGCCTGTTGCCACCGTCACCTCAACGGCCTGCCCGGCCGGCACCTCGGCGCCTTCGGCAGGATTGAGCTTGCTGACATCGCCCTTGTCGAATTTCATGTCCTCGGTGGCCGGGTCATCGGCCTGTTGCCGGACCGTGAAACCGGCCTTCTTCAGCGCAGCGCTCACCTGGGCGAAGGGTTTGCCGACCAGCCCACCCGGGATCTTGGCCATCTTCGGGCCCTGGTTCACCACGATGTTGACACTGGTGCCCTCGACGGCGGTCGTCTGCCCCTCAGGGGTCTGGCTCAGCACCTGCCCCTTGGTGTCGGCGTCCCTGTTCACATAGGTGACCGTGCCGACCTTGAGCTTGTAGTTGACGATCGTCGAACGCGCCGCCTCCTCCGAGAGCCCCTTCACCCGGGGGACTGTGACCATGGCGACCTCGGGCCCTCCTCCGGGGCGGAGGACCTGCCACAGGCCGAGCGCCAGGGCCGCGACCAGGGCGAGGGCCAGTGCACCGATCACCCAGGGCAGGACGCCGCGGCGTTCCTCCTCCTCGTCATCCTCGGCGATCGTGGTGACCGGGATGACCGGCCGCGGTGGGGTCAGCTGGGAAACAGCGGTCGGGGGAGTGGTGTCAAAGGGCACCGGTTCCTGGGGGAGCGCGGCGGTGATCTCCTCACCGGCGAGCAGCCGGGCGATGTCATCGCGCATCTCCTCGGCGTCCTCGTAGCGATCCGCAGGATCCTTGGCCAGCGCCTTCAAGGTGATGGCGTCCATGCGGGGACTGATCTCGGGATCGAGGTCGCTCGGCGGCACCGGAGCCTCACGGACATGCTGGTAGGCCACCGACACGGGGGAGTCACCGATGAAGGGCGGGCGACCGGCGAGTAGCTCGTAGAGCAGGCAGCCGGCCGAGTAGATGTCGGAGCGGTTGTCGACGGTCTCCCCGCGAGCCTGCTCCGGGGAGAGGTACTGCGCGGTGCCGATGACCGCCGCGGTCTGGGTCATGGTGGCCGAGGTGTCCGCGACAGCTCGGGCGATGCCGAAGTCCATCACCTTCACCACGCCATCGGTGGTCAGCATCACGTTGGCGGGCTTGATGTCGCGGTGGATGATGCCGGCGCGGTGGCTGTAGCCCAGGGCGTCCAGGGTGCCCTGGACGAACTCGAGGGCACGTTCGGGGAGGATCTTGCGGCCATCGCGCAGGATGTCCTTGAGGGTGTGCCCCTCCACGAGCTCCATGACGATGTAGGGGACCTGGATGTGGGCGTGGGGGTCCTCGGCCTCACCGGTGTCGTAGACCGAGACAATGTTGGGGTGGTTCAGGCCGGCGGCGGATTGCGCCTCCCTCCGGAAGCGGGCCTGGAAGGTGGGGTCGGTGGCGAGGTCGACCCGAAGTCGCTTGATCGCCACGTCGCGATGCAACCTCGTGTCACGGGCACGCCAGACCTCAGCCATGCCGCCTCGCCCGATGATCTCGTCGAGACGATAACGATCACCGAGCACGGTGGGTTCCGTGGTCATCGGTCACGTCCTTTCCTCGGGGCTCTTCCTCGCAGCGTCGGGGCACTCATCGCAGGGCCTCGATCACTGCCTTGGCAACGGGGCCGGCCAGGCGACCACCGGCGATGTCATTGCGTTCGACGCCCGACTCCTCGATGAAGACGGCCACGGCCACATCGGGATTCTCGCTGAAGGCGACGAACCAGGCATAGGGCGGACGATTCGGATCCGACTGCGCGGTACCGGTCTTCCCACCCACCCGCACATCGGGGACCCGGGCGGCGGTGCCCGTTCCCTCCTCGACGGTCCTGACCATCATCTCCTGCAGGGCACGCGCATTGTCCTTGCCCATCGCCCGGTTCAGCTTCTGCGGCCGGTGGGTCGACTGGACGCGCAGGTCGGCGCCGCGCACCTCCTTCACGATGAAGGGCTGCATCACCTGACCATCGTTGGCGATCGCAGCTGCCACCATGGCCATCTGGAGCGGGGTGGCGGCGACCTCGAACTGGCCGATGGAACTCTGTGCGGTCTGGGGAGGGTTGAGGTCCTGCGGGAAACGGGAGGAGACCAGCGGCACGTCGGTCTCGAAGTTCTGATTGAAGCCGAACTTCTCGGCCTGCTCCTTCAGCTTCTCAGCGCCCACCTTCATGCCGATGTTGGCGAAGGCGGTGTTGCAGGACACCGTGAGTGCCTGTTCGATGGTGATCCTGTCCCCACCGCAGTCGGTCTCGTTGCCCAGCCAGGTGTTGGTCTGGGGGAGTTTCAGGTGTTTCGGGGCATCGAACAGGGTCTCGGTGCTGAACCCGTTCTCGAGGGCTGCGGCGGCGGTGACCAGCTTGAAGGTCGACCCCGGCGGGTAGACCTCCTTGCTCGCGCGGTTGAGCAGGGGCTTGTTCTTGTCTGCAAGCAGGGCACTCCAGTTCTTCTGGGCCTGCTTCAGGTCGGTGGTGGCCAGCTCATTCGGGTCATAGGTGGGCAGGCTCAGATAGGTCAGGACAGCACCGGTGTGAGTGTCCAGGGCGACGACCGCACCCTTTCGTCCTGCCATCGCATCCCAGGCTGCTCGCTGGGCCTTCGCATTCAGCGTCGTCTGCACCGAGCTGCCCGCCGGGGCCTTGCCTGTCAGGGCGTCGATGGTGCGTGCCAGCGCCTGGTCAGCGCTGGTGCCGGCCAGGCGCTTGTTGTGGTTGAGCTCGATCCCAGCCTTGCCAAAGTCATAGGAGTAGTAACCGGTGGCCGTGGCGTAGAGCTGGGGCTGGGAGTAGTGGCGGGTGTACTTGAAGCGTCCGCTGCTGGGCTTGGACAGGGCGACGGCGTCGGTGCCGACGAGGATCGCGCCGCGGTTGCGTGCGAACTCTGCGTCGGCGACCCGCCGGTTGCGCGGGTCATTGTTCAGCGGGGTGGCGCGCCCCACCTCCAGCCAGGAGACGTTGAGCAGCAGGGCGGCCATCATCAGCGCGGCGAGCATGGCGACGCGTCGGATCGGGCGATTCATGCTGTTGCCCCCTTCGAGAACACTTGGGTCACAGCGTCAGCATCGGTGGCCATCACGGGCTCGTGCTGGACAAGGGTGACCGGCTTGCGGGCCGAATGGCTGATCACGATCAGCAGCCCGACGATGGCCCAGTTCGCGACCAGGGAGGAGCCACCCTGAGACATGAAGGGGGTGGTGAGACCGGTGAGCGGCAGGAGGCGGGTGACGCCCCCGATGATCGCGAAGACCTGGAGAGCGAAGACGAAACCCAACCCGGTGGCCAGTAGCTTGGTGAACTCGTCGTGGGCAGCCAGGGCCGCACGCAGGGCTCGGGCAACGATGATGGCATACAGCATGATGACTGCCATCAGGCCCGCGGCGCCGAGTTCCTCACCGATCGCAGCGGCGATGAAGTCACTCTTGGCGAAGGTGGTGAGGCCGGGACGCCCCAGGCCCCAGCCGCGTCCGGTCAGCCCGCCGTAGGCGAACCCGTACTGGGCCTGAATGACCTGCAGGTTGCGGTCGTAGTCGTCGAAAGGGTGCAGCCAGGCATTGACGCGGATCTTGACATGGTCGAAAAGGCGCCAGGCGAGCAGGCCGCCGGCCGCGAACATGAGACCTCCCACCACGACCCATCCGATGCGTCCGGTGGCGACGTAGAGCATCACCACGAAGAGGCCGAAGAAGAGCAGCGCGGTCCCGAGGTCGGTCTGGAAGACCATGACGGACATCGCCGCCGCCCACATGATCGCGATCGGGCCAAGGTCACGAAGTCGCGGGAGGTGGAGCGGGCCGACCTTGGCTCCGGAGAGCGCCAGTACTTCACGCGTCTGCACCAGGTAGGCGCTGAAGGCGATTGCCAGCAGGATCTTGGCGACCTCGGAGGGCTGGAAGGAGTAGGGACCGATGCGAATCCAGATGCGGGCACCCAGCACCTCGCGTCCCAGGCCCGGCACCATCGGCAGCAGCAACAGGACAAGGCCGCCCAGGAACATCAGGTAGGGGAAACGGTCAAAGACCCGCACGTCCCGGATGAAAACCAGCACCATCGCGAACAGGACCATGCCCAGACCAGTCCACAGGAACTGCGTCCAGGCATCATTGCGCGGAGGGCTGGGGATCAGGTCAATGCGGTGGATCATCGCCAGGCCCAGGCCATTGAGCGCGATGACGCAGGGAAGGATGATCGGGTCGGCGTAGGCCGCGCGCCAGCGGATCAGCAGGTGGCAGGCCAGGGCCATGCCCAGCCACAGCCCGCACACCCAGGGCCAGTTGGAGGGCACCTCGCCTGTCATGTTGAGGCCGGTGAGCAGCCACCCGCCCAAGCCGAAGGTGGACGCCAGCAGGACGAGCGCCAACTCGACATTCCTGCGGCGCCGGTAGGTCACCATGGTGGCGCCCTCGACGAGGGCGACGGGGGGCCCAGCAACCTCCAGCCCGGACATCAGCAATCCTCCGCCGAGGTGGGGGTGCTGCCGGGAGGGGAGGAGGCAGTGGTCTGCGGCTGGGACAACGCCGATTCCGGCGCGGGGATGCCCTCAGGACTGGTGGATGCCGAGGGGCTCATGGAGGAGGGGCTCACCGAGGAGGAGGGGCCGCTCGACGGAGAGGACGAGGGGCCCTCCTGTGGCGGGGTGTTGCGCTGGGCGCGCTTGGCGCGGCAGGCATTGGCCAGCGAGCGAAGCTCGGCGACCGTGCGTCGCGCAGCAGGCAGGTCGTCGGCCTGGATCGTGGCGGCCACACGGTTCTGGTAGAAGGTGGGCAGGTCATCGACCGTGACCTCAGAGGTCTCGGCCACCCGCTGGAATTTCACCCCCAGCAGCTGGCCGGGGATGCCGTTGTAGATCGTCACCTTCTCCTCAGGAGAGGAGCCGACGTAGTACTGGCTCTTCGCGTAGGCGACCCCCCCGAAGCCCAGGCCGGCCAACACGACCACCACCAGGATGCTGCTGAGGACCGGTCCAAGCCAGCGTCGGGGCTTGACGAGGGTGGGCGCATAGCGGAGTGATTCAACGCGTTCGGGATCGATGACAACGTCAGCGGTCTGCTCCTCGTCGTCCTCCTCAGCGACGATGGCGGCGCTCGTGCTCGTCGGGTCGATCTCGGGGACGGTGGTGTCCACGGCGGCGCCGATCACCTCGGCGGGGCGAGCATCCAGCTCGTCCGACTGGGGCAGGACATCGGCCAGGATGATGGTGATGTTGTCGGCACCGCCACCGTGATAGGCCTGCTGGATGAGACCGTCCATGGCGCGGTCGAGGTCGGTGCCCTGCAGGTGGTCCAGGATCTGCTGGTCGTTGGCGAAGCCACAGAGGCCATCGCTGCAGAACAGCAGCCGGTCACCCTCCTGCAGATCAACCAGCAGGGTATCGGGACGGTGGGTGGGCTGGCCGTTGAGGACCTTCAGCAGCAGGTTGCGGTGAGGGTGGGTCTCTGCTTCGGCCTCGGAGATCTTGCCCTCGGCCACCAGGGACATCACCCAGGAGTGGTCGGTGGTCAGTCGTTCGAGGTGGCCGTTGCGCAGGAGGTAGGCCCGGGAGTCACCGATGTGGACGAGACCAAGCTGTTCCCCGGAGAACATCGCTCCGGTGACGGTGGTTCCCATGCCGTCCAGGGAGTGGTCGGCGGCCACCAGGTCAGCGAGCCTGTCGTTGGCGTGGATGACCGCGTCCCCCAGGACCGTGAGCATCTCCTCGCCCTGCAGGCGCTGGTCGATCCTGTCGATGGTGGTGATCGCCACAGTGCTGGCCAGGTCGCCCGCCGCCGCCCCACCCATGCCGTCGGCGACGACGAGCATGTTGGGGGAGGCGAAGCCGGAGTCCTGGTTGTTCTTGCGCAGCGGCCCGATCTCAGAATGGGTGCGGAAGTCGAGGCTGAAGGTCATTGTTTCTCCAACCTCATCACGGTGCGTCCGATGCGAATGAGGTCTCCGGCGCGGACGGGGGTGGGGGCGGTGATGCGCACGGTGTTCAGGCTGGTTCCGTTGGTGGATCGCAGGTCCTCAATGCGCCACTGCCCTTGATCGTCCTGGGTGAGCTGGGCATGCCGGGTGGAGGCATAGTCATCGTCGATGTTGAGGGCCGAGTCCGCGGCCCGTCCGATCCCGACCACCCCTGCCAGCGGAATGGTCAGACCCGCTTGTCGACCTTCAATCACGACCAGTGAGTTGGGTGCCTTCCGTGAGGGGCGTCGGCGTGGCTTGCCGGGGTTCACCAGGGCGAGCTCACCGGTCGCGGTGATCGAGCGGCCGAACATGTCGGTGCGGATCACATTGGCCACGAAGATGATGAATGCCCACATGACCGCCAAGAAGGCGATCTTCAGGGCGCCGACGATGACTTCACTCAAAATCAAGCCCCCGCCGGGGAGTGGATCAGCATCCGGGTGGTGCCGATCTCCAGGCGAGAACCATCGCCCAGGGTTGCTTCACGACACTTGGTCCCATTGACGGTGATGCCATTCGTGCTGCCCAGGTCCTCGATGTGGATGACCATGTGGGGACCCTGCCCCTGGACGTGGATCATCGCGTGCTTGCGGCTCACGCCCGGATCGTTGATGCGCAGGTCGGCCTCGGAACCCCGCCCGATCAGCAGCCCTGGTGGGGTCAGCGGGTGGCGGACACCGTTGACCTCCAGCACCAGCGGGGAACGGCGCTGAGGCTGCAGGCCGACCGGGTTCTGGTACGGGCTCTGCTGCTGGTAGGGGCGCTGCCCCTCGGGCGCATGGGCGCGCGGGGGTTGGGGCTGTCGAGCCTCGACGGTGGCGGCGGCAGAACTGGTGACCGTGAAGCGGCCCGTGGGCAGGGTGTCGTCACGTTCGTAGTCGATGACGATGGGCCCGTTGAAGACGTAGCGCCTCTCGGAGGCATGGTCGCGAAGCTCGGGCACGATCTCCGCGTTCAGCGTCCGGGCGTAGGGCACCAGTCGCTCGTAGTCGCGAGGGGAGAGCCCGACCACGAAGCTGTTCGGGACGAGGCGCTTGTCGCGACTGAGCAGCTTGGCCTCCGCGTCCAGCTCGCGCTGCAGGCGGGCAGCGATCTCCACCGGCTGCACGTCGCCCTTGAAGGCGCGCGCGAAGACGCCGTTGACGGCACCCTCGATGGACTTCTCGACCCTGTCGAACAGGCCCATGGGTGGCTCCTTTCCGCTGGCGACGACTCGACCCGTGGATCGGGCGTCCCGTCCATGCTAGCGACGAGAGCCCCCCACCCAGCCTAGCGGCAGACCCCGGTGGGACCGATTCCCACCAGATGGGGCCTGCGGGGGGATCAGGCGTCCGGTGGTGTGGGTGGGATGGGGGCGCCGAAGGGGATCGCTGGTTCGGTGTTGACCAGTGAGTAGGCGGCGCGCTGCAGGTAGTCGCGCATGGCAGCGTCCAGCTCGGGCTCCAGGTTGGCGGCATCGACGCCGGCCATCATGTGGTGGAGCCAGCGGTCACGAGCCTCGGGGGAGATCTGGAAGGGCATGTGGCGCATGCGCAGGCGGGGGTGGCCGCGGCGCTCGGAGAAGGTGGTCGGCCCGCCCCAGTACTGCTCCAGGAACATGCGCAGGCGCTCCTCGGCAGGGCCGAGGTCCTCCTCCGGGTACATCGCCTTCAGCAGCGGGTCAGCGGCCACTCCCTGGTAGAAGACGTGGACGATCGTACGGAAGGTCTCCGCCCCGCCCATGCGCTCGTAGGGGGTCTGGTTCGCCGAGTTCTGCATGGACCAATTGTTGCAGGCGTCGCCGACAAGCCCTCAGGGACGGGCACGCCCCCAAAGGACGGGCATGGCCTCAGGCCAGGCGGCCGAAGCGCTCCACGGCGTTGATGCTACCGACGACCTGGATCATGTCGTTGGGGCCGAGCACAGTGTCGGGGTTTGCCGGACGCCATCCCTGCCCGGGCTCCTTGACCGCCACCACGGACACCTCGTGCCGGTCCCACAGGTTGAGCTGCCCCAGCCGTTTGCCCTGGAGCTCGACGGTGGGGATGGTGCGGACCAGGGCGAAGTCGGTGCCGAGCTCGACGTAGTCGAGCAGGGCGCCACGGACCAGGTGGGCCACGCGTCGGCCCATGTCCTTCTCCGGCTGGATGACATGCTGGACGCCGAGTTGGCGCAAGATGCGGGCGTGGGGGTCGGTGACCGCCTTCGCCCAGACGTCGGGGACACCCATGCCGACGACCAGCGACGCGGTCAGGATGCTGGCCTCGATGTCAGACCCGATGGCCACCACCACCCGGTCGAACTCGCCGACTGCCAGCTCGTTGAGCACTTCCTCGTCGGTGGTGTCTCCACGAACGACGTGGGTCAGTTTCGTGTTGAGCTTCTGGACCGACTCGCCGTTGTTGTCCACGCCCAGCACCTGGGCGCCGGACTTCATGAGTTCCAGTGCCACGGAGGCGCCGAAGCGTCCCAGCCCCAGCACCGCAACAGAATCGACGGCACCGGAGACAGCAGCGGGGTCGGTACCCCCGAAGAGCGACAACCTAGCCAATGATCGGCCTTTCTGTGGGGAGGTCGTAGAGCCTCTGACGATGGGGGGCCGCGAGAGCCGTGGCCACAGTGATGGGCCCCAGGCGTCCGATGAACATCAGGACCACCAGCACCAGCTGGGCGGGGTCGTTGAGCTTGGGGGTGATGCCCGTTGTCAGGCCCACTGTGCCGAACGCCGAACAGGCCTCGAAGAGCACCTCATCGAGGGAGAACGGGGTGAGTGCCAGCAGCAGTGCGGTGGCCGAGACGACGAGTGCCACGGCCAGGAGGGCCACGGTGATCGCCTGGCGGTGCACCGAACGTGAGAGCCGCTTGCCGAAGACATTGACTGCGTCCTGCGCTCGGATCTCGCTGAGGATGATGAAGAAGAGAACGCCGAAGGTGGTGATCTTGATGCCACCGGCAGTACCTGCCGGTCCGGCGCCAATGAACATGAGGACATCCATGCCCAGCCAGGTGACACCGTGCATGGCGCCGATGTCGACCGAGTTGAAGCCGGCGGTCCGGGTCTGGACGGCTTGGAAGAAGCCCGCCAGGAGACGGCCGGCCGGGTCGAGGTGGGACAGCGAATTGTTCCACTCCAAAACCGTGATGTAGGTCGTCGACAGCACCAGCAGGCTCAGGGTGCCGATGAGTACCAGCCGGGTGTTCATGGTCCACTTCAGAGGCGCCCGGAGGTGGCGTTGGAGCTGCCAGAGCACCGGGAATCCGAGGCCACCCAGAATGATGCCCACGCAGATCGGAAGGCTCACGAAGGGATCGTTGGCGAAGCCGATCATGTTGTCGCTGTAGAGCGCGAAGCCCGCGTTGTTGAAACAGGAGACGGCGTGGAAGGCGGCGTACCACAGGGCTCGTTCGAGGCTGTAGCCCAGCGACAGGAACCGCGCGAACAGCATCAGTGCGACCACGAACTCGATGAGCAGCCCGGTGCCGAGGACTCGTCGCAGCAGGGCGCCCACATCCCTGACCTCGCCCTCGCCCTTGGTCTCGGAGGTGGCGTTGAGGCGCGAGGACAGGCTCAGTTTCCGGGTCACCGTCAGGCCCAGGATAGTGGCCGCCGACATGACGCCGAAACCGCCGATCTGGATCAGGCACATGATGACCGTCTTGCCGAACCCCGTCCAGTAGGTAGCGGTGTCCACTGTGGACAGGCCCGTCACGCAGAGCGCGGACGTGGCGGTGAACAGGGCGGGGAAGAAGGGGATGCCACCGGGGTGCTGGGTGGAGATGGGCAACATCAAGAGACCAGTCCCCATGGCCAGGACCGTCAGGAAGCCGACGAAGGTCGCGCGGGCCGGCTGGGGAATCCGCGTGGGGCTGGAGGCTGCCACTCGCACAAGGCTAGCGCCTCCTGGAAGGGAAACAGCCGGTTCCTGGGGGGAACCGGCTGTCAGTCGGGGTGACAGGATTTGAACCTGCGGCCTCGTCGTCCCGAACGACGCGCGCTACCAAGCTGCGCCACACCCCGGAGTTGGACCGTCAGTGAGTGTATCGCACCCGTGAGGCCTGACGCGAACCAGCCCTCAGCCGGCTCGAGGGGTCAGCGTCACCAGGGTTGCCTCGGGGCGGCAGAAGACGCGGTAGGGGGCGAAGGGAGAGGTTCCCAGACCGGCCGAGACATGCAGCCAGGACGTGTGCCCTCCCGCGATGTGGGTGGACAGCCCCTTCACCCGATCAGTGTCGAGGTCGCAGTTGGTGATCAGCGCACCAGTCGGCAAACAGACCTGGCCGCCATGGGTGTGGCCGGCGAAGATCACGTCGACCCCATCGGCCGTCATCGCGTCCAGCAGTCGGAGATAGGGGGCATGGGTGACCGCCAGGGTGAGGTCGGCATCAGTGGCGACCGGGCCGGCCACCTGTGGGTAGTCGTCACGATCGAGATGGCCGTCGTCGGTGCCACGCAGGTCAATCGTTATCCCCCTCACGACCAGACGGTGCCGCTGGTGGGTGAGGTCGACCCAGCCCCGTTCGCGCAGGGCTGCGCCCAGTTCCTGCCAGGGCAGGTCGTCGGTCTGCCTCCCCGAGCGGTGGGAGCGGCCGTTCAGCAGGTACATGAACGGGTTCTTGAATTGGGGGGCCTTGTAATCATTCGACCCCCAGACGAAGGCGCCGGGGATGTCCAGCAGCGGGTCGAGGGCCTCCAGCGCCGTGCCCATCCCTGCCTGTGACGCCATGTTGTCCCCGGTGTTGATGACCAAGTCCGGCTCCAGTTCAGCCAGTTCACGCACGAAGGCGACCTTGTCCCGCTGGCGCGGGAGCAGGTGCAGGTCGGAGATGTGCAGCACGCGCAGCGGCTCCCGCCCAGCGGGGAGCACCGGGCAGGTGACCTCGCGCAGGGTGAACAGGTGGGCCTCGGTCAGCCCCCAGGCCAGCCCCGCGACGCCGAGGCTGCCCACGACGGCAGCGGCACTGCCGAGGAGTCGGCTGGCAGCGCTCACGGCTTCTTCCCGTTGCCGGGCTTGGTGGGTACCACCGTGGGCTCGTTCGGCTTGGGTGCCGGTGCGGCCGTGGTCGGCGCCGGCTTGGGCGCTGGCTTGGGCGCTGGCTTGGGTGCCGGTGCGGCCGTGGTCGGCGCCGGCTTGGGCGCTGGCTTGGGCGCCGCCGTTGGGGTTGGCTTCGATTCGGGCGTCGGTCGCGATGTCGGCTGTTGTGTGCGCCTGGTGGGTTCCGGCTTGGGGTCCGGCTGCGGTTCGGGGCGCGGCAAACCGCTGGAGACCTGCAGGTAGATGGTGGTGCCGAGCTTCTGCTCACCCCGCGGGTAGGCGCCCAGGAAGGCGCCCACGGAGTAGCGCGAGGGTACCCGCCAGGTCACGGTGTTGAACCCGGCAGCCTCGATGGTCTTCTTGGCCTGGTCATAGCCCATCCCGGAGACATCGGGCACCGTGGCCTTCTTGCCCTCGAGAATGCGAGCGCTGGGCTGCTTGAATCCGGTCTTCGGCTTGCCCTTCAGTGCCTCGGCCATGGCGAGCTTGTAGATCCTGCCGGCGTCACCAGAGCCCGATCCCTCCAAGAGCGTTCCCGAGGGGGTCATCCAGTTCTTGAGGCTCTGCCTGCGTTTCTTCCAGTAGGCCGTGCCCTTCTCGATCGAGATCATCGAGATCCCCGCCATCTCAGGGGTGTAGCCGGCGAACCAGACGGCCTCATTGCTCTCGGTCGTGCCCGTCTTGCCGGCCTGGGGGTAACCGCCGTCGATCGCCGCTCGCGCACCGGTGCCCGGGCGCTCCATGACGTGCTTGAGCACGTAGTTGACGCCGTCAGCGACATCGGGCTCCATCACCTTGGTGCACTTGCTCGGCGGGATGGCGAACTTCTTGCCGGCCTTGTTCTGGACCGACTTGAGGATCAGCGGGTTGCAGTGGACACCGCGGTTGGCGAAGGTGGCGTAGGCCTCGGCAATCGACATCGGGGTGACCTCGGCAGTACCCAGGATGAAGGAGGGGTAGCTCGCCTGGGTGTCCATGTTCTTGCCGTTGGCGAGCTTCGCTCCGGCACGCTGCGCCATCCGGGTGACCTTGCAGTTGCCGACCTGCTGGGCCAGGGGAACGAAGTAGGTGTTCACCGAGCCCTGGGCGGCCTGGATCATCGTGATCCGCTCGTCGTCGTAACCGGACACCGAATTGGACACCGTGTACTCACTGGTCAGGGTGAAAGTGCCCTCGCAGTTCTTCCACACCGTGTCCTTGAAGTCGGCCTCCCGCTTGGCGAGGATCCTGGTGTCCGGGGTGAAGCCGGCCTCCAGGGCGGCGGCGACGCCGAAGGCCTTGAAGGTCGATCCGGCCTGGAAGCCGCTGGCATCCCCGAATTCTCGTTCGACGTTGTAGTTGAGGTAGGTCTGCCCCGGCTTGTCGCCCATCTTGTTGCGCGATTGGGCCATGGCCACGATCAGGCCGGTCTTGGGCTGGATGATCACCGAGGTCGAGATCGCCGGGTCGGTCGGCTTGATGACCGAGTGGATGGCCTTCTCGGCGGCACGCTGGGTGCGCGGGTCGATGAGCGTCTGGATGGTCAGGCCGCCGCGCTTGAGGAAGTTCCAGCGCTCCTCGGGGGTCTTGCCGAAGCTGGGCATCTTGTCGCTCACCAGTGTGCGACGCACGTAGTCGCAGATCATCGGGAACTCGGAGTACATGCACCCGTTGGGCTGGGGCTGGATCTTCTTCGGGTCGAACTGCTCCGCACGGGCCTGGCGGTGCTGCTCGGGGGTGATGATCTCCAGGTCCAACATGCGGTTGAGCACCACATTGCGTCGGGACAGCGCACCGGACGGATTCAGCCGTGGGTTGGTGGCGTTCGGGTTCTGCACCAGACCAGCCAGCATGGCCGACTGCCCGATCGTGAGCTTCGCCGCAGAGGTGTTGAAGAAGTGGCGCGCTGCTGCCTCGACGCCGTAAGCGCCGTCACCGTAGTAGGCGATGTTCAGGTAGCGCTCGAGGATCTGCTTCTTGGCGTCCTTGCCCAGACGCTTCTCCAGGGCAATGGCGTAGCGCAACTCGCGAACCTTGCGCGAGATCGTCTGTTCCTGCGCCTTGGCGATGCCCTCTTCGTCATCGTTCAGCTGGGCCTCGTTGACCAGCACTTGCTTGACGTACTGCTGGGTCAGCGTCGAGCCACCCTGGGTGGCCGAACCTGCCGAGTTGCGGACGAAGGCTCGGGCGGTGCCGAGGGGGTCGAAGGCACCATGCTCGAAGAAGCGGTGGTCCTCGATGGCGACCTGCGCATCCTGCATGTTCTTGCTGATCTTCGACAGCGGCACGTACACACGGTTCTGGTCGTAGAACGTCCCCAGCACTGAGCCATCGGCCATCAGGATTTTCGACTGCTCGGGCTGCGGCGGGATCTCCAGCGCTGCGGGGAGTTGGTCGAGGCTGTCCGCGCCCGCCTTCGAGACCCCACCCAGCATCGCCACGAAGGGCACCGCCAGCCCCGCGGTGAGGACGCCGCACAAGGCACTCACCGCGAAGAACATCAGCAGGGAGTACGCCCTGTTGGCCTTCGTCTGGTTCATGCGGTTCAGATTACGGGACTGCACCAACATTTCTGGTATCCGAACCCTCCAGGGGGACCGCTACGCTGGGCCCATGACCAAGTGGGAATACTTCACCGCGCCCATCCTGACCCATGTCTCCACCCAGATCCTGAACAACTTCGGGGCCGAGGGCTGGGAACTCGTCCAGATCATTCCCGGGCCCAACCCGGAGAACCTGGTCGGCTACTTCAAGCGCCCCATCCAGGCCGCACCCGTCAAGTGATCCACCGCTGGACAGAGACTCCGTACACACACGAGGGACGCCCAGAGCTGGGCGTCCCTCGTGCTGTGTGCGGGGATCGACCCCTGCCCACGTCAGTCGGTGCGGGCAAGCAGGCGCTGCGGTTGTAGGAGGCGGAACTCCTTGGGGCGAACCTCGATGATGTCGCGCTTCTCGAAGTCCGTCAGCGCCTTGTTGACGGTCTCGCGGGAAGCCCCCACCATCTGGGCGATCTCGGACTGGGTGAGGTCATGGCGCACACTGGGCGGGGTTCCGGTGGCCGGATCGCCGGGCACACCGAAGCGTTCATGGAGGTGCAGGATCAGCCAGGCGACTCGGCCGGGGACGTCGGAGAGGACCATCCCGGCGGCTTGGTCGTCGCGTCGACGCAGGCGCGTTGCGAGTTGGGCCAGCATGGCGGAGGTGACATCGGGTCGGTCGTTCACCATCGCCGCGAGCTCGTCTGCCTCAAAGCGCAACAGCACCGACTCAGTGACGGTGCGCGCCGCAGTCGACCGCGTCCCCTGGTCGAAGACCGAGAGCTCACCGAACATGTCGCCGGGGCCCATCAACCACAGCAGCGATTCACGGGCCGGCGGGGGATCAATCCGGCGCCGACGCGGGGGCAGAGTCGGCTTGCGCTGGGGGTGGGGCACCACCTGGGGCTGGTTGCGAGCCAACCGGACGAGCTTCACCTTCCCCTGCAGGATCAGGTAGCACTGCTCGGCGGGGTCGCCGACCGAGAACATGCGCTCTCCGCGCGGGACCTTGAGCTGGGTCGCCAGATCGAGCACGACTTCACGAGATTCGGGGCTCAGGCTGGCCAGAAAGGGGATCTGGGTGTCCACGCGTGAAACCAAGGGTCCCACCTCCTGTGCGTCATTGCGGGCCGGCGAGTCACAGGTTAGCCGATGGGGGTGCCCTGTCCCCGGAGCTGACTAGACTCGGAATGGTGAGCTCCTCGCACCAATCACCCGGGTCCGGGGCGACATCGCAACCGGCGGAGGTCGATCGTCGTCTGGCGGAGTGCTACCCGGACGCGCAGTGCGAACTCGACTTCACCACGCCCCTGGAACTCTTGGTTGCCACAGTGTTGTCGGCGCAGTCGACTGACAGGGGTGTCAACCTGGTCACGCCGGCCCTCTTCCGTCGCTACCCGGACGCGGTCGCCTATGCCGAGGCGGACCTTCCCGAACTGGAGGAGATGGTGCGACCGACCGGGTTCTTCCGCAACAAGGCGACGGCGCTCAAGGGGATCGGGCAGGTGCTCGTCGACGAGTACGACGGGTGCGTCCCCCAGACCCTGGAGGAGCTGGTCAAGCTCCCCGGCGTGGGTCGCAAGACCGCGAATGTGGTGCTGGGCAACGCCTTCGGTGTCCCTGGCCTGACCCCCGACACCCACTTCATGAGGGTTTCGCGACGACTGGGGTGGACGCAGTCCACCAAGCCCGACAGGGTGGAACGCGACGTGGCGGACCTGTTCCCCCCTCGTGAGTGGGTGGAGCTCAGTCACCGCCTGATCTGGCACGGACGCCGCCGCTGCCATGCCCGCAAGCCAGCGTGCGGCGCCTGTCCGGTCGCTGAGTTGTGCCCGTCCTTCGGTGAGGGGCCCACAGACCCCGAAGTGGCGGCCAAGCTCGTCAAAGAGGTCCGCCGATGAAGCGTCTCGCAGCAACGATGGTCTCGCTCCTGCTGGCGGCCACCGCCGCCGGGTGTGGGGGGCAGGAACCGCCCGCAGCCCCCGCGCCGACCACCAACGCCGACCTGGTGAAGTCCCGCAAGGCTGCAGGCATCCCCGACTGCCCGCCAAGCCAGGAGAAGGCAGCCGTGCCACGCGGCCTGCCAGCCCTCACCCTGGAGTGCCTGGGTTCGGGGTCGGTCGTGCACCTGTCGGGGATCGAGACCGACAAGCCGATGATCATCAACCTGTGGGCGCAGTGGTGCGCGCCCTGCCGGGCCGAGGCGCCCCACCTGCTGTCCGCGTGGAAGCAGATCGGTGACAAGACCACCTTCCTGGGGGTGAACACCAAGGAGGAACAGGAGATCGCCATCGCCTTCGCGCAGGAGGCGCGCTGGCCATGGCCGCATGTGGTCGATCCCGAGAGCACGCTCGCGGAGAACATGCCGATCCCACGGGCGCTGCCGGTCACCTTGTTCGTGGATCGTTCGGGCACGGTCGTCTTCACCCACACCGGCGAGTTCACCTCGCCCCGGGAGATCACCGACCTGGCGCGCAAGCACCTGGGCGTGGGGTCGTGAGCCTGCAGCGACTGGTCGAGCAGCTGCTGCCGGTGGGGACCCCGTACGGTGAGCCCTCGGCCGCTGATGCCTCGGTGAGGCTTCCGCTTCCGCCACGGACCCGCAAGTCGGCGATCCTGGCCCTGATCACCGATGAGGAGCAGCCCTGCCTGTTGTTCACCGAGCGGGCGACCACCCTGCGCGCCCACGCCGGGCAGATCTCCTTCCCCGGCGGACGCATCGACCCCAGTGACAGGGACGCCGAGGAGGCCGCGCTCCGTGAGGCTCGCGAGGAGATCGCCCTGGATCCCCGTCGGGTCAGCGTCCTTGGACGCCTTCCAGCGACTCCGCTGATCCGGGCTTTCAATGCGACCGTGGTGGTGGGTGCCTGGGATGGTCGCCAGGAGCTGGTGCCCTCCCCGGCCGAGGTGGCGCAGATCTTGTGCTACCCGGTGGAGCGGCTTGCCAGCGCCGAGGTGCGCGCATCGGCCCCCCACCCGAGGGGCGAGGGGCCGGCGTTCGTCCTGGAGGACATGGTGATCTGGGGCTTCACCGCCCACCTCACCGATCGAATCCTCGAACTGGGCGGCTGGAGCCGTGAATGGGATCGACGAAAGGTGATCCGGGTTCCGGAGCGCTTCATGCGCGAAGGACGCCCCAGGCCCAGTTGATGGTGAGCCTCGTGAGAGGCCGGGGTCAGGTGAGGTTGGGGTTGTTCGCGCGGACCTTGTCGGCGGCCTTTTCGTGCTCGGCCACGGCCTTCTTGTCCTGCTTCAGGCCGACGCGGTCGAGCGCATTGACCTTCACGGACTGCTGGCCGCGCTTGACCGATTCGCCGAGGGCGGCGATGGACGCCTTGGCCTCGGCGATGGTCTGCTCAGGTGCGTGCACCTTGCTGACCTCTTTCTTGCCCAGAAGCGCGAGGACGCCCGCGAGGATGAGCAGGACCAGCGCCATCGTGACGAAACCGAGGGCCAGTGAGGTCAGCGTCCCGAAGCCCTCGACCAGCGAGTCCCACAGCTGGGCGAAGCCGAAGCCGCCGGCCATGAAGAGCAGGGCTGCAGCGCAGGCCCCCAGGTAACCGGCACCACCGAACATGCCAGCACCGATCCCGCCGTGCTTGGCCATCGGCTGGATTTCGGCCTTGGCCAGCGCGACATTGTCCTCCAGCATGCGGGTGCCGTCGGTCTTCAGGCTGGCGATGATCTCGCCGATGCCCATCTGGCCCACCCGCGAGGCGTTCAGCGTGGGTCCGGTCTGCACCGCATGGCGGGGCTGCTCACCCTCAGAGCGATGGGCGCCTGCGGCGGTGGCGCCATGAGACGTGGGTCCGGGCTGCTGGCTCACGATGATTCCTTCCCTCGGGACTGGTCCCACACGCCAGCCTATCGCCCACCCTCGCCGTTGTGCGGGAATTCACCGACTGCGCGGAAAATCCCCCCACTGTGAGGTGATCCCCTCGGTGCCGTGCTCATCGGCCAGCGCGGGCGTGGGCGCGTCCCTGGCGCCACAGCAGCACACCGCCGAGCAGGGCAGCCGCGGCGCTCGCGACCAGAACGGCAGTCTTGGCCGATTCAGTGAGGTCGGGTCGGCCCGGAAAGGCGAGCTCGGAGATGAGCATGGAGACGGTGAAGCCGATGCCGGCCACCACCGCCATGCCGAGCATGTCCCCCCAGCCCACACCGTCGGGCAGAGAGGCGCGGGTGAACCGTGCGGTCAGCCGGGCGCCGCAGAAGATGCCGACTGCCTTGCCGATCACCAGCCCCAGCATGATGCCGAGCGGCACCGGATCACGGAACAACGAGCTCAGGCTGTCGGCGTCCACTCGCACCCCGGCGGCGAAGAGCGCAAACAGCGGAACGACGAGGCCGGCTGACCAGGGCTCGAGTCGATGCATCCATCGGTCGAGGTTGTCATGGAGGATGTGCTCCTCGGTCCTGACCAGCAGGCCCAGTGCCACACCGGCGATGGTGGCGTGGACGCCACTCTGCAGGGTGCACCACCACACGGCGACAGCGATCGGCACGAAGAGCCAGCCGTTGGTGATGCCAGCCTTCTGCAGGCCCCACCACAGCACCAGCAGCGCGAGGGCCCCGGCGAGCCAGAGCGGGGCGAAGCCGTGGGCGAAGAAGATCGCGATGACCAGGATCGCGCCCAGGTCGTCGACCACCGCCAGGGTCAACAGGGCTGCCCGGAGGCCGGTGGGCAGGTGGCGCCCCACCAGGGCGAGGACTGAGAGGGCGAAGGCGATGTCGGTGGCCATCGGCACTGCCCAGCCTCCAAGGTTGCCCTCCGGCAGTGCCAGGTTGGTGCCCACGTAGATCAGCGCCGGGACCGCCATGCCCGCGATCGCGGCGACGATGGGAACCAGCGCGTCCATCGGCCGGGACAGTGCGCCCTCCACGAACTCGCGCTTGAGTTCCATCCCCGCGACGAAGAAGAAGATCGTGAGGACGCCATCGGCTGCCCAGTGGGCCACCGACATGCCTGCGATCTCGGCCTGGCTGGTGGCCTGGTAGCCGCTGGGAAAGAGGTTGGCCCAGGCGAGCGCGCAGAACGTGGCCAGCAGCATGAGAACGCCGCCAGTCAGCTGGTTGCGGAAGATGCCGGAGAGGTGGAGGCGGTCGGCCGGACGGCTCGGCGGGAAAACGGGCGGGCGGGTCGAGGTCGCAGGCATCGCGGGACTTTCGGGGTTTCTGGACAGGATGTCGACCAGACTTCCCGACGCACCGCAGCCCACAATACAGCTGACCGGGCTGGGGTCCTCACAGACGGATCACGAGGCCGTCGTCGTCCACCTCGATGGGGGCAGTCAATTCCTGGTGGTCGACATGGGCTCGCCAGCACTCCAGACGGTAGGGAAGGCGCAGGTTTCCCGCCGCCGGGGCGGCGTCGTCATGGAGGGCGCCGATCTCGGCGGCCAGCTGCTCGCGGTCGGAATCAGCCATGCCCTGCGCAGCCGGGAGCCGGGTCACCATGTCGAGCAGGCCCGCACGATCGATCGGCACCCAGTGCCGGAAGGACTTCTCGTCGATGGCGGGAAAGTACTTCGACTCTCGCACCGCCGCCACCGACTCGGCGCCGAAGGCTCCACGCATCGCGTCCGGGTCGACCTGCTGGACTCTGGCCACCAGCCGCCGAACCCACGGCACTGAATCGTCGCGGACGAGGTAGGACACCCCGAAATGGCCCCCGGGGGACAGCACCCGCGCAATCTCGGACAACACCAGCCCGGGGGCATAGCGATGGAGGTCCTGGTGGCAGATGACGGCGTCGAACTGGCAGGGGTCGAAGGGGAGCTGCTCAGCTTGGGCCCGCACCGGAATGATTCCGGGGACCCCACGCAGGGATTCGGTGACATGCTGCGACTTGTCCAGCGCGAACACCTCATGTCCGGCGGACGCGAGCTGACGCGGTAGCGCAGCCCCGGACAGGCTCAGGATGCGCAGCGGTTGGGTCCAGGTCAACCACTCCAGGGCAGCTGCGGGCAGGCGGAAGCCCGGTCGGGGTCCGGTGGGCGCCCCGGCTGCGGTGGTACTGCGTGACATGCAGTCGATGGTAGCGAGAGCGCAGGGACCCCTCGGAGGCTGTGGAGAACTCCCGCGTGGGAGTTCGCCTGTGGACAACGGGGTCAGAGAGGCGAGCGGCGACCATGACCTGTCCGTGAAGGACGCGATCATGATCTGTCGGGACCTCGGTCTGGTGGAGCAGGTGCAAGGGGCAGCAGCTGCCCTGCAGGCGCGCGTGGAGGTGACGAGGGAGCCCGAGCAGCTGCGTCGGTCCTGGCGGGGCGCCCGCGCAGTCTTCGTGGGCGCTGACTCGGCAAGCTGGGTCGCTGGTCTGGGGCTTCCGCCCCGCTCGGGCGTACATCTGGTCGGTCGGCGGGCTGAGGACGTGATGAGCTGGTCGGTGCCGCTGGAGGCGACCGTCGTGGTGCTACCGGATCAAATCGGCTTCGTCAGCGCGATCCTTGACCAGAGGGACAGCGAGGTCGGCGGCCGGCTGGTGAGGATTGTCGGCGCCTCCGGTGGCCTGGGAGCCAGTACGTTGGCCGCCGGCCTGGCCCAGACCGCGGCCCGCAGCGGACCCTCGGCCCTGGTGGAGCTCGCCCGCGCTGGTGGCGGGCTGGACATCCTGATGGGCCTGGAGCGAGAAGCCGGCTGGCGATGGGATGAGTTGGTGGGTGCCACCGGGCATCTGGACGACCTCGCTCCGCGCCTGCCCCGACTGGGCGGGATGGCCCTGGTGTCGACGGGACGCCATGGACGTGAGCCCGGTGCCGAGGCCGCTGTGACGGTGCTGAAATCCCTGCTGCGTGGCCACCAGACGGTCGTGGTCGACGGGGGACGAGACGACCTCGCCAACGGCGACCCCTGGACCCAGGCACGCACCCTGCTGGTGGTCGGCGCCGATGTGCGCGGGGTGCTGGCCGCTCGCGTCCTGGTCGAGGAACGGGGGTGGGTCGACCTGGAGGTCGTGGTGCGGCGAGGGCCGGGGCGCAGCCTTCCTGTCGATGAGGTGGCCGGGGCGCTCTCGCTCCCCGTGGTGGGGGTGGTGGGCCACCACAGCGGCCTTCCGCGGGCGTTGGAACAGGGCGCGCCACCAGCTACGAGCGTCCCGCGCTTTGCCCGGCAGTGCCGGCGCATCCTGGACGGGCTGGCCGCATGAGGGTTGACCCGACGATGGCGGCCGACCTCGAGGGGGTGCGAGTCCGCTTGGCGGCGCTGGGGCGCAGCCACCAGCCCGAGGATGTGGCTGCCGCCATGCGCGAGCAGGGAATGGTTGTCACCGACTCGATGGTGGTCTGGGTGCTCGAGATGCTGCGCCACACTTCGATCGGAGCCGGGCCGTTGGATCCGCTGCTGTCCCTTCCCGGGGTGACTGATGTCCTGGTCAATGGAGCCGATGAGGTGTGGATCGACCGGGGCCAGGGGCTTGAGCGCACGTCTGTGCGCTTCGCGGACGAGGAAGAGGTGAGGCGCCTGGCCACGCGGCTCGCTGCCAATGCCGGACGACGGCTCGACGAGAGCAGTCCGTGGGTGGACGCCCGGATGGGTGACGGCACCCGAGTGCATGCGGTACTGCCTGCCTTGGCCTCCCCCGGTACCTGCATCTCCCTGCGAGTGCCCTCCCGACGCCAACTCAGTCTCGAGGACTGGCGAGAGGGTGGTGGCCTGGACGCCTTCGGGGAGTCGCTGTTGTCCACACTCGTCGAGCAGAGGGCAGCCTTCCTCGTGTCGGGTGGGACGGGGTCGGGCAAGACCACGCTGCTCTCGACCATCCTTGGGGCGGTGCCCGCCACCGAGAGGATCGTCGTGGTGGAGGATTCACGCGAACTCACTCCTGCTCATCCCCACGTCGTGAGACTCGAGGCGCGGTTGGCCAATGCCGAAGGGGCGGGAGCGGTGAGCCTCACCGTCCTGGTGCGCCAGGCGCTACGGATGCGTCCTGACCGCTTGGTGGTCGGCGAGGTGCGTGGCGCCGAGATCTGTGACCTGCTGACGGCCATGAACACCGGCCACGAGGGTGGTTGCGGCACGATCCATGCCAACTCGGTCGCCGATGTCCCGGCACGCCTCGAGGCGCTTGCCGCTCTGGGACACCTGAGTCGGGATGCCTGCCATGCGCAGGCGCTCGCGGCCCTCGATCTGGTGCTTCACGTGGCTCGGTGGCCCGATGGACGCCGTCGGCTCACGCAGGTCGGGCTCGTCACCGGGGAGGTCGGTTCACTGCACATCGAGACGGCGGTCGAGTGGGGCCCGAGCGGCGTTCGACGTGGGTCGGGTTGGGAGGCGTTGAAGCGCCGGTGGCAGCTGTGATGGCCTGGGTCGCGGCCGGCGCAGGGGCGGTCACTGTCGCCTGCCTCGTGACACCACCGGCGCCTGCCCTACGGCGTGTGGCGACGAGCCGGCGCAGCCTGCGCGGCAGGCGCCGAGGGCTGGTCGTCTCAGGCGCGGTGCTGGGACTGCTGCTGGTACTGGGTCTCGCGGACAGCGTCGCATCGCCCTTCCTGCTCCTGGGCGTGGTCTCCTCGGGCACGTTGGGGTTGCTGGGTTGGCACTCCAGACGGACCCGGGCGGCACGTCAGGAGGCCGAACGAGTGGCCCGGTCCTGCCAGGTCCTCGCCGGCCAGCTGAGGGTTGGGCGGATCCCCGTGGAGGCATTGGCCACAGCCGCCGAGGACTGCCCGAGCCTGGCCGAGGTGGTGTCCGCCCAGCGCATCGGCGCCGATGTCTCGGCAGCCCTGCGGTCTGCCTCCCGGAAGCCGGGGGCGGCTGGTCTGGCCTCGCTGGCGTCGGCCTGGTACCTCGCCGAACGTTCCGGGGCGCCCATGGCCGCAGCTGCTGAGCACGTGTCGACCCAACTGGCCGACGCAGCCCGGCTGCGTCGCGCGGTCTCCGCTGAGCTGGCCCCCGCCAGGGCCACCGGCAAGCTGCTGGCGGCGCTGCCCCTGGTGGGGATTGCGATGGGCTTCCTGATGGGTGGCCATCCTGACGAGTTCCTGCTGGTGCATCCCCTGGGGCGGTGGTGCCTGGCCATGGGCATCAGCTTGGCCTGCCTTGGGGTGCTGTGGACCGAGGTCCTGGCCGAGCGCGTGGAGAGGCGCACCCGATGAGGAATGGGGGAGGGTGATGAGCCTGACCATGACTCTGTTGGCTGCGGGCGCGGGCGCCACGGCGTGGTGGCTGATTGGGGCCCCGCCCGCGGCACGAGGCCTGCTGGCCCCGACGCGCGAGTTCGACAGTGTGGCGAGCAGGCCGCGCCTGCCACCGCCCCCTGCCCCGCTACGACTGTTGTACGCCGCCGTCGCGGGTGTGGCTGCGCTGGTACTCATCCCGGGGTCGAGGGGCGTTGTCGCCTTCGGCATCACCGCTTCGCTCGTGCACCTCGGCACCAGGCGCATGGTGTCGCCAGAGGTGAGACGCACCCGTCGGGAACTCACCGAGGAATTGCCCGAGTGCCTGTCCCTGCTGGCCGGGGTTCTGGCCGTGGGGTCACCGCTGCGGGTGGCCGTGGCTGAGGTCGCCAGCGTGTCGCCCTCGGCGACGAGGAGCCTGCTGGAATCAGTCGCCGGGCACATCCAGGTCGGCCGGGGCGAGGATGAGGCGTGGCAGGCGGTGGTGGATGATCCCGTGGCGGCGCCGGTCTGGGGCCCCGCAGCCCGCGACCTGGCACGCAACGCCCACTCAGGTGCTGCCGTGGTGGACCTCCTCCGGCGGCACGCGGCCGATGCCCGGGCAGAACGCGCGGGAGATGTCGAGAAGCGAGCCCGGACCGTCGGCGTGCAGTCGGTGATGCCACTCATGGTGTGCTTCCTGCCGGCCTTCGTGCTGGTCGGAGTGGTCCCCATCATTGCGGGACTGGTGGGCCAGTTCCCGCCCTGACATTGTGCGAACATGATCGACTGCAGGCCCCTCGGCGACACCCGTCGAGGGGCCTGTTGGCGCCCGTGCTGGTCGCCTCCCCTGAATGCGCTCGGTGCCCGCAGCACGCCGGCGAAAGTTGTCCACAGGGTGTTGTCCCTTCCACCCATGGGCGGCCTCAGAGCACATGATCCCTGCGAACCCACGGGGGGTGGGTCAACCAACGAAAGGGAAAACACCCATGAACGAGCTCGCCGTCAACGAGAGCACCATCACCAAGCCCACTGGTGCGAAGCAGGGCATCGACCTGCTCGACACCGCTGGCTACGCCCCGGCTCCCAAGACGCACGCCCTGGCTCGAGCCCAGCGTCGAGCCGCCCGTCTGTCCTCGCGCGGTATGAGCACCGCCGAGTATGCGGTCGGCATCTTGGCAGCAATCACCTTCGCCCTGGTCCTGCTGCGCATCTTCAGGGACAACCGCCTGTTCAAGACGGTGTTCGACATGGTGCTGAAGATGCTGAAGATGGCCGCCGACAAGATCTGATCCGCACGCTGGTGGGGCGCCGTCCACGGGTTGCACGGCGCCCTTCTGGTCAAACTGGAGGCAATCATGCGTAGATCCCCCACCCGCGCCCTGTCGGCACATGGCTCCCGGTCATCACACCGCGCTTCGGCATGGAGGCGCCGCACGTCACCCGATCGCGGCATGGTCACCCTGGAACTCGCCATCGGCATCCTGTCCGCGGCGATCGTGGTGTTCTTCTGCTGCGCTGCCCTCGCCCTGCTCATCCTGCAGGACCAGCTCGAGGTCGTCGCTGCCCAGAGCGCCCGCCACGCTGCCAGGGGTGACCTGGAGCAGCTGGACGACGCCAAGAGCAAGGCTCCCCGGGGTGCCCGCGTCGAGGTGTCCAAGGTCGGAGGCTGGGCCACCAGCACGGTGACTGCTCAGCGCAGCTGGGGCCGGCTTGGTCCCTTCACTGTCACCGCCACAGCGGCTGCTCCGTTGGAGCCGGGCGAATGAGGGGTGATGAGCACGGTAGCGGCACCGTCCTCACCGCCACCATTGCGCTCTGCTTGACCTTCGGCGCACTGGTGGGGGTGTGGGTCATCGGCTGGGCATCCAGTCACCAGCGCGCCACGCGCGTCGCTGACCTCGCCGCACTCGCCGGCGCCGATGCCACCGCTTCGGGCGGAGACGGATGCAGCGAGGCCCGCCGGGTGGCCGACCGCAACGGGGGATCAGTCTACCGCTGCACACTCAAAGGTGAAGCACCCTCCTTCGTCCTGGTGGTGGAGGTGACGGTGCCGCTCCGGCCCCGCATCACCCTGGCGGGTGCTCCCACCACGGTCAGGGCAGAGGCGGCCGCCGGACCCGCCTGACGTCGGTTGCCGAGGAGCCCGTTCCTGTCACAGGCACGTTCTAGCCTGAGGTCATGATCACCACCCTGGCCGTGCAGGGCTACCGCTCCCTGCACCAGCTGGTCATGCCGCTGGCACCGGTCACCCTCGTCACCGGGGAGAACGGGTCCGGCAAGACCAGCCTCTACCGCTCCCTGCGGCTGCTGGCGGCCACCTCCCGCGAGGGGGTCGTCGAACCGCTCGCCCGGGACGGAGGTCTGGAGCGCATCCTGTGGGCGGGGCCAGAGGTGATCAGCGGCGCCATGCGGCGGGGAGAGGTCCCCATCCAGGGCGCGCACAAGCGCCACAAACCGGTGAGCCTCCTGCTCGGGGTGGTTCAGGATGACCTGGGCTACCTGGTCGACATCGGCCTGCCACCACCCAGCACGAAGACCCTGTTCAGCCATGACCCGGTGATCAAGCGTGAGGAGGTCTTCGCCCCACCATTGTTTCGACCAGCCTCCCGCCTGGTCAGCCGCAAGGGCGGACGGGTGATAACCCACGCCGGTGCCCACACCCGAATGCTGGAGGAGTACCTCCCCGCCCGCACCAGCATGCTGGCAGAGTTCGCGGACCCGGAGCAGACACCCGAGCTGCTCAATCTTCGTCGCGCGATGGCCGGCTGGCGGTTCTACGATGCCTTCCGCACCGATGTGCAGGCGCCGGCACGCCAACGCTGCCTCACCACCTGGACGCCGGTCCTGGCTGAGGACGGCCGGGACCTCGCCGCTGCGCTGGGGAGCATCCGTGAGTCCGCGTGGGCAGGCCCCCTCGACCAGGCCATCACCAGCGCTTTCCCCGGCACCGAACTCGCCGTGGATGACGCCGATGGGCAGCTCATCCTCCGCGTCCATCAGCCCGGCATGCTCCGCCCCCTCACCGCCGACGAACTCAGCGACGGCACCCTGCGCTTCCTGCTCCTCGCGGCCGCGCTCCTCAGCCCCCAGCCGCCGGGACTGCTGGTGGTCAACGAACCCGAGACCAGCCTGCACCCCGACGTTCTGCCCGTCCTGGCCGACCTGATCGTGCACGTGTCGAAGCGGACCCAGGTGCTGGTCGTGTCCCACTCGAGGGAACTCATCGCGCCTCTCAAGGACGCCGGGGGCGAGGACACCGTCATCCACCACCACCTGGTCAAGAACCTCGGCCAGACCCGCATCGAGGGTCAGGGCCTGTTCAGCACCCCACGCTGGGAGTGGGGGAGCCGCTGAACCGCCAGCCCAGGTCCGCGGCGGCGGCGATCAGCCCACAGCATCGCGCTCATCAGGCCAGCTACGCGCTCATCAGGCCAGCATCGCGGTCACCAGGTCCAGCGCCGCCGCCTTGTCGAGCATCTGGTTCCCATTGCCGCACTTCGGCGACACCACGCAGGCCGGGCAGCCCGCCTCGCAGGCGCAGCTGTCCAGTCGCTCCCGGGCTGCCTCCAGCCACTCCCGAGCCGCCTCGAAACCTCGCTCCGCGAAGCCCGCGCCACCCGGCGTCCCGTCGTGGACGAAGATCGTGCACTCGCCCGTATCGGGATGCAGTGCCGTCGACAGGCCACCGATGTCCCACCGGTCACAGGGCGCGAACAGGCCCAACAATCCGATCGCGGTGTGCTCCGCCGCATGGGCCGCGGCTCCGAGGCGAAGCCCCTCCAGACCGACCTTCGTCACCAGCGACGAGGGGATCGTCCACCACATCGACCGGGTTGTCAGCGAGTTCTCAGGCATCTCCAACGGTGTCTGGTCCCACACCGCCCCAGTCCTCTCGTCGCGCCTCAGGTACCCGGTCACCTGGCCGGTCAGTCGCACCTCACCCAGGCACAGGCGGACTCCCTGCGTCCCGAACGGCTCATCACGCGACTGCCGCAAGATCTGCAGGTCCTGGACGCTGACAGCCTGCGTCCAGTAGGTCACGCTGCCCCGGTGGACGATCGCCTGGCACAGTTCCGGGTCGTACTCGTCGACCAGCCACTGCTCGCCCTGGTGCAGGTAGACAGCGCCCGGGTGCACCGTGCGGTCAGCCGCCGACGGGTCCACCTGGCCGATGATCCGCCCGGTGTCCCGCTCCACGATCTGCACCGCAGACGGCCCCATCGTGCGCAGGCTGATGTGGTCCACAGCGCGATCCGGCCGCGTCCAGAACCATGAGCCGCCTCGTCGCCGCAGCACCCCCTGCCGGGTGGCCATGTCGGCCATCGTCTCGGTCCGATCCCCGAACCACCGGGCATCGGCGCTTGTCAGCGGCTTCTCCTGCGCCGCCGCCGCCAGGTGGGCACCCAGCACATGGGGATTGTCCACCCACAACACGGTCCGTTCCACCGGGGCGTCGAGGACCAACTCGGGGTGCGTGGCCAGATACTGGTCGCGCGGATCGTCCCCGGCCATCATCACCACCACGGCGTCCCGGTCGCGCCGCCCCGCGCGACCGGACTGCTGCCACAGCGAGGCCATCGTCCCCGGGAAGCCGGCCACCACCACCGCATCCATCCCCGACACGTCGATGCCCAGCTCCAGCGCATTGGTCGCCGCGACACCCATCAGCTCCCCGGTCTGCAGCGCCGCCTCCAGCCCACGCCGGTCACCGGCCAGGTATCCCGACCGATAGGACGCCACCCGCCCGGCGTCCCCGACCTGGTCGCCCGCCTGCAGCGCGATCAACTCGGCCTGCACCCGCGAGCCCACGAAGGTGATCGTCTGCTTGCCTTCCCCGACCAACCGCGCCATCACCTCCGAGGCGTCGGGCCCCAGCCCTCCGGCTGGCTGCCAGATCACCACATCCCTGGCCGGACGCGGGGAAGCATCCTCGCCCACCACCTCGACGAAGGGCTCTCCGACCAGCAGGCCGCCAGAATTCCCGGCCTCGGTCGCGGTCGCCGATGCCAGCACGAAGACCGGGTCGGCGCCATAGTGCGCGCACAAGCGCCGCAGGCGCCGCAGCACCTGCGCCACGTTCGCGCCGAACACCCCCTTGTAGCGGTGCGCCTCGTCCACCACGACATAGCGCAGCGACCCCAGCAACCCCGCCCACCTCGAGTGCTGCGGCAGCACCGAGCGGTGCACCATGTCCGGGTTGGTGAACACCATCCCGGCATGATCACGAGCGAAGCGCCGTTCCGCCTGGTCCGAATCCCCATCCAGCGCTCCCACAGCCCAGCCCTTCGGGCCCAGCGCCCGCGCAGCCCGCAACTGGTCATGGGCCAACGCCTTGGTGGGGGAGAGGTAGAGCGCAGTGTGCTGCCGTCTGGTCAGCAGCCGGTTGCGCAGGCTGTCCACCGCCACCCCCAGCGACGGGGTCGCCGAGGCCGTCGCCGCCATCACCGGCATCAGGTAGGCCAAGGTTTTGCCCGAGGCGGTCGAGGTGCAGATCGCGGCATGGCGTCCGGCATGCACGAGGTCAGCGAGCTCGACCTGGTGCCGCCACGGACGCTCGATCCCGGCGTCGATGATCGACTGCTGCACGTCTGCGGGCAGCCACGAGGGCCAGTCCACCACCTCGCCCGTCCGTGCAGGACGGTGATGGTGGTGCAGCACGCGCGCATCGTCCATCAGCCAGTCGGGAACACTCACGCCCTTGAGCATGCCACCCCCCTCCGACAAGTCCGGGCGTGCGGCAGGGCTGGAAGACTGGGCCCATGGCCCTCGACCCACTCCTCAGCCCCGACGACGCCCAGCGCCTGCACGAATCACTGCTGGCGATTGACTACACCACCGATGCCGTCCTCGAACGCATCGGCGAGGAGGGCCAGGCCGGCCTGCATCGCAACATCTCGCTGCCCGCCGACCTCGCGCTCACCGGCGGCACGTCCACCATGGACGCCCTCGCGGCAGCCATTCGCCTCTGGCTCCTGCAGCGTCCCGCCCCGCGCTCGGCGATCGAGGGTGCGCTGCCCGTGGACGCCCTCCTCGGCGCCGGGATCCTCCAGGCAGAGAACGATCAGGGCGAGGGCGAGCAGCTCGTCGCCGGCATCGACATCCGCCCCTACGGCTCCCCCGACGACGGCGCCTCCGGCTGGCTGGTCAGCGACCTCACGCCTGGCTTCGACCACCGCCCGGTCACCATCGGCCCCGACTATGTCCTGGGTGCCAGCCCCGCCTCCACCACCCTGGCCCAGGTGACGATGCGCCAGCCCATCGGCCGCGCTCTCGACCTGGGCACCGGCTGCGGTATCCAGTCCCTCCACCTGGCCCGGCACGCCACGAAGGTCGTCGCCACCGACCTCAATCCGCGCGCCCTCCAGCTCGCCCGCCTCACCATGCAGCTCAACGGCCTTGACGTCGACCTGCGTGAGGGCAGCCTCTACGAGCCCGTCACGTCAGAGGCTTTCGACCTCATCGTCACCAACCCGCCCTATGTGATGAGCCCGCCCAGCCCCGAACGCCTCGTCTACCGCGAGGGCAGCTTCGAGGGCGACGGCCTGGTCCGTGCCGTCATCTCCGGCGCCCGCGACCACCTCACTCCCGGCGGGACGCTCCAGGTCCTCGGCAACTGGGCCATCCTGCGCGACCAGCCCTGGCAGGGCCGCCTGGACGCCTGGGCCGCGCCCGACTGCGACTTCTGGGTGATCGAACGCGAGCGCCTCAGCACCTTCGAGTACATCGAGATGTGGCTGACCGACGCGGGCCTCCACCAGAGCCCGCAGTGGGAGCAGAAGTATCGTGAGTGGGTCGACTACTTCGACCGTCTCGGCATCATCGGAGTCGGCATGGGCTGGCTCACCCTCACCCGCAGCGAGCGGGACAATCCCGAACGCCGCTACGAGGAGTGGCCGTGGGCGGTCGAACAGCCCGTCGGCCCGGCCATCGGACGCACGCAGCAGGACCTCACCACCGCCCGCCTCCCGCGTCCTGACCTGCTCGCCAGCACCTTCACCCTGGCCGACCACATCGTGGAGGAGTCCACCGGCGCTCCCGGCGCTGCCGGCCCCGAGCACATCGTGATCCGTCAAAACAGCGGCCTGAGGAGGGCCATTGATGCCGGCACCGCACTGGCCGCCGTCCTCGGCGCCTGCGATGGCGACTTGACTCTGGGAGCGATCATCAACGCCGTCTCCCAGCTGCTCGAGGTCGACGCGGAGGACCTCACCCTAGAGCTCGAACCCCGACTTCGTGAGGCCATCCGGGACGGCTTCCTCAACCGCATCGACTCCTAGTAGACGACCACAGCCTCAGTCGAGGCAGGACTCGTGCCCAGGCACGTGCTGGAAGAAGCGTGGTGGACCGATCTGCCTGCGTCCGCACTAGCGTGGGGGTATGGACAGCGAACCCGTGGTCACGGACTGGCGTCCTGTGCAGATTCGCCACCTGGCGCGCATGGTGAACCCTCCGCGCCTCACCATGGCACCGCTCTGCCTGGCCATCGACGGACGCAGCGCGTCGGGGAAGACGACCCTCGCCGCGCAGCTGGCGGCGTCCATGCCGGATTCAGTGGTCGTGCACACCGATGACCTGGCCTGGCACGAACCGCTGTTCGACTGGGCCCACTTGCTCACCGAGGCGGTCCTGCTACCCGCCCGCAAGCGGCAGCCGGTCTCTTTCACCCCGCCCGCCTGGCGTGCCCGCGGACGCGAGGGCAGCATCGACATTCCGGTCGGAACCCGCGCCGTCATCGTCGAGGGGGTCGGGTCCGCGCACCGTTCCACCGCCGGCATGCTCGATGCGGTCCTGTGGGTGCAATCGGACGCCGCCGTCGCCGAGGCCCGCGGTCTTGCCCGTGACCTTGAGTCGGGCGAGAACGGGGACGAGCAGGCGACCATCGCCTTCTGGGAGGAATGGATCCGCAGCGAGCGGCGTTACCTCGAACGCGACCGCCCCTGGGAGCGGGCAAGCTGGCTCATCAATGGGACGCCCAGCCAGCCGCCGCCGCAAGGGAGCGTCCTGATCGGGCAGGCCTGAGAGTTTTCCACAGGCCGGGTGCGGTTGCTTGACAGCTGACGTACGGTCGGGAGGTGCGCTCCGCCCGGATAGCATGACCGCGACACACCCCAACAGAAGGCAGATGATGGCTGGAACACGACTCGTGATCGTCGAGTCACCGACCAAGGCGACCAAGATCGCCAGCTACCTCGGTGACGGGTACATCGTGGAGTCCAGTCGAGGACACATCTGTGATCTTCCCCGCAACGCCGCGGAGGTTCCGGCCAAGTACAAGGGTGAGAAGTGGGCGCGTCTGGGCGTCGACATCTCCAAGGACTTCGAGGCCCTCTACGTGGTGGACGCCGACAAGAAGGCGACCCTGCGCAGCCTCAAGCAGCACCTGGCCGAGGCCGATGAACTGCTGCTCGCCACCGACGGTGACCGCGAAGGGGAGGCCATCGCCTGGCACCTCCTGCGCGAGCTGAAGCCCAAGGTTCCCGCCAAGCGGATGGTCTTCCACGAGATCACCCGCGAGGCCATCACCGAGGCGGTGCAGAACCCGCGCGAACTCGACATGGACCTGGTCGACGCCCAGGAGGCCCGGCGCATCCTCGACCGGCTTTACGGTTTTGAGGTCTCGCCAGTGCTGTGGAAGAAGGTCAAGCCGAAGCTGTCCGCCGGGCGCGTCCAGTCGGTCGCCATGCGGTTGGTCGTTGACCGCGAGAAGGAGCGGATGGCCTTCACCTCCGCAAACTACTGGGGCATGGACGCCGAACTGGCGGTCAATTCCAGCCAGTTCACTGCCCGCCTCACCTCCGTGGACGGCACCCGCGTCGCCACCGGTTCGGACTTCAACGCCCAGGGCGAGCTGACCCGCCAGGGCGCTGTGGCCCTCACCCAGACCGCCGCGACCGCCCTGGCCGGGGCGCTGGCCACCGTGCCGTTCACCGTGTCCTCGGTGGAGTCCAGGGCCTACACCCGCAAGCCCTACGCACCCTTCCGCACCACCACGCTGCAGCAGGACGCCGGCCGCAAGCTCGGGTTCAGCGCCGACACCACGATGCGCCTGGCCCAGCAGCTCTACGAGGGCGGCTTCATCACCTACATGCGTACCGACTCGGTGAACCTGAGCGCGCAGGCCATCAACGCTGCCCGCGCCCAGGCCGCCCAGCTCTACGGCGCAGACCAGGTGCCCGATCGCCCCCGCATCTACTCCTCCAAGGTGAAGAATGCCCAGGAGGCCCACGAGGCGATCCGGCCTGCCGGCGACAGCTTCCGCACTCCCGGCCAGACGGGACTGACCGGGGACAAGTTCCGACTGTATGAACTGATCTGGCAGCGCACCATCGCGTCCCAGATGATCGACGTGCGCGGCAACACCCTGACTGTGCGCATCGACGCCACTCCTGCCGCCGCCGTCGAGGTCGAAGGCCTGGACGGGGTGGAGGTGGCGCAGTTCTCCGCTTCTGGACGCACCATCACCGAGCCCGGCTTCCTGCGCGCCTACGTCGCCTCCGTGGAGGAGGGCGATTCTGATGACGCCCAGGCCCGTCTGCCGCAGCTGTCGGAGGGGCAGCGCACGGACGTGCTCGAGTTGACCCCGACGGGGCACGACACCAAGCCGCCGGCCCGGTACACCGAACCCTCGCTGGTCGCGAAGCTCGAGGAGTTGGAGATCGGCCGCCCGAGCACCTATGCGTCCATCATCAAGACGCTGATCGGGCGCGACTACGTCTGGAAGAAGGGTTCGGCGCTGGTGCCGACCTGGCTGGCCTTTGCCGTGAGCCGTCTGCTGGTCGAGCACTTCCCGACCCTGGTCGACTACGATTTCACTGCCGAGCTCGAGGACACCCTCGATGAGGTGGCCAAGGGCAATGCCAAGCGTCTGGACGTGCTGAACGGCTTCTGGTTCGGCGATGAGGACGGCTCGCTGGGCTCCGGCTTCAACGACTGGGAGGGCCTGCACCGCCTGGTCACCGAGCTCGGTGAGATCGACGCCCGCGCCCTGTCCACCTTCGAGGTGGGCGAGTTGGGCAATGAGGTGGCGGTCCGCGTCGGGCGCTATGGCGCCTACCTGGAGGGCCCCGAGGAGCGTCGGGCAAACATCCCCGACGACTTGGCCCCTGACGAGCTGACCCCTGAGAAGGCGGCCGAGCTACTGGCCAACCCGGTGGGGGAGGAGCGCGAACTCGGTCTCGACCCCGAGACGCACAATCCGATCGTGGTCAAGAACGGACGCTTCGGGCCCTATGTCACCGAGGTCCTCGACGAGGGTGACAAGACCAAGCCGCGGACCGGCAGCCTCTTTCGCTCGATGTCGCCCGAGACGGTGACCCTGGAGCAGGCACTCGCGCTGATGAGCCTGCCGCGCGTGGTCGGCGCCGACGCCGAGGGCGTCGAGATCACCGCTCAGAACGGACGCTACGGGCCCTACCTCAAGAAGGGCAGCGATTCGCGCTCGCTGTCCTCCGAGGACCAGATCTTCGACATCACGCTGGACGAGGCGCTGGCGATCTACGCCCAGCCCAAGGCACGGGGGCGCGCTGCCGCCGCTGCGCCTCTCAAGGAGCTCGGCGACGACCCGGCCACCGGCAAGCCCATGGTGGTGAAGAACGGACGCTTCGGGCCCTACATCACCGATGGTGAGTACAACGTGACGGTGCCACGCTCGGAGACGGTGGAGGAGCTGACCCAGCAGCGGGCCGCTGAACTGCTGGCCGACAAGCGGGCCAAGGGCCCGGCCAAGAAGGCCACGCGCAAGACCGCCACGACAAAGACGGCTGCCAAGAAGGCGACCGCCACGAAGAAGACGGCAGCCAAGAAGACGACCGCCACGAAGAGCGCGGCAGCCAAGCCCGCCACCAAGGCCACCGCCGCGAAGAAGGCCGCGTCGGCAACCGCCGCCCCGGCGTCCGAGTAGTCAGGAAGGTCATGGCCAGCAAGCGCAAGGCCCTGTTCGAACTGCCGTTTTCGATCGAGACGCCGCGGTTGACCGACCCCGGACTGGGCATCCAGCGACTGGTCGTCCGCGGGGACGGCACCTGGACCCGTCTGGTCACCATTCTCGACGCACCGGACCACCGGCTGCTGCGCGCGGGTGTGATGCTGGCCCACCGCGTTCGTGATGGCCTGGGTGACTACTACCTGGATGCCCCGACCTGGGGCCCGTGGTTGCCCAAGGACCATTCCGAACCGATGGGTGCCGCCGGCGACCTGCCCGAGGATCTCACCGAGCTGGTGCGTCCCTTCCGGCGCCGCGCCGCCCTCGGCCCGGTGGCCGCGGTCGAGACCGATCGCGCCAGCTACACCGTCAAGGACCGCGAGGATGTCAGCCTCGGCACGCTCGTCGACGAGAAGATGACCGTGCGTCGCAATGGGCTGACGATCGGTCGATTCCGCGAGGTCACGCTGACTCCCAGTCCGGCAATGAGCGGTGCCCAGAAGCGTTTCCTGATTGCCGCCCTGACCGGGGTGGGCGCGATCCAGACCGACGAGTTCCCGGACCTGGTGCGCCGCCTCGGTGCCCCCGCGACCGGGCTGACGGACTATCCGGAACCGCGCGCCTGGGATTCGCGAGTGAACCTGGAGACCTTCGTGTCGCAGCTCTTCGCTGCCCGCCTCCAGCACATCGTCCGGGCGGACCTGGCCCTGCGTGCCAGCGAGCTGGCCCGTCGAGCAGCCGCAGCGGCGGTGGATGAAGGGCTGCACGGCGAACCCGCCACACCACCAGCCCCGCTGGACTGTGGGCCGCTGATGTCAGAGTTGATGCGTCTGCGTCACCAGGTGTCGAGCCTGCAGTCGGTGTTGGAGCCGGGCTGGCTGGAGCAGGTGGAAGAGGACCTGCAAGCGGTACTGGACGCCGGTGCCGAACGCCCGGTGAGTTCGCTGAGCGAGCGGTACTTTGCAGTCCTCGACGCCCTGGTGTCCGCCATCCGCGCCCCGCAGTTGGGCGACCGCAGTCGTGAGCAGGCGGCGCCGGTGCTGCGTGACCAGCTGCAGTCGGGCATGCGGATCCTGGTCGATCGCTGCGACAACCTCGGCGCCGAGAGCACGGATGCCGACTGGCTGGCCGCCCTGGTCGCCTGCCGCCAACTGCTCGGGACCGTGGATGGCCTGGAAATCCTCTTCGGCAAGCTCGCTCGCAAGCTCCGCAAGCAGCTTCGTCGCGTGCAGGCCCTGCTGGAGCCCTGCCAGCCGCTGGCCGACTGGCCGACGGACGAGGAACTGGCGACGTGGTCTCCGACCCAGGTCTTCGAAGCCGGACGCACCTTGCAGCGCGCCGGTGATTCCCGCGATGCTGCTCGCGTCCGCTTTGTCCAGGACTGGCGGACACTGCGCAAGAAGCTGACGGCGCTGGCATGAGCGGGGTCTTCGTCGTCTTCGAGGGCGGGGACGGGGCCGGAAAGTCGACCCAGATGAAGCTGCTCGCGGCGTGGCTGGCACGGCAGGGCATCGCCCACCGGGTCACCTTCGAACCCGGCGACACCTGGCTGGGGGCGCGGGTGCGGCAGCTGGTGCTCTCCACCGATTCCGGCCCGATCTCCCCGCGGGCTGAGGCCTTGCTGTACGCCGCTGACAAGGCGCAACACATCGATGAGGTGGTGACGCCCGCCCTGCTCGCCGATGAGGTCGTGGTGAGCGACCGGTATGTCGACTCCACCCTGGCCTACCAGGGTGCCGGCCGTCAGGTCGACGGTGCTGGAGTGGAGGCGGTGGCGCGCTGGGCGACCCGCGACCTGCGTCCCCACCTCACCGTGCTGCTGGATGTGGACCCGGACCAGGCCGTTCACACCAAGGCAGATCCGGACCGACTGGAGAGTGCAGGGCGCGACTTCCACCGTCGGGCGCGGGAGCTCTTCCTGGAACTGGCCGCACGGGACCCCGAACGCTACCTGGTGTTGCCGGGGCGTGCGAGCCGTGAGGAGATCGCTGCGCAGGTGCGTGAGCGCTTGCTCCCGCTCCTGCGCGAGGCCGGTCTTGTCGGGCCCGGGTGATGGAATGACGCCATGAGTGTGTGGAGCGACCTGGTCGGGCAGGATGCCGCGGTGGCGACCCTCCGACGAGCCGTTGAGTCGGCCCACCGGACGATGGATTCGAGCGCTGCCGGGGGCGGTCATGCGATGAGCCATGCCTGGTTGTTCACCGGCCCTCCGGGGTCCGGGCGCTCCAACGCCGCTCGCGCCTTCGGCGCAGCGCTGCAGTGTGCTCGTGGAGGGTGCGGTGCCTGCACCGAATGCCGGACATCCTTGTCGGGGGCACATCCTGATGTGACGTTGGTGAGGACCGAGAAGCTGTCCATCGGGGTGGACGAGGTGCGTGACCTGGTGCGGGCCGCGTCCATGAGCCCGGTGACCGGTCGCTACCAGATCATCGTCGTCGAGGATGCAGACCGGGTGACCGATCGGGGCGCGGACGCGCTACTGAAGGCGATCGAGGAACCTGCACCCCGCACGGTGTGGCTGCTGTGTGCGCCGAACCCGGACGAGGTCATCGTGACGATTCGGTCGCGCTGCCGGCTGCTGAACCTGGCCACCCCCACGGACGCAGCAGTGGCCGAGCTGTTGGTCCGCCGTGACGGGGTTGATGCGGCGATGGCTGCCTATGCGGCGCGGGCTGCGCAGGGCCACATCGGACGGGCACGCGTGTTGGCTCTCAACGAGGATGCCCGGCGTCGGCGTCATGCGGTGCTGCAGATCCCCGGGCAGCTCAGTTCGATCGGTGCCTGCATGGTCGCCGCCGACAATCTGGTCAAGGCCAGCGTCGAGGAGGCCGCTCAGCGCACCGCCGTGGTCGACGAGAAGGAGAGGTTGGCGCTCTCGGAGGCGTTGGGAGTGGGCACCAAAGGCGCGCGTCCGAGGAACGCGGCTGCCGCGCTGAAGGAGCTCGAGGAACAACAGAAGGCGCGGGCCAAGCGGGCGCAACGGGATGCATTGGACCTTGTCCTGACGGAACTGACCACGTGGTACCGCGATGTGCTGGGGCTGCAGACCCGTGGTGTCGACCTTGAATTGGACCCCACCGGCGCGGGTGGCCCGCACCTGATCAACCCGGAATTGCGCAACGAGCTGGCGAAGGCTGCGCGCGGATCGACTCCGGAGCAGACGCTGCGCCGGATCGACGCCATTCTGGAGGCGCGTGAGGCGTTGGAAGGGAATGTGGCGCCGCTGTTGGCGATGGAGTCGCTGATGGTGAGCCTGGCGTCGCCCCGCTAGGTTCCAGGGTCCTTGGCCTACTGGACCGCAGGGGCGGGTGGCGTGCGTGTCCGTCGGCGGCGGTGAGGCGGTGGATGTTTCAATGGAACGTGATCCCTCTTCCCCGAAGGAGCCCGCGATGAGCCACGACCGCAATGACCCGAGTTTCCGCGACGACCAGGCCTTCGGTGCCCAAGAGGGTCTCCACGGGCGCGAGGGTTTCCAGGCAGAGGGCGATGTCGACTTCGAGGCCACCCAGGCGCTTCCGACCGAGATCCACCACGAGCCGACAGCAGTCCTGCCGGTCGATGAGGTGCAGGGAGCCGGAGGCGCGACTGCAGCCGGCGTTGCAGGTGGGGCGGTCGGTGCCACCGCTGTGGGCGCCGGTTCTGCCGGACGGACCCCGAGCGAGATCGATGCTGACGTCGTGCGCAGCCAGCGCGAGGCGGAGCAGCGTCGCGCGATCGAGGACGAGCATCGCCGTCGCCGAGAGGCCGAAGCAGCCCGACAGCGAGCGCTGGGCGTCGTGGCTGCCCCGGCGCAGGAGCAGGCCCACGCGGCTGCCGTGCGTCCGACCAAGCGCACCACCGACAAGTGGTTGCCCTCGCTGGGCCTGCTGCTGTTCCGTTGGGTGATCGCTGCGATCCTGGGAATCCGCGGCTACCAGATGATCACCGACATCCCCGCCACGCGGGACCTGATGGCCAGGATCGGACTGCCCTATCTGGACTACCTCCCCTGGGCGCTGGCCATCGCCCTGCTGCTGGGCGCCCTGGGCCTGGTCTTCGGCTTCGCGGTACGGATCATCGGGCTCTGCGTCGCGGCCCTGGCCATCTGCGTGCTGGTGATGGTGAAGTGGGGCGTCGTGCCGATCTTCCAGTCGGGCGTGACCGGTTTCATCGGGGAGCTTGAGGTCCTGCTGGCTGCAGCCGGGCTCCTCCTCGTCACCCTCGGTGGGGGAGCCTGGGGCATAGACGGTGGCTGGCGTCGCAACCGGATGCGCGACAAGTACGGCGTGGAATGAGTTCTCCCCGGGAGTCGACCGGACGACCTCAGCCTCGGTCGCCCCGCTCCTGCTGTCGTCGCAGCTTCCAGAGATGCCTGGCCCGCTTGTGCGCTCGGGCCCACATCTCCAATTCCTCGACCTCGTCGGGGCGCCCGTGGAAACGCCGGTAGCTGTAGACCAGCAAGCCAAGCGCAATGATCGAGGACGCCACCAGCGTCGCGCCCACGGGCTTCCCGCCGAGGAGCCACCAGTCCTCCCGAAGGAACCACCAGCCGGGTGCCGGGGGCTGCCACAACCACAATCCGCCGAATGCCGCCACGCCCAGGGCCGCGAGCGCGGACATCGAGATTCGGAACCAGGTCTCCACGCCCTCGGCCGCTCCTCGCAGGGCATGGATGCGCACCGGTTGGATCAGGTGCCGCACCCAGGGATGCACGCGGTTCAGCACCACCAGCCCGGCAAGAAGCATCAGCATGCCCGGACCGGGCAGCGCCAGCGCAGCGATCCCTGCGACCACCAGCGTCCAACCAAGCACAGCCAGCACCATCTTCATGGGGACGCCGTGGCGCTCGTGGGGGCGGGGTCCAGTCATGACATCCGAGTCTGACACATCGGCGACCCAGCCATCGGGCACCGGAGGGTAGCCTTGCACGCATGACTTCTGCGCAGGTGATGGCGGTGACCTTCGAACGCCACGGCCAGCTCCACTACCTGCGCGCTGCACCGGGGGAGCGCTACCGCGTCGGTGAGAACGTGCTCTACCCCACCGATGCCGGCCCGGAGGTGGCCCAGGTCGTCTGGGCACCGGAATACGTCGACCTCGACAGCTCGGGGTTCCCCGAATGCGCCGGCCACGCGACCGCCGCCGACCTCGAGCGCGACGAGCGCAATCGCCGAGCCCGTGCCGAAGCCTTCACCCTCGCCCGCCAGCTCATCCATGACCACGGTCTCGACATGAAGGTGATGGCGGTCGACCTGCTCGAGAACATCGAGGACGCCGACAGGTTGGTCGCCATCTACTACACCGCCCCCGAGCGGGTGGACTTCCGTGCCCTGGTGCCCGAGCTCGCGCGCGGACTCAAGGCCCGCATCGACCTGCGCCAGATCAGTGCCAGGGACGGGTCGACCCTGGTGGGCGGCATCGGCAACTGTGGCCGTGAACTGTGCTGCTCCACCTTCCTCAAGAAGGTCGAGCCCGTGGCCATGCGCCTCACGAAGTTGCAGAACCTTCCCCAGAACCCGCTCCAGATCTCCGGGGCCTGCGGCAAGTTGATGTGCTGCCTGAAGTACGAGCATCCGCTCTACGTCGACTTCGCCGCCCGCGCCCCGGACATCGGCAGCGAAGTGCAGACCAGCCAGGGACCTGCGCGCGTCCTTGGGCACCAGATGCCGGCCGACGCCGTGGTCGTCCGCCAACGCGACGGACAGGTGCGCCGCTGCCCCTTGGAAGAGGTCTGCTCCTCCTCGAAGGCGCGCAAGGAACGTTCCGCCGTCCTCACGAAGCGCGAGGAGAGCCAGGGCCGTCATCCACAGGCTGACGGACGCTGAGCCGGTCCCTCCTAGACTCGTCCCCAAGCCGTAGCGCCCGTCGCAGCCTGATCGGAGAAGCCATGCGTCGTCCCCTGTCCCTCATCGCTGGGATGGTGGCCCTGACCACCGTGATCAGCGGCTGCACCCTGCTCGACAGCAGCGGGAAGTCCAGCTCCTCACAGACCACGTCGTCCCAGGCGAAGCCCACCGAGAAGATCGACCCGAACAACCTGCCGGTGGCCTACTACAACAAGGACGACCACAAACTGTTCGCCAACGCCCCAACCTCACCTGATCGCACGTCGATCAGCTCTGATGCCAAGCCGAAGGGCTTCACCGACGCCCCCGCTGGCGAGGGCCTCCAGCGCTACCTTGACCAGAAGATCTCCTGGGAGAAGTGCGACGAGAAGTTCGAGTGTGGCTCCGTGAAGGTGCCCCTCAACTGGGACGAACCGGACGGCCAGGCGATCACGCTGGCGATGAAGAAGCTGCCGGCGTCCGGGACGAAGAAGGGGACGATGTTCATCAACCCCGGCGGCCCCGGTGGCTCGGGTCAGGACTACGTGACCGGCTTCGACGCCAAGGGTTTCCCCGACTACGACATCATCGGCTGGGACCCGCGCGGTTCCGGGGAGTCCACCCCGGTCGTCTGCGCTGACGACGCCGCGATGGACAAGTACAACAGCGTCGACATCTCCCCGGATGACGAGCAGGAGTTCACCACGCTCGAGAAAGCCCAGAAGGACTTCGCCAGGTGGTGCCGGGACAACTCCGGGCCGCTGCTGGACCACATCTCCACCATCGACAACGTGCGTGACCTTGACTACCTGCGCCATCTGGTCGGTGACAAGAAGCTCACCTACATGGGCGTGAGCTATGGCACCCTCATCGGCTCGATCTACGCCGAGCTCTACCCCAAGCGCGCCGGCCGCCTGGTGCTCGACTCTGCGGTCAACATCACCGACCGGGACTCAGTGATCCAGCAGATGGGCTTCGATCTGGCCCTCACACAGTTCGGCGACTGGTGCGCCCAGCAGGGGCGCCTGCTCTGCCCCTACGGAAGCACCGGCGAGCAGGTCGTCACCAACATCACCGAATGGTTCGCGGCGCTGGACAGCAGGCCCATCAAGGAACTTGACCAGAATCGTGGTGTCCTCGGCGTCGCGGCCTTCCTGTACTCCGGCAAGGAGGCCTACAGCACCCTGCTGACGGCCATCCGCATGGCCCGCCAGCTCAACGAGCCCAAGTATCTGGTGATGGCGGCCGAATTGCTCATGGGCAAGGACGAGCGCGGCAACTACACCCCGATGGCCTTCAGCTTCCCCGCCATCTCCTGTGCTGATTCCCCTGATGAGGGCAAGGGTTCGGTGGTCAAGGACTGGAAGGATGCTGAGCAGAAGGCCCCGGTTTTCGGCAAGTACATGGGCCCCGGTCTCACCTGTACCTACTGGTCCGCCAAGCCCATGGACCCGCTGGAGATCACCGCGAAGGGCGCTGACCCGATCCTCGTCCTGGGAGCCACCGGTGACCCCGCCACCCCCTATCAGCAGTCCCAATGGATGGCCAGCCAGCTCGAATCCGGCCATCTGGTCACGTGGAAGGGGGCCGGCCACGGCGTCTACAGCCTGGGCAACCAGTGCGCCAAGGACGCGGTCGAGAAGTTCATCAACGACGGCAAGGTCCCCGTTGACGGCCTGACCTGCTGAGCCCCGGCCGCCCGACCTCATGGAGTGCTCAGCGATTCTGATTGGTGACTGCGGGGTCAGCCTCGGTATAGTTCCTGAGGCTGACCAGTCCTCGGGCTGACCTAGCACGCCGTCTTAGCTCAGTAGGTAGAGCGGCGCTCTCGTAAAGCGCAGGCCACGGGTTCGATCCCCGTAGACGGCTCCACTCCCTCCCCCGGCGTCGGCTGGTTGACGGGCGTTCGTTAGAGTCTCCTCGTCAGACCTCGTGAGATCGCGGGGACATCGTCAGGAGGCTCCATGTTGGATTGTGTGATCGTCGGTGCAGGCCTGGCTGGCCTGTCGGCAGCCACCGACCTGGTCGCCCGCGGACGCTCCGTGGTGGTGCTCGAGGCCCGTGAACGGGTCGGGGGACGCGTCGAGACCCTGCAGCTTGAGGACGGCACCCGGGTGGACCTGGGCGGTCAATGGATCGCCGACTCCCACTCGCACATGCTGGCACTGGCCGAGCGGCTCGGTCTTCCCACTGCTGGGGTCGCCAGCGGGGACATCATCCTGCGGCTGGCCGGCACCGTGAGCCAGGTCCCCGCCGACACCGAGATCCAGGCCAGCCTGAACCCCTTCGAGGTCGCCGACCTGGGCCAGGGTCTGGCGCGTTTCCGTCGCCTCTCCCAGCGCGTCCTGCGTGACAAGGCCTGGGCCGGCAGCAATGCCGCCTGGCTCGCCCAGCCACTCACCCGCTGGGTGCGCAGCAACCTGCGCACGCCGGGCGCCCAGGCCTGGTTCATGAAGGTCTTCGAGGACGCCTTCGGCTCCCAGCCCGATGGTCTCGCCCTGAGCGAGCTCACACTCAGCGACGGACTGGGCCACGCCAATGGCGGTGTCGACCTGGAGTCCTTGATCGCCGTGAACGGGGGGGTGAACCAGCGCCGTGTCGTCGGTGGCATGGCTCGTGTCACCGAGGGCCTGGCCGCAGCTCTGGGTGATCGCATCAGGCTCGATTCCCCGGCGGCGACCATCACCGCCACCGACCACCGCGTCATCGTCACCCTGCGCGATGGCTCCACGGTCGAGGCCTCCCAGTGCCTCGTGGCGCTCCCTCCCGTGCTTGCCACCGCGCTGGACTACCAGCCCCCGCTCGACCAGTGGCGTCAGGAGACAGCCGCCCGCGTCGCTCCCGGCCGCATCATCAAGGCGGTGGCCTCCTATCCTGACCGGTGGTGGGCGGAGGCGGGCCACTCCGGCCAGATGGGCGCCGACGACGGCCCCGTTCGTGTCCTCTTCGACGTCTCCGACGAGGCGAGCGATCGTGGGGTCCTGACCGGCTTCTTCGGCGGCGCCTTCGCCGACCGGACGCCCGGGCTCCGCGAGGTCGCCTTCTCCCAGGCGGTCGCCGAGGCCTTCGGCGAGGGACCGGGCCATCTGGAATACGTCGAGCGTGACTGGCGGGCCGAGGAGTTCACGGGCGGCTGCCACGGAGCCCACTTCGCGCCGGGTGTGTGGACAGCTTTCGGCCCCTCACTGGCGGCGCCGCACGGCCGCGTCCACTTCGCCGGATCCGAGTACGCCACCCGGTTCAACGGCTACCTGGAGGGGGCTGTGCGCAGCGCAGAGGAGGCTGCAGCAGAGGTCGCGCGCCAACTGGACTGAGGGCTCCCCCGGTGCTGGCTATTCTGGGTCGCACGAAATAGGAGGAACCTGGTGTATTGCGCACGCTGCGGGGCAGCGGCCGGCCGTGGCCGTCATTGCCTTGTCTGTGGGGCGGACCTGAACCGCGCCGGAGCGCTCCGGATGACCTCGGGCAGCCTCCCCGACCTGGGTGAGGGTCTGGGTCTGCCCGACGAGATCCTCCGCCGTCACCAGGCCGAGCAGGAGACCCGCGTCCGTCAGCGGGCCCAGCCCCCCGCCCGCGACCGGCAGGACCCCCAGCAGGATTCCGAGGAGCCGACCGTCCGCCGGGACCTCCCGGGCGCCCCTGCGGTCCGCAGTCAGGAGCCGGTCGGTGAACCGGCGCCAGTCGATGACGACCATGGGGTGGCCGCGCGGCCGGTCGCGCTGACCCTGGCCGTCCTGGTCCTCGCCGCAGCCCTGGCTATCGTCGGTTTCCTGGCCGTCCGTTTCCGTGATTTCGGCACCGGACGAGACAAGGCCGCCTCCCCGAGCGCCGCCCCGGCCAGCTCCACCACGCCCAGGCCCACGCCGAAGGCGACGCCAACCCCCAAACCCGCCGTCACGCCGAAGCCGACGCCGAAGCCGTCACCGACGATGACCCTGCCGCCCGAGGCCTCCCGCACGTGCAGCGAGACGGTACAGACCAATGAGCAGACCTCCTGCGGCACCGCCCTGGCGATGGAGCGGCTGGCCAAGGGGAGGTCGGGTACCTTCCAGATCCGGGTCACCAGTCCCACCAGCGGGCGCACCTTCTCCTCCACCTGCGAGAAGGGCAACCCCTACACGATCTGCACCGCCGGGGTCGCGAAGGCCTGGATCAAGTCCTGAGCCTCAGGCCGTGACCTCTGACCAGGGTCGATCCACCTCGATCTCGGTGACGCTGCTCGTCGGGTAGCTGCAGCGCACCTTGTCCGCCAGCTCCCGATCCGTCGTCCAGAGCAACTGCGAGGCCAGCGAGGGGATGCCGGGGGAGTGGGCCACCACCAGCAGCTCGCTGACGTCCTCGTCGACCTCCCCGATCCGTTGCGCGATCGTGTCGGGGGACGCGTCGTAGAGGGCGTCCATGAACTCTGCGCGACAGTCCAGGCCGAGCGCCTCGAAGGTTTGCCGGGTGCGCACCGCGGAGGACACCAGGGCCAGCTGGATGCCCCGATCACGCAGGTCGGCACCGACCTGTTCGGCCTCACGAAACCCCTCCGGGGTCAGGGGCCGCGAGGCGTCCCCGGCAGGACCGACGCTCTCAGCCTGGGAATGGCGCATCAGGTAGAGGTGCTTCATGGACCTCAGGGTAGTCGCATGGCAGGATCGGCTCATGGCCTTCTTCGACCTGCCCCTGGACAAACTCCGCGCCTACCGCCCGGAGGTGAGCAGGCCTGATGACTTCGAGGAGTTCTGGCGTCGAACCATCGACGACACCCGTGCGCACGACCTCAACGTGCGCACTGTCGCCGTCGACAACCGCCAGCCGCTGGTTGACGCCCAGGATGTCACCTTCGCAGGCTACGGCGGACAGGACATCCACGCCTGGCTGCTGGCCCCCGCGGGAGCGAAGGAGCCGATGCCCTGCGTGGTCTCCGCCATCGGGTACACCGGCGGACGTGGCTTCCCCTTCGTCACCCCCTGGGTCGCCGCAGGGTTCGCCCACCTCGTCCTGGACACCCGCGGGCAGGGCTGGGGGACGCCGACGCTGTGGGCGTCCACCCCGGACAACGACCCGAACGCCGGGATGAACAGCCACCCCGGCATGATGACGCGCGGCATCTCCAGCCCGGACACCTATTACTACCGTCGCGCCTACATGGACGCGCTCCGTGGGCTGGAGGCGGCCCGTGAGTTCGACATCGTCGACTCCACCCGCATCGTGGCGCAGGGAGGCAGCCAGGGCGGCGGGCTCGCGATCGCCATGGCCGGGCTGGCGCCCCTGGCCAACCTCTCCCTGGCCGGGGCCCTGGTCGACGTGCCCTTCCTCTGCCACTTCGAACGCGCCATCACCCTCACCAATGACGGCCCCTACAAGGAGATCTCCGAGCTGGCGCGCCGTCATCCCGGTTTCCTCGACACCATGCTGAAGACCCTGCCCTACTTCGACGGGGTGAACCTGGCGCGGTACGCCGAGGTGCCAGCCCTGTTCAGCGTGGGCCTGATGGACACCGTCTGCGCGCCCTCGACCGTCTTCGCGGCCTACAACAACTGGTCCGATGCGCACGAGGAGACCCCGGACACCGACATCAAGGTCTACCCGCACAGCGGTCACGAGGGTGGCCAGAACGTGCACCAGTGGGCGGCGCTGGGCTGGCTACTGGACAAGTTCGGGGACTGAATCCTCAGCCGACCGAGTCGACCGGGTGCCCGTCCTCCAGGTAGAGGAACACGCCATCGGCCCTCAGCGCGGCCCGCACCCGGCGGCGCACCCGTTTGCGCAGCAGGTCAAGAGCCTCCTCCACCGGGAGGAATCTGCAGTCGCTGATCTCCTCGGGCTGCAAGCGGATCGTGGCCTTCTGTTGCTCAGTGACGACGCCGCAGTGGAAGAGGAAACGGATGCCCAGCGGCTCGTCCAGAGAAGGGTCATCAGAATCATGCCTGGCGCCGCGGGTGTCGACCACCACCAGCCGCCCGGAGCGGACAGCCAGACCGGTCTCCTCGAGGACTTCGCGCTGGCAGGCCTCCCAGGGGGTCTCGCCAGAGGCCTCCATGATGCCGCCGGGAATGGTCCACCCGGACTTGTAGGTCGGCTTGAGCACCAGCAGCTGGCCGCGCTCGTCGAAGACCATCGCCCCGCACGAGACCGGAATCGTCGGCAGGGCCCAGTCAATGCCCTCGACGGGCATCCTGGGCTCGTCATCCTGTCCCGGAGTACTCATCGGACCGCCACCACCAGGTCGCGCTGAATGGAGGAATCCACGCGGTGGCTGAAGTCCAGCCACGGTCCCCCCTCCATCACCCGCAGGTCCAGCTGATGCAGTGAGCTGACCAGCGTCTCGCGGGCCAGCCCGTGGGTGTTCCAGGACAGCCCGATCGCACCGCCCGGCTTCAACTGGGACACCCAGACCGGAAGCGCCTCCTCGAGCAGGGCCTGCGGGGAACGGTCACGGCGGGCGTCCCGATCAGCTGCCCCGTGGACCACGCCGTAGGGAAGATCAGCCACCACGGCGTCGAACGTGCGGCGCCCCCAGAGCTGGGCAGAGGTACGGGTGTCGCCGGTGAAGACGCCCAGGGTGAGCGGACGCCGACCAGGCAGCCGTACGGTGGCATCGAAACGCCTGCCCAGCGACCTGCCCTCCCGCCGCACCGGGGTCATGTCGGCGGTGTGCTTCAGCCGCTTGCGGCGAAGCCAGGTCTTGAGGAAGGCCGCCATCTGCTCGACCGCCTTCGGATCACCCTCGACACCGAATCCGTCATGACCCAACATCCAGGCCGTGGTCAGCGTCGTGCCGCGACCGGCCAGCGGGTCGAGCACCTCCAGCGCCCCGCCAGAACCTCTGACCTGCGCCAGCGTGACGTTCAGCAGCAGCCGGGTGAACTGCTCATTGGTCTTGCCCGGGTATTTGGGGATCGTGACCAGGTCCTCATCCAGCCAGTCGGTGCGGGGGAGTTCGACCGGACGCAGCAGCTCACCCTCGACCTCGAAGAGCGCCAAACTCGCCGACGCGCGTGCCACGACCTCGCTGTCCAGCGTCGGGGTCTGGAAGGAGAGATAGCCGACCCCGGCCACCGTCCGCGCTTCGACCGACGTCAGGCCGGGGTGACAGATGGCCAGTTCGGCCGCGGCGAGTCGATCGGACTCGCCGGCATAGACCCGGTTCGCAGCCGGCGCCAGCAGCAGCAGGTAGGTGCTCAAGCCAGGTTGGCGTGGTGGTGCTCGTAGGGGGTGCCCTTGGCGCGCTCGATGGAGTTGGCGATCTCCTGCTCCGCCTCGGCGCGGCCCACCCAGGTGGCGCCCTCCACCGACTTGCCGGGCTCCAGATCCTTGTAGACGGTGAAGAAGTGCTCGATCTCGAGCAGCATCATCTCGGAGACCGAGTCGATGTCTGTGATGTGGTTCTGGCGCTTGTCGGCGGTCGGGATGCACAGCACCTTGTCGTCACCGCCCATCTCGTCGCGCATGCGGAACATCGCCACGGCGCGGCACTCGATGAGGCAGCCGGGGAAGGTCGGCTCGGGCACCAGCACGAGGGCGTCGAGCGGGTCACCATCCTCACCCAGGGTGCCCTCGACGAATCCGTAGTCGTAGGGGTACTGGGTGGACGTGAAGAGCGTCCGGTCAAGTCGGATGCGACCAGTGTTGTGGTCCATCTCGTACTTGTTCTTGGTGCCCTTGGGGATCTCGATGGTGACGTCGAATCGCGGTCCATCAGGGATGGGTGCGAACTCGACCGACCTGGTCTCGTTGGTCAAGGCTGGCTCTTCTCTATGATGGGTTCACCCTCGTCGGGGGCCAGCTTACCGCGTTCGGAGGTTTCCCATGACCCAGCCACGGGGCCGCAGTCGCGTGGCCGTGGCCATTGTGGCGATGGCCACAAGCGGGCTGGTCGCCACCGCCTTCCTGGCACGCGAACCGCTGATGCACGCCGCCGGCCTGCGTGGGGGTCCCCTGCCTCCCGCCTCTTCCACCCAGTTCAGCCCCACCGGGACGCCTTCGCCTGCTGCTTCAGGCCCTTCTGCCGATCCGGCGACGATGCCCCCAGCCGCCCTGGCCTCCGCCTCGGTACCGGTGGACCCTGCGAAGCTGTCCCAACGTATCACCTCGGTGCCCCGTAGGTTCGGGGGACGGTCGTCAGCAATGGTGCTCGACACCGCCTCCGGTCGCGTCCTGCACCAGGACCACCAGTCCGAGTTGTTCACCCCGGCCTCGAACATGAAGACGTTGACGGTATTGGGGGCGCTGCATTCGATGGAGTCCTCGACACAGTTCGAGACCTCGGTCACCTCGCCCGCCCCGGGACGCCTGGTGCTGCGCGGTGGGGGCGATCCCTTCCTGCGCACCGTCCCCGACCCGAAGGTGCCCGAGCTCGCCAGCCTGCGCATCCTCGCCGAGCTCACCGCGAAGGAGCTCAAGGAGGAGGGCCGGACCAGCGTCACGCTCGGCTTCGACGACTCCCTGTTCACCGGCCCGGCCTGGGCGCCGAGCTGGCCCGCCCACTACAACGACCAGGTGACCCCGATCTCAGCCCTCATGGTTGACGGGGGCCGCGGCATCAAGCCCGACGGGACCGTGACCAACCCGGCGCGCTCCCAGACGCCCGCGCTGGCTGCCGCTCAGGCCTTCGCCGCCCAGCTCAAGACCCAGGGCATCACCGTCACCGGCTCTCCCACGGCAGCCAGGGCCGCCGGGGACCGCGTGGCATCGGTGCAATCCGCCGAGCTCGATCAACTTGTCACCCTGGCCATGGTCCACTCGGACAACACCGCCACAGAGATGCTGCTGCGCCAGGTCGCTCTGGCATCAGGCAGGCCGGGAAGCTTCGACGGTGGAACGCAGGCTCTGCAATCGATCCTGGGTGAGCTGGGTATCTGGCAGCAGGGCGCGGTGCTCCGCGATGGTTGCGGGCTTTCCCGCGGCACTCGGATCACCCCGACGATGCTGGCCGGCGCCTGGCAGAAGATCGCGACCACCCCGCGACTGCGGACCCTGGTCACGGCCACCCCGGTGGCCGGTGTCTCGGGCACCCTCCATGATCGTTTTCTGGTCGACGAAGCCCTGGGCGGACGAGGTCGGGTGCACGCGAAGACGGGAACGCTGTCGGAGATCTCGAGCCTGTCGGGCTGGACGGTGACCCGCTCCGGGCAGAGCTTGGTGGTGGTGCTCATGGTCAACGAGTCGAAGAATGACTGGTGGGCGCGAGCCTGGATCGACACCGTGGCGGCCCGGATCAGCGAGTGCGGCTGCTCATGAGCCTGCCCTGGATCGACTGGGAGCTTGCTGGCCGCACCGCCGCCCGACTGGTACCGCCCGGCCCCCGCGCCACCCGTGCTGAACGTGCCGAGTGCGTGGCTGACCTGCGCGAGGCTGCCCTGCGCGCGCCCGCGCTGGTGTCGGAAGCCACCGGCCTGCCGCTGGCGTCCGGCGGCCTGGACCTCGTGCTGGATCGCCCACGCTGGGCGCAGTCGATGGTCCAGACCGCCCCGGCGTTGTGGGAACAGCTGGGCGGCGTGCGCACGCCCACGTTGGGTGGACGTGTGAAGGGGCGTGCTGCAGCCACCCAGCTCGGCGCCGGGCTGGCCGTGCTGGGCACCAGGATCCTCGGCCAGTTCGAGCCCTTCGCCGACCCCTCACGGTTGCTGCTGGTGGCCCCCAATGTGATGCTCGCGGAGCGTCAGATGGGCGTGGAGCCGCGAGATTTCCGGCAGTGGGTGTGCCTGCACGAGCAGACCCACCGGGTCCAGTTCGAGGCCGCACCCTGGTTGCCGACGCACCTGCTCGCGCTGGTCTCCACGGTGCTGGCGGCGGAGGAGCGCGCCGATGAGAGGGTCCTGGACATCCTGGGGCGACTCGGTCGGGATGCCTCCGCAGCCGGGGACAGGTTCAGCAATGGCATGCTCATGGACCTGCTCGCAGCTCCTGGCGCCCGCACCGCCCTTGACCGGGCGATGGCCCTGATGACGCTGCTGGAGGGCCACGCCGACGTGGTGATGGACCTGGCCGGTCCCGAGGTCATCCCGTCGTTGGGGACCATCCGTCGCCGCTTTGAGGGGCGCCGGGATTCGGGCGGGAGACATGCCCTGGTGGGGCGCCTGGTGGGGATGGACGCCAAACTCGCCCAGTACCGCGACGGTGCCGCCTTCTGTCGGGCCGTGATCGACAGTGCCGGTCACCGCGCGATGAACAAGGTCTTCGAGGGCCCCGAGAACCTGCCGACAAGGGCGGAGCTGGCGAATCCGGCTGCCTGGTTGGCCCGGATTCTCTGATGGCCCGCCGGGAGCTGGGCCCCGCCGGTTTCGAGGTGGCGCGTGCGGTGCGGGATGCGCTGGCCGGGGTCCGCAGACAGACCATGATCATCGGTGTCTCGGGAGGCGCCGACTCCATGGCCCTGGCGGCAGCCGTGGCCTGGGAACAGCGGCGACGGGAACGCGCGGGGGAGCCAGCCCTCCATGGCAGGGCGGTTGTTGTTGATCATGGAATCCAGCCAGGTTCCGCCGCGGTGGCTGATGCCGTCGCCGGGCGGGTCCAGCAGCTCGGTCTCGGGTCTGAGGTGTTCCGGGTCCGCATTGCTCCGGATGCCCTCGGTGGCCCCGAGGCGGCCGCCCGTGAGGCCCGCTACGCCGCCCTTCGCCGCGCGGCAGGGGGTGGGGTGATCGTGGTCGGCCACACCCTCGACGACCAGGCCGAGACGGTGCTGCTGGGCCTGGCCCGAGGGTCAGGCACTCGCTCCCTGGCGGGAATGGCACCACGATCAGGAGACCTCCTGCGTCCGCTGTTGACAGTGCGACGTGCCATCACGCGGCAGGCCTGTCGGGAGTGGGGGATTGAGGTCTGGGAGGACCCGCACAACGAGTCCGACGACTACACGCGGGTGCGCGTCCGCAAACATGTCCTGCCGATCGTGGAGAGCCAACTCGGCCCGGGTGTCGCAGAGTCATTGGCCCGTACGGCCGTCCTGGCGCGCGCGGACGCCGAAGCCCTGGAGCAGTGGGCCGCGCGCGAACTCGTCCTGGCCCGGTCAGGGGCCACGGAGGCCGGCTCGCCGCTTGACTGCGCCCATCTCGCGACCCTGCCCACCGCAGTGCTGGGGCGCGTCCTCAAGGGGTGGCTGGAAGAGTCCGGCGGACGTGACCTGACCAGCGACCATGTCCGGGCGGTCGCGGCTCTGGTGACAGCGTGGCGAGGCCAGGGGGCGGTGGCGATACCGGGTGGTGAGGTCGTGCGGCGCGAGGGCAGGCTGCACGCCACCGCTCGGAATCTGTAGGCTGGGCGCATGGATGCGACCGACATTGCGCAGGATCTGGAGCACGTCCTCTACACCGCTGAGCAGGTGGATGGGCGCCTGAAGGAGGTCGCCGCCCAGATCGACGCCGACTATGCCGGACGCGAAGTGCTGCTCGTGGGCGTCCTGAACGGTGCGGTCATGGTGATGGCCGACCTGTCGCGAGCCCTGAAGAGCCACTGCACCATGGATTGGATGGCGGTCTCGTCCTACGGCTCGGGCACCAAGAGCTCCGGGGTGGTCCGCATCCTCAAGGATCTCTCCACCGACATCCTCGACAAGGACGTCCTCATCGTCGAGGACATCGTCGACACCGGGCTGACGCTGAGCTACCTGGTGCAGAACCTTCAGTCGCGGGGACCTGCGTCGGTGGAAATCATGACCATGTTCCGCAAGCCGGAAGCACAGACCAGTGACGTCGATGTGAAGTACGTCGGCTTCGACATTCCCAACGAGTTCGTCGTGGGTTACGGCCTCGACTACGCCGGGCGCTACCGCAACCTGCGTGACGTCGGCACCCTGGCTGCGCACGTCTACAGCTGAGGTCCCCTGCTGATCCCCATGGTGGGCTGCCCTGCTCTCAGTGCGTGATGCTGCCCAGGCGTAGTGGGCGAACGCCCTCGGTCTCGTCGACGAGCTGGGTGGCCACATGATGGGACGCCAGCCGAGCCGCACCCAGGGCCGCTCCGAACTGGTCGAAGTTGCTGACCATGAGCTTGGGCGGGATCTGGACGCTCTCCTGCAGCGCGGCCCGCATGTCCTCGATGAAGATCGGCGCCAGGGGGGCGAAGGAGCCGCTGATCACGATCACCTCTGGGTCGATCAGGCAGGCTGAGAGGGAAACCACCTTGGCGAGGGTCACCATGTCCTCGCGCAGCTGCTGCACAGTCCTCTCCTCGCCCCGGTAGGCGGCTTGGAGGGCTGCCCCGTAGGGATCCTTCTCGTCCTTCCAGGTCAGCATCCATCGGGGCACAATGGTGGTCAGCTCGGGCTGCTTGGACATGTCGCCGGCGAGGTCATGGGCCCCGCGGCGCACCTTGCCCTCGTTGAAGACGCCGAAGTTCGAGCGCCGTCCCAGGTGCACTATCAGCATCTCCTGGGAGCCCTTGGCCACCCCGGCGACGTGTTCGGCCCAGGTCCAGGCGTGGATGTCGTTCTTGATGAGGAGTCGGCCGGGGATGAGGTCTCCGAACAGGTCTGCGATGTGCTGTCCTTCCCATTCCGGAATCGCGACCGAGCGCTCGATGGTTCCATCGGGGGTGACGGGGCCGCTCACAGCCACTCCGGTCATCCAGACGCCGGCGGGGTCGGTGTCTCCGATGACGACCTCCATGAGCTCGGCAACCGCCTGCCGGCGGTCCTCGTGGGTGGGATTGTCAGGCAGCCTGACCTCATGGCGTGACTCGATGGTGTTGTCCAGGTGGTTTCGCTGGGCCCTGAACCATCGAGGGCCGAAGTCGAGCCCGAGGATGTGGGCGTCGATGCGCTTCAGCGAGTACAGCTTGGCGGGGCGGCCACGTCCGGAGTTGGCATCCGGATCATGGACGACGATCCAGTTCTTCTCCTCAAGGTCGCCCAGGACACCCCGGACCGTGGCGGGGGTCAATCCGGTCGCTTCGGAGAGTTCAGAGATGCGCCAGCGTCGGGCGAAATCTGTGGGTTCGTACCATTCGGAACCGTTCATGATCCTGAGCACCAGGACTTCATTCCACTGGCGCACAGAACTCGGGTCGGCGGCATACAGACTCACGGCAAGCCACCCTTGCGCAGTGAGCGGGCTGGGTCAACCCTGCGGGCGTGAATATCTCAACGGGTGCTGCGAAATTCGGCACTCATCGCCGATAAGTCCAACACTGACAATGTTTCGGTCGCGTAGCTCTCTGAGGCGGGGGATCAGGAGGTCTTTGAGCGCGGCCGGCGAGATGGTGTTGACGTTGATCTTGGTTGCCCCTTCGAAGCCAGCGAGGGTCGACACGCGCCATTTGATGTTGATGTACCAGGGCAGCGGGATGCCCACCCGATGCGGGCGCTGGTGCCATTCCTCGTTTGAGGCCACATCAGCGCCGGTAGCGGCATGCAGGGCGTGGACCAGGTCGCTCATGCCGTCGACCTCGATGGGGTCCATCAGCCACGGGTCGCAGACCGGGGAGGTGGAGAGCACCTTGATGGTCGGGTAGCGGTGCCCGAAGCCGGCGATCGCAATCGCGTGGTCGTTCTGGGCAAGCACCAGGTGATGGTGGATGGCCGGCTGCATCACCCGAGTATTGAACATCCCCGGCTGCTGGATCTCGCGGGTCAGTGCCCGCTGGTTGCTGCCGCCGTATTCGTCGATTGCCACCAACTGCTTGTGCAGGTGGTCGAAGGATGCGCCCGCGGGTGTCAGCCAGTTCTGGAAGACAGCCACATGCCGTGCCCGGGGTATCGTCTCCAGCAGGCGCTGCAGGGCTGAAATCGTGAACCGAGTGTACTGGCGGTGCTCCTCGACGGTGAGTGTGCCGGCGGAGGCCAACTGGCTGGTGTCGGTGGCGTCGTCCACCAGATGTCGCCTGGCCACCACGACATCGTGGCCGCCACCGAAGAACCCACTGGCGCGGGAGATGACCTCCTTCTCACCGAGCGCCTCGATCTCGGCATCCGAGAGCCCCGAGATGCGTAGCTTGCCCTTCTGTACGGCCAGCACGTGCTCGCGACCGGCCGGTGTCGACAGGTAGCCCGCCCGGCGCGCGGCAGTGGTGGGGTCCAGCTCATAGCCGTGGTTGAGGTGCCAGTAGTCGTAGCTGAGGATCTCGAAGAGGTTGGGGATGCAGCGGAACTCGGCGACAGTGTCGAAGAGTTCCTCGGCCCGGACACCCTCGAGCTGTCGCCACTGGCCTCCCTCCCGGACCAGCCGCGACTTCTCCGGAGGGGTCTCGAGGTAGCGCGTGTGGCAGAAGGCGCACAGCCGATCGTGCTCGGCCGGGTCCACCGGCTGTGGTGCAGGGCCGGTGATCCCGAGCGGGCGGTTGCCGCGCCCGGGGACGGTCCAGACCTCATTGCCGCTGATCGGGTGCCGCTGTTTGACGGTCCCCTCAGACATCACCCGGAGGAACTCTGAGTTGGTCACTCCTGGCCGAGCCAGCGGTTCCACTTCTCGATCTTGTGCTCGGCCTCCACGATGCGGACGGTGCCCGATGTGGAGCGCATCACGATGGACTGGGTGATCACGTGCTCGCCCTCGTAGCGCACCCCGCGCAGCAGGTCACCATCGGTGATGCCGGTGGCGGCGAAGAAGCAGTTGTCGGTGCGCACCAGATCGTCGGTGCTGAGGACGCGATCCAGGTCGTGGCCGGCGTCGATCGCCTTCTGGCGCTCGTCATCGTCCTGGGGCCAGAGCCGGCCCTGGATCACACCGCCGGTGGCCTTGATGGCGCAGGCCGCGACGATGCCCTCGGGGGTGCCGCCGATACCCAGCAGCATGTCGACGCCGGTATTGGGGCGGGCCGCAGCGATGGCCCCAGCGACGTCGCCGTCCATGATGAACTTCACGCGGGCACCTGCCTCGCGGATCTCCTTGACGAGCTGCTCGTGGCGGGGGCGCTCGAGGACGCAGACGGTGACCTGGCTGACCGGCTTGTCCAGCGCCTCGGCGACCGCGCGAATGTTGTCGCCCACCGACTTGGACAGGTCGACGACGTCGGCGGCTTCGGGGCCCACGACGAGCTTCTCCATGTAGAAGACGGCGGAGGGGTCGAACATCGAGCCGCGCTCGGCAGCGGCGAAGACGGCCAGCGCATTGTCGTAGGCCATCGCAGTGAGGCGGGTGCCGTCGATGGGGTCCACGGCCACGTCGACCTCGGCGCCGGTGCCATCGCCCACCTTCTCGCCGTTGAACAGCATGGGGGCCTCGTCCTTCTCACCCTCACCGATGACGACGGTTCCGTTCATGCGGACGGTGTCCATGTAGGCGCGCATCGCGTCCACGGCGGCGCCGTCAGCGGCGTTCTTGTCCCCGCGGCCAACCCAACGGCTGCCGGCAATCGCGGCAGCCTCGGTCACGCGCACCAGCTCGAGCGCGAGGTGGCGGTCTGGGCTGTTGGGGGAGTCCTGGGTGGTAATGGGCTGGGTGATCACCGGGTTTCTCCGATCAGTTGTGGTCCGCGGGCTTCGTCGTCCGGGTTCATCCTCATCCTAGAGGTTGGCGGCGACGCTGGCCCCCTCGGGGCATGGACCAGAATGAGGCCATGTCAGCCACTTCAATGACGAAGCCTGCCTCGGCCACCCCGGAGCCGAAACGACTTCCTGCGCGCGAACTGCTGTCCCTCGCCCTGGACGACGACTCCTTCCGCTCCTGGGATCTCCCGCTCACCTACCCGGCCGACGCGCCGATGGGTGCCTCCCGGGAGTACATCGACCAGCTCATCGATGCCCAGGAGAAGTCGGGCAGCGATGAGGCGGTGACCACCGGGGAGGGCCTGCTCCATGGGCGCCGCATCGCCATCATCGCCAGCGAGTTCTCCTTCCTGGCTGGTTCCATAGGACGCAATACTGCCCAGCGCATCGTGGCCGCTGTGCGTCGCGCCACCTCCGAGGGGCTTCCGCTGGTGGCTGCGCCCAGTTCCGGGGGGACTCGCATGCAGGAGGGGACGCCTGCCTTCCTGCAGATGGTCGAGATCTCCAAGGCGGTCACAGCGCACAAGTCGGCCGGCCTGCCCTACCTGGTCTACCTGCGGCACCCGACCACGGGCGGAGTGATGGCGTCCTGGGGGTCCCTGGGGCAGGTGACCGCCGCCGAACCGCAGGCGATACTGGGCTTCCTGGGGCCGCGCGTCTACGAGGCACTCCACGGCGCGACGTTCCCCGCTGACGTCCAGGTCGCCGAGAACCTCTACCGGCGCGGCATCATCGATGCCGTCGTCCCGCCGCAGTACATCGGACGCCTGCTGGACAGGGTGCTCCGGATCACCTCCGCGGTTGAGCGCTCTGGGCCGGTCCGGGCACCGATGATGACGGTCCGGGACGCCTCAGCTCTTCCCGAGACCGACGTGTGGCAGAGCGTGCTCGCCTCTCGGCGCCCCGATCGCCCGGGCGTTCGCGACCTGCTGAAGGTGGCCGATGACGTGATCCCGCTCAATGGCACCGGCCAGGGGGAGCGCGACCCCGTCCTGCTGCTGGCGTTGGCCCGCTTCGACAACCAACCCTGCGTGGTGCTGGGACAGTGCCGCCGGAGACAGACCGCCGACCAGCAGCTCGGGCCGGAGGGGCTCCGGGTCGCCCGCCGCGGCATGCAGCTCGCCACCGAGCTGGGCCTGCCCCTGGTCACGGTCATCGACACCTCCGGGGCTGCGCTGTCGCCCGAGGCTGAGAACGGGGGGTTGGCCGGTGAGATCGCGCGTTGCCTGGCGGATCTGTCCACCGTCCGGACCCCAGTGGTCTCCATCATGATGGGGCAGGGAACCGGCGGAGCTGCCCTCGCCCTGCTGCCCAGTGACAGGGTGATCGCTGCCCAGAACTCCTGGCTCTCGCCGCTCCCGCCCGAAGGCGCCAGTGCGATCGTGCACCGCACCGTGGAGCATGCCGACGAGATGGCGCGCTCCCAGCGCATTTCCTGTCGGGAGATGCTCGCCGAAGGCTTCGTCGACACCGTCGTGCTGGAGAACCCCGATGCTGCTGATGAGCCAGAGCAGTTCTGCCGCCGGCTGGCACTGGCGCTCCAGGCCGAGTTGTCGGCCCTGACGCGGCGGCCCCTGCAGTCGCTGTTGACCGCGCGCGGGGTGCCCTGGGCCTGAGCAGCAACGGGCCGGTTCCCGGCGAAGAGGTGGGAGGGGGTGGGGATCGTGACGACCGTCCACCTCCCGGCGTCCCGATCAGTATCGTCGAGCGAGTACGCGATTCGCCCACCCAAGATGGAGGATGCCATGCCCACCCCCGTGACCGCCGAGGACAAGAAGGCCATTCGTCGCGCCGTGCTGCAGCGCCTCGGGATCGAGGACGGGGGCATGGAGGGCACCATCGAGGAGCTCGACCAGGCCTCCGACATCGTGCGCGACGAGCCGATCGATGAGAGCGAGCAGGCGCAGCAGCAGATCGCCGCCGACCTGCAGAACCTGCTAGAGGAATCCGACGACCAGGCCGATCGGGACGCCGACGCGGCGCGAAACCTCGACTTCTCCGCCAAGGACGCCGTCGAGCCGGGCGCCGTGGTCGGCCTGTCCGGTGACCGCTATGTCGTCGGTATCGTGGTGGACGAGGTCGAGGTGGACGGCCAGACCTATTCCGGGCTCTCGGAGGACTCCCCGCTCTACGAGGCGGTCAAGGGGCTGAGAGCGGGTCAGGACTACACGTTTCAGGAGCGCAAGGGCACCGTCGACTTCGTCGCCTGAGGTCGTCCGGTTCCTCGCCTGAGGTCGTCCGGGTCAGCGCCCGGACGCAACCCGACGCCTTGGGGGCCCTGTGTAGGATTGGCGCGATTTGTCGCCTCCCCTGAAGGTGCCCATGAACAACGTCAAGAAGGCCTTCCGCGGGCCTGTCCTGTGGATCCTGCTCGCCCTGGTGCTGATCATCGCCGCGATGAACTTCGCTAGTCAGGCAACCGGGTTCAAGGATGTCCCCACCAGCGAGGTCGTGGCCGCCATCAACGGCACCGAAAAGCTGCAGAAGGTCGAGCTGATCGATGGTGAACAGACCATCCGGGTCACCAAGGACGGCGGCAAGACCAAGATCAAGTCGCAGTGGGTCGACAACTACGGCCAGGAGCTGATCCCGCAGCTGGAGAAGCGGGTGGCGAACAAGAGTCTGGACGAGTGGGTGTCCTCCAACCCCCGCCCGGGGTTGTTGACCAGCCTGCTGTACAACGTGCTGCCCTTCCTGCTGCTCATCATCGGCTTCTTCTTCGTGATGAACCTGGTCCAGGGTGGCGCCGGCGGTGGTCGCGGCGTGATGGGCTTTGGCAAGTCCCGCGCCAAGATCGCCTCCAAGGACACTCCGCAGACCACCTTCAAGGACGTCGCCGGTTGCGAGGAGGCCATCGAGGAGCTCCACGAGATCAAGGAGTTCCTGGCCGAGCCCGCCAAGTTCCAGCGCGTGGGCGCCAAGATTCCCAAGGGCGTTCTGCTCTACGGCCCGCCCGGGACCGGCAAGACCCTGCTCGCCCGCGCCGTCGCCGGCGAGGCGGGTGTCCCCTTCTTCTCCATCTCCGGTTCGGACTTCGTGGAGATGTTCGTCGGTGTCGGCGCATCCCGCGTCCGTGACTTGTTCGAACAGGCCAAGGAGAATGCGCCCGCGATCGTCTTCATCGACGAGATCGATGCTGTCGGACGCCACCGTGGCGCCGGGATGGGCGGCGGCCACGACGAGCGCGAGCAGACCCTGAACCAGCTGCTGGTGGAGATGGACGGCTTCGACGTGCGCGGCGGTGTCATCCTCATCGCGGCCACCAACCGACCTGATGTGCTGGACCCGGCTCTGCTGCGCCCAGGTCGTTTCGACCGCCAGATTGCCGTCGAGGCACCGGACCTGAACGGCCGTGCGCAGATCCTGTCGGTGCATGCGCAGGGAAAGCCGATGGCCGACGACGTTGACCTGCAGTCGGTGGCCCGACGCACGCCCGGCTTCACCGGCGCCGATCTGGCCAATGTCCTGAACGAGGCAGCGCTGCTGACCGCTCGGCTGAACCTGCCGCTGATCGGTCGCGCCGAGATCGACGAGGCGATTGACCGCGTCATCGCAGGCCCTCAGAAGCGCACTCGCCTGATGAACGAGCACGAGAAGCTGGTCACCGCCTACCACGAGGGTGGCCACGCCATGGTCGCGGCCGCGATGCCCGGGGTGGACCCGGTGCAGAAGCTGACCATTCTGCCCCGCGGTCGCGCGCTGGGTTACACGATGGTGATGCCCGACCAGGACAAGTACTCCCAGACCCGTGGCGAGTTGTTGGGCCAGATGGCCTACATGCTCGGTGGTCGTGCCGCCGAGGAGCTCATTTTCCACGACCCCTCCACCGGGGCAGGCAACGACATCGAGAAGGCCACCAAGGTGGCGCGCGCGATGGTCACCCAGTATGGCTTCAGCTCCCGCATCGGCACGGTGCAGCTCGGCGGTGGCGATACCGAGCCCTTCCTGGGCATGACCGGCGCAGGTCAGCGCTCGACGGACTACTCGGATGCGACCGCCGCCGTGGTCGACCAGGAAGTGGCGCAGCTGCTGGAAACAGCCCACCAGGAGGCCTTCGACGTCCTCGAGGCAAACCGGGAGATCCTCGACGAGCTGGTCCGCCAGCTCGTGGTGAAGGAGACCCTGTCCCGCCAGGAGGTCGCCGACATCTTCCGTGACCTCAAGCGGTGGCCTGAGCGCGGCGGCTTCACCGGGTCCGACCAGCGCCGTCCGTCCGACATTCCGCCGGTGGCGATGCCGGAGTTGCCGAATGCGGGTGAGCCCGAGACCCACCCCGCCGGAGGTGCCCAGCTGCCTCCCGGCCAGCTCGGCTCGACCCCGATGCCCGGTGACGAGCAAGGCCCGCACGAGCCCTGGCAGCCGCCACAGGACTGGGCCCCGCCGGCCTGGCCCGGGGGATCGCACCAGTGAGTGCGGAGTCGGCCCGGGGTGAGGCGGCGATGGACCTGCCCCGCATCGAGGCCGCCGTCCGCGAAATCCTGCTGGCCATCGGGGAGGACCCCGATCGCGACGGACTGCAAGGCACCCCGGGGAGGGTGGCCCGCAGCTACCAGGAGATCTTCGCCGGACTCGGCCAGGACGCCGGTGAGCTGCTGGCGACCACCTTCGACATCGAGCACGAGGAGATGGTCCTCGTCCGCGACATCGAACTGTGGAGCATGTGCGAGCACCACCTGCTCCCCTTCACCGGGGTCGCGCATGTGGCCTACATCCCCAACGCGAACGGGCGGGTGACCGGCCTTTCGAAGCTTGCCCGCCTGGTGGACCTCTACGCCAAGCGCCCCCAGGTGCAGGAACGCCTCACCTCCCAGATTGCCGATGCACTCGTGCAGCACCTGCAGGTTCGCGGCTGCCTGGTGGTCGTCGAGGCCGAGCACCAGTGCATGACGATGCGTGGGGTCCGCAAGCCCGGCTCACGCACCACCACCTCGGCAGTGCGCGGCGCCATGCACATGCCCGAGACTCGCGCCGAAGCCTTCGCGCTGATCAACTCGCCCCGTCGCTGATTGACCCGTCGCTGATTGACCCGTCGCTGATTGACCCGTCGCTGATTGACCCGTCGCTGACCCACTGCCACCGGAAGGGGAGCACCATGCGCACGCTCGTGATGGGCATCCTCAACGTCACCCCCGACTCCTTCAGCGACGGTGGTGAACACCAGACCCCGGAGGATGCCCTGGCGCATGCCCGTCACATGCTGTCCGAGGGCGCTGACCTCATCGACGTGGGGGGCGAATCCACCCGCCCGGGCTCCGTGCGTCCCGAGGTCGAGGAGGAACTCGCGCGGGTGGTGCCGGTTGTGGAGAAGCTCGCCGGCGCCGGGGTCATCGTCTCGGTGGACACCATGCGCGCCGAGGTGGCCCGGGCCTGCCTTGACAGGGGAGCGGCGATCATCAACGACGTCTCCGCCGGTCTGGCCGACCCGGACATGCTCGCCACGGTCGCCGAATCCGGGGCTGACTACGTCGCCATGCACTGGCGCGGGCATGGTGACGTGATGGACCACCGTGCCCACTATGAGGACGTCACCGCTGAGGTGAAGGCCGAGCTGGGCCAGCGCATCGAGGCCGCAAGGGCGGCTGGCATCGCGTCCGAGCGCATCATCATTGACCCCGGCTACGGCTTCGCGAAGGATGCCGAGCAGAACTGGGAACTGCTGGCCCGCCAGCAGGAGTTCGTCGACCTCGGCTACCGCGTGTTGGTCGGGGTGAGCCGCAAACGCTTCCTCGGTGACCTGCTCCGTACTGACCTCGGCCCGCGTCCGGTGACGCGACGCGATGATGCATCCGCGGCGATCACCACCTATTCAGCGATGCAGGGAGTGTGGGCCGTCCGGACCCACACCGTGCGCCAGCACCGCGACGCGGTCGAGGTGATGGACCGTCTCAGGGCTGCGGTAGGGTCACGGTAGAAGCGAGGGGAGACACCCATGGCCACTGAACCCGTGTGGATCAGTCTGACCGGCGTCACGGCGACCGGTTTCCATGGCGTGCTCGAAGACGAACGAGCCACTGGACAGCAGTTCGTCGTCGACCTGCGCATCGAATCCGAGGTCGACCTGGCCGCGGATGACTTGGCTGGAACGGTCAATTACGCGGAGGTTGCCGACAGGGTGGTCGCGCAGATCACCGGCGGACCAGTCCAGCTCATTGAGACCCTTGCCGGACGCATCGCCGACGACGTGTGTCAGCTGTCGAACGTGCGAACCGTTGAGGTTGTGGTGCACAAACCACAGGCGCCGATCGCGGTGCCGTTCACCGATGTTGCCGTCACAGTGATCAGGAGCCAATCGTGACCTTTATCGATGTCGACACCCTCGGCAACCTGCGCCCCATCAACAAGGTGGTCTTCAGTCTGGGGTCCAATGTGGGCGACAGCCTGGAGATCCTGCAGGGTGCCGTGACCCAGCTCGCCACCACCCCTGACCTCATCCCGGTGGACGTCTCCGGCGTCTACCTCACTGACCCCGTGGGCGAGGTGGAGCAGGAGGACTTCTACAACCTGGTGATGGTCGCCGAGACCACCCTCGAGCCCGCCACCATTCTGGACCGCGTGGACGCCATCGAGCAGGCCTTCGGCCGTACCCGCGACGTCAAGGGTGGCCCCCGCACCCTCGACATTGACATCATCATGGTGGGCAAGCGCGAACGCGATACCCCCGAGCTGACCCTGCCCCACCCCGAGGCCCAGAACCGCGCCTTCGTGCTGGTGCCCTGGCTCGAGATCGACCCGAAGGGTGACCTGGCTGGGGTCCCGCTCACTGAGCTGGTCGAGAAGGTCGGTCGCGAGGGAGTACGCCGTACCGACGAGGTGATCGAGCTCCCGTGACCCGGGTCTTCGACGAGGATCCCGACGTCGAGCCCGAGCACGAACCCGGTGGGCACCTGCGCCCACTCGGCGTGGGGACGGTCCTGGTCACCCTGCTCATCGGAGTCCTGCTCGGATGGGCACTGGTCAGCCTGCTGGAACTGGTCGACCAGCCGCTGCCGGTCACCCCGTGGACGATGTCGGCCCTGCTCGTGGTCCTCGCGATCGCGGCGCTGGTGGCTGCCCGTCGCATGCGGGCTGCGCTGGCGAGCAGGAAGACGCGGCCAAGCTCGGAAACCGGGGTCGCGGCGCTCTCTGCCGGACGCGCCATGCTTGTCACCGGGCTGCTCCTGGCCGGCGGTCACGTCGCCTACGTGGTGACCCAGATGACCCGCCTGGACATCGACCTGCACCGTGAACGACTGGTCGGGGGATCGGTGGCGATTGTGGCCTCGGCCCTGTTCGCCTGGGCAGGTTCTCGGCTGGAACGGGCATGTCAGATCCCTCGTGACGGAGGCGCTGACGTATGATTCGGCCATGGCCACTCATGCTCTGCAGCAGCCCAGCTCCCGTGAACGACGCGCGACCCTTGGCTTCCTGATCGCCGCCACCGTCATCGGTGTTGTCTGTGCCTTCGGGCCCATCTGGATGGTGCGCGTCGGCCTGGCCGTCGCCCTGCTCGGTGCCGCGGCCAGCGTGTGGTACTCCTTCAAGGAGATCTCCCGCATCGAGATCCTGCACCGCTCCGAGCTGAAGGCCGTCCGTGACCGCGCCGCCGAGGCAGCCCGCCAGCACCACACCGAGTCGATGGAATTGATCGACACCTTCACCCAGCGCTACAAGGCCCACGGCGAGCAGCTGGGCAACCTGCGGGAGGAGCTGGCCTCCCGTCAGCAGGAGCTCTCCACCCTGCGCGGCAACCTGGTGTCGACCCAGGCGGAGGCCGACCGACGTGCCGAGCGCATCACTGAACTGGAAGCGCTCCTCGAGGCGACCGAGGCCAAGCTCAACCAGAACGTGGTCACCCTGCCCCGGCGCCCAGGGCCGTTGCCCACCGCCGCCGAGCTGTGGAGCGATGGCAACCACCCGACCCTGGTCGACGTCGCGCTGCTGCGCATGCCGGAGCTGCCTGAGCGCAAGCGCGCCTGACCCTCCCCTTGCCCTCTGAACGGGCCTGCCTGCTGGCGGGCCCGTTCTGTGCGTTCGGGCCAGAGGTGGCTATTTGTCGAGGTCCCCGATGGTCCAGCCCAGTGAGGCGATGACCGCGTCCAGGTGTTCGCGGGGAGTGCCCACCAGAGCCGACTGCAGGGCGTTCACGGTGGCGAAGGTCGGCGTGCGCAGGGCGAATCTCCAGGGCGTGGTGCCGCCGCGGGAGACCACGTGGATGCCGGCAACACCGAGCGGCGCCTCGATGGACAGCCATGTCTCTGAATCCGGCAGCTTGATGATCTTTGACAGTTTCACATCGACCGGACCGGACACCGAAGCCAGTCGTGCTGCGCACTGGGAGATCAGCGCGAGCGATTCACTGATCTCGACAGCGAGCTGGGCGAACCTGCCTTTCGCGTCGCCTGAATCGATGGTTCTCGTCGCCGGCCATTCCAATTCGGAATAGGCGAGATAGCCCGGGGCTCGCCGCAGGTCGGCACGAGCTCCACTGGCCCGCGCGGCCGGCCCGGATATCCCATGGGAATTGATGGAGTTCTGATCAATATTCCCCAGGCCGTCGGGGAGTTCGAGGCGCGCGACGGCGCCGGCAAGATCAATGCCGGCCACTCGGCCGCTCCAGGCGTCCAATTCGGTGAGCCACTCATCATCAACATCAGCAGCCAGCCCCCCGAGCCGACTGAGCATGGGATGCAATCTGTTGCCGGACAAGCGCAGCAGGAGATTTCGTTGGTCATCGCGAGAACGACGAATCGCCGCAGACAGTTCAGCGTCCCGGAGGGAGTGACCGGCCCAACTGAGGAAAGCCAAATGGGAGCCGACCCGCGCGACCTCCGCCAGCAGCGTCCGCAGCCAGACGGCCCGTGGCGGCGGCGTCAGGCCCATCGCCTGCTCGCAGGCCATCGCCGCCACCAGCTCGCCACTGAAGGACGCCTGCCAGTCGTGGCGGTCGGCCAGCATCAATACCTGGCGATAGTCGCGCACTTCGAAAAGCTTTTCCGCGGCACGGTGCAGATATCCCGGCTGGATCTCAGCGGCGTGCACAATGTCGCCGTCCCACCAGAGGCGCAGACCGACAAGTCCTGCACGGGTGGGGTGTTGCGGACCCAAATCGATGACCCGCGTCCCCAATGTGTCGGCGTCATGGGCAGATCCGTCCTGGGCCAGCGCGCCAATCCACCACTGCTCAGGTTCATTCACGCCCCCAGCCTGCCAGATCTCACCGGGGTGCTCACACTTCTCGCGCCGCGTGGTAAATGCTCGTGTTATTGGTATATATTGCTGAGCACCAACCCCAGTGGCTGTGAAGGAGCCCCGAATGGTTCAGCGCAGTGTTGTCATTCTTGAAGACGACATCGACGGCGGCGAGGCCGCTGAGACCGTCCAATTCGCCCTCGACGGCGTTGCCTATGAGATTGACCTGAACGAGGAGAATGCCGCCAAGCTGCGTGACGCGCTGCAGTTGTGGATCGGGCATGCGCGCAAGGGCGGCAACGGCCGTCGCCGCGCCGCCGCGTCGCGTGGCACCGGCCGTTCACGTTCGCAGGCCGCCGACATCCGTACCTGGGCCCGTGAGCAGGGCTACGAGGTCTCTGGTCGCGGCCGCGTCCCCGAGGAGATTCGGGCGGCCTACGCGGCTGCCCACTGACCCTCGCAGTAGACTCCTCACCTTGGCGCCGGGATCAGGCGCCCACCGAAGCCCTCGAGCTCTTCCCCTGGAGCTCGAGGGCTTCCTGTGTGGCGTCGTCGCGGCAACGCACACCCAGTTCTGCCCCGGGCGAACGGGGGAAGCAGACGGGTGCTTCTGCTCGTTACTAGACTTGACAACACTCTCCGTGGAGATTCCTGGAGAGGGTGGAGGAGACACATGTTTGAGCGGTTCACTGACCGGGCCCGACGCGTTGTCGTGCTCGCGCAGGACGAAGCGAAATTGCTGAACCACAACTACATCGGCACCGAGCACCTCCTGCTTGGTCTCATCCACGAGGGCGAAGGCGTCGCCGCCAAGGCCCTGGAGCAGATGGGCATCTCGCTGGAAGCCGTGCGCGAGGAGGTGGAAGAGGTCATCGGCCACGGCCAGACCCCGCCCACCGGACACGTGCCGTTCACCCCGCGCGCCAAGAAGGTTCTGGAGCTGTCGCTGCGCGAAGCGCTCCAGATGAACCATTCCTACATCGGTACTGAGCACATCCTGCTGGGTCTGGTCCGTGAGGGCGAGGGCGTGGCGGCTTCGGTGCTGATCAAGCTGGGCGCCGACCTGAACCGCGTGCGCAACACGGTGTTGCAGCTGCTGAGCGGCTACCAGGGCAAGGAGGCCGCGACCTCCGGTGCCCCCGAGGGCAGCGCGACCCCACAGTCGGGCACCGTGCTCGACCAGTTCGGGCGCAACCTCACCCAGCTCGCGCGCGAGAACAAGCTCGACCCGGTCATCGGGCGCGAGAAGGAGATTGAGCGCGTCATGGTCGTGCTCTCCCGACGCACCAAGAACAACCCGGTGCTGATCGGTGAGCCCGGCGTCGGCAAGTCGGCCTGCGTGGAGGGCCTGGCCCAGGCGATCGTCAAGGGCGAGGTACCCGAGACCCTGCGCGACAAGCAGATCTACACCCTCGACCTGGGTGCGCTGGTCGCCGGCTCTCGCTACCGCGGTGACTTCGAGGAGCGCCTGAAGAAGGTGCTCAAGGAGATCAAGCAGCGTGGGGACATCATGCTGTTCATCGACGAGATCCACACTCTGGTGGGTGCGGGTGCCGCTGAGGGCGCCATCGATGCCGCCAGTATCCTGAAGCCGATGCTGGCCCGCGGTGAGCTGCAGACCATCGGTGCGACCACGCTCGATGAGTATCGCAAGAACATCGAGAAGGACGCCGCCCTGGAGCGCCGTTTCCAGCCCATCCAGGTGGCCGAGCCGTCGGTGGCCCTCACCATCGACATCCTCAAGGGCTTGCGAGACCGCTACGAGGCGCACCACCGCATCACCGTCACTGACGAGGCACTGTCGGCCGCGGCCAACCTGGCCGACCGCTACATCCAGGACCGCTTCCTGCCCGACAAGGCCATCGACCTGGTGGACGAGGCGGGTGCTCGGCTGCGTATCAAGCGCATGACCGCCCCGCCGGACCTGCGCGAGTTCGACGAGAAGATCGCGGCCGTCCGCCTGGAGAAGGAAGCTGCGATCGACGCCCAGGACTTCGAGCGTGCCGCCAGCCTGCGTGATGACGAGCAGAAGCTGCTCGCCGAGCGTGAGGGCAAGGAGGCCGAATGGCGTGCGGGCGATACTGCCAGCGACGCTGTCGTCGGCGAGGAGGAGATCGCCGAGGTCCTCTCCGGTGCCACCGGCATCCCGGTCTTCAAGCTGACCGAGGAGGAGTCCGCTCGGCTGCTCCGCATGGAGGAGGGGCTGGGCAAGCGCTATATCGGCCAGCACGATGCGGTCAAGGCGCTCTCGCGCTCGATCCGCCGTACCCGCGCCGGGTTGAAGGACCCCAAGCGCCCCTCGGGCTCGTTCATCTTCGCCGGACCCTCGGGCGTCGGCAAGACCGAGCTCACCAAGGCGCTCACCGAGTTCCTCTTCGGTGATGAGGACGCCCTGATCACCCTGGACATGTCCGAGTACTCCGAGAAGCACACCGCCTCGCGGATGTTCGGCTCGCCTCCCGGCTACGTCGGCTACGAGGAGGGCGGCCAGCTCACCGAGAAGGTGCGCCGCAAGCCCTTCAGCGTGATCTTGTTCGACGAGATCGAGAAGGCGCACCCGGACATCTTCAACTCGCTGCTGCAGATCCTGGACGAGGGTCGTCTGACCGACGCCCAGGGCCGCGTGGTCGACTTCAAGAACACGGTGATCGTCATGACCACCAACCTTGGGTCGCGTGACATCTCCAAGTCGGTCAACCTGGGCTTCAGCCGTCAGGGTGACGAGACCTCGAGCTACGAGCGGATGAAGGCGAAGGTGGCAGATGAGCTCAAGCAGCACTTCCGTCCCGAGTTCCTCAACCGTGTCGACGAGATCGTGGTCTTCCACCAGCTGACCCAGGCCGACATCGAGAACATCGTCGACCTGATGGTGGCCCAGATCGAGGCCCGCATGAAGGACAAGGACATGGGTGTCGAGCTGACTCCGGCTGCCAAGTCGCTGGTCGCCAAGCGCGGCTTCGACCCGGTGCTGGGTGCTCGTCCGCTGCGTCGCGCACTCCAGCGCGATGTGGAGGACATGTTGGCCGAGAAGATCCTCTTCGGCGAGATCAAGCCGGGCCAGGTCGTCGTGGTCGATGTGGCCGAAGAGGGTGCGGAGAACCCGTTCACCTTCACCGGCACCCCGAAGTCCGAGGTGCCCGACGACGTGGCCGAGCTGGAGCAGGCCCAGTGACCTGCTGAGTCGTCTGGTCTGAACGCGCGAACGGCGCCGGAGTGATCTCCGGCGCCGTTCGGTGTTCTGGATCGACCCCGCCGCCCCGCGCCCCTTCTCGCTACTACGCGCCGTAAACAGACACTCGGACCGCCGACGTCGACGGTCCGAGTGCGGAACCGCGGCGCGTAGTAGCGCCGGGGGGTGCGCAGTGGAATCAGATGCCGCGGCGCACAGCGAAGACGCCGCCGTGGTTGATGACAGCCCATGCGTTCTTGGTGACCGGGTCCACACCGTAGGTGCCCAGCTCGTAACCCGGACGCCAGGCGCCCTTGACAAACGTGGCCCTGCCGCCGAAGTTCCCGTCGACGGCGTGACCCAGCGGCCGTCGTCAGTGCGCGTGGCCAGGCCGTAATCGCCGTTGGCGCGGAAACCGCGGGGCGTCCCCGACATCTGGAGCACGAACACGTCAGACTCGTCGGTCTCGTCAGCGTTGGGCCACAGTCCCTCCAGGGCCGGGTCGTTCAGCTGCAGGTTGTCGGCCATGCCGAACAGGTACAGGCGAGCCGAGTCGTCCCCCTGGCCGGCGGCCTCCCAACCGGTCACAACACGCTTGCTCATCGGACGCGCGGCGTAGTCCGCCTTGGTGGACTTGTTCGTGCCGGCCAGAATCGCAGCGGTGGTGCCGCGGAACGAATCCCGCACGGAGGTGTAGCTCTCGCCCTGGCCGATGAGGAAGTCCGCACCGTTCAGTGAGTAGCCCCACTGCTCACGCCAGAACCAGCCGGTCTCCGGGGGAGTGGTCTTGAGGCTGACATTGGCGTAGTCCTGACCGGTGCTCATCGAGTAGAAATCGATCCACAGGCGGGGACCATCGACGGTCACGATGTAGTGGGTCACCGTCCACAGCTCCTGGGAGATCACGGTCTCGTCCGGGCCGGCAGCGTAGGTGTCCGCATTCGCGGGACGCCTGGGCACGTAGAACTTGTAGCTGTCCGAGCCGGCGATGAGCTGCTCCACCTCGCTCTTGCCGTCAGGGGAGGTGATCAGGGAACGGTGGTGGACGTGGTCGTGGCCGCCGATCACCAGCGGGACATTGCCGCGGTCCATGATCGAGATGAAGCGGTTGTAGGCCTCGAGGTTCTGGCCGGGGTTCGACCCGAAGAGGGTGTCGACGTGGTTCTGGCCGATCAGGTTCTTGTGGGCGAAGACCAGGCAGTGCATGCCGGCGGGACGGTTGATGACACGGTCCTCGATCCAGTCCAGCTGGTCGACGATGTTGGTGTTGGTGCTGCCGGAGCCGTCGGGACGGGTGAACTGGTCCAGCATGATGACGCGGAGGTTCTTGTTGTCGAAGGAGTAGGACAGGCCCTTGAGCAACTCAGAGGGGAAGGAGAAGTTGGTGGCGCCAGCCAGCACCCCACCCATTCCGGTCGCCTGCGGGAACAGGACAGGCAGTTCGCGGGCGGCCGTCGCCGAGGCCTCATGGTTGCCGCGGAGGGTGAAGAACCCGATCCCCGCGTCGTAGAGCGGCGCCGCAGCCTCAGCCTTGAACGGCAGGGTGCGAACGGTGGGCTGGTTGTTGTAGGTGTCGTTCTCGACATCCACGTTGTCCCCGACCTGGATCACGAACCTGACGTCCTTGGCGATGAACTCCTTGTTCACCAACTTCTGGATGCCGGCGGCGGTGCTGCCGGGGTTCTGGCCGTCCAGGTTGGCCTTCCACTGGGTGTCGGACATGAGGCCGAAGGTCAGGTGACCTTGACGTGAATCGACAGGAGTCGTCAGACGTCGCGCGAATCCGTCTCGTTGTTGCGACGCGCCGCTCGGTTGCCCAGGGCACTGAGAGCGTCCACGACTTTGCGCGCCGCGCCGGACTCGCCCATCCGCCGACGCGCCTCGCGTCCCTCGACGGTCTCGGGGGACGTGCCATCGGGCAGCAGTCGGTTCGCGACCCCCATCAGGCGGGTGGTGGTCGCCGGCGCCAGCCCACGGAAGCGCGTGGCAGCCCAGGTGAGCGGGGTGAGCGACACCAGGGGACGCCCCTCGAGCAGGCCGCGAACCATTTTCGCGGCCGCGCGGTCGGCGTCCATCGAGAGCCCGGGCAGGGACGCCGAGGGGGCGAACCAGGCGTACTCCTTCTCCACGTCACCGGAGAACTCCGCGCGCAGGTGCGAGCCGGTTCGCATCAGGCCGGGCACGATCGTGGTGGCGGTGACACCGGTGCCGGCCAGCGAGGCAGCCAAGCCATCAGAGAACCCGACGGCACCGAACTTCGCCGTGGCGTAGGGAAGCAGGTGCGGCGGGGAGACCATACCCCCCACCGAGGTGACCGTCCCGATGCGGCCCCGGCCGCGTTCCTTCATGGCGGGCAGCACCTGCCAGGCCACGTTGATCGGCCCCATCAGCATGGTGGCGATGGCGTCGTCGAAGTGTTCGAGAGTGATGGCTTCTGCGGGGGCAACCTGGATGATGCCGGCCACTGTCAGGCACACCTCGATCGGCCCAACCTCGGATTCGATGCGCTGCAGCACCTCACCGACCTGTTCGCGGTTGCGGACATCGCAGACCATGCTGATGACCTCACCGGAGGTCTCGACGCGCAACTGCTCGGCCGCCTCCTCGAGGGTCTGCTGATCGCGGGAGGTGATCACCACCCGGTAGCCGTGTTCGAGGAGTTCACGGGCACACTGCAGCCCCAGGCCACGGGAGGCGCCGAAGACCGCTGCCACTCCGCCGTGCGCCTCCCGGGCAGGGTTGGTGGTCACGGTTTCAGAACCACCTTCATGCAACCGTCGGACTTGGTCTGGAACATCTTGTAGGCGTCGGGCGCTTCGCTGAGCGGGACGCGGTGGGTCGCGAGGGACTCCACGTCGAGCACGTCGGCTCCCTCGTTGAGGATGCTGAACAGCTCGGGGGTCCAGCGCTTCACGTGGCACTGGCCCATCCTCAGGGTCAGGCCCTTGTCGAACATGGTCATCATGGGCATCGGGTCTGCCATGCCGCCGTAGACGCCGCTGATGGACACGGTCCCGCCTCGGCGGGCGAGGTCCACGGCCAGGTGCAGCGCGGACAGGCGGTCGATGCCGGCCTTCTCCATGGCGGTGCGAGCGATGGGCTTGGGCAGGTGGACGGTGGCGCTGATCATCTTCTTCGAAACCGGGTTGCCATGGGCTTCCATCCCCACGGCCTCCAGTACGGAGTCAGCTCCGCGTCCGTCGGTGAGGTCCTTGACGGCGGCCTCCACATCGCCCACTTCAGCGACGTTGAGAACCTGCGCCCCGTGCCGCCTGGCGGCGTCCAATCGTTCGGGGACCAGGTCCAGGCCGATGATGTTCTGGACGCCCTGGTGCTTGGCGGCTCGGACGGCGAGCTGCCCGACCGGGCCCAGGCCGATGACAGCCAGGGTGCCGCCCTGGGGGACGTCGGCGTAGACCAGCCCCTGCCAGGCGGTGGGGAGAATGTCGGAGAGGTAGAGGAAGCGCTCGTCGCTACCCTCTTGCGGGAGCTTGACCGGCCCGAAGTCCGCGTGCGGGACCCGGACGTACTCGGCCTGCCCGCCGGGTACGGCGCCGTAGAGGCTGGTGTACCCGAACAGGGAGGCGCCCTTGCCCTGCTCCACATTCTGCGTGGTTTCGCACTGGGAGTAGAGCTGTCGCTCGCACATCCAGCAGTGCCCACAGGAGATGGTGAACGGGACGACCACGCGATCGCCGGGCTGGAGGTTGGAGACCTCGGAACCCACCTGCTCGACGATGCCCATGAACTCGTGCCCCAGGATGTCGCCAGGTGTGAGGTAGGGCGCGAGAACGCTGTACAGGTGGAGGTCGGAACCGCAGATGGCGGTGGAGGTGACCTTGATGATCGCATCCGTGGGTTCCTGGATGCGAGGGTCCGGGACCTCGGTGATCTTGACGTCTTCGATGCCCTGCCATGTGAGTGCCTTCATGGACCAAGGGTAGGCAGACCATTGCCGTGGGCGCTGCCGTCGGAGAATGTTCACACCCTGCGGGGTGACGTGGGTGACGGTTACCGTGGGGGCATGCCCGCCTTCGCGTATCGGACGCCTGCCGCGCTTCGCGGGCTGGTGGCGTCCTGTGTGGGCTACGACTTCAGGACGCCCCCGGGCCTGGTGCACCACGGCCTTCCCTCGACCGCGCTGACCATGATCATCTCGTTCGATGAGCCGCTCGACTGTGGCTGGGATGAGCGCGAGCGCGACCGGTTCTGGATGCTGGTCGGTGGCTTGCACCTGCGGCCTGCGCAGATTCGGACCCTTGGACGCCAGCACGGCATCCAGTTGTCGCTGACGCCGCTGGGGGCACGGGTTCTCCTGGGGGTGCCAGCATCCGAGCTGGCGCATCAGCTTGTTCACCACTCGGAACTCGGGGTGAGGCTGGGTGGAGACCTCCAGGATCGCATGGTGATGGCACCATGGCCCGAGCGATTCCGGCTGCTCGACTGCCATCTGCTGGGCGTCACCGGGAACTCCCGATTCGCGCTCGATCCATCGCTCACGGAGGCCTGGCGCCTGCTCACGAACGGGGCAGGCGGGGAACGTGTCGATGATGTGGCACGGCGAGTTGGATGGTCGCGGCGCCAGCTGTCGAGCAGGTTCGCGAGCGAGTTCGGCGTCAGCCCGAAGCAGGTAGCGCGGTTGGCGCGGTTCGAACAGGCCTCGCAGATGGTCAAGTCCGGGCGTCCGCTGGCGGAGGTGGCTCGGCATGCTGGCTACAGCGACCAACCCCACATGAATCGCGAATTCAGAGAGCTCGCCGGGTTGACCCCCACCGGTGTGGCCGAAGACTTCCCAATCGTTCAAGACCCCCCGGTATGAGGCGGGGCACAGTGGTGCCATGACCACACCACAGCTGTACCACTGCCTCCGTTACACCGACGCCGCCAAGGCCATCGAGTTCCTCAGTGCGGTCGGATTCGAGGAGCGTCTGGTCGTGCGTGATGAGACTGACCCATCGATCGTGGTGCATGCCCAGTTCCAGTGGCGCGACAACGGCGGCCTCATGTTCGGCTCGATCCGCGGGGACGTCAAGGACGACGTGTTCCGGCCGGGTGTCGGGGTCGCGAACATCGTCGTCGAGTCCGATGAGGCGGTGGACGCCCTTGTCGAGCGTGCTCTCGAGGCCGGCGCGACGCTTGCCCAGGAGCCGATGAACCCTCCGCACGGTGGTCGGATGGCCGGCGTCAAGGACTTCGACGGGAACTACTGGAACATCGACTCCTACCCGGGAGTCTGAGCCTGCTCCTAAGCTGGGCGGCATGACTCGCCCCATTGCCCTCGTCACCGGAGCCACCCGCGGGATCGGCCGCGCCGTCGTCGACATCCTGGCTCCCGACCACCACGTCCTGGTCGGGGGACGCGATGCCGCGGCGGTCGATGAGATCGTCACCCAGCTCCCGTCGGGCGCCCCGTTCGTGGCGGACCTGACCGACGCGGACGCAGTGGCGTCCGCCTGTGAGGGGATTGATCGGCTGGACGTGGTGGTGCACTCCGCTGGCGTCGAGATGGGCGGGGAGCAGGCCGACCTCAGCCGCGAGGACTGGGGGCGGGTGCTGGAGCTCAACGTGATCGCGCTGGCCGATCTGAATCGTCAGCTCACTCCGGCACTGCGCGCGGCGAAGGGGCTGGTGGTCGCCATCAACTCGGGATCCGGCTTCACCTCGCGAGCCGGGGGAGGGGCCTATGCGGCGTCCAAGTTCGCACTGCGGGCCTGGACCGATGCGCTGCGCGAGGAGGAGCGCGAGCACGGCGTCCGGGTGAGCTCGGTGCATCCCGGTCGGGTGGACACCGAGATGCAGCAGCGGATCCAGAACCTGGGCGATGACTACGACGGTTCGCTCTACCTGCGTCCGGAGTCGGTCGCGAAGGCGGTGAGGTTCGTCGTCGACGCGACCGAGGATGCGGTGGTCGAGGAGGTCTCGATCCGTCCTCGGGGCTGACTCTGCCTGTCGAGGCCCACAGGAGGCCTCTGGGCACGTGGTCGTCAGGTGTGCACGCGATCGATTGCACACCAGACGGATTCCTGGATCTCTGCCACACGCAAACCAACCCATCTTTGTCAGCCCTACCTGCAATGACAGGGAGGGCTGACAAAGATGGGTTGGTTTACGTGGGAGCGCCAGGGTCAGACCTACTCCGGGTGCGCTATGACCAGTTCCGCAGCAGCCGACATCAGCGAGTCCGGCAAGTTCGTCCGTTCGCCCTTCACCGCGCCCCGTACCACCTGCTCCCGCAGCGCCGTGACCGTCCGCAGCGGGTCAGTCTCGGACGCCACGATCCGCTGGATGTGCGACTTGTGCGCCGCCGCGGTCTGCGCCCGCTCCAGCCACTCCCCGGTGCGTCGCTGGACCTCGTTCGACCCGGGACGCAGCGGTTCGGGCGCGGTCCAGACCAGCTCCTCGTCGACAGCGGCAGTACCGAGCTCGACCACGAGCGCACCGGTCGCGGCATCACGCGAACCCACCGAGCTCTCGACAAGCCCGCCCAGGAAGCGTGCCCGCCAGGTTCGCCTCTCAGGGAGTACTGACGGCTCACCCGCGGCAGCAGAGACGACCAGGCGACCAGCAGCGTCGTCCCACTGCATCCGCGTCCGAGCGACAGCTGGCTCCAGGGCGCCATCGTCCTCGAGCAGTTCGTACTCGCCATCGGCTCCGAGCACCACCCACAGCTCGACGACCTCCGGCAGCTCCGAAGCCCGGGTCCCTGCTCCAGCGTGCGGGATGATCGTCCCTTCCTGCGCCAGCACGGGCACAGAATCCAGCGGACGGTGCATTGTCAGCGTCCGGTCGCCGTCGTACCTGACGCCAGTGAGCAGGTCGACCCACTGCCCCTCCGGCAGCCAGACCTTCACCGCACCCATCCGCGTATCGGCGTCCACTGGCGTCGTCACCGGAGCCACGAGCAGCCCACGCCCCAGCCAGTACTCGTTGTCGATGTCGTAGGAGTGGGGGTTTTCACCATGCGTGTGGTACATCGGACGCACGATCGGCAGCCCGGTCGCCCATTCGGTGTACAGGTAGGGCACCAGCTCATGCCGCCAGCGCAGGAAGCGCCCCATGATCTCGGCCACCTCGGGGGAGAACTTCCACGGTTCCTTCCCCAGGAACGGGTCGTCGGTGGAGTGCAGGCGATTGATCGGTGACAGGACGCCAAACTGCAGCCAACGCAGCGCCAGTTCGTCATTGCGCTCACCGAAGGCGTGCCCTCCGATGTCGTGGCTCCAGATGCCGTAGCCGATGTTGGCCGCCGCGGCCGTGAACCACGGCTGGAAATCCAGGCTCGCCCAGGTCGCGATCGTGTCCCCGCTGAACCCGACCGGGTACCGGTGCGAGCCCGGGCCGCAGTAACGCGACAGGATCAGCGGCCGCTTGCCACGCCGCTCCATGTCCTGCACGTGGAGGTGGTTGAGCAGCCACAGCGGGTCCAGCCCGGTGCTGCTGGTGGTGCCCTGCTGCCAGTCGATCCACCAGAAGTCGACGCCCTGGTCCTCCAGTGGGTGGTGCACTCCCTCGAAATAGGCCTTGATGAACTGGGGGTCGTTCAGGTCGAAGTCGACCGGCAGTTCCAGCTCGGGGTCGCGGCCCATGATCTCGCAGACCCGCGCGTAGGAATCCTCGAAGGCCCGGATGCCATCAGCCGGGTGCACATTCAGCGTCACCGCCAGCCCGCGCTCGTGCAGCCCGCGCAGGAAGGCCTCCGGGTCCGGGAACAGCGTCCGATTCCACGTGTAGCCGGTCCACCCGTTCCCGAACCGCCGATCGACCTCGGTGATGTGCCAGTCCATGTCGATGACGGCCACGCTGAAGGGCAGGTCCTCGGCGGCGAAGCGATCCACCAGCTCCAGGTAGCCCTCCTGGGTGTACTTGTGGAAGCGGCTCCACCAGTTCCCGAAGGCATAGCGGGGGATCAGCGGTGGGGGAGTGGTCAACCGGTAGAAGTCCTGGATCGTGGCCCCATGGTCATTGCCGTGGGTGAACACGTAGACGTCCAGACGGCGCGGGCTCGGGGGGTGCATCACGCCATCGCTGCCCATCACGAAGGATCGTGAATCGTCCAGCACGGAGATCCCCAGCCGGCTGCACAACCCGTCATCGACCGGGCAGGACCCATCGATCGTGTCCAGGGTGCGCGTGGTGCCGCCGAGGTTGGTGCGATGTCCGCTCAGCTCGTCGAATTTGTTCTCCATGGGCATGCCATAGCGCCACACCGAGTGGTAGCTGTTGCGCGCCCGCACCGACAGACCGCTCGCGCTCGGCTCCTTGCCGTCCCAGTCGAACTGGAAGGTCTCGGTGATGACCTGCACCGCGTCCCCTCGCCGAGCGACCGCCACCGACACCGGCTCCATGGGACGCTGCGCGACCACTTGGGTCGGCTCGTCCACCAGTCCTCCGTCCGGGTCCCATTCGAAGCGCATCAGCTGGGGCCCCAGCACGCTCACCCGCCAGTGGTCACCGGCAATGATCTGGTCACACTCGTGACGCGATTCGTCAGGCATGGAAAAAACCTCCAGGGGGACGCGATGGGCGGGCCAGTCATCAACCCTATGCCCCGGATCGCGACGCCACAGGTGGGGCGCCGCTTCCGTCAGTGGCGGGTCGTCGATAGCCTGCCCCCATGGCGAAGATCCTGCTGACCACCCCTCCCGAAGTCTCCGACGAGATCCTGGCCCCCGACCTACGAACCCGTCTGGAGTCCCTGGGCGAGGTCGACCAGCTCGAGGGCCGACAGCTCCCCGACGACTTCGCTGACACCTGGGACGTGCTCGTGACCGGCTGGGGAACTCCCTGCGTCCCGGCTGTCAGCGGCACCACCCTGCGACTGATCGCGCACAGTGCTGGCACCATGCGCGGAATCATCGATCCCGACCTCATCGCATCCGGGCAGATCGCAGTGAGCCAGGCCGGCAGCGACCCGATGGCTCGAGCAGTCGCCGAACACGCGCTCGCCTCAACCCTCGTGATGCTGCGCGAACTCCACACCTATGACCGCGGGATGCAGTCCACCCGCGACTGGGCCACCAGTCGTCAGCCGGCGCTCTCGACCGCGATCCACACCCAGCGCCATGGCCTGATCGGACTGAGCCGCACCGGTCAGTGGCATGCGCGCATGCTCAAGGGCCTGGGCGTGCGTGAGGTGGTCGCCTTCGACCCCTACTTCCCCCCGGACGCCGCCCGCGAGCTGGGGGTTGAGCTCGTCTCCCTCTCGGACGCGATGAGCAACCCGGTGGTGGCGGTCCACGCCCCGGTCACCGAGGAGACGCGCCGGATGATCGGCCCCGGCCAGCTTGACCTGATGCCTGAGGGTGGTCTGTTCGTCAACACGGCGCGGTCGGCGGTCATCTGCATGGACGCTCTGGAGGAGCGACTCGTGCAGGGTCGTCTGCGGGCGGCCCTGGACGTCTTCGAGGAGGAGCCGCTGCCGAGCGACTACGTCCTGTTCGGCCTGCCCAATGTCATGCTGACCCCGCATGTCGCCGGCGCCACCGTCGATGCGCGGCACGAGATGGGGGAGGCCGTCGTTGACGAGGTCGAGCGTTTCCTCAACGGTCAGCCGTTGCAGTTCCAGGTCGACCCGGCGCGGGCGCACCAGCTCAGCTGAGACCCGCCGGGCGTCGCGGATGCCTCAGACGAACGAGAACGCAGCTGTCATGAGCAGGAACGTGGCCAGCTGCGTCACCTCGATGATCGAGCCGAAGGTGTCACCGGTCATCCCGCCCAGACGCCTGGCCAGATGGCCCCGCCAGGCCCACCCCACCGCCCCACTCAGGGCGCCCGCCACCAGGACGTAGCCTGCTGCGTTGCTGCCCAGCAGCCACCAGCCCGCGCTCCCCCACAGCGCCGCCACCAGGATCCATTCCAGCCAGACCACCCAGACCGGGACCACTCCGGCAAACAGGGAGCCGAAGCCTCCCGGACGGGCGGAGGAGTTCCGCTCGCTGCAGGCGCCCACGATGATCACTCGTCCCGTCACCGCGCCGAGCGCGATCGCGCACATCGCCCACGACCGGGGAAGCGCAGCCAACGCTGCGACATCGACCAGCAGCACCATCACCAGGGTGACCACGCCCATCGGTCCAACGTCGGAACGCTTCATGATCGCCAGCGCCTGCGCTGCCGGCTTGCGCGACCCCAGGCCGTCGGCGGTGTCGGCCAGGCCATCCAGGTGCAGGCCGCCAGTCAGCAGCGCAAGCACGGCCACCGCCAGCACGGCCCCCAACAGCTCTGAACGCGCGGAACCCACACAGTATGCGCCCGCAGCCAGCGCCCCGACCACAGCACCCACCAGCGGGAACGCGCCCATCGTGCGCCGCGCCAGGCCCGGGTCAATCTCGGACACTGCCGGCACGGGAATGACGGTGAACATCCCCAGCGCCGTCCCGAAGCCAGACCTCCACCGCGCCATCTCAGCCGACTCCCATCTCAGCGATTCCCCTCTCAACCCACTCTCTGGGCCAACCCGGCGACGCACCACCACACCTCGCGGGAGGCGGACGCGACGCGGGCATTCAGGCGTCCCAGTTCGTCGCGGTACAACCGCCCAGACGCCGTCGCCGGCACCACACCCGAGCCCACTTCGTTGCTCACCACCAGCACTTCGCGTTCGGTCGTGGCGACCGCAGCCAGCAGCTCCGCCACCCGCTGCTCGATCTCGGGACGCCAGGAGTCATCGTTCCGCTCGCACTTCTGCCAGGCGTCCGCCTCGTCGAGCACGCGTGAGAGCCAGACCGACAGGCAGTCCACCAGCACCGAAGCTTCGTCCCCGCTGCTGAGCACGGAGGCCAGGTCCAGCGTCTCGATGGTCGTCCAGTTGCCGGGGCGCCGCTCGCGGTGGACCCGAACGCGCTCCAACCACTCGGCGTCCTGCCCGTAGTCAGAGGTGGCGACGTACTCCACGCGCTCCCGGTCGGCGAGCTGCAGCTCTGCCCAGTGCGACTTGCCCGACCGCGCCCCGCCCAGCACCAGGCACACGCCCGGGCCCGGCCGATGGTCCATCGACTGCACCTGCCCGCGGTCAGCCAGTTCGCCCAGCAGCTGCTGTGCCCGTGCATCCTGCTCCTCCACTCGGACGCGGTACTCACGCACGACTCGACCTCCCCGTCTGCCTCATCCTCACTGCCCGGCGGCGATGCCGGCGTCGGCGAAGGTGGCCATCTCGGCCAGCACCCGCGCGGAGCACTGTACCAGCGGCAGCGCCAGGGCGGCTCCCGTCCCCTCACCCAACCGCAGACCAAGATCAACAAGCGGTCGCAGGTCCAGGTGTGCCAGGGCGGCCGTGATCCCGGGTTCCAGTCCGGCATGGCCAGAGATCAGGTAGCCCTTGGCCTCCGGTGCCAGTGCCACCGCCACGCAGGCGGCGGAACAGGCGATCACCCCATCCAGGATCACCGGCACGCGGCGACTCGCGGCGGCCAGGATGAACCCTGCGATCGCCGCCTGTTCCAGCCCACCCACGGCCGCGAGCACGCCCACCGGATCACTCGGGTCAGGGGAGTGCATCGCCAGGGCCTGCTCCAGCACCTGGGTCTTGTGGGCCAGCATCGCGTTGTCAGCGCCGGCTCCGGGGCCGGTCACCGAGACCACGGGTTGTCCACTGAACACCGAGATCAGCGCGGCCGAGGGGGTGGTGTTGCCGATGCCCATGTCCCCGGTGAGCAGGCAATCCGCGCCCGCGTCGATGGCCTCAAGACCGGCCTCGATCCCGACCTCCAGGGCAGCGACCGCCTCCTCGCGCGACATGGCCGCACCGACGCTGAAATCTGCCGTGCCGCGCCGGACAGTGCGCGTCCGCACGGCCTCGTGGGGTTCGTAGTCGGTGGCGACTCCCACGTCGGTGATCATGACCCTGGCCCCGACCTGACGCGCCAGGGCGTTGATGGCCGCCCCGCCGTGGGCCATGTTCGCCAGCATCTGGACGGTCACCTCCTGCGGCCACGGCGTGACACCCTGGGCGCAGATTCCATGATCACCACCGAAGACACCGATGACCGCCTGCTGTGGAATCGGTGGCGGACACTGCCCGCTGATCCCCGCGAGCTGGATGCTGACCTCCTCCAGGAGCCCCAGGCTGCCGGGGATCTTCGTCAGCTGGTTCTGCCGTTCCGTGGCCTCAGCGATCAGGCTGGCGTCGAGCGGAGGGATGGCGGCGAGGGTGTTGGCGAGGAGAGCAGTCATCGGGGGTCCTTTCGGGGGGTCCTACCGGAGGGTGGTGTTGGATGGGTGGGGTGATCCTGATTCTGGGTGGTACCGCTGAGGGCCGTCAGCTCGCTGCTGCGCTGTCCGAGCTGGGCTGCCCGGCGGTGCTCTCCCTGGCGGGACGCACGCGGGCCCCCCTGTCTGAGGGGCCGGTGCGCACCGGAGGCTTCGGCGGGGTGGAGGGATTGCGCAGCTACCTGCGCACGCAGGCGATCAGCCAGGTCGTGGACGCGACCCACCCCTTCGCCGAACAGATGACTCGACATGCAGTCAGTGCCTGCGCGGCCGAGGGGGTGCCCCTGCTGCGGCTGGAGCGTCCCAGTTGGGGGCAGCATGTGGACGCGGGCCGCTGGCACTGGGTGGATGACCACGCGCAGGCGGCCAGCCTCTGCGCCGCGCTGCCGGGGCCGGTACTGCTCACCGTCGGACGGCTGCACACCGGCGACTATGTGGATGACCTGGGTGGACGTCGCGTGGTGGCCCGGGTGGCCGAGGCTCCCGCCCTGGACCTGCCGGCTGCCTGGACCCTCCTGTGTGCGCGCGGTCCCTTTGACCTGACCGGGGAGCGGGCCCTGATGCAGCACTACGGGATCCGCGTGCTGGTGACCAAGGATGCCGGGGGCGCCCACACCGATGCGAAGCTGCAGGCGGCTGCCGAGGGCGGGGTGGACGTCGTGATCGTGCGTCGGCCGCCGACGCCCTCGGGGCTCCTCACAGTCTCCACGGTGTCGGAGGTTCTGCAGGCCCTCCAGGCACCGGCCGGCTGACGGGGGCCAGCCAGCGCCGGTCCTGGGTGGGGTCACTGTCCGCCATCCTGCGGAGCGGCTCCGTCCGATGCCTGGGCGGAGTGAAGGTGGAGAGCGGTGACCTCCCCGATCACGACGATCGCCGGTGGGACGACATCCTGGGCCGCCACCGTCGCCGCGACTCTCCCCAGGGGGGCGAAGAAGGCCTCCTGGCCCGGCAGCGAGCCGTCGCTGATCACCGCAGTGGGGGTTTGCGCGGGCAGGCCTGATTCCAGCAGCCGTTCGGTGATCTGGGGGAGGTACTTGATCGCCATGAGCAGGACAAGAGTCGTGTTGGCCCTGGCGAGGGCCGCCCAGTCGACGCTGCTGCGGGGGTCATCGGGGGGCACATGCCCCGAGACCACGGTGAACCCCTGCACCATCGAACGATGCGTCACCGGCACCCCGGCGAGCGCGGGCACCGAGACCGCCGAGGTGACCCCGGGGATGACTCGGACAGGCACTCCGGCGGCAGCACAGGCCAGCCACTCCTCCCCGCCCCGGCCGAAGACGAAGGCGTCGCCCCCCTTGAGCCGAACCACCCTGCGCCCGGCCCGCGCCTGTTCGATGAGGATCTCGTTGATGCGCTCCTGCGGGGTGAAGGGGCCGCGGGGGACCTTGCCCACGTTGACCAACTCCGGCTTCGATTCCAGGTCGTGGAGCACCGACACCGGACCGAGTCGATCATGGACGATGACGTCAGCCTCTTCGAGGGCGTGCAGACCGGCGACGGTGATCAGGTCTGGATCCCCGGGGCCGCCGCCAACCAGGACCACCTCACCGGGACGCAGCGGTTGGCGAGCTGAGCGGGTCATGCATCCTCCTTCAGCCCGGCGATGGTCTCGACCAGGCGTTGATTCACTTCAGGCGACCGCGCGGCCAGGCGTAGCCAGGTCGGGCCGAGACCGGGAAAGGTCTCCCCTCGGCGCACGGCGAAGCCGCGCTCGGCAAGCGGTTCACGCAGGGACGCCGTGCTGATCGAGCGGGTGTCGACGAGCACGAATGGCGCGCGTCCGGGGACCGTGGGAAGCCCACTACGATGCAGGCGTGCCACGAGGTCGCGGCGCTGGTGGGCCGCCTCTCGGGCGAGGCGATCCGCCTGCTGGTTGGCCTCCGCACTCAGGCAGGCGACGGTGGCGGCCAGCGCCGGGCTGGAGACCGACCATGGGGGTTGCTGGCGGGCCAGCAGTTCGATGAGGGCGGGGTCCCCGACGACATAGCCGGCGCGCAGGCCCGCCAGCGACCACGTCTTGGTCAGCGACCGCAGCGCCAACCGCCCCGACATATCCGGGGCGATGATCGACTCCGGCGCCCCGACGAGGATGTCGAGGAAGGCTTCATCGACCACCAACACCCCGGCGTCCAGAGCCAGCAGCTGATCGAGAGGGTGCAGCACGCCGGTCGGGTTGGTGGGATTGCCCACCACGATCAGGTCCGCGTGGGGCACGAGCGCGCCCTGCAGTTGAAAGCCGTCCGCGGCAGACAGCAGGTGGCGAACCGGTCGGTGGCCGGCAGCCAGCAGTGCCGCTTCGGGCTCGGTGAACTGAGGGTGTACCACCAGGGATCGCCAAGGGCGTCCTCGGGTCGACCCTCCGGCAGGCGGAAGCGCTCGCGCCACCAGCGTGAACGCCTCGGCAGCACCGGCGGTGGGCAGGACCATCTCCTCACCCACCCCGTGATGGCGTGCGATCGCGGCGCGGGCGGCGCGGGGGTCGGGGTAGCTGCCCCAGTCCAGGTCAGCGAGGATCTGTTCCAGCAACCACTGCGGTGGCCGAGAGGCTCGGACGTTGACCGCGAAGTCGACCAGCCCCGCCGCAGCGTCCTGATCGCCGTGATGCCACAGATCAGGGTCGGCGGCCAGGCGTTGGTGGGCATGCTGGTGAACTGCGTTGATGAAGCGCTGGGCCAGCTGCGGGTGCCCGGCCCAGTGCACATGCAGATAAGACGCGTGCAGGCTCGGCGTCGCGACCCCCTCTGCTCGTCCGTCAAGCTCCCAGGCGGGCAGGAGACCGGTCCGGTCAGCCAGGGTGGTGCGATGGAATTCGTGGCCGGTGACGGTCTCACCGGCGCGGCCGAGCAACGAGTCGCGAGGTGCGGTGGCTCGGCGGTAGCCCATGGTCAGTTTCGGCCCCATGGCGGCAGTGGTGGGAATCGCCCCCACCATCGGCTCACCCTCGACCCGCTCGCACAAGTAGAGCAGCCCTGCACATTCGGCCACGGTGGGCAGGCCCTCCCCCACTCGACGGGCGATGTCCTCGCGCAGGCTCTCATTGTTGGCCAGGTCAGTGGCGTGAACCTCGGGGAAGCCGCCTCCCAACCACAGCCCCGAGATGTCGTCTGGCAGACGGGTGTCCTGGAGGGGATCCACGACGACCGGCTCGCATCCACCGGCGAGCAGTAGCTCGTCGGTTTCCGGGTAGCGGAAGGTGAAGGCTCGCCCTCCGGCGATCGCAACCCGTGGACGGCCGGCGGGGGGCCGTCCGGTGGCGCTCGGCGGCGGCTTCACCGCGAGGCAGGGATCCCACACCTCGCCCTGACGGGCCGGAGCCGACTGCGCCACCTCCAGGATGGCTGCCAGATCCAGGTGGTGGGAGATGACCTTCCCCATGGTGCGGATACCGGCATCCGTCCTCTCGGCGGCAGGCACCAGCCCGAGGTGGCGTGAGGGGGCTTCGATCTCCAGGTTGCGCGGAAGGAGTCCCAGCACCCGCACGGGCTCACCACCGGGTCCGTGCACCTCGCTGACCGCCTCACAGACCTCGGACGCATGGCGTTCGCTGCCCACCTGGTTCAGGACCACGCCAGCAATCCGGATCCGGGGATCGAAGCCAGCCATGCCGGCAACTACGGCGCCCACGCTGCGCGAGCTGTGACGTACGTCAACCACCAGCACCACGGGGGCGTCCAGGAGTCGCGCGATGTGGGCGGTCGATCCCTCGCCGCGGCTGCCCAGGCGTCCGTCGAAGAGCCCCATCACGCCCTCGACCACGGCCACATCGCAGTCGCGACTGCCGTGGAGGAACAGGGGGAGGACAAGGTCCTCAGGGCAGAGAATCGGGTCCAGGTTCCGGCCCGGACGCCCGGATGCGAGGCTGTGGTAACCGGGGTCGATGTAGTCAGGCCCCACCTTGAAGGGCGCGACGCGGTGCCCGGCGGCGGTGAGGGCGGCCATCAGCCCAGTGGCGACGGTGGTCTTTCCCTGCCCTGAGGCCGGGGCTGCGATGACCACCCGCGGGGGGAGGGGGGCGGTCACCATTCGATGCCCGCCTGCCCCCGCTGGCCGCGATCGAAGGGGTGAGTGATCTTGGTCATCTCGGTGACCAGGTCGGCCAGATCCAACACCACCTGCGGGCAGCGGCGTCCGGTGATGACCACGTGCTGGGTGCCGGGCCGCTGCCGCAGCACCTCGACGACTTCTGCCGGGTCGATCCATCCCCACGCCATCGGATAGGTGAATTCGTCGAGCAGCCAGAAGCGGTGGCGTTCCTCGGCCAGGCCCTGCCTGATGTGGGCCCATCCCTCCACGGCCGCCTGCTCGGCATCTGCCTTGTTCTCTGGCCCCCGGTTGGCGCGGGTCCAGCTCCAGCCGGTGCCCATGCGCTCCCAGGTCACCTCGCCGCGTCCGCTGTCAGCGAGCACCTTGAAGGCGTCCTGCTCTCCGCTGTGCCACGCGGCTGACTTGACGAACTGGTAGACACCCACCGACCAGCCCTGGGCCCAGGCGCGCATCGCCATCCCACAGGCAGCGGTGGTTTTTCCCTTCCCCTCGCCGGTGTGCACGATCAGCACCGGGCGAAGCCGTCGTTCGCGGGTGCTCAGGCCGTCCTGGGGGACGACGGGGGTCGTTCCGCGGCTCATGGCCGGGCGTGGGGGGTCAGCATTCGTGCCTCCTCGCAGGTCCGCGCCTGCATCGGGTGGGCCAGGCCTGGTGGCATGGCAGGTTGGGCTCGAAAGTCCTGACTCGCGACCTGGTCGCTCACAGTGGCGGGACCGTTCCGGATTCGCACCGGTATTCCATCTCGCCCAACGAGTCCATCCTTCCACAGGGCATTCCCGGGGCCGGAGGGGAGCCCACCAATTCTGGCTAGGATCGCAGGGTGATCCATGACCCCGACTGCACCGTGTTCGGACGCGCCCCGGGGCTGCCCGATGACCTCTTCGAACACGACGGCCTCATCACGAAGCGGCATATCCGCGCCACCGCCGTGGGGCACCTGCGTCCGCTGCCGGGGCAGTTGCTCTGGGATGTGGGCACCGGAGCAGGCTCCATCGCCATCGAGTGGTGTCGCGGCGCTGACGGGGCCCGAGCCATCGGTCTGGAGCGCAACCCGACCCGGGCCGGGCGAGCTCGCGCCAATGCGGCCCGACTCACCCCCGCAGGCAGCCTGGAGGTCCGCGAGGGCCCGGCAGCGGAGGCGCTCGACAGCCTCCCTGCCCCCGATGCTGTCTTCGTGGGGGGAGGGCTGAGTTCAGCGGTGCTGGACAGGGCCGTGGCGCGGATTCGTCCCGGAGGGCGAATCGTCGCCCATGGGGTCACTGTGGAGGCCGAGTTGGTCTGCGCCCAGGCCCATTCCCGGTGGGGCGGTCAGCTCAGCCGGATGCAGGTCGAATTGGGCGAGCCGTTGGGATCGCTGCAGGGCTGGACGCCTGGGCGCACCGTCATCCAGTGGTTCCTGCAGCGCTGATCCCGAGGCGGGCAGCCACCTGGGCGGCCGTGCGAGGCAGCGTGCCCTCAAGGGTCAGGCCGGCGCAGCGCATCATCTGCACCTGCCAGGGCGGACGCAGCCTGGCCCGGGCCAGGAGGTCCTCCTCGCCCAGCAGCTCGATGCCACCCTCACGCACCTGGTGGTCGGCGACGACGGCCACCCGGTCGGCCCAGGCGAAGGCCAGGTCAACCTCGTGGGTGGCCAGCAGAATGGCGGTCCGCAGGCGGGCGAGGGCGTCCAGCAGTTCGGTGACGCCCGCCGGGTCCAGGCCGGCCGTGGGCTCGTCCAGCAGCAGCACTTGCGGGCGCATCGCCACGGCCCCGGCGATCACCACCCGCTTGCGTTCGCCATAGCTGAGCTGGTGGGTGGGGCGCTCGGCCAGGTGCTCGATGCCGAGCAGGGCCAGGGAATCGGCGACCCGTTGGCGGACGGTTGCCTCGTCCAGCCCAAGATTCAAGGGGCCGAAGGAGACGTCCTGGGTGACATCGGCACTGAACAGCTGGTCATCCGGGTTCTGCAGCACGAGCTGGACGCGGGCGCGGTGGGCGCGTAGAGCGGCCTTGTCGTGGCGCAGCGGGGAGCCGTCGACCAGTACCTGCCCCGACTGCGCTGCCATCGCTCCCGACAGACAGCGCAACAGGGTGGTCTTGCCCGAGCCGTTGGCGCCCAGCAGGGCCACTCGCTCACCGGGGTGAAGGCTCACCGAGGCGCCGGCGAGCACCGGCGGGCCACCCGGAAAATGAGCCTGTAGAGCCTCGGCCTGCAGCAGTGCGGGGGTCATGTCAGTCTCCATCCGAGGTTCGCAGTCCAGATCGCCACCAGGACCAGGATCGTCGTGGCCAAGAACCGTGTGCTGCGGGCACGGTGGGGGGTGAGGGTGGGCAGGGTCTCCTCGTAGCCACGAGCTTCGAGTCCCTCCTGCAGTCGGCGCGCACGCTCCCAGGAGGTCAGCATGACACTGCCCATCGTGGCGGCGGTGACCTGCCAGCGTCGGCGGAAGCTGGCCTGGTCCACCAGGCGTGCCTTCTGCGCCTCGCGAATCGCGAACGTGGTGCCGAGCAGGAGGAACAGCAGTCGGTAGGTCAGGTTGGCCAGTTCCAGCAGGGGGTCGGGGATGCGCAGGCCGCGCATCCACCCGAGCAGGTCCACCATCGGAGTGGTGGTGGCCAGCAGTACCAGGGCCAGGGTGCCGGAGAGGCTGTGGGCGGCCAGGGTCCCGGAGCGCACGAGTGACTGGTGCGTCACCCGGAGTGGCATGCCCCGGTCGAATCCGTGCCATTCCAGTGCGACCGGCAGCGTCCCGATCAGGACGAAGACCACCGGTGCTGTCAGCGCACCAAGCACGAGACGGGGGCGGATCTGCGCAGGACCGAGCATGCAGAACAGCGCCACGATTCCGACCAGGATGCACCCCGGCCACGGTGGGCTGAACAGGGCCGTGAGGATCAACCCGACGCTGAACAGGGTCTTCTCCTCCACACGAAGACGCCGCCAGGGGCTGGCCCACGCGGCGTCGTCAATCGCGACATGATGCAGGCTCATTGCTGCAGGTTTCTCGCCAACCGGGGCTACTGCTGCGTGACGCGGCGCCCGCGCAGGTTCCCCAGGGCGAAGCCGAGGGCGCCGGCGCCGAGGGCCGCCTGCAGCGCGAACAGACCGGATTCGATCTCGCCGCTTCCGGGCGTGAACACTGGCTCGAACCACGGTTCCACCCCACGATCCTCAAGGATCTGGGTGACAACCGAGTCCGTACCGGCGAAGGCTTCGCCCTCGTCACTGGTCCTGGGAGCCAGGATGACGCTGAACGCGAACACGGCGACTAGGGCAAGGACCAGCAGGAGGCTCACCCAGGGCTTCATCCGCGGGCCGGTGGGGGCGGAGGGCGCGCGCTCGGCGGGCGCGTCCTGCACTGTGACCGCCGGGGGAGGGGGGCTGACAGTCGACCGATGGGTGGCCGGGGGATTGAGGTTCTCAGGCATGGGTCGCCTCCTTCGCGGACAACACGCCGAGGCGGAACAGGTCAGCGGCGGCGACTCGGCGCAGGAATCCAAACAGCAGGACGCCGATGATTCCCTCACCGATGGCCAGTGGGATCTGGGTGAAGGCAAAGACACTGAGGAACTTGCCCGCGGCGCCCATCAGGCCCGTTTGTGGATCGGGGTAGGCGATGGCCAGCTGCAGGGCGGTGACACAGTAGGTGGCGAGGTCGGCGATGGCCATGCACACAGCCACGGCGGCCCACCACGGTGCCTTGACCTTCCTCAGCAGCACGTAGCAGCCGTACCCGGCCCACGGCCCGGCAACGCCCATTGAGAAGACGTTGGCGCCCAGAGTGGTCAATCCTCCATGGGCCAGGAGCAGGGCCTGGAAAAGCAGCACCAGGGTGCACAGAAAGGCCATCACCGGGGGCTTGAACAAGATCGCGCCGGCACCGGCCCCCGTGGGGTGGGAGGAACTGCCGGTCACCGATGGCAGCTTGATGGCTGACAGGACGAAGGTGAAGGCGCCGGCTGCCGCCAGCAACAGTTTGGTCTCTGTGGATTCACGCGACAGCCGTACGACCTGGCGGGCGCCGTGGATGACGAAGGGTGCGGAGACGGCGAACCAGATTCCGGCCTGCACCGGGGGCAGAAAGCCCTCTGCGATGTGCATGGATGGTCCTTTCTCGGGATTGCGCGTCCCGACAGCGGGCGAGGGGCCAGTTCCTGACTTTCCGCAGCTTCCTGGTGGAGCCTGCGGACCACAGTGGCGCGACCGTCCCGGACAGGTGTTCCCGGGGTTCCTGGCGTGTCCCTCTCAGATGTGGAGTTCTGCTCCCAAGAATCCCATTCCGGTCATCGCCACCCTCGGCGGGGTGGCCCAATTGCGCCGGATACGGTGGGACCGTGACCACGAGCTACCTGCGCACCGGCCCCGACATCTACGAGGAATCCTTCCGGATCATCCGCGCCGAGACCGACCTGAGCCGCTTCCCCGCCGATGTCGCCCGGGTGGTGGTTCGTATGATCCATGCCGCCGGGGACACCACTATCGCCGAGGACGTCGCCTTCAGCCAGGGAGTGGTGGACGCTGCCAGTGCAGCCCTGCGTGGCGGCGCGCCGGTGTTGTGCGACTCCTCCATGGTCGCCACCGGCATCATCCCCTCCCGGCTGCCGGCTGACAATGACGTCGTCTGTCTGATCAAGGACCCCGAGCTGGCCCGGGTCGCTGCTGCGAAGGGGATCACCAAGACGATGGCGGCCGTGGACCTGTGGTTGCCCCGCCTCGAGGGTGCTGTGGTGGCCATCGGGAATGCGCCCACAGCCCTGTTCCGTCTGCTGGAGGTGGTCGCCGACAGGGGCGTGCGTCCAGCGGCGGTGATCGGCATCCCCGTTGGGTTCGTGGGTGCTGCCGAGTCGAAGCAGGCACTTGTCGACAGCCCCCTGGGCCTGGAACACCTGGTGGTCCGGGGACGCCGCGGGGGAAGCGCCATGACGGTCGCGGCGGTCAATGCGATGGCATCCACCGATGAGCGAACCAACACCTCCCGTCAGGGGAACTGAGCCCGGCGCCGCTGGGGGGCGCCGAGGTCAACTGGAACGGTCCGGGCTGCGGACGGGCTGGACCACCGGTGCCTGCGCCACTGCGGCGGCGACTGCTGCCTGGCAGGCGCTGCTGACCGGTGAATTCCCGGACCCGGTGACCGTCACGCTGCCTCAAGGACGCACTCCGTCCTTCGCGCTCACCCGCGAACTGCTCGAGCCGGGTCGCGCCATGGCGGCGGTCACCAAGGACGCCGGCGATGATCCCGACGTCACCCATGGCGCGGTGATCCGAGTGGAGGTGCGACACGGGCTCCCGGGGAGTGGTGTGGTCTTCCGCGGCGGCCCTGGGGTGGGGCGGGTCACCCTGCCAGGCCTGCCGCTGGCGGTGGGGGAACCCGCGATCAACCCGATGCCGCGCCAGATGATCACCGAGAACCTGGCCCGGGTGAGTGCGCAGCGGGGGGCGTCCTGTGATGTGGTCGTCGAGATCAGCGTGGAGGAGGGTGCCGAGCTGGCCCGACATACCTGGAACCCGCGCATCGGGATCGTGGATGGCATCTCGATCCTGGGTACCACCGGCGTGGTGGTGCCCTATTCCTGTTCCGCCTGGATCGACAGCATTCGTCGCGGAGTGGACGTGGCCCGTGCCGCGGGGCTGCAGCACCTGGCCGGATGCACCGGCTCGACCTCCGAGCGGGTCGCCACCAGCCTGTTCGGGCTGCCCGAACTGGCCCTGCTCGACATGGGCGACTTCGCCGGGGCCGTACTGAAGTATGTCTCCCGCCACCCGGTGGCGCGGCTCTCGCTGGTGGGCGGTTTCGCGAAGCTGTCGAAGCTGGCCAATGGTCACTTGGACCTGCATTCCCACCGGACCCGGATCGACACCACCCACCTGGCCGACATCGCTGCCTCCGGCGGTGCCGATGAGGCCTTGCGCGACCAGGTGCGCGCCTCCGCCACTGCCATGGGCGCCCTCCAACTCTGCCTGGAGCAGGGCATTCCACTGGGAGACCTGGTGGCCGCACGGGCCCGTCAGGAGGCCATCGCCGTGCTCAAGGGAGCTCCGGTGACGGTCGATGTGGTGTGCATCGACCGCGCCGGGACGGTCGTGGGTCTCAGCCCGGGGGCCTGAGCCCTCGGTGGTTGCTCAGGCCTGCGTCTGAGTCGGCACCTCGGTCTCGTCATGGGGTTGGAGCAGCGCGTTGATCTCGTCACGAATCGCCCGGGAGCGCTTCGGTTCCCGGTTGCTGAGCACCGCCACGGTCGCGCCCTTGACCCGGCAGGTGGCTGCGGTCCACGCCGAACCTCCCCAGGCATCATCGACCCGGACGCAGAAGGTGTGCCGCTGCTCGGCCTCTCGCGCGACCCTCTCGTTGGTGTGCGGGTCGTCAGTGGAAGCCATCACGTACCAGGCACCCTCAAGGTCGCCCTCCTCGTAGCTGCGGCGCACCCACTCGATCGCCCCGGTCTCTGCCAGGTGCGTCAGGGAAGTGGAGGCCTTCGGCGAGACCAGCCGGACGCGGGCGCCGGCCTCCAGCAGCTTCGGGACGCGGCGTGAGCTGACGGTTCCGCCACCCACCACGACCGTCAGTCGACCCTCCAACAGCAGGCCCGCCGGATAGGTGGGGGAGCCCTCCAGCCGTCGGTCGGGACGCATCTCGCGGTATCGCTCGATCACGACCGAGGCGAGTTCTTCACAATCTCCGATCACCTCGGCCAACCGCACTTCGACCTCGGGATGCTGCTCGGCGAAGGCCTGGGACTGTTCCCGGGTCCAGGTACGCAGGCGGCCGGGGAACATCCAGTGGCCCATCACCACCACCTTGTCCGCACCGTCGCGGGCCACCCGTTCCAGGGTTTCGGGCAGGCGGGGGGTGGTGACCTGGATGAAGCAGGGCTCGACCACCTTCCAGCCGCCGACCTCCTGGTGCATGCGGGACAGCCGGACGTGGTCGGCATTGGCCTCGGGCACCACGGCCCCGCGCCCGACCATGACCACCGTCGTCTCGGCACGGGACCACTCGCCGCGGGCTTCCTCCAGCCGCCGGTCCACCGCAGCCATCAGCGCCGGGGCCGGCCCCAGGTGGCGGGCGTAGTCGAAGGAGACCCCGGGGAAGCGCTCCAGGGCCTCATCGATGAACCCGGGGATGTCGGCTCGAACGTGATTGCCGGTCCCCAGCATCAGCGGGACCACCACCACCCGCCGACCGGCCCCGCCCGGCACGGCATCGGGGGCGGGCTCGGGCAGGCGTGCGGCGGCAGCAATGAGCGCCTCGGTGACCGAGGGCTCGCAGAGCTCGACGAAACCGACACTCACGTCGATGTCCGGCAGCAGGGCGGCGACCCGTGCGGTCAGGTCTCGGGCCACCTGCTCTCCGGCGGCATCGCGGGTGCCGTGGGCGGCGATGACGAGGGGTGCAGACATTAGTGGACCTCCTGGGTCTCGGTATCGGTCGCGGGCATCCAGTGGTAGTCGCGCGGGGTGACGATGCGACGCTCACCGTCCCCGGTGGTGACGAAGCGGGTGGTGGAGGAGCCGATCACCACCAGCGAGTTCATGTCGACCCATTCGGGTTGGAACTCGGCCAGGGTGCTCATCACCACCTTCTGTCGAGGACGGCAGGCCTGTTGGACCACGGCCACGGGCGTGGTTGGCGGCCGGTGGCCGGCCATGATCTCCAGGGCGCGGGGCAGGTGCCGGGTGCGACTGCGGCTGCGTGGGTTGTACAGCGCGGTGACCAGGTCGCCCTCGGCGGCAGCCTGCAGGCGGCGTTCGATGTCATTCCAGTCGGTGTGCAGGTCCGACAGCGAGATGGTGGCGTGGTCGTGCCCCAGCGGTGCGCCCAGGATGGCGGAGACGGCCAGTTCGGCGGTCACCCCCGGCACGATCTGCACCTCGATGCCGTCGGTGCCCTGCTCCAGCACCGGGGAGGCCATCGCATAGATCGCCGGGTCACCACCGCAGACCAGGGCCACGTTCTCCCCCTGGCGCGCCGCCTCGATGGCGGCGGCGGTGCGAGCCTCCTCGGTGCCCATCTTGGACGCCATGATCCGGGTGCCGGGCCGGGCCAGGTCGCGAATCTGCTTCACATAGGGGCCATAGCCGACGATGAACGTGGCCTGGCGCAGGTGTTCGATGGCGCGGGGGGTGAGCAGGTCTCGTGAGCCGGGGCCCAGGCCGACGACGCTGAGGCGGCCGCGGGCCGGCAGGCGTCCGATGGCGCAGGTGGCATCACTGTTGTGCTGCTTGGGCACCAGCAGCCTCGCACCCCGGGCGAGCACGGAGGCCTCCGCAACCGACGGCGTTCCGACATGGTCCCGGACCAGGTCACTGGGCGTGGGGACTTCCTGCGCGGCCAGCTCCTCGGGCGTGAAGTCGACCAGCGGGACCCCCAGCTGGTGGACCAGCTGCAGTAGTCCGATCTCGCCGGCCTTGAGGTCGACGGTGGTGATGGCGGCCACCGACTCGAGGGCCAGGTGGTTCTCGGCCAGCGTCTGTTCCAGCAGCTCGCGCAGGGTCTCCACCGGGGTGCCCCGGTTGCAGCCCATGCCGACGACCAGGCTCTTCGGGTGCAGCACCACGGTGGGCAGGTCGCTGGGAGGAACCACGGTCTGGTCGGTGACCACGATCCGGGCGACCGGGTCGGCGGCCGCGGTGGAGACGGTGGCCGGCAGCGGTGGCATCGGCCAGGGCTGCGCCTTCTCCACCAGTACCGGACGTTCGTCGATGATGGCGCGGGTCACGCCGGCCACATCGCCGGAATAGGGCCAGCCCAGGGTGTCCAGAGCGGGCAGGTTCAGGGCGTCGGTAGCGGTGGTCAGCACCGCGGTGGCACCGATGCCTTCGGCGATGCGGCGGGCCAGGTCGTTGGCGCCACCGGCATGACCACCGACCAGCGGGACGGCGAAGCGTCCAGCCTCGTCGACGACCACCACGCCGGGGTCGGCCTTCTTGTCGGCGAGGAGGGGAGCGAGCAGCCGCGTGGTGGCTCCAAGGGCCAGATGGCTGACCAGCAGGTCGCATTCCTGCCAGGCGGTGGGAAGGTTCTCTCCCACCATCCCGTCGTAGCGGCGCGAGACGATGCCCAGGGCATGGTCGATCTGGTCGGCATGGCGGCGGGCCGCCGCGGAGTTCACCAGCTGGCCGATGATCGGGGCCTGGTCATCGGTTTCGAACCGATCCTCGGCCTGGTCGGGCAGGCCGGCGTGCTCGTTGGCGGTTTCGGGCTCTGGCGCTGGTCGCGCGATCAGACTCGGATCATCGGGAGAACCGTCGAGCACCAGCACCACATGCGGATCGAGCACATCGGTCAGTGCGCGGGCCTGTTCGCCGGTGAGGATGCGGAGGCGCTCATCGTCCTCCCCGAGGCGTTCGGCCAGCACATAGGTGCGCTCGATGTCGGCCAGCGCGGTGGCAATCTCGGCGATGCCCTCTCCTCTGCCGGTCAACACCGCGACCTTCCGGTTCTCGCGGCAGGCCTGCAGGGCGGTTTCCAATGGCTGGCCATGTGCGGAGGCCATCACCGCGTCATCCCAGGGCAGGGCCACCCGGGCGAAGGCGGCTGCCACCGAGCTCACCGCAGGCAGCACCTTCACCTCGAAGCCCTCCAGTCGCAGCCGACGCAGCACGCCGTGGAAGCCGGGGTCCCCGCTGGCCAGCACCAGCGCGTCCTCGCCCTCGGGCAGTTGGTGCAGGCGTTCCAGGGCCGGGCCCAGGGGGCCGAGCACGACCCGCCGTTCCTCGGGGACGCCGAGGGCGTCCAGGTGGCGGCGTCCCCCCAGGACCAGGGCGCAGCGTTCGGCCAGGTCACGGGAGGCAGGCTGGATCTCGCCCAGGTAGCCGTGGATGTGGATCATGCTCGCTCCTCCAGGTGGTTGGGGTGGCCGGTGACGGGGCCTGCGCCGTGGCTGCGCAGTTCCTGCTGGGCATCGGGGTCTGCTTTGCGGTACTCGTGGCGGAATCCGGGGTGGTAGAGGTGGCTGCGGCTGCCCTGGGGGTCGGCGGCCAGGGCCGGCCCGACCAGAACCACGGTGTGCTTCCAGAGCTTGTGCTCCCGCATCGTGGCGGACAGTTCGGACAGCGGGCAGCGCATCATCATCTGCTCAGGCCAGGAGACGCGGTAGCCGACGATGCACGGGGTCTCGGGCGGATAGCCGCCGGCCAGCAGCTCTTCCTGCAGTTGCTTGTTGCGGGCCGCCGACAGGTACAGCGCCATCGTGGCGCCATGGGCGGCGAAGGAGCGCACTGTCTCTCGAGGCGGCATGGGGGTGCGTCCGCCCTCGAGGCGGGTGAGGATCAGTGACTGGGAGACCTCGGGCAGGGTGATCTCGGCGTTCATCGCCGCCGCCGCTGCGGAGAAGGCCGACACGCCGGGCACCGTCTCGATCTCCAGTCCCAGGGGCCGGCAGATCCGCACCTGTTCGGCGGTGGCGCCATAGATGGAGGGGTCCCCGGTGTGCACTCTGGCGACCAGCAGGCCTTCCTCGGCGGCCCGACGGTAGTGCGCCTCGGTCTCCTCCAGTGCCTCACCGGCGGAGTCGACCAGGACCGCGCCGGGCTTGTGGTTCGCGACGATGCCGGGGTGGACGAGGCTGGAGGCCCAGATGATGATGTCGGCCTGGGCGATCACCTGTGCCCCGCGCACCGTGATCAGGTCCGCAGCACCGGGCCCGGCCCCCACGAAAACCACCTTGCCGCTCACAGTCGACCTCCTGTTCCCTCACGTCGTGCGGGCGCGAGAACGGTGCTGAAGTAGGGCGCCTGCTGCCCCTGCGCCAGCTCTTCGGTGCGGAGGAGTTGCTCGTCCTCCATGCCCAGCTGAATCCCGAGGACGCCCTCGCGCTGGTGCTCGTGCAACACCTCCACGACGTCACCGATGCGGCGTCCACCCTTGTAGGCGACCACGGTGTCGACCGTGTCGAGGATGCGCCCGAGGGTCTCCAGACCGGCTGTCACCGGAACCAGGGCCAGGGTCTCGGTACCCTCCACCAGCGGGGTGCCGCTGGCCGACGCCAGGGCCTGCATGGCGGTGATACCGGGAACGGTCTCGACCTTCACGTCCGGCAGCTGCTCCAGGACGTGCGCGGCCAGGTAGCTGAAGGTTGAGTAGACATTGGGGTCGCCGACCGTGGCGAAAGCGACCAGGCGGGCGCCGCCGCCGAACGCCTCCACGGCGGCCTCGGCGGAGGCAAGCCAGGACTCCTTGCGGCGGGTGCTCACCCCGGAGCGGTCGGCCATCGAGAAGGGGATCGGGCGGATCGCGTCGCCGGCGGCGGGGCAAACGGTTCGCACGATGATCTCCGCGCGCCCCATGCCTGCCCTCGTGGAGGCCTCGGTGGCGGGCACCAGCACCACGTCGGCCTGTTCCAGTGTGCGCAGTGCTTTGAGTGTGACCAGCTCAGGGTCACCGGGGCCAACGCCCAGGCCCACCAGTCGTGGGGACGCATCAATGAGGGCCATGGTGGCGCCTTCCCGGGTCTCTCGCCCATCGGTTCTCGGCTGACACGAGGCGAGTATCTGACTCCTGCGGATGCAGTCACAGTGGCGGGACCGTGCCGGAATGTCACCGGCTTCCTCGGGCTCGTGCAGTGCTCATCGTCGCAGAGCCGTCTCGCACGGTGTCCGCCGGGTCGGCGAAATGGACGCCCGGAGCTGGGCGCCAGATGGGGTCAGCGCCCCATGGTCAGCAGGGTGTCGACGTCGATGTGGGTCTCGATGGCGTCGGCGGTGAGGTCGATCATGTGCTCGCGGCGAGCCGAAAAGCCCATGGCCCCCGGCTGGGGGCGCCAGCTGCTGCCGGACTGTTCGGCGATGTGGGTGAGCCACGCCCGGCGGAAGTCGTCATGTTCCAACGCCCCATGCCACATGGTTCCCCAAGTGGCACCGTGATGGAGACCGCCCAGGAAGGGTTCGGCACCGCGGTCGAAGGCGTCCTCGGTGGGCGTGGTACGACCGTGGTGGATCTCATACCCGCCGACCTCGTGTCCCTCCCAGAGTCCTGTGGGTCGGCGCAGCACCTTGTCGGTCTGGAAATGGACGGTGGCGGGCAGGAGGCCCAGACCTGGCCTGGAGCTTCCGGGGGTTCCGTCCCGACCGGCCTCCACCTCGTCATCGATGGTCTGGCTGAGCATCTGGTACCCGCCGCAGATGCCGAGGATCGGGCGGTGGCGGCGGGCTCGTTCCTGCAGGGCGGTGGCCAGGCCGTTGTCGTGCAGCCAGGCCAGGTCGGCCAGGGTGGCCCGTGAACCGGGCACCACCACCAGGTCGGCAGCGGCCACGTGGGCGGGGGAGGCGGTCACCACCACCTGGACCCCCGGTTCCTCGCCGAGGGCGTCGATGTCGGTGGCATTTGAGATGCGGGGCAGTCTGATGGCAGCGACTGTCAGCACCTCCCCCGTGGACCCGATGGTGCCGCGGGACCCCAGCGACAGGGAGTCCTCACCGTCGATGCGGACCCCATCCAGCCACGGCAGGACGCCCAGGTTGGCCAGGCCGGTGCGCCGCGTGAGTTCGGCCAGACCGGGGTCCAGGATCGCCTGGTCGCCACGGAACTTGTTGATGACGTAGCCGGCGAGCAGGGCGCGGTCCTCGGGGTCCAGCAGCCCCCAGGTGCCGAAGATGGACGCCAGGATTCCCCCGCGGTCGATGTCCCCGACCAGTACCACCGGGAGGTTGAACCGCCTGGCCAGGCCCATATTGGTGTAGTCGCCGGAGCGCAGATTGATTTCGGCCGGGGAGCCGGCCCCTTCGCAGATGACCAACTCGTGGGCCTCGGCCAACTCCTCGTAGGCGGCCCAGGCTGCCGCCGCCAAGTGGCGGCGTTCGGTGGCGTACTGGCCCGATTCGAGGGTGCCCCCGGGTTCGCCGCGCAGCACGATGAAGGAGCGCCGGTCGGTCCCGGGCTTGAGCAGCACGGGGTTCATCGCCGATTGGGGCTCGAGGCCGGCGGCGAGGGCCTGCAGGTACTGGGCGCGTCCGATCTCGGCCCCATCGGGGCAGACCATGGAGTTGTTGCTCATGTTCTGCGCCTTGAAGGGGGCCACGTTGATGCCGCGACGTCGCGCCACGCGGCACAGGCCCGTCACGAACAGCGACTTGCCGGCGTCCGAACTGGTGCCTGCGATGAGGATTCCGGTCATGGGTTGCTCCTGGCGCGAGTCATCAGGGCGATTCCGGCGAGCGCGGCGCAGCTCGTGGCGGTGGCGGCGGCAGTGACAGCACCCACCAGCACGGCTGCGCGGCGCAATTCCGCGCTGCGCGGTCGTGGCCCCTCTCCGAGCAGGGGGCGCTCCTCCACGCGGGAGAAGTAGACGTTCCGTCCACCCAGCTGGACGCCCAGAGCTCCCGCCCAGGCCGATTCGCACCAGCCCCCGTTTGGCGAGGGGTGGCGATGGGCATCCCGGCGCATGGTGCCCCAGGCGTGGGCGCGGTTGCCCCCGACCACCGGGGCGAGGAGACAGGCCAGGGCGCCGGTGATGCGGGCAGGAAGCAGGTCGGCGAGGTCGTCGAGGCGGGCCGCAGGGGTGCCGAAGCGGGCGTAACGGGTGTTGCGGTGGCCCACCATGGCGTCCAGGGTGTTGGAGGCACGGTGGGTGAGCAGCCCGGGGATGCCGAGCGCAGCGCCCCAGAACAGGGAGGCGACGGCGGCGTCGGCGGTGTTCTCGGCCATGGATTCCACGGCTGCGCGGGCCAGTTCCTCCTCCGGGAGCGCCGACGGGTCGCGCCCACACAGGTGGGGGAGTTGCTCGCGGGCCCCGGCCAGGTCACCCGCGTCGAGTCGGTCAGCCAGGGTGATGCCCTCGCGGCAGAGGCTGCGGGCCCCGACCACCGCCCAGGTGGCGAGGGCGGTCGTGGCGATGTGGGTGAGGGGGTGGCGACGGCTGATGGTCTCTCCGGCGACGCCCAGGGCGACCACCGGGGCAAGACAGAGTCCAAGGTGCAGGGTGCCAGCATCGCGCCGGTCAGCCCAGGTGAGGCTTTCCACCTGCTGGGCGAACCGGCCGAACCAGGCCACCGGATGGTGCCGGGAGGGGTCGCCGAGGGCGGCATCGGCAACCACGCCGAGGGCAAGCCCGACGGCACGGGTCAGCAGTCGCATGCTCGGCAGGTTAGCAGCGGCCTCCGACGGGTCCGCCGGGCAGGGTTCGGGTGATGATCTCGCAGTTGGCCAGTGGCTCCCAGGTCACCTCGCGGTGACCACGCCCGTCAAGCAGCGCCAGGAGGACGCGGAGGGTGTCGCCGTGGCTGACCAGCACGACCTCGGCGCCGGGGTCGAAGGCGACCGACAACTCTTCGACGAGGACCCGCATCCGGGCGTGGACCTGCTGGAGTGATTCCCCGCCGCCCCAGGCGACCTCGCTGATGTCGACTCCCTCGGGCACCTGTTCGGGGGCCAGTTCGCTGGTCAACCGGCCCTCCAGGTTCCCCAGGGACTGTTCGCGCAGCAGCGGAGTCTGGTGGGGCGTCAGCCGATGGCGTCCGGCGACCACCCGGGCGGTCTCGATCGCACGCAGCTGGTCGCTGCACCAGACCCCCGCAATAGCTCGGGACGCGAGCAGGTCTGCGGCCGCAGCGGCCTGCTCGCGTCCCAGGTCGGTGAGTGGAACGTGGAGAGTCTGGCCCTGGAGCCTACCCTCCACATTCCAGGTGCTCTGACCATGGCGCAGGAGGTGCAACAGCATGGGCCAGAGTCTAGGTGGGTTGGCGCCAGGCGTACTCTCGAAGCATGGCCCGCCGCCCCGACCCCCAGTGTCCCGTCCGCCCAGGGGATCCGTGCAGCTTGTGCTACCCGGGCGCCGATGGGCCGCAGAACTGTGGCCTGGTCTGGCAGGTGATGCAGGATCCCGACCTGCAGGAGATCCTCGCGGAGAAGCGTCGGGAGTATGCCGAGCGTCTGCGCCGGATCAGGCCGTCAGCCTGAGTATTCCGAACCGAGTTGGCCCACGGGTGCGCGGCCCGGTGGTCAGTCGGTGACGATGAGAGCCAGGCCGCGATCCAGGGCTTCTTCCATGGCGGGCGGGTCCGGGCGGGGGGCATTGAGGTGGTCGAGGGCCAGGCCGTTGACCAGGGCTGTCACCAGTGATGCGGCCATCGTGGGTGTGAGTCCTTCGCGGAGCCGGCCCTGTTCCTGTGCCTGGGTCAGGACCTGCTCGAGGGTGCGGTGGAACTCGCCCAGGGTCATGACGTAGAGCTCGGCCAGCCAGTCACGCGTGGAGGCGGCGGCGCCGTAGCTCACCCAGACCGCCACATCCTCCCGGCAGGTCGCGTCGATGGGCAGCAGTTGCCGCAGGGACGCCCGGAGCCCGGCGCGATAGGTCGTGTGCTCCCCGGTGGGGGCTGAGCGCTCGGCCTGGCGTTGCGAGGAGCGGACCAGTGCGGCAATGAGGAGGTCCTGGCGGGTCTTGTAGTGGTACTGGATGGTGCCCGCCGAGAGGTCTGATTCCTGCGCAACCGTGCGGACGCTGACCACGTCGAAGCCCTGGTTGGCGATGACGCGGATTGCGGCGTCGGCGATCCGGGTCTGGGCCGGTGTCATCGGGGTCTCAAAGACGTTGGGGTCCATGCTTGCTTCCTTTCCTCATACAAGTGTATGGTCTACCCGGTCGTACGAACGTATGGGGGTTGACATGGAACTGGCCGCGCTTGTGGGTCTCGCGCTGATGGACAGCCTGAGCCTGGGGACGCTGGTGATCCCGCTGGTGCTCGTGGTCACCCGGCGACGGGTCGATGTGGGTCCGCTGATGATCTACTTCGCAACCATCGTGCTGGTCTACTTCGGGATCGGGGTGGCTCTGCTCGCCGGCTTCGACCTGCTGACCGGGCCGTTAACGCGTGCGCTCTCGAGTGAGCCGGCGCAGTGGATCAAGCTGGTGGCCGGAGCCGCCCTGCTGGCCTACGGTGTGCTCGCCCCGACTCCCGAGGTACGCGATGAGGCTCAGCTCAAGGTGCGCTCCCTGGCGCCTGCGGCGATGGTGGCTCTCGGGCTGGGAGCCGTGCTAACCGAGGTGGCGACCATGGTTCCATACCTGGCTGCGAATGGGATCATTTCCGGCATGGACGCGGGCTGGCCGCTGCGGCTGATCGTGCTCGCCGGCTACTGCCTGGTGATGATCCTGCCGGCCGGCGTGCTGATCGGGGTGGCGGCGATCTGGGGAAATCGGGTCTGGCCGAAGCTGGAGAAGCTGGTGCCCAGGCTGGAGCGCGAGGCGAAGGTGACCCTGCTGTGGATCGCGGCGATTGTCGGGCTCTGGATGGTGGGGAGCAGTTGGGGCGTACTGCGCGGCTGAATATCGCATGTCGCGGTGCGACAGCGATTTGCTCAGGGGGCCTCGGAGGGATGCTGGGTGAAGGACTGGCCCACTTGCTGCCGGTGAGGGTGTGCTTGTCGGCGGCGGCGTGGATGCACGGCTTGTCGAGCGGGAAGGGATCACACGGCGACCGTGTTGTGGCCGGGACCAGGACGGGGTTGCCCGGCGCCGGGGGAGTGGTGTTGGTCGGAACCTTGTCACCCTCGAACGTGATGAAGCCCTTGGGGGTGAAGTTGCCGGTGAAGCTGGTGATCGGGTTGCGCTTGGTGGTGCCTTCGGGCAGGTTCACATCGGCGTCGGTGCCGACCAGCCAGGTCACGACCTTCGGCTCGGACTTGACCATGGTGCCGACGCGCTTGGTCGCCTGGGTCTGCCAAGTGAAGTGGTAACGCCGGCCTCGGTGAAGGTCTAGTTCATGTCACCGTGGTTGCCCGGCTTGGACCAGCACGCCTTATACCGCTCATCGGTGCTGGAGAACAGTCGCTCCACATCACCGGTGGACGCGTTCCAGGTGAACACCTCCACGTCTCCGGGGCCCTCGAGCTTCTGGAGGGTGATCTCCACTTTCTCGGGGTAGGTCGAGTCGACCACGTCATTCGGGAAGGCGCCGGAACCATGGCCCGGCCACACCGGGGCCCATAGGATGCGTCCGGGGCGTCCGAGGAAGGACAGCTCGTGGCGCTGGGGCAGCTGAATGCGGGAGGTCTCGACGCTCTCACGGTTGGCGTCGGGGCCGAGGCGGACGTAGACCGAGTCGGCGGGGACAGCGCTCTGGCCATCGATGACCTTGACCTTCAGGCCACCGTCCTCGTAGGCGATGTGGGCTGCGTCCACGCGGGTGCGGTAGAGCAGCTGGGAACTTTGCACCAGGGTAGTCAAGGGGCCCGAGCTGGCGGGAGGTACGGCGTAAGGGGAGTCTCCTTGTGGCTGGTAGGCTTTGGCGGCACTCTCCGATCTTCAAGGGGGCACTGGGGTGGAGCTAACCTCTGTCGAGGTCTGCGCTGGGGCTGGTGGCCAGGCGCTGGGTCTCGAGCAAGCAGGCTTCAGCCATGCTGCGCTCGTCGAGGTGGACGCGCATGCCTGCGCAACCCTACGGGCGAATCGGCCGATGTGGAACGTGATAGAGGCCGATCTCCGCGAATGGGTGCCCGGTCCAGAGCTAGAGCGACTGGGATTGGATCTCCTCGCGGGGGGAGTTCCCTGTCCCCCTTTTTCCAAAGCAGGCAAGCAGCTGGGGCATGTGGATGAAAGGGATCTGTTTCCTACGGCGTTGGCGCTCGTCAGGAAGCTGCGACCCAGGGCGGTTATGCTCGAGAACGTCCGTGGGCTGATGGATCCCGTCTTCTCGGACTATCGCGCGGAGATCCTCTCAGAGCTGGAGGCCCTCGGGTACAGGGGCGAGTGGCGCCTTCTGAATGCCTCTGACTTTGGCGTCCCGCAACTCCGCCCTCGTGCCATCCTTGTGGCTATGCAGGCCGAGAGCGCGAGTCGCTTCGCATGGCCTGCCCCGGGGGCTATCGCTGCCCCCTCCGTCGGAACAGCTTTGCTCGACTTGATGCAGGCTGAAGGGTGGCAAGGTGCTCAAGAGTGGGCGGCGAAGGCCTCCACTGTCGCGCCGACCCTCGTTGGTGGGTCGAAGAAGCACGGGGGGCCGGACCTGGGGCCGACCAGGGCGCGGCAGGCGTGGGCTGAATTGGGGGTAGAAGGACGGACTATCGCGGATTCCCCGCCTGGGGTGGATCACGAGGGGGCGCCGCGCCTCACGGTGCGCATGGCGGCCCGAATCCAAGGATTTCCAGATGATTGGGAAATCGTGGGGCGCAAGACGAACGCTTACCGTCAAGTCGGTAACGCGTTTCCGCCTCCCGTGGCGCGTGCGGTTGGCGCTGCCATTCGCGACGCGCTGCTCGGATCCTCTCCTGAACGGGCCGCGTTCGGGTGCTCGCACAGTGAAAGGTTGCCAGGGCTTTGAATGAACCCCAGGAATCGCTGATTTCCCAGAGGCGGGGCGAGTTTCACGCGGGATTGCTCGGGAGAGTCCTCACCGTAGGTGCGGATGGGGTCCCCTCCAACGCAGACAGGGGGAACCAGCTCTCCGTGGCTATCGCTGCCCACGTTGTGGAGGCTCTGCATCTGGAGACGATCGATGAACGTCGCGCGGGGCAGACGCTTGGTGGGCGCTTCGAGCAAGCTGTGGCCGGTTTCGTTGAGCAGACCTTCTTGAGGCTTGACATGTTGCGGCCTGGTGCCTGGTCCGTCTTGAACATCGGGTCGTCGAGGGCGAGCAACAGGCTGTCGGCATATGAGCCCTATCGGCATCTGGCTGAGCTGGACGAAGCGTTGAGTCGGGACCCATCGATCCGTACAGTCATTGGAAATGCGTACATGATCTCGCCCGACATTCTGGTGGTCCGACAACCTGAGTCAGATCAATCTATCAATTGCCTTGATTGGCTCGTGGATCATAGTTTCGCTCAACACTCTCCGATCAGGATGGACTCTCCGTCTGGGAGTGCCATGCTGCACGCCGTAATTTCATGCAAATGGACGATGCGATCGGACAGGGCGCAGAATGCGCGCAGCGAGGCCCTCAACCTGATTCGGAATCGCAAGGGTCGGGCGCCGCACATTGCGGTCGTGACAGCGGAACCCCTTCCCAGCAGGATTTCGAGCCTGGCGCTGGGGACGGGAGACATCGACTGCGTGTATCACTTCGCTCTAAACGAACTCGTTGCGGCAGTCTCGGACCTGGGCAGTGACGATTCTCGTGAGTTGCTGCAGATCATGATAGAGGGTCAGCGTTTGAAGGACATCTCAGATCTGCCGCTGGACCTCACGATCTAACGGCGTGCAGGCTCTGGTCACGCTGCGCTGTGATGCCTCACTGCCTGAGTGAGACTAGACTCGTTGCCTTGCCGGTGGGCTCGGTGACACGGCGCACGCCGCGCTCAGACATGAAGTCCTCCGCTGCCTGGGCGAGCGCGCGTTGATAGTTCCGAAGAGGAGCAAACCCCGCGACCGTCTCGTATCCGAGTTCGGCCAGTACGGCGCTGAGGTTGCAGAACTTGAAGTCGACGCTCTTCTTTGAACGTCCGGTGAGTTGTTGGACACGCAAGTTGAATTCGCTCTTGACCAGTGCGTCGCCTCTCTTCTGGGCGCTCAGCATCCCCAAGTACTCCCTCAGAAGAGTTTCAATTTCATTCTGGTTCCACGCCGCGGCCATACGTGACAGGTTAACGCATCAACCTCGCGTCAATAGCTGAGGCAGGACACGAGCGGTCTTACACCAGCACAACACGCCCGCGTGCTGGCATCACAACCGCCCACAACGCCAGCGCGCTCGCGGCCGCACAGGCCAGCATCGCCGTGGCCATGGGCACCACAGAGGTCATCTGCACGTGGTTGATCACCGGCCCCATGCAGGCCGCCACGCCCATGTTCAGGGCACCCATCAGGCTCGCTGCCACACCCGAATCCGCCCGGTGGTTCTGCATGGCCAGCACCTGGGCGTTGGGCATGCACTGGCCGAAACCGAAGGTGTAGGTGAAGATGAACGGCACCAGCGCGACGTAGCCATCGCTCACGCGGTCCACTGCGAGCAGCGCCAGTCCGCCGATCAGCATCAGCGACGTCCCCAGCACCAGGATCCGTAGCGCCCCGATGCGCGGGCTCATCCGGCTGCCGAACTGGACGCCCAGGAACACGCCCACCGAACAGATCGCGAAGACCGTGCCGAAGCCGCGCGGAGAAAGCTGGTAGACCTCCTGCAGCAGCACCGAGGAGCTGGAGACATAGCTGAACAGGCCACCGAAGGCGAGCGCCGACACCAGCCACACGCCGACGAAGAGCCGGTCTCCCAGCACCCTCCGGTAGGCCGCAAACAGGGGAGCGAGCCCACCGGCGGTACGTTCATGTGGCTGTCTCGTCTCCACGATGAACAGCGAGATCAGCGCGACGACCGCCGCGCCGTAGGCCGCCAGTACCCAGAACACGCCACGCCAGTTCGTGATCGTGACCAGCCACGACCCGACCAGCGGCGCCAGGATCGGCGCCAAACCATTGATCAGCGCAAGACGCGACATCATCGTGATCAGTCGGCGTCCACCGAACAGGTCGCGGGCCATCGCCATCGCGACCACCGCGCCGCCGGCCGCACCCACCCCCTGCAGCGCACGCATCGCCGTCAGCATCTCCACGTTCACCGACATCGCCACCGCCACCGAGGCGAGCACGTGCAGGGCACTCATCATGACCAGGGGCAGTCGGCGTCCCACTCGGTCGCTGAGCGGGCCGATCACGAGCTGGCCCAGCGCGAAGCCGATCACCGTTGCCGAGAGCGTCACCTGCACCTGCTGATCGGTGATGCCCAGATCTCCCTTGAGCGAGGGGAAGGCGGGCAGGTACATGTCGATGGTGAATGGGCCCAACCCGGTCAGCAGCCCGAGGGTGGCAATGATGGCGATCTTGCGACGGCGGGAGTAGGTGTCTCCCAGGTGGCGCTCCACGTACGTGTCCAACGATGTTCCTGTTCCGGGCATCAGAAAACCCGCCGACCCCGGTGGTGCGGCGGGCAACTATGCGCGAGGTTCAGTTTACGTTCCTGTGCCCGTGCGACCAAGACTCCTGCTTGGCTGGATACATGGACATTGCACTCATTGGGGGACACGGGAAGATCGCGCTTCTTGCGGAGCCGCTGCTGGTCCAGGCCGGACACCGGGTTGGGGCGGTGATCCGTAACTCTGAGCAGGCCGCTAACGTGGAGGCGACCGGCGCGACCCCGGTCGTCGTCGACATTGAGGCCCTCGATCCCCAGGGCTGGGACGACCTGCTGCGCGGCAGGGACGCGATCATCTGGTCGGCAGGAGCGGGCGGGGGCAATCCTGAGCGCACGGGCCGAGTCGACCGGGACGCCGCGATCGCGTCCATGGAGTCGGCCGAGCGCGTGGGCGTCCGGCGCTACGTGATGGTGAGCTACTTCGGCGCCCGGCCGGACCACGGCGTCCCGCAGGACAACAGCTTTTTCGCCTACGCGGAAGCGAAGGCCGCAGCCGATCAGCACCTGAAGTCCACCGATCTCGACTGGACGATCCTCAAGCCCAGCCGACTGACGCTCGCGGCGCCGAGTGGGCGGATCGATACGACGGCCACCGAATCCGGCGAGGTCAGCCGCGGGAACGTGGCCCAGGTGATCGCCGCTGTGGTGGGGCGGGATGATCTCAACGGCGTGGAGCTGGCTTTCAACGACGGTGAGGTCGAGATCGCCCAGGCTGTGGACGGAGCGGTTACGAAGAGCTGAGGTGGCCGACGATGTCGAACGTGTAGCCATCGGCCCTCGCGAGGTAGATGTCTTGCTGGGCTGACTCGAGATTCAGGTGGACCGCCCCTCGGGGGCCGGCCAGCACGATGCCGTCCTCGACGGCGGAGTTCACCGCTGTCATGGAAGTCCGGCACCGAACAGAAGTACGTGGATGCCACCATGGCGGCCGTGCAGGCCGTGGAGCAGGCGATCGAATATCTCGGGAAGTTCGGCTACACCCAGGAATAGGCGTACACGATCATCAGTGTGGCCCCCTGCGAGATGCACATCGGCGGCATCGTCGACATCCCGAACGCGGACCGCTCTTTCTACTCGACGCCCCGCTCGCGGCTAGAGTGACGCGCATGAACTCATCCCTGACCTCTGTGGCGTGTGTGGTCACCGACCGCCCCGCCCGGTACGGCAAGCAATTGGCCTCGCACTTCAGCCACAAGGTCCCCTTCACCTGGGACGAGGACGAGAAGACCGGCAACGGATCCTTCGCCGACGGTCGTGCGCAGGCCACCATCACCGCCCGCCAGGACTCCCTGGAGCTGGTTCTCGAAGCCCCCGCCGACGAGATCGACCGTTTCGAAGGCGTGGTGGGACGCCACTTGGTCCGCTTCGGCGCCAAGGACGAGCTGGTCTGCCAGTGGAGGCGCAGCGACGGTTCCCAGGGCACCCACCAGCACTACGACGGGGAGTGACCCGATGCGCATCGCCATCGCAGGAGCCTCCGGTCTGATCGGCTCCACCCTCACCCAGCATCTCCGGGACCACGGCCATGAGGTCGTGCGCCTGGTCCGGCATGCGCCCAGGGACGCCGACGAGCGGCGCATCGACAGCTCTGCGCGCACCATTGAGTCCCCGGGGCTCAGCGACGTGGACGCGGTCGTCAACCTGGCCGGCGTCGGCATCGCCGATGGCCGCTGGACCGGGGAGCGCAAGCGCGCCATGCGTGCGTCGCGCGTTGTCACCACCGAGACGATCGTGGAGGCCCTGGCCGACGCACCCCGCTGCAAGACCCTGCTCAACGGCTCGGCTGTCGGTTACTACGGCGACCAGGGTTCCCGCGAACTCCGCGAGGACGACGTCTACGGTCGCGACTACCTGGCCAACCTCTGCGTGGCCTGGGAGAAGGCCGCCGGTCTGGCTCCTGAGGGCGTCCGGGTCGTCACGCTGCGCACCGGGCATGTCCTGTCACGCGAGGGCGGCATCCTGGGCAAGCAGCGCCTGATCTACCAGCTCGGGTTCGGCGGTCCGATCGGCTCTGGCGAACAGTACGTCAGCTGGATCTCCATCGAGGACTACTGCCGCGCGGTCGAGTTCCTGCTCACCCACCCCGAGGTGTCCGGGCCGGTGAACATGACCGGGCCCGCGCCGGTGCCGCAGGCGGAGTTCAGTCGAGCCTTCGCGCATGCCCTGGGGCGGCCCGCGAAAATGCCGATGCCGCTGCCCCTCGCCAGCCTGGTGTTCACCAAGGAAATGGTGCAGGACGCCCTGTTGGCCAGCCAGAACGCGGTCCCCGCGAAGCTGCTCGAGCACGGCTTCCAGTTCCGCCACCGCACCGTCGACGAGGCGATGGACGCCGCCACGTAGGCGCTGGGGTCAGGTCTCGGTGCGACGCAGCCAGCCGCGGCGCCACGTCGGGACCACCGCCAGCAGGAACGCACACAGCGCCCCGGCGGTGGTCATGAACCAGGCCGGTCCGGCCGACACCCGGTCATCGGTGGCGACCGCGATCAGCATGAGAAGCATGAGCAGCCCGAGCAGCAACTGGGTGGCGGTGAAGGTCGCCACCAGCCAGGACCATCGGCGCCCGAGCAGACCGCCGGCGGCGAGGAGAGCCGTCACCGCAGACGCCAGTGTCGCCAGGAAGTAGTAGACCCAGAAACTCTCGAAGACCCCGGAATTGCCGACCAGCAAGTGTGGGGTCCACTGGGACAACAGCACACCGCTACTCCACGGGTGGCCGGTGGGGTAGTACATCGGCGTGAACAGGCCGTAGACCAGCGCCAGCGCCGAGGTCGCCATCAGGATCTGTGTCATCAGCCGCGTCCTCAGCGGAGCGCGGCGCTGGAAACCGGGGGGCTCCACCGGCCCCTGCAGGATCGGGTAGGGGCCGGGACGACCCGGCTGCCACGGTCCGGCGGGGTAGTAGGGCGCGGGCGGCGGGAAGCCGTACGGGCTCGGGGCCCCGGGCGGCGCGGCCGGGCGGAACGGTGGCTGCGCACCCCACGGGGCGCCCGGCGGGCGGGGCTGCTGGGGCGGTGGCCATGGGTTCTGCGCCATGCGTTCGAGGCTACCAGCGCGCCACTGCCGGCCCTGCGGACCAGCCGCTTGGGCCTGACTCAGATGTAGTAGACCTTGCCCGGCACCTCTTCGACCCAATACCCCTAGAAGGGGCCGTCGTACATCTTGATGTACTGGCGGCCACCCAGACAGGCGCGCTGGATGCTGCGCGCAGTCGTGGTGACCGTGAAGGTTCTGGTGCCGCGGGTGTAGCGGCGTCCATCGGCCAGCACCTCGAAACAGGTGACCTTGCCCGGGTTGAAACGCACGGTGCGGGCAAAACGGAAGTCCCAGCGGTCGGTCTCGTAGCCGGTGCGGTAGGTGGCGACCGACTCCTGGGCGTACCAGCCGGCCATCGGGCCAGAACTCAGCAGGGACCAGCAGCCGACGCGTCCCTTGAACGAGGTCCGAGCAGAGGACTCGTACACAGTGGTGGCACTGGGCGTCCAGTACTTCTCGACACTGCCCTGCCGCAACAGCACCTTCACGCCGGCCTGGACGCGCACCTTGCCAGGCTTGCTCCACGTGCAGAAGTCGCGTATCAGCTGGTCGAGCACGACGCCGAACGGGGCCAGGCGGGTCATGTTGTACAGCTGGTGGAAGCAGTCGGCATGCACGGAGTGGTAGCTGGTGTGCAGGTTGTTGTTGGTGTTGTAGTAGCGGCTCACGTAGCCGGGGTTACGGCAGTTCCCGCGGTAGCGCCACATCGTGTAGAGCCCGCCCTTGATCAGCGGGAGGACACGCGTGTCCTTGGAGAGGTAGTAGTACTCCAGCAGGTCGATGATGGCGTAGGCCTGGCCGTTGAAAACCTGGGAGGAGTGGCCGTCGGGGAAGGGGTACTCCTCCAGCCACAGGCACTGGTTGGCGTCCACGCTCGCGATCCAGGGCTTGCCGACGGCTCGCGGCACGAAGAAGGCCTGCAGCAGCTGGTCGCGGTACTTCAGGAAGATCGGGTCACCGGTGAACTTGTGCAGGCGCCAGGCGGCGGTGACGAACTCGCCCTGGGCGAAGGCGCTGTGCCAGCCAGCCGCCAAGGTGCCGTGGGCGACGCTCCAGGGGAACTCGTAACGGACGAAGGCGCCGCCATCGCGGTAGGCAGCCCGTTTCATCATGCCGTGCATGACCTGGACGGCCTTGTCCAGGCTTGCCTGCACCTGATTCAGCTCTAAGTTGTTGATCTGGTAGTTGATGAACCAGCCCACGCGCGAGGGGTGTGCTCCCCAGACGTCCTTGATGTAGGACAGGGGCACGCCGTCAGGGGCCATTCTGAAGCCGGCCGAATAATCCGGGTCGATGGTCTTCTTCGGGCCGTGGTTGGGCCATCCGTTGGGGATCCAGGCCAGGGCCGGGGTGGACAGCTGCTTGAAGGTGGGTTGGGCCCCGTGGGCCGAGGAGGTCACCAGGAGGTCCAGCGGGGCGCTCCCGGTTCCGAAAAGCTCAGTGCCGGTCAGGGCAAGGGAGGCCAGACCGGCTCCCAGCGCTGAACGACGAGTGAGGGCTGTGCGTCGTGTGAGCACGGTCATGGTGTGTCTCGATTCAGATGCTCGGCCGTGCCACCTCGCGCGACCCTGGCGTCCATCGCCTCGGACATTAGACAACACCCCTCGTCCTGACGAGAAACTGGGACGCCCGAATTCCCGACAGGGTCGTCACGGCGAAGACGCTGGAGAACGTCACCGCCGCGTCGGATCGATGACCAGGTCGGCGAGCTCCCACGGCCGGTGGAGTCGCCAGTGTTCGGCCTCCTGGGCGGCCCAGCGATCCCAGTGCGGGGCGTACAGGTCGCCATCTCGCGCCAGGGCCCGGTGCTTGCGGGTGGCGGCGTCCAGCTCCAGCCAGATGCCGAGGGTCGCCAGCTCGCGGTTCTCGGGAGTGAGGGCTCCGCAGCCCTCGATGATGATGCCCTCGTCGGGGTTGATCGGGTACCACTCGGCGGGCTCGTTGGTGTCCCAGTTCCAGCTGCGGTAGCCGGGGTTTTCTGGGCGGAGCATCGCCGGGACCATCGAGGAGGCGGCCGCGAGGCCGTCCCAGCCGGGGTAGCAGTCCTCCAGGCTGACGAGGTGGACGCCGAGCAGGGCGCGCAGATTCGTGGCGAAGGTGGTCTTGCCCGAGCCCGAGCCCCCGTCGACGAGCACCACCAGGCGGCGGCTCATGAGCCGATCACCCACAGCGTCCCCGCTTGCCAAGCGGCGATCAGGGCGGCCGCACCGATGGCGATGCTCACACCGACCGCGATGGCGTCCGGCCAGCCGACCGTGGAGGGCCGCGCCCAGGTCCGCTCGTTCCCACCGAATCCTCGGGCCTCCATCGCGGTCGCCAGCCGCGACCCACGCCGGACGGCGAAGACCATCAGCGCAAAGGCCATGGTGAACCAGCGCCTCAGGCGTCCGGTGTCGCCCAGGCCGCGGGCGCGGCGGGCGTGTTCGAGCGAGCGCCAGTCGTCCAGGAAGAGCCCGACCATGCGCACGCCGGCCAGCGTCCCCAACACGAAGCGGGCGGGGAGCTTCGCGACCTGGGCCAGGCCGTCGGCCATGTCGGTGGGGTCGACGGTGGTGAAGAGCAGGATCGTGGGCAGACCGAGGGCGAAGACACGGAGGAAGGCGGCCAGTGCCATGCGCACGGACTGGTCGCTGATCGTGATCAGGAACCAGTGGAAGTGCACCTCACCACCGGGTTTGCCGTAGAGCGCCATCGAGATCGCGCCGAGGGGGGCGACCAGCAGCAGGGGGATCAGCCTCGTGCCGATGGTGCGCAGCGGGAAGCCGACGACCGGCGCCAGGGCCAGGCATGACAGGAAGACGACGGTCGCGGAGACCCAGTCCAGCGTGATGATCACCGGGATGCTGAGCAGGATCGCGAGCAGAAGCCGTGTCACCGGGTTGATGCGGTTGATCATGGTTCAGCCCACCTCCAACCCGCTCGGAGTGAGGTGCCAGTGGTGCTGGCCCAGGGCGCGTTGGTAGGCCTGGTCGTGGGTGACCGACAGCACCGTGGCACCTTGGGTGACCAGCGTGGCGATGAGCTGGACAAGCTCGATCCAGGTGGAGCGGTCCTGCCCGAAGGTGGGTTCGTCGAGGAAGATCACCTGCGGACCGGTCGCGAGGACGGTGGCGACCGAGAGCCGGCGCTTCTCGCCCCCTGAGAGGGTGAACGGGTTTGCCCGGGCGAGTCCGGTGAGGCGCAGGGTTTCCATCAGCGGTTCGATGCGGGACGCGGTACGGGCGGCGTCCCAGCCCAGGGCGCGGGGGCCGGCTTCCAGTTCCTCCCGCACGGTGGTGGCGACGAACTGGTGCTCGGGTTCCTGGAAGACGGTGCCGATGCGGGTGGTCAGGTCGCGGCCTGGCCAGGTGGATGGGTCCTCCGCGCGCACGTGACGCCAGCGCCAGCCCTGGCGGGCGGGGGGACGCAGGTGTTCGGCGGCGCTGATGGTCCCGTCGAGGGGTGCGAGGAGTCCGGCGAGGGTGAGGGCCAGGGTCGACTTGCCGGCGCCGTTCGGGCCGGTCAGGACCGTCGAGCCGCCTTCGCGGAGCTGGGGGTTCAGGTCGTGCTGGACGATGTGCTCGCGGGTGCGTCCGATGGTGAGGTTCTCGCCGGTGAGGATCGCTGGTGTTGCCTCCGTGGCAGGGAGCTGGAGGTCGGGGAGGGGCTCTCCGGGCACCCAGATCCCGGCGTCCACGAGGGTGTGGCGGTGGCGTTCGATGGTCTCGCGGGCAGGGCCGTCGGCGAGCAGGCCGCCGTCGGAGCCCAGGACGATGACCCGGTCGACCAGGTCAATCCAGGTGTCGACGCGGTGCTCGACCACGACCAGGGTACGGCTGCGGTCGGCCACCAGGCGTTCGACAGCGCCGGTGACCTCGGCGATGCCGACGGGGTCGAGGTTGGCGGTCGGCTCGTCCAGCAGCAGGATGTCGGCGCGCATCGCGATCGCGCCGGCCAGGGCGAGCCGCTGCTTCTGGCCGCCGGACAGTGCTGAGGTCGGACGGTTCAATTCGACGCCCAGGCCGACCTCGGCCAGGGCATGGCGGACTCGGGGCCAGATCTCCTCGCGGGGCACGCGCAGGTTCTCGCAACCGAAGGCCACGTCATCACCGACGCGTTCGAGCACGACGGAGGACTCAGGGTCCTGCTGGACCAGTCCCATCCGGCCGATGCAGCGGGTGGGGTGCTTGCCGTCGACCAGCAGGCGTCCGGCCTGTTCGCCCTCGTCACCGGCGATAACTCCGGCCATCGCGTGGAGCAGGGTGGACTTGCCGCTCCCGGAGGCGCCCAACAGCAGGACGCGCTCGCCGTCCGCGATCTCGAAGGTGAGGTCGCGGACGGCCCAGCGGGTGCGGCTGGCGTGGCGCCAACCCCACCCTTCAGCAGAGATCGCCACCTCAGGCGATGCGGCGGTCGCGTCCCGAGGCGAAACGGTCAAGCGCACCGGTGGAGGCCAGCGCACGGACCAGTAGCCAGCCCAGGATGCCCGCGAGCACGATGCCGGAGATCACCCAGGTGATGCCGTAGATGAGGTTGAAGGCCAGCGACTTCTCGATGTTGCGGTAGAGGAAGTACTCCAGGATGACCGCGCCGATGCCCGCGCCGGCGCCGGCGAGCATGGCGACGGAGAGACTGAAGCGACGGTAGAGGAAGAGGGCGAAGATGATCTCGGCGCCCAGACCCTGTGCAAAGCCGGAATACAGGGTCTCGATGCCCCACTGGTTGCCGATCGCGAAGGAGACGCTGGCGGCGATCATCTCGACCAGGATCGCGGCTCCCGGCTTGCGGATGGCCAGGCCGCCGACGACGCCGCCGAGCACCCAGACGCCTGAGGCGAGGCCACCCAGGCCGGGGGTGATGGCGTCGAACCAGGGGACGCCGGCACCCCCGATGAAGTTCCAGACCCAGAAGATGAGGCCGACGGCCACGCCGAGGACGGCGGTGACCACGATGTCGACCACGCGCCAGCCGCGGGTGGGGGCGGCGGAGGTTTCGTCGACTGCTGCATTGTGCGTGGAGTTGTGCGCGGTGCTTGCCATGGTGTGCTCCCTGTGGTTGGGGGGCACGGGTGCATGCCGACCTTCGGCATGAAGAGACGCTCTCCCTGCGCCGGTATGAGCCGGATCAGGTTCGACGGTCGGGGCGATGCAGCCCCCTCTCAGCCCGTTCCCGGACTCCCGTGGTGCTGGCCAGTCTAGAGAGTGATGCCGTGATCTGTCTCTTTGGCGAGGCCGTCGGTGAGGAGGGAGTCGAGGGCTCTGGCCGTTTGCTCGGGATCGTGGTGTGCCTCAACCGCCCTGAGCAGCGTTGCCCGCGCAAGGGGGCTGCTGGCGTGGCGGAGCTCGGCCATGAGCCGGCCCCGGCACTGGCGGTCGGTGCCCTGCCATTGCTGGACGCGGCGCGGCTCGGTGGAGGTCGGCTTCCCTGCGGCGAGCCACTGGCAGTCGGTGGCGACGGGGCAGTGGGCGCAGTCGGGGTTGCGGGCGGTGCAGAGGAGCGCGCCGAGTTCCATCGACGCCGCGGCCCAGTGGGGGGCCGTGGTGTCGTCCGTGGCGTCGAGCCACTGGAGGGCGCGCCGCCTGTCGGCCGTGGTGGGTGTGGGGGAGGCGTCGTCCGGGGTGTCGATCCGGGCGAGGACGCGGCGAACATTGGTGTCCATGACCGGCTCGCGGCGTCCATGGGCGAAGCTGGCGATAGCGGCGGCGGTGTACTCCCCGACCCCGGGCAGCCGCCTGAGGGCTTCGGCGGTGGTGGGAACCTGGTTGTGGAGCTCGGTGGCGATGGTCGTGGCTGCCGCGTGGAGGCGAAGCGCACGCCGCGGGTAGCCCAGGCGTCCCCAGGCCCGGACCGCTTCGGAGGCGGGCTCGGCGGCAAGGTCGGCGGGTGTGGGCCAGCGGGTGAGCCACTCATGCCACGGCCCCAGGACACGGTTGACCGGGGTCTGCTGGAGCATGAACTCACTCACCATCACACCCCACGGGGAGGCGTCGGCCCGACGCCACGGGAGGTCACGCGCGTTCTGGTCGTACCAGTCGAGGATCGTGGCGACGATCTCGGTGCGTGGGCGTCCCGGCTGCGGGGCGGTGCTGCGGGCGGGCATGGGTCGATTGTGCCGCGTCCGCCCGCGGGGGCCCTACTTGCGCGGGCAAAGGGGCATCCGCGCGGCCAGCAACTCGCTGCCCGTCGCAAACCAACCCATCTTTGTCAGCCCTACCTGTCATTGCGGGTAGGGCTGACAAAGATGGGTTGGTTTGTGTCGCCGCCGCTCCGTCGCCCCCGGCCAGACCGCCTGCATTGCTACGCGTGGACGCCAAACGGCACCCTCCCCGCCGTTGTCCACAGATTTGGCGGCGGGTCTGGTGATCGCCCCCGTCGCGAGGGACGGTTGGCCGTATGCGCTACATGACTCGATCCAATCTCCTGGCTGAGGGGTTGACCCACGGTGAGATCCGTGGCGATGTGAACGCCGGCAGGTTGACCAGGCTGTCGCCCGGGGTCTACGCCCGCGAGGTCGTTCCGGACAGGACCGAACATCACCTCGCTCAAGCTCGATGCGAACGGGGAATCCTCGGGTTGGAATCCGCGGCGCTGCTTCACGGGCTTCCCGTCGACACGGTGCCGGACTTGATTCAGGTCATCGAGCCCGGCAGATATGGGACGCGGCAGCGCCGGGCGAAACTCCTCACGGGTTCACCGATCGGTGAGGACGCCGTCGTCAGCCTGCAGGACGTTCGCTGCACCAGCCTCGTCTGGACGCTCGTGGAACTCGCGCGGCACCGTCCTGTCGCGTCCGCGATGATCCCTTGGGAAGCCGCATTCAACACCGCCTACCGGGAGGGTTCGCTCGACCAACTGCGCGCGGACCTGGAGGAGATCACTGCGGGGCTGGCCAGGCATCGCGCGGTGGAGCGGCTGCGTTTCGTGTTGTCGGACGCATCGCACCTCTCGGAGAGCCCGATGGAAACCCGCTCCCGACTCCTGATCAGGGAACTGGGATTCCCTGCGCCGGTCCAGCAATACGAGGTGTGGTCGTCTGAAGGGAAACTCTTGGGTCGCACGGATTTCGCATGGCCGGATCGGGGCGTGGTGGGGGAGTACGACGGAACGGGCAAGTACACGCACCTGGCCCCTGAGGGTGAGGATGGCACGTCGGTACTGTTTCGGGAGAAGTACCGGCAGCAGGACTTGGAGATCGCAGGGTGGACATGCGGTCGCTGGGGCAAGGTCGAGGTCTTCAGGACACCCAAGCTGAAGGTGGTGCTCGAGAGGATGTTCGCGCTGGCGTCCAAGCGTCCCCTACCTGTCATTCACCCCGCCCCCAAGAACCGTAGGCCGCCGGAATGGGCACTGAGCGGGCCCGAACCCTGGTGAGGATCACTCCCTTGGTTGGCACCCGTCGCACACCAAACCATCTTTGTCAGCCCTACCCGCAATGACAGGTAGGGCTGACAAAGATGGGTTGGTCTGGAATCGGGAGGCCGCGTCCGGCCACGCCGGGGCGCTCGGGGTGGGCGCGGGGGCGGGAAGAGCACGCCCGAGCACCGGTCAGCCGACGAGCTGCATCACCTGGACGCGCTTCTGGGAACCCTGCAGCTCAGCGGTGGCCACGTAGGTGCCCGGGCGGAGGTACTCGTCCACGCTCTTGCACTCCGCGGCCGAACGCTGGGTGTTCCAGGTCCAGGAGTGGCTCCACGGCTTGAAGGGCTGCAGCTTCAGCAGGCCCGAGACCTGGGAGGCGCCGCAGTCCTCGGTGGACCAGATCCGGTCCGAGCCCGAGGTGATCGTCAGGTCGAAGGGGACCGCGGAGAAGTCGAGAATGCAGGCAGTCGCGCTGGTGAAGGTCACCGACAGCTGGGTGCTCGCACCCGACTTCACGGTCTTGGCGCCGGACACGTTCACGACGACGTCCTCGGGCTTGCACATCACCGGTCCGGTCGGTGTGGGGCTGGCGCTCGGCTTCGCACTCGACGGGGACGCCGAGGGCGAGGGCGTGGCGGGGGTCCTGCCCGCCGAGGCACTCGTGCTCGTGGTCGGGGAGGCCGAGCTGGAGCTGGATCCCGACGCGGCGAGCGTGCTGGAGGCCCCACCAGTGGACGCACCTGATGTCGCGGAGGACGGGCTCGAGGACGGGCCACCCGCGGTCGCACTGGACTCCTGCGGGGCGGGCGCGCCGGTCTGTTCCGTGCCCCCACCGAACAGCGCGCCGAGGAACCAGAACAGCAGGACCAGGACCAGCAGCACTGCTGCCGCCACGATGCCACGTCGAATCCAGTAGGTGCGCTCCGGTTCGGGACCGACCGGGTGGAGCAGAGTGTCCATGGCGTGAGACTAACCAGCCGACACCCTCATGGCCGTGAGCCCCGCCGAAGCCCCTCAGGAGAGCTGGTCGTTGAGCGCAGCCTCGGTCATCCGCATCAAGCCGTCGCGAATCATGCGGGCCCTCTGGACGCTGATGCCCTCCACCGCCGCGAGCTCGGTCGACGAGGCAGCCAGCAGGTCCTGCAGCGTCCCGAACTCTCCCATCAGCCGTTCGGCCAGGTCATCGCTGATCCGTGGCAGGGCGTAGACCTGACGGTGGCCATGGGCACGCACCCGATCATCAAGGTGGGACCGGCCGAACCCGAAAGCGGCGGCCACCTGGGAGAGGTCCAGCAGCTGGGTGTCGTCCAGCGCCTCCAGCCCGGCAGCCCCGGGCCCGTCGTTCACGTAGTCGCGCCCCAGTAGCGACAACTCCCGGTCGCGCCCGTGGGAGAGCTCAGCCACCTGCGTCTCCAGGAGGCGTCCCTCGACACCGAGCACGACCAGCGCATCACGTACCTCGAGTTCGAGTCGGCGCCCGAACTCCAGCCGTTGGGCGAGCCGGGCCACATCGGCGACCGTCGCCTGGTCCTGGATTTCGAGCACGTTGAGCGCCCGACCCAGCTGGACCGCCTGCAGGCGATGGCTGTACATGGCGGTCAGTGCCTGGTTGGTCCGCGCCAGCACGAGCTGGGTCGACTCCACCGGATGCCGGACACCGTCCATGAACAGGCTGATGGTCGCCATCGCCGCCGACACCGCCACCACGGGGACCCCGGTCTGGCGCGAGAGGCGATCCGAGGTGCGATGCCGCGTCCCCGTTTCTTCAGTGGGCAGGTTGCCCTTCGGCACGAAATGGACGCCTGCGCGCACGATGCGGCTGAGATCGTCACTGAGCACAATTCCGCCGTCCAACTTGCACAGCTCGCGCAATGCACTGGGGGTGAAGGGGACGTCGATGGGGAAGCCGCCGGAGATGGTCTTCTGCACCTCAGGAGTGTTGCCGAGCACGATCAGCGCCCCGGTGCGTCCGTGCACGATGCGTTCCAGGCCATCGCGAAAGGCGGTGCCCGGCGCGATGAGTGCCTGGTAGTGACGGAGTCGGTCGGCGGATTCCATGGAGTCGATCCTAATCTGGGCCGCCGCATCGGTCCCAGTCCGTGGGATCGGTGGCCGCCTTCTGGGCCGCATTCTGGGAGCGGGCTGGCGCCTTCTCCATCTGACCGCTATTCGGTGGCAGACCTCCTCAGGTCGAGGACGCCGAGCGCCTCGGCGAGGGTCGAGACCTCCACGACCTTCAGCCCGTGCATCCGCGGCAGTTTCTGGGACTGGTCACGCGAGTTCGCGGGCACGATGGCGAGTTCGAAGCCCAGCCGCGCCGCTTCGGCGACCCGCCGCTCCAGCCCGGGGACGCGCCGCAGGTCGCCGGCCAGGCCGACTTCCCCCATCGCCACCACGCGCTGGGGGAAGTTCCGGTCGACCGCAGCTGAGGCGATCGCGATGGCCACCGCCAGGTCGATCGAGGGGTCGCTGACGCGCGCGCCGCCGACGGTGGACACGTAGACGTCCTTCTGTGACAAGGGGATGCGCGCCTTGCGCTCCAGCACCGCCAGCACGAGGGCCACTCTGGAGCTCTCCAGGCCATGGGTCGTGCGTCGGGGTGAGGTCTGGTACGGCGACGGGGCGACGAGCGCCTGCAGCTCCGCGAGCAGCGGGCGCCTCCCTTCCATGGTCACGGTCACGCAGGTGCCCGGGACCGGTTCGGAGTGCTGGGTGGTGAAGATGTGGGTCGGGTCGGGGACCTCGACGATGCCCGCATCATTCATTTCGAAGCAGCCCACCTCGTCGGCCGGCCCGAAACGGTTCTTCGTGGCGCGCACCATGCGGAAACCGGAGTGGCGATCACCTTCGAAGGCGAGCACGACGTCGACCAGGTGTTCCAGCGTCCGGGGGCCGGCGATGGAGCCCTCCTTGGTGACGTGCCCGACGATGATGACCGCCATGCCGCGCCGCTTCGCCACCCGGACCAGGGCGCCGGTCACCTCGCGCACCTGCGACACCCCGCCGGGGGAGCCGTCGGCCTCGGCGGTGCCGATCGTTTGGACCGAGTCGACCACCAGCAGGCTGGGTTCGACCTCCTCGATGTGCCCCAGGACGGTGCCCAGGTCGTTCTCCGCGGCCAGGTAGAGGTGATCGGCCAGCGCCCCGGTGCGGGATGCCCGCAGGCGGACCTGGGCGGCAGACTCCTCACCCGAAATGTAGAGCGTCTTCTCGCCCGGTCTGGCGGCGTCCCCGGCGGCCCACTTGGCGGCGACCTCGAGCAGGAGCGTCGACTTGCCCACGCCCGGTTCTCCGGCCAACAGTGCGACCACGCCGGGCACCAGACCGCCACCCAGGACGCGGTCGAGCTCGCCGATCCCGGTCAGACGACGGTCCTGCTGGGCCTGCGGCACCTGCCCGATGGGGATCGCCTTGGTGGTCGGCGCCGAGGTGGTCACCTGCGGGAGCTTGGGCGCTCCCCTCTCGACCACGGACCCCCACGTCTGGCACTCCCCGCAGCGCCCCACCCAGCGCACGGTCGTCCAGCCGCACTCAGTGCACTGGAACGCGTCGGTCGTCTTCGCTTTCGCCATGTCCGCCACCCTAGGCCGCGGTGTGATCCTTCAAAAGCAGGTTCGACTGGCCCGGACCGGTTGGTCGCGGGCGCCCCGGCATCCACCGCGGCGCCCGCCAGGCCTAACCGACCGGCCTCACCCCTCCGCGGCGGCTCACCGCGCGTCCGCGGGAACGGGCACCCCACCGAAGCCGACGTCGTAGGCCGACTCGTCGTGCAGGGTCAGATCGACGCCCCGCTCCTCGTCCTCCCGGCTCACCCGCAGGCCCATGGTCCTGCGCAGGACCAGGGCGATGGCCGTGGTCACCACGGCCGTGAAGACCACGGCGACGAGCACAGCCACCGTCTGGGACACCAGGAGACCGGCGTCTCCGCCGTAGAACAGGCCCGCCCGGCCCTCGTCCGGCAGGGCGAAGAGGCCGATCAGCACGGTGCCCAGGATGCCGGAGACGAGGTGCACGCCGACGACGTCGAGCGAATCGTCGAAGCCGAGGCGGTACTTGAGGTTGACCGCGAGCGCGCTGGCCGCACCGGCGACCAGGCCGATCGCCACGGCGCCCAGGGGGCTCACATAGGCGCAGGAGGGAGTGATGGCGACCAGGCCCGAGATGATCCCGGAAGCGGTGCCGATCGAGGTCGGGCGCCCGCGGCGCTTCCATTCCACGAACACCCAGCCGAGCATGCCGGCGGCGCCGGCGGCGAGGGTGTCCACCCAGATCAGCCCGAGCTCGTCGACACCGCCCGCTGCGCCCCCGTTGAACCCGAACCAGCCGAACCACAGCAGGGCCGCGCCGAGCATGGTGAACGGCACGTTATGCGGTCGGTGACCGGGGTCCACTCCGAAGCCCTGCCGCTTGCCCAGCAGCAGCGCGAGCACGAGGGCGGCCACGCCGGCGCTGATGTGCACCACGAGGCCACCGGCGAAGTCGAGGGCCTCACCCAGGCGCGCGCCGACGGCGCCGTCCGCAGAGAGGAGCCCGCCACCCCACACCATGTAGGCCAGCGGGGCGTAGACGACGGTCGTCCAGACGGGCACGAAGACGCACCACGTGACGAACTTGAAGCGGTCGGCCACCGCGCCGGAGATGAGGGCGACCGCGATGATCGCGAAGGTGGCGCCGTAGGCCGCGGCGACGAGCCCGCCCTCGGCCATCGTGCCGGTCAGCCCGAGATCACCGGCGGGGTTTCCCACCACCCCGGCCCACCCGTCTCCGCCGGTCATGCCGTGGACCCACAGGACCCAGGCGACTCCGACGAGGCCCATCGAGACGAAGGACATCATGATCATGTTGAGCGAGGATTTTGCGCGGGTCATGCCGCCGTAGAAAATGGCCAGTCCGGGTGTCATGAGCAGGACCATCGCCGCGCTCGTCACCATCCATACTGTCCCTGCATCCAGGACGTTCGACTCCTCCATGGGGGTCTCCTTTGGTCCGGGCCGCGAGCCGGGGGCGAACGCCGGTCCCACGGCCTCGCTGCCCGGCCCCGATCGGGACCGATGCGGGGAGGCTACCGAAGGAGTCGGGCGTTGAAAACCCCCCCTGCGATTCATGGACACCTGAGTACATCGCGACACCATCTGGGGTCAACCCGACAACACCAGAGCAGGCGGGCGCAGGGGCCGAGACAGGGGCCGGCGAGGGGGAGCGGAATCAGATGCGAACTTCGCCCTTGCCCGGGACCTCGAAGACCGCGGCGTTCAGGCCGGGGGTTCCGTTGGGGGAGGTGAACTCGATGTCGACGCCATCCAGACCATCCTCCAGGTCGACGTTCAGCCAGTCCTCGATCCGCGGACGGTTACCGGCGATGTGCATCGACTTCAGGGTGATCGACCCCTCAAGAGCCGAGGGCAGCAGGTCTGGGCTGGACTTCCAGGTCAGGAAGTAGGGCAGCTGGGGGTCCGACATCAGGCCGCGAACGCCGATCTGCTCCCACTCCAGCAGGCGACCGTCTGGGAAGTGACGCGAACCGGGCACGGCCTGGCGCTCGAGGCGCTGTTCGTAGGGGGCGATGTCATCGACGGAGATGACCCAGCCCAGCCAGCCACCGCCCATCTCGGAGCGGGCACGCACGACCTGACCGTAGACGGCCTTCTCGGCGGCGGGGTGGTCGAGCACCTCGACGACCTCCACGTAGCGGCCGTCGGTCAGCGGGAGGAGGTTGTTGCGGGTGCCGAAGCGCGGGTGGAAACCACCGTTGATGAACTTGGCGCCCAGCGCTGCACCCAGCCGGTCGACGGTGGATTCCAGGCCCTCGGGGCCGGCTGCGAAGGTCAGGTGGTCGACATGCATGGGTCCATTCTTGCCCGCAGTGAGCACATCACGAAATCGGGGTGCGTGAATGCCCAGCTTCCCTCGCCCCGGTCCGGTGGGGACGCCCATCCGTGGGCGCATCCCGGCGTCGCTACGTGCTTCGTGCTTCCTGCGTGGCCGGGTGCAACGGCATTCGCCTGGCGAGGAACGCCTCGCAATGCCCGACCAGCACGTCGTAGGCATGGGCGCCGACCAGCTCCACAAGTTCGTCGCGTCCGGAACGGAACAGCGGCTCGCTCCCGACATGGGCCGAGGGGGCAGTCGTGCAGTACCAGTCGAGGTCGGCCCCGCCCGGGCCCCAGCCCTCGCGTCCGAACTCACCGATGGAGATGTCGAGGGTGGGTGTCCCGTCGGCCCGTTCACCATGTCGGTACTGGCGCCGGAAGGGGAGTTGCCAGCAGACCTCGGGCTTGGTCTCCACGTGCGAACGTCCCTCCGAAAGCGCCAGCAGGTGCAGCGCACACCCCGCGCCACCCTCGAAGCCGCCCGGATTGCAGAAGATGCAGGCCCCGTCCACGACCCGGGTCTTGCGCCCGTTCTCTCCGGCACCGTCAGGCTCGTCATCGACCGCCCACCCCTCGCGCAACCCCGACTCGCGATGTGCCCACAATTCCGGGGTCAGCCGCGAGACGTGCGAGGCGACGTTCTGCTCATCGGCAGCCTCGGTGAAGTGGGCTCCGAAGGTGCAGCATCCGGCGTCCGGACGCTCGGAGTCGATGCCCCGACAGCCCGCCCCGAAAATGCAGGAGTAGTCGCTGGTCAGCCAGGTCAGATCGGCCCTGATCAGCTGCGCGTTATCAGCTGGGTCGATGAATTCGACCCAGTACCGCGGGATGGGAGATGTGATCTCGTCGGAGATGACGCGCGTCCTCATTGGGAGAAGCCTACGACCGTGTCACGGGGGAGCGGTAGCGTGGGCGGGGTGAGCGCGAACAATCCGGTCGTCCTGTCGACGAGCTCGGTCTACCCCGAAGCCACCTCCAGTGGTTTCGAGCTCGCCGCGCGTATCGGCTACGACGGCGTGGAGGTGATGATCGGCATCGATCCGGTGGCTGCCGACATCGACCGCGTCGAGGCGCTGCGGGACTACCACCAGGTGCCGGTGGCGAGCGTCCACGCCCCTACGCTGCTGGTCACCCAGTCGACCTGGGGCGCCGACCCGTGGGACAAGCTGCGACGTTCGGGCGAGGCCGCCCGGCGGCTGGGGGCGAAGGTGGTCGTGGTGCACCCGCCCTTCGTCTGGCAGCGGTCCTATGGCAAGACCTTCGTGAACGGGATTCGCAGGCTGAACGAGCAGTTCGCCCCGATCAAGTTCTGCGTCGAAAACATGTACCCATGGCGGACGCCCGTGGGCGGGCTGATGACCTACGCCCCGCACTGGAACCCGTCCGAGATGGGTTACGACCACCTCACCCTCGACCTCTCGCACGCCTCGACCGCTCGCGCGAAGTCGCGTGAACTGGTGAAGAACTGGGGAGGGCGCCTGGGTCACCTGCACTTCACCGATGGCAACGGTTCCTTCAAGGACGAGCACCTCTTCCCCGGCGAGGGCAACCAGGAGGCCTGGGAACTGCTCGATGACCTGGTCGAGGCGGGTTACGACGGCCAGATCGTACTCGAGGTGAATTCGCGCAAGGCGGGCAACCGTGCCCGCCGCGAGGCGATGCTCGGCCAGACCCTCATCGACATCCGGACCCGTCTGGGTCAGAAGGTCGACAAGGCCACCGTCGAGCACACCCAGGAGGCGCTGGAACTGCTGGCCACGGCCACTGACCCCGACCAGCTCGGCCCTGATCCCGAGGGCGCGCGTGGCAATGACTGGAGGGACGGCTGATGCGCGATTCACGGCTCCGTCGCAGCGCGCGATGGTTGGTCACCAGCGATCGGGTCGCGGACCTGGTGGGCAGCGGCGGGCACCTCGAGGAGGTCGTGGACCGCTTCATCGCTGGCGACCACCCCGCCGAGGCGATCGTCGTCGCCCTCGATCGCGTCTCGAAAGGGCTGGACGTCAGCTTCACCCAGGCGGTCGGTTCGTCGGTCAACCTGCCCGACCCGGACGCCATCACCGCCGACTACCTGGAGGTCGTCCGCCTGGCTGCGGCCTCCGGATTGAAGGGCTTCGACGTCTCGGTCTCCGCCCACGGATTGGGGCTGGACGTCGGCGACGTAGAGGGCGCGAGGGAGCGCATCGGCCGCGTCGCGTCCGCCGTCGAGGGGGTGGGGGCCCACATCACCATGGGAATGGGACGCGCCGACCAGATCGAGGACACCCTTGACCTGGCCCGCAGCCTCCGCCCCCAGCACCCGGGCCTGGGCATCACACTGCAGGCGAACCTGCGGCGCAGTGCACGTGACCTCAGCGAGTTCCTGGCCGAGGGCAGCCGTGTCCGCGTGGTCAAGGGCGCCTACCAGACGCCGGTGGAGGAGCGCTGGGACACCAGCCACCAGGTCGACCGGGCCTATGTGCGGATGCTGCGCACCCTGATGGAGAGCCCGGCCACCCCCCTGGTCGCCTCCCATGACCCGCGGATCGTCTCGATCACCCACGAGCTCGTGCGACGCAGCGACCGAAGCCGCGATGACTACGAGTTCCAGATGCTGATGGGTGTGCGTCCCCTCGAACACCGGCGCCTGGTCGACACCGGGCGACCTCTGCGGGTCTCCATCCCCTATGGGCGGGCCTGGTACGACTACCTCGCGGACCGGGTGATCGACAATCCCGACATGCTCCGCAAGGTGCTGCGGCAGTTGCTCAGCCGGCGATGACCGGGGGAGGGGCTACGGCCGCCGCCGTGCCGACCGCTGTCATGCCCAGTGCCCGCCGCAGGCGACTGGTCTGGGAGACCATCCTGCTGCTGGGTCTGTCGCTGGGGCAATCCGCTGTCTACGCGATCCTGCGCATCATCGAGAGGTCCACCCGCCCAGACCAACCGCTGAAGAAGCAGACCTCCACGCTGAACGTCTCGGTCACCCCCGACCGGCCCTGGCTCGACCTGCTCTACCAACTGGCGAACACGTTCTTTCTCGTTGTTCCGGCGCTGATGGCCTGCTTCCTGGTCGCGACCGTTCTTCCACCCCCGGGACGCCTGCGGGCGATGGGACTCGACGGTTCACGCAGGGGGTTCGACATCGTCTGGGGCTGGCTCATCACCGCTGCGATCGGCGTCCCCGGTCTGGGGTTGTACCTGGGCGCCAAGGCCATGGGCATCAACACCACCGTCGCGGCTGCGAACCTGACCGACACCTGGTGGACCATCCCCGTCCTCGTCGCGGCCGCCTTCGCGAACGGCTTCCTGGAGGAAGTGGTGATGATCGGCTACCTGTTCACCCGCTGGGGTCAGGCGGGCTGGCGGGCGGCCACGGTCGTCCTTGTCAGCTCTGTGGTCCGGGGAAGCTACCACCTCTACCAGGGCTGGGGAGGGTTCATCGGGAACCTGCTGATGGGGGTGGCCTTCGGCCTGTTCTTCCTCAAGACCAAACGTCTGTGGCCGCTGGTGCTGGCCCACGGGCTGATCGACTGCTTCGCCTTCGTCGGGTATTCGCTGCTGAAGCCGCATGTCGGTTGGCTGTAGGAGTCGTCAGGAGCGCCACGTAGAATCGCCCCCATGCATGTTGGAGTCTTTGGGGCCACTGGCCAGGTCGGTGCGGTGATGCGCACGCTGCTCGAGGAACGCGAGTTCCCGATCAGCTCGATTCGTTTCTTCTCCTCGGCGCGTTCCGCCGGCAAGACCCTGGACTTCCAGGGCAAGCCCGTGGTCGTGGAGGACGTCGCCACCGCCGACTTCTCCGGGCTCGACATCGCCCTGTTCTCCGCCGGCAAGGAGGCCTCCCTCGAGTACGGTCCCAAGGTCGCCGCCGCTGGCGCGGTTGTCATCGACAACTCTTCGGGCTGGCGGAAGGATCCGGAGGTCCCGCTGGTCGTCAGCGAGGTGAACCCCGGGGACATCAAGGATCGCCCCAAGGGAATCATCGCCAACCCGAACTGCACCACCATGGCCGCCATGCCGGTCCTGGCCCCGCTGAACGACGAGGCCGGTCTCGTCCGACTGGTGGTGGCCACCTACCAGGCCGTCTCCGGTTCCGGTCTGGCCGGGGTGGACGCCCTCGCCGGGCAGCTTGCCAACACCCCCGACCCGGCCCGTCTGTCCCGCGATGGCTCGGTCTTCGAGGCCGGCGACACTGCGCCCTACCTCGAGCCGATCGCCCACAACGTGGTTCCGGTCGCAGGCTCGGTCGTCGACGACGGCAGCGGGGAGACTGACGAGGAGCAGAAGCTGCGCCATGAGTCGCGCAAGATCCTGCACCTGCCCGACCTGCGCGTGGCCGGCACCTGCGTGCGCATCCCCGTCTTCTCCGGCCATTCGTTGGCGGTCCACGCCGAGTTCGAGCGCGACCTCACCCCCGAGCGCGCCACCGAACTGCTCAAGGACGCCCCGGGTGTGGAGCTGGTCGACATTCCCACGCCGCGCAAGGCAGCGGGTGCCGACCCCTCCCTGGTGGGTCGCATCCGCGCCGACCAGTCCGCCCCCGAGAACAAGGGGTTGGTGCTCTTCCTGTCCAATGACAACCTGCGCAAGGGTGCCGCGCTGAATGCCATCCAGATCGCCGAACTCGTCGCCCAGGAGCTCCAGTCTCGATGACCAGCCCGCTGGACGGTCGGCTGGCCGTCATCGGGGCCGGGTCCATGGGCTCGGCCATCATCGGGGGGTTGCTGAGGGCCGGGGTCGCTCCCGACCAGGTCGTGGCCACCACCCGCACGCAGGGGAGCGGTGCCAAGCTCGCTGCCGACCTCGGTATCGGCACGACCACGGACAACGCCGAAGCAGTCAGCGGTGCCGACGTGGTGCTCCTCGCCGTGAAGCCGAAGGACATCCTCTCCGTTGCCCGCCAGCTCCCGGTCGCCCCGGGAACAGTGGTGGTGTCGGTGGCGGCCGGCATCTCCACGGCCGCCCTGGAGGATGCACTGCCTGAGGGTGCGAGGGTGGTTCGCGCGATGCCGAACACCCCGGCCGCCGTGGGCCTGGCGATGACCGGCATCTCCGCCGGCACCTCGGCTGACGCCGAGGCCGTGGACATCGCCGAGCGACTGCTCCAGGCCGTCGGCAAGGTGGTGGTGCTCCCCGAGCCCCAGCAGGACCTGGTCGTCGCTTCGGCCGGTTCAGCCGTCGCCTATCTCTTCCTGGTGGCGGAGGCCATGATTGACGCCGGGGTTACCCTGGGGCTCACTCGCCGGCAGGCCGACGAGATGGTGCGTCAGACCTTCGCAGGAGCGGCCGGGATGCTGGAAACCGGTGAACACCCCGGCCGCCTGCGCGAGCAGGTCACCTCCCCGGGAGGAACCACGGCCGCCGGCCTGGCCGCCCTCGAAGCGCATGGCCTGCGGACGGCCCTGCTGGAGGCGATGCGGGCGGCGTCCGAACGATCAGCCGAACTGGGCCGCTGAAGCAGCCCGACTGGCGATGATTCCGCGCCCAGAGGAGCGGATTTTCCCGCGTCGTCGATTTCTTCGCAGGGGCTCGCCGCCGGTATGCTTGACCATTGCCTCTGGGCTGCTGCCATGCGGTCCGGATTCCTGTACACACTCGAAAGGCCACCATCGTGGGTTCTGTCATCAAGAAGCGTCGCAAGCGCATGGCGAAGAAGAAGCACCGCAAGCTGCTGAAGAAGACGCGCATCCAGCGTCGTCGCGCCGGCAAGTAATTCCCGTCTTGACGCTGGGAGGTCTCCCATGCGCGGACGTCCCCTGAAGCGCTGGCTGGGCATCGGCCGCCGCGCAGACGCTGCCTCCACCCGACCGCCGGCTGCGCAGGTCCCTGCGCCCGGGCCGTCGGGTGGAGGCCTTGACCCCGCCGCACCTGAGGAGTTCCTCGGCCCCCTCGACGCCGGCGCCCGGGTGATCGTCCTGACCCGGGAGGGCTGCCACCTGTGCAGCGAAGCCCTCAACACCGTCCAGGCCCACTGCGCGCCGGGCACCTGGGCCGGGTTGAACGTCGACGACCATCCCACCCTCAGGGAGCGGTACACCGACCACGTGCCGGTCGTCTTCGTTGACGGGCGACTCCTGGCCTACTGGAGCCTCGATGAGGGACAGTTGGCCAGTGCCCTGGCCGGTGCGGACTGGTCAAGTCCGCCCAGCCTGTGACAGCATTCACATTTTGGATGACGATGTGGCCCAAGGAGGACCGATGAGCACGACCGAACAGATTTCGGGCGCGAGCATCGGACGTCTGCCGCTCTACCTTCGCGAACTCACCGAACTGTCCGACAAGGGCGTTGCCACCGTGAGTTCGGAGGCATTGGCCGAAGCATCGGGGGTGCAGTCCGCGCTCCTTCGACGCGACCTCTCCCAGTTCGGCAGCTATGGCACCCGTGGGGTGGGCTACAACGTGCAGCAGCTGCGTCGCGCCATCCTCCGGATCATCGGCGGCACCCGGGTCCGTCGCGTCATCATCGTCGGCGCCGGCAACCTGGGCCAGGCGCTGGTCCGCCATGCTGGTTTCGCCGACCTCAACTTCAAGGTGGTCGGTCTGGTCGACGTTGCCCCCGAGCTGGTCGGCACCGAGGTGAACGGGGTGGTGGTCACCCACCCGGACCGCATGATCGAGACGATCCGCAGCACCGGCGCGGAACTCGCCGTGGTCGCGACCCCGGCGTCCGCTGCCCAGGAGGTCGTCGACCTCGCCCTGGAGGCGGGCATCACCAGTGTCCTCAACATGGCTCCGGTTGCCCTGCACGTTCCCGCTGACGTGGCCGTGCGGAATGTCGACTTTGCCCAGGAATTGCAGATCCTCAGCTACCACCAGGCCCGCCGACGCGTGGTGGAGCATGCCTGAGCAGGACGTGAACGAGACCATGACGAGCGAGACATCCAGTCAGACTGGCAGCAGCCCCAGCATGAAGAAGGCAGCAGTGATGGAAGAGACGCCGACCCGCGTGGTTCTCGTGGGCGCCGGCCCTGGACCCTCGTGGCTGCTGACGCTGGCCGGGGTGGACGCCCTCAACGCCGCTGATGAGGTGATCATCACCTCCCCCGACATCGACCTGTCCCACCCCGAGGTGCACCTTCGCCAGACGAGCCGTCTCGACTGGGACCACATCAACCCCGCTGACTTCCACGGGCGCCAGGTCGCGATCGCGGTCTGGGGCGACCCGCTGATGGACTCTCGCGCCGCCGACCTGGCCGGTGCCTGCGTCGACCTCGGCCTCGAGGTCGACATCGTGCCCGGCGTCGCCGCCCGCACCTCCCTGCCCGAGTTCGCCGGCATCTCGCTGGGCAGCACCGTGCAGCTGGTTGACCTGGTCGCCACCCAGGACGCCGAGCTCGCCGAAACCGGGCCCGTCGTCATGATCGGTGACGCCGACCACCTCTCCGTGGCCGCTGAACTGGCCGAACGCGCCGGGCGCCACGAGGACGAGCCGGTGCTGGTCACCGTGCACGCAGCCAGCCCCGAGCAGACCTCACGGTCCACCACCCTGGGTGAGCTCTCCGAGCTGGCCCGCGAGCTGGCCGGAACCCCCGGTCCAGTCGTCGTCGCGCTCGGCGCCGCGGCGTCCCCTGATCGTCGCAACCGACTGAACTGGTTCGAGAGCAAGCCGCTGTTCGGCTGGCGCGTGCTGGTGCCCCGCACCAAGGACCAGGCCGGAGTACTGACCTCACGCCTGGCCAGCCACGGCGCCGTCCCGGAGGTCGTGCCGACCATCTCGATCGAGCCGCCGCGCACCCCGCAGCACTTCGACCGCGCCATCACCGGCCTGGTCGAGGGCCGCTACCGCTGGGTTGCCTTCACCAGCGCCAACGCCGTGCGCGCCGTTCGCGAGAAGTTCACCGACTACGGCCTGGACGCCCGCAGCTTCGGCGGCATCCAGATCGCTGCTGTCGGCGCGATGACCGCCCAGGCGCTGCGCGCGTGGGGCCTGGAACCCGACCTGGTGCCGCTGGGGGAGCAGTCCGCCGCCGGCCTGAGCGCGGAGTTTCCCGCCTTCGACGAACTGCTGGACCCGATGAACCGGGTGCTGTTGCCCAAGGCCGACATCGCCACCGAGGTGCTGGCCGCCGGAATGGTCGAGCTCGGCTGGGAGGTCGAGGAGGTCGTGGCCTACCGCACCGTCCGTGCCGCCCCGCCGCCGGCCGAGACCCGTGAGGCCATCAAGACCGGACGCTTCGACGCGGTGGTCTTCACCTCATCCTCGACGGTACGCAACCTGGTCGGCATCGCCGGCAAGCCGCACAAGCTCAGCATCATCGCCGCCATCGGGCCGCGTACGGCCGAGACCTGCGAGGAGCACGGGCTGCGCGTCGACGTCCAGGCCGAGAACCCCTCGGCCGTCGAGCTCGCCGATGCCCTCGCCGCGTTCGCCCTGCGCCGTCGTGCAGAGCTGGCCGCCAAGGGCAAGCCGACTGTGCGTCCCACCCTGCAGCGCCGCCGCGGCCGCCCCGTCGGCTCCTGACCCCCGCCTTCGCCCACGTGCGCGGGCAAGTACGCATTCGGGGCGGGGTATCCTAGGGCGCACCGCCAGCCGTCGACCAGGGGAGAATCATGACCGAGGCAGTCGCTGACACCACGATCGTCCACCTAGTCCGCCACGGCGAGGTCGAGAACCCCGAGGGCGTCCTCTATGGTCGCCTGCCCGACTTCCACCTCTCCGAACGCGGACGCCTGATGGCCGAGCGCATCGCCGAGTTCTTCGCGGCGAAGAAGGAGGCCGGGGCCAACATCACCCATCTGGCCACCTCCCCCCTCGAACGCGCCCGCGAGACCATGCAGCCCATCGCCACGGTCTTTCCCGAGCTCGAGGTCTGCAGCCTCCCGCTGGTCATCGAGGCCGCCAATGACTTCGAGGGCATGGTCTTCGGCCGCGACAACAAGGCCCTGCGCAACCCCCGCAACTGGTGGAAGCTCCGCAACCCGCTGACCCCCTCCTGGGGTGAACCCTTCGTCGAGATCGCCGCCCGCATGCGCATCGGCATCCAGACCGCCGCCGAGGCCGCCGGCCCGGGTGGTGAGGCGATCGTGGTCAGCCACCAGCTCCCCATCTGGATCGCGCGCCTCGACGCCGAGGGCCGTCGACTGGCCCACGACCCGCGCAAGCGAGAGGCCGTCCTCGCCTCGGTCACCGCCTTCCACGTCAAGCAGGGCCGGGTCGTCCGCGTCGCCTACGAGGCGCCCGCCGCCGACCTCATCCCGGCCAAGGACCAGAAGATGAACTTCTCGGCGGGGGGGCAAGTGAACCGACGCGACCTGCTGCACCTCGTCCCTGCCCTCGGGATCGGGATCGCCGGACTCACCGTGTCCGGCTGCTCCCGCAACCCCGTGGCCAGCTCCGAGATCGGCTTCGCGCCGGGCGACGGCTCCTTCACCCTCGTCCCCCTCGACAAGCGCGCCAAGGCCCCGACCCTGACCGGCACCGACCTGGACGGCAAGCCGCTGAGCAGTTCGAGCCATTCGGGCAAGGTCATCGTCCTCAACGTGTGGGGCTCCTGGTGCGGGCCCTGCCGCAAGGAGGCACCCGAGCTCGCCAAGGCCTCGAAGCAGACCGCCAAGGACGCGCAGTTCCTCGGCATCAACACCCGCGACGCCTCGGCCCAGGCAGCGCAGGCCTTCAGCCGTGAGTTCGGCATCAGCTACCCCAACTTCTTCGACCCCGACGGCGAGCTCCTGCTCAGCTTCCCCGAGCTGCCGCCCAAGGCGATTCCGAGCACTCTGGTGATCGACCGCCAGGGGCGCGTGGCTGCCCGCGTCCTCGGCGAGACCACCGCCAGCACCCTGGTCGGCATCATCAACGACATCGCGGCAGGCAAGTGATGGGGGAGTGGGCACGCGCCGCGATCAGCGGTTCCATGCCGGTCGCCATGCCGCTGGCGATGCTGGCCGGGCTGGTCTCCTTCTTCTCGCCCTGTGTGCTCCCGCTGCTTCCCGGCTACCTGTCCTATGCCACCGGCCTGACCGCCGCTGAACTCCAGACCACCAGCACGGGACGCCGAGGGCTGCGCGCCGGGCGCGTCCTGCTCGGAACCATCGGTTTCGTGCTCGGTTTCGCCGCCGTCTTCGTGGTGACCGGGGCATTGGTCGGGAGCCTGGGGCATGCGCTGCTGCGCCACCAACGGACCATCACCATCGTGATGGGCGTGCTGGTGATCGCGCTCGGACTGGTCTTCTCCGGCCTGCTCCGCTTCGGGCAGAACACCCTGCGCCTCAACGTCGCCCCCCGGATGGGCGTCGCCTTCGCCCCGCTGCTCGGCATCGTCTTCGGGCTGGGCTGGACCCCCTGCATCGGTCCCACCCTGGGCGTGGTCCTCACCCTCGCGCTCAACGAGGGCTCCTCGGTGCGTGGCGGGGTGCTGGCCTTCTGCTACGCCCTCGGCCTGGGCATTCCCTTCATCGTCGCCGGACTGGCGCTGAGCCGGCTGGGCGGGGCGCTGAACTGGGTGAAGCGGCACCAGCGTGGCGTCCAACTGGTCGGTGGCCTGGTGATGGTGTTGATCGGCATCGCCCTGGTCACCGGGCTGTGGGACGTCCTGATCAGCCACCTGCAGCAACTCGCGAGCCGCTGGGAGACCCCGATCTGATGTCTGGCACCACGATCCCCGAGACAGAGCAGAAGGGCGAGGAGCAGAAGCCCCAGAAGGACAGGCCCCAGGACCCCGGGCTCAGCCCGATGGAGAGCCTGCGCTGGCTGTGGACCCAGCTGACCAGCATGCGCACCGCCCTGGTGCTGCTCTTCCTGGTCGCCCTGGCCGCCATCCCGGGTTCGCTGATCCCGCAGCGCTCGGTCACCCCCATCCGCGTCCAGGACTTCCAGCGCGACCACCCCACGCTCAACAAGCTCTACGAACCACTGGGCATGTATGACGTGTACAGCTCGCCCTGGTTCTCCGCGATCTACCTGCTGCTCTTCCTCAGCCTGCTGGGCTGCATCATCCCGCGGATCCGCGTCTACCTGCGGGCGGTGAAGACGCCCCCGCCGCGCATCCCCTCCCGACTCACCCGACTGCCCGAATCGCGCACGGGCCAGCTGAAACCCGGCCTCGCCGCGACCGAGGCGCTGGAGAAGGCGACCGAGGTGCTCAAGCGCAAGCGCTTCCGCGTCGCCGCGTCCGAGGGTTCGGCGAAGCAGGGGGACTGGCGCGGGCTGAGCGCCGAGCGCGGCTACCTGCGCGAGTTCGGCAACCTGCTCTTCCACCTCTCCCTGGTCGGCGTCCTGATCGGCGTGGCGTGGAACAACCTGTACAGCTACAAGGGCACCGCCATGGTGGTGGAGGGTCGCGGCTTCTCCAATGTCATCACCCAGTACGACGAGTTCCGCGCCGGCCCGATGGTCAACACCGACGAGCTGCCCCCGTTCTCGCTCAAGCTCAAGCGCTTCTTCGCCGAGTTCGAGAAGGGACCGGTCCAGCGCGGAGCGGCCCGTCTCTTTCGCGCCGAGGTGACGGCCACCTCGAAGGACAAGACCGAGGACACCGCGATCGAGGTCAACCACCCGCTGACGATCGGCCAGGACAAGGTCCACGTGATCGGTCACGGCTACGCCGCCCACGTGACCATCAAGGACGGCAAGGGCAACCTCGCCTTCCAGGGCCCCGTGATCTTCCTGCCCCAGGACGGCAACCTCACCTCCATGGGCGTCATCAAGGCCCCGGACGCCCGCCCGAAACAGCTGGCCTTCGAGGGCCTCTTCCTGCCGACCGCCGTGGTCGACCAGCGTGGCCCGCACTCGACCTTCCCGGACGCCGCCAACCCCGAACTCTTCCTCAACGTCTGGTCCGGCCCGCCGCGCCAGGAGACCGGACGGCCCGAGAACGTCTACGTCCTCAACAAGGCCGGCCTCAGCCAGGTCACCAACGAGTCAGGCGGACCGGTCGCCATCCGCCTCAAGCCGGGGACCGGCTACAAGCTGCCCGACGGCCAGGGGTCGATCTCCTTCGACGGCTGGTCGCGCTGGGCGAAGCTGCAGATCTCCCATGCCCCCGGCCTTCCGGTGGCCTTCACCTCCCTTGCCCTGGGGACGCTGGGACTCTGCCTGAGCCTGTTCATCCGCCCGCGGCGCCTCTGGGTGCGGCTCCGGGAGGACGGTCAGGTGGAGGTGGCCGGCCTCGACCGTGCCGACTCACGGAGCGGTCTGCCGGAGGACGTCGAGGAACTCCTCGCTACTCTTGCTGGCGAATCACCTGACCAGAGGCCAGAACCGCCTGACCCAGAACCAGTGGCCACCGAAGGAGAAAAACGATGACCCTCGCCGAGTACGCCAGCGGAGGAATCGTCACCGCCTTCATCTTCTACCTGCTGGCCCTGCTGGCACACAGCGCCGAATGGGCGACCCTGCGCGGTGTCCCCCTGCGCGACACCAGCGCCACTGCGCTGGCTGCTGACGACGACGAGTTCGACCCAGCCCGCCTGCGCTCCGACATGTTCGGGCGCCTGGGAATCATCCTCACCGGCCTGGGCGCCCTCAGCCAGCTCGCCGGGGTGGTCGCCCGCGGCGTCGCCGCCGGTCGCGCCCCCTGGGGAAACATGTACGAGTTCCTCACCGCCGCGCTGCTCTTCGCCGTCGTCGCCTACATGTTCGGCGTCTCGCGTTGGGGGCTGCGCTGGCTCGGCCTGCCGATGACGCTGCTGTTGTCCGTCGGCAATGGCTTGGCGGTGACCGTCTTCTACGTCGAGATCGCGCCGCTGGTCCCGGCCCTGCACTCGGTCTGGTTCATCATCCACATCGTCGCCGCCTGCATCTCGGCTGCGGCCTTCAACCTGGGTGCACTCGCCTCGATCGTCTACCTGGTCAAGCGCAGCGCGGTCCTGCGTGCCGAGAAGCGCTCCCCGGAGAACCCGACGCTCACCGGCATCATGGCCCGCGTCCCCTCGCTGGCCTCGATCGACCGCTTCGCCTACCGGGCCCACGCCTTCGGCTTCCCGATCTGGACCTTCACCATTGCCGCCGGGTCGATCTGGGCCGAGTACGCCTGGGGACGCTTCTGGGGCTGGGACCCCAAGGAGACCTGGTCGCTGGTCACCTGGGTGGTCTACGCCGCCTATCTGCACGCCCGCGCCACGGCCGGGTGGAAAGGCCGCAATGCTGCGATCATCGCGGTGGTCGGGATCGCGTCCTTCTGGTTCAACTTCATCGGGGTCAACCTGCTGGTGAGCGGCCTGCACTCCTACGCCGGCATCTGAGCCACCATGGCCCGCCGCGACGACGACTGGCTGCGTCACCTGCACGACACCCACTGGGTGCCGATGGTCCAACTCGCCAGCCTGCTGCTCGGTTCCTCGGCCGGCGCGGAAGACATCGTCGTCGATGCCTTCGTCGCCGCGAACACCCGACGCTCGCAGTTCCTCACCGAGGACCACGCCGCCACCTACCTGCGCAGTGCCGTGGTCAACCGGACGCGATCCTCCCACCGACACCGGGCGTCCTCCGAGGACCGGGTGTCCGTGGCCCCCGGGCAGGGCCACGCGGACCTGGACGAGGTGCTACGAGCCCTGGACGTGATCGACAGCCTCCCGCAGCGTCCACGCGAGGTCCTCGTCCTGCGCTACTGGGGCGGGATGGAGGAGGACGAGGTTGCCGAAACCCTCGGGATCAGCCGGCTCGCCGTCCGAACCCACCTCCACCGGGGGCTGCGCACGGTCCGGGAGAGCCTGGGGACCAGCCACGAACTGACGGTCCCACGGGTTCGCAGGGCCCTGGCCGAACAGGCCGCGACGATCCATCCCGGAGGCAATCTGAGCGAACTGCTCGATCGTGTGGCCGAGAGCCAGGACGACGACCGCCCCGCCACCCGAACTCGCAGCCTGCTGATGTGGTCCACCGTGGCACTGCTGATCGGCCTGCTGCTGCCCAACATCCTCCCCCAGATACTGGGCCGGAACGGCGGCGCCATAGTGCCCACCGCGATGCCCTCCACTGCCCAGGTGGGGACGACGGACTCCGGACCGCCCTCGCTGCCGACCCTCCAGCGTGGGCTGCCGATCTACTACGTCGGGCCGGGAAACCTGCTCTACCGCGAGTTCCGTGACCTGCCGACCCAGAGTGATCGCCTGACCACCGCCATCGCCGCAGTCCTCAATGTGGTCCCGCTGGACCCTGCCCTCTCCTCCCTGTGGACCGGGGGGCAGGTGAACTCCGCCACCGTGGTCGGCAATCGGATCGTGGTGGACATCTCGGCGTCCGCTTTCGACGGCTTCACCTCACGGGAAGTGGCTCTGGCGGCCATCAATCAGGTGGTCTACACCGCGATCGCAACGGTGGGGGACCGCAACGGGGAGAAGACCGTCCAGATCCTGCGTGACGGTTCACCCAACCTGCCAGTCCTGGGAGCGCCGGCGACCGATTTCGTGCGCGAGGGACTGGTGCCACTCGCCCCGATCTGGATCCTCAGCCCGGACCCAACCACCCGGCTGACCGACAAGCCCTTCGCCATCGAGGGTCTGCAACAGGTGTCGGTCCCCTCGGCCATCGTTCACTGGCAGATCACCCGGCCCGACGGCACCAAGGTCGTCGACGGGCAGGCCACCGCCGCCGGCAACGCCGGTGGCTGGCGGACCTGGCGCACGATGACCCAGCTGCGCAGCGGGAAGTACGTGCTGCGGGTGTGGAGTGACAACACTCCCGCCACGGTTCGTGCCCTGGAAGTGGACTGAGCCCCACCCGACCAGGGCTCAGCGGCGACCGAGCATCCGCGCCGCGATTCGTGCCGACAATGAGGTGGGCACGAACCTGTTGGCCATCGCCATCACGGCATTGCTGGGCCCGTCGACGATCGACGGGTGGCCCTTGGCGAGGGCGGCGAAGGTGGTCTCCACCACCTGCTCCGGCCTGCGGCGACGGGTCAGGGTGGTGTCGTCCCCGGCCACGGAGAAGAAGCCGGATTCGGTGGGGCCGGGGTTGATCGCGATCACCCTGACCCCTGTGCCACGGGTCTCGTCGGAGAGTGCGGTGCTGAAGGAACGGACATAGGCCTTGGACGCCGCATAGGCCGCCATGCCGGGGATCGGCTGGAAGCTGGCGGTGCTCGCCACGTTGATGATCGAGCCCTGTCCGGCGTCCAGCATGGCCGGCAGGAAGCTTCGGGTGAGGTCGGTGAGGGCCACCACGTTGACCTCCAGCATCCCGCGCAGGCGCCCCGGGTCGGTGTCGCCGACATCGCCGATGATCCCGAAGCCGGCGTTGTTGACCAGCGTGTCCACGTGGACCTGCTTCGCGGTCAGGTCGGTCACCAGACCAGCGCGTGCCTCGCGATCGGCCAGGTCCACCGGGAGGGAGATGACCTGGGCACCGGACGACTCGAGCTCGGTGGTGAGGGAGGCCAGGCGCATGGTGTCGCGTCCGGTGATGACGAGGTTCATGTCGTGCGCTACGAGCCAGCGGGCAAAGGCCGCACCGAGGCCGCCGGTGGCTCCGGTCACCAGCGCCCAGCGGCGCTCGGTCCGGGGAATGGTTGCGCCCACGGGGCCGGGGGCCTTGTCGCTGGTTGCCATGTGGCCAGTGTAGGGGGGTCTGTCCCGCTGGTGTTGTCGGTGGTCCGTGACAGACTGGGGGCATGACGACCTTGCCCGATCCCCAGCACTACGACCTGGTCATCATCGGCTCAGGATCAGGGAATTCCATGATCAACGACGAGCTGGACCACTGGCGGATCGCCATGGTCGACGATGGGTTGCGCTATGGCGGCACCTGCCTCAACGTCGGCTGCATCCCGACCAAGATGTTCGTGCTGCCCGCCGACCTCGCCGATGGCCCGCGGGACGCCGCCAGGTTGGGCGTCGACCTGGCCCTGCGCGGGGTCGACTTCCCAGCCGTCCGGGACCGCATCTTCCGTCGCATCGACGCGATCAGCGAGGGTGGGCTGGACTGGCGAGAACGGCAGGAGCATGTCGACGTGTACCGCGAGACCGGTCGCTTCGTCGATCCGCACACCCTCGAGCTCTCCTCGGGGCGCCGGATCAGCGGTGACCGGATCGTGATCGCAGCCGGCTCCCGTCCCCGTCCCCTCAGTGTCCCCGCGGCTCCCTCCGTGGCGGAGCTGGTCCACACCTCCGACAGCATCATGCGGATCGACGAACTGCCCAAGCGGTTGCTGATCCTCGGCGCCGGGTTTGTCTCGGTCGAGTTCGCCCACGTCTTCAGCGCCTATGGGGTGGACGTGACGGTCATCCACCGTGGCCATACCCTGCTCAAGCATGAGGACCATGAGGTCAGCGAGCGTTACCGGCAACTGGTGGCCGAGAAGGTGACCCTGGCCCTGGGTGAGCACGTGGTCAGGCTCGAGGAGGCCCCGGATGGGGGCGTCCGTGTGGTGACCATGGTCGAGGGGGATGAGCGGCACCACGATGGTGACCTGGTGTTGAACGCCATCGGGCGCATCCCCAACGGCGACCGACTCGACGTGGCGGCGGCCGGGCTGGGGTTGGATGCCCATGGGTTCATCCCGGTCGATGAGTACCAGCGGACCGCGGTGGACCACATCTGGGCGTTGGGCGATGTCTGTTCCCCGGCGATGCTCAAGCACGTCGCCAACCGCGAGATGCGGGTCGTGCGCCACAACCTGCTCCACCCCGAGGACCTGCGGGCGACCGACCACCGCTTCATCCCCCATGCCGTCTTCGGACACCCCCAGATCGCGTCGGTGGGGGCGACCCAGCAGGACCTGGACGCCGCGGGACGCCCCTATCTGGTGAAGGTCCAGAACTATGGTGACGTCGCCTACGGCTGGGCGATGGAGGACACCGAGCACTTCGTGAAGCTGATCTCCGACCCGCTCACCGACAAGCTGCTCGGCGCCCACATCATCGGCCCTCAGGCCTCGACACTCATCCAGCAGCTGATCCAGATGATGGTCTTTGACCAGGATGTCTCGTCGGTGGCCCACACCCAGTACTGGATCCACCCGGCCCTGCCCGAGGTGATCGAGAATGCGCTGCTCGCCCTGGAGGAGAGTCGTCGTCAGTGGCTGGAGGAGCATCAGGCATGAGCACCCGTCGTGTCCTGCTCCAGGCTGGTCTCGGCACCGGCCTGGTGGGTCTGGGGGTGGCCGGCTGTGCCAAGGAGGCTGACCTGGCCCGCTCGGGGACCGACGTTCCGCACCCCACCCGTGAGCCTTCCGAGCTGGAGGGGGAGTCCGTGCCCACAGCGCAGCAGGCCCAGTCCCCGTGGCTGGTCAAGGCTGCCGAACTGTCCGTGGAGGAGCGCATCGGCCAGTTGATCATGGTGGGAACGGTGTCGACCGTCCTCTCCGACCAGGTACGCGCGGCGCTCACTGAGCACAAGGTCGGCTCCCTCCTGCTCCTGGGCGATTCCCTCGGCGGCCGTTCGGACATATCGCTCCTCACCTCCGAACTGAGCAGCCTGGGGGCAGCCGTCCCGATCATGGTCGCCGTCGACCAGGAGGGTGGACGCATCCAGCGGCTCTCCGGCGACGGGTTCTCCACCATCCCCAGTGCCGTGGAGCAGGCGAAACTGCCAGCAACCGAGCTGCAGGAGAAGTGGAAGCAGTGGGGCGGGGAACTGGCTCGAGCCGGAGTCCGCTTCAACCTGGCCCCGGTGGCGGACCTGGTGCCGGCGGACATGGAGGCGTCCAATGCCCCGGTCGGACAGTTGCAGCGCCAGTACGGACGTGACGTCGCCGAGGCGGCCCCGGCGCTGTTGTCGGCCATCAAGGGCATGGCCGCGGCGAAGGTGGCCACCAGTGCCAAGCACTTCCCGGGTCTGGGCAGGGTGAGGACCAATACCGACTTCGGCGAGGCGGTCGATGAGGTGACCACGAAGGAGGATCCGGGCATCGAGGCCTTCCGGGTCGCCATGGACGCCGGGGTTTCCTCGATCATGATCAGCTCTGCCATCTACCGGCGCATCGACCCCAAGAACCAGGGCACATTCTCCTCGACCATCATCAACGAGCTGCTCCGTGGGCAGCTCGGCTTCCACAAGGTTGTCATCAGCGATGATCTGGGGGCAGCACAGTCAGTCCAGCACATCCCGGCAGGGGAGCGGGCCACCCGCTTCCTCCAGGCGGGTGGCGACCTGGTCATCAACGCCGACCCGAGCCTCACCGAGGCGATGGTGGGCGCGGTGGGGAAACTGGAGAAGTCCGACCCGGATTTCGCCCAGCAGGTGGTCCGCAAGGCAGCCCGAGTGCTGGAACTCAAGGCGTCCGTGGCCTGAGGTCGCCGGCGGGGCCAGCGTGATCGGAAGGGTCAGGGCCCGACCGTGAGCTGGCCGACCAGCGCGCGTGCGGTGGGCAGGTATTCCTCGGCGTTGTTGGGGATCGAGGCGTAGTAGAGCGAGTTGGTGTTCTTCCCGGTTGCCACGATCACGATGATGGCGTGCTCGCCGGTCGCCTTGAGCCCCTCGATCCGGAAGCTCAGGTACATCTCGAGCGCATAGGCCTCGTGGCCGTCGACCCTGATGGCCTTGCGGCTGACATCCTTGCGGTCGACCGGGGCATCGCCGTAGAAGGCGCCCACGATGCAGCGGGCGACGATGTCCATCCCGCCCTCGGGGGAGACGAAGCCGTCCCCGGAGACGAGCTCGCCGACCAGGATCGAGGCAACCCAGTTCTGCCCGGGCCTGTAGTCGGTCTCGATGGTGATCGACTGGGAGGCGACATCGCGGCCGAAGGGCACCCGGAAGTCGCCGACAGGCGGGCCCCACGGTCGCTGGAGGCGGGGGTAGGAGAGACGGCCGCCGTGCACCCGCCCATCATCGGGGTGGGGGTCGGTGGACCAGTTGCCCTCGGCCGGTCGGGGGCAGAACTCGGTGGGGTTCGCCGGTGCCGGTTGCTTGCCGCCGATCATGCCCAGCCGTTGCAGCCCGAACAGGATCAACGCCAGACCCACCGCGACGGCCAGCAGGATCGTCAGCGGCCCCTTGGCCCGCTGCCAGGCGGAGAGACGCTCCTCACCCTCGTCGCTGTCGCCACGCGTGCCGCGCGAGGAGGAGCCGGTCGATCCGGCCCCAGTCCCGGGGGTGGTCGTGGTCTCCTCGGCCCAGGCACTGCCGTCCCAGAACCGGTAGTGACCCGGCCTTCCCCCCGGGTCGGGGTACCAGCCGCGCTCAGCCATCGATCTCCTCCACGGTCCAGACGGTCACCGGCACAGCCGCTGCACCACACGAGGATGCCCGCTGCGTCGGCATGGTCATTGTCTCTGCACGCAGCCCAGCAGGGTCCACTCCCGTGGTGCGGGCATGCGCGTCAATGGCCTGCTGCTCGGCGGGCAGGTGGGACAGGCCGCGGTCATGGAAGGCACCGCAGTCCAGCGGGCGTCCAGACAGTGCGGCGTCGAGGGCGGCGAGGGAGAGGTCGCTGTCAAGGCGGGCCAACATCTGGTTCGTGGGGAGCACCACGGCTGTCGGGGCGAAACGGTGGCCGCCCAGGTGCGAGGCTTCCCAAACCTGGTTGCCCACCGGCCCTCCATGGAGTTCAGTGACCAATTCGCGGCCCTCCAGGGCGCAGCAGCGGTCACGCTTGGCGTTGGTGCAGACCAGCAGGGCCGGTGCGCACGGTTCCAACCAGTCGGGACGGTGGTCGGGCGAGAAGCCCGCCAGCAGGTCGAGCAGGTGGGCCGGGTCGAGGAGTCGGACCTGCCCGACCCACGGCGTCCCCTGCGTCATACCCGCCCCCACCAGCACCATGCGGGGGGTGGAGCAGCCCTCGTCGACGTGGCGGCCCGGGCGACGGATCAGGACCAGACGCCCCCCGAGCTCCGAGATGGCGGCCTCGAGGCGATCGCCGAGTTCGGGGTCGAGGTGCGACTGGGTGATCGCCTTGCGTCCCCAGGGGCCCGGCTGCTCCAGACCGACCCAGAAGTCGGCACGGCTGGCGGTGCCCCACGCCGGGAGGTCATCGCGCCACCACTGCCGGGAACAGCGCTCGGCGGCACCGTGTGCAGGCTGCCCAGAAGTCGGGGTCATATGCCAAGCCTGCCAGACGAGGAAGGACCCCGGAAACGGCGACGCCCGCCACGGCGAACCATGGCGGGCGCTGCCCACAGGAGTTGACCGACAAAAGGGATCAGCCGAAGCGACCGGTGATGTAGTCCTCGGTGGCCTTCTTCTCCGGGTTGGAGAACATCTTCTCGGTGGCGCCCATCTCGACCAGCTCACCGGGCTGGCCCTGCGCAGCCAGGTTGAAGAACGCGGTCTGGTCGGAGACTCGCGCGGCCTGCTGCATGTTGTGGGTCACGATGACCACGGTGAACTGGTCCTTGAGCTCCTGGATCAGGTCCTCGATGGCCAGGGTGGAGATCGGGTCCAGAGCCGAGCAGGGCTCGTCCATCAGCAGGACGTCGGGGGCGACGGCGATCGCGCGGGCGATGCACAGACGCTGCTGCTGACCACCGGACAGGCCCACCCCCGGCTTGCCAAGGCGGTCCTTGACCTCATTCCAGAGGTTGGCGCCCTGGAGCGAGCGCTCCACGGCCTCGTCGAGGGTCTTCTTGTTGCTGACGCCATTGAGGCGCAGGCCCGCCACCACGTTGTCGTAGATCGACATTGAGGGGAACGGGTTGGGGCGCTGGAAGACCATCCCGACGTTGCGGCGCACGGCCACCGGGTCGACGCCCTTGCCATACAGGTTCACCCCGTCGAGGTTGACCTCCCCGGTGCAGTAGGCACCGGGGATGACCTCGTGCATGCGGTTCAGGGTGCGCAGTACGGTCGACTTCCCGCAGCCCGAGGGGCCGATGAAGGCCGTCACGGAACGGGGCTCGACAGTCAGGTTGACGTTCTGGACGGCGTGGTAGTTGCCGTAGAAGATGTTGAGGTCCTTGGCCTCGATGCGCTTTGCCATTTCTGTGTCTTCCTCGTTCTCAGCGGGACTTCTTCGAGCGACCCACGGTGCGTGCTATCAGGTTCAGGCCCATGACGATCAGGATCAGGGTCAGGGCAGCGCCCCAGCCGCGCTCAGCGCCCGGGTAGTTGGCGGCCACCTCGGTGGCACCCATGATCTGGGTGGGCAGGGAGCCCATGTTGTTGGAGGTGGGGTTCCACTCCAGGCGGGGGCCGTAGTTCAGCAGGATGATCAGCGGGGCGGTCTCGCCCATCACGCGGGCCATGCCCAGCACGATGCCGGTCAGGATGCCCTTGCGTGCGGTGGGGAGCACGACGTTCATGATCGTCTTCCACTTGGGCACGCCCAGGGCGTAGGAGGCCTCACGCAGGCTGTCCGGCACCAGCTTGAGCATCTCCTCGGTGGAGCGCAGCACCGTCGGCAGCATCAGCAGCACCAGGGCGAGCGCGGAGGCCATCGTGGAGCGGGTGCCACCCAGGATGGTGATTGCCACCGCGTAGATGAACAGTGCGGCCACGATGGAGGGCACACCGGTGAGGATGTCCACCATGAAGCTGACGACCTTGGAGAAACCCTTCCCTCGGGCGTACTCGACCAGGTAGATCGCGCCCAGGATGCCGAGTGGCACGGCGATGAGGGAGGTGATCAGGCCCAGCTCGAGGGTGCCGATGATGGAGTGCAGGGCGCCTCCGCCGACCTCACGCAGGTCGGTGGCGCTCTGGTCCTTGGTCCACCAGTCTGCCGAGGCAGTACGCACCGTCCCGGCCTTGTCCGAGCTCGGGATGCCGACCACGGACTGCTTCTGGGCCTGCGGCTCGCGACCCTTGATGACGATGCCACCGCCGCTTGCTGCGGCATTCGGGTCCTTGGTGAGGGGGGTCACCGGGCGATAGGCCACGAACTCGTTGACGCCAGGGTACTTTCCACCCGACAGCCAGATGTTCTTGGCGTTGTCGGTGTCGTCCTTGTCACACTCGGAGGCCGCGACGCGCTTGTAGTCCAGGAACTCCTTGGTGGGAGCCTTGGCCTCGACCGCGCAGATCCTGGTGTAGTCGGGCTCGGCGGTGAAGAGCAGGGGGGCGCCCTTCGCCACCACCGTGCCGAGAATCCAGAACAGCGGGACGATCGCCACGGCGGCAGCGATCCAGACCAGACCCCGGATCAGGTTGTCCACCATCTGGCGCTTGCCGGTGGGACGGCTCAGGTCGACCTGAGCGGGAGTTTCGTTCACGGTGTCACTCATGCCTTGGCCTTTCCACCAGCAGCGACGACACGGGCGATGGCGTTGACCGCGAAGGTCAACAGGAACAGCACCAGACCCGCAGCGATGTAGGCGCCGGTCTTGGTGGGCGAATCCAGCTCGCCAGCGTTGGTGGCGATCTTCGAGGCGAAGGTTTCACCACCGGAGAAGATCGACCAGTCGAACTTGCGGACGGTCGAGAGGATGAGCATGACCGCGATCGTCTCACCCAGGGCGCGGCCCAGGCCGAGCATCGAGGCGGCGATCACACCGGAGCGGCCGTAGGGCAGCACGGCGGTCTTGATCATCTCCCATTTGGTGGCGCCCAGCGCCCAGGCGGCCTCGATGTGATCGCGCGGGGTCTGCTCGAACACGTCGCGGGACAGGGCGGTCACGATCGGCAGGATCATGATCGCGAGCACCAGCGCCGCGGCGAAGACCGTGCCCGAGGACTGCAGCCCGGGCGCAAGAAGCGGGATCTTGCCCAGCCAGCTACCGGCCACCGCATCGCTGAAGGGCTGGATGACCGGGGCGAACACGCGCACACCCCACATGCCGTAGACGACCGAGGGCACAGCAGCCAGCAGGTCGACCAGAAAACCGACGGTGCGGCCGATCGCAGGCGTGGAGTAGTGGGTGATCAGCAAGGCCACGCCGATCGCGACGGGCACCGCCAGGCACATGGCGATGATCGAGGAGACCACCGTCGTCCACAGCATGCCGGCGATACCGAAGGCCAGGCGCTTGTCGGTCACGGTCCACTCCGTGGAGGTGAGGAAGTTGACCTCGTTGCGGCTCAGCGGCCCGACGGCAGTCAGCAGGAGGAACAGGAAGATGGCACCAATGAGAGCCACCAGGAAGATGCCCGTGGCCAGGGTGGCGCCCGAGAAGATTTTGTCGGGCGCCTTGCTGGGCTCCCGCATCGCCACCTTGGTGACGCGCAGCGGGGGCGTGGTCTCAGTCGCGGTGGCGACGGCACTCCCGCCGGCCGCCTTCTCGGAAACCGGGGACACGGTGGGGTCGGTGTCTGCTCCGGCGGGGACGTCGATGGGGGCCTCGGTGGTCTTGGGCTCCGTGTTGGTCATGGATTCTCCCTGACATGCGGGTGGCCCCTCCGCATGGTGCAGAGGGGCCACCCCGTTGTGAATTGGAGTGTGATCAACGAGTGATCACGCGACCCAGAGGGTCAGGTTCAGGCCATGGCCTTGACGGCGGTCTGGACCTTGGTCAGCAGGCTCTCGGGCAGCGGTGCGTAGCCCTGGTCCTCGAGCTTCGACTGGGCGTCGGGGCTGGTGGCGAAGAGCAGGAAGTCCTTCAGCAGGGCAGCCTCCTCGGCCGGCAGGCCCTTGGAGCAGACGATCTCGTAGGTCACCATGACCATCGGGTAGGCGCCCTCGCCGAGGTCGGTGTACTTCAGCTTGACCTTGAGGTCGTTGCCGTCAGCCTGGAGCTCAGCGGCCTCCATGGCCTTGGCGGCGGACTCGGCGGTCAGCTCGACAGCACCCTGGCCGTTGTCGATGGAAGCAACACCCAGCTGGGCGTCCTTGGCGTACTTCCACTCCATGTACCCGAAGGCGTTCTTGGTGGCCTTGACGGCATCAGCGACGGCCTGGGTGCCCTTCTTGCCTTCGCCAACCTTCGCGAAGGGCTCCTTGGAGGGCTCACCGGTGAACTGGTCGGGGGCAGCAGCCTTGAGGTACTTGGCGACGTTCTCGGTGGTGCCGGACTCGTCGTTGCGGTACACAACGTTGATCTTGTCGCTGGGCAGCTTGGCGTCCTTGTTCAGGGCCTTGATCTGCGCGTCATCCCACGTGGTGATCTTGCCGTTGAAGATCTCCATCATGACCTTGGGGGTGAGGACGAGCTTGTCGACACCGTCGATGTTGTAGGCGAAGGCAACCGGGCCAACGATCAGCGGCAGGTTCCAGCCGGGGTTGTTCTCGCAGCGGGTCTTGACCTTCTCGGACTCGACGACCTTGTCCTTGTTCGGCTTGTCCTTCAGGGCGGAGTCAGAACCTGCCCACTGGAGCTGCTTGTTGTAGAAGTCCTTGATGCCCTGTCCGGACCCGGACTTGGTGTAGATGACCTGGCCGGAGTTGCAGGTGGTGTTGTAGGCCTTGGTGAGGGCCTGCATGGCGATGTCCTGAGCGGAGGAGCCACCGCCGTTCACCTTGCCCTTGGGGCAGGTGATCTCCACTGCGCCGCCACCCTGGGACTCGGAGGCGGAGGTCTCAGCAGCGCTGGTGTCCGTGCCGGAGGTCTGGGCAGTGCTGGTCTCTGCGGCGGTGGTCTGGCCACCGGTGGTGCCGCCCGTCTCGGTCGAGCCGCCACAGGCGGTCAGGGACAGGGCGCCGGCGGCCATGAGGGCCGCCACCTGGGCGAGGCGATTGATCTTCACGCGATTTCCTTGATCTGGTAGGGATCTGTGCGCCGAAGTTCGCTGCGCGCCGCGCATGGGTGCCAACTTCGTTCGTTCGAGAAGATAACTGGGTCAGGTGACGCAAAGGCTCCGGGAAGGTGAACAAACGGTGAACCGCACCCAAGGAGCCTGGACATACAGGGCCCCACTAGGAGTAATGCCCTGCCATCATGGGTGCCGGCGGAGAATATTTCACTGGTTCAGATCGGGAACGGACCTCAGAAGGCGCTCTTCACGATCTCGTAGTCGTAGACGTCCCCGCTGGGGTCGTAATGGATCACCGTGGCCTCACCCACCAGCATCGGCTTCACCGGAATACCGAGTTCCTCCCGCATCATCGGGATGACCGGCCGGTGCCCACAGAAGGCGGTGGCCCGCCCTTCCGTGATCGCCTGCTGCACGAGTTTGCGCATGGTGGCGCGCGACTTCTTCGGGTCCGCCTTGTAGGACTCCTCGCTGAGGTCGTGGACATGCTGGATCGGCAGGCCTGTCCGCTCGGCAAAGGGCTGCAGGGTCTGCACGCATCGGGTGGACGAGGAGCTGACTGCCGCGTCGACCCCGTAGGCATCGAGCAGGGGCGCCACCCGCCTGGCCTGGCGGCGTCCCCGGGCGCTGAGTGGACGCTTCCAGTCCTTGCCCGACCAGTTCTTGCGCTCCATCGCCTTGCCGTGACGCACCAGGATCACCACCGGACCGGGCTCGGAGGCCGCGGCAAGGCGCACCACCTCGCGCTCGGCGGGGTAGGTCAGGATGGAGTCGATCTCGGCCAGGGGAATCCAGCGCACCTGGTCGACCTCCTGGACCTTTCGGCCGTCCTTCTCGGTGCGCGGCTTGGTCCCCTCGAAACGGACCTCCCCGCGCACCGGCGATCCCTGCCAGAAGGAGGTGACCTTGCGCCCCATGGCTGTCTTGTAGCTCAGCCGCGACAGCGGCCGCGAGATCTGGACGCGCAGGCCGGTCTCCTCCTCCACTTCGCGCACGGCCACGGCAGGCAGGTCCTCATCGGGCTCAGGCTTGCCCTTGGGCAAGCTCCAGTCCTGGTACTCCGGGCGATGGACCGCCAGCACTTCCGGCCCGTCCTCTCCCGCCTGCAGGACGACCGCCCCGGCGGCCATGAGCTTGGGCTTCTTCGACATCAGGCCCTCTTGACGTTGGCCGGGCGGCGCTCCTTGATTCGTCGGATCAACTCCTCCTGCAGGTCGAGCAGGAAGTCGCCATCCTCGTCACGGGAGTGCTCGGTCCATTCGTTGTCGTGCAGGTGCCAGGAAACCGTGCCCGGGTCGAAGGCGAGGTCAAAGAGTTCGGTGATCTGCTCGACGTGACGCTGGTGGGTGATGCTGACCACGGTTTCGACGCGGCGGTCCAGGTTGCGGTGCATCAGGTCAGCCGAGCCGATGCCCACCAAGGGGCGTCCGCCGTTACCGAACCAGAACACGCGGGAATGCTCGAGAAACCTCCCCAGGATGGAGCGGACCCGGATGTTCTCGCTCAAACCCGGGATCCCGGGGCGAATCGTGCAGATCCCCCGCACCCAGATGTCGACCTTCACCCCGGCGCGTGAGGCGCGGTAGAGGGCGTCGATGGTGCGCTCGTCGACCAGGGAGTTGACCTTGATCCGCACATGGCCCTGGCGCCCGGCGCGCTGGTGGTCGATCTCGGCCTCGATCCGATCGATGATGCCCGACCGAATGCCGTGCGGGGCGACCAGCAGGCGACGGTAGTGGGTCTCCTGGGTCATGCCGGAGAGGTGGTTGAAGACCTTGGCGACGTCCTCGGTGACCAGCGGGTTCGAGGTGAGCAGCCCCATGTCCTCGTACATTCGCGCCGTCTTGGGGTTGTAGTTGCCAGTACCGATGTGGGCATACCGGCGCAGGATCGTCCCCTCATCCCGGACCACCAGGGAGAGCTTGCAGTGGGTCTTCAGGCCGACCATGCCGTAGACGACGTGAACGCCGTACTTCTCCAGCTTGCGGGCCCAGGCGATGTTGGCCTGCTCGTCGAAGCGCGCCTTGATCTCCACCACGGCGAGCACCTGCTTGCCGGCCAGGGCTGCTTCGATCAGCGCATCCACGATGGGGGAGTCGCCGGAGGTCCGGTAGAGGGTCTGCTTGATCGCCAGCACCTGCGGGTCGGCAGCAGCCTGCTCGATGAAGCGCTGCACCGAGGTCGCGAACGAGTCGTAGGGGTGCTGCAGCAGCACGTCGCGCGCCTTGAGGGCGGCGAACATGTCGGCGGGCTGGGCGGTTTCGACCTCGGCCAGGTCCTTGTGGGTGACGGGCAGGAACTTGGGGTACTCCAGGTCCTCCCGGTCGATCTGGGCCAGCGCGAACAGTCCGCGCAGGTCGAGCGGGGCGGGCAGGCGGAAGACCTCATCCGGGCTGACGTCCAGCTCACGGATGAGCAGGTCGAGCATGTCGTCGTTGATGTCGTCCTCGACCTCCAGGCGCACCGGGGGACGCCCGACCTTGCGGCGCAACAGCTCCTTCTCGAGGGCGAAGAGAAGATTCTCGGCGTCGTCCTCCTCGACCTCCAGGTCCTCATTGCGGGTGACCCGGAAGGTACTCTCCTGCAGGACCTCCATGCCGGTGAACAGTTGGCCCAGGTGGCGGCGGATGACCTCCTCCAGCGGCAGGAAGCGCCCATCGCCGAGGTTGAGGAAGCGGTCCAGCACGTCGGGCACCTTGACGCGCGCGAACTGGCGGGCGCCGGTGGCGGGGTTGCGCAGCAACACCGCCATGTTGATCGACAGCCCGGAGATGTAGGGGAAGGGGTGCGAGGGGTCCACTGCGAGAGGGGTGAGCACCGGGAAGATCCGCTCGCTGAAGACGGCGCGCATCCGGTCCTTCTCGGCAGCCGTCAACTCCTCCCAGCGCAGGATCGTGATGTGCTCGGCCGCGAGAGCGGGGCGCACCTCCTCCTGGAAGACGCGGGACTGTTCGGTGACCAACTCCCGCGTCTTGGACAGGATCGCCTCGAGCAGGTCGCGCGGCATCATGCCGGTGACCGAGGGCACTGCCAGCCCGGCCGCGATGCGGCGCTTGAGGCCCGCCACGCGCACCATGAAGAACTCGTCCAGGTTGGAGGAGAAAATCGCCAGGAATTTGGCCCGTTCCAGCAGTGGAACGCGTTCGGCGTCCTTGGCGAGGTCGAGGACGCGTTCGTTGAAGGAGAGCCAGGACAGCTCCCGGTCCGAGTAGAGAGGGCCTGCCACAGCCGTGGTCAGGCCATTCGCTGAGCCGGTCTCCGGCTGTTCCATCACACCCTCATTCTTCTCGCGAATACGATCATCCAGTCTAGGCCGTGGCCGTGGCCGTGGGCTCAGAGCCAACTTGTGTCGCGCCTGGCCTCGCGGAACCCGGCCCGCTCATACATCTGCACCACGCGGTCGTTGGCGCCCTCGACGTAGAGCTCCACCAGCCCCACCTGCCGTTGGCGGACCATGTGGTCGAGGCCCAGGGCCAACAGGTGGCTGCCCAGGCCGCGGCCGTGTTCGAAGGGATGGACGCCGATGACATAGACCTCGCCCAGGACGACCTGCCCCTTGTCGGGGTCGTCCTTGGTGAGCACCTTGGTCCAGTGGAAGCCCAGCAGGCGGCCCTGGTCGTCACGGGCCAGGAAGAGGCCCGCCGGGTCGAACCAGTCCTCGGCCATCTTGTCGAGCACGTCCTGGCGGCTCATCGAGGCCTGCTCCGGGTGGTGGGCGAAGGCGAGTCGGTTGGTCTCCACCAGGTCGTCGATGTCGTCCTCGGTGAAGGTGGTGATGGTGAGACCCTCCGGTGAATCGCCGACCTGCGCGAGCGAGGTCGCGGCCGGGTCGAGGGTCATCCGCAGGATGGTGCGCTCAGCCTGCAGTCCCAGCGCATCAGCCAGTTCGCGCGCCTGCGGCAGCGTCCCGAAGGACCACCAGCCCAGCGGCTCGTCACCTTCGTGCATGGTCTGGATGGTCTCGGCCAGGGCGCGTCCGATGCCCTCGTGTCGTCGACCGGGATCCACGAAGAGCTGGACCGACTGGTCCTGGGTGTCGAGTTGGGCGTAGCCGATGAGATTCCCTTCGTCGACCGCAACCAGGTGCAGCCCCGGCACCTGCCCCACCAGGATGCGCAGACCCTGCTCATTCAGGGGGCTGACCTCGTCATGGTCAGCCACCACCTGGGCCAGGTCGCGCACGTCCTGGCAGAGCTCCTCGCTCTGGTCGACAGGACTGATCTCCCACAACTCGTCGTCGTGCATGCCCGCCACTGTAGTCGGCTGACGCCCCCCGTAGCGGGCCTGGCACTACTCTGGGGTCATGTCCTGGCGCCGTTCCCTGCCACGTCCCCGCCTCCCGTTCGGACGCCGCAACTCCGCGCGGGTGCCGCCCCTCGCCGGCGAGGAGGGCCTGCCCGACGATCCCGCGGGGGACGACGTCGTGGAGCTCTCGGACGACGGGGCCGAGGACGCAATCCATCCGGACGCGGCCGTGGCTGCCGCCCCGGCCACCCACCGCGGCCCCCTGCACCTGCGCCGCCCGGGGAACAGCCGTCCATTGGTGGCCCAGCCGGTCATCGCCATGCGCGCCCGACGCCATCTGGCCATGATCAGCATCGGTCTGGTCTGTGCCGTCACCGGCGCCCTGTGTGTGGTGTGGTCATCGATGTCACTGCTGCGGTTGACCGATGCGAGCAGGCTGTGGCCCGGAGCAGCCAATGCCATCGCCGTCATCTGCGCGCTGATTGCGCTCCTGCAGTGGCGGCTGTGGGCACTGGCCCTCAAGGAGTGGGAGGGAGTGAAAGACGTCGGTCTGGGCACCTGGGTGAACGTCTCGGCCTCCGGTGTCTGGCTCAGCGTGATCGGTGCCCTGCTGATGCCGGTTGCCATGGAGCAGGTCGTCCGGGAGTCGACCAGCGCTGAGCCTGCCTGGTGGCTTGCCCTGGCGGGCGGCAGCCTGGTGATCCTCGGCGTGGCCCTGGCCGGATCGCACCGGCTCCACCCCCGCGGCCCGCGTGGTGTCCCCCCACTGATCAGGCGCAACAACCGTCGGCCCGCTGAGCAGTGGGCGATCCTCTCTGCAGCTGCCGGACCCCTCGAGGACAACGACGAAGCAGGCAGCGACCAGGGGACGGCCCCGAGCATGGCCGCTGCCTCACCCGTCACCCCGGTACGGCAGCCGTGAGTGCAGACCTGCCGGACGAGCTCTTTCGCCCTCGCACCCCCGCCGTTGGCGGCTCCACGCTGCCCGTGGTCACCTCTGCGAAGGCGGCCTCCTCGTTGCCCGGACGCGACCGACACCCCGCCCCCGAGCATCCCTCCGGCGGCGCCTACTCCCGCGGCCCGGCCGGTCTGTTGATGCTGCTTGCCGTGAGCCTGGCTGCCCTCGTCGGTCTGGCCGGGGGGCAGTTGGTCCATCGCGCCACCGCCCGGACCTCCCCCACCACCACCGTCGCACCCAGCCACCCCCAGTCCAGCTCCTCTCCCGCGATGCCCTGGGACGGACCGGTGGCAACGATCCCGATCACCTCCGTGGAGGCTTCCTGCGTGGCACCAGAAGAGCTGGAGCCTTCGGGGGAGACCTTGTCCTTCGAGGCAAGCCGGGCGGTGGACGGCCAGGCCCACACCGCCTGGCGGTGCAATGGCAATGGGGTGGGACAGCGCTTGTGGTTCAGGGTTCCCGACAAGACCGTGCTGGCCGGTGTTTCGGTGGTCAATGGGTGGACCCGCGATGAGGGCAAGGCCTCCCTCTACGACCAGTTCCGCCGCGTCACCTCGGTGCGCTGGGACCTTCCCGACGGGTCCTGGTTCGTCCAGAACCTCTCCGACAATGACCACGGCCAGCAGTCCTTGATGATCCCGCCGACGCCGATCTCCGGCATTGTCCGAATGACCATCCTGTCCAGCACCAAGCCCGGGCGCCCCGACCAGCAGAATCGGGACGCCGTGCTCCTCTCGGAGGTCTCGCTGTTCACCCAGAGGTGAGGCTGCGGCGCGGCGTTGTCAGCCGCCGAGGTCAGCCGAGTCCACGATGAGGGTGACCGGACCGTCGTTGATGAGTTCGACCTGCATGTCCGCGCCGAAGATGCCGGTCTCGACGTGCGCGCCGAGCTCGCGAAGCGCGGCGACGAAGTCCTCGACGAGCGGTTCGCTCACCGTTCTGGGGGCGGCGGCACTCCAGCTGGGTCGGCGCCCCTTGCGGACATTCGCGTACAGGGTGAATTGGCTGACGACCAGCAGCGGGGCGTCCTCGTCAGCAGCGGAGCGCTCGTCGGTGAGGATGCGCAGCCCCCAGATCTTGGACGCCACCTGGGCGGCGACCTGCGGGTTGTCCTCGTGGGTGACACCGACCAGCAGCACCAGACCGGGGCGCGGTAGGCGTCCCACGACTTCACCGGCGACCCTGACCTGCCCGCTCAGGGCCCGCTGCACCACCACTCGCACGGGCCCATCCTTGCACTCACTGTTCTCCCAGGGGCGAATCCCGGGATGCGCAGGGGCTTCCCGCGGCTCCTAGACTGGCGGACATGTTCGAGATCAACCCTGACCTGCCCCGAGAGCTGATGGGCCTCGCCTGGATGATCGGCCGCTGGGAGGGCAACGGCCACGGCCAGACCCCCGAGGAGGGTGAGTTCGAGTACGGCCAGACCGTCGAGTTCACCCACAACGGCGGTGACTTCCTCTACTACCTGAGCCAGCTCTACACCGTGGACGCCGATGGCACCCCGGTGGAGCCCTTGATGCAGGAGACCGGCTACTGGCGTCCCCAGGCCAACGGCGAGGTCGAGCTGGTGTTGGCCAACCCGTCCGGCTGGGCCGAGGTGTGGGCGGGCAGGATCGAGGGCGCGAAGATCGAACTGGTCACCGACGCCGTGATGCGCACCCAGACCGCGGCGGTGGAGTACACCGGCGGGCAGCGTCTCTACGGCAACGTGGAGGGCGACCTGCTGTGGACCATGGACCGGGCGACCACCGGCACCCAGCTGCAGCCCTGGTTGTGGGCGAGGTTGAAGCGGGCATGAGCGAGATGGACAGCCAGGCGGGCAGGAGCGGTTCCTTGGTGGATGCGGCTGGCTTCGATGAGGGGGCGACCTGGCATTTCGGCAACCCGGTGGCCGAGCAGCGCGCCCTGCTGGCGGGCACCGGACTCGTGCAGCGCGGGCACCTCGGCGTCCTGAAGATCAGTGGGGCTGACCGGTTGGCGCTGCTGCACTCACTGACCACCCAGTACTTCGAGGGACTGGCTCCCGGTGCTGCCGTGCAGTCGCTGGTGCTCTCCCCGCAGGGACACATCGAGCACGGCCTCACCGGCATCGACGATGGAGAGGCCTTCTGGGCCGTGACCGAACCGGGTGCCGCTGAGGGGTTGGCCAGCTTCCTGACCCGGATGCGCTTCATGATGCGCGTCGAGGTCGAGGAGGTGACCGACCAGTTCGAGGTGCTGTGGGCCGGTGCGAAGGTCGACCTGGGCGAGGCGATGGCCTGGCCGGTTGGCTTCGCCAACGGACGCGAGGTGCTCTGGCCCCGCGAGCGTGACCTGCCCGCGCACACCCCCTCGGGCACCTGGGCCCTGGAGGCGCTGCGCATTGAGGCGGGCATTCCGCGGATCGGTCTGGACACCGACCACAAGACCATCCCCAATGAGATCGGTCTCTGGGGAACCCATCTTGACAAGGGCTGTTACCGAGGGCAGGAGACGGTTGCCCGGGTCCACAACCTGGGGCGCCCGCCGCGCCGGTTGACCCGCCTGCTGCTCGACGGCTCGGTGGACGCGCTCCCGCAGGTCGGCGGGGAGGTGCTGCTCAACGGGCGTGCCGTGGGCGTCATGGGCTCTTCTGCCCGTCACCACGAGGATGGCCCGATCGGGCTGGCCCTGCTCAAGCGGGGCACCGACGTGGCCGCTGTCGTGATGGCGACCTGTGAGGATGACACCGAGGTTGCCGCCAGCCAGGAAGTGCTGGTGGACCCGGAGGTCGGTCTCCACATCCGGCCCAACCTGCGCTGAGTGGGGGCCGACCCTGCCGGTCATCGCGGGAGATAGTCTCGGGCGCATGCGTGTTGAGATGTCGCCTGAGAATCCTGTTCTGGTCGAGGTCGTCCGCGGTGACCTGGTCGAGTGCCTGCACCGAGCCCGCGTGGCAGTGACCGCCCCAGACGGCAGTCTGATCGCCAGCCTCGGCGACGTCACCACGCCGATGTTCTCCCGCTCCTCGCTCAAGCCGGTGCAGACCATCGCGATGCTGCGCCACGGGCTCGACCTACGGGACGCGCTGCTGGCGCTCTCAGCAGCCTCGCACTCGGGTGAGAGCTACCACCTGGACGGGGTCCGCGAGATCCTCTCCGGTGGTGGCCTGACTGTGGAAGCCCTGCAGAACACCCCCGACCTCCCGCTGGACGAGAAGGCCCGCAACACCTGGCTGCGCGAGGGCAAGGAGGCCACCTCACTGACGCAGAACTGCTCCGGCAAGCATGCCGCCATGCTGCGCACCTGCGTCCGCAACGGCTGGGACACCGCCAGCTACCTGGATCCGCAGCACCCGCTACAGCAGGCGATCGCCCAGACCGTCGACGAGTTCTGCGGCACCCACGATCCGGCCAGCACCGACGGCTGTGGGGCACCACTGTTCGCCACCCCGCTGCAGGGTCTGGCCGGCGCCTTCGGTCGGATTGCCGGCGCCACCGAGGGCCATGAGAGGGCCATCGCCGACGCCTACCGCGCCCATCCCGAGTACCCCTCGGGCACGGGTCGTGACGACCTGCTGCTCCACCAGGCGGTGGAAGGGCTGGTCTGCAAGGGCGGGGCGGAGGCCTGTCTGGCGATCGGCCTGGCCGATGGCCGCGGCATCGCGATCAAGATCGACGACGGTGCCGGCCGCGCGATCCTGCCCCTATCGGCGGCCATCCTGTCGATGATGGTGGAGGCCCCGGAACTGGAGGCGCACCTCACCCGGCCGGTGCTGGGCCATGGCCAGCCGGTGGGTGAGGTGCGCGTGGTCGACGGGGCACTCGAGCCCCTGGCGTCCGCTCTCAGCCGTTGAGTGAGGTGACGATCAGGCGGTGACGATGGTGAGGGTGTTCAACTGGACCCGGTTGAACACCCAGGCCCAGCCGTTGTAGTCACGCAGGTTGATGCAGCCATGCGACCCGCCGCGGCTGTTGTTCCAGCCGATCTGGGCGAAGTCTGCGGAGTAGTGGAAGGCCTCGCCGCCGGAAAAGTACAGCGCATTCGGCATGGCCACGTTGTACAGGTTGCTCCACTCCTTGGCGTTCTTGCGGAAGATGCGCCACTGGCCATTGCGGGTGGGGGTCGAGTTGGCGCCGAAACGGCCGTCAAGCACCTTGAGGACGCGGCCACTCTCGAGATAGTAGACCTTGCGCTTGGACTGGTCGGCGCACAGCACCTTGGCCTCGTCATCGCAACGCGGGTCCAGGCCGTATTTGCGCACGTCGGCGCTGGCGGTGTTGTACTCGGCGTAGGAAACGCGCAGCTGGTGGTAGGTGGCGAAGGTGGCGACACCGGTCAGGGGCAGGCCGTAACCGGACTGCCAGGCCTTCACCGTGGCGACGGTGGCCGAGCCGTAGTAGCCGGTGTAGCCGCTGGTGCCGATGTAGCCCAGACGACGCAGCCAGCCCTGCACCTGGTAGGCGTAGTGGCCCTGGGTGCCGTACTTGGCAAAGACGGTCTGGCCGCGGTAGAGGCTGAGCAGCTTGTCCAGAGTGGGCTGGTTGACGACCCCGGTGATCGGCAGCCCGACGTGACGCTGGAACATGCGCACCTTGTCAGCGGTCAGGTTGCCGTAGTAGCCGGTGTAGCCCGAGCTGTCGATGTAGCCCAGGTTCCGCAGGACGCCCTGCACCTGCCAGGCGTAGTGGCCGGTGGTGCCGATGGTGGCCAGAACGGTGGTGTCTGCGTCGGTGGCAGGGGCCGGGGCCGGAGTGACCGCCTGGGCGGGGGGCTGGGCGAGGGCGCCGCCGACCGCGAGTGCGGCGGCGGTGACCAGGGTGGCGAGGCGTCGAGTGCTGCGCATGGTCAGGGTCCCTTCGGGAAGGTCGCCCGCGGTGCGGGCCGGTCGTTCATGAATACGTCGCAGGGGGGTCAGTGGTTGCCTCCCCCGGGCAGGGATTGTGTGTGGCTTTTCGCTCAGCCTGCTGTTCGCTCAACCCTTCTGGGCCTGCATCAACTCTGCTTGGCCTTGTTGCGCAGCTTGGCGCGGTCGTTGGCCGACAGCGCCACCTTGCGGATGCGGACGTCGGTCGGGGTGACCTCAAGGCATTCGTCGCCGGCGCAGAACTCCAGCGCCTGCTCCATGTTCAGCAGCTTCGGCGGGATCAGCCGCTCCAGCTCGTCGCCGGTGGAGGAGCGCACGTTGGTGAGCTTCTTCTCCTTGGTGGGGTTGACGTCCATGTCGTCGGCACGGGAGTTCTCGCCCACGATCATGCCCTCGTAGACCGCGGCACCCGGCCCCACGAACAGGGTGCCGCGTTCCTGCAGGTTGAACAGGGCGTAGCTGGTGACCACGCCGGTGCGGTCGGCGACCAGGGACCCGGTCGGACGCGTGCGGATCTCACCCACCCACGGCTGGTAGGAGTCGAAGACGTGGTGCATCATTCCGGTGCCGCGAGTCTCGGTGAGGAATTCGTTGCGGAAGCCGATCAGGCCGCGGGCGGGGACCAGGTATTCCAGGCGGACCCAGCCCGTGCCGTGGTTGACCATCTGCTCCAGGCGGCCCTTGCGCAGGCCCATCAGCTGGGTGACCACGCCCAGGTGGTCCTCAGGGACGTCGACGGTCAGCTTCTCGACCGGCTCGTGCAGCTTGCCGTCGACGGTCTTGGTGACGACCTGCGGCTTGCCGACGGTCAGCTCGAAGGACTCTCGACGCATCATCTCGACCAGCACGGCCAGCTGGAGCTCGCCGCGGCCCTGCACCTCCCAGGTGTCGGGCCGGTCGGTGGTGTTGACGCGGATGGAGACGTTGCCAACCAGCTCCTGGTCGAGGCGGGCCTTCACCAGGCGGGCGGTGAGGTTCTTGCCCGACTTGCCGGCCAGCGGGGAGGTGTTGATGCCGATGGTCATCGAGATGGAGGGCTCGTCGACGTTGATCAGCGGCAGCGGCTTGGGGTTCTCGGGGTCGGAGAGGGTCTCGCCAATGGTGATGTCGGGGATGCCCGCGATCGCGACGATGTCGCCGGGGCCGGCCACCTCGGCGGGCTTGCGCTCCAGGGCATCGGTCATGAGCAGCTCGGTCAGCTTGACGGTGCTGATGGTGCCGTCCTTCTTGCACCAGGCCACCTGCTGGCCGCGACGCATTTCGCCCTCGATGACACGGCACAGTGCCAAGCGCCCGAGGTAGGGGGAGGAGTCGAGGTTGGTGACGTGGGCCTGCAGCACGGCGCCCTCGGTGTAGGAGGGGGCCGGGATGGTCTCCATGATCGTCTCGAACAGCGGCTCCAGGTTCTCGCTGTCGGGCATCTGGCCGTTGCCGGGCTGGTTGCGCGAGGCGCGCCCGGCCTTCGCGGAGGCGAAGACGACCGGGAAGTCCAGAGCAGCGGCGTCCTCGGAATCGTCGACCAGGTCCATGAACAACTCATAGGTCTCGTCGACGACCTCGCTGATGCGGGCATCGGGACGGTCGACCTTGTTAACCACGACGATGATCGGCAGGCCCTTGGCCAAGGCCTTGCGGAGCACGAAACGGGTCTGGGGGAGTGGGCCCTCGGAGGCGTCCACCAGCAGCACCACGCCGTCGACCATCTCCAGGCCGCGCTCGACCTCCCCACCGAAGTCAGCGTGACCCGGCGTGTCGATGATGTTGATGGTGACCGGGGTGCCGTTGATGGTGTGCTTGACGGCGGTGTTCTTCGCGAGGATGGTGATGCCCTTCTCGCGCTCCAGATCCATCGAGTCCATCACGCGGTTGTCGACATCGGAACCCTCGCGGAAGGCTCCGGACTGCCAGAGCATGGCGTCCACCATCGTCGTCTTGCCATGGTCGACGTGGGCGATGATGGCGACATTGCGCAGGTCGTCGCGTGTGGGCATGCAGGGGCTCGCTTTCAGAGGGCACGCGGGCGCTGGGTGTGATGGGGTCCCGTCACGGACCCAACCCCACGTCCCGGAACCAACCAGGGGAGCAGGCCTCCGCACCTGGACAGGGCAACTGTACGCGCCACCCCCGTGCCGCGCCCAATCGTCGGGAAGGGCTCCATGGTGCCGGCGGACCGGCCCGCTACCATGTGCCCATGGCCGGACCCGAGACCCACCCCAACCTGATGGCATCCGAAGGCAAGCCAACCCGCCTGCCCGAGGACCCCGCCTTCGACGCGCTCGTCGAGCGTGGACGCGCGGACTTCTACTCGGTCCTGCGAGAGTTCCCGGCCTCCTCGCTGTGCTGGGCGATCCTGGCCGAGGGGTCCCTGTACACCGGGACGCCCGAGGCCGACGTCGCGGCCTATGCCTATGCCCGCACCGGCTACCACCGTGGTCTGGACGCCCTGCGGCGTTCGGGCTGGAAGGGGTCGGGGCCGATCCCCTTCGACCATGAACCGAACCACGGCTTCCTGCGGTGCCTGTGGGCGCTGACCGTCGCCGCCGAGCGTATCGGGGACGAGGAGGAGGCGCTGCGCTGCGCCCAATTCCTGCGCGACTCCACCGAGGAGGGCTACCAGGACCTCAGCCAGGAGGATTTCCGCTGAGGGCAGAAGTTCGCGGCGGGTCCTCGAACTCCACGTAACGATCGCATCCCAGCCCGGCCCTCGCCGGGCTGGTGGCGTCCGAGGTGGCCTATGGTTGATCGGCGGCACACCGAGGAAAGGATGGCCGAATGCCAGGGATCGTGGTGGTCGGAGCCCAGTGGGGCGACGAGGGCAAGGGCAAGGCGACCGACAACCTGGGCGATCGGGTCGACTACTGCGTCCGGTACTCAGGCGGCAACAATGCCGGTCACACCATCAAGGTGGGCGGGGACACCTTCATCCTCCACCTGCTCCCCTCGGGCATCCTCAACCCCGGCACCACCACCGTGCTCGGGAATGGCGTGGTCATCGACCTGGACGTCTTCAACCAGGAGCTCGACGCCCTGGCCCAGCGTGGGGTCCAGGTCCCGCACCCGCTGGTGAGCGCCAATGCGCACATCATCACCCCCTACCACATCTCCCTGGACAAGGTCACCGAGCGCTTCCTCGGCAAGCGCAAGATCGGCACCACCGGTCGTGGCGTCGGGCCGGCCTACGCCGACAAGGTCAACCGTGTCGGCATCCGCGTGCAAGACCTGTTCGACGAGTCGATCCTGCGCCAGAAGGTCGAGGCGGCCCTCGACAACAAGAACCAGACCCTGGTCAAGATCTACAACCGTCGTGAAATCGACCCCATCCAGATCACCGAACGCCTGCTCAGCCATGCGGACGCCCTGCGCCCCTACGTGGTCGACTCGGCACGGGTGCTCAACGAGGCACTCGACCAGGGCAAGGTCGTCCTCTTCGAGGGTGCCCAGGCCAGCCACCTCGACGTGGACCATGGCACCTACCCCTATGTGACCTCCTCCAACCCGGGCTCGGCCGGCGCCTGCACCGGCACGGGCGTGGGGCCGACCCGCATCGACCGGGTCGTCGGCATCGCGAAGGCCTACACCACCCGCGTGGGCGAGGGTCCCTTCCCGACCGAGCTGTTCGACGAGGACGGTGAGGCCCTGCGCGAGAAGGGCGGCGAGTACGGCGCCACCACCGGCCGCAAGCGTCGCTGTGGCTGGTTCGACGCGGTCGTGGTCGAACATGCGGTGATGGTGAACGCCTTCACCGACGTCTTCCTGACCAAGCTGGACATCCTGTCCGGCTGGGAGAAGATCCCGGTCTGCGTCGCCTACGACGTCAACGGTGTGCGCCACGACACCATGCCCATGACCCAGTCCGAACTGCACCACGCCAAGCCGGTCTACGAGTTCCTGGATGGCTGGACCGAGGACATCTCCGGTGCGCGCAGCTTCGAGGAGCTGCCTGCCAACTGCCAGGCCTACGTGAAGTTCCTGGAGGAGAAGATCGGCTGCCGGATCTCGGGCATCGGTGTCGGTCCGGGGCGTGAGCAGACCATCGTCATCCACGACCTGCTGGCCTGAACGCTCAACACACCAGCAGAGTCTGAGAGGGTTCCCCGTGGACCGTCAGATCTGCGGTCAGGGCTCACCCGGTCGCGGGCGTGGACGGCTGCCCAAGCTCAGCAGCACTAGGCTGGACGCGTGACTGAGACTGTGCCGCCCACGTCCGTTCCGAACGACCTGTCCGTCCTCGTCATCGGCTCCGGGGGACGCGAGCATGCCCTGGCCCGCGCGATCGCCGCCGACCCCTCGGTCAGCGCCGTGCACGTCGCTCCCGGCAACCCGGGCACCGCGTCCTTCGCCACCAACCACCCGGTCTCCATCACCGACCCGGACGCCGTCGCCGCGCTCGCCAGCCAGCTCGGTGCCGACCTGGTCGTCGTCGGGCCGGAGGCGCCGCTGGTCGCCGGGGTCGCGGACGCCGTGCGGAAAGCGGGGATCGCCTGCTTCGGGGCGTCCCAGCAGGCGGCGAAGCTGGAGGGCTCGAAAGTCTTCGCGAAGGAAGTGATGGCCGCCGCCGGTGTGCCCACCGCCCAGAGCCGCTACTGCACCACGCCCGAGGAGGTCGAGGCTGCACTGGAGGAGTTCGGCGCCCCGCACGTGGTGAAGGACGACGGACTGGCTGCCGGCAAGGGTGTGGTGGTCACCGACGACGAGCAGGAGGCACTCGAGCACGCCGCCGGTTGCCAGGCCGTGGTCGTGGAGGAGTACCTCAAGGGTCCCGAGGTCAGCCTCTTCGTGATCACCGACGGTGAGACCGCGCTGGCGATGCAGCCGGCCCAGGACTTCAAGCGGGTCGGTGATGAGGACGAGGGCCCCAACACCGGCGGGATGGGCGCCTACTCGCCGCTGCCGTGGGCCCCGAAGGACCTCCAGCAGCGGGTACTCGATGAGGTTGCGCTGCCCACCCTGGCCGAGATGCGCCGCCGCGGGACGCCCTTCACCGGCCTGCTGTACTGCGGTCTTGCGCTGACTGACAAGGGCATTCGGGTCATCGAGTTCAATGCCCGCTTCGGGGACCCGGAGACCCAGGCGCTGATGGCCCTGGTCGATTCCCCGATGGGGGAGGTGCTCTACCGCGCCGCCACCGGAACCCTGGCCGAGCTCGGCGAGCTGCGCTGGCGTGACGAGTACGCGGTGACCGTCGTGCTCGCCGCCGACGGCTACCCGGGTGAACCGGAGAAGGGCGGGCGCATCGAGCTCCCCGAGGACACCGAGGATGCGTGGACCATCCAGGCTGGGACCGCCCTTGACGCAAAGGGCAACCTGGTCGCCGACGGCGGTCGCGTCCTCGCCGTGGTCGGACGCGGCAAGGACCTGCGTACCGCCCGCGGAGCCGCCTACACCCATGCCGGAGCCATCGACTTCCCGACCGGTTTCCACCGCTACGACATTGCCGAGAAGGCAGCCGTCGAGCAGATCGAGAACAGCTATTCCGAGGAGCAGCAGTGAGCGTCCCCAATGTCCTGGCCAACCGCTATGCCTCGGAGCAGATGCGAACGATCTGGAGCCCGGAGCACAAGATCGTCGCCGAGCGCCGGCTGTGGCTCGCGGTCATCGAGGCCCAGCGCGACCTCGGCGTCGACTTCGGCGGGGACGACCCCGACCAGGTGCTGGCCGACTACCGCCGGGTGATCGACCAGGTGGACCTCGACTCCATCAATGAGCGCGAGCGGGTCACCCGCCACGACGTCAAGGCGCGCATCGAGGAGTTCAACGCGCTCGCCGGGCACGAACACGTCCACAAGGGCATGACCAGCCGCGACCTCACCGAGAACGTCGAGCAGATGCAGGTGCTGGCGTCCCTGAAGCTGGTGCGCGAGCGCATCATCGCCGCGCTGGCGCTGCTGGCCGACATCGCCGCGCGCTACTGCGACCAGGCCATCGCCGGACGCTCGCACAATGTGGCCGCGCAGATCACCACCCTCGGCAAGCGTTTCGCGACCGCCACCGACGAGCTGCTGGTCGCCGAGCAGCGCGTCCGGGAGCTGATCGACCGCTACCCGGCGCGCGGCATCAAGGGGCCGGTCGGCACCTCCCAGGACATGCTCGACCTGCTCGGCGGCGATGAGGACAAGCTCGCCGAACTCGAGCAGCGGATCGCCGAGCACCTCGGTTTCGCCCATGTGCTGACCTCCACCGGGCAGGTCTACCCGCGCTCGCTGGACTACGACGTGGTCACCGCGCTGGCACAGGTCGTCGCGGCGCCCTCGAATGTGGCGACCTCGATTCGGCTGATGGCCGGCCACGAGTTGGTCACCGAGGGCTTCAAGCCCGGCCAGGTCGGATCCTCGGCGATGCCGCACAAGATGAACACCCGGTCGTGTGAGCGGGTGAATGGCCTGTCGGTGATCGTGCGCGGCTACGTGTCGATGGTCGGAGAACTCGCCGGTGACCAGTGGAACGAGGGCGATGTGTCCTGTTCGGTGGTGCGTCGTGTCGCGCTCCCGGATGCCTTCTTCGCGGTGGATGGGCTCTTCGAGACCTTCCTGACGGTGCTGTCCGACTTCGGGGCTTTCCCGGCGGTGATCGAGGCCGAGTTGGCCCGGTACCTGCCCTTCCTGACCACCACCAAGGTGCTGATGGCAGCCGTCCGCAAGGGCGTGGGACGCGAGCAAGCGCACGAGGCGATCAAGGAGCACGCCGTGGCCGTGGCGCTGGCGATGCGCGAGTCCGGGGCGTCCAATGACCTGGTCGAGCGACTCGCCGCCGACTCGCGCCTGGGGCTGAGCCGGGAGGAGCTGGAGGCGCTGGTCAGCGAGCCGTTGGAGCTCACCGGCTCGGCGCGCGCGCAGGTGGCGCGCCTGGTCGAGCGGGTGGGGGAACTGGCAGCCGAGAACCCCGAGGCTGCTGCCTACCGCCCCGGCGCCGTTCTCTGAGGCTTCGGCCGGTACCGTCTCGGGTACTCAGCACCCCTTCTTGCTACTACGCGCCGTAGATTGTCACTCGGACCGGCGACGTCGCTGGTCCGAGTGTGTAACGAGGGTGCGTAGTAGCGATGGGGGGTGCCCGCTTCAGGGGCGACGTACAGTCGAGTCATGACGAGTCGACGCATGGTCCTCACCGGCGCCCTCGGGCTGGGGTTGGCCGCCTGTTCTAGGCAGGACGCCGAAGAGCCCGCGCCCCCGGCGTCCTCTTCGGGAGCGCCGGCGAGCAGCCCCGCGCCCACCAGCCCCCAGCCGAGCACTGGTGACACCAGCGCCCCGAGCAATTCCTCGACGGCGTCACGAACCACCGAGCTGCGGATCGGGGAACCCCAGGACCTGGTCACCGGGCTGACCACCCCGTGGGGGCTGAGGTCGCTCGACGACGACAGTCTGCTCGTCAGCGAACGCGACACCGGGGCGATCAAGATCGTTCGTGGCGGCAGGGCGTCCCAGATCGGTGCCGTGGAGGGGTTCAGGGCTCAGGGCGAGGGCGGCGTGCTCGGCATCGACCTCTCCCCGGACACGAAGGTGCTCTACGTCTACCTGTCGACGGGCAGCGACAATCGCGTGCTGCGGTATGACTTCGACGGCAAGCGAATCAGCAGCCCGAAGGTGATTCTCGACGGCATCCCCGCTGCGGGCTTCCACAATGGCGGACAGGTGACCGTCGGGCCCGACGAGTACCTCTACATCTCCACTGGCGACGCCTCCCAGCGCGAACAAGCGCAGGACACGAAGTCCCTGGCCGGCAAGATCCTGCGCATCGCTCCCGATGGCAGCGTCCCCGAGGACAACCCGTTCACGAACCCGGTCTGGTCCTACGGACATCGCAATGTGCAGGGTCTGGCCTTCGACGACGGCAAGCGGCTGTGGTCGGTGGAGTTCGGCGACAAGTCCGCCGATGAGGTGAACCTGATCGTCCGCGCAGGCAACTTCGGCTGGCCCGAGGCCGAGGGAAACACCGGCCAGCGCGACGGCTTCCAGGCGCCGAAGGTGACCTGGGAACCCACCGCGTCCAGCTCGCCCTCAGGCTGCGCAGTGGCGGCCGGGCAGCTGTGGGTCGGCGCGCTGATGGGCAAGTGCCTCTTCCAGGTACCGCTCACCGGCGAGCAGGCCGGTGATCCCGTCAGCCACTTCGCCGACCGTTATGGGCGCATCCGCGCGGTCGCTGCGCACGCGAAGGGCCTGGTGTTCAGCACCTCCAACACCGATGGACGCACCGAGCCGCGCGAGGGCGACGACCGGCTGGTGTACCTGCCGCTGTCCTGAGCCGAACGATCACTGGTGCCCAGGCCCCGAGCGGGGCTCGGTGTTCGGCGCGGTGCTCCGGCGGCGCTCGAAGCCCTCACGGACCAGCCAACCGAGCAGGGCCGCCACCGCGACGGGCAGCGCCACAGTGGGGTGCGGATGGGTGAGCTCGAGACCGAAGAAGCACGAGAACAGCGGTGCCTTCTGGTTGGCTGCGAGCACGGCGACGCCGGTGACCAGGGCCAATTGCCACAGTGGCACGTCCACCCCTGCCGAGACCAGCACCAGGGACGCCCCCGCCCCCAGCGCGGCACCGGTCGCCATCGAGGGCTGCAATTGGCCTCCCACCGAGCCGCCGGCCAGGGTGAGGCTGGTCAGGACCGGCTTGAGCACCGACAGGACCAGGAAGGCCCACAGCGGCGCACTGCCAGCGATCGCCAGCCGCACCACACCTTGCCCATTGCCGGTCACCGAGGGGAACATGACCGCCATGGCACCGGTCAACAACCCCACCGCCGCCATGGACGCCACGAGTCGCCAGCCCGTCCAGCTCTGCACCGATCCCGCCCACCGCGTCATCCGGTGGAAGCCCACCCCGAACAGGCCCCCGATCAGGCCAGCACCCACCGCCAGCGGCAGCAGCGCACTGGCCGCCCGTGCCCCCGGGAACGCGAAGATCGCCCCGCGACCGATCACCGGCCAGGCCACCACGGTCGCCAGAAGGCACATCCCCAGCCCGACGACGAAAGCCCCCACCCGGCGGCTCCGGCGGCCGGCGAAATCGGTGATGCGCAATACCTCGAGTGCGTAGAACGCCCCGGCGACGGGTGAGTTGTAGATCGCCGCCAGCGCAGCCGCCGACGCCCCCGCCACCACCGTGCGGCGATCCAGCGCCGCCAGACCGAGGCGCCTGGAGACCGAATCCATCAGAGCAGCAGCCGCCAACCGCGGGGCCGCTTCGCGTCCGATCGAGGCCCCACAACCGACATTGACCACCTGCACCACCGCGTCCGCCAGGCTGCGGCCCAAAGGAAAGCGACGCTCGGGGTCGGCCAGGGCGCCCCGAATACTGGTCAGCTCCCCGCGCGAGCGGATCCACCACCACAGGGCAGCACACGCCAGCGCCCCCACCACCGGGAACACTGCCAGCCGCCACCACGGAAGGGGCTCGTGTTCGGGCATCCAACCCTGCAGGTCACCCGTCGCGAGCCAGAAGATCCCGTGCAGCAGCCAGGTCAGCAGCATGGCGACCACGCCGGCGACCAGAGCGCCCACCATCATGCCTGCCGCGAAACCCAGCCCCCCCGAACGCGACCGCCCGGACCGTGGGGCTGCGGCAGACGGGGGAGGGCTCACCGATCCAGCATGTCATGCGATGCCCTTTCGCCAACGCCGCCGTTCTGCCAATCTGGGCAGGTGCTGCAGCCCGCCCCGTCGTCCGAGCGCGACCTTGCCGTCACGCAGGAGCGCGATGTCCTCATCGACGCCGCGCGTGCAGCGTCCCTGCTTCTGGTCGTCATCTTCCACGCCGGGTTGTGGCGAGTCACCCTCAACGACGGCAACTGGAGCGCCCAGACGATGGAGCTCGGCCCCTGGGGCTGGTACGGCAGCTGGTTCCTGATGTGCATGCCGCTGTTCTTCGTCTGCGGCGGCTACGTCCACGCGATCATCGTCGACCGGATGCACTCCCGCAACACCGGTCTGGCCCACTACCTCACCAACCGGGGACGCCGACTGGTCGGCCCCACGACCGTGTTCATCACGATCTTCGCGGTCCCTGCCACGATCGCGGCCTGGGCTGGGTACCGCGATCAGGCAGTGTTCGTGAGCCACAACCTCACCAAGTTGTTGTGGTTCCTGGTCGCCTACCTGTTCACCGTGACGATGGCGCCCTTCTTCGTGAAACGCCATGACGAGCGCCCGTGGCTGATCCCGATCGTGCTCACGGTGGCGGCCACCACCATCGACGTGGTCACGATCCGCACCGGCGTGCTCAACCTGCGCTACGCCAACCTCTTCTTCGTCTGGCTCGGCTGCCACCAGCTCGGCATCGCCCACCAGCGCGGATTCCTCCGCCGCGGCCCGCTCTGGCGCCCCGTCGCCGCCATTGCTGCCGGGGTGCTTGCCATCGTGGGCCTGCTGCAGCTGGGCTGGCCGGTCCCGGCCTTCGGGATGGGCTCGCGCCAGCTTTCGAACCTTCAGCCGCCGACGGTGACCATGTTCTGGCTGGCACTGGCGCAGAGCGGGGTGATGGGGTTGCTGGCCCGTCGCGAATGGCGGGCCCTGGAGCAGCCGCGCACCCAGAAGGTGCTGGGGGTCGTCAACGCGCTGGCGATGACCATCTACCTGTGGCACATGCCGGTGGTCGTGGTCACCTTCGGCATCTACATCGGGCTGGGCATGCTCTTCCCGAGTCTGGTGCCCGTGCTGACCTTCCCACTGGCGACGCTGCTGGTGGCCATCCCGCTGCTGGCCGCGCTGGTGCCGGCAGTGGCAAGGCTGGACCTGCGCATGATCCCGCCGCTGGGCCAACGGCAGAACGGGCCGTTGGCCGCCGCCGCGATGGTGGTGCTCACCGGATCCCTGGCGATGGTGTGGCGCCACGGCCTGGTCATCCACCCCAAGACGCCCTTCTCCAGCCTGGGGGTGCTTGGCACCTGGACTGGATCCGCTCTCCTGGCCCGTGCGTCCAACTGGTGTCCGCGGCCCTCCCGGCAGCTTGGGACGCTCCGCTAGGGTGAAACCGAACCTCCTCGAGACGTGTCATCCCGCGCCGTCCACGGCACGGCATGTCGCCCCGACCCCGAAGGACGACCCTTGGCCCTGACCGCACTCATCCTGGCCCACTTTGCGATGGGTGCGCTGTCGCCCGCCATCGCACGGTGGTTCGGTGAGCGCGCATGGTTCGTCTCCGCCCTGGTCCCGCTCGGCAGCTTTGGCTGGCTGCTCGCCCAGGCCCCCACGATGCGCCGTGGGGGAGCGGTGGTCGAGAGCCATCCCTGGATCGACGTTCTCGGGGTCAATCTCGACTTCCGGATGGGCCTGCTGCAGTGGGTCCTGTCCCTGGTCGTCACGGGGATCGGTGTGCTGGTGCTGTTCTACAGCCGCTGGTACTTCCACGCCTCCCCGACGGCGACCCGCTGCATGGGCCTGCTCACTGCCTTCGCCGGCGCCATGCTCGGGCTGGTCACCACCGACGACACGGTGGTGCTCTACACCTTCTGGGAACTCACCACCGTCTTCAGCTACCTGCTGATCGGCAATGACTACACCCGCAAGGCCAACCGAGGTGCCGCGCTCACCTCACTAATCGTCACCACCTTCGGTGGTCTGGCGATGCTGGTCGGCATCATCCTGCTCCGGGTGATCACCGGCAGTTTCAGTCTGGCCGACGTGGTCGCCAACCCGCCGCACAGCACCGTCGCCGCCATCGCGGGGGTGCTGATCCTGGTCGGCGCGCTCACCAAGTCGGCCCTGTTCCCGTTCCACTTCTGGCTCCCGGGAGCGATGGCCGCCGCCACGCCGATCAGTGCCTACCTCCATGCCGCCGCGATGGTGAAGGCCGGTGTTTACCTGGTCGCGCTCCTGGCGCCGGTGTTCAGCCAGACCGCCGGCTGGCGCGTCATCATCTCGCTGCTGGGCGCCATCACCCTGGTGCTGGGGGGCTGGCGCGCCCTGCGCCAGAACGACATCAAGTTGCTGCTCGCCTACGGCACGGTGAGCCAGCTCGGTTTCATGGTGCTGCTCATGGGCATGGGAACCCGCGCCGGGGCACTGGCCGGCCTGGCGATGCTGGTTACCCACGCCCTGTTCAAGGCCACCCTCTTCCTCACCGTGGGCATCATCGACAAGTCCGCCCACACCCGCGACCTGAAGCAGCTGTCCGGTGTCGGACGCCAGAAGCCAGTGCTCTTTGCGGCTGCTGCACTGGCTGCGGCGTCGATGGCGGGGCTGCCCCCGCTGGTCGGGTTCATCGCCAAGGAGTCAGCCCTGGAGGCACTGCTCACCGTGGCCTCTGACGAGCGCCGGGCCTCGGTGGCACCGGCCATCGGCGTCCTCACGATCATCGCGATCGTCGTCGGCTCGATGCTGACCGCGGCCTACTCGGCCCGTTTCCTGTGGGGCGCCTTCGCCCGCAAGCCGGGTCTGGAAGACACCGCGCTCCAGCCCAAGCCCTGGGGAATGTCGCTGGCGCCGGTGCTGCTGGCCGTCCTGAGCCTGGCCGGTGGTTTCGTCGGCCCGTCGCTGACCGAGTGGTTCGCCCCCTACTGGAAGTCGATGCTCGTGGGCAGCGAACCGGATGGGCTGGCGCTGTGGCACGGGTTCACCCTCCCGTTGGCGCTGTCGGCGATCGCCATCGTCGGCGGCCTGCTGCTGTTCTGGCAGCGCAAGGCGGTGTCGGCGCTGCAGGCCACCTTCCCGACCGTCACCTCGGCCCACGAGCGCTACCTGCAGGTCATGCGCGCGGTCGACCAGGCCGGTGTCGAGATCACCTCCCGGACCCAGCAGGGCTCGCTGGTGGTCACCTTGACCACCATCTTCCATGTGCTGCTGCTGGGGGTGGGAGTCCCTCTGATGGTCACCCGCACCTGGCCGAATCGGATCAGCTGGTTCGACAACCCCTCCCAGCTGGCGATCGGGGTGGTCATGATGGTGGCGGCGCTGCTGGTCGCCGTCTCCCGCGGACGCGTCCGGGCCGTGCTGCTGGTCGGTGTCACCGGCTATGGGGTCGCGCTGCTCTTCCTCCTCCACGGAGCCCCCGACCTGGCGCTCACCCAGGTGCTGGTGGAGAGTGTGACCGTTGTCGTCTTCCTGCTCGTCATGCGGCGGATGCCCCGCTACTTCACCAACCGCCCGCTGGCCGCCAACCGCTGGTGGCGGGCCGCGCTGGCGCTGTCGGTCGGTACCCTGACCGTCCTGCTGACCGTGGTCGCCTCGGGCGTGCGCAGGCATTCCCCCGCCTCCGACCCCCTCTACAGGGCCGCCAAGGAGTTCGGCTACGGCAACAACATCGTCAACGTGATCCTGGTCGACACCCGCGCCTGGGACACCCTGGGCGAGGTGTCGGTGCTGGTCATCGCCGCGACCGGCGTCACCAGCCTGATCTTCCTGCGCACCCGCACCAAGCCCCGCCAGCAGCGCAGCGAGGTTCCTGCCGCGGAGACCACCGGGACCTGGCTGCGTGGCACTCGCGACCTCGACCCGGCCGCCCGCTCGCTGCTTTTCGAGGTGGCGACCCGCTTCATCTTCGGCATCACCGTCGTGGTCGGGCTGTGGCTGCTGCTGCGCGGCCACAACGCCCCCGGGGGCGGTTTCGCCGGTGGTCTGTTGGTCGGCATGGCGCTGATGGTTCGCTACCTGGCTGCGGGACGCGCCGAGCTCAACGAGGCCGCCCCCTTCGATGCCGGGCGCCTGCTGGGCGCCGGTCTGCTGGTCTCGGTGCTGTCGGCGCTGGCACCGGTCTTCTTCGGGGGACGCGTGCTGCAATCCTTCGACGCCTATGTCCGTCTCGGCCCCGAGCCCTGGCTGGGGACGATCCATCTGGTCAGCTCGGTCTTCTTCGACATCGGCGTCTTCCTGATCGTGATCGGCGTGCTGTTGGACTACGCCCGAAGCCTCGGCTCGGGCATCGACCTGCAGGCCAGTGAGCACAAGGCCCCCGTGCCGCGACCCCGCTCCACGACCACCCTCAAGGCAGGTGAACTCCGCTGACGCCGAACCTCACCCTGGCCCTGGTCGCCGGCGTCCTGGTCGCCTGCGGGGTCTACCTGCTCACCGAACGCTCCCTCTCCCGGATCCTGATGGGGGTGATCATCCTGTCCAATGGGGTGAACGTCCTCTTCCTCGTCGCCTCCGGCGCGGCGGCGCGGCCGGCCTTCGTCGGCGACGGTGACAGCAACAGCATGGCCGACCCGTTGCCGCAGGCGATGGTGCTGACCGCCATCGTGATCACCATGGCCGTGTCGGCCTTCGTCATGACGATGGCCTACCGCAGCTTTCAGCTCAACGGCCACGACGAGGTCCAGGACGACCGGGAGGACGCCCGCATCCGCGCCATGGCCGACAAGGACCGGGTTTCCAGTACCTTCGAGGAGGGCCGCTTCGGCGACACCGGTGAGGACGTGGTGAGCGAATGAACAACCTGCTCTCGCTCCCGGTCCTGCTGCCGATGCTGGGCGCCTCCCTCACCCTGCTGGTGGGCCTGCGCCCCCGCTGGCAGCGCCTCATCTCGATCACCACCCTCACCGCCGTCGTCGGGGTGGCGATGCTGCTGATGTACCAGTCCCACACCCGCGGGGTGCAGACGCTCTGGTTCGGCGCCTGGCCGGGGACCGCCGGAATCGTGCTGGTCGCCGACAGGTTGGCGTCCCTGATGTTGCTGGTCGCCTCGCTGGTGGCCCTGGGGGTGCTCATTTTCAGCGCGGGCCAGGACGAAGACGAACGCAAGCAGGAGACCCCGGTCTCGATCTTCCACCCCACCTTCCTGCTGCTCTGCGCAGGCGTCTCGGACTCCTTCCTGGCCGGGGACCTGTTCAATCTCTTCGTCGGCTTCGAAATCCTGCTCTTCGCCTCCTATGTCCTGCTCACCATGGGAGCGACCCGACCGCGAATCCGGGCGGCGACCATCTACGTGGTGGTCAACCTGGTCTCCTCCAGTCTTTTCCTGATCGCCCTGGGCACCATCTATTCCGCCACCGGCACGGTCAACCTCGCCCAGCTCGCCCAGCGCCTGCCGGAGTTGCCCGGGGATGTGCAGACCATGCTGCAGGTGCTGCTGCTGATCGTTTTCGGCATCAAGGCGGCGATCTTCCCGCTGTCGGCTTGGCTGCCGGACTCCTACCCGACTGCCCCTGCCCCGGTGACCGCCGTCTTCGCCGGGCTGCTGACCAAGGTCGGCGTCTACGCGATCCTGCGCACCCAGACCCTGCTCTTCCCCCACCAACCCCTGCGGACGCCCCTGCTCGTACTTGCTGCCCTCACCATGCTGGTCGGCATCATGGGCGCGATCGCGCAGTCCGAACTCAAACGAATGCTCTCGTTCACCCTGGTCAGCCACATCGGCTACATGCTGTGGGGGATCGGTCTGGCCACCACCGACGGGTTGGCGGCAACCATCTACTACACCAGCCACCACATCACCATCCAGACAGCGCTCTTCCTGGTCGTGGGCTTGGTGGGACGCGTGGCGGGCTCCACCTCGCTGGACCGTATCGGCGGCCTGGTGACGATCTCGCCGTTGCTGGGTGCGATGTTCTTCATCCCGGCGATGAACCTGGCCGGCATCCCGCCGATGAGCGGGTTCATCGGCAAGCTCGGCCTGGTCCAGGCCTCCCTGCAGGGAGGTGGCTGGCTGGCAGATGTGCTGGTCGCTTCGGGAATCGTGACCAGCCTGCTCACGCTGTATGCCATGGCCAAGGCCTGGAACCGGGCCTTCTGGGGTGAGGAGCAGGTGGTTCGAGGGGCCGAGTCGCTGCCGGGTGAGTCCGGCACCATGCCCAAGGAGATGGTGTGGGCCTCGCTGGGGCTGATCGCGATGTCCTTGATGCTCACCCTGGCGGCTGGTCCGCTCTACCACTACTGCGAGCAGGCGGCCCTTGCGCTGCTGGACGGTCATTACAGCATGGCGGTGCTCGAGGGGCGAGGCCGATGATGAGTGAGGAGAAGCGCACCCCCGGCGAGGTCATGCACCGCCACCGCACCCGGCGTCGCATGGCATGGCGCCACCAGGGCGTCAATGTCGCCTTCCTGACCCTGGTCTGGGTGATGCTCAACGGCAATGCCTGGCCCCTGACCGTGGTCACTGGGCTGGTGCTTGCGCTGCTGGTGATGTGGGTCTTCCCCCTGCCCGCGATCCAGTGGCAGGGTCGACCGCGTCCACTCGGCCTGCTGATGCTGGTGGGGCGCCTGCTGTTCGACCTGGCCGTCGCCTCCTTCCGACTCTCAGTGACAGCCTTCTCCCGGAATCCCCGGATCCGCTCGGGCATGGTCCGCATCCCGCTCGGTTCCCAGGGCGACCTCTACCAGGTGGGTACGGCATCAATCCTCACCATCGTTCCCGGTTCGGTGGTGGTGGACGCCCGTCGCAAGACACGGACGCTCTACCTGCACGTCCTCGACATGGAGCCCGAGGAGGCCCAGGACGTGGTCGAGGAGGCCCGTCGTGCGGAGATGCGGATCCTGCGCGCCTTCGCGTCCAATGCCGAGATTCGTGACGCCGCCCAAGCCCATGACGAGGAAGGGGTGCGCTGATGCACACCGCAATCGACGTGCTGCACGCGCTGGCGCTGGCCATGCTCGTGGTGGCCGTGGGCCTGGCCACCAAGCGGCTCGCGATGGGGCCCACCACCCTGGACCGTTCGGTGGCCGCGGACGTGGTGCTCGCGATCGTCATGGCCGCCGTGGGCCTGTGGACGTTGCGCAGTGGACAGGACTTCGGACTTCCGCTGCTGCTGGTGATGTCCCTGCTCGGGTTCACCGCCCCGGTGGGCATGGCGCGGCTGATGTCGAATCGCTCCGACCAGATCCGCGTGCTGCACGAGATGGGGCGGCGCACCGAGAAACCGGCCGACTCCGGCCCGGACGCCTGGGAGGAGGACGATGAGCGGCGCTGATCCGATCATCCAACTCATCGCCGCGATGCTGCTGGTGCTCGGCTGCTTCTTCTGCCTGTCGGCTGCGGTCGGACTGCTGCGGTTCCCCGACGTCATCACCCGCCTGCATGCGGCGACCAAGCCCCAGGTCTTCGGGCTGGTGCTGATCCTGTCGGCGATCGGGCTGCGGCTGTGGTCCTGGGAGAGTACCTGCCTGGTGGTGCTGGTGGCTGGGTTCCAGGTGCTCACTGCGCCGGTGTCGGCACACATGGTGTCCCGCACCGCCTATCGCCTGGGACTGTGGAATGCGAATGAGGCGGTCATCGACGAACTCGCCGAAGACCTCGAGGACGCCGGCTACACCCACCCGCCCGAGGATGACGAGCCGGGCGGGAACCTGCCGGCGGGACGGCGCTGGCGAACAGCGGCGGTCCCGGCACGTCCGCGCCGGGACCGCGGCTGATCAGCTGATCAGCCATGGCGAGCTCAGGCCGGGAGGACCTTGCACGGCTGGAGGCTCAGCGGCCTCCACCCCACTGCAGAGTCGTCGACGAGTGAACCCCTGCGAGGCGGCTCAGGCGTCCGCCGGCCAGCGACGACGCGACTCGGGGGAGCGCGGCGCGGTCTGGGAGGCGTCGGTGACGATGTGGCCGTTCAGGACCTCGTCGATGCGCACCATGAGCTCCTCCGGGATCTCCACCCCCGAGGCCTTGGCGTTCGAGGTGATCTGCTCGGGGCGGCTCGCGCCGACGATCGCACTGGAAACGTTCTTGTTCTGCAGAACCCAGGCGATGGCGAGCTGGGCCATGGTGAGGTCCATCTGGTCGGCGATCGGCGTGAGGTTCTGGACCGCTTCGAGCAGGCCCTCCTTGGACAGCCAGGTGTCGACCATCCTGTTCCCGCCCTTCTCGTCGGTGGCGCGGGAGCCCTCGGGCAACGGCTCACCAGGCTTGTACTTGCCGGTGAGGACGCCCTGGGCGATGGGGGACCAGACGACCTGCCCGATGCCCAACTCGCGTGAGGCCGGACACACTTCGGTCTCGATCACGCGATGGATCATGTTGTACTCGGGCTGGTTGGAGACCAGCCGGAAACCGAGCTCGGCGGCCAGCTCCTGGCCGGCCCGCAGCTGGTCGGCGGTCCACTCCGAGACGCCGATGTAGAGCGCCTTGCCCTGGCGGACCACGTCGGCGAAGGCCTGCATGGTCTCCTCGAGGGGGACGGAGTGGTCGTAGCGGTGGGCCTGGCAGAGGTCGACATAGTCGGTCTGCAGCCGGGTCAGGGAGCCGTTGATCCCCTCCATGATGTGCTTGCGTGACAATCCCTGGTCGTTGGGGCCCTTGGGTCCGATCTGGCCGAAGACCTTGGTGAAAATCTCCAGCGATTCCCGCCGCTGACCCTTCAGTGCTTCGCCGAGGACGGTTTCGGCGGCGGTGTTGGCGTAGACGTCGGCGGTGTCGAAGCTGGTGATCCCGGCATCGAGGGCCGCGTGCACGCAGGCGATCGCGGTCTCGTTCTCGACCTGGGAGCCGTGGGTCAGCCAGTTGCCGTAGGTGATGTCAGTGACCTGGAGGCCTGAAGCCCCGAGAAAGCGGTATTCCATGCCTCACTGTCTACACGTCTGCTCTGGCATTCGGGGCCGAACGTAGAGTTGGGCCGTGCCCAACCCGCGATCATGGACTGCCCGCAGTCACCGGGTTGGGGCGTGGTTGCTGGGTGCCTCAGGACTCCTTGCCCTGATCGGTTCCTTCCTGCCGTGGGCTGCGGAGAAGCGATGGGGGAGGCCGTCACTGCTCTGGGGGATGGACTGGGGCGGCGGTGTGACCGCCTTCCTCAGCGCGCTTGTCACGCTCGGCGCCGCGGTGATCCTGCGAGACACCGGGACGCGGCTGCAGCGGGTGGTCGCCGCCCTCGCCGCACTGGCGGGCGTGCTCGTGTTGGGGCAACTGGTCGGCACGATGGTGGAGCTGCTGGCCAGCGAGGTCCCGAACAGCAGGGTGGTCGTGGACCTGGGAGCCGTGCTGGTCCTGGTCGGCGGCGTGGGAGCCTGTGCGCTCGGCACCTCATTGGCCCTGACCGCTTCGGGACGCCACGGTGCCGAGGATGGTGCCGAGTAGTCTTGTTTCGTGCCACTTCTTGACCTCCCGCTGATCCACGCCGGCAAGGTGCGAGAGCTCTATGCCCTCACCCCCGATCCGGCCACCGGCACCGAGCGCATGCTCATGGTCGCCACCGACAACATCTCGGCCTACGACCACGTCCTGACGCCCGGAATCCCGGACAAGGGCGCTGTCCTGACCCAGATGTCGCAGTGGTGGTTCGACCAGCTCGACGGTGTCGTCGAGAACCACGTCATCACCACAAACCTGCCCGAGGGTGTCCCCAGCTCGATGGAGGGTCGCGCCGTGATGGTGGAGAAGCTCGACATGGTGCCGGTCGAGTGCGTCGTCCGTGGCTACCTGACCGGCTCGGGCTGGGCGGAGTACCAGCGCACCGGCACGGTCTGCGGCGTCCCCCTGCCTGAAGGGCTCAGGGACGGCGACCGGCTGCCGGAGCCGATCTTCACCCCCGCCACCAAGGCGCCGATGGGGGAGCACGACGAGAACATCAGCTACGAGCAGATGCTCCAGACCACCGGCCCCGAGCTGGGGGCGCAGCTGCGTGACCTCACCCTGGCCATCTACCGTCGCGCCGAACAGGTCGCCCGCGAGCGAGGCATCATCCTGGCCGACACCAAGGTCGAATTCGGACGCCGCCAGGACGGCACGCTGGTGCTGGCCGATGAGGTCCTCACCCCTGACTCCTCCCGCTTCTGGGACGCCGAGAGCTGGCAGCCGGGTACCCGACTCGATTCGTTCGACAAGCAGTACCTGCGCAACTGGCTGTCCCTGGATTCCGGATGGGACAAGGACGGTGACCAGGACCCTCCGGCTATTCCTGAGCATGTCGTGGCCACCACCCGCCAGCGCTACCTGGAAGCTTTTGAACGGCTTGTCGGACGCCCGTTCGAGCCTGTGCAGGAGAATCCGGTGACCGAGGATAGGATCAAGCACATGGCCACCGTTGTTGTTGATGTCATGCCCAAGCCGGAGATCCTCGACCCGCAGGGCAAGGCCGTCACCGGGGCCCTCACTCGACTGGGGTACGAGGGGCTGACCGTACGGCAGGGCAAGCGTTTCGAGATCACCGTCGACGGTGAGATCACCGACGAGAAGCTTGCCCAGATTGCCGAGGCCGCCGAGAAGCTGCTGGCCAACACCGTGATCGAGCAGTTCACCGTCTCCGTCCCCGGCAAGGACGAGCAGTGACCCGCATCGGCGTCGTCACCTTCCCCGGTTCCCTGGACGACCATGACGCCCTGCGTGCGGTGAGGCTCGCCGGTGCCGAGGCCGTCCCGCTGTGGCATGCCTCCGATGACCTGAGGAACATCGACGCGGTCGTGCTGCCCGGTGGATTCTCCTACGGCGACTACCTGCGTTGCGGGGCCATCGCCCGCTTCAGCCCGGTGATGGACTCGGTCATCGACGCGGCCAACGCCGGCATGCCGGTGCTCGGCATCTGCAATGGCTTCCAGATCCTGTGCGAGTCGCACCTGCTGCCCGGGGCAATGATCCGCAATGAGTCGCGCCACTTCATCTGCCGCGACCAGCGCCTGCGCGTGGAGAGCATCGACACCACCTGGACCTGCGATTTCGAGCAGGGCCAGGAGATCACCATCGTGCTCAAGAACGGCGAGGGCAACTACGTCGCCGACCCCGAGACGCTGAAGATGCTGGAGGACAACAACCAGGTCGTCTTCCGCTACCTCGACAACCCCAATGGCTCGTCGAACGACATCGCCGGGGTCACCAATGAGCGCGGCAACGTGGTCGGCCTGATGCCGCACCCCGAGCACAACATGGAAGAGTTGACCAGCCCGAGCCTGGACGGTCGCCCCTTCTTCAGCTCGGTGCAGCGCTTCCTCGCCGCGGTCTGATCCCTTTCTGGACGCGGTGGGCGCAGGCGCTGAGAGAGTCCCCACACCGACCCACCCCGGTCGTGGGTCGGTTCTGTCGGTGCTTCGCGGTAACGTCATTGGGTGAGCTACTCGAACCTGACTCGTGACACCGCCCGCGCCCGCAGCCAGTCCATCGGGCTGGACACCATTGAGGTGTGGGTCGACATCAGTGGTGCCCAGGACCCCGAGCGGATGCTGTTCGACACCCGATCCACCCTGCGGTTCACCAGCACTGTCGACCAGGTCGGCGTCGACTTCCTCGACGGTGAGGTCGCCGAGGTGCTGGTCAACGGCCGCTCGGTGCCCGTGGTCTACGACGGCGGCACCGTGCAGGTGCACGAGCTGGCCACCGACGGTTCAACCAATGAGGTCACCATTTCCGGACGCGCCCGCTACTCGCGCTCGGGTCAGGGCATGCACCGGTTCACCGACCCTGCCGATGGGCAGACCTTCTGCTACACCCAGTACGAGCCCACCGACTCGCGCCGTGTGTACCCGCAGTTCGACCAGCCCGACCTGAAGGCCCACCACACCTTCCACATCACCGCCCCCGAGGGGTGGATGGTGCTCTCGAACCAGCCCGAGGTGGGCAGCGAGCAGATCCCGGCCGGCGAGGAGCAGCCGGCGTCCGTGCCCGCCGTGCGGCATGACTTTGCCCCGACGCCGAAGCTGTCGACCTACATCACCGCCATCATCGCCGGGCCCTACCATCGCGTCGAGGACTCCTGGACCAGCCCGGATGGCTCGCTGACCGTCCCGCTGGGCCTGGCCTGCCGTGCCTCGCGCGCCGCCACGATGGACACTGAGGAACTCTTCCGCGTCACCAAGGCCGGCCTGACCTGGTTCCACGAGAACTTCGGCTTCCCCTACCCCTGGGGCAAGTACGACCAGGTCTTCGTGCCTGAGTACAACCTGGGCGCGATGGAGAACCCGGGCTGTGTCACCTTCACCGAGTCCTACCTGTTCCGCTCGGCGGCCACCCGCGCGCAGTACGCCGGGCGTTCGAACACCATCCAGCACGAGATGAGCCACATGTGGTTCGGTGACCTGGTCACCCCGCGCTGGTGGGACGAACTGTGGCTCAAGGAGTCCTTCGCCGAGTTCATGGGCAGCCATGTCAACGCCACCGCCGCCGGCTTCCCCGAGGCCTGGGTCGGTTTCGCCGGACGCCGCAAGGCCTGGGCCTATGCCCAGGACGAACTGCCCACCACCCACCCAATTGCTGCGGACATTCCCGATGTCGAGGCCGCCAAGCAGAACTTCGACGGCATCACCTACGCCAAGGGCGCCTCGGTGCTCAAGCAGCTGGTGCACCATGTCGGCGTCGAGTCCTTCTTCGCCGGCGCCCGCCAGTACTTCCAGGACCACGCCTGGGGCTCCACCCAGTTCGCCGACCTGGTCAGTGCCCTCGAAAGCGCATCCGGACGCGACCTGTCGAGCTGGTCGCATGCTTGGCTCGAAACCGCGGGCCCCGACACCCTCACCACCGTCGTCGAGACCGACTCCGAGGGCCTGGTCACCAGCGCCCGCATCGAGCAGCAGTCGACTGACGCGCTGACCGGTGAGCAGGTCGGGCGCCCCCACACCCTGGCCGTGGGCCTCTACGAACTGGACGGGGACAAGCTGGTTCGGCGAGACCAGCAGGTCGTCGAACTGGCAGGGCAGGGCTGCGCGCTCGACCTGGTCGGGCGTCCGGCCCCGGCCCTGGTGCTCGTCAACGATGAGGACTGGACCTACGCCAAGGTCGTGCTCGACGAGCAGTCGACCCGCACCGCCCTGGGACACCTCGCCACCCTGGAGGATCCGCTGGCCCGCGCCCTGCTCTGGAGCCAGCTGTGGATGATGGTCCGCGACGCCAAGCTGCCCGTGGCCGACTACGTGCGCGCCGTCGAGGAGCACGGCCCCGCTGAGAGCGCGGCGTCCACCCTGACCAACCTGCTGAGCAATGCCCACGGTGCGATCGAGACCTGGCTGCCCGCCGAGGCGCAGCCCGCAGCACGACAGGCCCACTTCGAGGCGCTGGACCGCATGCTGGGTGATGCCGAGGGCGGTTCTGACGCCCAGCTGATCATCGCGCGGGCGCTGGCCGACCAGGCCGCCGTCACCCCGACCTCCGCTGATCGCGTCCGTGAGCTGCTGCAAGCCCAGCCCGAGGGGCTGGAACTCGGCCCCGACCTGCGCTGGGCGCTGACCCGTGCGCTCGCCGCGCTCGGTGAGCTCGACCTGGCCGGGCTCGACGAGGCACTCGCCGGCGACGACACCATGGACGGACGCCTCGAGCACCTCTCCGCCAAGGCCTCGCTGCCCGATGCCGACGCCAAGCGTCAGGTCATCGAGGCGGCCCTGACGCCCGGTGCCTGGTCCAACGCCCAGATCGATGCCGCCCTGGTCGGCCTGCAGCAGCCGCTGTCGCGCGACCTCCTGGCCGAATGGGACGCCACCCATCTGGACCGTCTGGGTGACCTCTGGCGCGAGCACTCGATCGAGATGGCCCAGCGGCTGGTCAACGGGCTCTTCCCCGAAGCCGGCACGGAACTGGTGGCGCGGGCGCAGGTCTGGCTGCGGGCCCATGGGGATGCTCCTGGAGCGCTGCGTAGGCTTGTGCTGGAAAACGTCGACCGCGCGGAGCGTGCCCTGCGGGTTCGCGCATTCAACTCGTGACAGCGAGTGTGACTCCTGAAGTGAAACTCCAGCGAGCGCAGTCAACTCCAGAAGGCGCAGTCAATTCCAGAAAGCGCGCAGTCAATTCCAGAAAGCGCGCAGTCAATTCCAGAAAGCGCAGTCAATTCCAGAAAGGGAGTGCGATGAGAGGCATCGGCAAGGCCACCGTGGCGGCCCTCGCCAGCGGGTTCGTCCTGGCCCTGGCGGCCGTGGTCTGGGCAGTCCAGGCCGACGCGTCTCTCGCGCCGCTGCCCGGACGCAGTGAGACCGACCCCGGCACCAACCTGGCCGCCGGCATGACACGTCTGGCGACCTGGGCTGCCGGTCTGGGCACCCTGACTCTCTTGGCGATGGCAGCCTTCGGGCGCCACAGCTCGGTCGATGCCCACTCGGCAGCCGCCCGCGCGCATCGCCATGAGCAGGACGAGCGGGCCCACTGGCTGACCCGCACGGCGCGGTTCACCAGCCTGCTGTGGTTCGTGGCCTCGATCGTGGGTGTCTTCACGGTCACGGCGGCCGATGCCCGCCTGCCCCTCGGCTATGTGGCGGCCGACCTGGGTACCCACATCAGCGCCTCGCAGACCGCCCAGCTGTGGGTGCTGGCGGCGATCCTGGTCTTCCTGGTCTCGGTGATCCTCGGTTTCTCCCGCTCCCTGGGCGGCGTGGCTGCCGCCGGCTACCTGTCCCTGCTGGCGCTGCTGCCTCCGGTGGTGGTCGGGTTCGTCTCGGTCGGTGCCGATCATGACTTCGCCACCGATGCGATGATCCTGCTCACGCTCGCCGCGAGTGCCTGGTGGCCGCTGGCGATTGCCACGGCGCTGACCCGACACGAGGCCGAGGACCAGCGTCCCGCCGAGGCCGAGGCGCTGCGTCGCTACCGACGCATCTCGACCCCGGCCTCGCTCATGGTCTTCGCCGGTGCCGCCGTGGTGAGCTGGCAGGCGATGGCCGGTTTCCCGGTGGGGGAGGGCAGTTTCGGCCTTGCCCGTCTGCTGCTGGTGGTGACCTCCGGTTTCCTCGCGGTGCTCAGCGTGGCCCGACTGGTCACCCGCAACGATGCCCTGACCCGTCAGACCCTGCCGGTCGACATCTTCCTGGGCCTCGTCCAGGTCGGCCTGTGGGTGGCCAGTGAGGCGCTCACCCCGCCGCGCTACAGCATCCCCCAGGACACGCAGACCAACTACCTCGGCTACACCATCAACACGCCCCCCACCTTCTGGACGCTGATCGGCCCCGGACGCCCCAACGTCCTGCTCGTCACCATCGCGCTCTTTGCCATCGGTGCCTATGTGCTCGGGTTCGTGATCCTGCGCCGCCGCGGTGACCGCTGGCCGGTCACCCGCCTGGTCTGGTGGATCGTCGGCTGGATGGTCATGCTTGCCATCACCGCCACCGGGCTGTGGAGTTATGGTGGCGCGTCCTTCAGCCTGCACATGATCACCCACATGACCGCCAACATGATGGCGCCGGTGCTGATCGTGATGGGGGCCCCGATCACCCTGGCCCTGCGGGTGCTGCCCGATGGCGACCACCGCGGCACCCGCGGCACCCGTGAGCTGCTGCAGGAGCTGCTGGCCTGGAAGCCCCTGGAGTACCTGCTGCACCCGCTGGCGGTCTGGTTCTACTTCGTCAGCTCCTTCTACATCCTCTACTTCACCGAGCTGTTCGGCACCCTGATGCGCTACCACTGGGGCCACCAGTTGATGACGGTGCACTTCCTGATCACCGGCATGCTCTTCTACGGCCTGGTGATCGGTGAGGACCGTCCGCCCCGTCCGCTGCCGCATGTGGGCAAGATCGGCTTCCTGTTCGCAGCGATGCCCTTCCACGCCTTCTTCGCGGTGACGATGATGAGCTCCCCGCGCCTGTTCGGTGGGGACTTCTACCGGGCCCTCGACGTGCCGTGGGTCAAGGACCTGATGGCCGACCAGCACACCGGCGGGTCGATCACCTGGGCCAGCGGTGAGATCCCGATGGTCATCGTCATCCTGTTCCTGCTGGTGCAGTGGCAGCGCCAGGAGCGCCGCGAGGCCTCCCGCTTCGACCGCGCCCAGGACACCGGACTGGATGACTCCTTCGACTCCTACAACGAGATGCTGGCCCGACTGGCCGAGCGGGACAAGCTGGACGCCAAGTGACCCAAGTAGCCGACGCACCGACAGCCCAGGGGACCCCGGACCCCCGGGAGATCATCGAACTCGACATCAGCGGCATGACCTGTGCCGCCTGCGCCGCGCGCATCGAGAAGAAGCTGAACAAGCTCGAGGGCGTCAACGCGACGGTGAACTACGCCACCGAGCGGGCTGTGGTCACCGGTCCGGTGGATGCCGCCCAGGCCATCGCCACCGTCGAGAAGGCGGGGTACGAGGCCGCTGAGGTCGCCGAGGACTCCGATTTCCACGAGACGGCCGCCGCCGACCGCATCGCCTCGCTGCGTCGACGCCTGGCCGTGGCGGCCCTGCTCACCCTCCCGCTGGGCAACCTGGCCATCGTGCTGGCCCTGGTACCGAGCGTGCGCTTCCCGATGTGGGAATGGCTCTGTGTCCTGATCGCGATTCCGGTCGTGTTCTGGTGCGCCTGGCCCTTCCACCGGGCCACCTGGCGCAACCTGCGCCAGCGCTCCTTCTCGATGGACACCCTGGTCTCACTGGGTGTGCTGGCGGCCTTCAGCTGGTCGGTGGTCAGCATCGTGCTCGGGTCACCCGATGACGAGGGCTATTGGTTGGGCTATGGCATCACGCCCTCGGGCGCCGATGCGATCTACCTGGAGGTGGCCGCCGGCGTCACCACCTTCCTGCTCACCGGACGCTATTTCGAGGCCCGCGCCCGGCGCTCAGCCCAGGGCGTCCTCGGTGCCCTGAATGCCCTGGCCCCCACCTCGGTGCGCGTGCTGACCGCCGAGGGCACCGAGCAGATCATCGACATCCACCAGCTGCGACGCGGTGATCGCTTCGTGGTGCGCCCGGGGGAGCGGATCGCCGCCGATGCCCGCGTCGAGGAGGGCACCTCGGCGATCGACACCTCGATGATGACCGGCGAGCCCGTGCCCCGCGACGTGGAAGTCGGTGCCGAGGTGTTGGGCGGCACCATCAACCTCACCGGACGCCTGGTGCTCTCCGCCACTCGGGTCGGCGCCCACACCCAGCTCGCGCAGATGGCCACCCTCGCCGAACAGGCCCAGGCCCGCAAGGCGCGCGTGCAGACCCTGGTCGACAAGGTCGTCTCGGTCTTCGTCCCTGTGGTGCTCGGGCTCTCCCTGCTGACCCTGCTCGTCTGGTTGGCCGCCGGCTCGGGGACGCGCCATGCCTTCTCCGCCGCCATTTCGGTGCTCATCATCGCCTGCCCCTGTGCCCTGGGCCTGGCCACCCCGACCGCCCTGATGGTGGGCGTGGGACGCGGTGGACAGCTCGGCATCCTGATCAAGGGGCAGGACGCCCTCGAGGCCTCCGGCGAGATTGACACCGTCGTCTTCGACAAGACCGGCACCCTGACCACCGGCACCATGACCCTCGAACGCGTCGAGCCCTTCGGCGGCCTGGATGCCGACGAGCTGCTCACCCTGGCCGCCGCCGTCGAACAGCATTCGGAGCACCCGCTGGGTCGTGCGGTCGCGGCCGCCGCGCCCCAAGGCGGCACGTTGCCCGCCGTGGAGGACTTCACCGCACAACCGGGCAGGGGAGTGACCGCCACCTGGGAGAGCCGCCGCGTCCGGATCGGCAATGCCGCTCACCTGCTCGAGGGTGAGGCCGTCGACCTCGCCCCCGCCCGGGAGCTGCTCGAGGCCGAGGCGGCCCGCGGTCACACCGTGCTGCTGGTGGCCCTCGACCAGGAGCTGGCCGGGGCCCTCGTGGTCGCCGACACCCTGCGGGACTCGGCCGCCGAGGCCGTCGCCGCGGTCAATAAGATGGGCCTGCGCACCGTGCTGCTCAGTGGTGACACCGAGGCCGCAGCCCGCCAGGTGGCGTCCCAGCTCGGCATCGACGAGGTGATTGCCGGGGTGATGCCCAGCCAGAAGGCCGAGACCATCCAGGCGATCCAGGCCCAGCCCGGGCCGCGCCGGGGCCGTCGCCGCGTGGCGATGGTGGGCGATGGCATCAACGATGCGTCCGCCCTGGCCACCGCCGACCTCGGCCTGGCCCTGGTGAGCGGCACCGACATCGCGATGAAGAGCGCCGACATCATCCTGGTGCGCCAGCACCTCTCCGTGATCCCGGACGCTCTGCTGCTGGCCCGACGCACCCTGCGCACGATCCGCGGCAACCTGCTGTGGGCCTTCGGCTACAACGTGGCCGCCATCCCGCTCGCTGCCCTCGGCTTCCTGAACCCGCTCATCGCCGGCCTGGCGATGAGCCTGTCGAGTGTCTTCGTGGTCAGCAACAGCCTGCGGCTGCGCTCCTTCCAGTCCACAGCCGCCCCGCACCGCTGAGCCCCGTCGACCCTCTCAGGCTGAGCCACAGGTCCCTCTTGCGATCGCAAACTGCTGCGAGGGCTTCGCCGACGCCTCGGTGTGCACGATCGTTCACGGGCTTGGTCGTTGACAGATCATCGATTCACACACGTCATCTTGCTGTTGCCTGACGTGCACCCGGCGTTGTGCTGCGGTTACCCCACGACCACCCCGGCAACACCTTCGTGGCCAGCCTCATCGGGTCCCCTCCCATCACGCTGATGGAGGGCGTCCGGGTGCAGGAGGGCCGCGCCGAGATGGGCCGCGAGCACACCGTGGACCTCGGCATCCCCCGCGAGCAGGCGAGCAGGGCCCAGGGTTCGGTCATCGTCGGCGTCCGCCCCGAAGCCTGGGAGATCGTCGGTGAGGGGGAGGCACATCGTGATGACGCCGTTCCTCTCAAGGTCATCATGATCGAGCACCTCGGGTCGGAGGCCTTCCTCTACCGCGAGGCCATGATGACCGAGGACAGCACCGTGACCATCCGCGGTGGCCGGGTGGTCGTCCGCGCCGACAAGCGCCACCCGGTGGTTGTGGACCAGATCATCCAGGCCCGACCGCGGTTCGGGGAGTCCTACTTCTTCGCCCGGAGACCGAGACCAACCTCGAGTACCTCTGAGGCGTCGCCCCGGCGGGTGCCCGTGCCCCCGTGGGGGGTGGGCTAGATTGTTCCCGTGGCCGATACCGTTGAGAACGCACGCAACACCCCTGATGTCGAGCAGCCCTGGGCTGAGCTCGGGCTGAAGGCTGAGGAGTACCAGCGCATCCGCGAGATCCTGGGACGCCGCCCCACCGGCGCCGAGCTCGCCATGTACTCGGTGATGTGGTCTGAGCACTGCTCCTACAAGAGCTCCAAGGTGCACCTCAAGCGGTTCGGCGTGCTCGAGCAGACCACCCCCCGCGGCCCGCTGCTGGCCGGTATCGGTGAGAACGCTGGCGTGGTCGACATCGGCCAGGGCTATGCGGTCACCTTCAAGGCCGAGTCCCACAACCACCCCTCCTACGTGGAGCCCTACCAGGGTGCCGCCACCGGCGTCGGTGGCATCGTCCGCGACATCCTGGCCATGGGTGCCCGCCCGATCGGCGTGATGGACTCCCTGCGCTTCGGCCCCCTGGACGCCCCCGACACCGCGCGCGTGCTGCCCGGTGTCGTCGCCGGCGTCGGCGGCTACGGCAACTGCCTGGGCCTGCCCAACATCGGTGGCGAGGTCTGCTTCGACAAGTCCTACTACGGCAACCCTCTGGTCAACGCCCTGTGCGTGGGCCTGCTGAAGCATGAGGACCTGCACCGCGCCCACGCCTCGGGTGTCGGCAACAAGGTGATCATGTACGGCGCTGCCACCGGCGGCGACGGCATCGGCGGTGCCTCGATCCTGGCCTCGGAGACCTTCGACGACACCAAGCCCAGCAAGCGTCCCAGCGTGCAGGTCGGCGACCCCTTCATGGAGAAGCTGCTGATCGAGTGCACCCTGGAACTCTTCGCCGAGAACCTGGTCACCGGCATCCAGGACTTCGGTGCCGCCGGCATCTCGTGTGCGACCTCCGAGCTGGCCAGCGCCGGGGACGGTGGCATGCACGTCACCCTGGACGTGGTCCCGCTGCGTGACCCGAGCCTGGCGCCCGAGGAAATCCTCATGAGTGAATCCCAGGAGCGCATGATGGCGGTCGTCGAACCGCAGAACGTCGAGCGATTCCTGGAGATCTGCGCAAAATGGGACGTCCTGGCCACCGTGGTCGGCGAGGTCACCGAGGGCGATCGCCTCATCATCGAATGGCATGGCGAGACCATCGTCGACGTGGACCCGAAGACCGTGGCCCACGACGGCCCGGTCTACGAGCGTCCCCACCAGCGGCCGACCTGGATCGACGAGCTCAACGCCCACCGTGCCGAGGACCTGCCGCGCGCCACCGACCCGGCCGAGCTCGCGCAGCAGGCCGTACGCGTGATCTCCTCGAGCCACAGCGCCGACAAGTCCTGGATCACCGACCAGTATGACCGTTACGTGCGCGGCAACTCGGTCCTCGCCCAGCCGGAGGACTCCGGCATGCTGCGCATCGACGAAGAGACCAACCTGGGAATCTCGCTGGCGATCGACGCCAACGGACGCTTCTGCCAGTTGAACCCCTACCTCGGCGCCCAGCTCGCGCTCTCCGAGTCCTACCGCAATGTCGCCGTGGGTGGCGCGGAACCGGTCGCGGTCACCGACTGCCTCAACTTCGGTTCCCCGGAGGACCCCGAGGTGATGTGGCAGTTCGTCGAGGCGATCATGGGCCTGGTCGAGGGCTGCCGGGCCTTCGGCACCCCGGTCACCGGCGGCAACGTGAGCTTCTACAACCAGACCGGAACCACCCCGATCCTCCCCACCCCGACCGTGGGCATGCTCGGTGTCATCGACGACGTCACCAAGCGCCTCCCCATGGGCTTCAAGCACGAGGGGGACGCCCTGGTCCTGCTGGGTACGAGCAGGGACGAACTGTCCGGCTCGGTCTGGGCCGACGTCATCCACGATGGTCACCTCGGCGGCATGCCCCCCCAGGTCGACTTCGACGCGGAGAAGGCGCTGGCCAAAGTCATGATCGCGGCCTCCCAGGAGGGTCTGGTCAGCTCGGCCCACGACCTCGCCGACGGCGGCCTCATCGTGGGCCTGGCCGAGAGCTGCCTGCGCCACGACAAGGGCGTCGCCCTCACCCTGCCCGACACCGGTCTGGACGCCACCAGCATGCTCTTCGGCGAGTCCGTCGCGAGGGCCCTGGTCACGCTGCCGGGCGCGTCCCTGAAGCGTTTCGAGGAACTGTGCGCCGAGCACGGCGTCCCGATGGAGCGCATCGGAGAGGTCACCGGTGAGGACAAGCTGGAAATCCAGGGTCTGTTCACCCTGGACCTGCCCGAGGTCCGTGAGGCCTGGAGCGCCACCCTGCCGAACGCCCTGGCCTGAGCCCCGCCCGCCTTCACTGGCCGGGGCTGGGGGGCAGCGGGGAGCTCAGCCCAGGGTGAGGGTCACCGAGCGGGAGCGCCCCAGAGCCGTCGTGGCCCAGACCGGGTGGTCGCCGGGCTCCACGGACGCCGGCAGGGTCACGCGGACGGTCCTGTCATCCACGGCCTTCGCGGGGAGCATCACCTGCCCGACGCCCACCTTCTGTACCTTGGTCATCCCGGAGCCGCTGAGCGTCAGGGTTCGCACTCCGTCCGCGTCGGTCGCCACGGAGGCTGAGGACGCGGTGGGAACCATCGCCGCGGCGGCCGAGGCGTCCACCACGCCAAGCCCACAATTGCAGCCCGCCTTCACGGGGGTGACGCTCTTGCGCAGGATCGCCAGCATGTCCTCCCGGCCCAGGGTGGGGTTCAGCGACCAAACCAGCGCCAACAGACCGGAGACATGTGGGGCCGCCATCGACGTGCCCTGCTGCCCGGCCCACCCATTGCGCACCGTGCTCACGATGGTGTCGAAACCGGAGCCGCCGGGTGCTGACAGTGTGACGGCATGCCCGAAGTTCGAGTAGGGGGCACGGGTCGACTGGCGGGTGGTCGCACCAACATTGACCACGCCGGAGCAGTTGCCGGGGGTGATCCGGGAAGCGTCCTTGCCATCATTGCCGGCGGCGGTCACCACAATGGCGCCCAGCCGTTGCACCATGGTGAAGGCTCGCTGCAGGTCACTCTCGCACCTCATCTCCCCCTGCATCGACAGGTTCAGGATCCGCGCGGGATAGGGGTTCATCGCCATCGTCGGCACGCGACCACCAGCGGCCCAGACGACCGCGTCGATCACATCGGCCATGTCACCACCGCAGCTTCCCAGCACTCGGATCGGCACCACATTCGCCCCCGGTGCGATGCCGGCGATGCCCACCGCATTGTTCCGGCGGGCGGCGATGATGCCGGCCACGTGGGTGCCGTGCCACTCCGGCGGGACGCCCTCGCAGGCGGCGGTCGGTTCGGACGGGTCGGAGTCCCGGCCGTTCCCATCGCCGGCGTCATAGGTATGGGAGACGAAGTCCCAGCCGCCCAGCCAGGCGCCGTTGAGATCCGTGTTCGGGCTGCGTCCTGAGTCGAGCACCGCCACACGGGCGCCCTGTGCGGTGGTGCGGTCCCACACGGACTGGACGCGCAGACCGCCCGGTGCATCCCACAGGTTCCACTGGTCGCTCCAGCGGGGGTCGTTCGGGGCTGCCGCCGACCTGGTCAGGCGGGCATTGAGTGAGGCGCTGACCACCTCGGGACGCTGCCGCAGCGCATCGCGATAGTCCACTGCGTCTCCCTCGACGGCGACCAGTAGGGCGCCGGTCGCGAGCGTCCGCACGATCTGCGGGCGGGTGGCGCCCACCCGGGTGGCTGCAGCGAGCAGGGTGGCGTCGCGCTGGGAGGCGTCCATCTGGCTGAGGGTGACGATCACCTCACCGCGGCGGTGGGTCGGCTCAGGGCGTTGCCGGGCGGGCTTGTCCGGGGAGGCGGGGCGTGGGCTTGGCTGCACCCACGGCCGGTTGACGGGTCCGGTCGGCAGGCGCGTCGTACTCGGGTTGGCGGAAGGGGCGGGAGAGTCGGGGGAGCTGGGGGAGCCCGAGGAACTGTTGGAGCGGGTGGGGCTGGAGGAGGGCGTGCCCGAAGGGCTCGGCTGCGGGGCGGGAACCGTCGTCGGCAACGCGCCCTGCGCCGGGACCGGGAGCCCCCAGCCCACGCTGCCGGCGGCGATCAGGACGGCGTGGAGGATGCTGAGGATGACCAGCTTTGCGTTGTACCACCAGGGCAGGAACATGGCTCCTCCAATCGCGGCCATCCTAAGCGTGGAGAGGCCATAAACCCATCCCGCCCGCATCCTGTCCCAGCCCGCCAGTTACCCTCACTGAGAGGAATACTACGAACGGTCGTAGCCGAAAGGGGTACAGGGCGTGCGCGCAGTCATTGTTGGCGCGGGAATCACCGGCCTGCTCGTCGCGCGCAGGCTTCAGCAGGCGGGCTTCGAGGTGGTCGTCCACGAAGCCAGCGACCGCATCGGTGGCCAAATTCACACCATCGAGTTCGAGGGCCACCCGGTGGATGTCGGCGCCGAAGCGATGCACCTGGGCGCACCGGCGGTGAAGAAGCTCGTTGCCGAGTTGGGTCTCAGCGACCGGATCGTGCCCGCCAATGACGGCGGCTCCCTGCTGCTCACCCACCAGGGTCTGCGCCCCCTGCCGGCCGGCGTCGGACCCACCGGACCGACGAAGATCTGGCCCGTGGTGCGCTCGGGCATCATGACGCTGCCGGGCATGGCCCGCGCCGGGCTGGAGCCGCTGCTGGCACGTCTTCGCAAGAGCCCGGAGGACCAGTCGGTCGGCAGCTTCATCCGGGGACGCTTTGGCAACGAGGTTGTTGACCTCTTCGTCGACCCGTTGCTGGGCAACCTGCACTCCGGTGATGTCGACAAACTGTCGCTGCACTCCACTGCCCCGCAACTGATCGGCAGGGCCACCGAAGGGACCTCGCTGCTGCCCAAGCCCACGCGCCCCACCCGTGCGACGCTGTTCCGCAGGCCGCCGAAAACCCCCGGACCGAACTTGTTCAGCTCGCTGCCCACCGGCCTGCATGAGTTCGTGGACGCGGTCGCCGAGGGCCTCGACGTCCGGCTCAACTCCCCGGTCACCGCGGTCGAGGCCACTGATGGGCGCTGGGTCGTCCAGACTGCGCAGGGCCCCGAACAGGCGGATGCCCTCGTCCTGGCCTGCCCTGCCGGTGCCGCCGCGAAGCTCCTCGAGCCGGTCGCCCCGAACGCCTCCCGAGAGCTCGCACAGACCGCCACCGCCTCGGTGGCCACCCTCGTGCTGACCTACGACAGGTCCCAGCCCAACCAGCTGCTCGACGAGGCCAACGGCCTGCTGCTGCCCTCCACCTCGGGACGGCTGGTCAAGGCGCTCACCAACCTTTCGCGCAAGTGGCCGCAGGTCGCCGATCCCGAACGCCATATCGTGCGGGTCTCGGTGGGACGCGCCGGGCAGCAGCGGCTGGCCACCCTCACCGATGAGCGCCTGGTGGACATCGTCGCCGGGGAGCTCCACGACATCGCCGGCCTGCCCGAGCGCCCCACCAGCAGCCGGGTCGTCAGATGGCAGGAAGCCTTGCCGCAGCTCGAGGTCGGGCACGCCGCCCGGCTGCGCAGCGTCCGAAAGGTGCTGGAGGAGCTGCCGCCCATCGCCCTGGCGGGTGGACCCTATGACGGACTGGGCATCGGCTCAACCGTGAAATCCGCCGAGGCGCGCGCCGCAGAACTGATCACCCGCCTCACCCCTGCGTCCCAGAATGACCCCGAGGAGAAGCCATGACCACGATGACCGAACCCGTGACCCGCCGCGGACCCGTGGTGCGGATGGGGCACTACGACCCCAAGGACCGCCCCTTCATCGTGATCTGGGAGGTCACCCGCGCCTGCGCCCTGGTCTGCAAGCACTGCCGCGCCGACGCCCAGCACCATGCGCACCCCGACCAGCTCACTACCGAGCAGGGCAAGGCGTTGCTGTCCGAGATTGCCGGTTTCGGCAAGCCGCAGCCGATCGTGGTGCTGACCGGCGGTGACCCCTTCGAGCGTGCCGATCTTGCTGAGCTGGTGCGCTACGGCACCGAACTGGGGCTGGCGATGTCGCTGTCGCCCTCGGTGACCCCGAAGCTGACCCGCGAACGCGTCCGTGAGATGCATGAGGCCGGCGGCAAGGCGATGTCGGTCTCTCTCGATGGCGCCGTCTCGCGCACGCACGACGCCTTCCGCGGCATCGACGGCACCTTCGACAAGACCGTCGAGGCAGCGCACATGATCACCGAGGAGGGCTTCCGGCTGCAGGTCAACACCACCATCACCAATGGCAATGTGCGGGAGCTGCCGCTGCTCCTCAAGGACGTCATCGGGATGACGGCCAAGATGTGGTACCTGTTCTTCCTCGTCCCCACCGGTCGCGGCGCCCAGCTGCAGGCCCTCAGCCCGCAGGACAAGGAGGACGTGCTGCACTGGCTTCACGACATCTCCGACCGGATCGCGATCAAGACCACCGAGGCGCCGCAGTACCGTCGCGTCGCCCTCCAGCGGGACGCCCTGCGCCAGGCCGGCGAGCCGCTGCCTGTTCGGGGCGAGCTGTGGCAGTACCTCACCGATGAGACCACCCGGCTGCTGGGCGAGGCCCCGGAGAAGCCGCGCATGCCCCGGGCCCCGATGGCGGTGAACTCCGGCAACGGGTTCGCTTTCATCGACCACGTCGGCGACGTCTACCCCTCGGGCTTCCTGCCGTTCGTCTGCGGGAACGTGAAGGAGCAGTCCTTCCGCGAGATCTACCGCGAGTCCCCGATCATGAAGCAGCTGCGTGAACCGGATGGTTTCCACGGCAAGTGCGGGGCGTGCGAGTTCAACGAGTTCTGCGGAGGCTCACGCTCCCATGCGTACGCGGTCACCGGCGACATGCTGGCCTCGGACCCCACCTGCCCCTGGGTGCCGGAGGGCTGGAACGGTCCGCGCCCCTGAACCGGCCTACTGCGCGCCGTGGTTTCGCACTCGGACCAGCGACGTCGGCGGTTCAAGTGCGGGTTTACGGCGCGTAGTAGCGGGATCTGAGCGGTCGGTTCCGAACCCCGCTCAGTAGGCTGGCGACATGACCGACCTCACCGCGCGTATCGACCAGCTCCTGCCCGCCGCCGTCGACGACCTGACCCGTCTGGTCTCGATCCAGTCCATCAGTTCGCTGCCCGACCACGCCGATCGCGTGCAGGCCAGCGCTGATGAGGTCGTCCGGATGCTCACCGAGGTCGGCTGCCCCGACGTCCGCATCGTCGAGGAGGGCGGCAAGCCCGCCGTCATCGCCCGCTTCCCCGCGCCCGAGGGCAAGCCGACGGTCTGCCTCTACGCCCACCACGACGTGCAGCCGACCGGCCCCGTTGACGGCTGGACCAACGCCCCCTTCGAGGCAGAGACCCGCAACGGTCGCCTCTACGGACGCGGAACCGCCGACGACAAGGGCGGCTTCATCGCCCACCTGCTGGCCCTGCGTGCCTTCGACGGCAAGCCTCCGGTCGGCGTCACCCTGTTCATCGAGGGTGAGGAGGAGATCGGCTCCCCATCCCTGGCCACCATCATCGAGCGCCACCAGGAGCTGCTGGCCGCCGACGTCTTCGTGATCATGGACTCGGTCAACTGGGAGGCTGGCAAGCCTGCCTTCACCACCACCCTGCGCGGCGTCGCCGACGTCGAGGTCACCCTCAAGACCCTCGAACACCCACTGCACTCCGGTCAGTTCGGTGGTGTCGTCCCGGACGCCGTGGGCGCCATGATCAAACTGCTCTCCACCCTCACCGACGAGAACGGTGCCTGCGCCATCGAGGGCATGAAGTCCTCCCAGGCCGCCGATCTCGAGTACCCCGAGGATCGCCTGCGCGAGGAGGCCGGCCTGCTGGAGGGCGTCGACTTCATCGGCTCCGGCTCCTTCGTCGACCGCATGTGGACCAAGCCCGCCGTGACCGTGCTCGCCATGGACCTGCCCGAGGTGGCGATGGCGTCCAACACCCTGCAGCCGAGCTGCCGCGCCAAGGTCGGCATCCGCGTCGCTCCCGGCGACGATGCCCGCAGCGCCCTGGAAGCGCTCAAGGCGCACCTGGTCAAGCACACCCCCTGGGGCGCCCAGATCTCCTTCGGCGCGGAGGCGGCCGGCAACCCCGGCGTCATTCCTTTCGAGGGCGAGGTGTGTGAGAAGGCCATGGCGGCCTGGGGCAAGGCCTTCGGCGTCGAGCCGGTGTTCGTCGGCTGCGGTGGCTCGATCCCGATGGTGTCCGACTTCCAGAAAGCCTTCCCGGACGCGACCGTGCTGGTGGCTGCCGTCACCGACCCCGACTCCCGTATGCACGGGCTCGATGAGTCACTGGACGTCGCTGACCTCGGCCACGCCGCCCTCGCCGAGGCCCTCCTGATGGAGAAGCTGGCTCGCTGATGAGCGGTCCCGGGTTCGAGAACTGGATCGACCGCCAGATCCGCGAGGCCACCGAGCGCGGTGAGTTCGACAACCTGCCCGGGGCCGGAAAGCCGCTCAACCTGGGCGACCCGAATGACGAGCTGTGGTGGGTGCGGCGCAAGCTGAAGGACGAAGACCTCAGCGCCGCACTCCCCACCAGCCTGCAATTGCGCAAGGAGAAGGCCGCCATTCAGGACGCCCTCGCCGGCGTCCGCAGCGCGCAGTTGGCGAAAGAACTGATCGAAGACCTCAACGCCCGCATCAGGGACGCAAATGTGCGCCAGGTCGAGGGCGTCCCGATCTTCACCGCGCCACTGGACGTCGAGGCCACGCTGGAGGAGTGGCGGGCGGGTCAACCTAGAGGAAGATCGTGACGTGGAGCGCGTGCCGATGCGGCGATTGGAACCCTGTGCGTGATTCAACCGCGACTGAGTCGAGAGACTCTTGACAACGCGGTGATTTGCTGTCACAGTTCAAATCACGTGGGTAACAGCACCCACGACAATGAAGGGCGCATGCAATGAATTGTCGACGTTCTCTCGTTGTGATTCCAGCTTTTGCGGTGGCTATTTCTGCTCAAGTATCGCCAGCTGTCGCCGCGACAACGGCGGAGGGGCCTTGGACCTCGCAAGTGTACAGCTGTGGATCGAAGTATCCGTCCGGCCAAACCACGGGCTATGTGCGGGTGCGGGTCACGGTAGCCGGTTATACGAATAGTAATGCGTTCGCCTATCCTGGGGGCAAAGTTTCTGCGACCGGCGCCAGTCATTCGGGGACAGTCACTAGCTATGCTGATACGAATATCACCTCTTGGGGGTTCAGCGGATGCGTGGCCGGGATCTAGTCGCCATAGGTGTGGCGCTAGCTGTTCTCTCGGGATGTGCTCCGGAGGTGGCAAGCCCCACTGCCGCCAGCTCCACCACAATCATCGACACCAGCGCCATCGAACCCACCAAGCTTCCGCCCTCGCGATGGAAACCGAAGCATCCGCTGGCTCCCGTCCAGATGAGCGAGGATGAGAAGCTCTCTCGTCGCAAGGCTGATCTTGACAATCAGGCGAAATCCTATGGCTTGACCCCATGGGAATACCCAGCTCTGGTTCGATGGATTGTTCCTGAACAAATCGCCTCTGTCATGGTGCCTTGCCTCAAGCAGCGCGGCTTCATTGTTGAGGGCTCGGCGGACGGACGGGGATACTCCGGTCAGACCGGTTCCCAGGATGAGGCCTTTGGTAGAGCCGAGGTGGAATGTTCTGCCATGTATTCAGTCGATCCTCGTCTGATGGGGGAGCCATCCCAGGACCAGAAGAGCCTGATCTATGACTATTGGGTCGAATTTCTCGTTCCGTGTTTGAAGAAGCATGGGATCAATCCGACGATTCCGAGTCGAGAGGTCTTCGTGTCCACCCCCACGCCGATGGCAGAGTATCCACACGACGATGAGAAGGTCGTGAAGGAATGCCCGTATGGCGCGCCGAGCCAGGCGCTGCTGGGAGAACTGTGAAGCGGCTGGCGCTGATCGCCGCGCTCCTCCTGGGGCTGGTTGCGGCGTTCTGGGCGGGGCGGGTCACCACACGCCCTGCCCCCGTGCCGACTGATGCCCCTGCTGAGGTGGTGTTGGCGAGGGTGACCGAGCAGACGGTGGGACGCGTACTCAACTTGAGCGTCACCGTTCAACAGCCTCTCGTCCCTGTGGCTGCCAATGCTCTCCCGGGCGTGGTCACTGCCGTCGGTAAGGGAGGTGTCGTCAAGAACGGCGACATCCTGTATGCCGTCAACAATGTGCCCGTGCGCGTCGTCGCCTCGCCCATACCCTTCTATCGAGCTTTGACTGTGGGGGTGAAGGGGCCCGACGTGAAGGCCCTGCGAGAAGCACTGGTGGCGTTGGGTCACGCCGAGACCGCCGGCGAAACTTATACCGAGGCAACGGCAGCAGCCGTCAAGGAATGGCAGAAATCCCTGGGTGCGCCGGTGACCGGCACCGTGGCACTGGGTGAGCTGGTGGCGATCCCCAGGCTGCCCAGCGCCGTCGTGCTTGACAGGAAGATCCTCATCCCCGGCGCCAAGCTGGCAGGGGACGAGAAACTCGTGCAGGTGCCCAGCGGCACGCCCATCTTCACACTCGTCCTCACCCGCGACCAAGCGACGCTGATTCCCGCTACGGCCACGGTCCAGGTGCCATGGCAGAAGCACACCTGGCCCGCCACGATCAGCAGCTCCGAGGCCAATGACCAGGGTCAGACCGTGCTGACCCTCCAAGCGCCCGATGGGGGCCCGGTGTGCGGTGCCCAGTGCGCCGAGGTCGCTGCCGGAGGAACCAAGTACCTGATGTCACGCATCCAGGTGGTGCCCCCGGCGACCGGGCCCGCCGTGCCCGTCACCGCGATCAGCACCGATGCCTCGGGTCAGGCCAGCGTCCTGGTCGTCAACGGCGACCAACGCGTCAGGCGTTTGGTGCAGGTCAAAGGGACCCAGGACGGGGTGTCAGTCGTCTCCGGTGTGACAGTGGGCGAGACCGTGCAGGTGTTCGCAGGGGCGCAGCCCGCAACGCCGGGGCAGCCTGCCGCCTCAGGGCAGTCCCAGCCCACCACCAAGGAGAGGTGAGATGACCCTGGCCGTGGACAGCCTGCGTTTCCGCTACGGCAAGGGTGAGGAACTCTTCGATGGGCTCACGCACGCCTTCACACCGGGCGCGGTCACCGCGCTCACCGGTCCCTCAGGGCGGGGGAAATCAACGCTGCTGTACGTGCTGGGCCTGCTGCTCACACCCAGCTCGGGCAGCGTCCTCATCGATGGACGCGAGGCATCACGACTGCGCGACGGGGCGCGCTCAGGCCTGCGTGCGTCAACGATCGGCTTCGTCTTCCAGGACTCAGAACTCGACCCGCACCGTACCGTCATCGACTCCGTGCTGGAACCGGCCCTCTATGCCGGGCACCGCAAACGAGCCATGGTGGGGCGGGCTCGTGAACTGCTCACCGAGTTCGGCCTGGAACACCGCGCCGACCACCGGCCCGGCCAGGTGTCGGGCGGGCAGGCGCAGCGGCTTGCCATCTGCCGTGCGCTGCTCAACGACCCGCCGATCGTGTTGGCCGATGAGCCCACCGGAAACCTCGACCGCGGCAACGCCGAGCTGGTGCTCGATGCCCTCTGCGGGGCGGCGCGCGCCCGTGACCACACTGTGGTGATCGCCACCCACGACCCGTATGTGCTCACCCGCGTGGACGAGGTGGTGGAACTGTGAGGCTGTCAGAGCTGGTGCGCGAATCATGGGCAATGACGTGGTTCTCGCGTATTCCCTCCGCGCTGATCATGGTCGTCGTAGCGGCGATGTGCGTGACCACACTCGTGACTGTGGGATCATCGGCGGGCGCGGTGGCGTCGGTGACCCAGCGATTGGAGGAGGCGGGGGCACGTCGTCTTGTGGTCGGGGACGGTGGGCGGCAGGGTTTCATCAACGGACGCACTCTCGGCGAGGTTCGCGCCGTGTCAGGAGTTCAGTCTGCGCACGCTCTGGGCCTGCCGTTCGACGCAGTCAATGGTGTGTTCGGGGCGGGCGGACCCTCGGTGCCGGTGTGGCCGGTGCTGGGCGAGACTTCCGGAATGGCGCGCCTGGTGCGAGGGCGTGCACCTCTGCCCGGGGAAGCAATTGTCTCGATCACGCGGCTCAACGCCCTGCGCCTGCAGGAACCTGCTGGTTACCTGGTGAACCCCGATACCCAGCAGCAGTACGCAATCGTGGGTGCCTTTGTTCCCGAGCCGGGCTTTGAGGACACCTCAGCCGGCGCCCTGGCTGTCGCCCCGCCGGACGCCATCGCCCAGGAACTGCGTATCATTGTCGACGACATCACGCGGGCACCCGTGACAGTGAAAGCTGTGATGGGCATTCTGTCACCGGCCGACCCCTCGACGGTGCGGGTGGAGTCACCCACAGCCCTGGCCCAGACGGCCCGGGACCTGCACGCCCAACTTGTCCGTCAGGGGAGGTCCCTGCTGTTCATGATTCTGGGAGCCGGCGGCTTCTTCGTCGCTGCCGTCGTCCTGGCTGACGTGCTGGTACGACGTCGGGACCTTGGACGCAGACGCACGCTGGGCATCAGCAGGCTCGACCTCATCGCGCTCGTCGTACTGCGCGCGCTGTGGACAGCTGCCCTCGGAGCGGCGCTGGGTGTGGCCCTCGGCTGGTGGCTCACCTCTCGGCAGGGGGTGAGCGTCCCAGCCGACTTCACTGTGGCAGCGGCGGTACTCGGGACGCTGATAGCAGCCATGGCGAGCATGCCACCCGCCGTCTTCGCAGCCACGCGCGACCCGGTGGCCGTCATGCGGACCCCGTAGTCGATCCTCGTCGGCGGCACAGGAGGGTTCAGACGGTCCTGATCATGATGAGGCTCTCCAACCCCGCGAAATCATCGGGATTGCGCGTGACCAGGGTCAGGTCATTGGCGAGCGCTGTCGCGGCAATGAGCAGGTCAGCAAACCGGTGTCGGGGCTTGCGTCCTTGAGCCACGACCGCTGCCACCAAGTGTCCGCAGGCGCGTGCCTCGGACACGCCGAAGGGGAGCGGGTCGAAGGCCGCTTCGGCCATCTGCAGTTGCACCTGGCGTCGACTCAACTCCAGGGCGTCCCTCGCCTGAGTGGGTGCAGCGGACAACTCGGCCAGGGTGATCGCCGTGATGGCGAGTTCATCGGGCAGGAGCGAGGGGGTCCAGTAGTTCCAGGTCAACCAGGGCGGACGTGTCGAGCAGTCCACGAGTGCGTTCAGACACGATCAGGAGCGTCCGGGTCGATGAGGGCGTCCGCCTGGTTGATGGTCACGGACCGAGTGAGCACCCCGTGCTACAAGATGGACCAGATAGGCTGGGCAGGTGCTCCCGAACACCTCCCGCCCCGGTGACGGTCGACTGACCCACGAGCTCGACCCCCAGGACCAGGGGCCGCAGGATGCCTGCGGTGTCTTCGGCGTCTTCGCCCCGGGCGAGGACGTGTCCAAGCTGACCTTCTTCGGCATGTACGCCCTGCAGCACCGCGGGCAGGAGTCGGCCGGTGTGGCCGTCAGCAATGGCGAGCGCATCATGGTCTTCAAGGACATGGGTCTGGTCAGCCAGGTCTTCGACGAGGGAACCCTCAACTCGCTCAAGGGCCATCTGGCCATCGGGCACACCCGTTACTCGACCACCGGCGCCTCCACCTGGGAGAACGCCCAGCCGACCTTCCGTTCCGGCCCTCGCGGCGGGCTCGCACTGGCACACAACGGCAACCTGACCAACACCGACGAGCTCGAGGCCTGGCTGGCCCGGCGTCCCGGCAGCACGGAGGTGCCCCACAAGAAGTCGATGGACTCCACCAATGACACCTCCCTGGTCACCGCGATGCTCGCGACCGTCGACGCCCCGCTGGAGGAGGCCGCCCGCGAGGTGATGCCCCTGCTCAAGGGCGCTTTCTGCCTGGTGATGATGAACGAGCAGACGCTGGTGGCCGCTCGGGACCCGCAGGGCATCCGCCCGCTGGTGCTGGGACGCCTGGAGCAGGGCTGGGTGGTGGCGTCCGAGACGGCCGCCCTGGACATCGTGGGTGCCACCCTGGTGCGTGAGGTGGAGCCCGGGGAGATGGTGACCATCGACGCCGCCGGCCTGCGCGCCGAACGCTTCGCCGAGGCCAGGCCCAAGGGCTGCATCTTCGAGTACGTCTACCTGGCCCGTCCCGACACCGTCATCGCCGGACGCCGCATCCACAACGTCCGGGTCAAGGTCGGCAAGATCCTCGCCGACGAGTGCCCTGCCGAGGCCGACCTGGTCATCCCGGTCCCTGAATCGGGGACGCCTGCCGCGATCGGCTATGCCGCCCAGTCCGGCATCCCCTTCGGCATGGGCCTGGTCAAGAACTCCTATGTCGGGCGCACCTTCATCCAGCCGTCGGACACCATGCGCAAGATGGGCATCCGGCTCAAGCTGAACCCGCTGCGCGACGTGATCAAGGGCAAGCGGCTGGTCGTGGTCGATGACTCCATCGTCCGCGGCAACACCCAGCGCCAGCTGGTCAAGATGCTGCGCGAGGCCGGGGCTGCCGAGGTGCACGTGCGCATTTCCTCCCCGCCGGTGGAGTGGCCCTGCTTCTACGGCATCGACTTCGCCACCCGAGCCGAGCTGGTCGCTCCCGGGTTGAGCACCGAGGAGATCTGCCGGGCCATCGGCGCCGACAGCCTGGGCTACATCAGCCTCGACGGGCTGGTCCGCGCCACCCACGTCCCCAAGGACGACCTGTGCCGCGCTTGCTTCGACGGCGTTTACCCGGTGCAGGTGCCCACCGCCCAGGCCCGCGAACTCGGGCTCAGCGAGAACCAGGAGAAGTCATGACCGACGACCCGACCACCCAGGGAACCAGCGCCGGGAACACCTCCGCCTACGCACGCGCCGGGGTCGACATCGAGGCTGGCGATCGTGCCGTGGAGTTGATGAAGGCACACGTCCGCCGCACCCAACGCCCCGAGGTGCTGGGCGGTCTGGGTGGGTTCGCCGGGTTCTTCGACGCGTCGGCGTTCAAGAATTACCGCCACCCGGTGCTGGCGACCTCCACCGACGGGGTCGGAACGAAGGTCGCCATCGCCCAGGCCATGGACCGCCACGACACCATCGGCTTCGACCTCATCGGCATGCTCGTGGACGACCTGGTGGTCTCGGGCGCCGAGCCCCTGTTCGTCACCGACTACATCGCCTGCGGCAAGGTCGTGCCCGAGCGCATCGCCGACATCGTCAAGGGCATCGCGGCCGGCTGTGAGGCCGCCGGTGCTGCCCTGCTGGGTGGCGAGACCGCCGAGCACCCCGGCCTGCTGGAGGCCGATGAGTACGACATCGCCGGCGCCACCACCGGCGTCGTGGAGCGCGACGAGATCCTCGGAGCCCAGCTGGTCCAGTCCGGCGACGTGGTGCTGGCCGTCGAGAGTTCGGGCCTGCACTCCAATGGCTATTCCCTGGTCCGCCACGTCCTGCTGCAGCAGGCCGGCTGGGCCCTGGACCGCGACGTCCCCGAACTCGGCCGCACCCTGGGCGAGGAACTGCTCGAACCCACCCGCGTCTACGCCAAGGACATCCTGGCCATGATCCGCGCCACCCGCGAAGTGGCTGCTGGTCAGGCCGGCAAAGGGACGCACGCGATCAGCCACATCACCGGCGGCGGTTTCGCGAACAACCTGGCCCGCGTCATCCCCGCAGACCTCGGCGTCACCATCGAGCGCTCCAGCTGGGCCCCACCGGCGATCTTTCAGCTCGTCCAGCAGGTTGGCCAGCTCAGCCAGGCCGACATCGAGGCCACCCTCAACCAGGGCGTCGGGATGGCTGTGGTCCTGCCGGAGTCCGCAGTGGACGCCGCCCAGCGCTCGCTGGAGGCGTCCGGGCTGGAAAGCTGGGTGTGTGGACGAGTGCACGAACGCACCGGAGCAGCCGTGGACATGATCGGGGAACACGCCCACTGAGGCCAGGAACTGGATACCCGGCGGGGGTTCAGCGACCGCACAGGACAGCACACGGACGCGGTCGCTCGTCCCCCGTCCCAGATTGGTGTGCTGCCTTTGTCCAACCCGGCTCCGACCTAGTACCCTTGCTCTCACGACGTGACCAATTAATTCCGCGGATTCCGCGATGACTGAGCGAGGGGGTCGACCCATATGGGGCGCGGCCGGCAGAAGGCGAAGCAGACCAAGGTGGCACGCGATCTGAAGTATCGCACCATCGACACCGATTTTGCTTCCCTGGAGCGTGAGCTCCAGAGTCAATCAGCAAGCAGCCCGTCAAGGTTTGACGAGCCCGACTACGACGCTCTCGCAGAGCAGTACGGGGCCATCGACGATGACGATGACCTTGGCTATGAGGATGAGCGCCGCTCGTCCTGATGTCAGAGACTGATAGCCCGCTCGATCCGGTCCCTCCTGCGGACCCGCCTGCCGTTGACGTTCCCACCACCGGCGCGTGGTCCGCGGATCCGGTGCTGGACGGGTACGAATTGCTGTGCATCGACCTCCCCGACGCCGAACGTGCCGACGGGGAGCCCGAGGACGTCCCCATCACCGCCTCGCTGGTACGACGCAACGCCTCCCGGCACCGACGGGCGGTGATCTACGTGCATGGCTGGAGCGACTACTTTTTCCAGACCTGGATGGCGGACTTCTTCGACGCGCAGGGTTTTGACTTCTACGCCCTCGAACTGCGCCGCTACGGCCGCGGTCTTCGAAAGGGCTTGCTGGGTGGCTACATCACCGACCTCAGCGAGTACTTCGACGAGCTCGACCGGGCGCTGCAGCTGGTGTCCGAAGGCCATGATGCGGTGACGCTGATGGCCCATTCCACCGGCGGGCTGGTGGCGTCCCTGTGGGCGAATGAGCGACCCGGCGCGATCGACGGGCTCATCCTCAACTCCCCGTGGCTGGACTTCTCCGGCTCACCGGTGATGCGGGTGGCTACCGAGGCGCTGACCGTGCCGATGGCCACTCGCGCCGCCACGAGGACGCTGCCACTGCCCGAATCGGGGCACTACCTGCGCTCGATCCACTCCAGCCTCGACGGTGAGTGGGACTTCAACCTGGACCTGAAGCGCAACCCCAGCTTCACCATCAGGCCGGGTTGGATGGCGGCGATCCTGGCCGGACACAAGAAGGTGCGCCAGGGCTTGTCGATCGAGGCGCCGGTGCTGTCGATGATGAGCGCGAAGAGCTTTTTCGGACGCACGTGGGGCCCGGAGCACCAGATCTCCGACACGGTGCTGGATGTCGAGGTGCTGTCGAAGCGCTCGGTGATGCTGGGGCCCAATGTGACCGTGCTGCGGTTCACCGATGGACTGCACGACCTGATGCTGAGCAGCGAACCCGTGCGGCAGAAGGTGTTCGCATCCATCGAACGCTGGCTGTCCGCATGGACCGGGCAAGATGCCCCCAGCGATCTCGCCACGCAGCATGACGACGACACCCGAAAGGTTTGAGCCTTCGGCGTAACGTCTGACCACCGGTGGCGGTGAGTGGAAGACTGGAGACATGGCTGATTCCCAGAAGGGCGCTCCCCAGCGCGTCGTTGTTGTCGGTGGAGGCTTCGCAGGCCTGCACGCCACCATGGACCTCACCAAGGCCGGCTTCCAGGTCACCCTGGTCGACCGCCACCCCTACACGACCTTCCAGCCGCTGCTCTACCAAGTGGCCACCGGCGGCCTGAACCCCGGCGACATCACGTATGCGCTGCGCCGCTTCGCCGCTGCCCGCAAAAACCATCTGGGGACCTTCCGCCGCGCCAGCGTCACCGGGATCGACCGGGAGAACAAGCTGGTCCACACTGACCAGGGGGAGCCGATCCCCTACGACTACCTGGTGCTGTCGCTGGGCGTGGGCGCCAACTTCTTCGGCATCGAGGGCGCCGATCAGTACGCCCGCACCATCTACACCCGCGCCGCCGCGCTGGAGGTGCGCGACATCATCTTCTCCGGTCTGGAGCAACTCTCGTCCGACCGCGACCCCGACCGCCGGTTCACCGTTGCCGTCGTGGGTGGAGGAGCCACCGGCGTGGAGATGGCCGGCACCCTGGCCGAACTGAAGTCCGAAGCCCTGCCGGTGCTCTACCCGGAGCTGCGGACCGACAACTTCCGCGTCGTGCTGGTCGAGATGGCCGAGGCGCTGCTGATGCCCTTCGACCCGACCCTGCGTCACTACGCCCTCGATGAACTGCGCAAGCGCGGGGTGGACGTCCGGCTCGGGACGACCATCAAGAAGGTCGAGGCGGACCGCGTCGAGTTCGCCAACGGCAACAGTCTGGACGTCGACGTGGTCGTCTGGGCCGCTGGCGTTGGCGCCCATGCGGTCGTCAAGGACTGGGGGCTCCCGCAGGGTCGCGGCGGACGGATCCTGGTGGACCCGGACCTTCGCGTCCAGGGTACCGAGGACATCTTCGCCTGCGGTGACTGCGCCCTGATTGAGGAGAACGCCCTGCCGCAGTTGGCCCAGCCCGCCATTCAGCAGGGCGGACATGCCGCCAAGAACATCGTGCGGCTGTCCGAGGGAGAGCAGACCGAGCCCTTCCACTACCTCGACAAGGGCACCATGGCCACGATCGGCCGGAATGCCGCTGTCATGCAGCTCTCCTCGAAGGGGAGGATCCCTGAGCTCAAGGTGAAGGGCTACCCGGCCTGGCTGGCCTGGGTGGTCGTCCACCTGCGCTCGCTGCTGGGGGGACGCAACCAGGTGCAGGCCATGATCAACATGGGCTTCCGCTACCTGACCTGGCCGCGCTCGGCCACCGGCATCCTCGGCGACATCACCGAGTCACCCGCTCGGAAGGCGCTGCGCGAGAAGGCCTCGGAGCCGGCCGAACAGGGCTGAGACCGGCGTCGTCCTCGTCCGGGGCGCCGTCACCCCGTCCGCCTGCGGGGGGCGCCGCAGTAGGAGCGGCAGGGTGGGGTCACAGCACCTTGCGGAGCACCACGAACTCCAGGTCATCCCGCAGGGGCCTGCCGAAGCGTTCGTCGCCGTAGGGGAATGCCTCGCGCTCGCCGGTGGGGGAGTAGCCCCGCCGCGCGTACCAGGCGATCAGCTCCTCGCGCACCGAGATGACAGTCATGATCGTCGCCGCCTTCCCCATCCGGGACGCCCGGAGCTCGGACTCGGCGAGAATCTCGCGCCCGAGCCCGCTTCCCTGACGAGTGGGTGAGACCGTCACCATGCCGATGTAGAGGGCGTCCGGATGGCCGTGGGTGGCTCCGTCATCCAGCCGGACGCAGCCCACAAGCTCGCCCTCGTCTTCGACCAGTACCAGCGTTCCGGTCCTCAACTCCTCGGTCAGGGTGGCGGGGTCCGTGCGCTGGCCACCCAGCAGGTCCGCCTCGGTCGTCCACCCCGCCCGACTGGGGTCTCCGCGGTAGGCGGAGTTGACCAGGGAGCTCACGGCGTCCATGTCGGTCGGCCTGACTTCGCGGAAGGTGATCACCGCGCCATCGTAGGGCGTTGCATCTCGCGCGGAACCATTCGGGGCTCTTCGGACCTCCGGTGGGGATCACGTCTTGAGCCCGCCGGCGACGAGCAGCATGCGCAGTCGGTAGTTGTCGCGGTTGCGGTATCCGCGAGCGAGGCGGCGGTGGAGCTCGATGATGCCGTTGATGGCCTCGGTACCGCCGTTGTTGGACCGCTCGGTGGTGAAGTAGGCCAAGAACGCGTCTTTCCAGCGCCGTAGGGTCCGTCCGAGGCGGGCGATCTCGGGGACGGGGCAGGTGTGGAAGATGCTGAGGATGCGTTCGGCCATCGCGCGGCCGGCTGTGAGGTCGGCGCAGCGGTAGGCAGCGCGTAGGTCTTGGGCGCAGCGCCAGGCGAGGTAGACGGCCTGATGGGCTTCGTCGGCCTCGATCGCTGCCGCGAGGCGGGCGAGTTGGCGGTCGGTGAGGTTCTCCGCGCCGGCGCGCAGGATCTTCTGGATGCCATAGAGCGGGTCGCCCTTGCGGCCCCGGTGGCCCAGTGTCTCTTGCTGGACTCGGCGCCGGACCTCATCGACGGCCTGGGTGCCGAGCTTGACGACGTGGAAGGCGTCGAGCACCGCGGTGGCGTCGGCGAGCTCGTCGGCGATCGCGGTCTTGTAGCCGGCGAAGGGGTCCAGCGCCGCGACCTGCACCCCGGCGCGGAACGCCTCGCTGCGGTCACCGAGCCAGTCCGCGTAGGCCTTCTTCGACCGCCCAGGCACCAGATCCAGCAGCCGGGCACGGACCTTGCCCTGGTCGTCGCGGGTCAGGTCGACCATTCCGGTGAACTCCTTGGCGCCGCGCCGCCTGGGGTCGACGTGGTGCCAGATGTGCTCATCGACCCCGAGGCTGACCACCCCGTCGAAGCGGGATTCATCGGCGGCCAGCTCCACCAGACGAGGCTTGATCGCGCGCCACAGCGTCTTCCAGTCCACCCCCAGCTGCCGGGCCAGTCCCTGCACGGTGGCGTGCTCGCGACGCAGCTGAACGATCGCCCACCCCACTGCCCGACTCGTCAACGAGGCGCGGGGCGCGACGAGCGCGGGGACCTGCTCGACGAACGTGCCCCTCGAGCAGTCCGGGTCAGGGCAGCGCCACACACGTTGACGCCACAGGACCCGCACCGGCACGAGGCCCGGCACGTCGTGCAGCTCGCGCCGCCGGCGTCCGCGGCTGGGCGCCACCACCCCGCAGCCCGGGCACCCCATCAACTGCCACGGCGTGGAGACGGTGATGGTCAACAGGGCGGCGGTGCGCTCGACGGCCTCCACATGGAGCTCGGGGATGCCCAGGAGTGTGTCGCAGCGCGCGCAAGGATCAGTGGTGGGCGCATCGCTGCACCCCGTAGCGTTGGTCAACGTCGAGGTCCTCGGAACGAACGGTTGCTTGGTCGCTACCGATCATCGGGGACCTCGACCCCTACCCGGCCTCAGCTACAGCCGCGAGTCCCGCTCCCCACCACATGTCCGAAGAGCCCCATTCGGGGCGCGCAGAACTCCCCGCCAGACCGGCTCCGGGCGTCCCGGACAAAGAAAAAGCCCGCTCGCGGGGAGCGGGTGGTGGTGGCCAGGGCCGGGTTCGAACCGGCGACCTTTCACTTTTCAGGCGAACGCTGCTACCAACTGAGCTACCTGGCCATCTTCTGCAGTTGTAACACAAAAGCGGTGATGAGGACATCACCGCTTCCGCGACCCCGACGGGACTCGAACCCGCGACCTCCGCCGTGACAGGGCGGCGCGCTAACCGACTGCGCTACGGGGCCTTGTTGGGCCCTCAGGCTGTGTGCTGCTTCAGTGAGGCAGCTCGTAGAACTCTACTGGAAACTCTGCCACTTGTGAAATCGGCTACGAGCTGCCCCACCGATGGGGTTCTGGCTAGGTGGATCAGACCCCGGGCCCCCACTCCCCGCTGGCGGACCGGAACCCCAGCGGCGTCCACCCTGTGCTGCTCGTCGGGCTCGGTATGGGAATGCCCGCCGCAGCCATTGCCAGCACTGCTGGACTCCCGCCCGTGCTCCATGGACGGCATCGTGCCTGATGCCGTCGCCGATCGCTCTGACGCTCGACGCTGACCCGTGCTGTTGTTATCGTCTTGCCCACGAGGGGCTTGCCCACGAGCGGCTTGCCCAAAGAAGACAGGAGCCCTCATGTCAAAGAAGATGGTTGGAGCCCTTGTTCTTGGGCTGACCGTGTCGCGGCCGGGATGTTGAGTGGTGCAGGAAGCGCCGAGGCGGCCGGGTGTGATCTCGTCGCAAAGGTGCCCACCAGGGCGAGCGCGACGGTGGCCCATTCGGTGGGCGGGCGGGGTGGGTGTTCCAACTCTGTCTCGTCTGTGGCAGTCGCGATGTACCACAAGACGTGGCGGTGGGACGATCGGTTGGCCTCAGCAAGCCGGGCCAATGTGACGAATGTCACCCTGACGGTTGTTGGCAATCCCAAGGCGGGTTGGGACATCTACACGCGTACCGATTCCTCGACGGGTGCGGTCAAGATGTCGTCCAACCTGCGATGGACGTGAGTGACGGTATCCAGGCGCGGGCGGTCTCGTTTCGATACCGGGGCCGCCCCGCCCTCTCCGATGTCTCCTTCGACGTCGAGCCCGGGGTGACGGGTCTGCTGGGACCGAATGGGGCAGGCAAGTCCACCCTGATGAATCTGGTGGCCACCCTCCGGCGTCCAGCCACGGGCAAGTTGACGGTGGATGGCCTGGATGTGATGACAGACACAACCAAGATCCGGTCCCGCGTCGGCTGGCTGCCACAACGTTTCGACGTCCTTGGCTTCGCGACCGTGGAGCGCAATGTGGCCTATGCCGCCTGGGCCAAGGGGATCGACGGGGCAGCCCGCGACGATGCCGTCGAGAAGGCGCTGCGGGCTGTCGACCTGTGGGAGCGTCGAACCCATCGGGCACGCACCCTGTCTGGGGGAATGAGGCAGCGACTCGGCATCGCCTGCGCCGTCGTCCATGATCCGGCCGTCGTCGTCCTGGATGAGCCCACCGTGGGTCTCGACCCGGTTCAGCGGGTGGGCATACGGAGGCTGATTCAGGACCTCGGGCATCGAGCAACGGTGCTCGTCTCCACGCACATGCTCGAAGATCTGGCAGCCCTGACCTCGAAGGTGATCGTGTTGAACGAGGGACGTCTGGTGTATTCGGGCGGAATTGCCGATCTCGCTGATCGGGGGGTGCACAGACAGGACGGGTCCATCTCAGCCGTGGAAGCAGGATACGCGGCGCTGCTGTGCTCCGACCAGGATCTGGGTGACGAATGAGACGCATCATGGAACCGATGGGATCCCGGTTGTGGTGGTCCCTCGTGGTTGCGACGGCGGTGATCTCCGTGGCGGCCACCCGCGAACTGTGGGACTGGCGCCCGGTGGACCTGCGCAGAGTGGTGGTCACCCTGCGTGAGGGCGTGGGGCTGTGGGCGGCGGTCGCCGTTGTCGCAGGAGTCATCAACAGTTTCCCTCACAGAACCAACCACGTTGTGGTGGGGCGAATCCCTCCCCGTGGACAGTGGCACGTGGTGGTGCACCAGGTGGGGGCCAGCTTGTGGGCGATGGCCGCAGGATCGGCCCTGCCCCTATCGGCCGTGATGGTCCGCGCTGCGCGTCAGGACGTATCGCTTGCCCAGGCGGTGGCAGTCGTGGCCTGGATGAGCAGCGTGGTGATGATCACGGCGGTCGCTCATGCTGTCGCCATCCTTGTGGCTCCCCCGGGCAATCTGCTGGTGACGCCGGTTGTGGTGCTCATCCTCATCACTGGTCTGGTGACTCTCAATGAAACGGCGCTCGCGAACACGGGCCACTCAAGCCTCTTGGCTTCCCCGACCTGGGGGCTCCTCGCTCCGGTGGGCTACTGGGACTTCAACACCAGAACCGAAGCCTTGCGGATCGTGCTGTTCATGCTCACGGCCCTTGCGGTGAGCGCAGCTGTCGTGGAAATGAGGAGTGATGATCCGCCGCTCAAGCGAGCGGGCTGGACAGCCGGATATCTGATGGCGCCGACGGCGCTGGTGGTGACGGCAACACTGATGACACCTGTGCTGGTGGTGCCCAGGCCCGGTCCAGGGGCATGCCAGTCCAAGGCGGGCGTGATGGTTTGCGTGCACCCCTCGCAAGTGGCCGCCACAGAGACCATCCGACAGGGCGCCGCCAGAATCGTTGCGCAACTCCCTGCCCGGAACACCCCGATCATCGTGACCCAGACCCATGCTCACCCAACCGGCATCGACATCGGCTCCACTCTGCTGCTCGGTCGCGATGCTGAGCGAGACAGGATCAGTCTTGAGGTTGCGCAGGCGATGGCGGGATTGCGTTCCTGCCCCGTGATCGGGAGTGAGGAGGATGCGGACCATGTCGAGGCTGCGGACATGCTGTCCGCTGTCCTGCTTGCGCGAGCCGGAATGGAGCCCGGACGCCCCATCGAGGGAACGAATCTCGCGACCGTTGGTGACGCAGCCTTCCAGCGCTGGTGGACGCAGCACGAACGTCCCATCGAGGAGTGCTCGTTGGCCACTGCTGCGTTGCAGGAGTGAGGCGTGGAGGTGATCTGGGGCGGCTGGACGCGGTCATGGCTCCTGCTGAACACCGCGCTGATGCTGCTGCTGTGGGGATGCTGGTCGTTGAGCATTGACACCCATCTGGCGGCTCAGGAGTACCCGCGCACCATTCTCGCCTTCGAGGTGGTTCCGGTGCTGGCTCTCGGGGGCAGCATCATGGCGATGTCCCAACGCATGCCCTGGATTCTGCGAGGAGCTTCGCGTCCGCATGCGGTTGCACTGCTGATGCTCGGCACGATCCAGATTATCCCGGCCCTGTGCATGCCGGTGGTGGTGGTCGCCCTGCTCCGAGCGGGTCTGGGCGACCTTGGTGATCGGGAGGTGACCGCGTCGGTGGTCGAACTCTTCCCCTGGAGCTTCCCACTGTCACTGATTCCGACGCTGCTGCTGTGCGCCGCAGCGGGTCTGCTGGTCGAAGGAATCATGGGGCGGGGTGCTGGCGGTCTCGCTCCTGTGCTGGTGGAGGTGGGCATCATCGTGTGGCAGTCCCACGGTGGCGCCACGTGGTTGGCCGGCGCACCGGGAGGCGACGATCACCTTCCCTGGTGGAGCCCGCTGGTGGTATCGGCAATCTTGGCCCTGGCATTGGCGGTCTGGCTCCGGCAACGAGCGGGCGCGCGAGGACTGCTGGCCAGTCAATGACCGGCGGCGGCCGGGATCAGACCCCGGCCCCCACTCCCCGCTGGCGGATCGGCACCCCAGCGGCGTCCACTCTGTGCTGCTCGTCGGGCTCGGCATGGGAATGCCCGCCGCAGCCACTGCCGGCCGAGGAGCAGCCCCCGCAGCCCGAGGATGAGGAGCCACAGGCCTTCACGGTGACCGAGGGCGTCCCGTGGTGGCCCTCGACCTGGGTGGCGGTGACCTTGCCCTTGATCTGGAAACCCGAGTCGGTGATCATCTGCAGGTCCTGGGAGGCGATCTGGCCCTCGGAGGTGAGGTAGTCACCTAGGAAGATCGAATTGCAGACCTCGAGCACCATCGGCTGCAGGGAACGCAGGTGGTACTCACGGCCAGCCGCCGAACGGACCTCCTTGTTGGGGTGCACCAGACGCACCATCGACAGGATCCGCAGGCACTTCATCGGGGTGAGCTGCTTGTAGGACTCCAGCGGGGTCCCTTCGAAGGGGAGCAGGAAGTTGACCGGCACCGAGTCGACATCCAGCTCGCGCAGCGCGAAGACGACGTCGACCAGCTGCTCATCAGTCTCACCCATGCCGGCGATCAGGCCTGAGCACGGTGAGAGCCCCGCGTCCGAGGCGTGCTGCACGGTGTTCTGGCGGTCGGCAAAGGTATGCGTGGAGCAGATGTCCTCGTAGCGCTCCTCGGCGGTGTTGAGATTGTGGTTGTAGCGGTCGGAACCGGCCTCCTTGAGGCGGGCGGCCTTCTCGTCATCCAGGAAGCCCAGGCAGGTGCAGACGGTGACCTCCGGGTGGTCCTTCTTGATCTCCTCCACGATGCCGGCGACGTGCTCGACCTCACGGCGCGAGGGGCTGCGTCCGGAAGCCACCAGGCAGATGGTGGAGGCGCCCTGGGAGACGCCGGCCTTCACGGCGGCGGTGATTTCGTCCTTGGGAGCCCACGAATACTTCATGATCTCGGCGGAGGAGTCGATCGACTGCGAGCAGTAGTTGCAGTCCTCGGGGCACATGCCCGATTTGATGTTGACCAGGTGGTTCACCAGCACCTCGGTGCCGAAGTGGTGGCGGCGCACCTGCCCAGCAGCCGCGACGATCGCCAGGGTCATGGCATCGGGGGCCTGGAGGATCGCCAGGGCCTGCTCCCGGGTGATCGGCTGGCTGTCGAGGCCGGCCTGGGTCATGGCGGCCAGCTCCATCGGGCCGAGCTGCTGGGCGCCGCTGGGAGCGGCGGCCTGGGTGGAAGAGGGCGTGGTGGTCGTCATCAGATATCAGTCCTTGGTGTTGGTGGGTGAGACGGGCGACAGTGCGGAGGTCTGCGACCTGCGGGACGACATGAGAGCGTGGACGACCATGCCGAAGGCCAGCCATCCCAGCCCCAGCCAGCGGGTCATCGTGTCGGTGCGGGACAGGATGGCCAGCAGGCAGGCGGCGCCCAGGATGGGGCTGACCAGGTGGACCAGCCAGTTGCCGGTCCGTTCCCGCAGGAAACAGCTGTGGATGACCGCGACGTGCAGGATCACGTAGGAGGTCAGGGCGCCGAAGGTGACCAGGGAGGTCATCATCTCGGCGTGGCTGGCGAAACCAACGGCGACCGCCAGCGTGAGCAGGGCCACCGCGACGGTGGCGAAGTGAGGGACGCCGCGCCGCGTCGTCCGGGCCAGGAAACCTGGGAGCGCATGGTCGCGGGCCATCGCGAACACCAGTCGTGAACTGGACGCATGGGAGACGACCAGACAGGCGAAGATCGCCACCAGAGCGTTGGTCAGCGTGAACACCGGACGGAACCAGGCCGGGGCCACGAGGTCGACGGCGTCGTAGAAGGCGCGGGTGGTGCCGGTGCCCTGGGGGAAGCTGGTGGCGTGGGTGACGGTGGCCGCCAGCCAGCTCTGCACCGCGAACAGCACGGTGGCGGTCAGCAACAGGACGCCGGTGGCCCAGGCGACGGACTTGCCGCCGCCCCTGGCCTCCTCGTTCAGAGTCGACACCGCGTCGAAGCCGATGTAGCTGAAGCAGGCGATCGAGGCCGCCGAGAGCACCATCGGCCAGGACAGGTCGGCCCGCCACAGGGCGTCCATGGTCAGGTGAAGGTCGCCGGCGGCGACCGCGCGCAGGACGAACCAGGCGAACAGGCTGATCACGGCGAGTTGGACCAGCAGCAGCACCAGCCCGACGCGGGTGGTGATGGAGATGCCCATCAGGTTGAGCAGCATGGACGCGCCGATGAACAGGGCCGCCAGCACCACTACTGGCACTGCGGTGAACAGGTGACCCAGGCTGATCGCGGCGAGGATCGTCAGCAGCGAGGGCAGCAGGGTGTAGTCCAGCAGCATCAGCCAGCCGGCGGCCGCGCCCAGATGACGGTTGGTGGACAGTCGCACATAGCCGTAGACCGATCCGGCCACCGGGTAGCGCAGGGCCATCTCACGGTAGCTGAGCGCCGACAGGCCCATGACGAAGGCCGCGACGAGGTAGGCCAGCACGGGGAGGCCACCGGAGCGGTTGACGACGATGCCGAAGACGGCGACCGGTGCCATGGGGACGAAGAACAGCAGCCCGTAGACGAGCAGGGCACCGAAGTTCAGCTGGCGCTTCAGGGTCGGTTCATAGCCCAGGTTGAGGAGTTCCTGGTCGACGGCGGAGGCAGCGATCGGTGGTGGGGCGACAGGTCCTGGGGTGGGGGCGGCAGTGGTCATCGGTGACCACTGTCCAGCGGGTAGGAATCGGGGAAACGACGAGCGATGGCGCCGGCGGCCGCCGCCCGATTCTCACCGATTCCGGCGGGCAGGGCGGCCAGGACGGGGGCGATCAGGGCAAGGTCGACGGCATTGCAGCGCTCGGCCAGGCTGGGGGAGTCGGGCCAGGCGCCGATGACCAGCCCGGTGACCGTCTGGTCGTGGGCGCGGAGGGCATCGACGGTGAGCCGGGTGTGGTTGAGGGTTCCGAGTCCGGAGCGGGTCACCACCACGAACCGGGGCTGGTGGCCACGGTGTGCTAGGGCGCTGGCGAGTTCGAGCAGCCCGTGGCCGTGCTCGTCCAGCCCGACCATGAGCCCGCCCGCACCTTCGACGAGGACGCACGGATGCTGGGCGGTGAGCTCGACCAGTCGCCCGGCCACGGCGTCCATGGTGGGCAGGGGAAGACCCGCGCGGCGGGCGGCCGTGGTGGGGGCCAGCGGCTCGGGCAGGCGTGCCCATTCGACGAGCCGCTCCTGTGGGATGCCAGCGAGTTCGCCGACGACGGCCAGGTCGCCGGGTTCGTCGGGGCGCATGCCGGTCTGGGCGGGCTTGACCACGCAGGGCGAGTGGCCCTCGGCCTCGAGCCAGGCGGCGAGGGCTGCGGTGGTGATGGTCTTGCCGACGTCGGTGTCGGTGCCGGTGATGATCGTGATGCCCTGGCGCAGTTCGTCGAGGCTCATGCTGCCGCCCCCGTGCCGTTGGAGGCGTTGGTGAGGGCGTCGACGACGGCGGTCATCCCGGTGGCGATGGTCTGCAGTTCCTCGGTGGTGCAGATGTAGGGGTGCCTCGCGTAGACGAGGTTGCGGAAGGGCCGCAGCCACACCCCGTGGGCAATGGCGGTGTCGGTGGCCAGGGCCATGTCGAGCGGCACGGTGAGTTCGATGGCGGCGGTTCCACCCAGGACGCGCACGTCGGCCACGCCACTGTGCTGCCGTAGCGGCAGCAGACTGGCTGAGAGCACCGACTCCAGACGCGCGACGTTGTCAGCCCAGGTCGGCAGCAGCAGCTCGAGGCTGGCCGCTGAGATCGCGCAGGCCAGTGGGTTGGCCATGAAGGTCGGCCCATGCATGAGTGCGCCGCCGGGACCACGGCTGATCATGGCCGCGATGTCTTCGCTGGTGATGACCGCCGCCTGGGTGAGGTAACCGCCGGTGAGCGCCTTGCCAAGCACCAGTACGTCCGGAACGATGCCGGCGCGCTCGCAGGCGAACAGGGTGCCGGTGCGGCCCAGGCCAGTGGCGATCTCATCAGCGATGAGAAGCAGTGCGTACTCATCGGCCAGTTCGCGCAGGGTGCGCAGGCATTCGGGCGACCAGGGCCACATACCCCCCGCCCCCTGCAGGATCGGCTCGACCACGATGGCGACGAGCTCGTCACGGTGCTCATGAATCGCCGCTCGGGCAGCGGTGGACCACTCCTCACTGGCCCTCGCGTCGGCGTCCAGGTGGGGTGGGCGGGGTAGGAAGAGGTGCTCCTCAAGGGCGCCGGCGTACATCGAGTGCATGCCGCCTTCGGGGTCGCAGAGCCCCATCACGCCCCAGGTGTCGCCGTGATAGCTGCCACGCAGGGCCGCGAATCTGGTGCGACGACTTCCGCGAGAACCGGATGCGGCCGCGCGCGCAATCTGCCACTGGCGCGCGAGCTTGGTCGCCACCTCCATCGCCACGGAGCCGGAGTCGGCCAGGAAGACCCGGCTGAGTGGTTCTGGGGTGATCTCGACGAGCTTCTCGACCAGCGTGATCGCCGGGTCGTGGGTGAGCCCGCCGAACATGACGTGGCTGAAGCGGTCGACCTGGGCGTGGGCGGCGGCGTCCAGGTCGGGGTGGCGGTAGCCGTGCACCTGGCACCACCAGGACGCCATCGCGTCGACCACTTCAGTGGGCCCGGTGCCGCCGTCGAGCACGAGCCGGGTGCCGCGGGCGTCCAGGACGCGACGCAGGGGACCGGGGTGCGTGGTGCTGGCGTAGGGGTGCCAGACATGGCGCCGGTCAAGGCCCAGAACGTCGGTGGTCGTCCTCACACGGTGAGAGTATCAGGGGATTTGAACGGTGTTCAATCAGGGGTGAACGGTGGACTCGTCTCGCCGCCTCTGCTCCCTGTCCGCGCAGGGACTGCACGCCCGCGGAGGTCAGAGGCAGCTGTTCCGTGCGCGAGTAGTGGGCGGGAGGGGGCTGGCGAGCGGGGGCGATAGGTTTGACGCCATGGCACTGACGCGCGCCGAGGTGGTGGACGCCGCCCTGGGGATCCTGGATGAGTATGGGCTCGCCGACCTCAGCATGCGCCGGGTCGCGGCCAGGCTGGAGGTTCAGCCGGGGGCCCTGTACCACCACGTGGAGAACAAGCAGACCCTGCTGGCCGGGGTCGCCGACGAGATCCTCGGTCAGGTGAGCTGCCCCGCAGGGCCGTGGCGCGAAGCCATCCTCGGCTGGGCCCTCAACCTGCGCGCAGCACTGATGGCCCACCGCGACTCCGCTGAGTTGGTCGCCTCCTCACGCGCCTTCGGCCTGGTCACCGTGGACGTGCTGGAGCGCCCGATCCTCATGCTCGCCGCGGCAGGCATTCCGGAACCGACGGCGCGTCAGGCGGCGTCCACCCTGTGGCATTTCGTGCTCGGCCACGTCGCTGAGGAGCAGGCTCGCCGCTACCTGGTGCAGATGAACCTCGCCCTGTCCGGATCCTCGTCCGAGGACAGCGATGTCGAGCAACTGCGTGGGGGAGTGGGGCTGATCCTCTCCGGCGCGAGCGCCGCCCTGGCCTGACTGTCCAGAGGACAAGCAGCAGGCCCCGGTCGTGGTCGACCTGGGCCTGCGCTGATGGCATCCCCTACGGGATTCGAACCCGCGCTGCCGCCTTGAAAGGGCGGTGTCCTGGGCCGCTAGACGAAGGGGACCAGACTGCAGAAGCATAGTGGAGCGCGAGCGACCCGCCCAAACCGGCTGGACCGCTCGCGCCGCCTCGATGCTTCAGGAACAGGACCCGGACCGCGTCCTGGACAGGATCACAGGCCCACCGTGGTGACGTGCACGTGATCCTTGTGGTTGGCGGTGTCACCGCCGCGGTCGGCCATGGAGCGCCAGCCCTCCTTGTCTCGGGCGATGTTCCAGATCTTCTGGTCCCAGATCACGTATTGCACGCCCAGCGCGCGAGCATTGGCGCGCAGGTAGCTGGCGATCTCCCAGCCCAGTGCGTTCTGCGATGCAGAGCGGTAATTGGGGATCATGGCGTCCACTGCGTGGCCGCTGGGGTGGTCGGGCAGCGGGTCGGCGCGCACGCCGTAGAAGGTGGTCAGGCCCCACTTGGACGCGATCACGTTGACGATGTTGCGGGCGTTCGGCTCCAGCCCGGCCAGGCCGCTGGATCCTCGCAGGTTGAGCCCGTCCCCGCCGACGGGAGGGCTGGGGTTCAGCGGGGCCGGCTTGGTGCTGGACAGGTACTGGGCCGAGACCCAGCGGGTGGCGCCGTCCACCACGACCGCGGCGAAGCCATTGGTGACGGTGCCGGTGACCTGGGTCTCCCCGCCCTGGGGAAGGGAGCCGACGATGCTGTAACTGGTGCCCGGGCCCGAACGGACGTTGACGTCGGTGGTGGCGTAACGGGTGCCGATGGTGCTGGGGACCGTCGGGACACTCGGGGAAGAGTTGCTCAGGGCCTCCACCCAGTAGGAGGTGACCCAGACGCGGGCGTTCTGCCAGACGACCTCGGTGAGGCTGGTGGACTTGCGCCCGGTGGTGGGCAGCACGGTGCCGCCGGGGATGTCAGCCGCACCGGTGTCGTCGCCGGCCGCAGTGCGGACGGCCAGTGCGGTCTTGGCGCGGACCGAACCGACGATGAGGGTGGTGTTGCCCTCGGAGTCGGGCTTCGCGCTGGACAGGTAGGAGGTGGCGACCCAGGCGAGACCGTCGCCGTAGGTGATCTGGCTGAACTGTCCTGACACCAGGCCGGTGAGGGTCACGGGGGCGCCCTTCTGCAGCAGCCCGATGGGGGTGTTGTTGATGCTGGCGAAGGGGCGCACGTTGAGCACGGCCGTGGTCCAGGCCTGTCCGGTGGTGCCCTTGTCGTTGGTGGCGGGGGAGACGGCGGTCAGCTTGGCGCCCAGCAGGTAGGCGGACGCGATGTAGCGGGTCTGCCCGCCATAGGACACCGGCACCCAGCCATTGGTGATGGGAGCGACCTGGGTCAGCTTCTGGCCGGTGTAGAGGACACCCACGACATTGCCCCGCAATGAGGGTGAGGTGCGGATGTTGACTGCTGTGGTGGCGGTCACAGCACCGAAGTCAGCGATCGCCATCGGGCTGAGGGCGATGCCTGCGATGGCGACCGAGCCGGTCACGACCATCGTCGCTCCGCCCGTCGTCAGGAAACGCTTGCTGATGTTCACGTGGGCCCCCAAATCCAGCGCACTTCCCTGCGCCGACGACTGTGTTCTGCCATGCACTTTCTGCCATGGACGCCGACAGTCCCGACCCCGATGTCTTCCCCGGGGCGAACCCCACATCGATTCGGGTCGGGCCTGAGCGGTCACGTGGAATCTAAGTCGCGCGACCGGGGGGCCTCAAGCAGGAACCTCCGACAATTCCTGAGGCATTGCTGACACATTCTTGGAATGACATTCCTGTGATTCCATTGATGTAAGTTTCGGCCGGAGCGGGGTTTGGCTAGGGGTGATGTCCTTTGCCCGGGGGAGCGGGTTCAGTGAAACCGGTCCAATGATGGACTCTAAGCAAAATCACCGAAGAATCTTGGACAAGCCTGAACCCTTGAGTGAGGGTTCACCCTTTCACGGCCCCGATTCAGCTGACCAGGGTCGCTGAACGAGAGTCAGCCTGCACGAGAATGGCGCGTCCGAGGATGTGAGAGGGTGCCAGACCTGCTTGCAGGTCGCCGCGAGTGACCATCGTCGCGCCCGTGATCTCGGCCAGGCGCTCGAGGGTCGACCCGTCGGCCAGCAGGGGGACGCTGCGCAGGACGCTGCGCCGGGAGTTGATGGCGAGCGTGTCGAGGAGCTGCGCATCGAAGAGCGGTGTGCAGATCACCAGCGGCGCCATCTGCGACAACGCCTCCTCCAGCACGGGAAGCAATTCGGCGACCGTGGCTCCCGGATCACTGCAGACCAGTACCAGGGGACGGCGAAGCAGGGCGATCTCGGGATTGGAATGGGTGGCCAGGCGTCGGTCGGCCAGACGGGCCAGCAGGTCGTGGCGAGGCCCCCGGGTGATGTCCCCCTCCCGCTCGGCCCGCTCGCTCTGGCTCAGCGGGGAGAGCTCGACGGCCTCGTGGGCGTCCACGATGAGAACGGGCGGCTCATCGTCGGGGTGCATGGCGGACTGCTGGTGAACTGCCGGGGTGCCTGGCGGCGAACCCGGGAGTTCGCTGCCGACGCGGCGGGCGCTACGCCCGTCGAGCAGGGTCGCGACGGCCAGCAACACCAGACCGACCCCGAGGATGATGGCGACGCCGAGGACGGTGGAGTTCACTCGTCCGCCCCTCAGGCCAGGCGGGTGACAGCGTTCATGCCCTCACGGAGTCGCATCGCAGGGGCCCATCGGCCGGCCGAGAGGTTGGCATAGACCCACAGGCTGCCATCCGAGCGCACCGCAAGCAGATCCCGACGGCCATCGCGGGTGATGTCTCCCGGTGAGGTGGCAAGTCGCATGCCCAGCCAGCCGTGGCCGACCTTCGCAGTCGAGTTCACCTGCCCGTTGGTCGCGAAGGTGTAGCGGCGCAGCTCGCCGGTGGTGGTGATGGCCAGCAGGTCAGGTTTGCCGTCGCCGGAGAAGTCACCCACCGTGGTGGTCTGCAGGATCGAGTTCCAGCCGTGGCCGATACGCGTCTTGCCACCCAGGGTCCCGGAGCGGGAGAAGGAATACCGGTACAGCAGCCCGTCGCTGCTTCGCGCGAGGAGTTCAGGGAGCCGGTCGCCGGTGATGTCCTCCATGACAGTCAGCAGGGACAGCCCATTCCACCCCGAGCTGACTCGGACACCGGAGGAGAACGTGCCGGCTCCCTTGCCCCAGTAGAGGTTCATGGTGCCGTCGGTGCGGCGTCCGATGAGTTCGCTGATCCGGTCGCCGTTCAGGTCGGGCACCACCGAGATCCAGCTGAAGCCGTTCCAGCCGCTGCCGATCACATAGGGGGAGGATGCGCGGGAACCCCGCACCGAGTACTGCAGCAGGCGTCCTGAGCTGTCGGAGGCGAGGAGGTCGGCCTGGCCATTGCCATCCTGGTCCCCCAGGGTGGTGGGTGCCGGAGTGTTGGCGGGCAGCGCGAGCTTTGGGCGTCCGGCATCGGGCTGGACAGAGATGTCCAGGTACTTCCAGTGCTCGACCGACCCGGGCTCGGGGCGGGAGCTGGCGGCCCCGAGCTGGCTGTAGGAGTAGCCGGTGAAGTCGCCGCCCACGTTCGGGGTGGCAGTCCAGTAGGACCAGTAGCCCCTGAACCGGTTCGGGGTGGCCGGGTAGCCCTTGATCTGCTCGAGGAATCCGTCGTCGACCGTGGTGGCGAATCCGGCGCTGGCGAGGGCATCGAAGCCCGTGCGGAAACTGGTGGCGCAGGCCTGCTCGGTGCGGGTGCTGGTGAACTCGGCCACCACCCAGACATTGCCGCCGCGCAGGCAGGACTCGCGCGTGGTGGACGCCTGGGCCGGCGCGCTACCGAGCAGGCCCCCGGAGGCGGCCGTGGCGAAGGCCAACAGACCGACGCGCAGGGCCCGGCCGAGGCGGCGCACAGTGTGGACACGAGTGGGACGGGCACTGCTCACGGTGGCTCCTGAAAGGGTGGTGTCCGGACGTACCCCCAGCGGGGCTCGAACCCGCGACCCAAGGATTAAAAGTCCCTTGCTCTACCACTGAGCTATGGGGGCGGATAGATTCTAGCGGTAGCCGTCGGGGTCGTGGGGCCGCGGTCTAGGCTGGGGCCGTGCGTACACCACGGGACATTGAATGCTGGCTGACCGACATGGACGGTGTGCTCGTCCACGAGAGCACCGCCCTGCCGGGGGCGACCGACCTGCTGAACCGGTGGGTGGATACCTCACGGCGCTTCCTGGTGCTGACCAACAACTCGATCTTTACCCCGCGTGACCTCGCGGCGCGACTGGACGCCTCCGGTCTGATCGTGCCGGAGGAGAACCTGTGGACCTCGGCGCTGGCGACCGCCGACTTCCTGTCCAACCAGCACCCCGGTGCCCGGCTGTACGTGATCGGCGAGGCCGGGCTGACCACCGCGCTGCACTCGGCGGGCTTCATCATGACCGATCGCGACCCCGACTATGTGGTGTTGGGTGAGACGCGTACCTACTCCTTCGAGGCGATCACCGCAGCCATCCGGCACATCGATCGGGGCGCGAAGTTCATCGCCACCAACCCGGACGCCACCGGCCCGAGCGCCGAGGGCCTCCTGCCTGCCACTGGTGCGGTTGCTGCCCTGATCACCGCCGCCACCAAGCGCCAGCCCTATGTGGTGGGAAAGCCGAACCCGATGATGTTCCGCTCCGCGCTGAACAAGATCGAGGCCCACTCGGAGACGACCGCCATGATCGGCGACCGGATGAACACCGACATCATCGCGGGCATGGAGGCAGGACTGTTCACAATCCTGGTGCTGACCGGCATCACCAGCCGCGAGGACCTGGACCGTTACCCCTACCGGCCCTCGCTCGTGCTGGACTCGGTCGCCGACCTGGTGGACATGATCTGACGCCGACGTGCGTCCGGCTCTGCCGGCGCCCTCAGGCCTGCGTCAACCAGGGGGCCGGCACGGTGACCGGTGGGTCGTGCTTCTCCCAGCTGCGCCACCAGTCCTGCGCGCCCTCGGGCAACTGCTTGGGGTCGAGCCAGGAGATGTCCTCGCGGATCTGCAACTTCACCCTCGCCAGCTCGCGCAGCAGCGGCTCGGGGGGATCGCCGAGCAGGACCTTGTCCTCCAGGTCCAGGGCGCGCAGCCGGTTGCCGATGATCCGTCGGTGGAGCGCGACGGTGGACTCGTGCAGGTTCAGATGCTGCTCGGCCGCCCGCAGCCAGCCGTAGTCACGGTTGATGTGCATCAGCCCTATCACCACGGTGGTGGCGTCGTGGACGAACAGCTCCGGCTCGATCACGGTGGCCCCAGCCACCTGGGCGTAGGCGATCTCGTCGCGCTCGGTCTCCTCGCTCAGGATCTGGGTGCTGCGCAGCATCACGTTGAGCATCGACTTGGACTCGAAGGAGTCCGCCGGGGGTGCCTCGGTGGCCGAGGAGGCCACCACCCAGCAGCGGTCGACGCCGAGGTGGCCGATCGCCATCTCGGCCGGGGTCGCCTCGCGCACCCCGCCGTCGACGTACCACTCCTCACCGATCTTGACCGGGGGGAAGACCGCCGGGATCGAGCAGCTGGCCAACAACCCCAGGGAAAGATCCTGGCGGGGGATGTGGGGAAGGGGCCTGTTCTCCCGGTCCACCATCTCGCCGGTCTCGGTCATGAAGCGCAGCTCACCCGATTCCAGCGCCACCATCGCCACCCGCACCGTGACCCCGGACTCCGCGACAGCTTCGGAGCGGAAGAACTCCTCGTCGAGCAGTGTGGTCAGCACCGGGCCGGGGTGGTACATCGACCGGGACGCGTCGGCGCCGCGTAGGATCATCGACACGTCATCGCCGGTGGCACGCAACCGCGGCAACATGTTCATCAGGCCGAGCGCCAGCGTGGGGCTGAAACTGCGGGCCGGGGCGACCGGGTTGGACAGGGCGATCGCGAGCGTGCGCGCCTGCCCGGACAGTTCCTCTGGTTCGACCGCGCGGGCGTCCTCATCGGTCGCGATCTCGTCGGCTGCCTCCGTCGGGGAGCGGAACAGGCTGATGCGGGGCAGCGAGCGCTTCGGCTCGGGACGCTCGGACTCGGTCTGCAACAGCTCCAACCACTTGCTGCTGCGTTCCTGCAGGCGGAGGAACCAGGGCCTTGGCATGAACATCTGGTCAGAATTCGTCAGCGACATCCACACGTTCTCCAGCGCCCTCAGCGCCCCGGACTGCTCCTCGGGGTCGGAGAACTGTGCCAGGAAGGCGGTCAGGATGCTGCCTGCGGACGTGCCGACGAGGGTGGTTGGCGCGATACCGGCGTGGTCGTAGAGGTAGCGCAGCGCCCCGATCTGGAAGGAGGCGCGGGCCCCGCCGCCGGAGAGCACCAGGCCCTGGGTGGGTTTGCGGGAGTTCTCGAACCACGACCGGTTCCGCGGCGAGCGTGGTGCGATTCCTGACCAGGGGAGGCGTGCCATTCCCCCAGACTATGCTGCCGCAGCGGTCATGGGGCGGTGCGCGAAAGCTGCAGCCCATGGTGACGGCTGGCACACTTGAGACACGTGACGATTTCCCCTCCCAGCACCCGGATGCCTGTGATTGAGACGCCGCCAGCCCAGCCCGCGCCGCAGCGCGTGGACCTGCGCAAGTACGCCTGGCTGTCGATCGTGGCGGCACTGCTGACCATTGCCCTGAAGGTCGGAGCGTGGTGGATCACCGGATCCGTGGGCCTGCTTTCCGATGCGGCCGAGTCGATCGTCAACCTGGTCGCCGCGATCGTGGCGCTGGTCGCGCTCACCGTCGCGGCGCGGCCACCCGACAAGAACCACCACTTCGGCCACTCGAAGGCGGAGTACTTCTCGGCGGCGACCGAGGGCCTGATGATCTTCCTGGCGGCCTCAGTGATCCTGGTCACCGCGACGCTTCGCTTCCTGAACCCGCAGCCGCTGGAGGAGCTGGGCATCGGCTTGCTGATCTCAGTGGCCGCGTCGGTGCTGAACGGCGTGGTGGGTGTGGCACTGCTCCGAGCCGGTCGCCAGCACCGTTCGCTGACCCTTACCGCCGATGGCAGGCATCTGCTGACCGATGTCTGGACCAGCGTGGGCGTCATCGTCGGCGTGGGGCTGGTGTGGCTGACCTCGTGGGATCGGTTGGACTCCCTGGTGGCCTTCGCCGTGGGCCTGAACATCCTGTTCACCGGCTGGAAGTTGATCACCGAGTCAACCGCCGGCCTGATGGACGTCTCGCTGCCCAAGGCCGACAACGACCTGCTGCGTGCCCGGTTGGGTGAGCTGAGCTCCGACGACGTCATCTTCCACGCCTTCCGCACCCGGGAGTCGGGCTCGCGCCAGTTCATGGAGGTGCACATGCTGGTGCCCGGTGACTGGTCGGTGAAGAAGGGCCATGACCTCAGTGAGGACGTTGCCGACGCCATGCGCGAGATCATCCCCGAGCTGCGGGTGCTGGTCCACCTCGAGCCCATCGAGGACCCGCGCAGCTATGAGGACATGGACCTCTGATGCGAGGTCGATGACAACAGCACGGGACGCCCCGATGTGGGCGTCCCGTGCTGTTGTGGTCTGTTCGACCGGTGTGGTGGGCTACTCGACCGGGCGCAACGGGCCGCCGGGGCGGGTGATCAGCGTGGTCGCCAGGGCAGCCTCGGTCGGGTACTGGACGCGGTAGCGCTCGAGCCAGTCGGTGCTGAACTCGTCGGCGTCCGAGGCGGGCACCAGCGCCCAGACGCTGCCTCCGAAGCCGGCCCCGAACGAGCAGGACGCGAACGCACCGGCGCGGCGGGCCTGGTCTGCGAGGTAGTCGGTCTGCGGCACCTGATTGCCCAGGGTGGCGGACGCCTGGGTCTGGGACTCATCGACGACTCGTCCGAAGGTCGCCAGGTCTCCGGCCAGGAGGGCGTCCCCGGCCTGGGGGATCAGGCGCTCGGACTCGACCAGGAAATGGGCCAGGCGCCTCTGAAGGTAGTCCTCGCCCTGGACCAGCTGGGCAGCACGCTCGGGGGCGTCCTCGCTGGAACGCAGCGCTGCCGCGAGGGAGATCGCCTGCTCGACGCTGGGCTGGGCGTTCCAACGGGCCAGGATCTCCCGGACGCCAAGGGAGGCGCGGTTGTAGAGCTCCCGGGCCCGACCGGTCTTCTCGGCGGCGACCCCGCTGACCGCGACCACGAGGGAGAGGTCGTCGGGGAAGGGGATCGTTCGCTCGTGGACGATCGGGGTGAAACCGTACTGGACCAGCGCGTTGGGGTGGCCGCAGAGCATCGCGGTGTGGTCCTCCGAACCACCGAAGGTACCCACCCCCCTCTCTCCCGCGAGTCTCCCGAAGCTCATTCCGTTCTCGAAGCAGGCCAGATACCCGGCCAGGTCCTCGGGGCAGTGGATGTGCTCCTTCCACAGGGGGTGGTCGACAAAGCCGTTGTACTCGGCCAGCGCGACACCGACGGAGACGATCAGGGCCGAGGAACTGCTCATCCCGCTGGCCAGCGGCAGGTCGGAATCGATGACGACCTCGGCGGGTTCGAGCGGGCCGAAGTTGCTGGTGAGTCGGTCGGCGACGGCCTGAAGGTAGTTGCCCCAGTGGCCCGCCGCCAGCCCGTTGGACTTCCCCGGGATGATGGTCAGGTCCCCGGGCAGGGCGGAGGTGCGTGCCACCAGGCGAGGGCCGGTGCTGCGGGCGGCATCCCCGGGGAGGGGACGTACATGCGCCGTGACGCCCCGGTCGACGGCGGCCAGGAGGGAGCGCCCGCCTGCATAGTCGGTGTGCTTGCCGAGGACCTCGATGCGTCCGGGCGAGAACCACGCGTTCGGGGTGTGCGCGTCGGAGGGAGGGGGAGCGGAGCCGCTCACAGGACCACGTCCTTGCCCTGCAGGCGCTCGGCAACCCCGGAGATGTCGTTGCGGTTGGACAGGTCGAGGACGGGGGCCTTCACCGGCACCACCGTCACCGGCTCGCCGGCCGCGACGGCATCGCGCACGGCGTCCACCAGCTCGTACTCGCCACGGGCCGACAGGCCGACGGTGCCACATGCCTCGACGATCGCGGGGGTGAGGAGCCAGCAGTTCATCGACAGCAGGGCGTCCTCGCCGAGGAAGGCCGCCATCTCGGGGCTGGGCTTCTCGATGATCTCGCGCAGGTTGCCCTCGGGATCGGACTGCAGCAGGGCGAAAGCAGCGATGCGATCCGCGGCTATGTTGGACCCCTCCACCATGGCGTAGCGATCGAAACCGAGGGTGGCGGCTCCGGGCGCCTGGGCGAGTTGGGCCACGGCCTCGGCGGGGTAGTGGTTGTCGGAGTTGATCACCAGCACCCGGTCCTCGCCGGCGAACTCGTGCGCCGCGTATACGGCGTTGGCGGTGCCGAGGGGCTCGTCCTGGATGGCGTAGCTGATGGTGACGCGGGTGGTGTCGAGGCCGTCGTAGTAGTCCCGAATGATCTGGTGCTCAGGACCGATCACCAGGCAAACCTCGTCGTAGCCGGCGTCGGCGAGCTCTCCGAGGACATGGTCGAGGAAGGGACGACCGACCGAGATCATCGCCTTCACACCGGCCTCTGCGGCAGCCTGCTGGTCGGCGTCGAGGTGGAGGCCCTCAGCCTCCTTCCGCATCCGGGTTCCGAGGCCGCGGGCCATGATCACCGCGCGATGGGGGGCCGAATAGGTCATGGTGGTGATCCTAGGGCTGGCGATGGGCGTGGACACGGCGGGGACCCGGGCAAGCCTGCATCGGGCGGGGAGGGGGCGGGTCAGCGCTCGAACTGGGGGTCGTCCAGCTCTACGCGGCGCTCGGCGTCCAGAAGGCCCTCATCCCCCTCCTCGTGGAGCTTTTCGGCCTCCTCGATCAGTTCCTCGTCTGCCTCGTCGGCGAAGTCGGTCTGGTGGGGGTAGACGTGCTTCTCGGGTTCGATCCAGTCCTTGTGCTCCCCCGGCGCTATCCACTCGCGTTTCTCGCCATCATCCTCGGGGGAGTTCTGACGGATCTGATCGGTGTCGGCGGCTGGGTTCTGGGCGTCGGGATTCTGGGGGAACTCGCTATTCGGGTGGTCCTCGAAGCTACGGTCGCGGGCCCCGGTGTCGCCGTGCGGGGTGTCGGCGTGCGGGGTGTCGGCGTGCGGGGTGTCGGCGTGCGGGGTGTCGGGGACGTTGGTGGTGTCCTCCTCATTGCCGCCGGCGACGTGAGCGTCGACCTGCTGCTCCGGATCGGCGGCGGCCGCCGTGGCGCCAGAGCGCGGGGCGTCCTGCTCGGGGTCGATGCCCGCGACGTGGTCGTCCACGGTCTCGGCGGGCTCCTGGGTGGCGTCTTCTGCTCCGGGCTCGTTCAACTCGGCCTCCTGTGGATGCTGGGTGGTCGACATCTTCTCTGGTTCGTCCTCCGTGCCGTAGTAGGCCTGGAGGTTGTCCTCCTCGGCGACGGTCATCGGCGCCTCCGGGTCGAGCTTGGGCGCATCCTTGATGACCGCGGCGGGGAAGGCCACGTGCAGCTTCTCCTCCTCCAGGCGGGCATCGACGAGGGGCACGAAGCTCTCCTTCAGGCCGAACAGCCCTGTCCGCACGGTCACCCAACTCGGCTCGCCAGTCTCCTCGTCCAGGAACACCTGGCCGACCCCACCAACCTTCTCGCCCTCGCTGTCGAAGACGGTGGCGTCGTAGTAGTCGTCAAGGCTGTTCTCGCTCATGGAAGAGACGGTACAGCTGCCCTGCACGCGTTTGCTCGACTTGTAGGCATCTGCCGTCGACATATCGGGAGCGAGGGCATGTCGGGCGGGCAAACGTGGGGTGGGCAGGGTCACTGCGGCGAGCAAACGCGAGAAGAAGGGGAGCCCTCAGGACTGGCGGACCGCCTGCTTGACCAGTCCCACCAGCGGGGGACGCACGCTCAGTTCCGTCACACCCATCTCCACCAGGGTGGCGGTCATGTCCGTGCGGCTGGCGAGGTCACCACACACCGCCACGGGGACGCCCGGGAGCTGCTCGCAGGTCATCCGCATCAGCGCCAGCACAGCCTCCGAATCCGACCTGGCGAGGTGTGAGACGGCACCATTGGTCCGGTCAGAGGCAGTCGTGTACTGGGTGAGGTCGTTGGTGCCGATGCTGACGAAGTCGGTCAGACCCTCGAAGTCCCCGGCCCTCAGGGCAGCGGCCGGAACCTCGACCATCATCCCGATCGGGAACGGCTCGCAACCGACCTCGTCGATGATCTCCAGGGCCACTGACCGTGCCCACCCCATCTCCTCGGGCTCGGTCACCATGGGAAACATCACGCGGACGGGATACTGCCTGGCCACCATCGCAATGCCGCGCAGCTGTTCGCGGAAGAACTCGGGCACGCGGCGCATCGTCCGCAGGCCGCGCTCGCCCAGGAAGGGGTTCAGCTCCTGTTCCTGGGGGAGGTAGGGCAGCGGCTTGTCCCCACCCACATCCCAGGTTCGGATCGTGATCGGCCCGCCGCCAAAGGCGGCAGCGACCCGGCCCAGCACCTCAGCCTGCTCCGCCGCCGACGGCGCGTGGCTCCAGTCCCCGAAGAGCAGCTCGGTGCGCACCAGCCCTGACCCGTCGGCGCCACCCGCCGCGCCGCGCTCCGCGTCCTCCAGCGAACCGACATTCGCCTCGACCATGATCAACTGTCCATTGGCCGTGTGCACACGCTCGTGGGCGCGCTCGGCCGCCTCACGATCAGCGGTCGCCCGCTCCCGGGCCCGCTCGGTGATCATGGTCAACGTCTGCTCATCGGGGGACGCCCAGAGTTCGCCGCTCACCGGGTCCAGTGCGACGGTCTCACCCTCGCTCCACTCGGCAGCCTCCTCACGTCCCGTGAGCACCGGAATGCCACGGCCGGTGGCGATGATCACGCCATGTCCGGTGGAGCCGCCCGTCGTCGTGACCACAGCCACACAAGTCGCCGGATCCAGTGCGGCAGCCGTCACCGCGTCGAGCTCGGGCGCCACCAGGATGTGTTCTGACTCGGGCGCACGCGCCTCAGGTTGGCCCACCAAACCGGCCAACAGCTGCCGGCGCAGGCTGCGGAGGTCCTGGGCGCGTTCGGCCTGGTAGGAGTCGGGCAGGGCTGCGAGCTCGTCGGCAACCCGTGTGAAGACGGTGTCCACGGCCTCGACAGCGCTCGCGCCCCCGTCGAGGGCAGCGTTCAGCTGTCCGCCCAGCTCAGGATCACTCAGCATCGTCGCCTGCATCCGCACGACGTCGTCCGTCGACATGAAGAGCTGCATCATCACCGCGTTGGTCACGTCGTCCAGGCGGGCAGCCTCGTCATCCGCGGGAACGTATCCCGACACGTCGACATCCAGACCGGTGATGTGGACTGTGCCCACCACGACCTGCGTGCCGGTTCTGGGCAGGGGACTCATCAGCCCCGGGCCGCCGGTGGCATCCGCCACGACCGGGGCTGGGCCGGTTACGGCAGTCTCGACCTCCCCGAAGTTCTCGTCAGCCAGCCTCTGCAGTGCCTGGCGGGCCATCTCGGCGTCCGAGCCGGAGATCAGCGCCCGCAGTACCTGCCCCCGCCGCAACCCGAGGGTGGCCAGCTTCGACAGGCTGCTCCCGTTGACCGGCCCCGCGCCGGTGGACTGGTTGCTGACCTGTACCTCCGCGTCCAGCCCCCGCAGCGCACTGACGAAGGCCGCAGCGGGGCGCGCGTGGAGTCCGTGGGCACCGGTGAGGGTGGTTTCCCACACCAACGCTCCATCTCGGGGGATCCCTCCAGGGGGCGCCCCATCTGGAGCGCCATCGCCCGTGACCATCTCGTCGCGGGACTCGTGATCTGCTGCCGGAGCGGCAGCAGAGGGGGAGGGAGCCAACTGGGCCTGCTTGGCCTCGGCACCTGCCGCTGCCTCGCGCGCCACCGCGGCCAGGGGAGCGCCAGAGGCCGCCGTCACGACTGCCGCCACCACGCCCTCGACCAGCGGTGCCGGGCTCAGCAGCACACGCTCGGCGACCTCGGGGTCCAGGAACTCCAACGCCATCTCCGCACTCAAGATCGCGCTGCCCAGGTCCAACAGCACCAGCACCCCCTCGGCCGAATCGACCTCGGTGATCGCCTCGGAGATCGCCATGGCATCGGTGCCGAAGGCGGTGCCGTCCTCGACCCCGGCCGCCACCGCGATGGGCGGCGACTCCGGGGTCATCTCACGGGCGAGCGCGACGGCCGCCTCCGCGAGCGGACGGCTGTGGGAGACGACGACGATGCCGATCACGGTGGCATCCGACTCAGGAGAGCGTGCGCGCCGCGCTCTGCAGCAGCAGCGTGACGCTGGTGGCACCGGGGTCGGCGACACCACGTGAACGCTCCCCGAGGTAGGAGGCGCGTCCCTTGGTTGCCAGCATGTCGACAGTCCCATCGCGACCCTGCTCGGCAGCAGAGACAGCGGACGCCAGCGCGTCGGCGACCGAGGCGTCCTGTGCCGCAGCTTCGCGAAGCGCCGCCACGGCAGGCGCGAGGGCGTCGATCATGGTCTTCTCGCCATCGGCGGCCTTGCCGCGGGCGCGAACGCCCTCCAGCCCGGCCGCGAAGGCGCTACCCAGCGCCTTCGCGGTGAGCTCACCGTCCTCACCGATGGACCCTGCGAACCGCAGGAAGAAGGTGCCATAGAGCGGTCCGGAGGCGCCGCCGACAGTGCTGACCAGGGTCATCCCGGCCTTCTTCAGCAGTGCAGCGGCATCAGGGAACTCGGCCGGGTCGAGGGCTGCGACGGCAGCCATCCCGCGATCCATGTTCGAACCGTGGTCGGAGTCACCGATCTGACGATCAAGGTCGGTGAGCACCTCCCGGTTCTCGTGGATGGTCTCGGCGTAGTCCTTCAACCAGGCGGCAGCCGTGCTGGTGTCGAGCATTCCTCAGGCCCCCCAGCGCAGTCCGGCGGTGACGACGGGCGCATCCCACAGGCGCAGGATCTCCTCATCGGCCTTGAGGACGGTCAGCGAGCAGCCGGCCATCTCCAGCGAGGTGATGTAGTCGCCGACCAGCGAGCGGGCGACCTCGACCCCGGCATCGGTGAGCAACCGCTCCACCTCGCCGTACACGAGGTAGAGCTCGAGCAGCGGGGTGCCGCCCATGCCGTTGAGCATGACGATGGCGGGGGAATCGGTGAAGTCGAGGTCGGAGAGCACGGCCTCCACCAGCTGGGCGGCCACCTCGCGGGCCGATCCCATCGGGACGCGGGCGCGCCCGGGCTCGCCGTGGATGCCGATGCCCATTTCCATCTCGTCCTCGCCCAGCTCGAAGCTCGGCTTGCCGGCAGCCGGAACGGTGCAGGGTGTGAGTGCCATGCCCATCGAGCGACCCTGGCCGTTGACCTTCTTCGCCAGCGCCAGACAGGCGTCGAGGTCCTGGCCCTCCTCGGCGGCGGCGCCGACGATCTTCTCCAGCAGCACAGTGGTTCCCACTCCGCGGCGGCCGGCGGTGTAGAGGGAGTCCTTCACCGCGACGTCGTCGTCGACCACGATGGATTCCACGCGGATGCCGTCAGCCATCTCCGCGGCCATGTCGAAGTTCATGACGTCGCCGGTGTAGTTCTTCACGATGTGCAGTACCCCGGCGCCACCATCGACCGCCTGGGTCGCGGCCAACATCTGGTCGGGAACGGGGGAGGTGAAGACCTCTCCGGCGCAAGCAGCGTCCAGCATGCCCAGGCCGACGTAACCTCCGTGCATCGGCTCGTGTCCGGAACCTCCGCCGGAGATGAGGCCGACCTTGCCCTTGCGAGGGGCATCCTTGCGCAGGATCACGCGGTTCTCGTGGTCAACGCGAACCACGTCACCGTGGGCGGCCGCCATGCCCACGAGGGCCTCGGCCACGACATCGCCAGCATCATTGATGAGCTTCTTCATGCCCACCAAGATAGACCCGGGCGGCGACAAAAGCGTCCTTCCCGGCGACCGAAGTCAGAACGCTCAGTACTGCTGCATCTCCGGCTTCCAGATGCGCCACAGCTTTTCCGCGACCCCCGGTGCGCAGACCATCATTCCGCCCCCGCTGGGGAACAGGTTGTCGTCACCGTCCTCGTTGAGGACACGTGCTCCGGCCTCGTGGGCAATCAGGACGCCGGCAAGGTGGTCGATGGGGTGGAAGTGGTGCACGAGGCCGCCGGCTGCGTCCCCGGAGGCCACCCGAGCCATCGTCAGCGTCCCCGAACCCATCACCCGGCTCGTACAGAACGACTCGCCCAGGCGTTCCATGAACTCGACCTGGCCATCCCAGAACTCATGTGCAGCCAGCTCGGTGAGAAAGACCTTGCCTTCCAGCGACGTCACGCCTCCCAGCTCCAGGGGGCGCCCATTGAGGGTGGCGCCCAGACCGCGTGCGGCCAGGTAGACCTCCTCGGTCCATGGCTGCGCGACGACGGCCACGACCGGCTGGCCGTCAATGGCCAGGGCCAGACTCATCGAGGTCCAGGGCAGGGTGTTGGCCAGGTTCGTGGTGCCATCCACTGGGTCCAGGTACCAGGTCGGACGTCCCTCGACGGCCTCGCCGCCGAACTCCTCACCGACGACGACGTGGTCGGGGAACTCGGCCGCGATCACGGCGCGGACATGCTCCTCGACGGCCTTGTCCACCGCAGTGACCACGTCGGCGCCGTGGGCCTTGCTCTCGATGTCCCCCAGTCGCGCGGTGCGGGTGTAGTGGATGGCCCAGTCGGCCAGGTCCCGAGCCACCCACAGCCAGCGGCCCAGGTCCTCTCCCAGCCCGAGCCTCGCCGCCAGCTGCGCGGGGTCGGCCCAGGCCATCGCCAGGGGGGAGTAGCCCTTGGTGGCCAGGGCGTGCAGGAGCCGGGGACGGTCGGTGGTGATGGCGTCCACCCCGGCGTCGATCGCCCAGCTCATCTCCTCGGCGGAGTTGACCGTCCAGGTCCCGACCTCGAAACCGGCTGCATGGACCTGCTCGATGAGGGAGGGGGTGAGCTGGCAGAACTCGATGTTGATTAGTCGGGCTCCCAGCTGGTGCCAGAGCGCGGCGTCGAACTCCCCGCCCTCGTGGCCACCCTGGATGATGGCCCGGTCGTCCAGCTCGCGGATGGCGCGGACGGCCTCGGTGGTCCCAGACCACTCGACCTGCAGGCGGGCATCCTTGACGGCGGGGTGGCGCCGGGCCTCCGTCCAGCCCGTAATGGCGTCCTGTTCGGTCACGGAGTCGATGACCAGCCGCGGGGGCGTCTCCTGCTCGGCGAGCAGGTCCAGCACCTGGGTGAGGGTGGGGATACGGGTACCCCGCCCGCCAGCGGTCCCCAGTCCCTGCAGGGACGCAGCAGTCTGGGCAGCCACCGGTTCTGCCCGGCCCCACAGCCGCAGGGTGGTCGGGTCGTGGATGACCATGCCCACGCCATCGGCGCTGGTCCGCACGTCGATCTCGATGCCGGTGGCCTGGGCCTCGACGGCGGCGGCGACGGCCGCGAGGGTGTTCTCGCGGGCAGCTTCGGAGTCGCCACGGTGGGCGATCACACGGACGGCGGTGGTGGGCTCGGGGACCCCGGCGTTGGCAGACACGGCCTCACCCTACCGGCGCAGGGCTACTTGACCAGTTGCGGCATGTCCTCGGTGACCCGACCACGCACCAGACGCAGCCAGGGGGCTCGCTTGTGGGGGTCGAAGCGCACGCTCAGTTGATCGTGGCGCATCACCCAACCGGTCACCAGGAAGAAGGTGATCGCGACAGGGATCGAGGGCGCCAGCACCGTCCACCGCGGTCCGGCGACGTCACCCAGCCACCCCACGATCGGCGAGACGATGGGCGTCCCACCGAGAAGGACCGCACCCCAGACGCTCATCACGCGTCCTCGCATCTCGGGGCTCACCGAGGTCTGGACCAGGGCGTTCGCCGTGATCAGGGTGGTGACGGCGAAGTACCCGATCGGGACCAGCATGACCGCAAACAGCCAGTAGCTGGGGCTCGCGGCGGACAGGATCATCAGCACACTGAAGCCCAGCATGGCGCCCAGCACGTAGCGGATCCGGGGCGTCCGGCGGGCGGTTCTGAGGGCTGCGGTGAGCGCACCGATGCCCATCCAGGAACCAAGCATCCCGTACTCACCGGCTCCCTTGCCGAAGGCCTCGGTCGCCATCACCGCATTGGAGATGGCGAAGTTGAAGCCGAAGGAGCCCATGATCAACGCGATGACCAGCAGGACCACCAGGTCCGAGCGGCGACGGATGTAGCGGATCCCCTGCACCACGCCTCCCTGGCCACGCTTGGCGCGGGCCACGTTCATCTGCTTCGTGTCCAGCGACAACAGGCAGACGATGAGGGCGATGAAAGTGACCACATTGACCGCCAGTACCGGACCGGTGTCGATCGCGGCGATGAGGAATCCGGCGACTCCGGGGCCCACCAGCCTGGCCATGTTGAACGAGGCCGAGTTCAGGCTGATGGCATTCGACAGCAACTCAGGGGGAACGAGTTCGGCGACCATCGACTGGCGGGCTGGGCCGTCGAAGGCGCTGGCGATGCCATCGAGCAACGCGAGGGCATAGACCTGCCACAGCTGCACATGCCCGGTCAGCACCAGCGTCGCCAGGGTCAGCGCCGAGGTCGCCAGCACGATTTGGGACCAGTTCATGATCGCCCGCTTGCTGAAGCGGTCGGCCACCGCACCGGCGGCAGGGGCGAGCAGCAGCGCGGGCAGGAAGTTGAGGCTGGTCACCCAGCCCAGCGCCCGGGCATTGCCATGGGTCAGGTCCACCAGCACCAGCCAGCTGGCGGCGGTGCGGGCCATCCACTGGCCGATGTTGGAGGCGGTGACGCCGATGAAGTAGGTGCGGTAGTTGGGGACGGAGAGACTGGCGAAGGTGGAGCTCATTCGTGGACCAGACGGTTCATCAGGACGGTCGCCTCGACCAGGAGGGCGCGTTCCTCATCACTGAATTCGCGAAGCCGTTCAGTCATCCAGTTGTCACGAGTGGTGCGGATCTCCTCCAGCACGTCGAATCCCTTGTCGGTGAGAGTCAGGATCTGTTTGCGGCGATCGGTCGTCGAGATCTCGCGGGTCAGCATCCCGGCTTCCTCGAGCTCCCCGATCGTGCGCGACATGCTGGGCGCGCTGACCAGTTCGGCCTGGGCGAGTTCGGACGCGGTGCGCGGCTGCGCGGCGAGCTTGGCCATCACGGTCACGAAGTGCGGGGGAACTTCGGAGGCCTCGTGGCGCACCTTGCGGGAGATGCGCATGCAGGCGGCACGCAGGTCGTGGCCGAGGTTCTCGATCGAGGGCGGCTGGTCGGGGACGTCACGGATGATGATGGCGCGGCGGGTCACGAGACTCCTGGATCGAGGCAGGGTGAGAGGTTAACGCGGCTAAGCATATCGGCTCAGCCCACGGCGTTGACCGCTTGCCCCACCAGCAGGCCCAGGCCCATCACCAACTCGGCCCTGCCAGTGGACGCCAGGGCCGCGATCAGGTCGCGTCCCCTCGCCCCCGAGGTCACCACGCGCACCGCGGCGACCACCATCGGCACCATGGCCAGCCCGGACAACAGCCACCAGCTGGTGAGCCCGGCCACCAGTGGCACCGAGACCAGGGCGATGACCATGAGCAGCACGAACCAGGTCCGCGTCCCTCGATCACCCAGACGGGTGGCCAGGGTGTGTTTTCCCGACTCGCGGTCGGAGGGGATGTCGCGCAGGTTGTTGACCACCAGCAGGGCGCTGGCGACGGCCCCAATGCCCACGGCCGCAACCCCGGCAGCCCCGCTGGGTGCACCGGACAGGATGAAGTGGGTGCCCAGCACCGCCACCAGGCCGAAGAAGACGAAGACGAACAGCTCCCCCAGGCCGGCGTAGCCATAGGGTCGGGAACCGCCGGTGTAGTACCAGCCGGCCAGGATGCAGGCCACACCGACCGCGATCATCCACCAGTGCCCGGTCATCACCACGATGACCAGACCGGCCAGCGCGGCAAGACCGAAGCAGGCGAAGGCTGCGAGCTTCACGCTTCGGGGATCGGCCGCCTTCGACCCGACCAGTCGCATCGGCCCGACGCGATCGTCGTCGGTGCCGCGGATCCCGTCGGAATAGTCATTGGCGTAGTTCACGCCCACCTGGAGTGCGAGCGCGACGATCGCGGCGAGCAGGGCAAGGACGATGTGCCGAACTGACAGGCTGCCCACGGCGTGCCAGGCGGTGGCGGTACCCGCCATCACGGGGGCGGCAGCGGCCGGCAATGTGCGCGGGCGCGCCCCTTCGATCCACTCCGACAGCGTGGCCACGATCCTCCTCGGGGCTCAGTCCTGCGCCAGCTGCGCGATGGCCCGCCGATCGATCTTGCCAGACTCGGTTCGGGGCAGGCGAACCATGCCGATCACCTGCCGGGGCAAGGCCGGACGCCCCAAGCCAGCAGCGGCGAGGGTTTCGCGCCAGGGCAGCGGGTCGAGTGCCTCGTCGCGGCCGGTCTCGAGGGCCAGTACGACGCGGGTGCCCCATTCCTCATCCGGGACGCCCACGACGGCGGCTGGGTGGTCGAGTTCTTCGCTGGTGACCCGCTGGACCTCGGCCAGGTCCACGTTCACCCCGCCGCTGATGACCACGTCGTCGACCCGCCCCAGGATGTGCAGCCTGCCCTCATGCCACTGGCCACGATCCCGGGTGAGGAGGTGGCCCTGCTGCAGGGACTCGGCGGTCTGCTCCGGGTCCAGCCGGTAGCCGCTGAACAGGGTGGGGCCCCCGATCCGCACCCGACCGGTGATGGGCTCGAGGTCAACGTCGACCCCGTCCAGAGGAATGCCGTCATAGACGCATCCCCCGCAGGTCTCGCTCATGCCATAGGTGGTGACGACGGTGAGACCCCTCTCACGGGCGCGTTCGAGCAGGTGGCGGCCAGCCGGCGCCCCACCCAGCAGCACGGCGTCGAAGCCGGCCAGGCGCTCAGTCAGGTCCGGGTCCTCCAGCACCCGGTGGAGCTGGGTCGGCACCAGCGAGACAGCCCGGGGTTCCACCAGCCCCGCCGGGGGCAGGTCATGCAGGTCGGAGGAGACCGACACCGGCTCGGTACCGGCCTCGAAGGCCCGCGCCAGCGTCATCAACCCCGCCACATAGTGCAGCGGCAGGGGCGAATACCAGCGCATCGGCGCCCCCAGACGCTCCCGGGTGGCGCGGGCGGAGGCCAGCAGCGAACTCGCCGGCAACATCACGCCCTTGGGCGTCCCGGTGGAGCCGGAGGTGAGCACCACGATCGCGGCGTCGGCCTCGAGCGCGACCCCGGGGCGCATGGCGTTGGCGTCCTCGATCCGCTGCACCGGCATGAGTGCGTATTCCCCGGCCAGGGCGCCGGGAAGCAGCGTCCAGAGCTCATCGGGGCGACAGGGACGAAGCAGCACCCGTCCACCGTACTGCGGCCAACCGCGACCTGATGCTGGCGCGGGCGGGCAAGTACGCTGGGAGCATGGTGAGTCGACAGACGAGGTGGGCGGTGGGGGCTGCCGTCGTGGCTGGGGGAGCCGCGGTGCTGGCCAGTGGCGTGGACCAGGGGTCGATGCTGCGCACGTTGGTGCCGCTACGACGCCCGCGTCGAGGGCTCGAGGGGTACGAGGGTGACCTCGAGTTCCTGCGCCAAGCCGTGCGGCGGCATGAGTTCGGCATCACACCCGACCAGCTGGAGGGCTTCAACTCCGTGCTGGAGACCCGCCGTGCCAACAGCCTCGATGAGCTGGTGCTCACCTCGATGGCCGCGCTGGCGGTCTTCGACAATGCCGCGACCACCGTGCTCGTCACTCAGGCCCACCGCCTGCCGGTCCGGTTCGGGTGGATGAGGGACTCCCTGGTGGTCGTCAAGGCTGCCCCGGAGTACGCCGAACTGGCCGGCCAGCGGGTCACGCTCGTCGGCGGCGCCGAACCCTCGGTGACCTGGCCGCTGTTCGCGCCCTTCGTCGGCGGCGGCACCCCGGCCTGGTTGCGCAACCGGTCGGCCTGGTTCTTCTCCGTGCCCGAGGCACTCAGGCAGGTGGGTGTGGGCGTCCACGAGGGTGTGGTGCGTCTTGACCTGGAAGCGGAGGACGGCACCGAATCGGTGGTGTCCCTGCGCGCCGAGGACCAGCCGATGCCCGGCGGCCCGATGGCCGATTTCCGTGATCGTTTCCCCGGCGACGAGGGTCTGGGCACCCGGGGCTGGGTGACCGCACTGCGTGACCCGGGTGAGTCGGCTGACTCACCGGACCGCGAGGGGCCCCTGTACCTGCAGCACTGGGACCGGCTCCTGTTCACCCGCGATGTGGACCTGCCCACGGGCGGGCAGGCGTTGTACGTGCGAATCCTGGGGACCCCTGATGGTGCCGACCCCAGCAGTGAGGACATCGACGACACGATCGCCCGCGTGGAGACCGGTGATCATGGTCGGTTCATCGTCGACATGCGTTACGCCTGTGGCGGGGACTACCGCGTCACCCTCCCGCTGGTGAAGACGATTGCCCGCCAGGCCCGCGAGCGCCACCTGCCGATCCGGCTCCTGGTCGGCCCCAACCTGCTGGGTGGCGGCCTGATCAGCGCCTCGCAGTTCCTGGCCCACGCCCCGGAACGCACCATCGTGATCGGCAACGACCTGGGTGACCGGTTGCGCAATCGCTCCCAGGGACGCACTGTGACCCTGCCCCATAGCGGCATGCTCGTGCAGCTCTGCCACGACTGGCACGACGTCTCCACCGACGCGATGCCCTGGAGTGATGTCTGGGCACCGGACAAGTTCCTGTTGATGGGGGTTGGCGACTTCCGTCCCGACAAGGACGTCCAGAACGGCTGGCGGGACTACCTGCACGGCGTCGACCGGTTGCTCGAGGCGGCTCTGGCGTGAGGCCGGGCCCCCTGCGCGAACGCGGCGTGGAGTGGGTGGAGGACTGGCGGGTCTTCGACCTGCCGATGCGCACCCGCTTCCGGGGCATCACCCGTCGTCGCGGCATGCTCCTGCGCGGACCTGCGGGCTGGGCGGAGTGGAGCCCCTTCGAGGAGTACGACCCTGCGGAGGCGGCGCAGTGGTGGAGGGCCTGTGTCGAGACGGCGACTCTTGGGCACCCCGTCAGTGTGCGGGGCGAGGTGCCGGTGAACGTCACCATCCCCGCCGAGGACCCCGGAAGCGCCCATGCCCGCGTCCTGGCTTCGGAGTGCCGGACCGCCAAGGTCAAGGTGGCCGAGAAGGGTCAGGCAGCGGGGGAGGACGTGGCGCGCGTGGAGGCGGTGCGCGATGCCCTCGGAGGCAATGGCAAGCTGCGGGTGGATGCGAACGGCGGTTGGTCGGTCGGCCAGGCATTGGCCATGATCAAGGACCTGCGGGCGTTCGACCTGGAGTACGTGGAGCAGCCCTGCGCCACCGTCGAGGAATTGGCGGCACTGCGACGGGAGCTGGCGCGCCGTGGTTGGGATGTGCCCCTTGCGGCGGATGAGTCGATTCGTCGCTCTGGTGACCCGGAGCGGGTGGTGGCGATGGGGGCGGCGGATGTGGCGGTGATCAAGCTGCAGCCCCTGGGCGGCGCAAGAGCCTGTCTGGAGCTTGTCGAGCGGCTGGGGCTGCCGGTGGTGATCTCGTCCGCGCTGGAGAGTTCAGTGGGGCTGGATGCTGGAGTGCGCCTTGCGGCGGCACTTCCTGAGCTGGACCAGGCGTGCGGGCTCAACACGGCAGCACTGCTGACCCGTGATGTGGTCGAGAAGCCCCTGGTGGCCGAGGGCGGCGTGATCACGGTGCGGGAGGTCACCCCCGACCTGGACCTGCTGGATCCCGTGGCCGCGGAGGTGGAGCAGTGGTGGCTGGATCGCCTGGAACAGGTCCTGGCGGTGACCCGATGAGCGTCCTGTCGGTGGGTGCTCCCGGCTCCGGCTCGGTGGGGCTCGCCCGCACCATCGTGGCGACCATGATCAGCCAGGGCATCGAGTGGGTCGTGCTGGCCCCCGGCTCTCGCAATGCCCCCCTGGCCCTGGCGTTGGCCGCTGCTGAGGGACAGGGCCTGCTGACGATCCACGTCCGGGTGGATGAGCGCAGTGCCGGGTTCGTCGCGCTCGGCCTGGCGCGGGCGTCCGAGAAGCCGGTGGCGGTGGTGACCACCTCGGGGACGGCGGTGGGTAACCTGCTGCCGGCCGTGATGGAGGCTCGCCACGCCGGGGTGCCGCTGCTGGTGCTGAGCGCGGACCGACCAGCATCCATGATCAACTCTGGCGCCTCGCAGACCACGAACCAGCTCGGCACCCTGGCCGGGCATGTGCTCGACGTGGCGCGGGTGAGTTCCGAGTCGGGAGGGCACGCCGACTGGCGCCACCAGGTGCGTCGCTCGTTGGCGCTGGCTGCCGGCGTCCGGACGAGGCAGCCCGGACCCGTGCAGCTCAATGTGGAACTCGCCATGCCGCTGGTCGGCTCGGAACTGAACGAGCCGCTGGAGCTGGAGGAGGGGCAGCAGCTGGTCGCCCCCGCCGACCGCTGGGGCGCGCATGCGATCAGCCCCGGCCCGCGGACCGTGGTGCTCGCCGGGGACTGTCCCCCCGGGGTGGGCGCCCGAGCGGTGGCCTTCGCCGAGGCGAACAACCTGCCCCTGCTGGCTGAGCCCTCGAGCAATGCCCGACAGGGGGCCACTGCGATCGCCACCTATCGGCTGCTGCTCGCGGACCTGGGGTCCCAGGTGGAGCGGGTGGTGGTTTTCGGTCATCCCACGCTGTCTCGCCCCGTGACCCAACTGCTGGCCCGCGAGGACATCGAATTGATCATGGTCGCCGAGGATGCCGAATGGATCGACCCCGGGCATCGGGCGGCGGTGGTCTGCGATGACATCGAGATGGACGCTCCGGCGTCCGAGGAGTGGCTGGGGCGCTGGCTGGAGGCTGATGCCCAGCGTCTCGCCCAGCTCGACACGGCGTCGAGCTCCGTAGCTGCCTCACCGGATGTCGGCGAAGGACTCGACCCGCGCGCGGTGCACCACGTGCTCTGGTCTGCCCTGGACGCCGAGGACGTCGTGATGCTCGGGTCCTCCAACCCAGTCCGTGACGCCGACCTCCTCCCAGTCCACGACCATCCGCCGGTCGTGTTCGCCAATCGCGGGTTGGCTGGCATCGATGGCACGATCAGCTCGGCCATCGGCCTCGCCCTCAGCCTGGCGCGACCTGTCACCACGATCGTGGGGGACCTCACCTTCATCCACGACCTGTCAGCGCTGGTCTTCGGAGAGCTCGAGAGGGTACCCGACCTGCGCGTGGTGGTGCTGGATGATCGGGGCGGCTCCATCTTCCAGGGACTCGAGCAGGGTGCCGAGACCTATGCCGAACACTTCGAACGGGTCTTCGGGACGCCCCAACGGGTTCATCTGGCGGCGGCGGCCCGCGGGATCGGCGTCGAGACCTCCGAGTGCGTCAGCCTGGACGACCTCGCCAGGGCGCTGGCCCGTCCGATCAGTGGACTGGAGGTCATCGTCGTGGGCGTCGATCGGTCTCGGCGCCCCCGGCCCGACGCTTCTCCCCGGCCTGACGCTTCTCTCCGGCCTGACGCTTCTCTCCGGCCCGAGGCTTCTCCCCGGCCTGGTACTCAGCCCTGAGCCAGCGCCGCAGTTGGTGGGTGGCCACCACATCGTCCTCGTTGTAGGCCAGCACCCGCTCCCGTGCGGCCCCGCGCAGGTCCTCCTCGAGTTCGGGGTCGGCGGCGTCCCGGAACCACGTCTGCGAGTTGAGACCGCCCGGCTCGTCGTCGCGCCAGTGGAAGCCGGCGCCGTGGCTCGCGACGACCTTCAGGCCCAGGCCGTGTACCCCGAAGAAGTGGTCCTTGACGGTGGAGTAGAGGTCCACCCAGCTCTCGCCCACCAGGCGCTGCTCGCGGTGCAGGGCCGTGGTGATGCCCTCGGGTTGCTGGGCGGCGATCTTGTTGAGGTGCACGATCTCGTAGTCGGAATAGTGGTAGACCCGCACCGACTTGCCGGTGGCGCGCAGGGACTCGATGAACTGCATCGCCTCGCGGGCCAGGTCGACCTGCTCACGAGTGCCGAGCTCGTGCCAGCGCACGAAGGCGCGGTAGGTGGGGGGCTCGTCCGTGGTGGTGTCGTCGACCAGCAGGCCCCACAGGTAGACCGAGCCGTCACCGGAGGTCTCGATGTCGAGGTCCACCTCGATGTCGGCGCCGGGCAGCTCGATCGGGTCATCGGAGTACTTGCTCAGCACGACCCCGTCACGGATGAGGCGGGAGCGCCTCGCGGCCGTCCGCAGCCTCGACTCAGCATTGGGGCGGTGGGCGGCCTCGGGCAGGTAGGCCGGCAGCAGCGCGTCCAGGTCTGCGTCCGCCAGATCAGCCAGCGTGGAGACGCCGAGTTTGCGCAGTACCGAGATCTCGCGGACGTCCAGCGGGGACTTGCTGATCCGAAGGCTGAGGTCGTCATCATCCAGGGCCGGCTCGCAGTGCTGCCACCAGGGGCAGCTCTCGCATTCGCGGACCACGATGGGGGAGACGCGCGGTGCCCAGGGCTCCCCGGCGACATGCGTGGTCGCGGTCTGGGCCACCTTCACCCGGAATCCGAACTCGTGGTCGTAGCGTTCCAGCGCCGAGCGCATCTTCCAGTGGGTCTCTGCGGTGCGGGAGAAGGTGCGGATGAAGCGATGGCGGAGGTCGACGAAAACCAGCCCGATGTCGCCGTCGAGGGCGTCCAGGGCATCACTGGGGATGACCCCGGCGACTTCGCGGTCTGCGGCCCAGCCCAGGCCCTGCAGGGTGCGCAGGTAGTGGGCCAGTTGCATCAGCTCGGCGTCCCGGTTCATGCGGACGCTGTGGCCTTCGAGGGCCTGCAGTTCCGAACGGAAGGGGCGTTCCAGTGGGGTCACCCAGCAGAAGGTCTCCTTGGGGTGACGGGGCTCCATCATCCGCTTCTTCTTGACCTGCACCGCGTGGTAGCCCGGGCGCCCGTCGAACTGGTCCTGCCCGCGAACCAGCGCGTCCGGGTTGCCGCGGCGGTGGCCGGCCACGTCGTAGGGCAGGGAGGGGCCGACGATGACGGGGATTCCCTGGCTGATGGCCTCGATGGTGGCCTCGCGCCGATCCTCACGTCCGCGCAGGTCAAGGGCGCCCTCGGCGGAGGCGAGGCGGTTGAGCACCTCGTCCTTGAAGGGTTGGACGCCGGCGAAGATCTCCTGCAGGTTCGAGGTGGCGTCCACCGGGTAGGCGGGAATCGTCGGGTCGAAGGCGTTCTGGGTCTTCACCGGGCAGCTGCGCGCCGCGTAGGCGTCGAGCAGGATGCGGGGCGAGGAGTCAGGATCGCTCACTGGCTGGGGGGTCACAGCTTCTGGGTCACAGGGTCGGAGCAGGCTTCCAGGCGCGGTGGAGCGCCACGATGCCTCCGGTGAGGTTCTGCCAGCCGACCGCGGTCCAGCCGGCGGTGCTGATCAGGTCCGCGAGGGGACGCTGCGCAGGCCACGCCTTGATCGACTCCGCCAGGTAGGAGTAGGCCGGGCTGTTGGAGCTGAATCCCTTGCTGAGCAGCGGGATGACACCCTTGAGGACGCCGTCGTAGGCCGTGCGGAAGACCGGGTTGGTGGGGGTGGAGAACTCACACACCAGTAGCTGGCCACCCGGGCGGGTGACGCGCAGCAGCTCGCGTAGGGCGTCCTCGGTCTGCTCGACATTGCGCAGGCCGTAGCTGATGGTGACGGTGTCGAAGGAGTTGTCGGCATACGGCAGGTGCAGGGCGTCACCGGCGGTGAAATGCATCTCGGGGTGCTTCTTCTTGCCCACGCCCAGCATGCCCAGGCTCATGTCGGTGGGGAAGACCTGCGCCCCCGCCTCCGCGAGAGGGAGGGAGCTGGAGCCGGTTCCGGCGGCCAGGTCGAGGATGCGCTGGCCCGGCTGGGGGTCGATCGCCTCGACCACGTCACGACGCCACTTGTCGACCAGACCCGCCGTCATCAGCGAGTTCATCAGGTCGTAGCGCTGGGCGACTCCGTCGAACATGGCCGCCACATCAGCGCGGCGTTTGTCGAGGGTCGCCCGGGTGGGAGAGGTCGAATCTGGCATGGATCCAGCATCCCACACGAGTCCGACAGGACCCGTGCCGGCGAGGTGGGGGCCGGGGGTTGTCCACAGCCTGTCTGGAGCTGCTGGATCCATGGTGGAGAATGGAGCCCATGGCCAAGCGAAGCACCGTTCTCAAGGTCGACAAGCTCTCCAAGAGCTATGGCGACCGCCCGATCATCTCCAACTTCAGTCTCGAGGTTGCCGAGGGCGAGGCGGTGGCGTTGACCGGACGCAACGGAGCGGGCAAGTCGACCCTTCTTCGCTGCATCATCGGTGCCGATCGACCCACCGAGGGAACCGTGGAGGTGCTCGGCACCAAGGTGAACGAGTCCAACCCCGAGATCCGGCGCAATGTGGCCACCGTCATCGACGACCTCGACTTCTTCCCCGACCTGTCGGTCGTGGAACACCTGGACCTGCTCGCTCGCGCCCACGGCCTCGACGACCCCGACGAACTGGTCGATGAGGTGCTGGAGGAGGTGCAGCTGGTGCCCCAGTCCGGCCAGTTCCCCGGAACCCTGTCCTCGGGCCAGCGGCGTCGTCTGGCCCTGGCCACCGCGCTGGTGCGTCCCCGCAAGCTGCTGGTCCTCGACGAGCCCGAGCAGCGGCTCGACGTCGAGGGCGTGGCCTGGCTCGGAAAGCGCCTGGCCGTGGAGAAGCAGGCGGGCCTGGCGATCCTGATGGCGTCCCATGAGCCGACCCTGGTCGAGGCGCTCGGCGCCCGGATCGTGCGGGTGGGCGAATGAGCAAGGCCCGACGCAAGGGGCGGCTCGGGGCCACGGCCGCTGCCCACAATGCCAAGATCCAGAGCGAGCAGGCCGCCCAAGCCGCAGCCGCCGAACAGGAGCGCATGGAGGCGGCCCGCAGGGCTGAACCCCCACCTGAGGTGCATCTGGCGATCACCACCAATGTCAATGACCTGCCCCAGCACGAGGTCGACGAACGGGCGCTGCTCGGCCTGATGGAGGACTGGCGCAATGGTCGCGCCGACCGCAACATCTGGCAGGCCCTGGGCGATGCCTACGTCGCCGTCCTCGCCACCCTGATGATCGGCGCCATGCTGGTCAGCAGCGTCATCCGCGCCCAGAGCGTTGCGGCAGACTGCACCACCGCCGAATGCACCACTGGACGCGGGCTGCTGCCCTGGGCGGCCACCTTCGGCGTCCTGTCGTTCACCCTGGCGGCAGCCAAGATGTTCGGCCCCGTGCTGGCCTCGGCCGCGGAGGGCTTCTGGCTGATGGAAGCGCCCGTCTCGCGCAGGCGACTGCTGACCAGGCGCCTGGTCAATGCCCTGATGATCGCCGTCGTGCTCGGCGCTGCGGTGGGGGCGCTGGTGGCTGCCCTGACGGGCTCGCCGGGCATTGCGGTGCTGATGTGGGCCGCTGCCGGCGGTCTGGGCTCTGCAGGGCTGGTCGCCTTCGCCGCCGCCGAACAGGGAGCTGAACGCACGTGGTTGATCTCGGTGCTGCAGACGATCCTGGCGCTGGCTGCCTTTGCCGCGCTGATGTTGGTGGTCGGCACTGCTGCGGGCTGGATCAGCCCGATCCTCAACCGCACCGCGACCGAACAGCTCACCGTCATCGTCGCTGGCCTCGGGCTCCTGGGGGTTGTTGCCGGAGGGCTCATCGCCCACCAGCGGATGGAACGGATGCGTCGTGCCCGCCTGGTCTCGGGTGGAAGCCTGGTCAGCTCCATGCAGGGTGCCGCCTTCGCGCTGGACTTCGGCCTGATGCGCGACATCCTGGTCACCCGCCAGGCCAACGAGCGCGGTCATGTCCGCCCCACCCGTGGGACCACCAAGGGCCTGAGGGCCCTGGTCATGCGTGATGTGCAGAGGCTGTGGCGCTTTCCGCGGCCACTGTTCCCGCTTGTCGCCAGCATCGTGGTGCCCTATGCGGTGCAAGCCCTGGGCCTGGGACGCCTGACCGTCCCGATCTCGGCCATCGTCCTGCTGGTCGTGCTGGTGCCCTTCTTCCAGACCTTGCGTGTGCTCAGCCGCAGCAAGGGACTCGCCCGGACGCTGCCCTTCACCACGGGACAGATTCGGTCCGCTGCCTGCGTTGTGCCCGGCGTGCTGACGGTGCTGTGGGCGATCCTGGCCACCCCTGCCTTCTTGGGTATCGGCGGTGCTCCCATGCTCGGCAAGAACCCGACCATGGCGGCCATGACCACGATGGTGACTGCAGCGGCGGGATTCATCGCGGCCATCCGGTGGGTCAGCGCACGTCCGGCGAACTACCAGGCGCCGATGATGGCCACCGAGATGGGCGCAATGCCCCCCGGTCTGATGTTCAACCTGATCCGCGGCTTCGACATGATCGCGATCATCAGCCTGCCGGTGCTGTTGGGCGGTTCGCCCTGGATCAGTCTGGCCCTCGCCTTCGTCTGCTTCACGATTCTCCGCACGGGCGGCATCGACGCCGAGGAGCTGGCCGCCATGCAGGAGGAGAACAAGCGCCTGATGGAGGAGGCAAGGGCCAACGCCAAGGGCGGGAAGCCCGGTGCCGGGAAGCCTGCGGCGTCCGGGGGCGCCACCAAGGCCCCGCCGGAGAAGATCAAGGTCACGCGTACCAGGCGCTGAGCGCCGGACCGGCGGCGTCAGGTGATCAGTCGCCGACGGCCTGGCGCATGGGCATGAACTTGGCCACGGTCTCGGCCAATTCGGCGTCCGGGTCGGAGTCGGCCACGATGCCGCACCCGGCGAATATCTTGATCTTGCGTGGGTCCACCTGGCTCAGATGTCCTCCGCGCAGGGCCAGCGCCCATTCCCCGTTGCCCTCGGCATCCATCCACCCGACCGGGCCGGCATAGCGCCCGCGGTCCATTCCCTCGATCTCGGCGATCAGGTCACGGGCGACGTGGGTCGGGGTCCCGCAGACGGCGGCAGAGGGGTGCAGGGCCCCGGCCAGGGCCAATGAGGTCGCTCCCGGGATCGCCACCCCGGTGATGTCGGTGGCCAGGTGCAGAACGTTCGGCAACTCGAGGACGTAGGGCGCGTCGGGTACGTTCATGCCCGAGCAATACGGTTCCATCGCCTCGGCGACCGAGGTGACGGCGAACTCGTGCTCGCGCAGGTCCTTGGACGAGGAGCTCAGCGCCTCCGCCAGCCGAGCGGCAGCTTCCGGTTCGGCTCCCTCGCGACGGATCGTGCCCGCCAGCACGCGGGAGGTGACCAGCCCGCCCTCGCGCCGCACCAGCATTTCGGGTGTCGCGCCGACGAGCCCGTCGACCAGATAGGTCCAGCAGCTGGGGTAGGCCGCCTGCAATTCGTCAACGAGGGTCCGGGGGTCGATCGGGGCCGAGGCTTCGGCGATCACGTCGCGGGCCAGAACCACCTTGTCGACCTCATGGGCCCTGATGAAGGCGACGGCCGAGGCGACAAGCTCTCGCCAGGCCTCCGGCGACATGGCGCCGTCGTGCCATTCGACCGGTCCATGGGGGAGTGGGGCCGGCTGTGGGCGGGGGACCTCCTCCGACACCCTGTCCCAGCCGATGCGAGTGCACCAGGAGACCCCCTTGCGACGGCCGATGACCACCTCAGGGACGACCAGCACCGAGGGCTCGCCGGTGTGGTCGGGATCGAAGCTGAACGAGCCGAAGGCGATCGGACCCACCCCGTAGAGACCCGGGAGCTCGGTGTCGTGCTCGACGTCGCTGATGAACTCGTTCCACAGGACGTCGGCGGCATCGGGGGTGTCGACCAGGAAGCGCTCCACCATGCCGAGGCCGATCACGCCGTCCCCGCGACGAAGGAAGGCCATGGACTGCTCGGGGGTGAGGTAGGTCTCCAGCGGCCCCGGGTCCGGGAGCGAGACCGTGCGCGCGCACAGCCGCCTGCGTCCTGAGGGGTGGAGGTGGGTCGACGTCAAACTCACCCCGGCAGCCTAACCCACCCGGCATCTCGTGCGCGTTCTCGCAAGCCCGCGCCAATGCCGATGCGGCTAGGCATTTAACAATGCACACGTGACCTAATTGTCGGCGAGACCGGGCGGTGGCCCCCGGTTAGCCGCACGGGCGAAAAGTGCCTAGACTCAGGCGAGGACCAGTCATTTCGTGAGAGAGCAGGGCAGATGAGCGACGTCGGTGCCACCCCGGCGCAGGCAGACGTCATCGTTGTCGGCGCGGGCCCTGCGGGCTCCGCGACCGCTGCGCACCTGGCTCGCTGCGGACTGGACGTCCTGCTGCTGGAGAAGGCCACCTTCCCGCGCGACAAGATCTGCGGTGACGGGCTCACGCCGCGCGCGGTCAAGCAGCTCATCAGCCTTGGCATCGACGTCAATGGCGAGGACTGGCATCGCAACAAGGGCCTGCGCGTCTACGGCGGACGGGTTGAACCCTTCGACATGCCCTGGCCCGAACTGGCCGACTTCCCCAACTTCGGCCTGGTCCGGCGCCGCCAGGACTTCGACGAGTTGCTTGCCCGTCACGCCGTCTCGCTGGGCGCGGAGCTGGTCGAGGGCTGCACGGTGCGCGAGCCCATCATCGACGACCGCACGCATCGCATCGTCGGTGTGCGCTCCAAGGACGGCCGCGAGTTCCGCGCCCCGATCGTCGTTGCCGCAGACGGCGTCTCCAGCCGCCTCTCGGTCGCCATGGGCATCACCAAGCGCGAGGACCGACCGATGGGCGTGGCCGCCCGTGCCTACTTCGAATGCGACCGGGGCAATGGCGACTGGATGGAGTCCTGGCTGGAGCTCTGGGACGGTGAACCCCAGAAGTCGGACCTGCTGCCCGGCTACGGCTGGGCCTTCCCGGCCGGCCAGGGCATCAGCAATGTCGGACTCGGCATGCTGAGCACCTCGCCCGCCTTCGCGCGCACTGACTACAAAGAGCTGATGACACGCTGGCTGGCCGCCACGCCGCCAGAGTGGGGCTTCACCGAGGAGAACCGCCGGGGCGAGATCCGCAGCGCCGCCCTCCCGATGGCTTTCAACCGCCAGCCCGCCTACCAGCGAGGCCTGCTCCTGGTCGGGGATGCGGGCGGCATGGTCAATCCCTTCAACGGTGAGGGCATCGACTATGCCCTCGAGGCAGCTGCCATGGCCGCCGAGGCGATCAGTGAGGCGCGCGCCCGCGGTTTCGGGACGCCCAACGCGGAGCTGGCGCTGCACGGCTATGTCTCCAACCTCAAGGCGAGCATGGGGGGTTACTTCCGGCTCGGCACCATCTTCGCGGCACTCATCGGACGCCCCGAGATCATGAAGATCTGCGTCCACTACGGCCTGCCACGCCGGGGTCTGATGAAGATCGTGCACAAACTGTTGGCGAATCTGACCGACAAGAAGGACGGCGACGCCGTCGACCACCTGTTGAACACCCTGACCCGGATTGCGCCCTCGGCATGAGCGACGCAACCCACGCACCATCCACGACCAACCTTTCACTTCGGGGAGGAATCGCGTGAACGCCTACATTCCGATTCTCGGGATTCTCGCGCTGGCGGCGGCCTTCATCGTCGTCTCGATCAACCTGTCGGGCAACGTCGGCCCACAGCGCTGGAACCGCGCGAAGTACGACAGCTATGAATGCGGCATCCAGCCCACCCCCCAGCCGGTCGGTGGTGGCAAGTTCCCGGTCAAGTACTACATCACCGCGATGATGTTCATCATCTTCGACATCGAGATCGTCTTCTTGTACCCGTGGGCGGTGGCCTTCAACAAGCTTCCGCTGTTCGGGATCCTGGCGATGATCCTGTTCATCGTCACCGTGTTCATCCCCTACTTCTACGTCCTGCGCCGCGGCGGCCTGGACTGGGACTGACGGACGAACTGAGGAAGGAACCACACAATGGGTATTGAGGAACAGCTCCCCAGCGGCGTCATACTGACCAGCCTGGAGGCCATCGCCGGGTGGATGCGGCAGGCCTCCTTCTGGCCCGCCACGATGGGCCTGGCCTGCTGCGCCATCGAGATGATGTCCTTCGGCGCCCCGCGCTTCGACGCCGGGCGCTGGGGCCAGGAAGTCTTCCGCGCCTCCCCGCGCCAGGCCGACCTGCTGATCGTCTCCGGACGGGTCAGCCAGAAGATGGCCCCGGTGGTCCGCCAGGTCTACGACCAGATGCCCAACCCCAAGTGGGTCATCTCCATGGGCGCCTGCGCCAGCTCCGGCGGCATGTTCAACAACTACGCCATCGTCCAGGGCTGCGACCACTTCCTTCCGGTCGACATCTACATCCCCGGTTGCCCCCCGCGCCCCGACATGCTGATCGATGCCGTCTTCAAGCTCAAGCAGCAGCGGGTCGCCAAGCTGCCGATCGGGCCTGACATGACCGCCAAGATCGAGCAGGACGAAGCCGACGCGCTGGTCGCCCCCTCGACCCTGGAGATGAAGGGACTCATGCGATGAGCAGCGCTCCCCAGGACCCGGCTCGCCCCAGCGACAACGTCTCGCCGACGACCCCCGCCCCCGACGCCCCCGCCACGGAGAAGGTGACCTCCCCCGAAGCTGCCCCCAAGGAGGGCGTGGAGCGCGGTGATGCCCGGGCGTCCGACACCACCCACACCGACAACCTGCCCCAGAGGGGCCTGCCGACCGAGACCGTCGACTCGCCGATGGTGGCCGACACCCAGGCCCTGCGCACTCGCCAGGGCATGTGGGGCACCGGTTCGGGCGACACCTCGGGCTACGGCGGCATGGTGCGCCACGTCGAGATGCCCACCAACTCCGAGCGTCCCTATGGTGGCTGGTTCGACGCCGTCGCCGACCGCATGGAGGCGCTTGTCCCCGGCTTCTCGGCGGGCCGCACCATCGTGGATCGCGACGAGATCACCTTCTTCGTGCGTCCGGAGAAGATCATCGAGCTGGCGCGTGCCCTGCGTGACGATGCCGAGCTGCGTTTCGAGATGTGCCCCTCGGTCTCCGGCGTCCACTACCCCTTCTCGGAGGGTGAGGAACTGCACGTCGTCTACCACCTGCTGTCGGTGACCCACAACCGTCGCATCCGTGTGGAACTGGCCCTGCCCGAGGGTGCCGACGGTCACCCACACTGCCCCTCGCTGGTGAGCGTCTACCCGCACGTCGACTGGCACGAGCGCGAGACCTGGGACATGTTCGGCGTCATCTTCGACGGCCACCCCGCCCTCACCCGCATCCTGATGCCGGATGACTGGGAGGGACACCCCCAGCGCAAGGACTACCCCCTGGGCGGCGTGGACGTGGAATACAAGGGCGCCGTCGTGCCGCCCCCCAGCGAGCGACGGAGCTACTCCTGATGAGCTCCCACGACATGAACCACGAAACTGTCCAGAACGGGGAGGACCAGCACATGGATTCCACCGGTGCCACCGCCGTTGATGCGGTGAATGCGGGCATGAGCGCCCCCAGCGATGGCGAGGTCGACCGCGTCTACCTGGCGCAGGGTGGCGACTGGGACGAGATCGTCGCCGCCCAGGGTGAGCGTGGCGACGAGACCATCGTCGTCAACATGGGTCCGCAGCACCCCTCGACCCACGGTGTGCTCCGCCTGATCCTCGAGATGGACGGTGAGACCGTCACCAGCCTCCGCCCCGGCATCGGCTTCCTGCACACCGGCATCGAGAAGAACATGGAGTTCCGCACCTGGACCCAGGGCGTGACCTTCCTGACCCGCGCGGACTACGTGGCCCCGATCTTCAACGAGGTCGCCTACTGCCTGGCCGTGGAGAAGCTGCTCGGCGTCACCGAGGACATCCCCGAGCGCGCCAACATCCTGCGCGTGCTCATGATGGAGCTCAACCGCATCTCCTCCCACCTGGTCGCCATCGGCACCGGCGGCATGGAGATCGGCGCCCTCACCGTCATGACCATCGGCTTCCGCGAGCGCGAGATGATCCTCGACTTCTTCGAGGCGGTCACCGGTCTTCGCATGAACCACGCCTACATCCGCCCCGGCGGTGTCGCGAACGACCTGCCGGAGGGCGGTCTGGACCACCTGCGTCGCGTGATCAGCTGGCTGGAGAAGCACCTGCCCGAGTACGGGATCTTCTGCAACGAGAACCCGATCTTCAAGGGCCGCATGCACGTGGCCCATCTGGACCTCACCCAGTGCTTCGCCCTCGGCGTCACCGGCCCGGTGCTGCGTGCGACGGGCTTCCCGCACGACCTGCGCAAGTCCCAGCCCTACTGTGGTTACGAGACCTACGACTTCGAGGTCAAGACCTGGGACACCAGCGACGCCTACGGTCGCTTCCGCGTCCGTGAGGCCGAGATGTGGGAATCGCTCAAGATCGTCAAGCAGTGCGCCGAGCGACTGGAGAAGACCACCGGGCAGCCGGTCATGGTCGAGGACCCGAAGATCAAGTGGCCTGCCCAGCTGACTGTCGGCCCCGACGGCCAGGGCAACTCCCATGAGCACATCAAGCACATCATGGGCGAGTCCATGGAGGCCCTGATCCACCACTTCAAGATCGTCACCGAGGGCTTCCGGGTCCCGGCCGGTCAGGTCTACCAGGCCATCGAGTCGCCCAAGGGAGAGCTGGCCTGCCATCTGGTCTCCGACGGTGGCACCCGGCCCTACCGTGCTCACCTGCGCGACCCAGGATTCCACCACCTGCAGGCTGCCCCGATGATGTGCGAGGGCAGCATGATGTCCGATGTCGTCGTGGCCGTGGCCTCCCTCGACCCCGTTCTTGGAGGTGTTGACCGATGAGCGGTCACGAATTCCAGTCCCACTTCGACGACCCCGCTGCACCGGGCGCGGGGGACATCGACCATTCGGACATGTCGACCAACATCGACGAGACCACCATCGCCGAGATGCGTCAGATCGCAGCGCGTTACCCGCAGAAGCGTTCCGCGCTGCTGCCGATGCTGCACCTGGTCCAGAGCGTCGATGGACGCATCAGCCCCCGCGGTATCGAGGCCTGCGCCCAGGTGCTCGACATCACCACCGCCCAGGTCTCGGGCGTGGCGACCTTCTACACCATGTACAAGCGGCGTCCTGCTGGAAAGCACCACGTCGGTGTCTGCACCACCGCCCTGTGCGCGGTGATGGGTGGCGACATCCTGCTCGACCGCATGGAGAAGAAGCTCGGTATCGGTGAGAACCAGACCACTCCCGATGGCCAGATCAGCCTCGAGCGCCTCGAGTGCAATGCGGCCTGCGACTTCGCCCCGGTGATGATGGTCAACTGGGAGTTCATGGACAACATGACCCCGGAGAAGGCCGACGAGCTGATCGACAAACTGCGGAATGACGAGGAGGTCCACTCCACCCGTGGGGCGCAAATCACCTCCTGGCGCGAGGCTGAGCGTGTCCTCGCCGGGTTCCCTGACGGTCTCGCCGATGAGGGCCCGACCGCCGGACCCGCCTCACTGGTCGGGCTGGAGATCGCCCACAACGAGGGCTGGACCGCTCCGGACCCGAACAACCTGCCCGTCAACCCCGCCCCCGAGGAAGGGAAGCAGCAGTGAACGGCATCGACACCCTGACTCCGGTCCTCACGGCGAACTGGGGCGAGGACCACGCCTGGAAGCTCGAGAACTACGAGCGTCGCGGCGGCTACCAGGCCCTGCGCAAGGCCGTCGGCATGGCGCCGGACGACATCGTCGCCGAGGTCAAGGCGTCCAACCTTCGCGGGCGCGGTGGCGCCGGCTTCCCCACCGGCATGAAGTGGAGCTTCCTGCCCAAGGACAACCCCAACCCGACCTACCTGGTCGTGAATGCGGATGAGTCCGAGCCGGGCACCTGCAAGGACATGCCGCTGATGATGGCCTCGCCCCACACCCTGGTGGAGGGCGTCATCATCTCGGCGATGGCCACCAGGGCGGTCTACGCGTTCATCTACGTACGCGGCGAGGTGCTTCACGTGATCCGTCGCCTGCAGCAGGCCGTCCGCGAGGCCTACGCCGCCGGCTACATCGGCAAGGACATCCTGGGTTCGGGTCGCGACCTGGAGGTCGTGGTCCACCCCGGGGCCGGTGCCTACATCTGCGGGGAGGAGACCGCGCTCCTCGACTCCCTCGAGGGCCGCCGCGGCCAGCCGCGCCTGCGCCCACCCTTCCCAGCCGTCGCCGGTCTGTACGCCAGCCCGACGGTCATCAACAACGTCGAGTCGATCGCGTCGGTCCCCGGCATCATCGGCAACGGCCAGGCCTGGTTCAACGCGATGGGCACGGAGAAGTCCAAGGGCCACGGCATCTTCAGCCTCTCCGGCCATGTGAAGACCCCCGGCCAGTTCGAGGCCCCGCTGGGCATCACCCTGCGCCAGCTCATTGATCTGGGCGGTGGCATGCGCGAGGGCCACGAGCTGAAGTTCTTCACCCCCGGCGGCTCCTCGACCCCGATCCTCACTGCCGAACACCTGGACCTTCCCCTCGACTTCGAGGGTATGGCCGGTGTCGGCTCGATGCTGGGCACCCGCGCCCTCCAGGTCTTCGACGACACCACCTCGGTGGTCCGCACCACCCTGCGCTGGGTCGAGTTCTACAAGCACGAGTCCTGCGGCAAGTGCACCCCCTGCCGTGAGGGTTCCTGGTGGCTGGTGCAGCTGCTGCGCAAGTTCGAGGCCGGGACCGCGTCCGAGGGCGATGTCGACAAGATGCTCGACCTCTGCGACAACATCGGCGGCAAGTCCTTCTGCGCGCTGGCCGATGGTGCGGTCGCCTGCGTCACCTCGGCCGTCAAGCACTTCCGCGAGGAATTCGAGGCCGGCTACAAGACCCCGGCCTGGGAGCTGTTCCCCTACGAGAAGAGCGCCCTGTTCTCCACGGAGTCCCAGGCATCCGCCGCCCAGAAGGAGGGGGCACACGCATGAGCGTCGACACGTCCAAGGACGCCCAGGTCGCCGAGCGCGAGGACCTGATCACCGTCACCATCGACGGCATCGAAGTCTCCGTGCCCAAGGGCACCCTGGCGATCCGCGCCGCCGAGACCGTGGGCATTGACATCCCACGCTTCTGCGACCACCCGCTGCTCGACCCCGTCGGCGCCTGCCGCCAGTGCATGGTCGAAATCCCTGACGCCGGCAATGGGCGCGGAATGCCCAAGCCGCAGGCGTCCTGCACCATCGAGTGCGCGCCCGGCATGGTCATCCAGACCCACCACACCTCCGAGAAGGCCAAGAAGGCCCAGGAGGGCATGCTGGAGATGCTGCTGATCAACCACCCGCTGGACTGCCCGATCTGCGACAAGGGTGGCGAATGCCCCCTGCAGAACCAGGCGATGACCCACGGGCCGGGTGAGTCGCGTTTCGGCGGTGTGAAGCGCACCTACCCCAAGCCGATCAACATCTCCGCCGTGGTGCTGCTCGACCGTGAGCGCTGCGTGCTCTGCGCTCGCTGCACCCGCTTCTCCGAGCAGATCTCTGGTGACCCCTTCATCGCCCTGGTCGAGCGCGGCGCCCTCCAGCAGGTCGGCACCTACGAGCAGGACCCCTACGACTCCTACTTCTCGGGCAATGTCATCCAGATCTGCCCGGTGGGTGCGCTGACGTCGGTGGCCTACCGCTTCCAGGCCAGGCCCTTCGACCTGGTCAGCGTCACCACCACCTGTGAGCACTGCGCCTCCGGCTGCGAGCTGCGTTCCGACCAGCGCCACTTCCAGGTGAAGCGTCGCCTGGCCGGCAACAAGCCGGAGGTCAACGAGGAGTGGAACTGCGACAAGGGCCGTTTCGCCTTCGTCTCGGCGCGCGGTGAGGACCGCCTGACCCGCCCCCTGGTGCGGCGCAATGGCGTGCTCGAGCCGGCCAGCTGGCCCGAGGCCATCGACGTCGCCGTGGAGGGCCTGCGTCGGGCCGGCGACCGCGTCGGCGTCCTACCCGGTGGTCGCCTGACGCTCGAGGCCGCCTACGCGTACAGCCGTTTCACCCGCCAAGTGCTGGGGACCAACAACATCGACTTCCGCTCCCGCCCGCTCAGCGCCGAGGAGGGTGAGTTCCTCGCCACCCGCGTCGCCGGCCGGTCGCTGGAGGATTCGGTGCAGTATGCCGACCTGGAGAACGCCAAGCGCGTGGTCCTGGTGGACTTCGAGCCCGAGGACGAGTCGCCGATCGTCTTCCTGCGCCTGCGCAAGGCCCACCGTAAGCGCAAGCTCGAGGTCATCACCCTGGCCCCCTACCTCTCGCGCGGTTCGCTGAAGGTCAACGCCCGTCTCGTGCCGACTGTCCCGGGAACGTCCGCCCAGGTGCTCGGCTCGCTGCACCATGAGGGCCTACTGGACTCCGAGACCGTCATCCTGGTGGGGGAGCGCGCCGGACTGTCCGCCGGAACCCTGACCACTGCCGCCTCCCTCGCGGACCAGACCGGCGCCAAGCTGGCCTGGATCCCCCGTCGCGCCGGAGACATGGGTGCGGTCGAGGCAGGCTGCCTGCCCACCGTGTTGCCCGGTGGCCGTCCCGTCCAGGACGCCTCCGCCCGCGTGGACGTGCAGAGCGTCTGGAACGCAGGCTCCCTGCCCGCCGCAGTCGGGCTGGATGCCGAGGCGATGGTCGAGGCCGCCGGACACGGCGAGTTGCAGGCTCTGGTCCTCGGTGGCCTTGAGGCCAAGGACTTCCGCGATCCGCAGGCCGTGCGCCGCGCCATGGACAAGGTCGGTTTCCTGGTCGTCCTGGAAACCCGCCTCAGCGAGAGCGCCCAGCACGCCGACGTGGTCTTCCCGGTCGGCCTGATCGAGGAGCACGCCGGAACCTTCGTGAACTGGGAGCACCGTCGCGGTCGTGTCAACACCGTGGTCCGCCATGCCGTGCCGCCGATGACCGATATCCGCGTGCTGGCTGCCCTGGCCGATGCGATGGAGTCCGCGCTGGGCTTCCGCGGCAGCGCCGCTGCGCTGGCCGAGATCGACGAGCTCGGACGCTGGGAGGGCAACCCCGGGCCCCTGCTCGGCGCCCGCGAACAGCAGCCGGGCGTGGGCGAGGGTGATCTCGTCCTGTCCACCTGGCGTGGCCTGCTAGACAGCTCGGCCGGTATGGACAACGAATTCGCCCTGCAGGCGACCGCCCCGCGTCCGGTGGCGCGGGTCTCGCCCGCAACCGCCCAGCAGCTGGGCCTGCAGGCAGGAGCCGAAGTCAGCGTCGTCGGCCCCAGGGGTCAGCTCGTGCTGCCCCTTGAGACTGTGGAGGGCATGTGCGACGCAGTGGTCTGGGTGCCGCAGAACAGCGGTGCCAGTGTGGGCGGCGCCCTGGGCGCCGTCGGTGGTGATCGGGTTCGACTCGTGGGAGGTGCGGCATGAACCCGCTGGAAATGATGTCCCCGCTGCAAACTGTGTTGCGGCCACTGGAAAACGTGTTGCCGCCCGACCCGTGGTGGATCGTCCTGATCAAGGTGGTGGGGCTGTTCGTCCTGCTGCTGGTCTGGACCATCTTCAACGTCTGGTACGAGCGCCGCGTGGTGGGCAAGATGCAGCACCGTCTCGGCCCCATCATGAATGGCCCCTTCGGCCTGGGCCAGGCCCTGGCGGACGGCGCGAAGCTCATCTTCAAGGAGGACTTCCGCCCCACGAAGACCGACGGCCTGATCTTCAACATCGCCCCGGTGTTGACCGGTGTGGCCGCCTTCACCGCCTGGGCCGTCATGCCGCTCGGTGGTGAGGTGACCATGTTCGGCCACCGCACCCACCTGCAGCTCGCCGACCTGCCCGTCGGGACGCTGTTCCTTCTGGCGATCGCCTCGATCGGCATCTACGGCATCGTGCTCGCGGGCTGGGCCTCCAACTCGACCTACTCGTTGCTTGGTTCGATCCGCTCCACCGCCCAGATGATCTCCTACGAGGCCGCGATGGGCCTGTCGATGGTGGGCGTCTTCATGTTCGCCGGGTCGATGAGCACCTCACAGATCGTGGAGTCCCAGGCCGCCGGGCTGGAGATCTTCGGGGTCAACACCGGACTGCCGCAGTGGAACGCGCTCCTGCTCGCCCCCGCCTTTGTGATCTACATGATCTCGATGGTGGGCGAAACCAACCGAGCCCCCTTCGACCTGCCCGAGTGCGAGTCCGAGCTGGTGTCGGGTTACCTCACCGAGTACTCCGGTTTCCGCTACGCCATGTACTTCCTCGCGGAGTACATCAACATGGCCACCGTCTCCGGCATCTGCACCACCCTCTTCCTCGGCGGCTACCGCGCCCCCTGGCCGTTCAACCAGATCCACTGGTTGGACTCGGGATGGATGGGACCGGTCTGGTTCCTCATCAAGGTGCAGTTGTTGATCACCTTCTTCGTGTGGCTGCGAGGCACCCTGCCGCGTTTCCGTTACGACCAGTTCATGAGCCTGGGCTGGAAGTGGCTGATCGAGATCGCCCTGGCGTGGATCGTGGCGGTCGCCCTGCTCAAGACCGGCCAGCGTGAGGGTTGGTTCGATGGTCCGGTGATGTACCTGATCATCGGCGCCATCATCGTCGCCCTGATCGCCGTCATCATGTGGGGCGGCAAGAGCGAGGAGCCCGAGACCAGTCGAGTCGACACCGAGCAGCCCTTCGATGCCTTCGCCGGTGGCTACCCGGTGGCCCCGATGCCCGGACAGGAACTGCCCGAGCTGGCAGGCATCCTCAAGGGATCGCCCGAGCGCGTCGACGAGCCCGCCCATGCTGCCGCTCCCGCAGGCGCCCACGGCGCCGACGGGGAACACGAGTCCCTGAAGGGGGATGAGTCCTGATGGGATTCCTTGACCAGTGGGGTGGCTTCGGCGTCACCTTCAAGACGATGTTCCGCAAGACCTTCACGCAGAACTACCCACACAAGGGTGAGAAGGTCACCGCGCCGCGCTTCCACGGACGACACCAGCTGAACCGCTGGCCCGACGGCCTGGAGAAGTGCGTGGGCTGTGAGTTGTGTGCCTGGGCCTGCCCGGCTGACGCCATCTACGTGGAGGGCGCCCAGAACACCGCCGAGGACCGCTACTCTCCCGGCGAGCGTTACGGGCACGTCTACCAGATCAACTACCTGCGCTGCATTTTCTGCGGTCTGTGCATCGAGGCCTGCCCCACCCGGGCGCTCACGATGACCAATGAGTTCAAGCTGGCCGACTACAGCCGCGCCGACCTCATCTACACGAAGGACGAGCTGCTCGCCCCGCTGCTCAGCGGCATGGAACAGCCCCCGCACCCTCGTCGCCTCGGGGCGTCCGAGAAGGACTACTTCCTCGGACTGCCGGCCACCGGCAAGCCGGATGACCGTACCCCCACCGCCCAGGAAGGAGCCCAGAAGTGATGCTTCCCCTGGTCACCGCCCAGTCGGTCGCCTTCTGGATCGTCGCCCCGCTGATGGTGCTGTTCGCCCTCGGCATGGTGTTCTCGCGCAAGCCGGTCCACTCCGCGGTCTCCCTGGCGGGGATGATGATCGGTCTGGCCGTCCTCTACGCCTCGCTGGGCTCGCCCTTCCTGTTCGCAGCGCAGATCATCGTCTACACCGGCGCGATCATGATGCTGTTCCTCTTCGTGGTCATGCTCGTCGGCGTTGACACCTCCGAATCGACCGTCGAGACCATCCGGGGCCAGCGGGTCGCCGCGATCCTGGCGGCGCTCGGCTTCGTCATCATGCTCACCTGGGTCATCGGACGCGTCAGCTTCTCCGACCCGACCGGTTTCGACGGAGCCACGGCCGGCCAGCCCAGCTCGGTCCACGCCATGGCCGAGCTGCTCTTCAGCCGCTACGCCATCGTCTTCGAGGCGACCGCCGCGCTGCTCACCGTGGCTGCAGTGGGCGCCATGGTGCTCTCCCACGGCGAGCCGATCATCCCCAAGATCGGCCAGAAGGAGAATGCGGCTCGCAGGATGAAGGCCTACGCCACCGAGGGCACCCCGATCACCCCGCTGCCCAACTCCGGTGTCTACGCCCGCACCAATGCGATCCACGCGCCGGCGCTGCTGCCTGATGGCAGCATCTCGGACCTGTCGGTCAGCAAGACCCTCTCCGAGCGCGGTGCCTTCATCGACGTGAACGAGCTGAAGGCTCCCACCGAGGCCACCTACGCGGCGATCTCCGCCGACCAGGCCACCACCGCAGGAGAACTCGAATGAGCACCAGTGCGTACCTCGTCCTGTCGGCGATCCTGTTCAGCATCGGTGTGCTGGGTTTCCTGATCCGCCGCAACGCCCTGGTGGCGTTCATGTCGATCGAGATGATGCTGAACGCCACCAACCTGGCCTTCGTCGCCTTCGCCCACCAACACGGAGGACTGGATGGCCAGGTGGCCGCCTTCTTCGTCATGGTGGTTGCGGCCGCCGAAGTCGTGGTGGGCCTGGCCATCATCGTGACCATCTTCCGTACTCGCCGCTCGGCCTCGGTCGACGACGCGAACCTGCTGAAGTTCTAAGGGGTAGGGCGTGAATCTTCTCGAAACTGCAGTGGCGCCGGTCGCGGCCACCGGGCTGTTCAGCTCGGCCTGGCTGATGATCGCCATCCCGTTGGTCATCTCCGGGCTGCTGATGCTCAGCGGCCGGGTCGCCAACTCCTGGGGCCACCTGCTGGCCACCCTGGCCCCGATTGCCTCTTTCGGCATCGGCCTGACCCTCTTCCTCGACCTGCTCGGACGCGACGAGGCCCAGCGTGCGGTCTCGGTTCCCCTGTTCCGCTGGCTGACCGCCGGGAACTGGACCTTCGACTTCGGCCTCCAGATCGACCAGCTCTCGATCCTGTTCGTGCTGCTGATCACCGGTGTGGGGTCCCTCATCCACATCTACTCGATCGGCTACATGGCCCACGACGAGCGCCGTCGTCGTTTCTTCGCCTACCTGAACCTGTTCATCGCGGCGATGCTGACGCTGGTCCTCGCGGACAACTACCTGCTGCTCTTCGTCGGCTGGGAGGGCGTCGGCCTGGCCTCCTACCTGCTGATCTCCTTCTGGCAGCACAAGCACTCTGCGGCCGTCGCCGGCAAGAAGGCCTTCGTGGTCAACCGCGTCGGTGACCTCGGCATGATCATGGCGATCTCGACCCTGCTGGCCCAGACCGGCACCGTGAAGTTCACCGAGGTGGCCGAGCGCATCGGTACTGTCGACAGGACCTGGGTCGTCCTCCTGGGCTTCTTCCTCCTGCTGGGTGCCTGCGGCAAGTCCGCCCAGGTGCCGCTGCAGTCCTGGCTGCTGGACGCCATGGAGGGCCCCACCCCGGTCTCAGCCCTGATCCACGCCGCCACGATGGTCACCGCGGGTGTCTACCTGGTGGTCCGCAGCCATCCGATCTACGCGCTCACCTCGGAGGCGTCCCTGGCTGTCGCCATCGTCGGAACGGTCACGCTGCTGGCGGGTGCCTGGATCGGTACCTCCAAGGACGACATCAAGAAGGTGCTGGCGGGTTCGACCATGAGCCAGATCGGCTACATGATGCTGGCGGCCGGGCTCGGGCCGGTTGGTGCCGCCTTCGCGATCTTCCACCTGATCACCCACGGCTTCTTCAAGGCCAACATGTTCCTCGGCGCCGGTTCGGTCATGCACGGCATGAACGACGACGTCGACATGCGCCACTACGGTGGTCTGGCCAAGTACATGCCGATCACCTTCGCGACCTTTGCGATGGGCTACCTGGCGATCATCGGTTTCCCGTTCACCTCGGGCTTCTACTCCAAGGACCACATCATCGAGGCAGCCTTCGACAAGGGCACCGTCTTCGGCGCCCTGGCCATGTTCGGCGCCTTCGTGACCGCCTACTACATGACCCGCCTGATGATGATGACGTTCTTCGGTGGCAAGCGTTGGCGCGAGGGCGTGCACCCGCACGAGTCGCCGCTGGTCATGACCGTCCCGCTGATCGTGCTGGCCATCCTGTCGATCATCGCCGGTGTGATGATGAACGGCTGGATCACCACCTGGCTCGCCCCTGCCGTGGGCGATGACCACCCGCACACCACCGGGCTGTTCCACATCACCACCATCGGCATCATCACCACCGCCGTCGTGGCCGTGGGCGCGCTCATCGGCTGGTTCCTGCACCGTCGCGACATCCCTGACAGCCAGCCCGAGACCCGCAACCCGCTGGTCCTCGCCGGCCGTCAGGACCTCTACGGGGATGCCTTCAACGAGACCTTCCTGATGCGCCCCGGCCAGCACCTCGTCGGCGGACTGGCAGCCTTCGACGACTCGGTCGTCGACGGATCGGTGCGAGGTTCGGCAGACCTCTTCGGAGGCATGTCCACTGCGCTGCGCCGCCTCCAGAACGGCTACGTGCGCAGTTACGCACTGACCATGATCGCCGGCGTGCTGCTGCTCGCAGCCGCCTTCTACCTGGGCCAGCTGGCCTGAGGGGAGGAGAAGAGATGGGATTCCCCTTGTTGACCATCCTGGCCCTCGTGCCACTGGTCGGGTCGCTGATCACCTTCGCGCTGAAGGGCAATGCCGGAAAGTACACCGGCCTGTTCTTCTCGGTGGTTGCCGCCGCCCTGGGCCTGTGGGCCTTCATCGCGGCACGCAATGGCACCGACCTGTCCGAGACCCACACCTGGATCGAGTCCATCGGCGCCCACTACGCGCTCGGCTCGGACGGCATGACCATGATCATGGTGCTGCTGACCGTGGCCGTCGTCCCAGTGGTGCTCATCGCCGAGTGGTTCGTCGGTGACGGCGAGGGCCGGTGGGCCACCAACGTGTTCTTCGCGCTCGCGCTGATGCTGGAGAGCTTTGCGCTCTTCTGCTTCATGAGCATGGACACCCTGCTGTTCTACCTGTTCTTCGAGGCCACCCTGATCCCGATGTACTTCCTCATCGGTGGCTGGGGCGGACCCCGACGCGGAGCCGCTGCGCTGAAGTTCCTGTTGTTCTCCCTGGCCGGCGGCCTGGTCATGCTGTTCAGTGTGATCGGGGTCGGGGCCGAGGCAGCCTCCCAGGGCAAGGCCAGCTTCCTGGTCAACGACCTGGCGGCGCTGAACTTCGACTCCACCACCGGCAAGCTGATCTGGCTGGGCTTCTTCATCGCCTTCGCGATCAAGGCCCCGATGGTGCCGGTCCACACCTGGCTGCCCGACACCGCCGAGCAGGCCCGCCCGGGCGCCTCGACGCTGCTGGTCGGCATCCTGGACAAGATCGGCACCTTCGGCATGCTGCGCTTCTGCCTCACCATCTTCCCGGAGGCCAGCAAATGGGCCACCCCGGTGATCCTCGTACTCGCCCTGGTCAGCATCGTCTACGGCGCCCTGATGGCCATCGGCGCCAAGGACCTGCTGCGCCTGATCAGCTACACCTCGGTGAGCCACTTCGGCTTCATGGTGCTCGGCATCTTCGCCTTCACCACCGTCTCCATCCAGGGCGCGATGTACTACATGCTCGCCCACGGCTTCTCCACGGCAGCCCTCTTCCTGGTGATCGGCTTCCTGGCTGATCGCCGCGGTTCGGCCAAGGTGGACGCCTTCGGTGGCGTGCAGAAGATCGCTCCGGTGCTGGCGGGCACCTTTCTGGTGGCCGGGCTCTCCGCCCTCTCCCTGCCGGGTACCGCCAGCTTCGTGGGTGAGTTCCTGGTGATCGCCGGTTCCTGGCAGCGCCACCCGATCATCACCGGGATCGCCACCATCGCGATGGTCCTGTCTGCGCTCTACGTCCTGCTGGCCTATCAGCGCACCATGACCGGCCCGGTCACCGAGCAGGTCGCCACCGCGATCCACAGCGACCTCGATGGACGCGAGAAGTTCGTCATGGGTGCACTGATTGCCATCATCCTGGCGCTGGGCTTCTACCCCCAGTGGACCAGTGACATGCTCAACACCTCTGCCAAGCATTTCGTGCAGCAGGTTGGAATGACCGATCCGATGCCGGGAGGCAACCGATGATGACGCAGCTTGTCGTCCAGCCCGACTACCGGGCGCTGGCCCCGCTGATCATCCTGTTCGCCGCAGCAGCTGTTGGCGTCCTCGTCGAGGGCATCATCAAGAAGGGCCTGCGCGACGAGGCCCAGCTGATCGTCTCGGGTATCGGCCTGCTCGCCTCCCTCGCCTTCACGATCCAGAACTGGAACCAGGATCGTCTCGGCGTCCATGCCGAGGGTTCACTCACCATGGACGGGCCCACCTACTTCATCTGGGGGCTGCTGCTGGTCGCGACGATCCTGACCCTGCTGCTGGTGAGTGAGCGCAAGCTCAACAGCGGTGCCCTGAACTTCACCCCGTACGCGGCCTCGGTGCCGGGCTCGCCGTTGGAGGCCAAGGCCTTCCAGTCGCGCACCGAGCACACCGAGATCTACCCGCTGGTGCTGTTCTCGACCTTCGGCATGATGATGTTCGCCTCGGCGACCGACTGGATCACCATGTTCGTGGCGCTGGAGGTCTTCTCGCTGCCGCTCTACCTGCTGTGTGGCCTGGCGCGTCGTCGCCGACTGCTCAGCCAGGAAGCCGCGTTGAAGTACTTCATGCTGGGCTCGCTGGCCAGCGCCATCTTCCTCTACGGTACGGCCCTGCTGTACGGCTACAGCGGCTCCCTCAGCATCCGCATGCTGGCCCAGCGCATCCAGGCCGACGCGGAGGGCGGGAACAGTCTGTTGGTCGCCGGCGTGGTGCTGGTGCTGGTGGGCCTGCTGTTCAAGATCGGCGTGGTGCCCTTCCACTCCTGGACACCCGACGTGTACGTCGGTGCGCCGACCCCCATCACCGCCTACATGGCAATCGCGACGAAGGCTGCCGCCGTCATCGCCCTGATGCGCGTCCTCTACGTCGGCCTCGCGCCGTTGCAGTGGACCTGGCAGCCCGTGGTGGCCGGTCTGGCCGTGATCACCATGTTCGTGGGTGCCATCATCGGCCTGACCCAGACCGATGTGAAGCGACTGCTGGCCTACTCCTCGATCGCCCACGCCGGCTTCATCCTGGTCGGCATCGCCGGAGCGGTGACGGCGGCGACCGGGAACCACGCCCTGGCCGGGTCGACCAGCTCGATCCTGTTCTACCTGAGCGCCTACGGACTGGCCACACTCGGCGCCTTCGCGATCGTCACCATGGTGCGTCGCGCCGGTGGCGAGGCCACCCAGCTGGCCGCCTGGTCGGGCCTGGGACGCCAGCACCCGGTTCTGGGTGCGCTGATGACCCTGTTCCTGCTCAGCTTCGCCGGCATCCCACTGACCGCGGGCTTCATCGGGAAGTTGGAGGTCTTCCTGGCTGCCTGGGCCGGCGGATACGCCTGGCTGGTTTTCGCGGCCGTCATCGCCAGCCTGGTCGCTGCCTACATCTACCTGCGCTTCATCATGGTGATGTTCTTCCGCGATGCCGGGGAGGCCACCGAGGGTGTGCAGGTCGAGCAGGCCAGCTGGATGACCTGGACCGTAATCATCCTGTGCGCTGTCGGCACCCTGGTGCTTGGCCTGTGGAGCAGCCCGCTCGGCGACCTGGCCATCCGCGCCTCGGAGTTCCTGCGCTGACCGCAGGCTTCGGCCGACAGGCACGACGCACAACCACGATTCCGCCCCTGCATTGCGTGCAGGGGCGGAGTCGTGAAAGCAGAAAGTTCATGAGAGGGTGGGGGAGTGACCGTGCCAGCAGATGATGCCTTCAGTACCAGGCTGACCGATCGACTGGAGCGCATCGAGGAGCGCCTGGGGCAGCTCGCGGGCGCCCAGACCCCTTTCGTGACCGAAGCGGCCAACCACATCATCGATGCGGGTGGGAAGCGTTTCCGGCCGATGCTCGTGGCCGTGGCCGCCGAATTCGGTGACCGGGTCGACGAGGAGGCGCTGGTCAAGGCTGCCTGTGTCGTCGAGCTCACCCATGTTGCGAGTCTCTACCACGATGACGTGATGGACGAGGCCGACCTGCGCCGCGGAGCAGCGAGCGCGAATGCCCGCTTCGGCAACACCGTCGCCATCCTCGTCGGTGACTACCTCTTCGCCCGCGCCTCCTCGACCGTTGCCACGCTGGGCACCGACTACGTGGCCCTGCAGGCCGACACCTTCGCCCGCCTCGTCCAGGGCCAGATCGCCGAGACCCAGGGCCCGGGTGATGCTGACCCGCTCGAGGGCTACACGCAGGTGCTGGCCGACAAGACCGGTTCCCTGATCGCCACCTCGGCCGTCTTCGGGGGCATGGTGGCGGGTGCCCCGGCCGAGGTGCTCGAGGCCCTGCGAGCCTTCGGTGAGGAGGTCGGGCTGGTCTTCCAGCTCTCCGACGACATCATCGACATCGCCTCGGACGAAACGGGCAAAACCCCGGGCACCGACCTGCGCGAGGGCGTCCCGACTCTGCCCACGCTGATGCTGCGTGCCTCGGACGCCCCGGAGGATCGCGAGCTGGTGGCGCTCATCGATGGCGACCTGAGCAGTGACGAGGCACTGGAGGAGGTCTTGCAGAAGCTGCGGGCACACCCCGTCCTGGGCCGGGCTCGCGCCGAGGTCCGTCGCCGGGCAGACCTGGCCCGCGGTCATCTGGCCCCGTTGCCCGAGGGCCCCGCCAAGGACGCCCTGCTGAAGGTCTGCGACGACCTGGTCAACCGCGACGTCTGAGGGGCCCGCCGGTCCCCTCCCCTCAGGACCTGACCAGTGCGACATGTGAGCGGCGGACGTGCTCTTCGACGAGGTCAGCGGCCCGTGCAGAATCGCCCGCTGCCAGTGCGTCGAGGATGCGCCGGTGCTCGGCGATCAGGTCTTCTCGGAGCCGCAGCCATGCGTCCCCGAGTTGCTGCTCACTGGCGAGAATGTGACTGGCCAGCGCCTGGCGTACCGCAATGGTGAGGTCGCGGAGAAGCCGATTCTGGGCCGCCTGCGCGATCCCCACATGGAAATCGGTGTCCAGGGCGTTGAACTCCGCGATGGTCTCCGCCGCGTCCATCTGATCGCAAAGCCGAGCCAGGTGGGCCAACTCCTCCGGCGTGGCTGAGCTGGCCGCAGTGCCCACGGCCTCGCGTTCCAGGAGCACGCGGGTGTCGGTCAACTCATCGTGGGAGACGGACTGCAGCGCCAGGTGGAGCCGCAATGTCCGACCGAAGGACTCACCCTGCCCGGAGGCGATTCGCGTCCCACCGGTGTGACCCACCTGAGAGGTCACCAGGCCCTGGGCCTGGAGCGCGCGGACCGCCTCGCGCACAGCACCGCGGCTGATCCCCAGCTGTTGGGCAAGTTCGCGCTCCGGGGGCAAGCGGTCACCCGGGCGGACCTGGCCGGACAGGATCTGGTCCGTGATGTGGGCCATCGCCACGTCGAAGCCGCCCTGGCCTGGGGTTCCGGGTGCCTGAGTCGTCATGCCCGCCATTGTCCCATCGTCTCGACTGCCCGTCGCAGCAGCTCTCGTGCAGGGGCTCGTGCGAACGCGCGAAGGGTGAATTTCCACCACCCCCTGTTGACGTCCAGCGACCGCCGGGTTATGGTCCTACCAATGTAGGCCCGACCACTGAACAACGGAGTTCTCATGGTTGCTCTGGAGGTGTTCACCCCGAACACCAATCCGCTCGGACGCCAGTGGCTGTCCGCCCTCCTCGCCCTTCTCCCGATCCTCGCCATGCTCATCACGCTGGGCGCGCTGCGGTGGAAGGCCCACCTCGCCGGCCTGTTCTCCTGGGGTGTTGCCCTGGTGGTGGCAATCGCGGCTTTCAAGATGCCGGTGGTCCAGGCGCTGTCCACCTCGGCGCACGGCTTCATCTATGGCCTGTTCCCGATCGTGTGGATTCTGCTCACGGCGATCTGGATGTACGACGTCACCGTCGTGTCGGGACGCTTCGAGGACCTGCGCCGCACGTTCTTCCTCATCTCCGACGACCCGCGGGTGGTGGGCCTGGTGGTCGCCTTCTGCTTCGGCGGACTCCTCGAAGCCCTGGCCGGCTACGGCGCACCGGTCGCGATCACCGCGGCGATGCTGATCGCGGTCGGTTTCTCCCCACTGCGCTCGGCCATCGTGGCGCTGCTGGCCAACACCGTGCCGGTGGCCTTCGGCGCCGTCGGGCTCCCGGTCCTGATGGCTGCCCGCACCGGCGGCTTCGAGGACGTCCTGGCCATCTCACCGATCACCGGACGCATCACCGCTCTGCTGTGCATCGTCGTCCCCTTCCTCCTGCTGTGGGTGATGGACGGTCGACGCGGCCTGATCGAGTGCTGGCCCGTGGGTCTGGTGATCGCCGCCGCCTTCGGTGTCACCAAGTGGATCGTCTCCTCCACGTCGCTGTACAACCTGACCGAGCTCTTCGCCGCCGTCATCAGCGTGGCGGTCGCCATCGGCTTCCTGCGCCTCTGGCACCCGAGCGGAGGAGCTGCCGCCCGCGAACGCATCGGCGTCCCCATTGATTCGACGGTGGAGAAGGACTTCACCCCCAGCCCGCTCGACGAGGGCGCGACCCCGCTGACCCGCCAGCGCATCCTGATGGCCCTGGTGCCCTACCTGATGGTCATCGTGGTCTTCGGTCTGGCCGCGGTCCCAGCCGTCAAGCGCGCTCTGGCAAGCACCGACCTCACCTTCCGCTGGCCGATGCTGGACGGGTTGATGACTGTCGCCGGCAAGCCCTCCGCCCACCAGCACTTCACCTTCGGCTGGGCATCCACCCCCGGCATCCTGCTGGCCCTGGTCGCCATCCTGACCGGACTGGTCTACCGGATGTCGCTCGCCGAGGTCTTCGGCGTCCTGTGGAAGAACATGGTCAAGATGCGGTTTGCGGCACTGACGATCGGCGCGGTCGTCGCGCTGGCCTATGTGATGGGCGACTCCGGGCAGACCCTGGCCCTGGGCATGTTCATCGCCGGCGCAGGCGCCAGCTACGCGTTCCTGGCTCCGGTGCTGGGCTGGATCGGCACCTATGTCACCGGGTCGGACACCTCAGCCAACATCCTGTTCTCCGGCCTGCAGTCGAGCGTGGGCTCCCAGATCGGCCCCGGCAGCCACCTGGGGGTGGAGGACATGCGACGACTGCTCGTCGGATCCAACGCCGCTGGCGGAGTGGTGGGCAAAATGATCTCACCACAATCGCTCACCATCGCCGCCACCGCGATCGGCCTCTCTGGATCGGAGTCAGTGATCCTGCGCAAGGTCTTCGGCTGGAGCCTGGTGCTGCTGTTGCTCATGTGCCTGCTGGCCGGCCTGATGTCCACGCCCGTGCTCAGCTGGCTCATCCCCTGAGTTCTCCCGACCCCATCTCGCGACTTCTGCCGAAAGGTTCGACATGACCGCCACCCTCCCCACTCCCCGACAAGCCAATCCCGGACGCCCGGGGGCGGGCCTCACCGTCGCCATCTTCGCGACCTGCATCGCCGACACCATGAAGCCCTCGGTCCCGCGAGCCACGGTGGAGGTGCTCGAGCGGCTGGGCTGCACCGTCGAGTTCCCCCGGGAGCAGACCTGCTGCGGCCAGATCATGACCAACACGGGCTACTTCGACCAGGCCGTGGGCTCCGTGCGCAACTACGTGCGGGCCTTCGGCGACTACGACTACATCGTGGGGCCCTCGGGCTCCTGCGTCGGATCGGTCCGCCACCAGCACGAGATGATCGCCGACCACGCAGGGGACGCAGGACTTGCCCGTGCAGCCGGGTCTGCAGCGTCCCACACCTATGACCTGTCGGAGTTCCTCATCGATGTCCTCGGCGTGGAGGACGTCGGTGCCTGGTTCCCGCATACGGTGACCTACCACCCCACCTGCCATTCCATGCGGATCGCCAAGGTCGGTGACCGACCGCTGCGGCTGCTGCGCGCGGTGGGCGGGCTGAAGCTGGTCGACCTGCCCGAGGCCGAGCAGTGCTGCGGTTTCGGAGGTACCTTCTCGCTCAAGAACCCCGACATGTCGATTGCGATGGCCTCGGACAAGGCACACAATGCCGTCTCCACCGGGGCGGAGTACCTTGTTGCCGGCGACCACGCCTGCCTGATGAACATTGGAGGGATCCTGCACCGCCAGCGCACCGGGATCCGCACCATCCACCTGGCCGAGATCCTGGCCAGCACCGCGAAGGAGGCCTGAGATGACCACCCAGCCCGAAGCCCGACCCCGTCTCACCCCGGCCCCTCCCGAGGTCAGTTGGCTCGGTATGCCGCCCTTCCCCGAGGCGGTCAAGACCGAATTGCGGCGAAGCCAGCAGCGCAAGAACCTGGCGCACGCCACGCACACGATTCGAGGCAAGCGGGCGCTCCGGGCGTCCGAGGTCGACAACTGGGAGGAACTGCGCACCGCCGCCGAGAACATCAAGGACCGCGTCGGACGACACCTGGACGAGTACCTGCTGCAGGCAGAGGCCGCGATGCAGGCCGCCGGGGTCACCGTGCACTGGGCGCGCGACGCAGCTGATGCGACCAGGATCGTGACCGACATCGCCCGGGCCAAGGGCGTGGACGAGGTCGTCAAGATCAAGTCCATGGCCACCCAGGAGATCGACCTCAACGAGGCGTTGGAGGAGGCGGGCATCGCGGCCTGGGAGACAGACCTGGCCGAGTTGATCGTCCAGCTCGGGCATGACCTTCCCAGTCACATCCTGGTGCCCGCGATCCACCGCAACCGCACCGAGGTGCGCGACATCTTCGCTGAGGAGATGGGCCGCTACGGGACTCCTGCCCCGGAGGGCATGACCGACGACCCCACCGAGCTGACGGACGCGGCCCGCGCCCACCTGCGTGAGAAGTTCCTGCGGGCGAAGATGGCGGTGTCCGGTGGCAACTTCATCGTGGCCGAGACCGGGACGCTGGTGATCGTGGAGTCCGAGGGCAATGGCCGCATGTGCCTGACGCTGCCCGAAACACTGGTCTCGGTGGTCGGGATCGAGAAGCTGCTGCCCACTCTGGAGGACCTGGAGGTCTTCCTGAAGCTGTTGCCGCGCTCGTCGACCGGTGAGCGGATGAACCCCTACACCTCGCTGTGGACCGGCGTCCGGGAGGGTGACGGGCCCCAGGACCTGCACGTGGTGCTGCTCGACAACGGGCGTTCGAGGGTGCTGTCCGATCCGGTGGGACGCGCTGCACTGCGCTGCATCCGGTGCTCTGCCTGCCTCAACATCTGCCCGGTGTACGAGCGGGCCGGCGGGCATGCCTACGGGTCGCCCTACCCCGGGCCGATCGGGGCGATCCTCAACCCGCAGCTGCGTGGTCTGGATTCTCCGGTCGACAAGGCACTTCCGTTCGCGTCGAGCCTGTGCGGGGCGTGCAATGAGGTGTGCCCGGTGAAGATTCCGTTCACCGACATCCTGGTGCACCTGCGGCACAAGGTGGTGGAGAAGAAGACCGAGAAGCATCCCACCGGTGAGCAGGCGCTGATGAAGACCACCGGTCGGGTGATGTCCGCTGGCAAGAACCTGGAGAAGGTGCAGCTGGCCTCGCGCGGGGCGGGGTTGGTGTTCAAGAACAAGTGGCTGGGGCCGATGCCCATCCCACTGGCGTCGAGGTGGTTGCAGGCGCGGGATGTGGAGGCGCCGCCGACGCAGACCTTCAGGGAATGGTGGGACAAGGAACATCGACCGTCGGCTGCTCCGGGGGAGACTGCTGGGGGTCAGGGGTCGGCCACGGAGGAGGAACGATGAGCGCGCGTGATGAGGTCATGGCTCGGGTCCGCGAGGCACTGCAGGACGTGCCGGACGGGGAGCGGGCAGAGGACGTGACAGTGGCGTGGAGCTATGGGCGTCCCCTGGCGACGGGAGCCCCCGGAAGCGCCGAGGTGGTCGACGACTTCGTGGAGAAGGTCGAGGACTACGGGGCGGTCGTCGTCCGCGTCCCGAGCGGTGGGGTGGAGACGGCGCTGCGCGAGGCGCTGGCTGCACTAGACGCCCGCAAGGTGGTGTTGCCCGACGGTCTGGATCCGGCGTGGGTGTCCGCTGTGGCCGGCGCCGGAGTGGAGACCTTCACCGACGACCCGGTGTTGAGCCACCAGGAACTCAACGGCATCGACACGGTCGTGACCACTGCGGCGGTGGGGATGGCCGACTCCGGGACCATCGCCTTGGACCATTCCGCCGGCCAGGGGCGTCGGGCGCTGACCCTGCTGCCGGACAAGCACCTCTGCGTGGTGCGCACCTCGCAGGTGGTCAGCGACGTTCCCGAGGGGATCGCCGTGCTCGCCCCGGCCATCCGCTCCCGGCAGCCGGTGACCTGGTTGTCGGGAGGCTCGGCCACCAGCGACATCGAGCTGAGCCGCGTCGAGGGCGTCCACGGCCCCCGGACGCTGTATGTCGTTCTGGTTGAGGACTGAAGCCCCAGCTTTCGCACCCCCACCCCCCCGTCCGCCGGAGGGCCCGCCCCGATTCGCGTTTGCACGATTCCCATGCTCCTGCCCCGGATATGTCGCGGGCAGGAGCATGGGGGGCGGGCGAACACGGCCTGCCCGGATCATGAAGGGGCCAGCAGGTGGCGCTGGCTCCGCGCCCGGGCGAAAGCTGCCAGCAGTATCCGTTGCAGCTTGCGCGGGATGATGACCTCCTCGATTCCCCAGCGGACGACGATCCACCCTTCCTGCTCCATCGACTCCTGGCGTCGCTTCTCCCGGCGCACCACCTGCGCCGGTGATTCCCCCCGACGTGCGAGCCGGTCGTACTTGTCCTGCCCGTCGTACTCACCCAGGACACCCAGCTCGGGCCAGGCGAAGTCGGCGCGTCCCAGGAATTCGCCGTCGCGGGAGTAGACCTCGAACTGTTGCACGGGTTCTGGCAGCCCAAGCTGACGCATCGCCCAGCGGCTGCGCGTTTCCATCGGGCTCTCGGACAACGAGGACGCGACATCGCGAGCAATCCGCGCCGCTTCGATCCCGTGACGTCTGACCAGCAGTTCCACCACCTCGGACGCCTCCCGGTCGAACTCGTCCAGCTCCTCCGCAAGCATCGCCCGTCTGCGCGCTGCCTCCCACGGCACCAGCCCTGCCTCCACGCCACCGCGCCGGGTGACGTCGACCACAGTGCGTGGGATCGTGGTGACAGCACGTCCTTCCACGTCGGTGATGTGGTGGTCGGGCAGCGGCGCCGACCTGAGGACGCGACCAGAGCGCGAATTCGAGCGTCCCGTGCCCGGGCGAAGGAACTGCGCCAGCGCGGGCGGATCCTTGAGCAGGGGGAGCCCATGGAGTACTGCGGCCGACTCAAAGCCCAGCACCCCATCCCACGTGGTCGCCAGGAGTTGGTGCTCCTCCCGCGGTGCGTCGGGTGCCTCCCCCCGGCGGTAGAGACCGTGGCGGACTCGGGTCAGCGTGCCGCTGGTGACCTCCCGGCGGATCTGGTGTGGCCCGAGGCCGGTGGCGTACAACTGCTGCGTCGTGAAGAACTCCATGCAGTGGTTATGCGTGCGTCCGGTGGGTGTGGGTGAAATGGACAACACCCTGGCCGAAACGGACAACACCACGCCCTGGGCAAAAGGGGAGGACGAAGCCCGCCCATCCCTGCGTTTGCTCGCCGTATGAGTCCCTGCCCGCGATATATCGCGGGCAGGAGTATGGGAAGCGGGCAAACGCGGAGGGGTGGGGGGCGAGGGGCCGCAGGTGACCCTCCTACCCCCACATCGCCGTCAGCGAACCGTCCAGGTGTCCTTGCCGAAGAGCAGCTCCTGCAGGGCGCCGTCCCGATCGGAGGACTCGTCGCCGCGGGCAAGGTTCAGCTGCTCGCGGGCGAGGTCGTCGTAGGCGGGCCGCTCGACATCACGGAAGACGCCGATCGGGGTGCGCAGCAGTCGCCCGGCATCGGTCAGGCGGGAGAGCTGGAAGGCCAGCCCCGGGTCCTGGCGATGGGCATCGTGTACCAGCACGTTCTCGATCCCGACCTCGGCCACCTCAGCGATGTCCAGGCTGCCGTCCGGACGGATCACCACACCGCGCGAGCCCTGGGTGCCGAAGGTGATCGGCTGGCCGTGCTCGAGCTTGATCACGGCCTCGTCGGCCTCGGGACCCTTGATGGCGTCGAAGGCGCCGTCGTTGAAGATGGGGCAGTTCTGGTAGATCTCGATCAGCTTGGTGCCACGCCGCGAGGCCGCCGCCTTCAGCACCGCGGTGAGGTGCTGGCGGTCGGAGTCGATGGTGCGCGCCACGAAGGCAGCCTCCGCACCCAGCGCCAGGGAGACCGGGTTGAACGGGGTGTCCAACGACCCCATCGGGCTGGACTTGGTCACCTTCCCGATCTCGGAGGTGGGGGAGTACTGGCCCTTGGTGAGCCCGTAGATGCGGTTGTTGAACAGCATGATCGTCATGTTGACGTTGCGGCGCATCGCATGGATGAGGTGGTTGCCGCCGATCGACAGGGCATCCCCATCACCGGTGACGACCCACACGCCCAGGTCCGGCCGCGAGCTGGCCACGCCGGTCGCGATGGCAGGAGCGCGTCCATGGATCGAGTGCATGCCGTAGGAGTCGACGTAGTAGGGGAACCGCGAGGAGCAGCCGATGCCGGAGATGATCACGGTGTTCTCGCGGGTGATCCCCAGTTCGGGCATGAGGCCCTGGAAGGCTGCCAGGATCGCGTAGTCACCGCAGCCGGGGCACCAGCGCACCTCCTGGTCGCTGGTGAAGTCCTTGCGGTTCAGCGGTTCCAGCGCCAGGGGGACGTTGGCGAGTCCGCGGTAGCCGGGCTTCTGGTCGGGTGAAATGTCGGTGCTCACTTGGTCTCCTCAGACGTGCTGCCCGTCGCCGGGGTCTCTGGGGTCAGGGCGTCGATGCGCACGGTCAGGTCGTTGGCGAGGTCGCTGGGGGAGATGGGCAGGCCACGCACGCGGCTGATGCATTCGGCGTCCACCAGGTACTGTGCGCGCAGCAGCTGGGTGAACTGGCCCAGGTTCATCTCCGGTACCACGACCTTGTCGTAGGACTTCAGGATCTCGCCCAGGTTGGCGGGCAGCGGGTTGATGTGGCGCACATGGGTCTGGGCGATGACGCGCCCAGCGGCCCGGACGCGACGGACGGCTGCGGTGATCGGTCCGAGTGTCGAGCCCCATCCCAGCACGAGCAGCTTCGCCTCTCCGGAGGGATCATCGACCTCCAGATCGGGGATGTCACGCACAATGCCGGCGATCTTGTCGGCGCGGGCATGCACCATCGCTTCGTGGTTGGCCGGGTCGTAGGACACGTTTCCCAGACCGGCCGACTTCTCCAGGCCGCCGATGCGGTGTTCCAGCCCCGGCGTGCCGGGGATGGCCCAGGCGCGGGCACCCTTCTCGTCCCGCTCGTAGGGCAGGAAGCGGGGCGTGCCATCGGCGGCGGCCGAGTTGGGCGCCGTCGCGAACTCGGGGTCGATCGGTTCGATCGCGGACAGGTCGGGAACCCTCCACGGCTCGGCGCCATTGCCCAGGTAGCCGTCCGACAGCATGATCACGGGCGTCCGGTAACGCACCGCGATGCGGCAGGCCTCCAGGGCGGTGTCGAAGCAGTTCGACGGGGTGGACGCCGCCAGCACCGGGACCGGCGATTCACCATTGCGGCCGAAAAGGGCCTGGCTCAGGTCGGCCTGCTCGGTCTTGGTCGGCATACCGGTCGAGGGGCCCGCGCGCTGCACGTCCACGACGACCAGGGGCAGCTCGGTCATCACCGCCAGGCCAATGGTCTCGGCCTTCAGCGCCAGACCCGGACCCGACGTGGTGGTCACACCCAAAGCACCGGCGAAGGATGCCCCGAGGGCGGCACCCACACCGGCGATCTCGTCCTCGGCCTGGAAGGTCAGCACGTTCTGTGACTTGCGGCGGCTCAGCTCGTGGAGGATGTCCGAGGCGGGGGTGATCGGGTAGGAGCCCAGGAAGAGCTGCATCCCCGCCTTGTGGGCACCGGTGATCAACCCGTAGGCGGTGGCCAGGTTGCCGGTGACCTGCCGGTAGGTGCCCGCCGGCATCGGGGCGGGGCTCACCTCGTAGCGGACAGCGAACTCCTCGACCGTCTCGCCATAGGCGTGCCCGGCCAGGAAGGCGGCGATGTTGGAGTCGCGCAGCTTCTCCTTGCTGGCGAACTTGGTCTGCAGGAAGGAGATCGTCGACTCGGTGTCCCGGCTGTAGAGCCAGGTCAACAGGCCGAGCGCGAACATGTTCTTGGCGCGGCTGGCCTCCTTGCGCCCCAGGCCGAAGTCGGCGACTGCGCCGACGGCCAGTCCGGTCAGGTCCAGGGCGACCAGGTGGTAGGAGTCCAGCGAGCCGTCCTCGAGCGGGTTGGTCGCGTAGTGGACCTTCGACAGGTTGCGCTTGGTGAACTCTGCGGTGTCCACGATCAGCAGCCCGCCGGGGGCGACATCGGCCAGATTGGCCTTGAGTGCGGCCGGGTTCATCGCCACCAGCACGTCGGGGCGGTCCCCGGGGGTGACGATGTCGTAGTTGGCGAAGTGGAGCTGGAAGCTCGACACACCGGGCAGCGTTCCCTGCGGCGCACGGATCTCGGCCGGGAAGTTCGGCAGCGTCGAGATGTCGTTGCCGAAGCTGGCTGACTCTGCGGTGAACCGGTCTCCGGTGAGCTGCATGCCGTCGCCAGAATCGCCGGCGAAGCGGATGACGACTCTGTCGAGGGTGTGCACAGGGGTGGAGGACGTGCGACCGGACTCGGTTGTCACAGGGCTACTTTCTGGAGGGGGGAGTGCTACCTGCCGAGTCTACCTCGGGCTGGCGAGCGCGGTCGTGGGCCTTCGGAACCCTCGCCGCTAGGCTGTGGGGGTGCAATTCGTGGACTGGTTCGGGGACGGGTCGATCGTGGTGGTCGACCTGGCGCTGGCCTGTTGCGCCGTCGAGTCCGAGTTCGCGGTGCCTGAGGGGGCGCCGGTCCTGGACGATGTTCCCACCGGTTCGCTCCCGGTCGCCATCGTGTCGGGGACGCTGACAGATGCCGTCTCCGGGCTCGTCCGCGACCGCATCCAGTCCCTCGGGCCGAACGTCCACGTGGTCAGTTTTGGTGCCTGCGCGGCCGCCGGTGGTCCCTACTGGGACTCCTATTCCGTGACCAAGGGGGTGGACCAGCTCGTCCACGTCGACCACTACATCGCCGGGTGCCCGCCCCCGCCCTCGGCACTGACAAGCCACCTCGAATCCCTCCGCAGCGCCAGGGGCAGCTCATGAGCAGCCTGGTCGCCGGGGGCGTCGGGCCCGGTATGGGCCCCGACGACGAGGTCCGCGAGGTTCCGGCCGCGGAGTGGGTCAGCGGCGTCAGTGGCGCGCTGGCCGAGGGCTTCACCTGGTTCGACTCGCTGCACGCCGTCGACGAGTTCGGGCGCCCGCACCCAGAGCTCGGGGAGCATTTCCGCGTGCTCTGCCGCCTGGTGCGCTGGGGTGAACAGGGCCCGGCCGGCCTCCAGCTGCACACTCGCATCGCTCGTGAGGACCCCATCCTGCCCAGCCTTGGCGAAATCATCCCCGGCGCCACGTGGCACGAGCGCGAGGCGCACGACTTCTTCGGCATCACCTTCACCGGTGGCGACAGCCGGCCCTTGTTGGTGCACCAGGCTGCGGGGGTCGCCGAACCGCTGCGTCCGCTGCGCAAGGACGTGGTGCTTGCTGCCCGCGTGACCCGTCCGTGGCCGGGTGCCCGCGATCCCGAGGCTGACTCCGGCGCAGGCCGGGCACAGGCCTCGAGGCGACGGATGGCTCCGGCAGGCGTCCCCGACCTCGACCTGTGGGGCGCCCGCGCAGAGGGTGACCCGGCACCGGCCGACGAGGTTGTCCAGGCCCTGCAGGGCGGCCGGGTGAGGAGGCGCCGATGACCACCCACGGACGCATCCGCCTGATCGAGGACAGGTGCACCTCCTGCATGATCTGCGTACGGGAATGCCCCACCTGGTGCATCCACATCGAGGCGCACAGCGAGGAGCTCCCGCCGACCACCCCGGAGGCTGGGCTGGGTCGCCCCGGCGTGCACCCCAGCCGAGGTCGCGAGCGACGGCACAACGTGCTCGACAGCTTCGACATCGACTGGTCGCTGTGCATGTACTGCGGGATCTGCATCGAGGAATGCCCCTTCGACGCCCTGGAGTGGGCTGGTGAACACGTCGCCGGGACCGACTCCCGCGCCGGGCTGGTCCATGACCGTCACACCCTCGGGGAGGGCGCGGCGGAACGTGGCCAGCGGGGCCAGCGGGAGATCGAGTGAGCCCCCCGCATCGGTTCGGCCCGGAAGCGACGAGCCGCTGGCAGCAACTCGCCGAGGCATGGGGGATGCCCCAGGTCAGGCGGGGATTCCTGGGCACGGTCCTGATCGCCATGGGCTCTTTCACCCCTGCCTACCTGCCCCAGTCCTCGCCCTTCTGGCCGCTCATGCGCTGGGCGCACCTGGACAACATCCCGGCCAAGATCGCCGGAACCCTGATGGTGCTCGGCGGGGTGTCGCTGTTGGTCTCCAGCTGGTTCCAGCTCAGGCCCTGGGGGCCGGGACGCGCTGAACCGGGCGTCCAGCCGGGTGATGACCGGCAGGTGGAGGCCTACCGCCACGTGCGGCACTGGGCTGTTCTGCTGATCTGGGGCGCCCCGTTCCTGCTCGCCCCGCCGATCTTCAGCCACGATGCCTACTCCTATGCCGCCCAGGGTTGGCTGGTGCACAACGGCATCAGCCCCTATGAGCAGGGCCCGGGAGTCCTGCCGGGAGGGTTCGCCGACCAGGTCGCGTGGGTATGGCGCAACACCCCGGCCCCCTACGGTCCGCTCAGCCTGCAGATCCAGCACCTGCTGGTGGACCTGTGCGGCTATGACCCCTACCTCTCGGCGCTGAGCATGCGCATCCCTGCGCTGCTCGGGGTGGGGCTGATTGGGTTGCTGCTGCCACGACTGGCCGCCATGTATCACTACGACCCGGCCCGTGCCGCCTGGTTCGGCACGCTCAACCCGGTGCTGGTGATCGACTTCATCGGTGGCGCGCACAATGACTCGCTGATGATGGGTTTGGTGGTCCTGGCGCTCTGGGTCACCCGCAAGGTCTGGTGGGGTTGGCTCCCCGGTGCCGTGATCCTGGGGGTGGCTGCGTCCATCAAGCAGCCGGCGCTGCTGGCCGCCTACGCGCTGCCGCTGGTCCACCACCCCTGGCGGCGCCTTGCGATCGGGCAGACCCTGGACGTGATCGCCCGAGCGATGGTCAGCATCGGCCTGGCCGTCGGTTCCTTCGCCGTCATCTCGATCTGGACCGGGCTCGGTTTCGGCTGGCTGAACGCCGTCAATGTGCCCGGTCTGGTAGTCACTGTCAGCCCCTTCACGGTGGTCGGCCAGGGCCTGTCGCTGCTCTTCGGTTGGCTCGGCTGGAGCTCGGGTGCGGTCGAGGCGATCAGGATCTCTCGCTCGATCGGCCTGCTGGTCTCGGCGATCGGGGTCGCCGTGATGGCGGTGACCACCGCCCGACGGCGTCCGATGGCCTTCACTGCCTATTCCTACCTGCTGATCGCACTGTGCGCCCCGGCCCTGCACTCCTGGTACGTGCTGTGGGGAGGCCTGCTGCTGCCGCTGACGCGTCCCTCCACCCGGGTGCTGCGGGTGGGCGTCTGGGCCACTGTCGTGCTGCTCGCCTACGCCGGCATCAACCTGGCCTTCCGCAACGGTGCCCTCTCGCTGGGAGTTGCTGCGATCGCGCTCTACTACTGGCAGAGTCGGAACCACGACCGCACGGGGCTGCAGCGATTCCTGCGCCGGCCCCCGCCGACCAAGGAGTGACCATGAGCCAGAGCGCGACCGACCCGATCGTCGACCAGGACGTCATCGTCGACGTGGCTGGGGGAGTCGGGCGCATCGTCCTCAACCGGCCGAAGGCCATCAACGCGCTGACCGTCGACATGCTGACCACCATCCATCGGACGCTGGAAGCCTGGCGTGACGACAGGGAGGTGCGCAGCGTCGAGTTCAGCGGGGCGGGGGAGCGCGGCTTCTGCTCAGGTGCCGACGTGCGGGCGCTGCGCAGCGTCCTTCTCGACGAGGGCCTGAACGCCGCGAGGCACTTCTTCGACGTCGAGTACCCCTGTGATGCGCTCATCGCCACCTATCCCAAGCCGATCTCCTCGATCATGAATGGCATCACCATGGGCGGCGGCATGGGGTTGACCCTGCACACCCCGCGGCGAATCGGCACCCCCACCACCCAGCTGGCGATGCCCGAGGTCACCATCGGGCTGTTCCCCGATGTCGGCGCCACCTTCGAACTGTCCCGGATGCCCCTGGAGACCGGTACGTGGATGGCGATGACCGGGGCGCCGGTGGACGCTGCCTCGGCGCTGTGGGCAGGCCTGCTCGACGACGCCCGTGACCTCGAGGACACCCCCGAAGGCTCCTGGCTCGCCACCGCCAGCAGCTGGATCGCCGAATGCTTCACCGGCGATGACCCATCCGCGATCCTGCAGCGCCTCGAGAACCACGAGAACGAGGACGCCCGCGCCTGCGCCGAGCTCGTCCGCACCAAGTGCCCGCTTTCGGTGGCTGTCGCCCTGGAGCTGGTGCGCCGCGCGGCACTGCTCCCCGACGTGCCGGCCGTGCTCGAGGTCGATCGGGTGCTCGCGGAGAACTTCATGCGCGACTCCGACTTCGCCGAGGGCGTCCGCGCCCAGCTCGTGGACAAGGACAGGCAGCCGAGGTGGCGTCACCAGAGCGTGGAGGAGGTCACCCGCGACGAGGTGCTGGCCGCCTTCGAGCCCGCCGGCCCATCGGCGGGCAGGTAGTCCACCACCACCGGGGCGTGGTCACTGATGCGCGCCTCGTAGGTCTCGTCGCGATCGGTGCCACCCTCGTGGGCCAGCCGGGCGAGGGCGGGGGTGGCGAGGTGGTAGTCGATCCGCCAGCCCGAGTCCCGTGTCCAGGACTGGCCTCGCCACGACCACCAGGAGTAGGGGCCGGAGCGGTCGGGGTGCAGCATGCGCACCACGTCGACCAGGGTGCGTGGGGTGAGCTGGCTGCCCAGCCAGTCCCGTTCGACGGGCAGGAAGCCGGGGTTCTTCACGTTCCCCTTCGGGTTCGACAGGTCGCGCTCGGTGTGGGCGATGTTGATGTCGCCCATGAGCAGGAATTCGCGACCGCGGGCGGCGGCATCCCGACGTGCTCGGGCGAGCTGGCGGGCGAACCCGGCCAGAAAGCGCATTTTCTGTTCGTGCTTCTCGGCGGTCTCGTCGAAGGGGCTGCCGCCCTTGGGGACGTAGACCGAGGCTACGGTGAGCGGCTGGTCGGCCAGGTCGACCTCGAGGTAGCGGCCGTGGGCCGCGAAGTTCTTCAGCTCGCGGGCCAGTGGGGCCTCCACGTGCTCGCCCTCGTCGACGCCGTCGCAGGTGGCCAGGACGAAGCCGGGCGCCCAGGACCGTGCCTCGGCGACCGGAACCCGGGTCATCACCGCGACCCCATTGCGGCCCGGCAGCGTCCCGGACTGGTAGGCGAGGTGGTAGTCACCCAGCACGTCCAGGGGCAGTTCGGCGACCGGGCAGCGAACCTCCTGCAGGGCCACCACATCGGGCCGGCGACGCTCCAGCCAGGCCCCGAAACCCCGACGCTGGGCGGCACGGATGCCGTTGACGTTGAAGGTGGCGATACGCAGGGGAGCAGTCAGCATGGGCCGGAGACTAGCGCGTCCTGACGTCGTGGCCCTCATCGGCCTGGGTCACGCCGCCCAGGCCCAGCAGCTCCACCGTGCGCTGGTCCAGGGCGCCACCCCACCACCGATCCAGCGCGCGGGCGAAGGCCAGCTCGGCAGGGTCAGCCAGGTGGAACAGGGTCATCGATGAGCGCAACTTCAGGGCGTCCACCCCGCCCATCAACTCCTCGACACTGGACGCGGGCGCGTCCGCCGCGAGCTCGGCCGCCTCACGAAGGCGCGGCCCCAGCACGGGGTGGTCTAGGTAGGCGCGGGCCTGGTCGAGGTCGGCGATCGCGTACTCGCGTGCCATCGGGCTCGACCCCAGCCCCCGGAGTTGGGGGAGCACGAACCACATCCAATGGGTGGTCTTGCGCCCCGCGGCGAGTTCGCCGCGCGCCTGGTCCCAGACAGGTTGCTGGGCAGTGACGAAACGTTCCAGGTCGGCCATGGATCCCCCTCGATTCGGTGAACGCGCCGTGAACCACCACGCATCAGGTGAACATTCCCCATCCTCCCTCACAACCGTCGGTCCGGCTGACGTGGCTCCAAGGCGCCTCCCGGCTAGCCTCACCAGGGTGGACGGCATACGCATCGGCACCTCAGGGTGGAGCTATGACCACTGGGACGGCATCCTCTACCCACCGGGGACGCCCACAGCCAGGCGCCGGGACGTCTATGTCTCCGAGTTCGACACCGTCGAGCTGAACGCCAGCTTCTACCGCTGGCCCCGGGCCGCCACCTTCGCCAGTTGGCAGCGCAACCTCCCGCCCGGCTTCATGATGACCGTGAAGGCTCCCCGTGGGCTCACCCATGCCAAGCGCCTCTACGCCCCCGAAGCCTGGGTGGAACGGATGCGCACCGCCTTGCACGAGCTGGGCGACAAGCGCGGTCCCTTGCTGATCCAGACCCACCCGGCCCACGAACGAGACGACGCCCGGCTCGCCCACGTCCTGGACGCCCTCAACGATGCCTGCCCCTGGCTCGACGTGGCCGTCGAACTGCGCCACGAGAGCTGGCATGTGCCCGACGTGTGGCGGCTGCTCGAGTCACGCGGCGCGTCCTATGTGGTGATGAGCGGGGCACACCTGCGCTGCCATCTGGTTGCGACCGCACCGCTGGTCTACCTGCGCTGGCACGGCCCGAGCCACGACCACCTCTACGCCGGTTCCTACAGCGACCAGGACCTGGCATGGTGGGCGGACCGGATCCGGGAATGGCGCTCAGGTGGGCACTGGGTGGCGGGCTATTTCAACAACGATGGCCACGGTTTCGCGGTGCACAACGCGCGTCGGCTACGGAGCCTTCTCTGACACGGCTTCTTCTGGCCGGCCCTGCGGTGAGGTCGCCTGCTGCACTGCCTGCTTGAACCGTTGCTGGGCACCCTGCTTGGTGAGGCCATAGATCTCGCCGATCCGGGACCAGGACGCTCCGGCCTGACGGGCGGTCCTGACCGAGGCGAGCTCGCGCTCCTCGGCCTGCTCGCGCTCGGCACGGGACGCACTGAGGTCATCCAGCGCGGACTCCATCGCGTCCCTCTCGGCCTTGCCCATGGGACCAGACTAGCGTCTCCCGACACGCTGTACGTCAAGGGTGGATTGACATACACGGCAACCCTTGGTTGACTTTGTGGTCAACAAATGATTGACAAGGAGGTGGGACTCATGGCGAAGAAGAAGGACAAGAAGAAGGACAAGAAGAAGTCGAAGAAGAAGTAACCAGGCTCCCTCCCAAGGGATGTGAACCAGACAGGCCGGGCCCCACACGTCGTGGGTCCGGCCTGTGGTTTTTCTTCCGCGCCCCCCGACCCTGGTGGGCGGGGGGGCACGGACGGCCCTGGTGGACCAGGGATTCAGCCCGCGGCCGCTGACCTCACCGGCCCGTGTTGGGCAGGCGAATCGGACGGGTCGTCGGGGTCGGCGTAGGTGCCGTCGTGGTCGGCGTCCCCGTGGGTGCTCCCGTGGTCGGCGTCCCCGTGGGCGCTCCCGTGGTCGGCGTCCCCGTGGGGCCAGCGGTCGGCTCCGCGGACGTCGAGGGAACCGGCGTCGAGGGAACCGGCGTCGAGGGAACCGGCGTCGAGGGAACCGGCGTCGAAGGAACCGGAGTGGACGGCGCCGGGGTCGAGGGATCCTCGGTCGGGTCCGGCGTCGCGGCGGCAACCACGGACAAGGTCGTGATCCCTTCATGCCCCGACGTCAGGCCTCGGGCGACCACGCGGTGGGTGCCCCCGGGCAGCGTGACCGCCAGGCGGGTGCCCGTCGACCCGCTCCGGTCGGCCGTGAGCGTCGTCAGCAGTCGAGACGTCCCGCCCGATTCCGGGGTCGCCCAGACCTCGACGCGCTCGTCGGGGGCGAAGCCGTCGACGTTGATGTGAACGGTGTCACCGGAGTCGATCTCGTCCGACGACAGCAACACGCGGTGCACGTCCATGTCGGGGAGTTGCCACTTGAGCAACTCGGTGTCGCTGGTCAGGAAGACCAGACCAGCCTCGTTGACAGCCATGGCGCGGTAGGGGAACGGGCCGCGATTGATCACCTCGCCCGTGGCGGTCGACACCTCGTAGAGCGTCGAGGCCGCCTTGACCAGCAGGCGGTCGGTGCCGGGCACCAGCTGCATCCCGCCCACGAGCGCGGGGAAGGTCTGGCTGGTGATGGCCTGCGAGCCCGGCATGGTGATGATGCGCATCGTTTTGCCGGTCGCCGGGTCGAGCTGGACAACGCTGGTCTCACCCAGGGCCCACACGCCGCCCCGGGAATCGACCGTGGCGCCGACGTAGCTCTTGGCTCCCCGGACGGGGGACACGGCCCACTTGCGCTCGCCGGTGGCGAGGTCATAGGCGATGACCTGGCCCTCGGACTGCGGCGGGTTGGCCGAGCCGGTGCCGCCGAGGATCCACGAGGTGGCATAGGCGGTGTCGCCATCGAGCGTGACCGAGGTGAAACCGCGGTCGGGGGAGAGCCCCTCGAGCTTGCGGTGAGTGCAGTTGGTGGCGCTGACCTCGGTCATGCCGTTCACCTGCCGATCACCACAGGTGGTGCGGTCGATGACGCCCATCGATCCCCCGAAGGAGGTGAGCTTGGGACCCGTCACGCCCACGACCCAGCGGTCGTTGGCGATCACCCCGGGCTGGCGGTCCTGGGGCAGGCCCTCGGAGTTCTTCATCGTCCAGGCCATCTGCTGGGACTGCACGTCGATGGTGTTCGGCGCGGAGTAGACCCTCGCGTCGGGGTACTGTCCCAACCACAACCGCTGGCCGTCGTCATAGAGGGACTCGGTCTGCGATCCCCCGAAGTTCCGCCTGGCGTCCTCGGGACCGGCGGCGGTGAGATCCAGGTCAGCGTGGCCGAAGCCGGACAGGTAACCGCCGAACCAGACCCCGCCGCGGGCGGCCGGCTCCAGCTCCAGCAGCAGGGCCTGGGAACCCTTCACCTCGACCTCGGCGGTGGGCTGCAGCCACGTGCGACCGGTCTCGGGGTTGTAGCGCCACATCTGGCCGGTGGCGAACAGCCCGGTGAGCGTCTGGCCGGGCCACTGCGGGTCGTCCAGGGTCACCCAGCCGACCCCGCGGAAGTTGCCGCCCTTGAGACCGGTGCCCTTCACCGTGCCCGCGGCCGGGTCGAGTGCGCTGAGCTCACCGTTGCTCATCACGTAGAGCAGGCCCTTGGTGGCGGGGTTGGGATCGCTGTCGGGAATCATCAGGCCGCTGACCTCGGGCACCGACCAGTCCTTCCAGGTCTTGGTCGCCAGGTCGTAGGCGTACAGCGGGGTGCTCTTGATGTCGAGGCCGACGCGCATGTAGAGGGTGCCGTCGACGACATCGACGTCGAACACGGACAGCATCGGATCGCTGGTGTCGGCACCCGCCGGCATGGGAATCTCGGTCTTCGCACCGGTGGCGACGTCGACGGCGTACAGCTTGGCCGGCGTCATCAGTCCGACGTAGATCATGCCCTCGTGATAGGCGACGTTGCGACCCTGCTTGGCGCCCTCCAGCAACGTCCCGTAGTCACGCACCGCGCCGGTGGTGGTGTCGTAACTCCACAGCTTGGCGCCGGGGAAGGTCGAGCCGTAGATCATCCCGCCGTCACCGACCGCGAGGTCCCACAGGAAGGTCTCGCCGGGCACCGGGATGCCCAGGTTCTCGACCTCGTCGCTGCCGGCGCGAACGCGGTAGAAGTAGCCGGACGAGCTGACGCTGCCGATATAGATGTCACCCTTGGCGTCGTGCACGACGGCGTAGGAGCCGCCCGCCGGGGGCAGTTCCTTGGCCCAGATGAGGCGACCCGTGCTGGCGTTGATCTTGTTCAGCACCGCAGGCTTGCCGTTGGTGACGCTGAAGATGACCGGGGTGCCGTCGGGATCGTTGACCACGGTTCCGCCGATGGCGGTGATCTCGTCGATGGGCTTGCCCATGCTCACGGCCTGGCTGGCCACCCGGGTACCGGTGAAGGCCGGGATCGCGCCGGGGGGCGTGACGTCCAGACTGCCGGCCAGGGTCCAGCGGAACAGCTGGGTGCCGCGGGTGAAGTACAGGTTGCCGTCACCGGCCTCGACGACCTCGCTGACACCGTCGGCGGTCATCTGCTGGACGCTCTGGTCGGCCACCGAGACCCGCCACAGGGCCCCGCCGGCGGTGACCCAGATGGCGTCAGGACGCACGACGATGGACGTCGCCTCGCCGTAGGTCGTGGAGGCCACGCCGGGCAGGGTGGTCGAGCGGACGAGGCTGAAAGCTCCCGTCGGGTCGACGGTGAGCTCAAGCAGGCGATCGTCGGCAACCGCCCACAGGCGACCGTCGGCGCCGGGGGTGATGGCGCTGATGGTGGCGGCGCCGGGCTCGGGGGTGTAGGTGCCCAGCACCTTCCTGGCGGTGTGGTCGACGGCGACGATGATCGCCGACGTCTCGGTCACCGCCGCCCCGGGGCCGTTGGCGATGGCCGACCCGACGACGGTGACGCCGTTGGTGCGCGCCACCGAGGTGACGCTGCGGTTGCCGACCGGGCCGCGCCAGACGCTGACGGTGTTGGTGGACGTGTTCCAGGCGGTGAGGGCACCGACCGACTTGCCGGCCCCCGGGGCGGAACCGACCAGCATGGTCTGCTCATCGAGGGCAACCATGTCCCAGGGCTGTGTCTGGTAGGACCCGATGGTGAGAGGGGCGGTGGGGTTGCCGGTGCCGACGGCTTGGTCCAGGTCGACCAGGCGGAGCTGTCCGTTGGCGGTGTCGGCGTAGGCGACGCGCTCACCGAAGGGCTCGAGGGTCTGGGCGCCACCGGTGGCCGGGACGACGTGCAGGCGTCCGGTGAGGGCGTCGTAGACCCCCACGCCACCTGACCCGGAGGCCCCGCCGACCACGACGCGTCCATCGCCGTCAACGGTCAGGCCGCGCAGGACCGCCGCCGTGCTGAGCAGCTTGTCGTCCATCCACGTCACGGACGCCTTCTTGTCGTAGTTGTTGACGTAGTTGCGACCCTTCTCGAAGGTGAACGAGACCGAGACCCCCTCCCAGTCCGAACCCGGCATGGTGACGAAGGCCCAGCTCTGCGGGATGGCGCTGGGCTTGTTGCCCAGGGGGGTTGGCTTCAGGGTGGCGACATCGACCCGCGTGACACCGGTGGCACGGTCGAAGTAGTAGAAGTAGGTGCCCGTGGGGTCCAGACCGGACGCCACGCCGTCCATGTTCGGGAAGCTGGCCACGAAGCTCTGGGTGGTCGTGTCGTAGGCGAGCATCACCAGGTTCGGACGCGTGCGCATCAGCAGCAGGTTGCCGGCGCGGGCCATGGTCATGATGCCGCGGACGCCGGTGAGGTCGGCGGGCAGGGGGATGGCGGTGGCCTCGCCGGTGACCCGGTTGACGCGGACGAAGCGCCCGTTGGACTCCGTGCCGACGTAGACGGAATCGCCCACGACCTGCATCGCGCGGATGGCCGACTCCCCGGGGGCGGGTGCGCCGAGGTCGGCGAGGGTCGAGGTGGCGGGGTTGAAGGAGGCGACGCGGGCCTTGTTGGTGCCCAGGTACATGGTGCCGTCGTCGGCGGCGGCCAGCGCCCAGATCACGGCGCCGGCGTGGTCGGTCAGGGTGTCGACGCGGGGCAACGTCTCGAGGGACTTCGCGCCCACCTTCCAGCGGTACCAGGAGCCGTCAGTCATGGCCACGTACACCGCACCCTCGGTGCGGTTGAACTCGATGGCGTAGCTCACGATCCCGCTGGGCACCTGCTCGGCGAACAGGCGCTCACCGGTCTGGACGTCGGTCACCTGGAAGGTGGCCGGGACGTCGCCCTTGCCGTCGGTGATCCAGTAGGCCTGCGGCTTGCCTGCGGCGTCCACGCCCTGGGCCTGGACGGCCGAGCGGACTGGGTCACGCAGCGGGGCGCCGATCAACACCTCCGGCGGCGAGGGCACCCCCTCGGCCGGAGCGTTCGGCTGCGGGGTGGCCTGACCCACCATCGCCGCCTGTGAGACCACCACTGCCGCCGCCACGATGCCGGCCACCCATTCACGAAGTCGCATTCGTCCACCCCTGCGCAAGGTTCGACTGGCCCCGTCGCCACGTCGAGATGCCGTCATCGTAAGCGTTTTCTACACCGGCAGCAATAGCAGTTCACCGAGAACTGAGCGCTCGCGGAGCAAGCTCGCTCGGGGCGTTGAGCCCCGGACCATCCGGGCGACCAACCAGGGTGCGCGGCTGGGCGGGTTCGGACAAGAAGAAGTGACTCCGCAGCTGGGGGCGGCGGCCGCCCGTCCATGCTTGGACGCACCCTCGCCGGGGAGGTCTGAGACCAACTAGCGTGGGAGCGTTCGCACTGTTCAAACCGCCATCATCTTCCTGGAGGCCCCATGCAACCGTCCGACAAGCTCAGCAAGCTCACCGTCGTGGGCGCCGGGGCGGTGGGGACCGCCGTCGCCTATGCGTCCATCATCCGCGGCTCTGCCCAGCGCGTCGCCCTCTACGACATCGCCGAGAAGAAGGTGGACGCGGAGGTCACGGACCTTCGCCACGGCACCCAGTTCGCCAGTGTCACCGACGTGACCGGCGGCGCTGACCCGGCCGTGGTCGCCGGGTCGGACGTGGTGGTGATCACCGCCGGCGCCAAGCAGGACCCGGGCCAGACCCGTCTGGACCTAGCCGCCAAGAACGTGGGCATCCTGCGTTCGCTGCTGCCGGTGCTGCTCGAGCAGGCCCCTGACGCGGTCTACGTGCTGGTCACCAACCCCGTCGACGTCCTCACCTACGAGGCGCAGCGGCTCTCCGGCCTGCCTGCCGGTCGCGTCATCGGTTCGGGGACGCTGCTGGACAGCGCCCGGTTGCGCCTGATGCTCGCGCAGAAGGCCGGCGTCTCCCAGGGCAACGTGCACGCCCTGATGATGGGGGAGCATGGCGATTCGGAGTTCCCGGTCTGGTCCTCGGCAACCATCGGCCACGTGCCATTGCGGGAATGGGACCGCGGGGGTCAGCCAGTCTTCACCGATGCTGTCCTGGACGAGCTCGCCCACAGCGTGACCCATGCCGCCTATGAGGTGATCCAGGGCAAGGGAGCCACCAACTACGCCATCGGCCTGGCGGCCTCCCGCCTGGTGGAGGCGATCCTCCGCGACGAGCAGACCCTTCTGCCGCTGTCGACCGTGCTGCAGGACTACCGCGGCATCAATGACGTGGCGCTGTCGGTGCCCTGCCTGGTGGGACGCGAGGGAGTGTCGCGCACCTTCGAGATCCCCATGTCTGTCCATGAGCGCAAGCAGTTGGCCGAGTCCGCGGAGACCCTCAAGAAGGTCATCCGCGAGCTCGACCAGGGCTGATCGACGAGGGGCTCAGAAGGGCTGCGCCAACTGCCAGGGGTGCTGGGGCCCCAGGGGCCCGGGGCCTTCCCAGACGTAGGTTGCCTGGTCACTGTCGTGGGGGAGACGAAGGGTGGCGCGGTGCGGGCTGTTCAGCATGACAAGGTCCACGGTGTGGCCCTCGGGGCCGTGGGCGGCGGCGGCTGCGACCTCCGTGCTGCGGCCGCCTCCTGACCAGGTGCTCTCCCGCCATTCGCCGTGACCCACCGGGAACTCGATGGTGGTGCCGTCCTCGACCTCCCAGCGGCAGGTCCACCCGCTGGTGGTCGTGGTGAGGGTGAGCGCGCGACCGTCGGCGTCCCGGCCCGACCACCCGCTGCCCGCCTCGCCGGCGACGGGGGTGAGCGCAAGCCCGGCCAGGGTGGCGTCCAGTTCATCCTGGGAGCCCGGGGTGGCGGGGCGGCCCAGGCCTGGCAGGAGATGCTCCTGGATGGCGTCCATCTCGGCCTGCATGTCCTCGGTGCGGGCCGTGATGACCACCACCATGTCCTGGTCGGGCAGGACGACGCCCAGTTGACCGAAAGCGCCATCACCGCGATAACCCTGGCGGCTCATCCACACCTGCCAGCCATAGCCCTGGGTCCAGTCGACCTCGGGCCTGTCGGGATCGGTCTCGACCTGCTTGCGGCGGTGCTCCTGGATCCAGGAGTCCGGCAGGAGCCGTTCGCCCCCGCGCATGCCCTCATCCAGCAGGAGTTGAAAGAAGGAGGCGATTGCCTCGGTGGTGACGTGCAGCCCGGAAAAGCCCCAGGGCAGGCCATCGGCGTCCCGGCACCAGAAGCTGCGGTCGATGCCGAGCTGGGGGAACACGCGCTCCTGCAGGAGGCTGTGGACGTCGATGCCCAGTCGCTCGTGCACGGCGCGGGTGGCTGACCAGGTGCAGGGCTGGTTGTAGCAGAAGGTGACGCCGACCTCGCCTTCGGGCTCGTGGCGCAGGAACTCCCCCAGGTGGCGCCGCTCGAGCAGGGATCGCCACTGCACCATCTCGATCCGGTCGGTGGTGTGCCCCGAGGCCATCGACAGCACGTCGCGGATGCGGATGGTGCGCGCCTTCGGCCCAACTCGATCATCGACCTGGTCGGGGAAGATGTCGGCGAGAGTGTCCTCGGGGGAGAAGGCGCCCTCGTCCATGGCGATGCCGACGGCGGCTGAGGCGAAGGTCTTCGACAACGAGTACACGAGCCTGAGGTGCTCGGGTCGGTAGGGCTTGGCCCAGCCCTCAGCCACCACCGCGCCCCGGCGCAGGACCATCACCGAGTGCAACTCCGCGCAGTCCTGCAGGGCGTGGATGAGGGCGGTGATCGCGGCCGGGTCGATGCCGGCGCGCTCGGGCGTGGTGCGGGGGAGGGCCATGCGTTTCACTCTACTGACCGCGCGTCCGGCGATCGCGTCTGGTGGCCGCTCGGGGTCTGGAGCGCCGACATAGGCTCGGTGGCATGAATCCTGTGCCACGTCCTGACGTTCGCGGCTGGCTGGCGGCTGCGCTGCGCGACAGGGTCGCCGGCCCGGACGCCGAGGAGCGCGCGCTGCGCATCTGGCACGCTCCCGGCCCACGCCGGTTCGAGCCCACCGACCCCGTCTGCCGGGTGCATGGGCATGCGGCGATGTACTCGGGCGGCTTGCGGGCGCTGTTGTTGCAGATGCTGCACCCGCTGGCGATGGCCGGGGTGGGTGGTCACTCCGGCTACCGCGGCGACCCGTGGGGTCGGTTGCAGCGCACCAGCGAGTTCATCGCCGTGACCACCTTCGCCACCATGGAGGATGCCGACGCGATGATCGCGCGCATCCGGCGGATCCATGATCACGTCAGCGGGCAGGCACCGGATGGGCGTCCCTATGACGCGAACGACCCGCACCTGCTGAGGTGGGTGCACATCGCCGAGATCGACAGTTTCCTGACCTCCTACCAGCGGCATGCGAAGGTGCCGCTCACCGCGGCTGAGGCCGATGAGTACGTCCGTCAGGCCGCCTGGACGGGCGAAGCGCTGGGGATCCCGCGGGCACCGCAGACGGTGGCCGAGCTGCAGGAGGCGCTGGAGAGCTACCGGCCTGAATTGGCCCTCACCGCTGCCGCCCGGGACGCCGCTGACTTCCTCCTGCGCGAGCCTCCGCTCCCGGCCATCGCACGCCCCGGCTACTGGATGCTCGCCGCGGGCGCGGTCGACATGCTGCCCGACTACGCGCGATCCCTTTTTGGGCGCACGGTGCACGGCCTGCCCGGACGCCTGGGGGACCGGCTGGTGTTGCGTCCTCTGGGGCGGGTCGGGACTGCCGCGGTGTCGTGGGCACTGGCTGATCCGAGGGAAGTGCGCAATGTGCCGGGGTCCTCAGCGGTGGTGGACGGCGCCGGCTGACCGGGCCGCACCGGCTGGCAGGTTCCCGGGCCGTCGGGGCGAAGAGCGTCAGCGGTAGTTGACGAACTGGACCGCGAAGTCGTAGTCGGCGGCCTTGATCATCCGCTGGACCTCCTGCAGGTCATCGCGGCTCTTGGAGGAGATGCGCAGCTCGTCGCCCTGGATCTGGCACTTGACGCCCTTGGGGCCCTCGTCGCGCAGCAGCTTGGAGATCTTCTTGGCGTTCTCCTGGCTGATGCCCTCGCTGGTGGAAGCGGTGATATGCCACAGCTTGCCTGACAGGCGCGGCTCGCCGGTCTCCAGCGCCTTGAGGTTGACACCGCGCTTGATCAGCTTGGACTGGAAGACGTCCAGGATCGCCTTGACGCGCTCCTCACCGTTGGACGTCATCTCGATGGTGTCACCCGACCACTTGATCGAGGAGTCGGTGTTCTTGAAGTCGAACCGCTGCGAGATCTCGCGGGCGGCCTGGTTCAGGGCGTTGTCGACCTCCTGGCGGTCCACCTTGCTGACGACGTCGAATGAGCTCTCAGATGCCATGGGAGCCATGCTAGCCAGCCGGTGCGTTCCGGTCCCGTGCCGCGCGGGTTGCGCCGATGCTGGCCACGATCACGCAGCCCATCGCCACCCAGTCCAGGGGACGCAGCACTTCGCCGATCACCAGCCAGCTCGCCACCGCCGCGGCAGCGGGCTCGAGGCTCATCAGGATCCCGAAGGTGGCTGGGGGGATGTGCCTCAACGCTCGTAGCTCGACGGTGTAGGGGATCACCGTCGACATCAGCCCGACCAGGGCGCCGATCATCAGGATGTGCCCGCTCAGCATCCCCACCCCATCACCGAACAGCACGAAGGGCGCGAACACCACCGCCCCCGCCATGCAGGCCAGCGCGACGGCGTCCGCCTCCCGCCAGCGTCCGGCCATCCGGGCACCGAACAGGATGTACCCGGCCCAGCAGGCTGCCGCGGCCAGCGCGAAAAGTACCCCCGGGACATCCAGGCGTCCCGGCACCAGGCCCAGCACCACCACCCCGGACGCCGCCAGCAGCCCCCACACCAGATCTGCACGGCGGCGCGAGCCCGCGATCGCCACGGCCAGCGGCCCGAGGAACTCGATGGTCACCGCCGTCCCCATCGGAATGTGCGAGAAGGCCAGGTAGATGAACAGGTTCATCCCCATCAGGCTTGCGGCGAAGGCGGCCAGCAGTACCCATCGCTCCTGAGCGGCCGGGTCAGTGCGACGGGGGAGTGAACGCCACGGTCGCACCGCCACCCCCAGTACCATGGCGGCCGCCGTCACCCGAAGCCAGGTCATCGTGACCGGCGAGACCTGTCCGAACAGCCCCTTCGCCAGCGCCGCCCCGACCTGCACGGAGGCGATCGAGAGCAGCACCAACCAGATGGCTGCCGGTCGGAGACGATTCACGCTCGGAGAGCCTAGCGGTCATCTCTGACGGGTTAGCGTGAGCCCATGGCTGACGAGGGCATGAAGAAGTCGAAGGGTGCGGCGAAGGCGATGGCTGCTGCCGGAGCGGCTGCGGTGGCCGGGCTCGCGGCCCAGGATCTGGTCCAGAAGAAGCATGCGCTGCGCCGCAACTTCCCGCTGATCGCGCGTGCCCGCTACGCACTGGAGGCGATCGGCCCGGAACTGCGGCAGTACATCGTCACCGGCAATGACGAGGAGCGTCCCTTCAGTCGGGACCAGCGACGGTGGGTCTACGCGTCGGCCAAGGGCGAGAACAACTACTTCGGCTTCGGCACCGACAATGACGTCGAGAACCGTAGCTACGCCATCGTCAAGCAGCGCACCTTCTCCGACATCGCCCCCGCCTCGCCTCTGCACCTGCACAGCGAACGCCCGGTGCCCAGCGCCAAGGTGCTCGGGGGTCCGCGCGGACGGGCGAAGGCCTTCCGGCCCGCTTCGGTGGTCAACGTGTCGGCGATGTCGTTCGGCTCGCTGAGCCCGCAGGCGATCACCGCGCTCAACAAGGGCGCCAAGCTGGGCGGCTTCATGCACAACACCGGCGAGGGTGGCCTGTCCGACCACCACCGGCAGGGCGGGGACCTGATGCTGCAGATCGGCACCGGCTATTTCGGCTGCCGGGACGCCGAGGGCAACTTCGACCTCGACAAGCTCGCTGCGGTCGTCGAGTCCGCGCCGGTCCGAGCCATCGAGATCAAGCTCAGCCAGGGGGCCAAGCCCGGCCTCGGCGGGCATCTGCCCGGTGCCAAGGTGAATGCCGAGATCGCACGCATCCGTGGGGTCGAGGAGGGCAAGGACGTCGTGAGCCCCTCGCGTCACACCGCCTTCCGCTCGGTCGACGAGATGCTCGACTTCGTCGAGACCGTCGCAGGACGCACCGGGCTCCCGGTGGGCATCAAGTCCGCTGTCGGCGACCTGGAGTTCTGGCACCAGCTCGCCGCGATGATGGTCGACGGGCAGCGCGGCGTGGATTTCATCACCATCGACGGGGGAGAGGGCGGCACCGGCGCTGCTCCGCTGGTCTTCAGCGACACGGTCTCCTTCCCGTTCCGGGTCGGGTTCAGTGAGGTCTACAAGATCTTCGCCGACCAGGGCCTGGCCGACCGGGTGACCTGGATCGGCTCCGGCAAACTCGGCCTCCCGGAAAACGCGATCGTGGCCTTCGCCCTGGGGGTCGACATGGTCCACGTTGCTCGCGAAGCGATGCTGGCGATCGGCTGCATCCAGGCCCAGAAGTGTCACACCGACACCTGCCCGACCGGCGTCGCCACACAGAACCCGTGGCTCGCCCATGGCCTGGAGCCGGTGAGCAAGTCCGAGCGGCTCGCCCGCTACGTGCAGACGCTGCGGCGGGATCTGGTCAAGGTCTCCGAGGCCGCTGGGGTCGCCCACCCGGGGCTGCTGGGGCCCGATGACGTCGAGATCATGGACGGAACCCAGGGTCACCGCACCCTGCGCGACATCTATGCCTACGACTCCGGCTGGGGCGTCCCGGGGCCGGAGATCGCCGAGGAGATCACCCGCATCATGACCACCATGGACGCCCATCTCGGTGAGGAGGAGGTCGTCCAGCACGAACCGCTGGAGACCCACGACCAGCCGGACACTGCGTCGGAGTAGGGGCGTGGAAAGCAACAGACCCCGGATCAATCCGATCCGGGGTCTGCGTGGCAGGTCTAGGGTTCGAACCTAGGTAGGCGTACGCCGACAGATTTACAGTCTGCTCCCTTTGGCCACTCGGGCAACCTGCCAGTGCTGTTACCAGCGATCGACAACGATAGACCATTGGGGCCGGTCACCACAATTCGGTGCCACGCTCCCGAGCAGGGACGCGCCGAGTGCGCCGGTGCTCAGGCCAGCAGCGCGCCTGCGGCCACCTGCAGCGCCTTCTCGAAACTGGTCTCGCGCTCCTCGGCGGACATGTCCTCCGAGCTGTCGAACAGGTGGTCTGAGACGGTGCACACGCTCAGCGCATCCCGACGATGGCGCGCCGCGGCGAAGTACAGACCGGCGGCTTCCATCTCCACACCCAGGGTGCCCAGCTCAACCAGCACCTTGATGATGTCGGGCCGGGTGCCGTAGAAGAAGTCCGAGGAGAACAGTGCCCCCACGCGGGCGTTGAGCCCCTGCTCGGCAGCTGCGTCCACGGCCCCACGCAGCATCGTGAAGCTGGCGCCCAGCGACAGCGACAACCCCGGAGCCTGCAGGGTGGCGACCTGGGAGGTGGTGTGGGCGACCTCGCCGATCACCACGTCGCGGACCTTCACATCGTCGGCGATGCCCCCGCAGGTGCCCACCCGGCAGATCCGCTGCACCCCGTACTCACGGAACAACTCCTCGGCGTAGATCGAGATCGACGGGATGCCCATGCCCGAGGCCATCACGCTCATCGGCGTGCCCTGCCAGGTGCCGGTCCAGCAGCCGATCCCGCGCACCTCGGAGACCAGCTGGGCGCCATCGAGGAAACCCTCCGCGATGCGGCGGGCGCGGCGGGGATCGCCGGGCATCAGCATCAGAGGGGCGATCTGGCCGGGCTCGGCAGAGATGTGGGGCGTGGGCACAGAAGTCTCCATTCGTGGGCTTGTTGGGTCCCCACGATAGGGCCCTCCCCACCCGAAGGTCTGCATTGTCGAGATCCCCAGAAATTGTCAGATCGCACACGTAGCGTTGGTGGCGTACCGGTACCCGATCGTGGAGAGGACTCCTCCGAGATGTCGAACACCGCCTGGCAGCGCCGCGACGCCGTCACCACCGAAGCCGTCAGCCCGGAAACCCTGAAAACCATTGACAAGTGGTGGCGTGCAGCGAACTACCTGTCGGTGGGTCAGATCTACCTGCTCGACAACCCACTCCTGCGCACCCCGCTCACCCGCGAGAACGTCAAGCCGCGACTGCTGGGCCACTGGGGCACCACCCCCGGCCTCAACTTCCTCTACGCGCACATGAACCGCGCCATCACCGAACGCCAGCTCAAGGCTCTCTACGTCACCGGTCCCGGGCACGGCGGTCCCGGCCTGGTGGCCAACACTTGGCTGGAGGGCACCTATTCCGAGGTCTACCCCGACATCAGCCGCGACGCCGAGGGCATGCGGCGCCTCTTCAAGCAGTTCAGTTTCCCCGGCGGTATCCCCAGCCACGTCGCCCCTGAGACCCCCGGCTCCATCCATGAAGGGGGCGAGCTCGGCTACTCCCTGAGCCATGCCTACGGTGCGGTCTTCGACAATCCCGACCTGCTCGCGTTCACCGTGGTGGGCGACGGCGAGGCCGAGACCGGTCCGTTGGCCACCAGCTGGCACTCCAACAAGTTCCTCAATCCGGTGAGTGACGGAGTCGTGCTGCCGGTGCTGCACCTCAACGGCTACAAGATCGCCAACCCCACGGTGCTCGCCCGCATCCCCGAGTCCGAACTGCTGGACCTGATGCGTGGTTATGGCCACACCCCCTACGTGTTCACCGCAGACGGCGACGACGCGAAGCACCTGGACGACCATGCGCGTTTCGCCTCCCTGCTGGACGAGGTGCTGGACCACATCGCTGACATCAAGGGGCAGTACGCCGGCGCTGATCCTCAGAGCGATGACCTGGGCCGTCCTGCCTGGCCGATGATCGTCTTCCGTCACCCCAAGGGTTGGACTGGCCCCGAGATGATCGACGGCAAGAAGACTGAGGGCTCCTGGCGCTCCCACCAGGTGCCGTTGGCCAATGCCCGCGACACCGACGAGCACCTGAAGAACCTCGCCGACTGGCTGGGCAGCTACCGCGCCGAGGAGCTCTTCGATGAGTCCGGTGCTCCGGTGGCCGAATTGGACGACATCATCCCTCAGGGCGAGCTGCGCATGAGTGCCAACCCCGTCACCAACGGTGGCTCCCTGATCAAGGACCTGCGCCTGCCCGACTTCCGCGACTTCGGCGTCAAGGTCTCCGAACCCGGCGCCGAACTGAGCGAGGCCACTCGCGTGCTTGGCGAGTTCCTCACCGAGGTGGTGCGCCGCAACCCCCACAACTTCCGCATCTTCGGCCCTGACGAGACGGCCTCCAACCGCCTCCAAGCCGTCTACGAGGTCACCGGCAAGCAGTGGAATGCCGAGTACCTCCCTGACGACGTCGATGACACCCTGGTGCGGGCCGGCCGGGTGATGGAGATGCTCTCGGAGCACCAGTGCCAGGGCTGGCTGGAGGGCTACCTGCTCACCGGCCGCCACGGCATGATGAGCTCCTACGAGGCGTTCATCCACATCGTCGACTCGATGTTCAACCAGCACGCCAAGTGGCTCAAGGTCACCAACCACATTGAGTGGCGTCGGCCCATCGCCTCGCTGAACTATCTGCTGTCCAGTCACGTGTGGCGCCAGGACCACAACGGCTTCAGCCATCAGGACCCGGGCTTCATCGACCACGTCGTCAACAAGAAGGCCGAGGTCGTGCGGGTCTACCTGCCCGCCGACACCAACACGCTGCTCTCCACCTGGGACCACTGCCTGCGCTCCAAGCAGTACGTGAACGTGGTCGTCGCCGGCAAGCAGCCCAACCCGAACTGGCTGGGCATGGAGGACGCCATCGCCCACTGCACGCGCGGTCTGGGGATTTGGGAGTGGGCCGGCACCGAGGTCGAGGGGGAGGACCCCGACGTCGTGCTGGCCTGTGCGGGAGACATCCCGACCCTGGAGGTCATGGCCGCCGCCGGGATCCTGCGTGAGCACATCCCGGACCTGAAGGTGCGGGTGGTCAACGTCGTCGACCTGATGCGCCTGCAGGACGAGCGAGAGCATCCGCACGGACTGTCCAACCGCGACTTCGACAACATCTTCACCGCCGACAAGCCGGTGATCTTCGCCTACCACGGCTACCCGTGGCTGATCCATCGCCTCACCTACCGCCGCAACGGGCACGCCAACATCCACGTCCGCGGTTACAAGGAGGAGGGCACCACCACGACCCCCTTCGACATGGTCATGCTCAACGACCTGGACCGGTACCACCTGGTCATCGACGTCATCGATCGTGTGCCCCACTTGGCGAGTCGCTACGCAGGTCTGCGCCAGACGATGCAGGACAAGCGCATTGAGGCCCGGGCGTACACCCGCGAGCATGGCGAGGACATCCCCGAGGTGCGGGATTGGGTCTGGGGCGACGGGGGAGACTCCACCTCCGGCCCGACCACCCAGGACACCGGCGGCGACAACGAGTGATGACTCGGGTCCCATCAGCCCGGACGCCCGCGAGGAAAGCGCCCCGAGCGCCCCTCGCGGGCGTCCCCGTTTGGGGTTCAGGAACCCAGCCGCTAACATCGAAGGGTTGCAGAAGGCGCCCTTGGACTCGGTTTTGCACAGCTGACCCTGATCCTGTAAGTTACTTCTTCGGCTAGCCCCTATAGCTCAGTAGGCAGAGCGTCTCCATGGTAAGGAGAAGGTCTGCGGTTCGATTCCGCATGGGGGCTCGGACGGTGGGGGCCCTGGAGTTTGCGCTCTGGGGCTCTTGCCACCCATGGCGGGGTAGCTCAGGGGTAGAGCAAGCGGCTCATAATCGCTGTGTCACGGGTTCAAATCCCGTCCTCGCTACCAACATCCCAAAGCAGCGCAACGAAGGAACATCATGGCCAAGAAGTCCTCGGACATTCGTCCGAAGATCACGCTCGCTTGCGTGGACTGCAAGGAGCGCAACTACATCACCAAGAAGAACAAGCGCAACGATCCTGATCGTCTTGAACTGAAGAAGTTCTGCCCCAAGTGCAAGACGCACAGTGCTCACCGCGAGACCCGCTGATCTTCATCACCCACACCTTTCACGAAGGGGCCGCCACCATGGCGGCCCCTTCGTTGCGTTCGAGGACCTACCCGACCCGATAGGCTCGAGGACATGGCGATCACACCCGAGCATGTGGGGCGCAGCTACCCCGCCCCGGAGCCCTACCGCGTGAGCCGCGCCAAGATCCAGGAGTTCTCCGCCGCGATCATGGACGCCCACCCGGCCTACCGGGAGGACCCGGCGATCGCGCCCCCCACCTTTGCGATGGTGATCGCCGCGCAGGCCTGGCAGTCCGTCTTCGAGGATGCCGAGCTCGGCCTGGCCCTGCAGCGGATGGTCCACACCGACCAGGCCCTCAGCTTCACCCGGCCGCTGCGCGAGGGCGACGAGGTCGACGCGACCGCCCGCATCGAGAAGGTGCGCCACCGGGGCAACGTCGACCTGGTCACCCTGGCCGTGACCCTGGAAGTCGGCGGGGAAGAGGTCGCCATTGCCACCTCCAGCCTGATGCACACTCGTGAGGAGGCCATCGCATGAGCCACAGGACCGTCGAGGTGGGGGAGCAGTTGCCAGACCGTGAGGTGCGGATCACTCGCGCCGATGTCGTGCGCTATGCCGGTGCCTCCACCGACCTGAACCCGATCCACTGGTCCGACAGGCACGCTCGCGCGATCGGTCTGGACGGCTGCATCGCCCACGGCATGTGGACCATGGGTGCGGCGCTGAGCCAGGTGATCGAGTGGGCCGGCGGCCCCGAGCACATCGCGGAGTACTTCGTCCGCTTCACCCGCCCGGTCCCGGTCCCCGATGACGACGAGGGCACCCTGATCACTTTCAGCGCCCAGGTCAGCGACGTCTCCGAGGGCATCGCGACCGTCTCGATCGAGGCCCTCTGCCAGGACCAGAAGGTCCTCGGTGCGGCGAAGGCACAGGTGCGGCTGTGACTGGTCCCATGAATGATCCGATGGCGGAGAACGCACCTTCCTGCACGCTGGAGCATGTCGAGACCGTCGGCCACCAGGCCATCGTGGCGTCCAACAAGCTCTCCGACCACACCACCCTGCGCATCGGCGGAACCGCCCGTGAGCTCATCGTCGCCACCACCGCCGACGAACTGGTGGCCGCCATCACCGAGGCCGACGACCAGGGCATCCCGGTGCTCATCCTGGGCGGTGGTTCCAATCTGGTGATCTCCGACGACGAGTTCCAGGGACGCGTCGTGCGCGTCGCCTCCCGCGGCATCTCCGCCGACGTGTCCGACTGCGCCGGCGCCTTCGTCACCGTCGAGGCCGGCGAGGTCTGGGACGACTTTGTGGCCTACACGGTGCAGCAGCAGTGGATCGGACTCGAGACCCTCTCCGGTATCCCCGGGCTGGTCGGCTCGGTGCCGATCCAGAATGTGGGTGCCTACGGGGCCGAGGTCTCCCAGACCATCGCCCGCGTCCGCGTCTGGGACCGCCAGGAACGCAAGATCGCGACTCTCTTCCCGGCAGACTGCGAGTTCGCCTACCGGATGAGCCGGTTCAAGGCCGAGCCCGATCGCTGGGTCGTGCTGCAGGTCAGCTTCCAGCTGGAGCTCGGACCGCTCTCGGCGCCCCTGCGCTATGCCGAACTGGCCACCGCCCTGGACAAGGAGCCCGGTGAGCGCGCCCCACTGGACCAGGTCCGTGAGGCGGTCCTGTCCATCCGCGCCAACAAGGGCATGGTGCTCGACGCCGCCGACTACGACACCTGGAGCGCCGGATCCTTCTTCACCAACCCGATCCTCGAGCCCGAGGTGGCCCAAGCCCTGCCCGAGGGTGCGCCCCGGTTCCCGCAGCCCGATGGACGCGTGAAGTCCTCTGCCGCGTGGCTCATCGCGCATGCCGGCTTCGACAAGGGCTACCCGATGACTGATCGCCCGGACGCCCGAGCGGCCCTGTCGACCAAGCACGTGCTCGCTGTGACGAACCGTGGCAGCGCGTCGAGTGCTGACATCGTCGCGCTCGCCCGCGAGGTGCGAGATGGGGTGGAGCGGGTCTTCGGCGTCCGGCTGGTGCCCGAACCCGTGCAGGTGAACTGCGAGATCTGAACGCGGACACGGCCACCGTGCAGATCTGAGACCATCGTCACGGCCGTGCACGGTTTGGCAGGATGGGGCGCATGAGCCTGGATGACCTGACCGCTGAGCAACTGACCGCCCTCGCCGAGGAGCAGCGCACCAAGTACGAGCAGCTGCGCAATGCGGGTCTCAAGCTGGACATCACCCGCGGCAAGCCGAGCCCCGAGCAGCTCGACCTGTCCGGTGAGTTGCTCACCATCGACGTCCCGTCCAAGGCCGCCGACGGCACCGACGTGCGCAACTACGGTGGCCTGCAGGGACTGCCGGAGATTCGGGCGATGTTCTCCGAGCTGCTCAATGTGCCGGTGGAGAACCTGATCGCCGGCGACAACTCCTCGCTGTCGCTCATGCACGACACCGTGGTGCAGGCGATGCTCTACGGCATCCCCGGAGGCAGGGGGCCCTGGTTCGGGCAGGACATCAAGTTCATCTGCCCCGTGCCCGGATATGACCGCCACTTCTCCATCTGCCAGAAGCTCGGCATCGAGATGGTGACCGTCGAGCTCGGCGAGCACGGCCCGGACCTGGACGCGGTCGCCCGGCTGCTGGAGGACCCCACCGTCAAGGGCATGTGGGTCGTGCCGATGTACGCCAACCCCAACGGCGTGGTCTACGACGAGGAGACCACCCGCGCGCTGCTGCAGATGCCGGCCGCCGCCCCCGACTTCAGGATCTGGTGGGACAACGCCTACGCCCTGCACCACCTCACCGAGCAAGAGCCCAAGCCCCTCGATGTCATCACCATGGCGGCTGAGGCGGGCAACCCCGACCGGGTGCTGGAGTTCGCCTCCACCTCGAAGGTCACCTTCGCCGGCGACGGCATCTCCTTCCTGGCCGCCTCCAGGGCCAACCTGGACGCCTACCTGGCCGCCGCCGGGATCCGCAGCATCGGCCCGGACAAGGTGAACCAGCTGCGCCACGTCACCTACTTCAAGGACGCCGAGGGTGTCCGTGCCCTGATGCGCCAGCACCGCGACCTGCTGGCGCCGAAGTTCCAGATCGTCTTCGACGCGCTGGAAAGCAGGCTGGGGCAGTACGGCTTCGCCCGCTGGACCCACCCCGAAGGTGGCTACTTCGTCACCCTCGACGTGATGGACGGGACCGCCTCGCGAGTGGTCGAGCTGGCCAGGCAGGCGGGCATCGCATTGACCCCGGCCGGTGCCTCGCATCCCCTGGGTCGCGACCCCTACGACCGGACCATCCGGATCGCGCCGAGCTTTCCTTCCGAGCAGGACCTGCGTGCTGCCATGGACGGCCTGGCCACCTGTGCACTGCTGGCCGCCCTCGAGAAGCAGGGCGTCCTGACCGTCGGCGAGTGACCGACTGCGCGATGGCGACGATTTGCGTCCCATGGCAGGATGTTCCAGGAACGCGTGCGGGGGCTGGTTCGACGCAGCCACTCAAAGCCCCTACACTGTTCATCTTGGTGGTACTTGTACCGCTGAAGGGCAATAGCTCAATTGGCAGAGCAGCGGTCTCCAAAACCGCAGGTTGGGGGTTCAAGTCCCTCTTGCCCTGCGATGCAGGATGGTGGACGTCCTGTTGACCAGACACCATCGGCGAAGGAACGACGTGACCAACGACCGCACGCTGCCTGAGGACGAGGCGGGAAACAACACCCTTCGTTCGGGCGACGTCGAATCGGAGATCGTCGACATTGACGGCGACGAGGACATCCAGTTCGAGGACGCCCCGAGTACCCAAGGCGCCACCGCTGCAGATGCGGTCGTCGACGCCGAGGACGGTGTGGCCGGTGAGAACCTGGCCGTCCCCACCGATGGCGAGGCCGACGAGGACGACTACGAGATCGTCGACGATGAGGCCGAAGAGCTCGAGAACGCCGACGAGACCGAGGACGACACTCCCGACAAGGGCGATCCCGAAGACATGGTCATCGACGACGAGCAGCAGCTGGAGGAGGCCGAGGCGGTCGCCGCGGCAGCGAAGTCCTCACGTCCGGTCAAGCGCAAGATGACCACTGCGCCCGTGAAGAAGGACAAGCCCACCCCCAAGCGCACTGACGCCGGCAAGGCCGTGGCCGAGCGCAAGCGCACCACCCCCGCTGCCTTCGTGAAGCAGTCCGCTGCCGAGCTGAAGAAGGTCATCTGGCCCAATGGCGACACCCTGCGCGAGTACTACATCGTGGTCCTGGTTTTCGTGATCTTCATCATCGGCCTGGTCTCCCTGCTGGACTGGGCATTTGGCTGGGTGCTTCTGAAGTTCCTCGGCGACAACTGACGTATCGTCGTGATGAACGGCCCCCTGGCCCACCCCATCCCCTTCCGGGGATCCAACCCGAGCGAGAGACTGTCGTGAGCGAGAACACTCAGAACGAGAACACCCTCAATGAGGACGTCGTCCGTGAGGATGCCGAGACCGACTTCGAGATCGACCTGGGCGAGCTCGAGCCGGAGGCAGAGGAAACTGGCCTGAACCTTGACTTCGGTGACGACGAGCAGCCGGCTGAGGACTCCGAGCTGAACCTCGACTTCGACGCCCCCGCCGTCGAGGGTGACGATGCTGCCGACGCCGAGTCCGACGAAGACGCCCCCGAGGACGCGGACGCCGCCCTCGAGGCCGCACTGGAGGAGCTCCGCCTCGACCTGCGCAGCAAGCCCGGTGAGTGGTACGTGCTGCACACCTACTCCGGGATGGAGAACAAGGTCAAGCAGAACCTGGACGCCCGCGCCAACACCCTGGACCAGACCGACTACATCTTCGAGACCATCGTTCCGACCGAGACCGTCGTCGAGATTCGCAATGGCACGCCCAAGCAGGTCACCCGCGTCGTGCTGCCCGGCTACGTGCTGGTCCGCATGGAGATGACCGAGGACTCGTGGGCCACCGTGCGCCACACCCCCTCGGTGACCGGCTTCGTCGGCCACGCCCAGGACCCGGTTCCCCTCAGCCTGACTGAGGTCGAGAACATGCTCCTGCCCTCCATCAAGGCCAAGGTCGCCGCGGAGAACCAGGGCAAGCCCTCCCCGAAGACCAAGAAGAAGGTCGAGGTCATGGACTTCGAGGTCGGCGACTCGGTGCAGGTCATCGAGGGCCCCTTCGCGGGTGTGCACGCCAGCATCACCGAGATCAACCCCAACGCCCAGCGCCTCAAGGCCCTGGTCGAGATCCTCGGACGCGAAACCCCGGTGGACCTCACCTTCCAGCAGATCGAGAAGCTCTGATCTGAGGACGCGGCCGATTTCCCTTGAGGGGAGTTTTCGGCGAAGATGGTATGTCGGCTCTCCGAGCCGCCAGTGTTGCGTGCCCGTCCTGACCCCGTCGCGGGTCGAGGTGTGTGTGCGTGACGCAGCGGAACGCGGAACCCCTCCGCGTCCCGTGCCCGGGAGATCGGGCGAAAAAGAACACACGAAGGACCCCAGCACATGCCTCCCAAGAAGAAGGTAGCGGCGCTCGTCAAGGTTGCCTTGAACGCGGGTGCTGCAACCCCGGCACCGCCCGTCGGTACCGCCCTCGGCCCCCACGGCGTCAACATCATGGAGTTCTGCAAGGCGTACAACGCCCAGACGGAATCCCAGCGCGGCAACGTCGTTCCCGTCGAGATCACCATCTACGAGGACCGTACGTTCACGTTCGTCCTCAAGACCCCGCCGGCCGCGGAGCTGATCAAGAAGGCTGCCGGTCTGCAGAAGGGCTCTCCCGCCCCGCACAAGGACAAGGTCGGCAAGCTGACCAAGGACCAGGTGCGCGAGATCGCCCAGACCAAGATGCCAGACCTCAACGCCAACAACGTCGAGGCCGCCATGAAGGTCGTCGAGGGCACCGCCCGTTCCATGGGCGTCACCATCACCGACTGATCATCCCCCTCCCTGGCAGGGCAGCGCGCCCGTACCAGGAACTGGTCGGATGCCCTACGCAGGCATCCACGTGAAAGGAACCAGCATGAAGCGCAGCAAGGCTTACCGCGCCGCAGCGGAGAACATCGACGCGGCGCAGCTGTACACCCCGGAGCAGGCACTCGGCCTGGTCAAGGACGGCGCCACCCGCAAGTTCGATGAGACCGTCGACGTGGCCATCCGTCTGGGTGTCGACCCCCGCAAGGCGGACCAGATGGTGCGAGGCACCGTCAACCTTCCGCACGGCACCGGCAAGACGGCTCGGGTCCTCGTCTTCGCCACCGGTGACCGCGCGGAGGCCGCCAAGGCCGCCGGAGCCGACGAGGTCGGCGCCGACGAGCTGATCGAGAAGGTGGCTGGTGGCTACCTCGACTTCGATTCGGTCGTCGCCACCCCCGACATGATGGGCAAGGTCGGTCGTCTGGGCCGCGTGCTCGGCCCCCGCGGCCTGATGCCGAACCCCAAGACCGGCACCGTCACCATGGACGTCGCCAAGGCTGTCTCCGACATCAAGGGCGGAAAGATCGAGTTCCGCGTGGATCGCCACGCGAACCTCCACTTCCTGATCGGCAAGTCCTCATTCACTGCCCAGCAGCTGACCGAGAACTACTTCGCCACCCTGGACGAAGTGCTCCGTCTCAAGCCGTCGACCTCCAAGGGTCGCTACCTGAAGAAGATCACCTTCTCCTCGACGATGGGCCCCGCCGTCCACGTCGACCCGACCAAGCACAAGGCTGCCGCTGACGCCGCCGACGAGGCCTGATCGGTCCAGAAGATCTCCACGGAGCCCCGTGCTGCCACTGCGGCAGCACGGGGCTTCCTGCTTCCCTAGAGTGAAGACGTGACTGATCCAGAGGTGGGACGCGCGAGGCTGGTGGCCCAGGGGCTCGTCACCCGGCCGTGGGCCGGGCCGGCCGAGGCTGTGGGGGCCTCGATGGCCATGCAGGGCCAGGACCTGCCCGGCGCCATGGGGTCGGCCGCCCTGCGCACAGCCCGGGGCGGCATCGACGAGGTGATCGCCGCCATGGACGCCGGTGCGATCGTGCGGGGTTACCCCATGCGCGGCACCGTCTTCCTGATGGCGGCCGAGGACCTGCTGTGGACCAGCCAGCTGTGCAATGCCGGCGCCCTCCGCGCGGCCCGGAAGCGGCGGGCCAGCCTGGACCTGACCGACGCCATGGTGGAGAAGGCCCGCGAGATTGCCCTGGGCGTCCTGCCCGATCACGAGCGCGGGCTGCCGCGAGCCGAATTGTTCGCGTTGTGGGAACAGGCCGGCACCCCCACGACCTCGGGGCGCGGCTACCACGTGCTCGCCCACCTGGTGGGGGAGGGGGACCTTTGCTACGGCCCCTGGAACGGGACCGACCAGAACGTCGTCACCACCACCCAGTGGCTGCCCGCAGGAACATCACTGGAGGAGCGGTTCAACGGCGAACGCCTCCCGGCGGTCGCCGAGATGCTGGGGCGCTACCTCGCCAGCCACGGCCCGGCGACGCTGCGTGACTTTGCCTGGTGGACCAAGCTGCCGCTGAAGGAGATCCGCGCCGCCTGGGGCCAGGTCGGTGACCAGTTCGAGACCGGCACCTGGGGTGAGGAATCGCCGGACGCGCGCCACTGGCGTCCCGGGTTGACAGCGGAACTGGCCGACTGCGGCACAGAGGTCGACCGCCCGCTGCTGCTGCCCGGTTTCGACGAGTTCATCCTGGGCTATGTCGACCGCCTGTTCGCGATGACGCCGGAACAGCACGCGATCCTGGTGCCGGGCAACAATGGCGTCTTCGGACGCGCGGTGGTCAGCGGTGGCCAGGTCGTCGGCATCTGGAAACGTGAGGGCCGCGCGGGGAAGCGGTCCCTGTCGGTGAAGGGTTTCGCCGACCTGGGCGTCGAGCTCTCCGAGCTGCTGGAGGCCACCTTCGCCCGTTTCCCCTTCGCCGCGCCCTGAACTCACCTCAACACACAAACGCCCCGGGCGAACCGGGGCGCTTGTGCAGGGGAAGTGGTGCCAGCAGTGGCGGGCCTCAGGAGGCGGGGCGAACAGCCTTCATGTACGGCATGGTGTTCAGCGCGACCTTCTTGATCGGCTGGCCGGGGCGCGAGGCGTGGATGATGTAGCCGTTGCCCACGTAGATGCCGACGTGGCTGCCGGAGTAGTAGCCCACGATGTCGCCGGGGCGCAGGGTGGACTTCGAGACCGACGGCAGGCTGCTCAGCTGGGAGTTGCTGACGCGCGGGATGCTCACGCCAACGCTCTTCCAAGCCGCCTGGGTCAGGCCGGAGCAGTCATAGGACGACGGGCCGGTGGCGCCGTAGACGTAGGGCTTGCCCAGCTGGGCGTAGGCAAAGTTGACCACCCGGGCGCCGCGGGTGGTGCTGGTGCTGGAGGTGCTGACGCGGGGCGTCGTGGTGGCCACGGCCACCTTCTGGCCGGCGCCGACGCGCAGGGCGTAGAGGGTGGAGTAGTCCAGGACGCCGGTCTGGCGCAGCTTGCGGCTGGCCTGGTACTTGATGAGCTGGGCCTTGGTCTGGGAACCGAAGTAGCCGGTCGCCCCGCTGGAGGGGCCGAGGCGGACCTCGATGAGCGCCTTCTGGAGGTTGCGCACAGCGCTGTTGGTGGTGCCGTACTTGGCGGCGTAGTTGGTGCCCCGCGCGTAGTACATGGAGCAGTAGATGTTGGGGCCACCCGAGCAGTACTTGGCCTCGGAGGTGGTCATGGCGTTGGCCTGCGGAGCTGCAACCAGGCTGCTGGTGGCAGCAGTGGCGATGGCGGCGGCGGCCACGATGGCGTTGCGGATCTTGGACATTCTTCCCCTTGGTCGGGAGCCGCCCCACGGTGGGAACCGGCTGGTGTTCTTTCGGGTGCAGGTGTGTCTGTTTCCTGGCGTCGGGCTACACAGTAACCCCTGAAGTTTCTCAGGCAAAATTAACCTTGAAGTTCGTGGGACCACAGCCCGTCCCCGCGACCAGCGCAGACGTAGTGAACGTTGGGCGGGGGCGTCACCTGCGCGTCACCTTCAGCTGAACGCTTCTCAGCTTTCCGGGGCGCGGGGGGCTGTCGCATAAACTCGAGCGGTGACTCTTTCCGGGCTCGTTGACCTCCTCGCCACCGAACCGCAGCTGTCCGAGGCGCTGGGCCTCGCCCGAGGGGGCGCACCAGCCCTGGACCTCGCCACCCCGCCCAGCTCACGGGCGGCGATCGCCGCGACCCTGGCCCGCCACAGTGACCGGATGGTGCTGCTCGTGGCGTCGACCTTTCGGGAGGCAGAAGACCTGGCCTCAAGTCTCGAGTCATGGTTGAGCCCTGACGAGGTCTGCTATTACCCGGCCTGGGAAACGTTGCCCCACGAACGCCTCAGCCCGCGCTCCGACACGGTGGGCAGGCGGCTCGAAGTGTTGCGTCGCATCACGGGACGCGAACAGCTCCCGCCGCCGCGCGTCGTCGTCACTGCTGTCCGATCGCTGCTGCAGCCCCAGGCCAGGGGCTTGGCGGAGCTGATGCCAGTGGTCATCGAGAAGGGCGCCGAACTCGACCCCGGTGAACTCGCCCACCGACTGGTGGACGCCGCCTATACCCGCGTGGACCTGGTCGAGCGTCGCGGGGAGTTCGCCGTTCGCGGCGGTATCGTCGACCTGTTCGCGCCCACCGAGGAATTGCCGGTCCGCATCGACTTCTTCGGCGACGAGGTGGAAGAGATCCGCCACTTCAGCATCGCCGACCAGCGGTCAGCGCCGGACGCCCTGGACCGTGTGGTCGCCAGCCCGTGCCGCGAACTGCTGCTCAACGATGCGGTCCGGGACCGTGCCCGCGCGCTGATCCCCGAGCATCCTGAACTGGTGGACATGCTGGACCGCATCGCCGAGGGGCAGGCGGTCGAGGGCATGGAGGCGCTCACCCCGGTGCTGGCCGACGGTCTGGAGATGCTCGTCGACGTGCTGCCTGCCACTGCGATGGTGCTGCTCAGCGACCCGGAACTGGTGCGATCCCGCGCCCAGGACCTGGTCCGCACCAGTCATGAGTTCCTCGAGGCGAGTTGGTCGGGTGCAGCCGGCGGCGGCCGAGCACCGATCAACCTCGACGCCAGTGCCTACAAGGAACTCGGCGAGGTGCGCAGCCATGTCCTGTCCCGAGGTCAGTCCTGGTGGTCGCTCTCGTCGTTCACCCTGGCCGACACCGACTCCTCCAGCACCGAGGACAACCACGTCTCGACCGATGGCGTGGAATCCCTCGAGCTGCCAATCCGGCAGACCGAGCCCTGGCGTGGTGACGTCGACGGCGCCGTCGCCGACTTCGCTGAAGCCCTCTCCCACGGTGCGCGTGTCGTCCTCACCGTCGACGGGCCGGGCCTGGGCTCCCGTATGAAGGAGGTGCTGGGCGAGCACGACCTGCCGGCGCGGGTCGTCGACGAGGTCGCAGAGGCACCCGAGCAGCGTTCCATCACCATCGTCCCGGCCACCCAGCGCCACGGCTTCCGGGCCGACGGCCTCGGGCTGGTGGTCTTCACCACCGGTGACCTGTCCAGCCAGCAGGTCGCCGACAAGTCCGCGCGCAAGATGCCCTCGCGGCGCAAGAACCAGATCGAGCCGCTCGAGCTCAAGGCCGGGGACCCGGTCGTCCACGAGCACCACGGCGTCGGCCGCTATGTGGAGATGACCACCCGCACCGTCCAGGGCGCCACCCGCGAATACCTGGTCATCGAATATGCCCCCAGCAAGCGCGGACAGCCCGGCGACCGCCTCTTCGTCCCGATGGACTCCCTCGACCTGGTCACCCGCTACGTCGGCGGTGAAAACCCGGCCCTGGACCGCATGGGCGGGGCGGACTGGCGCCAACGCAAGTCCCGCGCCCGCAAGGCGGTCAAGGAGATCGCCGCCGAGTTGATCAAGCTCTACGCCGCCCGGCAGGCGTCCCGGGGGCATGCCTTCAGCAGCGACACCGTCTGGCAGCGCGAACTGGAGGACGCCTTCGCCTATGTGGAGACCCCTGACCAGCTCGCCACGCTGCAGGAGGTCAAAAAGGACATGGAGCAGGTGGTCCCGATGGACCGACTGGTCTGTGGAGACGTTGGTTACGGAAAGACCGAGATCGCGGTCCGCGCCGCGTTCAAGGCGGTGCAGGACGGCAAGCAGGTCGCCGTGCTGGTGCCGACCACGCTCCTGGCCCAGCAGCACTTCCAGACCTTCTCCGACCGCTATGCCGGGTTCCCCGTGCACGTCGCCGCCATGAGCCGTTTCCAGTCCGACAAGGAGATCGCCCAGGTCAAGGACGGACTGTCCTCCGGCAAGGTCGACGTGGTCGTGGGCACCCACCGCCTGTTCGGGTCCGATGTCGTCTTCAAGGACCTCGGTCTGGTCATCGTCGATGAGGAGCAGCGCTTCGGCGTGGAGCACAAGGAGGCGCTGAAGAAGCTTCGCCTCAACGTGGACGTGCTCTCCATGTCGGCGACCCCGATCCCCAGGACCCTGGAGATGGCGATCACCGGCATCCGCGAGATGTCGACCATCGCCACCCCGCCCGAGGAACGCCACCCGGTGCTCACCTTCGCCGGCCCCTATGACGAGGGCCAGGTGACGGCCGCGATACGGCGCGAGCTGGCCCGCGAGGGCCAGGTCTTCTTCGTGCACAACCGCGTCCAGTCGATCGAGAAGACTGCCAAGCGGATTCGCGAGCTGGTGCCAGAAGCCAGGGTGGTCACTGCCCACGGACAGATGGGGGAGGCCGCCCTGGAGCAGGTGATGGTCGACTTCTGGGAACGTCGCGCCGACGTGCTGGTGTCGACCACCATCGTCGAGGCGGGCATCGACATCTCCACCGCCAACACCTTGATCATCGACCGCGCCGACCGCATGGGCCTGTCCCAGCTGCACCAGATTCGTGGTCGAGTCGGACGCGGGCGCGAGCGGGGCTATGCCTACTTCCTCTACCCGCCGGACAAGCCGCTGACCGAGGCCGCCCACGACCGGCTGGCCACCATGGCCGCCCACACCGACCTGGGTGCCGGCATGGCGATCGCGATGAAGGACCTCGAGATCCGCGGTGCAGGCAACCTGCTCGGCGGGGAGCAGTCCGGTCACATCGCCGATGTCGGCTTCGACCTCTACATCCGACTCGTGGGCGAGGCCGTGGCCAACTTCCGCGGGGAGGACGTGGAGGAGGAGCCCGACATGCGCATCGAGCTCCCTGTCGACGCGCACCTGCCCACCGACTACGTCGAGTCCGAACGCCTGCGCCTGGAGATGTACAAGCGGCTGGCCGAGGTGCGTACCACCGAGGACATCGACGAGGTCGCCACTGAGCTGCGCGACCGTTATGGCGAGTTCGGTGCGCAGGTCCAGGCGTTGCTGGACGTGGCCGCCTTCCGCCTGCTCTGCCGGGAACGAGGCATCAGCGAGGTCACCACGATGGGCAACAACGTGCGGATCGCGCCGGCGTCCCTGCCCGAATCGCGGGAACTGCGCCTGAACCGCCTCTACCCGGGAAGCACGATCAAGAAGGCGCTGAACGTGGTGCTGGTGCCGCGTCCCCGGATCTCTGTTATCGAGGGACTGATCACCGACAACGAGCTCCTGGAGTGGCTGTGCACGCTGGTGCGTGACATCTTCCCGGTCACGGTGGCGCGGACGGTGGCGGAGGGCTCGGAGGAGGAGTGAGTGACGTGGCCCGCTAGGATCGCCCCGTACCCGCCTGCCCGCCAGTTGCCACTCTGTGAGGAGAGCCATGCTCCGCTCCACCCGCTCCCGTCTCGGTGCCCTCGTCGCCGCGTCCGTCGTCGCCTTGACCGGCTGCGCCCAGGGCAACCCGTCCTCGGCCTTCGAGCTGGGAGACCGCAGGGTCAGCATGGAGCAGCTGGATGACTACACCCAGGCCTGCAAGCCGCTGTTCAACGATGACTCCGCCGGCCTCACCGGCATCCGCAACCTGGTCGCCGGCAGCCTGATCAGCGAGGAGCTCCAGGCCCGGCACAACCTGAGCTTCTCCGACGAGCAGATCCGGGGGGCGCTGGCCCAGTTCAACCAGGAGGTCGGCCTCAGCGTCCCCGGCTGCGCGCCCCTGTTCACGAAGCTGGGCGGCCTGCACCTGACCATGGCCAAGCTGACCCCCGAGAAGGGCCTGGCCGAGATCGAGAAGATGGACTTCAAGGTCAACCCGCGTCTGGGCACTTGGGACAGCAAGCGCCTGGGCGTGGTGATGGGCGGCAGCGAACTCTCCGGCCTGGCCCCCATCACCCGCGATTCCGGTGACTGAGACCCAGCCGGCTGGGCGCGGCAGTGAGCTGCTGCGCCTGGCGGAGGTGATGCATCGGCTGCGCCGCGAATGCCCCTGGGATGCCGAGCAGACCCATCGCAGTCTGGTCACCTACCTGGTCGAGGAGACCGGTGAAGTGGTGGACGCCATCGAGACCGGTGATGACACCGACCTCCGCGAGGAGCTGGGTGACCTGCTGTTGCAGGTCTACTTCCACTCCGAGATCGCCAGCCAGGAGGGCCGTTTCACCCTCGACGACGTGGCGGCCGGCGTCGCCGACAAGCTCATCGTCCGCCATCCCTACGTCTTTGGTGATGGCGAGCTGCCTCAGGACCTGGAGGTCAGCTGGGAGGCCCGCAAGCGCGCCGAGAAGGGGCGCACCGGGGCGCTGGAGGGCATCCCGCAGTCACTCTCGGTCGTGGCCCGGGCGGCGAAGGTGGCCAGTCGCGCCCGCAAGCACCACGTGCCCATCGATCTGCCAGCTGAACCCATCACCGCCGAGGAGGCGGGGCGCGGAATCCTGGAGCTGGTGCTTCGGGCCCAGGCATCGGGCGTCGACCCCGACCAGGCTGCGCGCGATGCCCTGCGTGCGCTGGAGGCCGAGGTGCGTTCGGCCGACACTGGGGCGGGCGAGCGCTGAGCGTGTTCGCCCTTGGCGGATCTGGTCCAGCATGTGGCTCCGGGTTCGGTCAGGCATCAGTGGTGTGGCAGGGTCTGTGTCGTGAGCTCCATGCTGACCCAGCGCAGGCATATCGACCTGCAGCGCGCCAACAGCGCCCTGTGTCGCTGATCAGCCTGTGTCGCTGATCATTCTGTGTCGCTACTCGATTCCGATGGTGAGAAGCCAGTTCGGTATCGTCCCCGCCGGACCCGACGAGGCCGGCTGGCTCACCCCGCACGGACGCGAGGCCCTTTCCGGGGCGCCCGTCTTCCGTCGGCACACTCCCCAGGAACAGGACTAAGAAATGGCACTATCAGAACTCACCCGCGAAACCACCTCCTCCGGCGCCTTCGACCGTCAGACCAACTCCTTCTCCACGCCGTTCGGGGACGCCCCGGGCGAGCTGCCCGTCGAAGCCGGCCGCTACCGGCTGCTGGTGGCCAAGATCTGCCCCTGGGCCCACCGCCAGATCATCGTCCGTGAGCTGCTCGGTCTGCAGGACGCCATCAGTCTCGGCGTGGCCAAGTCGCTGCGGGATGATCGTGGTTGGCCCTTCGCGCTCGACGAGGGCGGCAAGGACCCGGTGCTGGGGTACGAGTACGTCACCGACGCCTACCTGGCTGCCGACCCCGGCTACGACAAGCGCGCCACCGTGCCCGCGCTGGTCGACGTCACCACCGGGCAGGTGGTCAACAACGACTACCACCGCATGACCAACCACCTCGAGGTCGCCTTCGCCCCCCTGCACGCCGCCGACGCCCCCGACCTCTACCCCCAGGAGCTACGCGAGGAGATCGACACCTTCAACGCCTGGCTCTTCGACCGGGTGAACAATGGCGTCTACAAGTGTGGTTTCGCTACCTCGCAGGCGGCTTATGAGGACGCCTACGACGCCCTGTTCGCCGCCCTGGACGAACTCGAAGAACGGCTTGCTGACCAGCGGTTCCTGTTCGGTGACCACATCACCGACGCCGACGTGCGGCTCTACGTCACCCTCGCCCGGTTCGACGCCGCCTACTACGGCCGGTTCAAGGCCAACCGTCAGCGATTGGTCGACTTCGAGCACCTCTGGGGATATGCCCGCGACCTGTTCGAGACGCCGGGGTTCGGTTCGACCACCGACTTCGACGCCATCAAGCTGGGTTACCACGCCTCGCTGGAGGGTCAGGGAGCCGTCGTCATCATTCCCAAGGGCCCCGACCTGAAGGGTTGGAAGTCCCCCCATGATCGCGCTCGGCTCAGCGGGACGCCGTCGGAGAAGTTCCGTCGAGCATGAGTCGTCCCGACGTCGTGGGGAGGCTGCCGCCGGGCTTGTGACGGGCGCCCCCACGACGGGCGGAGGCACCCGTTAGGCTGGCGGTGACAACACAGTCCAAGAAAGGTTGAACATGGCAACCATCGATTACATCGCCGCCCGCCAGATCCTTGACTCCCGTGGCAACCCGACCGTCGAGGTCGAGGTCGAGCTGGAGGACGGCGCGCAGGGCCGCGCCGCGGTGCCCTCGGGCGCGTCCACCGGCCAGTTCGAGGCTGTTGAGCTGCGCGACGGCGACAAGTCGCACTGGGGTGGCAAGGGTGTGACCAAGGCCGTCGAGAACGTCGAGGCCATCGCTGACGAGGTGCTGGGCGAGGACGCATCGGAGCAGCGCCTCATCGACCAGATCATGATCGAGCTGGACGGCTCGGACAACAAGGGCAAGCTGGGCGCCAACGCCATCCTGGGCGTCTCCATGGCCGTTGCCCACGCCGCCGCCGAGTCCGCCGGCCTGCCCCTCTACCGCTACATCGGTGGCCCGACCGCCAACATGCTGCCGGTTCCGATGATGAACATCCTCAACGGTGGCTCGCATGCCGACTCCAACGTTGACATCCAGGAGTTCATGATCGCCCCCATCGGTGCCGAGAGCTTCGCCGAGGCCGTCGAGATGGGTGCCACCGTCTACCACGCCCTCAAGAAGGTCCTCCACGACAAGGGACTGGCCACCGGCCTGGGTGACGAGGGCGGCTTCGCCCCCAACCTGGAGTCCAACCGCGCCGCCCTGGACCTGATCGTGGAGGCCATCAAGGCTGCCGGCTACGAGCCCGGCTCCCAGGTTGCCCTCGCCCTGGACGTTGCTGCCTCCGAGTTCCACAACGAGGACGGCACCTATGCCTTCGAGGGCGCCAACAAGTCGGCCGACGACATGATCGCCTACTACACCGAGCTGGTGGACAACTACCCGCTGGTCTCCATCGAGGACCCCCTGAACGAGGAGGACTGGGAGGGCTGGAAGAAGATGGCCGCCCAGCTCGGCGACCGCGTCCAGCTCGTGGGTGACGACCTGTTCGTGACCAACGTGACCCGCCTGCAGCGCGGCATCGACGAGAAGGCCGCCAATGCCCTGCTGGTCAAGGTGAACCAGATCGGTTCGCTCACCGAGACCATCGACGCTGTCAACCTGGCCCACCGCAACGGCTTCTCGACCATGATGTCGCACCGTTCGGGTGAGACCGAGGACACCACCATCGCCGACCTGGCTGTCGCCCTGAACTGCGGCCAGATCAAGTCCGGTGCCCCCGCTCGTACCGACCGTGTGGCCAAGTACAACCAGCTCCTGCGCATCGAGCAGGACCTGGACGAAGCCGCCCAGTACGCCGGCGCGTCGGCCTTCCCCCGTTTCAAGGCCTGAGCTGGGAAACCTGAGCGTTCCCGCTTCGATCGGCCCCGACCCCCACGCTGGGGGCGGGGCCGTTCCGCTTCCGTTCCCGGAGACCGCACTACACTGGCCGCGTGAGTCCCCAAGGCAGCAGTCGCAAGCCTGGCTCCGGAACCCGCTCCGGCGCCCGGCGCCCGGGCGACACCCCGCGTTCACGCGCAGGGTCGCGAGCTGCCGACCGTTCCCGCTCGCGATCGAGCGCCTCGAACACGAAGAAGCAGGCCGCCGAGCCCATGGCGTCCCAGCACCCGGCGACCAGGGAACGGACCGGGACAACCGGACGCAGCCGGCGCGGTGCCCACGCCGCGCCCCGCGCGCGCCGCAGTCTCGGCGTCACCTGGCGGGCGGTGGCGGTGCTGGCCGTGCTCTTCATCCTGCTGCTGAGCTACCTGAACAGCCTGCGCGTGTACTTCTCCCAACAACAGGAGATGGCCGAGACCCGCGCCCAGATCGAGTCGGAAAGGCGACAGATCCAGGAGCTCCAGGACGAGAAGACGCGCTGGGAGGACCCCAACTACGTCAAGGCGCAGGCGCGTAGCCGGCTCGGCTGGGTGGTCCCCGGCGAGGTCGGCTACAAGGTCATCGGCGCCGACGGCAAGCCACTGGGCGGGGGCGCCGAGCTGGACCCGGCAACCACCGACGAGAAGGGCAAGCATCCTGTGACCTGGTGGGAACGGCTGATCGGTTCCCTCAAGACCGCCGACAATCCGGTCCCCGCCGCCCCGACCGCCAGCCAGTCGCCCACAGCGCAGAAGACGGTCAGGTACGCCCCACCCTCCAAGACCACCCCGCAACCGACCTCCACCCGGTGAACCGTGACAGATGACATGACCCACGATGGCGCAGCTCTGCCCAGCCTGGAACCCATGACCGAGGCCGACGAAAAGGCCATCGCCGAGCAGCTGGGCCGCGCGCCGCGCGGTGTCGCCGGCATCGCCTGGCGCTGCCCCTGTGGCAAGCCCGGAGTCGTCGCCACCGAGCCCAGGCTCCCCCAGGGGACGCCGTTCCCGACCACGTACTACCTGACCTGCCCGCGCGCCACCTCCGCGGTGTCGACGCTCGAGGCGAGCGGGCTGATGGCCGAGATGAGCCAGCGTCTCACCGAGGACGCCGAACTGGCTGCCCAGTACCGTTCTGCGCACGAGTCCTACCTGGCCGATCGGGCCAGGCTCGGCGAAGTGCCCGAGATCGAGGGCATCTCCGCCGGTGGGATGCCGACCCGCGTCAAGTGCCTGCATGTGCTCGTGGGCCATTCGCTGGCCAAGGGGCCGGGCGTGAACCCGCTGGGTGACGAGGCGGTGGCGACACTGGGCGAATTCTGGCAGCGTCCCTGCCTGGAGGACGGCGAATGAGCAGTACCGGACGGGTCGCGGCCATCGACTGCGGGACCAACTCCATCCGACTGCTGGTCGCCGAACCGGGGGCTGACCGGCGCCCCGTCGAGGTCCTGCGCCGCACCACCATCGTGCGCCTGGGGCAGGGAGTGGATGCGGCCGGTGAATTCCACCCCGATGCCCTCGCCCGCACCTTCGCGGCCTGCGACGACTATGCCGCCCTCATTGCCGAGACCGGGGGAGTGCAGCAGGTCCGTTTCGTCGCCACCTCGGCTGCCCGCGATGCCGCCAACTCCGAGGAGTTCTTCGCCGGGGTGGAGCAGCGTTTCGGCGTTCGCCCCGACGTCATCACCGGTGCCGAGGAGGCGCGGCTGAGCTTCACCGGTGCCGTGGCGGGGCTCCCCCAGGCCCCCGACCCGGTGCTGGTGATGGACATCGGCGGAGGGTCCACCGAACTCATCCGCGGCACCGGTGGAAACATCGAGGAGGCCGAAAGCCTCACCATGGGTGCTGTTCGCCTCCGGGAGCGATTCCTGCACGACGATCCGCCGACCGCGCCGCAGGTGGCTGAGGCCTGTGAACGAGTCAACCACCTGCTCGACCACTGTCGCGTCCCGTTGGAGGGGATCGCCACCTTCGTCGGTGTCGCGGGCACCGTGACGTCGATGGCAGCGGCCGAACTGGGCCTTCCGGTCTACGAGCGCTCGAAGGTGCACCTGTCCGTACTCGGCGTGGAACGCGTGGAGGACGTGGCGGCCGAGTGGCTGTCGCGGTCGGTGGCCTCGCTGCGGGAGATCCCTTCCATGCAGCCGCAGCGCGCCGAGATCATCTCCGCCGGCGCGCTGATCCTGGGCGAGGTCATGAAGCGCGTGCGGGTCCCATTGACGGTGAGCGAGTCCGACATCCTCGACGGCATCGCCCTGGAGATGCTGGCCGAGAAGCAGTAGGGGCCTCCCACTAGGCTGGATCCCACGCCCTCGTGGCCCAACTGGCAGAGGCAGGCGGCTTAAACCCGCTTCAGTACGGGTTCGAATCCCGTCGGGGGCACAGCGAATGCAACATGTGGCAACACAGACCCCTCCAGTTGACCCCCCCTAGACTGATATGGCAGTGGTGACGACCGACGTCCCCTGGACAACGCGATGGTGCGACGGGAGGCCGGACATGTGGACGCTCACGGGGTTCGCCGATGAGATCGCCGATGATTTCGTCGAACAACTCGATCTTCTCAACGCACTGGGGGTCACCCATCTGGAGTTCCGCTCCGCGTGGGGAACGAACATCCTGAAACTGGACGCTGCGCAGAGGGACGAAGCCAAGCGCCTGCTCGACGAGTACGGCATCAGCGTGAGCGCCATCGGATCTCCCATCGGGAAGATCGGCATCGAGGACGACTTCGAGCCCCATCTGGACGCGATGCGCCACGCTGCGGGGGTGGCGCACTTCTTCGGCACCGGGTACATCCGCATGTTCAGCTTCTTCATCCCTGCGGGGAAGGACCCTGCCGACTACCGCGACGAGGTCATGCGCCGTATGAAGGCGCTGGTCGAGGTCGCCACCGAGGCCGGGGTGACCCTGCTGCACGAGAACGAGAAGGACATCTACGGGGACGTCCCCGCACGCTGCCTCGACCTGGTGCAAACGATCGCCTCCCCGAACCTGAAGGTCATCATCGACCCGGCCAACTTCGTCCAGTGCGGCGTCGATCCGTTGGCTGACGCGCTCCCGGTCCTGAGACCGCACGTGGTCTACATGCACATGAAGGACGCCGTGGCCGGCACACCGCGAGTGGTGCCCGTGGGCGAGGGGGATGGCCGCGTCCCCGAACTCCTGGACGAGCTGCACCGCAGTGGATTCGATGGATTCTTCTCCCTCGAGCCGCACCTGGGTGAGTACACCGAGTTCGGCGCCATGACCGGCCCCGACCTATGGGCTCGTGCCCATGAAGCGCTGGTCAGCGTCCTCCAGGACCAGGGGATTGCCTTCCGATGACGACAGCGGCGATTGTGGGATGCGGCGACGTGGCCGTGGTCCACGCCGAGGCTCTGGCTGCCCTGAACATCCCCATCGTCGGTATTGCAGACACCGATCCCGCCGGCCGCGAGCGTGCCGCCCATCTCCTTCCAGGGACGCCGGTCTTCGCCTCCCATGAGGAGCTCATCGCCAGGACCTCGCCCACCGTCGTCCACGTCACCACACCGCACCACCAGCACGCCGACGTCGTCTGTGATCTGCTCGAGCGCGGCATCCACGTGCTCCAGGAGAAGCCCCTCGCCCACACCCTGGCCGACGGAGAACGGATCGCGGCGGCGGCCGCCGCCAGCGACGCCCAGTGCGGGGTCTGCTTCCAGAACAGGTACAACGCCCCGATCCAGGCTCTCAAGCAGGCCCTGGACGCCGGGGAGCTGGGCGCAGTGAACGGCGCCTACGGCAGCGTGATCTGGGCGCGCACCCCCGACTACTACGACGACAGGCCCTGGCGAGGTCGCAGGAGCGCCTCCGGTGGGGGACTGCTCATCAACCAGGCGATCCACACCCTCGACGCGATGGCCTGGCTGTTGGGCGAGCCCGACCAGGTGGCCGGCACCATCGCCACTCTCAGGTACCGGGACCGGATCGATGTGGAGGACACCGCTTCGGCGTGGTTCCGCCATCCGGGGGGTGTCACCAGCACCTTCGCCGGGTCGCTGACCAATGAGACCTACCGGCTGGTCGAAATCGAGGTCTACGGATCCGAGGGCACCGGTGTCATCCGCGACGGGCTCGAACTGAACACCGGCAGTGGCACCCCCCGGCGCGTTCCGGAACGCCGTGTCCGCACCAGCGGGCGTACGTACTGGGGGATGTCCCACCAGCTGCTCATCCAGGACTTCCACCAGAGCATCGGCTCACCGGAGCGCTTCTGGCTGGGGCCAGAAGAGGCCCTGGTCTCATTGCGCATGGTGATGGCCCTCTATGCCGACGCAGACCGCGGACGACCACACCAGGGGGAAACAGCATGACCAGCCACGATCAGACCGCTGTGCGGCTGGGAATCATCGGCTTCGGCGCCGAGGGCGCCAGCTACGCACGATTCCTCGCTGCGGGCCGCGTGCCCGGCATGGTGATCGGCGCCGCCTGTGACATCGATGAATCGAAGAGGGCCGAGGCAGAACAGTTCGGCGTCCCCGTCTTCGAGGATGCCGTGGCGATGATGGAATCGGGCACGGTCGACGCAGTGGTCACGACCCTGCCGCACTACCTCCACCCCGAGATGGGCATCTTGGCGCTCGACCGCGGCCTCCACGTCTTGGCCGAGAAGCCACTCGGGGTCTACACCCGCCAGGCCCAGCAGCTCATCGACCATGCGAGCACCAGGCCTGACCTGACCTTCGCGGTCTTCTTCAACCAGCGGGCCAACCAGCTGTACCGCGACCTGAAGCAGCTCATCGAGTCCGGTGAGTTGGGCAGACTGCGCCACGTCTACTGGGTCATCACCACGTGGTGGCGCCCCCAGGGCTACTACGACCAGTCAGAGTGGCGCGCCACCTGGGGTGGGGAGGGCGGCGGCGTCCTGGTCAACCAGGCCCCCCACCAGCTCGACCTCCTGCAGTGGCTGTGTGGAGTTCCGCGCAGCGTCTTCGCGAAGTGCGCCTACGGATTCGCCCGCGACATCGCCGTCGAGGACGAGGTGAACGCGCTGCTGGACTTCGGCGAGGGCGTGACCGGCAGTTTCATCACCGCCACCCACGACCTGGCCGGCACCGATCGGCTCGAGATCCTCCTGGACGCCGGGAAGGTCGTGGTGGAGGGATCCCGCAAGGTGACGATCACCCGGATGGCGCAGGACGAGCGTTCCTACAGTCGCTCCCTCGGCCCGGAGCAGGTGCGCGGCATCTTCTCCGGCGACTTCGACCCGACGGGAGTGCTCTCCATCCAGACGCAGGAGTACGAGTCGGTGTGGGGGCAGCAGCATGTGGAAGTGCTGCGGAACTTCGCCGCCGCCGTGCGCGGGGAGGAGCCCTTGCTCGCGGACGGGGCCGATGGCATCCATGGCGTGCGCCTGGCCAATGCCATCCACCTGTCCAGCTGGACCGGTCAGGAGGTCCCCCTGGACGATTTCCCCGAGGAGCTCTATCTCCGGGAACTCAACGACCGGATCCGGGCTGAGGGCGGCCCCTGGCCGGAACGCGCCTGAAACGGATCCGCTGATGTCTGCTGCAGAGGAGATGAGGATGCCCAAACTCGGCGTTCAGATGATGATGGTCAAGGAGGCTGTGGCCGAGGAGGGGATGTGGCCCGTGCTGCAGCGGCTCCACGACCTCGACCTGGAAGGGGTCGAGGTCAGCCAGATCCCCACCGATGAGACGAATGTGGCCGCGCTGGAGCGGGGGACCAGGGAACTGGGACTGGCAGTGGGTGCCCTCTCGGTGGCGATCGAACCGATCGCAACCGCCAGCTGCGACAACCTGGTCACCGACTTTGCCAAGATCGTGGAGGACTGCCAGCGTCTCGACTGCCGGTACGTCCGCATCGGCATGATGCCGGTGGCGGCCATGACGAGCAAGGACGCCTGCGAGGAGTTCGCCCGCAAGTGCCAGGCGAAGGCCCAGGAACTCGCACCGCACGGCATCACCCTCTGCTATCACAACCATCACGTGGACCTGGCCCAGCTCGAGGGGGAGAGGATCTTCGACATCGTCCGCCGCGTCGCCCCCAGCCTCGGTTTCGAGGTCGACCTGCACTGGGTCATGCGTGGTGGAATGAATCCCCTCGACATGCTCAAGAACTATCACGGCGTTTGTAAATTGGTGCACCTCAAGGACTTCCGTGTGGTGCCGCTGACGCCTGAGATGGCTGAATTGCCTTCTCAGGGAAAACACCGCGAGTTTGCCATCGAGTTCAACAATCTTGTGCGATTCTCAGAGGTGGGGGCCGGGAACATGAACTGGCCCGAACTCCTGCCGGCGGCGAAGGCGGCAGGAGCGGACTGGTTCTTCATCGAGCAGGATGAGACCTACGGCCGCGATCCCTTCGACTGCATCAAGGACTCCAGGGAGTACCTCCGGACGATTGGCTACTGATCTCAGAGAGGAGATGGGATGTCCGCACCTGCCGTCACCGGCGCGAAACCCCGCAGGCAAAGCCTGCTGCGGCGGCTCAGTCGGGACAGGACACTGCTGTTGATGTGCCTGCCCGGCCTGCTTGTCCTGCTCATCTTCCATTACGCGGCACTCGCCGGAAATGTGATCGCGTGGAAGGACTACAAGCCCTACATCGGCATCGCTGACTCCGACTGGGTGGGCTGGGAGAACTTCCAGCTGATGACCAATGGGGACCCAGAATTCCTCAATGCCGTCAAAAACACCCTGGTGTTGACCCTGGTCCAGACCGTGCTGGTCTTCCCGGCACCCATCCTGCTGGCCCTCCTGCTGAACTCGGTCATGTCCACCAAGATCAAGCGGATCATCCAGAGCGTCCTGTACCTCCCGCACTTCCTGTCCTGGGTGGTGGTGGTCGCCATCTTCCAGCAGGTGCTGGGCGGCGGTGGCCTGATCAACACCTGGCTGCGCCAGAACGGCCACGAGACGCTCAACATCATCGGCAACCCGGACCTGTTCGTGGGGCTGTTGACCAGCCAGGTGATGTGGAAGGACACCGGCTGGGCGACGATCCTCTTCCTCGCTGCGCTGGCCGGTATCGATTCCACTCTGTACGAGGCCAGTCAGGTTGACGGCGCCTCCCGCTGGCGACAGCTATGGCATGTCACGCTCCCGGGTCTCCGGGGGATCATCATCCTGCTGTTGATCCTGCGCCTGGGCGATTCGCTCAGCGTGGGCTTCGAGCAGATCATCCTGCAGCAACGAGCGGTGGGCATGGACGCCAGTGAGGTCATCGACACCTACGTCTACAACCACGGCATCACCGGAAACGCCTGGGGCGAGGCCACAGCAGTGGGCCTGGTGAAGGGGTTGATCGGCACGATCCTGGTGTTGGCAGCCAACAAGGTGGCCCACATCTTCGGTGAACAGGGGGTCTACAAGTCATGAGCGCTCGTCCATCCCAGCGCAAGCGGCTGGAGAATGGCCAGCAGGCCCCGGGCCCCGCTGAAGCCTTCCTCACTGGCGTCATCCTGCTCCTGTGCTGTCTGGCGGTGGTGGTGCCCTTCCTCGGCATCATCTCCACGTCGCTGTCCAGCGCGCGTCACCTCAATCAGGCCGGCGGCTTCGTGCTGTGGCCCGATGGCTTCAATCTGGACGCCTACCGGTCCGTGCTCTCAGGGGGTGTCGTCACCCGGGCTCTGATCGTGAGCATCGGGATCACCACTGTCGGCACCATCCTGTCCCTGAGCGTGAGCGCGATGATGGCCTACGGGCTGAGCCGCCCGGGAAGCTTCGGCCACCGGCCGATCCTGATGGTGGTGCTGTTCAGCCTGCTGTTCAGTCCCGGCCTGATCCCGCTCTACCTGACCGTCAAGCAGGTCGGGTTGCTGGATTCGTACTGGTCACTGATCCTGCCCGGCCTGGTGAGCGCCTTCAACATCATCGTGCTGCGCGCCTTCTTCATGAACATCCCGGCCGAGTTGTTCGAGTCGGCGCGCATCGACGGGGCCACCGACTGGTCGATCTTCACGAAGATGGTGCTGCCGCTGTCCAAGCCGGTGCTGGCGGTGATCGGCCTGTTCTACGCGGTGGGCTACTGGAATGCCTTCTTCGGGGCCCTGATCTACCTGTCCGACCAGGGCAAGTGGCCGCTGACTCTGGTGATGCGCACCTACGTGCTGGACAATGCCCAGCTCTCCGGCGGTGACCTCGGCGCCGGGGTGGATGCATTGCCGCCCCAGCCCGCCCTGCAAATGGCGATGCTGCTGATCGCCGTCGCTCCCATCCTGTTCGTCTACCCCTTCCTCCAGAAGCACTTCACCACCGGCATGCTGACCGGTGCGGTGAAGGGCTGACCCAACCCCTCCAAGGAGAACAATCATGAGCGAGTTGACTCGTCGAAGCCTGATTCAGACCGGCAGTGTTGCCGCCGTCGCGCTCGGCGTCCCGTTGGTCGCCGGCTGCGGCAGCAAGGACGGGGGTGACACCGGCAAGGGCGCTGACGGCAAGAATGTGGCTGCGCCGGCGTTCAAGGCCCCCGAGGGCCCCAAACCCGACATTGCCGGCGACAAGGACATCCCCGACACCTTCTTCAAGTATCCGGCCGAGCCCACGGTGTCGGTGAAGGAGAAGGCCGGCGACGGCAAGCCGGTCAGCATCCTGACCCAGACCTTCGCCCCGGTCACCGCCCAGCCGCCGAAGAACACCGCTTGGGCGAACTTGAACGAGAAGATCGGCTCGGAGCTGAAGATCCAGCAGATCCCGGCAGGGGAGTACGCCTCGAAGTTCTCCACCACGGTGGCCGGCGGACAGCTGCCCGACATGTTCTTCATCGGCGAGGTCCCCGACATGGCCGGCATGGTGCAGGCCACCTGCCTCGACCTGTCCGACCACATCTCCGGGGACAAGATCTCCCAGTACCCCAACCTGGCCGCCATCCCCAGCGAGTGCTGGGAGGCAGGCCGCTTCGGCGGGCGCCTTTACGGCATTCCCAGCCCGCGTGGCGCGATGTCCTCCGGCGTGGTCTACCGGCGCGATGACCTGCTCGCCGACAAGGGTGTGAAGGCTGACTGGGGCAACTTCCAGGAGTTCTTCGACCTGGCCAAGCAGATCAACGACCCCAAGGGCGGACGCTGGGCGTCCACGATGGTGCCCGGCCAGTACATCAAGAACATGCTGGGCATCCCCAACTTCTGGAAGTGGGACGGGAAGACGATGCAGAGCTGGTGGACCGCCCCCGAGATGGAGGAGGCCATTGAGGCCCAGCGCAAGTGGGCCCAGGCCGGGCTGATGCATCCTGACGCCTTCTCCGCCCCCAACACCAAGGTGTGGTTCAGCACCGGCAAGGCCTATTTCAACCCCGACTCCTTCAGCGCCTGGTCCCAGTACTGGAGCGACGCCCCGAAGGGGTTCGACATCGACGTGTGTCAAATCCCTGCCTTCGACGGCAACGGCAAGGGCCACATGTGGATGAGCTTCCCCTCCTTCGGTCGCTCGGCCATCAACAAGAAGGCTGGCGACCGCGTCGAGACCCTGTTGAAGGTGGCCAACTACCTGGCTGCACCCTTCGGTACCAAGGAGTACCTGGACGTCAAGTACGGGAAGGAGGGCAGCGACTACACCCTCAAGGGCTCCGACCCCGTCCCCACCCAGACCGGTGGTGCCAACAGCCAGCTGGGCGTGAAGTACATCGCGGACGCGCGCATCGCCAACTACCTGCCGGGTCACGAGGATTCCGCCCGCAAGCTGGACGCGTCCATTCGCAAGCTGGTGCCTGACGCCTACCGCAACGACGCCGTCTACCTGCCTTCCAAGACGGTGGAAAAGAAGTGGGACGAGGCGAGCAAGACGTTCGGTGCCCTTGAGGGCGACATCGTCCAGGGGCGCAAGAAGGTCTCCGAGTACCGCCCCATCGCCGACAAGTGGTGGAAGGACTACGGGCAGAAGATGGCTGACGAACTCGCGCAGGCCTACACGGACGCCGGTCGCGGCTGAGCAGGACAGCACACAATACAAGGAGCATCTGTTGAGCGTCATCGCGCTGACCGAGTGGAAGGCGTGGGCCCGTTCGGGGCCCGCGCCCTCCGGGGCAACCCAACCCTTCCCGGCAGCAGCACCGGGCAGCATCCACACCGACCTCATGGGTGCGGGGCTGCTGGAGGACCCACTGCTGGCAGACCACGAACTCGACCAACGCTGGGTCGGGCTGGTCGACTGGTCGATGGAGGCCGAGTTCGACCTCGAATCTGATGGGGTGGGTGACAGCTCGGTGACGCTGTGCCTCGACGGCGTCGACACCTTCGCGCGCGTTCACGTGAACCATGCCGAGGTGGCGCGGGTGGAGAACATGCACCGACGCCATCGGCTCAACATCTCCGATGCTGTCCAGCAGGGGCGCAACCGCGTGCGGGTTGAGTTCGATGCTCCACTCAGCGAGACCAACCGGCGTGCCCTGGACCAAGGGATGCGTCCGCATGTGAACGACCACCCCTACAACGCAGTGCGCAAGATGGCCTGCAGCTTCGGCTGGGACTGGGGCCCGGACACTGTCACCTCCGGCCTCTGGCGCCCGGCCTGGGTCGAGGTCGACACCGGGCCGAACCTGGAGGGCACCATGGTGTCCACGCGGCGGCAGGACGACTCCTGGGCCCTCCGGGTCGAACTGGCTGAGGATGTCGACGACTGGAGCGTGCACCTGACCGGGCCCGGCGTCGAGTTCCAGTCCGCAGGCCAGGGTCGACATCTGGATGTGCCCGTGCACGGCGCGCAGCTGTGGTGGCCCCGGGGGTTCGGCGACCAGCCGCTGTACACCGTGACCATCGAGGCAACCCGGCGGGGACGCCCGAGCCGTGCAGTGCGGCGCATTGGTTTCCGCGAGGTCCGGGCCGTCCAGGCTCCCGACGAGCTGGGGCATGGCTTCCATCTGCAGGTCAACGACGAGCCGGTGTGGGTACGCGGGATGAACTGGATCCCCGATGATCCCTTCCCGCACCGCGTGGACGAACAGGCCATCCGGCGGCAGCTGGCTGGCGCCGTCGACCTGGGGTGCAATCTCATCCGGGTCTGGGGTGGTGGAACATGGGAGTCCGACACCTTCTACCGGGTCTGCGACGAGCTCGGGCTGCTGGTGTGGCAGGATGCCCTGTTCGCCTGCGCCTTCTACTCCGAGGAGGAGCCGCTGCGCTCGGAGGTGGAGGCCGAGGTCCGGGACAACCTGGTTCGCCTGCACCATCACCCCAGCCTGGCGCTGCTGTGCGGCGGCAATGAGTGCGAATCCATCGGGGCCGAGCGCGGCTTCCAGGACGGGCACGACTTCCGCCACAGTTGGGGCCTGGGCTATTGGCGCGACATCATTCCGAGCCTCGCCTCGGAGCTGGTGCCCCAGCTCGCCTACATCCCCAACTCCCCGTTCAGCCCCCGCGCCGATGACATGCCCAACGACCCCGCGCAAGGCACGATGCACGTGTGGGACGTGTGGAACTCACGTCCCTATGAGGACTACCGCACCCACCGCCCCCGCTTCGCTGCCGAGTTCGGCTGGCAGGCGCCGCCGGCATGGACCACCCTCACCGAGACACTGGAGGACGACCCGCTGACACCTGAGTCGCCACAGCTCCTCATCCACCAGAAGGCCGGCGCGGGGCAGTTGAAGTTGCAGCGTGGCATTGTGAGGGACTTCGGGCTCCAGACCGACATGAAGTCGTGGCACTGGGCGGCACAGCTGGTCCAGGCCAGGGCATTGCGGGTGGCGATCGACTGGTTCCGCAGCCTTGACGAGTGCCGCGGGGCCATCATCTGGCAGCTCAACGACTGCTGGCCGGTGCTGTCGTGGGCAGTGGTCGACAGCAACGGCTGGCGCAAACCCGCCTACTACTCCCTCCAGCAGGCGTTCTCGTCCAGGACGGCGAGCGTGCCCGAGCCCGAGGGCCCGTGGGTCAGCCTGTCCAACCACACGACCACTCCCTGGGAGGCCAGTGGGGAGCTGATCCGCTATGCCTCAGATGGGACCGAGCTGGCCCGAGAGCAGATCCAGGCGTCGGTTCCAGCCGGCCAGGTCGTGCGTGTGCCCCGCGGTGACGACCTGCAGTTCTCCTCACCGGGGGAATTTCTCAGGATCGACGTGGGTGACGCCCCGATCGCCCATTGCTGGGCAGCGGCAAACCGCACGGACCATGCCGCCCCGGCCCAGTACGACGTGCGGCTGGACGGAGACACAGTGGAGCTCACCGCACAGGCCGTCCTGCAGGAGGTGTGGCTCGCGGCCGATGAAGTCGGGTGCGAGGTGACCGGCGACCAGCTGGTCTCCCTGCTGCCCGGAGAGGTGCATCGCTGGGTGCTGGTCAAGGTCCCTGACTCGGTTGATGTGGTGAGGAAGGCGATCCGGACGGCGAACGAGTTGGTAACCTCGGACTGAGGCACCCTGATTCCACCCCGAATCACGGCGGCGGCGGAACATCTGGACCGGCCACGTCGTTGGTTACCATTGACAGCGTCGCCTGACATCCGCACAGTCCGTGCCGGGCTGGTGGCGCCACTTCTCCAGGAGGTATTTGCACCATGGGCAATCCTGTCCTCGGTCGAATCGAGCAGTTCAATCGCCCTGCACCGAGCCAGGGCTATGGATACCCCCAGCAGGGGTACGGCCAGCAGGGCTTCCCCCAGCAGGGGTACGGCCAGCAGGGCTTCCCCCAGCAGGGCTATGGCCAGCAGGGCTACGGCCAGCCCCAGGGCTACGGCTATGGCCAGCCGCAGCAGTATGGGTACGGCCAGCCGCAGGCTCCCCAGGGAGTCATGACCTTTGATGACGTCATCGCCAAGAGCGCCCTGGTCCTGGGTGCGATCGCGATCGTCGCCGGACTGAGCTGGGCGCTCATTCCCGATGCCCTCATGGGGCCCGCGATGATCCTGTCGGCACTGGTCGGCTTCGTCACCGTCCTGGTCGTCACCATGCGCCGCACTGCCTCGCCAGTCGGCGTGCTGGCCTATGCGCTGATCGAGGGTGTCTTCATCGGCATGTTCTCGAAGTTCTTCGAGAGCGTCTACCCCGGCATCGTGGTCCAGGCCGTGATGGCCACCTTCGCGACCGCGGGTGTTACCTTGGCGGCCTACCGCTTCTTCAACATCCGTGTCACCCCGAAGTTCCAGAAGGTGGTCTTCCTGGCCACTGCCGGTTTCGCCGTGGCGATGCTGATCAATTTCGTGTGCGCCCTCTTCGGTATTGACCTGGGCCTGCGCTCGATGGGCGGCAACTCCCTCATCGTCCTGGGCGTGGCTCTTCTGGGTGCCGTTCTGGCCGTGCTGAACCTGGTCACCGACTTCGACATGATCGAGCGGGGAGTCGCCAACCGTGCTCCTGCCTCGCAGAGCTGGGTGGCAGCCCTGGGCGTCGCGGTCACCATGGTGTGGCTCTACACCGAGATCCTGCGCATCATGAGCTGGTTCCGCGACTGACCTTCTCCTGATGTCACAGTGCCCCTGCTTCGGTGGGGGCACTGTTGTCTCCGGCCCAGTGCGCCTCGGACCCTGCCCCCTGCCATCACCGCGCGGCCGATTGTCAGTGCGCGGGGATGCTGGAGCCGTACTTGTCCAGGATCGACCGAGAACCCGAGGTCCAGGGCAGGGAACGCCACTGCCACAGCGGCACCCAGGCGGAGCGCTCGGTGGTGCCATCCACGTCGATGACGACCGGGTCGGTGGGGTTTTCGCAGGTCGCGGAGTAGAAGATGCGCAGGGCGTGGAAGTCCTCCAGGACACCATTGGGCGCGCGTCCGATCCAGTGGTCTGACTGGAGGTCAAGCAGCCGGTTGATCCGAATCTCCTGGCCAGCCTCCTCGAAGACCTCCCGCACGACGGCTTCTGCGGGGCTCTCGGCGGGGTCCAGCCCGCCGCCAGGCAGCTGCCACAACCCGGGCACGGCGGTTCGATCCGAGCACTCTGTCCCCAGCAGGCCACGGACCGATCGCACCAGTGCGTAGGCGGCGATGCGTTGGTTGCGCACGGGAGTCTCGCCGGGCTCGATACGCAACTGCGGGTCGGCCCCGCGATATTTCATCCGCGGGGGGCGCGACCGCGGCGTCCTGGGGGCGACTCGTGCCGTCAGCACGACCTCGCCCTCCACCATCTGGGCGCTGAGCAGGCTCTGGATCACCCACCCCTGGCGCCAGAAGGCCAGCTTCGGGTGCTGCCCGTGGGCAATGTCGACGCGGGCGAGCTCCTTGGACCCAGGACTGGCCACGCCGATGATCTGCATCGGTTCATCATCTCATCTCGGTGAGGGGATGTCGCCGAGCACCTGTCCGCTCCTGACGAACAGTCATCCTCGCCCCAGAGCCCATGGCCACCTCGCGACTTCCCCTACAGTGGACTCACCAGCTCGATCGAAGGGGCTCCCATGGATTTCAAGAGCGATGCCGGAATCGACTCCGGCTCCGTCATCAGCGGAGGCGGTGGCGGCCGTGGCGGCGGTCTGGCCGTTGGCGGCATCGGTGGCGTCATCATCGCCATCATCGCTGCCCTGCTCGGCTTCAATCCCGCCGACGTCCTGGGTGGGGGTGGCGGCGCGCAGGGCCCGGGCGCCCAGCAGACCCAGTGCAGGACCGGCGCGGACGTCGAGCGCGACCCCGAGTGCCGTTGGCCCGCCTACATGACCTCGTTGAACCAGTACTGGAGCCAGACCGTCAACGGTTACCAGAAGCCCACCATGCGCACCTTCAGCGGCAGCGTCCAGACCGCCTGCGGCACGGCAAGCTCCCAGGTCGGGCCCTTCTACTGCCCGGGTGACCAGAAGATCTACGTCGACACCCGCTTCGTCGGGCAGCTGCTGCAGCAACTGGGCACCGAGTCCAGTTCTGCGGCCGAGGCCTATATCGTCGGCCACGAGTTCGGCCACCACATCCAGAACCTGACCGGCGTCCTGGCCAAGTCCCAGGACGGCAAGACCGGACCGACCTCCAATGGCGTCCGTGTGGAACTGCAGGCCGACTGCTACGCCGGTGTCTGGTTCAAGTGGGCGGCCCAGAACCCCGATGACATCATCGAGAACATCACCCAGGACGATCTGAACCGCATCGTCGATGCCGCCCGGGCTGTGGGCGATGACCACATCCAGCAGCAGTCCGGTGGCGGCGTCCACCCCGACGGTTGGACCCACGGCTCGTCCAAGATGCGCAAGTACTGGCTGGCGAAGGGCTTCAACTCGGGCGACCCGAACACCTGCGACACCTTCAGCACCGACGAGCTCGGGCAGTGATCACACCTCGGTGGTGATGTCCCGGCCGCTCAGGTCGGTCACGATGGTCCTGCTGCCCACGGTGAACCTCACCGTGGGCAGCGGTCGTCCGTCGCGACAGTCGATGACCCAGGTCACCGCTGTCCCCTCGGGTTGCTCGAGGCGTGCCGGCAGCGATTCCATGTGGCTCACGAGGACGTCCAGAGGGATGTCGGTGGGGCTGAAGGAGGCCATCGTGGGCGCCTCGGCCCGCGAGGTGCGGTAGGCGGGCACCTTCTCCGGACGCGTGATACGCAGCGTGGCACTGCTGTTCTTGGGGTCCGCCGACTCTGCATAGATCAGGTCACGGGCCAGTTCGACGCGGGTGAGCTGGGTGCGCCCGGCCACGGCGTCCTTGAGGCCCTCCTCGAGCCCCGGGCGGGTGTGCAGATCAAGCCTTCGCACCAGGGATCCGTCAGGCCGGAAGAAGACGGCTTCGGATTCCGGGCGCGTCGTGACCACCATCTGGATGGAACCGGGGGTCTGCTCCACAATCTGCAGTTCCTGCCCCGAGGAGCTACCCGACACCTCAGCAGCAGCACGGAAGAGCGCCCCGACGTCCTGCAGGTCGAAGTCCTTGGGGTCGAAGCTGGCCTGCTGGATGTACTCGATGTCGGAGGCAACCTTCGTGATTCCCCCCGATTCCCAACGCCAGGCAGCCACCTTTTTCTGCGCGTCGAGGCAGCTCAGCGTGGCAGTGGTCCGGGTGATGTCGAGTTTGATGACCGGCAGGCGTGCCCAGGCCACGAGGGCATCGACGACCTTGCGCGCCTCGCCCGGTCTGGTCAGGTCGGCCTCTGCGCTGCTGCTCGCGCTGGGAGTGGGGGACACCACCGGCACCGTGCTCGTGGTGGGCGAGCTGGACGGGCTCACGCTCAGAACCGGCCCCTCGCCCTTCCCACAGGAGGCCATGCCCAGGGACATGGCCGCCAGACTCAGGAGGCGTCGACGAGGCAGGGGCACGGCAGAATCCTACGCGCGTCCCGGACCACACCGCGTCGGGGATCGAACGCGGAAAATGCGTTGCGCACCGCCCGCGGGCGTCCTAGCGTGGCAGTACACAGGAAAGGGGGTGGTCCACACAGTGACGTACGACAGTGGGACATGTGAGGTGGTCTGCCGCTGAGGCGGAATCCACTCAGATCACCGGAACCCGCAGGGTCAGGCTCTCGTCCCGCCTGGCTGCCCCACTGGGCAACCTGCGGGTTCTCCTGTGTCCGGCTCAGTGCTCCTCGTCGTCCCCGGCACCGTCATCGTCGAAGTCCTCGTCGGTGAGCGCCCACGCAGGTCACCGTCGCAGCGATGGGCGGGCAGCAGCCCTCGCAGCCAGCGGGACTGCCTCAGCCCAGGACGCCGACCTGGCAGCTCACGCCGTTGGGCCCGTGGTTGCAGTAGCCATTGGGGACGCGGTCCAGGTACTGCTGGTGGTAGTCCTCGGCCCAGTACCACTCACCAGCCGTCCCGACCTCGGTGGTGATGGGGCCGAAGCCCTTCTCGGTGAAGCGGGGCTGCAGCTCCACGACGGCGGCGCCGGCGATGGCGGCCTGCTCGGGGGTGGTGGTGAAGATGGCCGAGCGGTACTGGGTGCCCACGTCATTGCCCTGGCGCATCGCCTGAGTGGGGTCGTGGTTCTCGAAGAACACCCTCACCAGCTCGGCGTAGCTGATCGTGTCGGGATCGAAGACGATGCGCACGGTCTCGGTGTGGCCGGTCTTGCCGGTGCACACCTCTTCATAGGTGGGGTTGGGGGTGAACCCGCCCATGTAGCCGGCGGCAGTCGCCTTCACACCGTCCAACTCCCAGAAGATGCGCTCTGCACCCCAGAAGCAGCCCATGGCGAAGTAGGCGACTTCAGTGCCCTCGAACTCCCGGTCCAGCGGGTCACCGAAGACGCGATGGTAGGTCGGATGGCCCAGGACCGGCTCGCTGCGTCCCGGCAGCGCCTTGTCGGGGGAGACCATCGAGGTCTTGTCAGTCAGGTTGCGCCACATGGTGTGCACCTTTCAGCCGAGGGTTCGGGGACAGACGAAGATTCATGTGTCCCTTTCAGCAATAATGCACCTGTGACCAAGGACGCCAGCGGACCGGCTGCTCGGTCCTTCGCGGCGTTCGTTGACCGGCTGCATGGACTGCTACCCGGTATTCTCTCGCGAATCCCGGCCACGTTCATCGGGTTCGCCATCATCAACCTGTTCACCTTCGGGGTGGACCTGATCCTGTTGTGGATCAGCCATGGAGTCCTGCGCCTGCCCTATCCGCTCGCCGTCAGCGGCAGCTTCGGTCTCGCCAGCGTGCTCGCCTTCTTCCTGAACAAGCTGCTGAACTTCCGGGCGCACGGCGACACGGCCAGCCAGTCGGGCAAGTACCTGGTGGTCATTGTCAGCAACTACCTGATCTGGATCCTCGCCTTCTCCTCCCTGCTGGAGTGGCTCGGGGTCTGGTACCCGATCGCGCGCGTGACGGCAGCCTGCGTCGAGGGCATCTACATCTACACCCTGGCGCGCTTGTGGGTGTTCCGGGGACACCGCTCGGCGTCGGTCAGTCCCCAGCCGGCGGAAGAGCCCAGTCAATGGGAGCAGCGTTCTGCCGCCTGAGCTCCTCATTGGCCCGGCTGAACGGGCGTGAGCCGAAGAACCCTGTCCGTGCCGACAGCGGCGAGGGGTGTGCACTGGCAATGATGGGGACCCCGCCCAGCATCGGCGTCAGCGACTGTGCGTCACGGCCCCACAGGATGGCGACCAGCGGGCCCCCGCGCTCGACGAGCGCCTCGATCGCCAGCTGGGTCACCCGTTCCCACCCCTTGCCGCGATGGCTTCCGGCGGCTCCCGGCCGCACGGTCAGCACCCTGTTGAGCAGCAGGACGCCCTGACCGAACCAGTGGCTGAGGTCGCCATGGGCACTCGGGGCGATCCCGAGGTCGGAGTCGAGCTCGGCAAAGATGTTCACGAGGCTGCGGGGCAACGGATGGACCCCGGCATCCACGGAGAAGGACAGCCCCACCGCGTGACCGGGCGTGGGGTAGGGGTCCTGGCCCACGATCAGTACCCTGACGTCCGCCAGCGGTCGGCTGAAGACGCGCAGGACATTCGGCCCCGCGGGGAGGTAGCCGCGTCCCTCGGCAATTTCGGTGCGGAGGAAGTCACCCAGGGCGTGAATGGTCGGTTCCACAGGGGAGAGCGCCTCGGCCCAGTCGGGGGCGATCAACTCGTTCAGGGGTCTGGGGGTGCTCACCGCACCAGTCTGGCGCACGAGTCTCCCTGAGATCACCCTGACCGTCACCTCCAGGCCCCGGCGGCTCCATACGATGGAGCCATGAGCGATCAGATGTCCATCCTGGAAGACCTCGCCGCCGGCCGCATCGACGCCGCAGAGGCTGCGCGACGCATCGATGCCCTGAAGTCCGACTCCAGCGGGGGCACGGACACCGCCGAACAGGCTGAGCAGTCCACACCCGAATTCGAGGGGGGACGCGCCCAGTTCGCCACCCACACTCGTGAATCCTTCCGGCGTGATCCGGAGCCCGAGGCTGAGGAGGTTCCCGAGGAACCGCGACATGCCGATTCGGATCAGGAGACCGTCGTCGAGGCCGAGATTGTCGAGGAACCCGCTGAGGAGCAGCCGCGACCCCAGGGCACCCGCGGCGTCGACCGCGTGGTCGTTCGTGCTGTCGGACGCCGGGTACGGATCATCGGCGACAGGGCCACCGCGACGGTGACCGCCGACGGACCCCACGTGCTGCGTCGCACCGGCAAGACCCTCGAGGTCGCCAGTGACGGCGAGATCGGCCCCTCACTGAAGGGTTTCAGCATCCTCAAGCCGCCGCGCAGCCTGGACGACCTGCGCACCCTCGGTCTGGGCAAGGAGTTGCTGATCCGGGTGAACCCAGCGATCCCCGTGGACGTGGAGGTCACCGGCGGGGCGCTGACCGTGACAGACGTGCCAGTTCTGGGTCGGGTCCGCGTGACGGTGGGTGGTGCCACCCTCGAGGGCGTCACCGAGGTCGAGGATGCCCTGGTGCAGACCGGCCCGGCCCATGTCACCGGCAGCATCAACCGCGGCCGCTCCCGGATCCGCGTTGAATCGGGGTCGCTGACCATCGAGCTGGGCGCTGAGTCGAATGTGACCGTTCGTGGTGAGGCCCGCTTGGGGCGCGTGGTCTGGCCGGGGGAGGCCGGACCGCTCGATGAGTACGTCGCCGGCAATGGCTCGGCGCGACTGGACGTCGGGGTCGTGATGGGTCAGGCCATCATCAAGGACGCCACCGCCTGACCTGCGCAACCGCAGGACAAATGCCAGCGCCCGTCATCCTCAGTGATGGCGGGCGCTGGCACGGTCTGCAGGAGTGGCGCTAGCCGGAGAAGGGTTCCACCTTCACGATGGTGACGCTGATGGTCTTGCCGGTTGGGGCGACGTAGTCGGCGTCCTCGCCGACCCTCTTGCCGACGATCGCCGACCCGAGCGGGGATTGCGGCGAGTAGACCTGGATGTCCTCGACGGAGTCGTCCAACCCCATCACCTCTCGGCTACCGAGCAGGAAGGTGTCGGTGTCGTCCTCGTCGCCGAAGTAGGCGACGGTGACCATGGTGCCCGGGACGACCTCATCGCCGCTCGTGGGGGCCTCGCCCACCTCGGCGCGACGCAGCATGTCCTCGAGCTGGCGGATACGGGCCTCCATCTGGCCCTGTTCCTCACGGGCGGCGTGGTAGCCGCCGTTCTCGCTCAGGTCGCCCTCCTCACGGGCAGAGGCGATCTTGGCGCTGATTTCGGTCCGGCCCTCACCCTTGAGGTACTCCAGCTCGTTGGTGAGCTTGTCGTACGCCTCCTGGGTCAGCCAGACAACGGATGCGGTATTTGCAGACATTCCGCAATTCTATCCGGTTCGGCGTGGGAACAGCGACAGGGGCCCAGTGGTGTCGCGGGTACTCAGACGAGCCTGCAACTGGTCAGGATCGCGGTGTGCGCGCGAAGGTAGGTCTTGATCGAAGCGGGGATGCGGGCGTCCTTGGCCTCGGAGGGGGGCACCGCGACATCGAGTTCGCCCACGGTCTCACCGGAGGGGGCCTGCGCCTGGACGGTGCAGCGAGCCGCTCTGGACGGGTCGGGCCGATGGACGTTCACCTGCACGTCGACCTGGGCGTCGCTGACAACCCTGTAGCTGTAGAGCTGCCCGTGGACGCCGGGCCGTGACTTCTCCCAGCCGGCCCAGATGCCCCAGCCGAGCAGGGCTCCCACCAGCACCAGGCCGACGACCAGTTGCGGCCAGTGGCGGGTGCGCGGGGGATAGCGTTGGGCAAGCCTCTGGCGATCAGCCTGGCTCAACCCTTCGGGGACCCGAACATCCATGATCTCCACTCTAGTGTGGACGGCAGCCGCGATGACTGCCGGATTCCTGTCAGTGGCCGGCACGAGATGAACGTGGGCGGGTCCCTCGGGTGCGCTGGTGCACAATGGGGCCTATGTCCGAGACCGACCTGCGCCTCCTGCACGTCCATGCCCACCCCGATGACGAGTCGTCCAAGGGGGCGGCGACCACCGCGAAGTACGTCGCCGAGGGCGTCCGCGTGATGGTGGCGACCTGTACCGGCGGCGAACGTGGCAGCGTCCTGAACCCCGCGATGGACCGACCCGAGGTGTGGGCGGACATTGCCGCCATTCGTGCCCAGGAGATGGCTCGCGCCCGCGAGATCCTCGGCGTGGAGCAGGTCTGGCTCGGCTTCGTGGACTCCGGATTCCCCGAGGGGGACCCGCTGCCCCCGCTGCCGGAGGGCTGCTTCGGGCTGGTCGATCCGGTCAAAGCCGCCACACCGCTGGTGCGGGTCATCCGTGACTTCAAGCCCCAGGTGATGACGACCTATGACGAGAAGGGCGGCTACCCGCACCCCGATCACATCATGTGCCACCGGCTCACGATGGAGGCGTTGAAGCAGGCTGCCGACCCCGACGCACACCCCGAGCTGGGGGAACCCTGGCAGGTCAGCAAGCTCTACTACCAGATGTCCTTCCACCGGCTCCGTTTCGCGGCGCTGGATGCTGCCATGCATGAGGCCGGGATGGACTCCCCCTACCGGGAGCGGCTGGCCAACTGGGAGGACTTCGACTACGAGCGTCGCGTCACCACCCGCGTCCCCTGTGCGGAGTACTTCGACGTGCGCGACCGGGCCCTGATCGCTCACGCCACCCAGATCGACCCGAATGGTCCCTGGTTCGAGGTCCCCCAGGACGTGCAGAGCCGGGCCTGGCCCACCGAGGACTTCGAGCTCGCCTTCACCACGGTGCAGTCCGAATTGCCCGAGGACGACCTGTTCGCCGGCCTCCGGGGCGAGGTGCGTCCCACGGCCCACGCTCAGGGGGACGACTTCACCATCTGACCTGCTCGGGGTGGGCCGAGTCATGGGCGGCGACCCGTGACACGGTGACGGGCGGTAACCTTCGACCCATGGGCAATCTGAACTCGGGTCAACTGACGCTGCTGGCCTTCGGTGTGCTGGCGCTTTTCGGCGTGCTTGCGTTCCTGAGCCTGCGCCGCAACATCCGCGGCATCCGCCCGGCCACTCCCGAGGAACTCGAGGCCATGGAACACCCCGGCATTCCTGTGTCGGACAGCCCGTCCGCGGAAACCTGCGAGGTGACTTCCCTGGAGGAGGCCAGCCCCGCCGCGGACCCCACCTCGGGACGCCGCAGCCGACGCGGTCGACGCCCACCCAAGGCGTCCACCCGCAGCTGACTGGTCGTCCGTTCCAGCGCTTCAGGCGATCGCTAGGCTGGCGGCATGCCGAACCGTCTGGCCGATGCCACCTCCCCCTACCTGCTGCAGCACGCCCACCAGCCCGTTGACTGGTGGCCCTGGGGCGAGGACGCCTTCGAGGAGGCCCGCCGACGTGATGTGCCGATCTTCCTGAGCGTGGGCTACGCGGCCTGCCACTGGTGCCATGTCATGGCGCACGAGTCCTTCGACAATCCTGAGATTGCCCAGTTCCTCAACGACAATTTCGTCTCGATCAAGGTCGATCGCGAGGAACATCCCGACGTCGACGCCGTCTACATGAACGCCACCCAGGCGATGACCGGACGCGGCGGCTGGCCGATGAGCGTCTTCCTCACCCCCGAAGGGGTGCCCTTCTTCGCCGGAACCTACTTCCCGCCGGTCGCAGGTGGCGGGATGCCCGGCTTTGGCGACGTCTGCCAGGCACTGTCGCAGGCCTGGCAGGAACGCCGCGAGGAGGTCGTGGGATCGGCAGGTCAGATCCGTGAGCAACTCGCGGAGCTGAACCAGGTGCCCACCGCCGCCGACAAGGCGCCCACCGCGCTCGACACCCTGGAGAAGTTGGGGGAGAGCTACGACATGGTGCACGGCGGCTTCGGGGCTGCGCCCAAGTTCCCGCCGTCGATGCTGCTGGACGCGCTTCTGGTGAAGGGCGACCCGACCAGCCTGGACATGGCCCAGCTGACCTGCGAAACCATGGCCCGTGGCGGCATCCACGACCAGCTCGCCGGCGGCTTCCACCGGTACTCCGTGGACGCCGGCTGGGTGGTGCCCCACTTCGAGAAGATGCTCTACGACAACGCCCTGCTGCTGGGCACCTACACCCGCGCGTGGCGCCGCACCGCTGACCACGACCCCGACAAGCGGGCCCTGTTTGAGCGGGTCATCTTCGGCATCGTTGACTGGCTGCGGGAGGAGATGACCACCGAGAACGGCGGTCTGGCCTCCAGCCTGGATGCTGACTCCGCCGACATCCGCGGCGCGGTGCACGAGGGCATCTTCTACGTCTGGAATCCCGAGCTGCTCACCGATGCGCTGGGCGAGGAGGACGCAGAATTCGCCCAGAAGGTCTTCCACGTCACCTCCGGGGGCACCTTCGAGCACGGCTTCTCCACCCTGCAACTACGCACCGTCTCCGACTGGGAGCGGCTGGAGCGCGTCATCGCCCGCCTGAAGGAGGTCCGGGCCGGACGCTTCCGGCCCGCCCGTGATGACAAGGTCGTGGCGGTCTGGAATGGCCTGGCGATTGACTCCCTGGTGACCGCCGGGATGGTCTTCAACCAGCCCGAGTGGGTCGAGATGGCCCGGCGCGCGGCCGAGGCGGTCTGGACCGTGCACCGGGTGGAGGTGGAGGGCGTGCCGACCCTGCGTCGCACTTCCCGTGATGGCGTCCCCGGGGAGTCGCCGGCTGTCACCGAGGACTTCGGGGCCCTGGCGCTCGGTTTCACCCGCCTGGCCGGCGCCCTGGGCGATGCCCAGTGGCTCGAGCGCGCCATGTGGCTGGTCGACCAGGCCGAGGAGCTGTTCTCCAGCGAGGACGGCGGGTTCCACGATGCGGCCGAGGACGAGCTGCGCTTCGCGCGTCCGCGTGACCTGACCGACAACGCGACCCCCTCGGGCACCGCGACCATGGTGGCCGCGCTTCGGGCGGTCTCCCTGCTGTCGGGGGAGCAGCGCTACATGGAGCGCGCCGACCAGGCGGCCCGGACCACCTGGTCGACCACTGCGGCGATGCCGCGGTTCGCCGGCTGGAGCCTGGCAGACGCGCTGGTGATGGAGGAGGCGCGACGCGGGCTGCGTCCGGCCTACGTCACGATCGTGGTCGACGAGGGCGACCAGCTGAACCAGCTGGTGCGGGCGGCCTGGCGGATGGCGCCAGCCGGGACCGCGCTGGTCGCCGGCCCCGTCGGAACCCAGGGCTTCGGTCACCTGTTCGAGGGACGCGGTCAGATCGACGACAGCGCCACGGCCTATGTCTGCCGCGGGATGACCTGCTTCGAGCCGGTCACCTCCTACGAGGAGCTGAAGACTCCGCTGTGGAGCCGCTGCTGACCCAGAAGGAGCGTGGCCTCACCGCTCTGGAATCTGGGGGACCAGGGTCTTCACACTGAAGCGCGCAAAGTCCCGGTCGAAGCTGACGACCGTTCCATTGACCTCCAGGGCCAGGGCAGCCAGATGGGCGTCGCTGGTGAGGTTGGCCGCTGATCCGCTGGCAGAGAGCAGGCCAGCCAGCACGTCAAGGTGGCGGGGAGACGGTTCGGGTGTGACGACCCGTGGGTGGTCGAGCCATGACCTGACGAGGCCGGTTGCCTCGTCCACAGACAGCGCTTCGGTGAACAGTTGCCGATTCGTGGCGATCCGGAGGAAGGCCAGAAGGCTTGTCCACGGCATTCCCACCACCTCGGTGCCCTCCCGGAGCTGGTGGAGGAGCCACTCCCGGCTGGCCAGGTGCTGGGGTGCGGAGGCGTTCGCCGCGTACAACAGGACGTTGGCATCGATGATGAGCATCACCGACCCTCGGCCATCTTGGTCAGGAGCGCCTCATCCTCCATGGAGGCCGCGAGACGAAGCGCGTGGGTGAGGTCCACTCGGGGCACTCCCATGGAGTAGCTGGGGAACGTGAAGTCCGCCCCGCGGGAGGCTCCCAGGCCGCGCCTCAGGGCGTCATTCACCACCTGCTTGAACGGCAGCTGCCGGGCCGCCATCTCGCGCTCCAACAGGGCCTCGACATCACTGTCCAGAGTGATCGTGGTACGCATGGAGGCATCATAGCATCATAGAGCGTGATGCCATGATGATTCCCTCCTGCGCGCCGGACTGGGGGAGGTCTTGCCAGGCTCGGGGGAGGACCTGCCAGCTCGCTCCGAAGGGGTCGACGATCCAGCCGCAGGCCAGTTGGACCTGGCTTCGGGAGAGCTCGAGGGTCCAGAGCTGGACCTCGCCCGTGGGCTGGTCGGCGTTCTTCAGGGTGAGGTTCCGCAGGACCTTCGAGTTCGGGATGACGGTGGCGTAGAACTCGACGGCCTTCCGGGCCTCCTCGGTGGTGAACCAGAGGCAGGTGAAGACGACGTCACGACTGGCCCTCCTGCACCTTCGTGTCGGTGTCGACGATCATTAGGGTCGCGCCGGCCGGGTCCTGGATGGTGGCCAGGCGACCGAAGGGGGAGTCCTCGGGGCCGTCAAGGACCTTGCCGCCGAGCTCGGTGACGCGCTGGGAGGCGGCATCGCAGTCCTCGACGCGGAAGTAGGTGCGCCAGTAGGAACCCATCTCGGCCGGGATGAAGCCCTGGGCATTGCACAGCCCTGAGCTGGAGGAGTCGGCGGGGCCGTTGGTGAAGTAGTTCGCCTCGGCCTCCGCGTCGTCCGTCGACTCCGCCATCGGGACCGGCTGGAAGTCGAAGACCTCGGTGTAGAACTGCTTGGTGGCCTCGATGTCCTGGCTCATCAGCTCGAACCACACCGGGGTGCCGACGTTCATGGAGAAGTCATAGCCCTCGGTGTCTCCGGACTTCCACATGCCGATCGTCGCGCCGGTGGGGTCGAGCACCATCGAGAAGCGCCCGGCCGCACCCGCGTCGCCGGGTTCCACGATGACGTGGGCACCCTTCTCGGCGGCAAGCTTCGTGCGCGCGTCCACGTCGTCGACGGCGAGATAGACATCCCAGCTGCTCGGGATCGGATTGCCCTCGGGGCAGGTGATCCCGGTGGTGTCCATGCCGCCACCGACCAGCGCGCCATCCTTGGTGGTGATCATGGTGTAGTGCCCCATGGCCTCACCGGAGTCCTCGAACTGCCAGCCGAACAGCTGCTCGTAGAAGGCCTTGCTGGCGGCGAAATCGTTGGACCCGACATCGATCCAGGTGGGGGTGCCAATGCTGCGGTTCATTGCTGTCTCCTGAAGTCACTCGTGGTGTCGTGATCTGACAGCACTCACGCTACGGACGCCTGGAGGTCGGCGTTTGTCCGTTCCTGCGCAGTGTTCAGCCGACCTTGCGGCAGAGGCTGGGCAGGGCGGTGAGCAGGGGCACCGAGTCGGCTCCTGCGGCGGCGAAAACCAGTCGGACGCTGCCGGCTTCGGTGATCGGGCCGTGGTGCACTGCCACCACGGGGCGGGTGGGGGCGAGTTGCTCGGTCACGTCGAGGCCCTTAGGCACGGCGAAGCCGAGAAGCCACGGTGCGCCGGGCGCCAGCGGGAGGTCGACGGGGTCGCCGAACTCGGCCAGCACGCCTCCCCGGGGCAGCCCGACCGGCGCCGGTTGGGGGTACCAGCCCAGCCACAGATGCGCTTTGTCCCCCAGAGCCACAGGCAGCACAGGAGTGATGCGAACGGTCGCCTGGCGTGCGTCCCCGAGCTGGAAGGGGCGGGCAGGGTGGTCAGCGAGCTTGTCGGCAAGATGCCGCAAGGCGCCGGGCGGCACCCCGACGCTGGTCCGGAAGCGGCGGCTGAAACTGGACAGCGAGTCGAAGCCGACAGCGGTGGCGACGTCGATCACAGCGTCGTCGCCGGTGAGCAGCATTCGCTTGGCGGCGTCCATCCTGACAGCGGCGAGGTACCGGGCAGGCGGCACGCGCATGGCTGCCACGAACAGGCGGCTGAAGTGGAAGGGGCTGTAACCCGCCTCATCGGCCAGATCGGCGACAGTGAGATCCTCGTGGAAGCGCTCGGCCACGAGATCGAGCACCGACTTCAGGGCGGGGCCAATCGTGGCAGTGCCCACAGCGGCGGGCACTCCGGTGACAGCGGTCGCGACCATGGGGAGAGGCTACTTCGAGCCGGGCCGACCGCGTCGCTCAACGACCGTATCGACGTTCCCGCTGGGTGAAGGATCGCAGGGCGCGCAAGAAGTCGACGCGCCGGAAATCAGGCCACAGGGCCTCACAGAAGTAGAGCTCGGAGTGCACGCTCTGCCAGATCAGGAATCCCGACACCCGCTGCTCCCCACTGGTGCGGATGATCAGGTCGGGGTCCGGCTGCCCCTTGGTGTACAGGTGGTCGGCGATCTGTTCGATCTCGAGGGTCTCCGCGAGTTCGGAGAGGGAGCTGCCCTTCTCGGCCTCGACGGCCAACAGCGAACGGAAGGCATCGCGCAGCTCGTGGCGTCCTCCGTAGCTGACGGCAACGTTGATGTGGATGCCCTCATGACCTGCGGTGGACGCGGTGGCGCCAGCGAGCCGTTCGGCGATGGGTCCGGGCAGCAGCTCCATCGCCCCCACGATCTGGACGCGCCAGCCGGGGTGGTGGGACAGGTCCTCCACCAGGGTCGCGATCACCTCGAGCAGGTCGTTGAGCTCCCCGTCCTCGGCGCGATGGAGGTTGTCCGTGCTCAACACCCACAGGGTGACCCGCTCGATGCCGGACTCGTCACACCACTCGCAGAACTCCTTGAGCCGCTCGGCGCCGGCCCGGTAGCCGGCGGCCAGTGGCTGGCCCGGGGCATTCAGGCGGGCCCAGCGCCGGTTCCCGTCGGCCATGACGGCGACGTGCTGGGGGAGTCGGGTGCGATCCAGCTCAGCCGCCAACCGCGCCTCGTAGGAGCGGTAGAGCAGGCCCCGCGGGTGCAGGCGGTCGACCAGCTCCTGGACATGCTCGGGCCTGACCAGTCGCTGGAGGTCCTTCTTGGTGACCATGAAGCAGAGCCTAGCCACTCGGAATGTCGTTGCGGCAGCGCGGCGTTCCCGGTGGGGTGGAGGTCCCAGCTTGTGAGCAAACCTACGGAAGCGTAGGTTTGTCCTGCCTACGCAACCGTAACTTTGGAGGTGGTCGCCATGGCGACCCGAACAGTGATCGCTGAGGAGTCCGTGGCTGAGCGCGCGATGGACGCCGTGAAGCCGCGGCTGCGTGGCTGGTTGCACACGGTCATGGCTCCGTTGTGCTTCCTGGGTGGCCTGGTGCTGCTGGTGCTCACCCCGACCGTGGGCGGCAGGGTCGCGGTGGCGGTCTACCTGGTGGCGTCCCTGATGTTGTTCGGCAACAGCGCGGTCTACCACCGCGGCACCTGGCCCGAGGGCACCAGCCGGCTGCTGCGCCGGTTCGACCACGCCAACATCTTCGTCTTCATCGCCGGCACCTACACCCCGCTGGCGGTGCAGCTGCTGACCGGACGCTCGCGCGTCGCGTTGCTGGTGCTGATCTGGTCGGCGGCTCTGCTGGGCGTCCTGTTCCGGGTGCTGTGGCTCTCGGCGCCGCGCTGGCTCTACACCGCGCTCTACGTCCTGATGGGGTGGGCGGCGGTGGGGTGGCTGGCTGAGTTCTGGCGCCACGGCGGACCCCTGGTGGTGGCGCTGATCATCGCGGGCGGCATCGTCTACTCCCTGGGGGCAGTGGTCTATGCGCTCAAGAAGCCGGACCCCTCACCGGCCTGGTTCGGTTTCCACGAGATCTTCCACTCGGCCACCGTGCTGGCGGCCGCCTGCCACTTCGCGGCGATCTGTCTGGCCACCTTCCGCTGACCACATCTCCACCCAAAGGTGGACAGAAGATGAACGATCGGCGCGCCGCCCGGATGTGACCGCGCCGCGAGTTAGCGTCAGCACCAGAAGCAGTCGTCAGGGCCCCATGGCCCCTCTTCCCCGACAATGCTTCGACACGGACGAAGGACCGGCAGGGGTCCGCCGTCGAGGGGTCCTTGCCGCGGGAAGGAAATACCGTGCTCGAGAGCACCTTTGCCCCCTCCGGAGATGTCCAGACCGGTCAGGTGACCGCTCACGACCCCACGCCCGTCACCCCGGTTGGCCGGGACACCGACCTCAAGACCTATGTGATCGACACCTCGGTGCTGTTGAGTGACCCTCGCGCGCTGCTGCGTTTTGCCGAGCACTCGATCGTGTTGCCGATCGTGGTCATTACCGAACTGGAGGCCAAGCGGCACCACCCCGAGCTGGGCTACTTCGCCCGCTCCGCCCTGCGCCTGCTGGACGAGCTGCGGGTCAAGCATGGTCGCCTGGATGCGCCGATCCCCGTCAATGACCAGGGCGGCGTGGTGCACGTGGAGCTGAACCACACCGACGTGGGGCGCCTGCCCGTGGGCTTCCGCCTGGGCGACAACGACACTCGCATCCTCGCGGTGGCGCTCAACTACCAGGCCGAGGGCCACGATGTCGTGCTGGTCTCCAAGGACCTCCCGATGCGCGTCAAGGCCTCGGCAGTTGGCCTCGAAGCCGAGGAGTACCGCGCCGAACTCGCCCGCGACACCGGCTGGACCGGCATGGTCACCCTCGACGTCCCCACCGATGTGGTCGACCAGCTCTACTCCACCGGCACGGCCACCGTGGAGGAGGCCGAGAACCTCCCGGTGCACAGCGGCCTGGTGCTGAACTCGACCGCCGGCTCGGCCCTGGCCCGCAAGCTGCCCTCGGGTGAGGTGCGACTGGTCAAGTCCGACCGTGAGGCCTTCGGCCTGCATGGACGCTCCGCCGAGCAGCGGGTGGCCCTCGACCTGCTGCTCGACCCCGAGGTGGGCATCGTCTCGCTGGGCGGCCGCGCCGGCACCGGCAAGTCCGCGCTCGCACTGTGCGCCGGTCTGGAGCAGGTCATGGAGCGCCGAATGTACTCCAAGGTGATGGTCTTCCGCCCGCTCTACGCGGTCGGTGGCCAGGACCTGGGCTACCTGCCCGGCAGCGAGTCGGAGAAGATGGCGCCCTGGGGCCAGGCAGTCTTCGACACCCTCAGCGCCCACACCAACAAGTTCGTCATCGACGAGATCCTGGAGCAGAACATGCTCGAGGTGCTGCCGCTGACCCACATTCGCGGTCGCTCGCTGCATGACGCCTTCGTGATCGTCGACGAGGCCCAGTCGCTGGAGCGCAACGTCCTGCTGACCGTGCTGAGCCGCATCGGCCAGAACTCCCGCGTGGTGCTCACCCACGACGTGGCCCAGCGCGACAACCTCCGGGTCGGACGCCACGACGGTGTCGCCGCGGTCGTGGAGCGCCTCAAGGGCAACCCGCTGTTCGCCCACGTCACCCTGTCGCGCTCGGAGCGTTCGCCGATCGCTGCCCTGGTCACCGAGATGCTCGAGGATGCCCTCTGATCTGCTGACCACACCCCCGGACCAGTGGGGGGGGGGGCGGGGGGGGGCCCCCCGCCCCCCGCGGGGGGGGCGGGGGGGGCGGCGGCCGCCGCGCGACGTCGCTCCTTGGGGGTCTGGTTGGGGTGGAGCCGCGCCATGCGCTCGGCCTCGGCCTCCGCGCGGGTCTTGGTGGGGCGGCCCTTCTTCGGGGTCTGGCCCTTGCGCAGGGGAGCCTCGGTCGCACCGCCTGCGGCGTCCTCGGCGATGGAGGTGGTGCCAGCAGAGTCGGCGCTCTTCTGCTGGTAGGGGCGCAGGAGTGCCACGATGAATTCCTCAGGGTCGTCGGAGGCCGCAGTGTCGACCAAGGTGTCGAGCCGGCGGCCAGATCCCCCTCATTCTACGAGATGGGCCGCAGGCCTCGCGATGCGCCTCGGCTGTCGGTCCGAGGGCGCGTGGTCATCGAGGCGAGCCTTTCCCCCAATGACCCCTGAAAGCCTGTCGGGCGCACCGTTGCGCCCATAAGGTGGGAGGAGCCACGATCCGACGGGCACCAGCGCCCCCACCCGTCGCACGGTGGGGCGGGGGCAGCAACCACTGGAAGGACACGCAGACTCTCATGGCCGGAATCTTCTCCCGCATCTCGACAGTCTTCCGTGCCAAGGCCGACAAGGCCCTGGACAAGATGGAAGACCCACGCGAGACCCTTGACTACTCCTACCAGCGCCAGCTGGAACTGCTGCAGAAGGTCCGCCGTGGTGTGGCCGATGTCGCCACCAGCCGCAAGCGGGTCGAACTGCAGGCCACCCAGCTCAACAGCGAGGTTGACAAGCTGACGCTCTCGGCCCAGCGAGCCCTCGAACAGGGACGCGAAGATCTCGCTCGCGAGGCCCTCACACGCAAGTCCGGTCTACAGCAGCAACTGGCCGATCTGCAGCAGCAGCACGCCGCTCTCCAGGCTGAGGAGGAGAAGCTCATCCGCGCCAGCACCCGCCTGCAGGCGAAGGTGGACGCCTTCCGCACCCGCAAGGAGACCATCAAGGCCACCTACTCCGCTGCTGAGGCGCAGACCCGCATCAACGAGGCCTTCTCCGGCATGAGCGAGGAGATGGGCGACGTCGGTCTGGCGATCCAGCGCGCCGAGGACAAGACCCTGCAGATGCAGGCTCGGGCCTCCGCAGTGGACGAGCTGCTCGCCTCCGGCGCTCTGGAGGACCCCAGCGGCACCTACAAGAGCGATATCGAGCGCGAGCTGGATGCCCTGGCCTCCGATTCCCAGGTGGAGAACGAGCTGGCGGCGTTGAAGTCGCAGCTGCAGATCGGTGGTGCCCCGCAGACGCAGGGTGCGCTCCCAGCCGGGCACGGCCAGGTTCCCCAGACCCAGCCGACCCAGCACCAGCCCGCTCAGAGCCAGCAGACCCCCACCACCGCCTACCAGGCCCCCGCTGGCGGCTACCAGGCACCCGCTGGCGGCTACCAGGCACCGGGCGCCGCCCAGCAGGCTCCGCGGGACCCCCACGGCAGCCGCCCCGCCCCGCTCGAGGACGGCAACTACGTCGGGCCCGGTGGTGAGGCCGGACACCAGGCCCCCGCCTACCAGCCGCCGGAGCAGGGTGATGCCCCGAACTACCAGCCCCACACCGACGGCGATGTCCCCGCCTACCAGACCGAGGTCGACGACAACGGCCGCTGAGCCGCCACCACATCCAGGAGGAAACCATCATGACCGACAACATCAACGACGAGTTCACCCCGGCCGGTGGCCACGACGGCGGCCACCAGGCGCCGAACTACCAGCAGCCCCATGAGCACGACAATGCCTACCAGCCGATCGAGCAGGGGGACGTTCCCAACTACCAGCCGAAGGTGGCCGACGACCTGCAGGAGGCGGGTGGTGTCCACGACCCGGCGGCCGCAGGCGAGCAGCCTGCTGACCCCTCCGGCGAGATTGCCGGCGGCACGTCCGTCGACGAGGCCGGCATCATCGGGGAGCAGGCATGATCATTCGCATCCTGGGTGAGGGCCAGTGGACAGTCGAGGAGGATCGCCTCGACGACCTGCAGTCCAGTGACGCCAAGGTCGAGCGAGCCGTCGCCGAGAACGATCAGGACGAGCTCAGCGAGGCACTCGCAGGCCTCATCGACCACATCAAGGAGGTCGGCCTTCCGGTCCCCGACGACGTGCTGGCAGACTCGGACCTGATCATCCCCGATGCCGGGTCGACTGTTGATGAGGTGCGCCAGTACCTCGACGAGATCGGCTCCGGCGAAGGGCTCATCTTCAGCTGAAGCGAGATTCCACAATGAGAGTGGTCGTCGCCACGGACCGCCACCCCGCCCTCAGCTCCGCCCAGGCAGGCGCCGCCATCGGCACCGCCTGGGCGGAGCTGCACGCCCAGGTCGCGGTCGTCCCCCTGGGGAATGCGCTGGAGGGCTTCCAGCAAGCCCTGGCCGACCTGTTCGCCGGCAGCCTCGATGTCTTCGCCGACGGCACCAGCCTGTGCGAGGCCGCGACCGAAGCCGGGCTCATCGTGGCCCTGCGCCCCGAACACGTCCCGGCCGAGCCCGGGATCGACGGGGCGTCCAGCTCCCTGGCCCTGGGCCGGCTGGTGCACGATGCGCTGGAGCGGGCCCGGATGCGCGGACCTGTCGCGGAGGTGGTCCTCGAACTCGGTGACCGTCCCTGCCACGACGGAGGCGCCGGACTGCTCTCCGCATGGGGGGCCACCGGCGATCGTCCCCTGGAGGGTGGAGTGGACGCCCTGACCGGGATCACCCGCTGCGACCTGGCCCCGGTACGGGAATGGCTGGGGGACACCCGGCTGACCCTGGTCGTCCCGGCGGGGGAGAAGAGCCGACACCTGGTCGGGTTGAAGGGGATCACCTCGGTGCGAGGTCACCAGGTGGGCATCGACCCGGCCCGGCTGCTCGCCACCGACCAGGCCCTGGTGGACTTCGCCGGTGCCTGCGGCTCGGGGGGAGTCGCCGCCTCCGCGGGGGCTGGTGCAGCCGGTGGCATCGGGCACGCCGTCATGGCGCTGGGCGGGCGTGTTCTCACCGGCGCCGGGTACGGCAGGGAGGCCGCCAAGCTCGACCAGACCATCAGCCGGGCAGACCTGGTGATCACCGGCGGGGGACAGCTCGATTTCGGCACCATGGGCGGTGACGTCCTGTTCACGGTGGTCGAGGCCGCCACCCAGGCGCTGCGGCCGGTGATCGCCATCGCCGAGCAGAACTCCATCTCCCCGCGGGAACTGCGGTCGATCGGCGTGGAGGCCGCCTACTCCGTGCGCGACCCCCAGGCAGCCGGTGGCCCGGTGGAGGCCGGGGAACTGACCCGCGCGGCGCGTCCCGTGGCGGCCAGCTGGGTCTGGTGAGTGCGGAGCTTCGCCCAGCGCGAAATCCGGCTCCCGCGGACTCGGGGCGTCCTTGGCGACTTCGGTCACGGGATCGAGCAGCGTAGACTCGTGGATGCGGTGTGACCTCGATCACCCACCACCCGCATGCGAAAGGGAGACCATGACCACCACCACAGAGCCCACCCTCGCGGGCGTCCAGCTCACCGACGGCGCCGCTGCCAAGGTGAAGTCGCTGCTCGAGGCCGAGGGCAGCCTTGACGAGCTCTCGCTTCGCGTGGCCGTCCAGCCGGGCGGCTGCTCGGGCCTGCGCTACCAGCTCTACTTCGACGACCGCGACCTCGACGGCGACATCGTCAAGGACTACGACGGTGTGAAGGTTGTCACAGACCGCATGTCCGCTCCCTACCTGGGCGGCGCGACCATCGACTTCGTGGACACCATCGAGAAGCAGGGCTTCACCATCGACAACCCCAACGCGGGTGGCTCCTGCGCCTGTGGGGACTCCTTCCACTGAGCTGTGGGTCGCTGCACCCCGTGGGAAGAGGGCGATTCCTCCGCCCCCTCCCAAGGGGTGCGATCGGCCGTTCACCAGCGCCATCCCGCCGTGGGCAGAGGCGACGGGGTGGCGCTTTTGCGTTACGCTGACCCCTGTAGCGGTGGCCAACCACTGCTCGGTTAGGATTCGCGGAGGCCTCACTGTCGGCTCCGTGGAGAAAATCTCGGTACCGGAGGTGACGACGACGTGAGCTTCAAGCGCCATGTCAACAACCCGGGCAGCGGGCGCAAGCTCGGTCGTCCGGCCGCAGGGATGACTGCTGCGGCCTTGCTGCTCCTGGGCGGGTGCAGCGGGCAGGGTGGTCGGTTCGGCCTGCTGGAGGCGGCGAGCGATCGTGCCCCGTTCATGGGCGACCTGTGGAAGGGAGCCTGGATCGCCAGCATCTCGATCGGCGTCCTCGTCTGGGGCCTCATCTTCTACGCGATCTGGCGTTACCGCCGTCGCCCCGGGAACATCGCACCTCGCCAGACGAAGTACCACCTCCCGATGGAGCTGCTGTACACCCTGGTGCCCCTGCTGATCATCGCCGTGCTCTTCTTCTACACCGTGAAGGCGCAGAACCGCGTCCTCGAGCAGGAGGACAAGCCGGACCACGTCATCAACGTGGTCGGCCAGAAGTGGTCTTGGACCTTCAACTACATGGAGCAGGACAACCCTGAGGTCAAGAACGTCGTCCACCAGGTGGGCACGATGTCCTTCATCCCCGACCTGGTCCTGCCGGTCAACAAGTCGGTGCGCTTCAACCTGGCCTCCGCGGACGTCATCCACTCATTCTGGGTGCCGGCCTTCTACTTCAAGCTCGACGTCATCCCCGGGCACCCCAACACCTTCGACCTGACCCCGACCAAGGTCGGCGAGTTCGACGGCAAGTGTGCCGAGCTCTGCGGCACCTACCACGCCCACATGATCTTCAAGGTGAAGGTCGTCTCCGAGGCCGACTACAACGCCTACCTCAAGGGCTTGGCCGCCAGTGGCCAGACCGGTGAGAAGAAGGCGCCCGTCTCGGCCACCCAGATGGCCACCCAGCCCGCGAAGGAGCCCCACAAGTGACCAGTCTCGCTCGCACCGACGTCCGGGTCGGAACCCGGCAGGAAGTCAAGCAGCGCAGCATCGGCAAGCTTGCGATGGACTACCTGACCACCACTGACCACAAGAAGATCGCGAACCTGTACTTCATCACTTCGATGATCTTCTTCTGCTTCGGCGGTCTGCTCGCGCTGGGGATCCGGCTCGAGCTCGCCGCCCCCGGCATGCAGTTCATGCATCAGGAGGTGTTCAACCAGCTGTTCACGATGCACGGCACCGTGATGTTGCTGATGTTCGCCACCCCGTTGTTCTCCGGCTTCGCGAACGCCCTGCTGCCGCTGCAGCTGGGTGCACCGGACGTGGCCTTCCCGCGGCTGAACATGCTGTCCTACTGGCTGTACCTCATCGGTTCGCTGATGGCCTGCGCCGGCTTCCTCAGCCCTGGTGGCGCTGCCTCCTTCGGCTGGTTCGCCTACGCCCCGCTCTCGGACGCCATCCACTCCCCGGGGGTGGGTGGCGACCTGTGGATCATGGGCGTCTACCTGCTGGGTCTCTCCTCGATCCTTGGTTCGGTCAACTTCGTGACCACGATCGTCACCATGCGCGCCCCGGGCATGACCATGTTCCGCATGCCGATCTTCTGCTGGAACATCCTGGTCACCGCCATCCTGGTGCTCATCGTGTTCCCGGTGCTGTCGGCGGGTCTGCTGGTCCTGGAGGCTGACCGTGTCATCGGCACGAACATCCTGGATTCCGCCCACGGAGGCCCGATCCTGTGGCAGCACCTCTTCTGGTTCTTCGGCCACCCTGAGGTCTACATCATCGCCCTGCCCTTCTTCGGGATCATCACCGAGGTCATCGCCGTGTTCAGCCGCAAGCCCGTCTTCGGTTACGTCGGCCTGGTCATGGCCACCCTGACCATCGGCGCCCTGTCGGTGTCGGTGTGGGCCCACCACATGTTCGTGACCGGTGCCGTCTCGCTGCCGTTCTTCTCCTTCATGACCTTCATGATCGCGGTGCCCACCGGTGTGAAGTTCTTCAACTGGATCGGCACCATGTGGGGCGGCTCCATCAGCTTCGACACTCCGATGCTGTGGGCGATCGGCTTCCTGACCACCTTCCTCTTCGGGGGTCTGACCGGCGTGATCCTGGCCTCCCCGCCACTGGACTTCAACGTCTCCGACACCTACTTCGTCGTCGCCCACTTCCACTACGTGCTCTTCGGCACGGTGGTGTTCGCGATGTTCGCGGGGTACTACTTCTGGTGGCCAAAGTTCACCGGCCGCATGCTCAACGAGACCTGGGGCAAGATCCACTTCTGGACCCTGTTCTTCGGTTTCCACCTCACCTTCCTGGTGCAGCACTGGCTCGGTGTTGAGGGCATGCAGCGTCGTATCGCTGACTATGGCAACTGGGAGGGCTTCACCCTGCTCAACCAGATCTCGACCTTCGGCGCCTTCCTGCTCGGCGTGAGCTTCCTGCCCTTCTTCTGGAATGTCTGGATCTCCCGCAACAGCCCGAAGGTCACCGTGGACGACCCGTGGGGCTGGGGACGCTCGCTGGAGTGGGCGACCTCCTGCCCGCCACCGCGCCACAACTTCGACAAGCTGCCGCGCATCCGTTCGCCGTACCCCGCCTTCGACGCCAAGCACCCCGAGCTGGTCGAGGCCGAGTACGAGGTGCCTGCGGAGATCCGTGATCGCTACGAGAATGACGCCAAGGAGCTCGTCCGATGAAGTCAGAGAAGACCATTTTCGGTGCTCTCGGCATCTACTTCCTGATCGTCGGTGCCGCCTACTACTTCCTGACCGAGGAACTGGTCGGCACCGTGGCCCTCATCCTGACCGCCGTGATGTCGTTCATCATCACGACCTACCTGGCGGTGGCCGGCAAGCAGACGGGTCGGCGTCTGGAGGATGATGTCGACGCCGAGATCTACCAAGGTGCCGGCGAGCTGGGATTCTTCCCGCCGCAGTCCATCTGGCCGCTGTGGGTCGCCCTCACCATCGGCGTGATCTGCCTGGGGCCGGTGTTCGGCTGGTGGCTGACCCTGGCCGGCATCGGCATGGGCCTGTGGTCGGTCACCGGCTGGGTGATGCAGTTCTACCGCGGCGACTACGCCCACTGAGCCTCGACTCTCCTGAAACGGCAAACGCCGCGCCCTTCGGGGCGCGGCGTTCGCACGTTGTCGGCCGGCTCACCAGCTCGAATGCAGCGGGCGACCCTCCTCGAAGCCGGCAGAGCTCTGGACGCCCACGACGGCGCGCTCGTGGAACTCCGTGAGGTCGGCAGCCCCGGCGTAGGTGCACGACGAGCGGACGCCGGAGGTGATGAAGTCGACCAGGTCCTCCACCCCGGGCCGGGCCGGGTCGAGGTACATCCTGGAGCTCGAGATGCCTTCCTCGAAAAGGGCAGCGCGGGCGCGGTCGAAGGGGCTCTGCGACATGGTGCGGTGGCGGACCGCGCGGGCGCTGGCCATGCCGAAGGACTCCTTGTACCGCCGGCCCTGGTGGTCCACCAGCATGTCGCCGGTGGACTCGTGGGTTCCGGCGAACCAGGAACCGATCATCACCGAGCCGGCACCAGCAGCGAGGGCCAGGGCCACATCGCGGGGGAAGCGGACGCCGCCGTCTGCCCAGACCGACCTGCCCAACTCGTGGGCTGCCGCAGCACACTCCAGCACTGCGCTGAACTGTGGGCGTCCGACTCCGGTCTGCATGCGCGTCGTACACATCGCACCCGGGCCCACACCCACCTTCACGATGTCGGCGCCGGCCTCGCTCAGCTCACGCACCCCCTCGGCGGTGACCACGTTCCCGGCCACCAGCGGGATACGACGGCCGGTCTGCCCAGCGAATTCCTCGCGCACGGCGTGGACCGCCTCCAGTGCGTCGATCATCGTGTCCTGGTGGCCATGCGCTGTGTCCATGACCAGCACGTCGGCATCGGCCTCCAGCAGGGCTCGCGCGCGTCCTGCGACGTCGCCATTGATGCCGACCGCGGTGCCGATCATCAAGCGTCCCTGGGGGTCCAGGGCCGGACGGTAGAGGGCCGAGCGCAGGGCGCCTCGAGAGGTCATCAGTCCCACGAGCTGGTCGTCCTGGACCCCCAGCACGACCTTGTGGTGACGCTCGGACAGGGCCGTGAAGACCTCCTCGGGGGTCGCAGTGACCGGCACCAGGCTCAGGTCGCGGACCATGACGTCCTGCACTTGGGCAAAGCGGTCGGCACCCTCACATTCGGCGGGGCTCACCATGCCGATCGGTCGGCCGTCCTCGACCACGATCGCGACGCCGTGAGCGCGCTTCTGCATCAGGCTCATGGCCTCGCCCACCGTCGTGGTGGGGTCGACGGTGATGGCGGTGTCGAACTGGGTGTGGGCCTGCTTGACGCGGGTGATCGACGTGGCCACGAACTCGGTGGGAATGTCCTGGGGGAGGATGGCGATGCCGCCCCGGCGTGCGATGGTCTCCGCCATCCGGCGGCCGGAGATGGCGGTCATGTTCGCGACGACCAGCGGCAAGGGCGTCGCCAGCCCATCAGTACTGGTGAGGTCGACGTTCTGGCGCGAACCCACCGAGGATCGGCTGGGCGTCATGAAGACGTCGTTGTAGGTCAGGTCATGGTCCGGAGGACTCTTCAAGAACTTCACGCTCTCGATTGTCTCCCACGGCGACGATGTTCCCGAATGTTCATGTTCACCACGTCGTGGGGAGTGGCGTGGCTCGATAGCGTGGAGCCTGGGCCGGTGCGCCCACTTCCGCCCCGCAGAAAGGCTGACGATGGTCAACGACCTCTTCGACACCTCACCGGAGAAGCGCGCGAACCTGCGTGAGTTCATTGATCGACTCGTGACCGATGGGTACACCGTGGGCGACGTCGAGGGCCCGGACCCCGACCTGATCGACCCGCAGGGACGCGCCGTCAAGACTTGGCAGCAGGACTACCCCTACGAGCAGCTGATGGATCGCCAGACCTATGAGGAGGAGAAGTACAAGCTCCAGGTCGAGCTGCTGAAGCTGCAGTACTGGGGGCAGGACCACGGCATCAAGCAGCTCCTCATCTTCGAGGGTCGCGACGCCGCCGGCAAGGGTGGCACGATCAAGCGTTTCACCGAGCACCTCAACCCCCGAGCGGCCCGTGTCGTGGCGCTGAACAAGCCCAATGACGAGGAATCAGGGCAGTGGTACTTCCAGCGCTACATTCGCCACCTGCCCACTGCCGGCGAGATGGTCCTGTTCGATCGTTCCTGGTACAACAGGGCCGGTGTGGAGCGCGTGATGGGCTTTTGCTCGCAGGCGGAGTACGAGATCTTCATGCGCCAGGTGCCCGAATTCGAGCGGATGCTGGTCGAGTCCGGTATCCACCTGACCAAGTTCTGGTTCTCGGTGACCCAGCGTGAGCAGCGGACGCGGTTCGCCATTCGCCAGATTGATCCGGTGCGCCGCTGGAAGCTCTCTCCGATGGACCTGGAGTCGCTGGACAAGTGGGAGGCCTACACGGACGCCAAGGAGGCCATGATCCTGGGCACCGACACCGATGTGGCCCCGTGGACCACCATCAAGTCCAATGACAAGAAGCGGGCCCGCCTCAATGCGATGCGGTTCTTCCTCAACCAGTTCCAGTACGAGGGACGCGACGACTCGGTCGTCTACCCGCCCGACCCGCTCATCGTCCAGCGTGGTCGTGACTCCATCGCCGACTGATCGCCCGCGCTCCTTCGAGGGGCGCGATCACGGCAGCCGGGATGACATCCAGGCGATGGTGCTGCTGGCCGCCGAGCTGGTTCCGTGGGGGAGAGTCATCAGCTACGGCGACGTGGCCGAACTCGTGGGCGGCGGTGCCCGTCAGGCTGGCCGGATCATGGCGCTGCACGGCGCGCACACCCCATGGTGGCGAGTGGTGAACCATGCCGGTGACCTGCCGCAGCATCTCCTCGTCGCGGCGAAGTTCCACTGGCAGCGCGAGGGCATCACGATGAAACCCAGTGGCCGAGGCTGCCGCATCGGGCGGCACCGCGCCGATCTCGTCGCTCTCGCGGACGCATGGGAGCAGGCCCGCGCAGCAATGGCTCGCTCAGCGACGGAATGACTGGCTGAGTGGTACCCAGCGGTCCAGCAGTGCGGCCGCAGCGCCCGAGTCGATCGCGTCTGCGGCGCGCACCAAACCACCGCGCAGCTGCTCCTCGAAGCCGCCCTCCAGGTCGGGGGAGTCATAGGCCACCAGCGCGGCCGCAGCATTGAGCAGGACAATGTCACGCACTGGCCCTCGGCGTCCCTCGACCAGGGCGCGGACCACCTGGGCATTGTGGGCCGGCGGGCCGCCGGTGAGGTCCTCGGGGGCCGCCGAGGACAGCCCCAGCGTGGTGGGGTCGAGTTCGGTGGCCACCACGCGTCCATCGGCGAAGAGCCAGACCGAGGAGGTGGTCGTGGTGGTCAACTCGTCCAGGCCGTCCTGGCCGTGGAAGACCAGGCCCCGTCCGCCGCGCTGGCTCATGACACCTGCCATCAGCGGGGCGAGGTGGGCATTGGCGACACCGATGGCCTGGGCGCGGGGGCGGGCCGGATTGGACAGCGGGCCCAGGAAGTTGAACGTGGTCTGTACGCCCAGTTCGCGGCGGGCGCCAGCAGCATGTCGCAGTGAGGAGTGGAAGAAGGGGGCGAAGAGGAAGGTCATGCCGACCTGGTCGAGGATCTCCGCGTGGTGTTCCACTGGCACCTCGAGGGCGACACCCAGTTCCTCCAGGCAGTCCGCCGTCCCGCAGAGGGAGCTGGCGGCGCGGTTGCCATGCTTGATGACCTTGGCGCCTGCGGAGGCAGCCACGATGGAGGCCATCGTGGAGACGTTGACGGTGTTGGCGCGGTCCCCTCCCGAACCGACCACGTCCACGGCCTCCGGGTTCAGGTCGAGCTGCGTGGCGCGGGCCAGCATGGCGTCGGCCAGGCCGCCGATCTCGTCCACCGTCTCACCCTTCGCGCGAAGGGCGACCGCGAAACCGGCGATCTGCACGGGGGTGGCGTTGCCCTGGAGCACCTCGTCCATTGCCCAGGTCGCGGTGGCGGTATCGAGGTCGCGTCCGCTGATGAGGGTGCTGAGGACTTCTGGCCAGGTGTGGTTCTGCTCAGGCATGTGTCAGGACGTCAGGCGTTCGCGGGCAGTGCCACACCAGCACGGTGCTTGCGGACCATGTCGGCGAAGACCACGGGGAGCTTCAGGTCGTCGACCGGGAGGTTGGCCACGGCCTCCGCGCGCGACCAGGTGGCCAGCCAGGCATCCGCCTGACGGGCGACCAGCACCAGCACCGGCGGGCAGTCGGCAACCTCGTCCTTGATCTGGTAGGCCAACCCCATTCCGCCAGCAGGGACGGCCTCCCCGTCGAAGATCAGTGCGTCGTAACGGGAGGCGTCGAGGGCACGCAGCACGGCGGGGGCGGTGGCGACGTCGAAGTACTCGACCTCGGGCAGGTCGGCAGCTACACGGCGCCCGAGGGCGAGGCGGATCTGCTCGCGCGTGTTGCGGTCGTCGGAGTAGACCATGACCTTCAGGGTTCCCTGGTCGCGACCGGCTTCCTGCTCGGTGCGGGGCTGCTCAACGCTCATCAGGATCGTCCTTCACATGTGCTTCCGGCAGGGAGCCGGCCAGGTCGTTTGAGCCGTCAGGGACGGGCTGGGACAACACTCTAGCGTGGGCCTCGGCCTCCTCGGCACGGTCCAGGGCGCGGTCCACACGGCGGGCTTCCTTCTGGGAGTCCTTGTACCAGTTGATGACCAGCGCCGTCAGCATGGTGAACATCGTCAGGTCGCCGGTCGCCCACAGGATGGCGCCGGCCCAGGACTGGTCGCGCATCGGCGAGATTCCCCAGTCGCGGTCGAAGGCGAGGTACCACTCCTCGGCCACCAGGCGCTGGGCGCCCATGATCGTGACGCCGATGAACGCGTGTCCGGGCATGGAGAGCAGCACCAGGAGCAGTCTCAGGGGGTAGGGCAGCTTGTTGGGCAGCGGGTCAGTGCCCAGAATCGGGATGAAGAAGGCGGTGCCGATGTAGACCATCCAGATGTGCATGATGTTGTGCGCCCAGTCATGGCGCATCGTGAACTCGTACAGAGGGGTCATGTAGAGCGCGAAGGGGTAGCCGATCATGCACAGGGTGGTCAGCGGCGGGAAGAGCAGGATCTTCGCGATGGTGGAGTGCAGTACCGCGAGCAGCCAGGCCCGCGGCCGGCGGGGGAGTGTCCTGAGCGCCAGGGTGACCGGCGCTGCCTGGGCGATGTGGACGCCGGCGATCATGGTGATCAGCATGTGCTGCACCATGTGCACCCAGAACAGGACATTGTCGTAGACCCCCAGGAAACCGCACAGCGAGACCAGCAGCAGCAGGTGGGCCATGATCCAGGAGACTGTGCGCAGCAGTGGCCACCGGTCGCCGCGCCGGTGGAGCATGTGCACACCCCAGAGGTAGATCCCCAGAGAGAGCAACAGCGGGATCACGGCCCATGGTGACAAATCCCACGCCGTCAGGTACCGCCACCCCTCGAGGGGCTCGATGGCGTCCTCGGGGCGAGCGTGCAGCGGGAGCAGGAGAAGGAGTGTCTGGGGGCCGGACATGGCTGGGATTATCCCACCATCAGTCAAAGGCCTGCCCCCGGGGGCCGGCTCCACCCCATCCTCGCAAGCCCGGACGGCATTCCTCGGTGCCCACCCCAGAGGCCATGATTTCAGCGCCACATCGTGGACCTCGCTGCGTCCGACATGACCAATCGTGAATTTGTGGCCATAATGACCCCGTGGCTACTCAACAGACGACTCGCACCATCACGGTGCCCAGCGGCGCCTTGCACCCCATTGCGCCTGCCCGGCTCAACAAGCCCGCCGGACGACCTGATCTGGTCCCGGTCGGCACGTGGGTGTGGCTCGCCAGCGAACTGATGTTCTTCGCGGCGCTGTTCGCAGCCTTCTTCATGATCCGCGAGAACACCAACAACCTCGCCGCCGACGGCGCCACGACGCTGTGGCAGTCGGAGAAGGCCCACCTCGCGGTCACCTTCGCGGCCATCAACACCGGCATCCTGGTGCTGTCCTCGATCACCTGCCAGTTCGGCGTCCACCAGGCCGAGCACGGTCGGGTCAAGCGCATCGGCGGACTGTTGAACATCGCCAAGTGGGGCATGCGCGAGTGGTACATCCTCAGCTTCATCCTGGGCTCGATCTTCATTGCCGGTCAGGCCATGGAGTACGCCACGCTCGCCGGTGAGGGCTTCAACCCCTCCAGCAACGTCTACTGGTCCCTCTTCTTCCTGGCGACCGGCTTCCACGGCCTCCACGTGATCGGTGGCCTCATCGCCTTCCTCTACGCGATCGCGCGCACGATGGTGACCAAGACCTTCACCCACGAGCAGACCGTCACGGCGATGGTGGTGTCCTACTACTGGCACTTCGTCGACGTCGTGTGGATCGTGCTGTTCGCGGCCATCTACATCCTGCCCTGACCAGAGAAAGCGACATCATGCGATTCCTCTCCCGCAGGCGGCGCCACCCTGCTGCCAAGCCACTCGCCCTGGTCCTGGCGCTGTTCGTCATGGGCGCCCTCTACTCGGCGATGGCGCCGACGACGGTCTCCACTGCCGATGACTCGACCCAGCAGAGCCAGCTGGCCAAAGGCAAGGAGCTCTTCCAGGTCAACTGCTCCTCCTGCCACGGTCTGAACGGCGAGGGTACCCCGGAGGCCCCGACCCTGATCGGTGTCGGAGCCGCCTCGGTCGATTTCCAGATGGAAACCGGACGTATGCCGATGGCGCGCCCGGAGGCCCAGGCCCCCATCAAGAAGACCTTGTACACCTCCGAGGAGATCTCGGCGATCGCCGCCTACGTGGCGTCCCTGGCCCCCGGCCCGAAGATCCCCAGCAAGGAGCAGTACGACACCTCCAAGCTCTCCCAGGAGCAGATTGCCCGAGGTGGCGAGCTCTTCCGCACCAACTGCTCCGCCTGCCACAACTTCGAGGGACGCGGTGGCGCGCTGCCCAACGGCCGCTACGCCCCCTCGCTGATGAAGACTTCGGACAAGCACATCTACGAGGCCATCCGCACCGGACCGCAGCAGATGCCCGTGTTCGCCCAGGGCTCGCTGAGCGATGACGACGTCACCGAGATCATCGGTTACCTCAATACCCTCCACGACGAGCCCAACGGCGGCTTCGACCTCGGTGGTTTCGGCCCCGTCGGTGAAGGCCTTTGGGGCTGGGTCCTCGGACTGGGCTCGCTCGTCCTCGTTGCCGTCTGGCTCGCCAAGAAGGGAGCTCGCGCACGATGAGCACCAAGAACCCTGTCCCCGCCCACCAGGGACCGCTGTCCCCGGAGGACTACGACGAGACCCTCCCTGTGGCGTCCAGCAATCCCGACAAGCCCGTGGACGACCCGGGCATCGAGGAGCACATCGAGCGCTACACCGACGCCAACACGGCGGCGGGCAATCGTGCCTACGCCCAGGTGGTCGGCATGCTCGCGCTGGTGCCCCTGCTGGCGATCGCCTTCGTGGTGATCTATTTCGCCGTTCCGCGCGACTGGTACATCAAGTTCGGCCCGCTGCACTCCTATGCCCAGCACCTCGGCCTCGGCATCACCGGCGGTCTCGCCGTGCTGCTGATTGGTCTGGCCTGCATCCATTGGGCCAAGCAGCTGATGAACGACACCGAGATCTCCGACGAGCGCCACGCAATGGTCTCCTCCCCGGAGGATCGCGCTGCCTTCCAGAAGGAGTTCGACCAGGGGGCGGCCGACTCGGCCCTCGGTCGTCGCAGGCTGATCGGCGGTGCGCTGGCCGGGGCCATCGGCATGGCAGTGGTTCCCGCTGTCGTTGTCCTCGCCGACCTGGGCCCCCACCCGGGCAAGGGCCTGCGCAAGGCGACGATCGAGAAGACCCTGTGGGCCGATGGAGTCCGCCTCGTCACCGACGTGAACAAGCGCCCCATCAAGGCCTCCGAGATGGAGATCGGCCAGTTGGTGAACGGGCAGCCCGAAAACCTCTTCGACCTGCACGGCGTGGAGTTCCAGCAGGCGAAGGCCAAGTCCTCCATCGTCGTCGTGCGCATGGAGCCCGACCGCATCAAGATCCCCGAGTCCCGCAAGGACTGGCAGGTCGGCGGCATCCTCTGCTACTCGAAGATCTGCACCCATGTGGGGTGCCCCATCTCCCTGTGGGAGCGCACCACCCACCACCTGCTGTGCCCCTGCCACCAGTCGACCTTCGACCTCGGCAACTCCGGTGTGGTGGTCTTCGGGCCCGCGACGCGCTCGCTGCCGCAGCTGCCGATCAAGGTGGACGCCGAGGGTTACCTGGTGGCCCAGAGCGACTTCACGGTGCCGGTCGGCCCCAGCTATTTCGAGCGCGACTCGCGCCACGACTACAAGGACGGTGACAACTGATGGCGTCGCGCACCCAGGTCGTTGAGACCTCGCCCGCCCTCGAGACGCGGGAACCGGCCAAGCCGCACGCCCTGAAGGGTGCCTCCGGCGTCCTGAACTGGGCCGACGAGCGTCTGGGCCTTGCCTCGCTCGGGAAGAAGAACCTGCGCAAGGTCTTCCCCGATCACTGGTCCTTCCTGTTGGGTGAAGTCGCCCTCTACTCCTTCATCGTCCTGCTGCTGACCGGTGTGTTCCTCACCATCTGGTTCAAGCCGTCGATGGCCGAGGTCGAGTACCAGGGCTCCTACCAGATCCTGCAGGGCACCCAGATGTCCGAGGCCTTCGCCTCCACTCTGGACCTGTCCTTCGACATCCGGGGCGGCCTACTGGTCCGCCAGATCCACCACTGGGGCGCCATCCTGTTCGTGGCCTCGATCATGGCGCACATGCTGCGCGTGTTCTTCACCGGCGCGTTCCGCAAGCCTCGCGAGATCAACTGGCTGATCGGTGTGGGCCTGTTCGCGCTGGCCACCATCGAGGGCTTCGCCGGCTACTCCCTCCCTGACGACCTGCTCTCGGGTACTGGTCTTCGGTTCGTGGACGGCCTGATTCGCTCGATCCCGCTGATCGGAACCTGGGCTGAGTTCTTCGTCTTCGGCGGCGAGTTTCCCGGCGAGCTGATCGTGCCCCGCCTCTACATGGTGCACATTCTGCTGGTGCCCGGCATCCTGCTTGCCCTGATTTCGGCCCACCTGGCGCTGGTCGTCTACCACAAGCACACCCAGTACCCCGGACCGGGCCGCACCGAGAAGAACGTGGTCGGCTACCCCCTGTTCCCGGTGTACATGGCCAAGGCCGGCGGTTTCTTCTTCGTCGTCTTCGGCGTCCTGGTCCTCATGGGTGCCTTCATGCAGATCAACCCGGTCTGGAAGTACGGTGCCTACAACCCGGCACAGGTGACCGCGGGCTCGCAGCCTGACTGGTACATGGGCTGGGTCGAGGGCGCAATCCGCATCATCCCACCGATGGAGTGGCACATCGGGCACACCACGTGGACCTGGTCCGTGTTCCTGCCCGGTGTCGGCCTGATGGGCATCCTGTTCACCGGTCTGGCCCTGTGGCCATTCTTCGAGGCCTGGGTCACCGGGGACAAGCGCGAGCACCACCTGCTGGACCTGCCGCACAATGCCCCCACCCGCACGGCCTTCGGCGTGTCCATGATGAGCATCTACGGCCTGTTCTGGATCGCCGGCGGCAACGACATCATCGCGACCCAGTTCGCCCTGAGCCTCAATGGGGTGACCTGGTTTATTCGCATCGCGCTGTTCATCGTGCCCTTCCTCGCCTTCATCATCACCAAGCGCATCTGCATCTCCAAGCAGCGCCGTGATCGTGAGCGCGTACTGCACGGGGGTGAGACCGGTGTCATCGTCCGCTCGCCGGATGGTGGTTACTCCGAGGCCCACGAGGCGCTCTCCCAGGACGAGCTGTGGACCCTCACCCAGCACGATGAGCCCCCGGTGCTGGTCGCCTCGGACGGTCTGGATGCCAACGGGGTGCCCAACGGCCAGAAGGTGTCGAAGTTCCGTGCCTCGATGAGCCGCTGGTTCCATGGGTACCGGGTGCAGCCGCCCACTCGCGAGGAGATCGCCGAGTCACAGCACCACGACGAGGAACGTGATCGCGATGTCGATCGGGAGGTCTCCAGCGGTGCGGCTCCGAGCTCGCATCCGCTCGAGCGCCATTCCGATGGCGATGCCGAGGTCGAAGCGCGCGTCTGAGGCCAGCTCGCTGACCCGTCATTGTGGATGGGCGGTTCCCCCTGGGGGCCGCCCATTCACCGTTCTCCAACACCGTTGCGCTGGGGTCCCGTCGAGGGCAGATGCCTCACCAGGCGCTCATGAGCAGCGCCAGGAAGGGCCCCGCCCACAGGGCCGGGCCATAGGGGAAGGCGGTCCCCAAGGGCGAGGGGTGGCGACGCCGATACAGTGCCACGGCGATCGCACAGACGGCACCCACGATGGTCCCCAGCAGCATGCCCGCCCACCAGGTCTGGACGCCCAGCGCCCCGCAGAATCCCCCGGTGAGGGTGGCGAGGCGCACATCGCCGTAGCCGAAGCCGTTGCCCACTCGCCAGATCACCCAGAACAGGCAGAAGGACGCCAGGGCTCCGAAGACTGCCCCGAGGCCGATCGGCCACCACCTGGCGCGGGGTTCCCAGAGCAGCACGCCCAGGGCCCCCAACAGGACCACGGCACTCACCGTCAGCCAGTGCAGCCGCGAGGGGAGATAGGTTGTTGCTGCATCGACACTTGACAGCGCAGCTCCCAGACCGGCCAGGGCCAGAGCCCCCAGAACCATCCCTCCGGCCAGGGGGCTGGTCCCTCCGGCGATGCCGCCCAGTGCCAGGGCAGGGATCGTGACGCCGGGGCGCACCAGGTCCCGGTACAGCGGCTTCACGAAGGGGTCATCAGGGTCGACTTCCGGCTCGGGGAGCCTGGGCACGAGGAAGCGGACGGCGATCAGGGCCAGCAGGGCGGCAACCAGAGCCGTCATGGTGCCGGGCCAGAGCAAGGTTCGCCACAGGGGCAGGGGCATGGGGACACCCTAGGCCGCGACGGTCGCGGGTCGGGCACTTGCAAGCCGTCGATGGGCGTTCACGATCCTGTCGTCATCGACGCGGAGAAGTGCGACGCCGACCCGATGGGGGATGCGTCCCCAGCGGGGAGTGCAGCGCATCAGGGTTCGGGAGTCACCCCGGCTGAGACCGGCCGCGAGCAGCACGGCCCGCGCGCTGGTGTCGTGGCGAGCCGCGAGGTGGTCAAGCAGCAGGCGGAAGGGCCAGCCGTGCACCCACACGGCGTCCTCCGAGGGCTGAGGTGGGATTGTGCTGGACATGGTGGGCCTTTCGCGAGGGATGCTTCTGCCCTGTAATGCCCATCCCCGGCCCTGCAATGTGACATCTCCCGGGTGAACTCTGGATGAACACATCTGGGAACGCAACAGGGCCCGGATCCATCAGATCCGGGCCCTGCGCCGTGAGGGTGTCACTCCTCAGGGGAGATCACGCCACGGTTCAGCGCTGCGCCTTGCTGAAGCCTGCGGTCCGGGCGGCCTCCTCGGACACGAACCAGACGTCAGCGATGGTGCGCTCGTAACCGGCGGAATCGGGGGTGTGGTACTTCTTCGAGCGCTCGTTGCCCTTGATCGTGTGGTCAGCCGGAGGCTCCGAACCCACGTAGGCGCCCTCACCGTAGACGACGCCGGCAGGAGCGGACGCACCCTGGACGGCCTCGACGTCAGGAACGTCACCCTCGGCCGGAGCCTGGGCGGCGAAGTCCTCGCCGCCGGCGACGGGGCCACCCTCGGCGGTCATGCGCGCCTCGGCATCCCCCTCGACAGGCTGGGTTGCCGGGACCTCCTCGGTGCGCTCCTCGCCACCGGTGCTGTAGACCAGCGTGGAGTCGGCCTTGTGGGTGTCGGCGGTGTAGGCCGGGGAGGGCTCGTGGGCGGTCCAGCCGTCGTCCTTGGAGAGCAGGAACTGGCGCACGGCAACGGCGGCACCGGCGAGCAGGGCGCCCGCGGCCATCACCTTGGCAAGGGTGCGGGCCGCTCCGCCCTTCTTCTCCGCGACGGCGGGCGTGCGCACGTCCAGGTCGCCCTTGAGGGCAGCCACGGTGGCGAAGCCACGCTTGGTGGCCTCCTTGACGGCGGGGTGGTCCTCGGCCTCGTGCAGGATCTCGGTCAGCTTGGGCAACAGGTCATCGGCGACGCGCTGGCGCGCGGCATCGACACCCGGGGTGACCAGGGCAGCCGCTCCGGCCAGCTTGGGGGCCAGATCCTTCTGGGCAGACTCCTTGGTGCGGTCGGCGATCTCCATCGACTTGGCCAGGGCGACCTTGGCTGCCGGAGCAGCCTTCTCCTGGGCCTGCCCGAGGGCGGCAACGAGGGCGGCAGCAGCCTGGTTGACGGCAGCGGCAGCGTGGTCAATGGCTGCGGATGCGCGGTCGGCGGCGGTCTCAGCTTCGACGGCGGCCTTCTTGATGTGCTTCTTGCGGCGGTCCACGGTTTCCTCCGTAGTGTGGTGGGGCTCGTGATCGAGCTGCTCGTGGTCGAGCGTGCCCTCCACGCTAGTGCGCCCTGGGGGGCCAGGGGAGGGACCGGGGGAAATCAGCGTCCCCCAATTCACCCTGAGCGCACCCCCCTGAACCAGCCCCGACACATCCGCCCGGGGGAGACAGGGAGTGAACTCCCTGTTCGTCACGGGCGCTCCAGGCCCCGCCGCGTCCCCCTAGACTCGTGGTCACAGACACACCAAGAACGAACGAGAGGTTTCCTCGTGGCTGACAAGGCAATCCTGCACACGAACCACGGCGACATCGCCATCGACCTGTTCCCCGAGGTCGCGCCCAAGACGGTGGAGAACTTCACCGGTCTGGCCGGAGGCACCAAGGAGTACAAGGACGCCCAGACCGGACAGCCCCGCACCGGCAAGTTCTACGATGGCCTGATCTTCCACCGCGTCATCGATGGCTTCATGATCCAGGGTGGTTGCCCGCTGGGCGCCGGCTACGGAGGCCCGGGCTACCAGTTCGAGGACGAGTTCTCCCCCGAGAAGAAGTTCGACCGTCCCTACCTGCTTGCCATGGCCAACGCCGGCCCCGGCACCAACGGCTCGCAGTTCTTCATCACCGTCGCTCCCACCCCGCACCTGAACAATCGCCACACCATCTTCGGTGAAGTCACCGATCCCGCCTCGCAGAAGGTCGTCGACGAGATCGCCAGCGTGCGTACCGGACGCAACGACCGCCCGGTCGAGGATGTCGTCATCAACAGCGTCGAGCTGGTCTGAGACATCACCAGCACCCCACCCCAACGGGCCGACCACCTGGTCGGCCCGTTGTGCTGCCCGGCAGGTGGCCGTCAGAGCGAGAAGGCGGCGTCCAGGTCGTGACGTGAGAAGGTGCGGAAGGCGATGTGGGTCTCGGTCTCCTTGACCCCTGTCAGCTTGTTGATCCGGTCCGCGACCACTGCGGCGACCTGGTCAACGTCACGCACCCGCACCATGGCGATGAGGTCGATGGCTCCGGTCACCGAGTAGACCTCGCTGACCCCCTCGATGCCAGCGATCTCCTCGGCGAGCTCGGGGATGGAGGAGACGTCGGCGGTGACGAAGACGATGGCGTTGATCATGACGACAGCCTAATCATCCCTGCCCTCGGGGCGTGGGCAGGATGCTGGCCACCACCACGATGTTCGCTCACCACCAGAGGTTCCTTCAGGGACACGTTCGCCAGCCGAGCCACGTCGACCTCCGGCAGGCAGGCATGGGCCGGCCACGCCCAGTCCCCCACCAGCTCGATGAATCGGACGCCGTCGGCTTCCAGCCAGGAGGCCACCCGTTCGGCCTCCTCGATCGAGGCGGCTGGAAAGCCCGCACTCGGTGCTGGCACCGCCGCCGCATGCGCCACTGCATCACGCGCCACCGCCTGGGGGATGGCCCCCGCGGGGGCGTACGCGGCGGCTGCCAGCCGACCGTAACGCAGGACGTGGATCTCCCAGCCTGCTCCGTCGTGTCGAGCCGCGACCATCTGCGGGCAGGATGACAGCGACCGCAGTCGGTGCCAGCGTCGGGTGGTGCCCAGGTAGGTGCGCAGGCGAGCGGTGAGTTCGGCAGCCTCCTCGAAGCGCTCCTGGCGCGCCAGGGAGGTGAGCCGGCGCCCCATCGCGCTCACCACGGGGCGCACGTCCTCACCGATGGCCCGACGCAGGGCGTCCACCACCTCGCTGTACTCGTTCTCACCGCCGTCCAGGAGACAGGGGGCCGGGCATCGCCCCATCTCGCCCTGCGCACAGGAGGCGCGCGGCCTGGTCGGGGAGAGCTTGTGGGTGCACTGGCGGATCCGGAAGCTGTCGTAGAGGGCCAGTACCCCCTGCTCGGCCTGCCTGCGTCCACTGAAGGGCCCCCAGTAGTCGGCGCCGTCATCGAGGACCTTCGACACGACCGACAGCCGAGGAAACGCCTCACTGGTCAGCTTCACCCAAGCCACCTTGTCCTGGCGGCGGGAGCGCCGGTTGTAGCGCGGGGAGTGCGCCGCGATCATGCGCAGCTCCTGTACTTCGGCCTCGAGGGGAGTGGCGCAGACCAGGTGGTCGACACCCGTGGCCACCCGCACCATCTCCTCCATGCGAGCACGCTTCTCCGCAGCAGTGAAGTAGGTACGGACGCGGCGCTTGAGGTTCACCGACTTGCCGACGTACAGCACCTCCCGGCGCGTGCGGCTGGGGTCGTCGGGGTCAGGAAGGTCGGCATGGAACCAGTAGATGCCCGGCTTCTCGGGCACAGTGTCAGCCCAGGTGCGCTTGGCCCGGCGCTGGGGGGAGACGCGGCGGGTCAGGTCATGGAGGTCCTCCAGGGTGGCAACGCCCAGATTGCCCACCCGCTCCAGCAGGCCGTGCAGAACGTCCACGGTGGCCCTCGCGTCGCTGAGCGCCCGGTGCTCGGGCGTGGTGGTCGCACGGAAGAAGGCGGCGAGGGTGGCCAGCTTCACGTTCGGGACCTCATCACGCAGGAGCACCTGCCTGGCCAGCGCCACCGTGTCGACCACGGTGGCAGCGGGCCATTCCTGACCATGCTCGTGGCAGGCTCGCTTCAGAAAACCGATGTCGAAGCCGGCGTTGTGGGCCACCAGGACACTGCCGCGGATGAACTCCAGGAAACTTGGTAGCACCTGGGCCAGAGTCGGCGCCGAGGCGACCATCTGGTTGGTGATGCCGGTGAGCACGGCGATGAGCGGGGGGATGTGCGTGCGCGGGTTGACCAGGGTCTGGAACTCGCCGAGGACCTCACCGCCCTGCACCTTCACGGCGCCGATCTCGGTGATCTGGTCCTCGCCGCTGCCGCCGGTGGTCTCCAGGTCCACCACGACGAAGGTGACCTCCGACAGGGGGGTGCCGAGGTCCTCGATAGAGGGCTGGTACTGGCGATAGGCGGAGGCGATGGAGACCATGCCGGAGACGGTAGACACGGCCCCCGACAATTCCTGCACTCAGATCCGGGACGCCCGCTTGGTCATTCCCCTGAGAGTGTCTTAGGGTTCTCTCAGACGATCCGTGCCGCACTGGAGGACCATCCTCGCCATGTCCACTCGCACCATGCTGTCCTTCGGGCTGTCCTCCCATGTTCGGGCTGCCGTGGCCTCCTCCGCTGTGGGCCTGGTCCTGGCCTGTGGTCTGGCGGTCGCCCCCGCCCAGGTGGCCAGCGCCGAGCCGGACGCCGTCAAAGAGGCGCAGAAGAAGGTCAACGCCCTCCACGAGCAGAGCTCGCAGCTGGAACTGGAGCACAACAAGCTGGCGGAGAAGCTCGCCGCCGCGGACAAGAAGGTCGCCCGCCTCCAGAAGGACGCCACCGCCCAGCGGGCCAGGGTCAGCAGCATGCGCAAGAGCTTGCGCGGCGTCGCCCAGGCCCAGTTCCAGAACTCCAGGATGGGCCTGAGCGCACAGCTGGTCACGGCCAAGGACGAGACCTCGATGCTGCGCACGATGGCGACGGTGCATGCCACCACGCTGCGCACCACCACCCGCCTCCAGACCCTGCAGGCCGAGCAGGGCCGACTCACCACGCTGGAGAAGCAGCTGACCGACTCCCGTGACGAGATCAGGGTCGACAAAGAGAAGAAGTCGGACCTTCTCGCCGAGTACACGAAGAAATCCGAGGAAGCGGAGAAGGTCCTCAGCAAGCTCACCGCAGCGGAGAAGAAGCGCCTGGAGAAGCTACAGGACGAGGAGGCAGCCCGCCAGCTCGCGGCCCGGCGTGCTCGCGAGCAGCGCGCCGCCGCCACGCGCCCTGCGTCCACCGCAGCACAGGACAGAAGCACCACGGCGACGGACAGGACGCAGGACAAGAAGAAGCCGAACGCCACGTCCACCCCCGCCACCACGTCCACCCGGCAGGAGTCGACCCCCAGCGTGCCGGCGAGCAGTTCGGGCGCCGCTGCTGCGGTCGCCTATGCCCGCGCGCAGGTCGGGAAGGCCTACGTCACCGGTGCCGAGGGTCCCAACGCCTTCGACTGCTCCGGCCTGACCAGCGCTGCCTGGTCCCGCGCCGGGGTGAGCCTGCCGCGCACCTCCCAGGCCCAGGCCGGGGTCGGCGTCCCGGTCAGTCTGTCGAACATCCAGCCCGGTGACCTGGTCATCTTCTACAGCAGCGCCAGCCATGTGGGCATCTATGTGGGCGGCGGCATGCTGGTGGACGCGGCCAACCCGCGCAAGGGTGTCCGGCTCATCTCGCTGCAGAACTCCTGGATGCCCATCCACTCCATCCGTCGCGTTGGCTGAGTCGCAGCCGCGGATGCTGCCACTCGAGGCCGGGTGGCGCTGCGAGGCCGGGTGGCCCTGCTCTAGGGTGGGCACGTGCTGAGCATCGGTGTGGACATCGGCGGGACCAAGGTGGCTGCCGGGGTGGTCGACCCCATGGGCACGGTGATCCACAAGGTGCTCCAGCCCACGCCCTCCTACAGCCCCGAGGCCGTCGAGGACGCCATCTGCGCCGCGGTCGAGGAGTTGGGTCGCACGGATCCTGTGGTGGCGGTGGGCATCGGAGCCGCTGGCTGGGTGGACACCAACCAGGCGATCGTGCGTTTCTCCCCGCACCTCGCGTGGCGCAATGAGCCCTTGAAGGAGCGACTCCAACAGCGGCTGCCCTACCCGGTGTTGGTGGACAACGATGCCAATGCCGCTGCCTGGGCCGAGTTCCGGTTCGGCGCCGGGCGGAATGCGCGCGTCATGGTCATGATCACCCTCGGCACCGGGATTGGCGGCGCGCTGGTGATCAACGGCAGCCTCTTCCGCGGTCGCTACGGCATGGCCGGGGAGTTCGGCCACATGCAGGTCGTACCTGAAGGTCACTGGTGCCCCTGCGGCAACCGGGGTTGTTGGGAGCAGTATGCGTCCGGCAACAGCCTCGTCCGGGACGCCAGATCGCTGCTGTCCACCGGTTCCCCACAGGCAGCAGGCCTGCTCGACTTCGTGGGCGACCATGACATCAACGCCCTTCGGGGACCCGACATCACTGCCGCCGCCATGGCCGGCAATGCCACCGCCATCGAACTCATCGGGGACGTCGGGACGTGGCTGGGTCGCGGCATGGCCGATCTCGCAGCAGCCCTCGACCCGGACCTGTTCGTCGTCGGCGGGGGGGTGAGCGCTGCTGGGGAGATGCTTCGAGGGCCGGCAGAACAGGCCTTCCAGCGCACCCTCACCGGGCGTGGCTTTCGCGAGTACGCCGGCATCACCCTGGCCGCCTTCGGGAACGAAGCCGGTCTGATCGGAGCCGCCGACCTGGCCCTTCACAGCATTGAGCAGCCGCCGGGGGTGGCTCGTGGCTTCTGGCCACGCCGCCGCCGCAAGCGCATTCGTGGTGGCTTCCGCGGACTGGTGGACGCCCGCCGCAGCGTTGGCTGAGCCCAGCGGCGGGGATGCCATATCGTGAGGGCATGCTGGCGTACCACCTGTTCAAGAACCTCCTGTTCGCCCCGGTCTCCCGGGTCGCCTTCCGGCCATGGATCAGGGGTCAGGAGAACATCCCGCCGACCGGTGGCGTCATTCTGGCCGCGAACCACCTCTCGTATGGCGAGACCTTCCTGCTGCCAGCGCTGATCAAGCGTCGGATGACCTTCCCGGTGAAGGCGGAGATGTTCGAGATCCCTGGCGCCTGGGGCCGGGTGGTTGGCTGGTTCCTGACCTCGGTGGGGCAGGTGCCCATCGATCGTTCCGGGGGACGCGCGAGTGCCCAGGGCCTCGACCCGATCACCCAGGAGTTGGAGAGCGGCGGTGTGGTCGGCATCTTCCCCGAGGGCACCCGTTCTCCCACTGGCGACATGTTCAAGGGCAAGACCGGGGTGGCCCGCATGGCGCTCGAGGCCGGGGTCCCGGTCATCCCGGTGGGCATGGTGGGTACTGAGTTCCGCAAGGGCCGTCTGGGCATCCCCCTGATGCACCACCCGGGCATCATCATCGGCGAGCCGCTGGACTTCAGCGAGTACGCCGGCCGCGAGGGTGAGCTCAAGGTGTTGCGCCACATCACCGATGTCGTGATGACCGAGGTGCAGAAGATCACCGGGCAGCGATACGTCGACGTTTACGCCACCCGCGCCAAATTCGGCGACCTGAAGGACAAGGACCTGAGCCGCTTCGTGGTGGACCATCCCGGCGCCGGGCGCCCCCTGCCGGGCCCGGCGCCCGTTCGTGACGGAGTAGCTGAATGAGGCCGCAGGTGAAGGCCGGGCCGACCCTCGAGAGCGGGCGGGAGACCCTGCGCAGGGCTCGCAAAGTCGCGGAGCAGGCCATCACAGGGGTCGGGAGGAGGGCTGGGCAGCTGACCGAGCGGGTCACCGAGCCCGTCCAGGACTACCGCACCAGCCTGCGGGGGGAGGGCTCCGTCGAGGGAGCCGCACGTATCCCATGGGAGGGGCCGGCGATTCTGGTTGCCAACCATCGCCACCTGCTGGACGGTCGCGTCCTGCAGGCGCACCTACCCCGGGCCTCTCGCGTCATTGACGTGAACAGGCTCGGTGAGGCCGTCCAGCAGCGCCGGGCACACGAGGAGGACCGCAGCGACGCCTGGACCCGCGCCTTCGCTGCCCTGGGACGCGGCGAGCTGGTCATCGTCTTTCCCGAGGGAGCACCGTCCCCGGACCCGGCGGTGCACAAGGGACACACCGCGCTGGGATGGCTGGTGCTCGCCGCCCAGCGCATCGGCACCGTCCCGGTGGTCCCGATCTCGCTGGACAGCCGTCAGGGGCGCATCGTGGTCGGCCAGCCGGTGGACTTCAGCCGCCACGCCGACCTGGTGCCCGATCGCACCCTGGCGCGCGGGGTGGTCGACGAGGTGATGGATGAGTTGACCCGCGTCGTGGGCACCCACTACGTCGACACCCTCACCACCACCGCACGCGCCAGCCTGCGGAGCGCCGGGGCCACACGGCGTGATGGCAGGCGACTGGACGCGCTGGCCCGCAGGGACGCCGAACGTCGCGCTGAGGTGAAACGCCGGGTCGAGGCCCAGCTGGAGCGCGCCGACATGGCCGAACGCGCCAGACGCGCGTCCGAGGCCGCGCGGGCACAAGCTCTGGCAGCAGCAGAGCGTGATCGGCTTCGCGGCTCGGCAGAGCCCGGCGGGCAATGAGCGTGCCGCTGTCGACCGCACCGCTGCTGCGGTCCACCCACCGCGTCCTGGCCTGGCTTCGGTTGGCCCTGGCCGTGCAGACGATCGCCTTCAACATGGTGCGTGTGAACCAGGTCAGCCACCCTGTCGTCCTGATGACGCTGTCCGCGCTCACCCTGTTCTGGACGCTGGTGATGGCGCAGTGGAACCGCTTTCCACCGCGGTACCGCAAGCCGCTGGTGGTCATCGACGTGGTCGCCTGCCTGGTCGCGGTCCTGTGCAGCCGCTGGATCCTGGGACCCAATGCCAACCACGAACACGGCTTCGTTCCCTCCATGGTCTACTGGTACGTCGGCGCCTGCCTGGCCTGCGCCGTCAGCTGGGGCTCCTGGGTGGGCCTGGTCGTGGCGGCCATCTTCGGGGCGGCGAGCCTGCAGCAGGCCGGCACCATCCATGACCTGCGGGTCTGGACCACCAGCTTCGGCATCTGCCTGGCTGCCTGGGGAGCCGGCCAGATGGTCGACCAGTTGCGCCGGGCACTGAGCGAGCGGGATCGCAGCCTGGCGGCGTCCATCACCTTGGGCGAACGCGACAGGATGAACCGCATCGTGCACGACGGCGCCCTGCAGGTCCTCTCGCTCGTCGAGCGCGAGGGACGCAGCCTGGGCCCGCGCGGGGAACGTCTGGCGCAGCTTGCACGCCAGCAGGAGATCCAGCTGCGCAGTGTCCTGCAGGACCGCGCCGTGGAGGAACTGGCTGCCGAGGAGGGCCCCAGCGAGGTGGATGTCGCGGCGACGCTGGATGCCATGAGTTCGGACCGGGTGACGGTCTCGGTCATGGCCGGCGCAGTGCTGCTGCCCCCAGAAGTGGCCCGCGAACTGCAGGCGGCAGTGGCCCAGGCGCTACTCAACACCGAACTCCACGGCGGGCCCGAGAGCGAGTCCTGGATCCTGTTGGAGGAGGACACCGGCCAGCTGATCATCTCGGTGAGGGACAATGGCGTCGGCATGACCTCCGAGCAGGTCCAGGCGGCAGCCGATGCTGGACGCCTCGGTATTCGCCAGTCCATCATCGGACGCATGGAAGACCTGGGCGGGACCGCGGAGATGTCCTCCGCGCCGGGGCGTGGCGTGGAATGGGAGCTGAAACTGCCGATCGGTGTCGGTGAGGCGGGGCACCCCGCCGAGGAGAGGACGTGGAATGAGCGGGTCTGAGCACAAGCGCGTGATGCTCGTCGACGACCACCCGATGTGGATTGATGCCCTGGGTGACGACCTGGAGTCCGAGGGCTTCGACATCGTCGCGGTGGCCCACAATGGCGAGGAGTGCCTGCGCCGGGCCCGCGCCACGCGCCCTGACGTCATCGTGATGGACCTGCAGATCCCCGCCCCGGATGGCGCCACCTGTACCGAGATCCTGCTCAATGAGCTCCCCGGGACCCGCGTCCTGGTGGTCTCCGCCTCCGGCGAGCGCGAGGACGTGCTTCGCGCCGTGAAGGCCGGTGCCCTGGGCTACCTGGTGAAGTCAGCTCCCAAGGCTGAGCTGGTCGACGGCGTCCTGCGAACCGCCCGTGGCGACGCCGTCTTCACCCCCGGACTAGCCGGGCTGGTCCTGGGGGAGTTCCGGCGCATGGTCAACACCGCCCAGCAGCGCAATGAGCAGGGTCCGGTCCTCACCCCGCGCGAGGTTGACGTGCTCCGCCGGGTGGCCAAGGGGATGGCCTACCGGGAGATCGCCGAGGAGCTCGTGGTGAGCCACCGCACCGTGCAGAACCATGTGCAGAACGTGCTCCGCAAGCTCCAGCTGCACAATCGCGTGGAGCTGACCCTCTACGCGATCGAGCAGGGCTTCGACACCTGATCCCGGCCGCCCGGCGATCGGGCTCGCTGGGGGTGTCCCATGGCGGTGGACAGGTGACCCAGGTCACTGGGCCAGGTGGCTAGAGTGGCGACCATGACTTCGGCCATTCCGCCCCTCGACGAACTCCGCAGCCTCCCCCAGGTCCAGCAGCCGACCTATCTGGACGCCGCCGAGCGCGACGGTGTCGTGGAACGCCTTCGCCAGCTACCCCCCCTGGTGTTCGCAGGGGAATGCGACGACCTGCGCGACAAGCTGGCCGCCGTCGCCCAGGGCCAGGGCTTCCTGCTCCAGGGGGGCGACTGCGCGGAGACCTTTGCCTCGGTGCAGGCCGACAACATCAAGGGCAAGCTGCGCGTCCTGCTGTCGATGGCCGTGGTGATGACCTACGCCGCCCAGGTGCCGGTGGTCAAGGTCGGCCGCATCGCCGGTCAGTACGCCAAGCCTCGCTCGAAGGACACCGAAACGCGTGGCGGGGTGACCCTGCCGAGCTTCCGCGGGGACGCGGTGAACGGTTTCGAATTCACCGAGGAGGCCCGCCGCCACGACCCCGAACGCCTGATCAAGGTCTACAACGCCTCGGCCGCCACCCTGAACCTGGTCCGGGCCTTCGTCAAGGGCGGTTTCGCCGACCTGCGCGGCATCCACGCCTGGAATGCCGACTTCGTCGCGAACTCCCAGGTGGAGGCCAAATACGAGGAGCTGGCTGCCGAGATCGACCGTGCGCTGGCCTTCATGGTGGCCTGCGGGGTTGACGACCGCTCCATGAGCGAGATCGACTTCTACGCCAGCCACGAGGCGCTGCTGATGGAGTACGAGCATGCGCTGACCCGTATCGACTCGCGTACCAACGAGCCGTACAACACCTCAGGACACATGGTCTGGATCGGGGAGCGCACCCGCCAGCTCGACGGTGCCCACGTGGCCTTGATGCGCGCGATCCGCAACCCGATCGGCATCAAGCTCGGACCCACGACCGCCCCTGAGGACGCCGTCGCCCTGGCCGAGGCGCTGGACCCCGACTTCGAGCCCGGACGCCTCACCTTCATCATCCGAATGGGTGCCAAGAACGTCCGCGAGAAGCTACCGCCGGTGATCCAGGCCGTCGAGGCCACCGGACGCAAGGTGGTGTGGTCCTGCGACCCCATGCACGGCAACACCTTCGAGGCGGCCAACGGCTACAAGACTCGCTCGTTCACTGATGTCTGTGACGAGGTCAACGGGTTCTTCGAGGTGCATCGTCAGCTGGGCACCTGGCCCGGTGGCGTCCACATCGAACTCACCGGTGACGACGTCACCGAGTGTGTCGGCGGTGTGGACGAACTCCGCGAGGAGGACCTGGCCACGCGCTACGAAACCGCCTGCGACCCGCGCCTGAACCGCAACCAGTCCCTGGAGCTGGCCTTCATGGTGGCCGACAGGCTGCGCGAGGGCGCCCTTCGGGTGAACCCGGTGCAGGAGTTCACCGCGCGCGACCTCTGAGGGCGGCCCGGACCCTAGGGTGGGTGACATGGAGTTCACCCACCTAGGTCATTCCGCCGTGCTCGTCGAGGTTGCCGACACCCGAGTCCTGTTCGACCCGGGAAACTTCAGCGACGGTTGGCACCACCTGACCGGGCTGGATGCCATCGTCGTCACCCATCAGCACCCCGACCACTTCGACCCCGAGTTCGCCCCCGCGTTGATCGCCGCGAACCCGCAGGCGGTGCTGCTGGTCGAGCCCTCGGTCCATGAGAAGACCCATCGCGGCGAGCCCTTCGCTGCCGACGATTCCCGCACCGTCAAGAACCTGACGCTGACTGCGGTGGGCGGCCAGCATGCCGTGATCCACGCCGACATCCCCCGCATCGGCAACGTCGGGGTCATCCTTGAAGCTGAGGGCACCCGCTTCTTCCACCCGGGTGACGCACTGGACGCGGTGCCCAGCGACATCGACGTCCTCGCGGCCCCCGCCATGGGGCCCTGGGCTGCGATGAAGGAGGTCATCGACTTCATCCGCGCGGTCGATGCGCAGGCCGGCTTCCTGATCCACGAGGGGTTGCTCAATGACCGCGGCTGGACGCTGAGCTTTGACCGGTTCAGCGAGATGACCTCCACCCGCTTCCATGACCTTCGCGATGGGGAGCCGACGGAGCTGCCCCGGCGCTGACCCCGGCTTCTCTCGGCTCCGGGGTCGGGGATGTCCCGGCGCAGTCCGCCGGCTGGTTCCGCCGGGAAAGGAGGCCGCATGGTGCCGAAGGGGACCGTTGTGCAAGACGGGCTGTCGCGCTGCCCCTGGGCGTCCGAGGGGGGTGAACGTGATCGCGACTACCACGACACCGAATGGGGTCGCCCGGTCACCGACGAGCACGGCCTGTTCGAACGCATCAGCCTCGAGGCCTTCCAGGCCGGGCTCAGCTGGTCGATCATCCTGCGCAAACGGGACGCCTTCCGGCGAGCCTTCGCGGACTTCGATCCCGACCTCGTCTCCCGCTTCGGTCCAGACGACGTCGAGCGCTTGCTGAATGATGCGGGCATCGTGCGGAACCGCCGCAAGATCGAGGCGACCATCACCAACGCCCGCGCGGTGGTGGGGCTGCGCAACGGCCCCGGGCTGGTGGACCTGGTCTGGTCCCACCGGCCGCCGTGGCGCCCCGCGCCGCAGGGGGCCAAGGACGTGCCCGCCACCACACCGGAGAGTGTCGCCCTGTCGAAGGCGCTGAAGCAGGCGGCGATGGTCTTCGTGGGCCCGACCACCTGTTACGCGATGATGCAGGCGATCGGCCTGGTGAATGACCACCTGGCGAGCTGTGATTTTCGGGCCAGCTGTGACCTGGCTGCGCGCCGCGACAGCCTCGAGATCAGCTGACCCAGATTGTGACAGTGCTGCCCTTGGGCGCCATCTTCTGGGCACCCGGATCCTGCATGGCCACGACGTCGAGGCGCATCACCGGGCGGGTGTTGTAGACCACCTTCACCGCGAAGCCGGACCGCTCCAGGCGGGTGCGGGCTGACTGCTCATCTCTCCCGGTCACCTTCGGGACAACGACCAGCACGGGTCCTTTGGACACCACCAGCGTGACGGTGTCGCCCGCCTTGCCCGTTCCGCGAGCCGGGGTCTGCCGGATCACCTCGCCCTCCGGGATCGTGTCGTGATTCTCACCCGTCGCGGCGACGGTGAAGCCGAGGTCGGTGAGTGTCGCGCGTGCCCGGTCGTCGGAGCTGCCCACGGTGTCAGGAATCGCGATCGGCTTCGGCCCCGAGGACACCACCAGATCCACGGTCGCCTCAGGCTTGAGCCGGACGCCCTCGGCATGCTGGGCCGAGATCACTGTCCCTTTCGCGACCTTCTCGTCGTACTGGGTGCTCACCGCCCCAACCTTGAGGTGGCTTGCCTCGATGGCTTCGGTGGCACGCTGCTCGGTCAACCCGACCACCTTGGGCATGGCATAGCGCTCGGGCCCGCGGGACACGACCACGTTCACCGTGGACCCCTTGAGCACGCGCGTACCGGCCTCGGGGGTGGTCGAGATCACCAGACCCTTGGCCACGGACTCCGAATAGGCCTCGGTGGTGTGCACGGCGAACCCGGACTGGCTCGCCACCACTTCGGCCTGCTCCTGGGTCAGTGAACTGACCGCAGGCGCGGCCGTCCAGCGTCCGTGCTCGAGGTACCAGTAGCCGTAACCGGTGCCACCGAGGGTGAGGATGAGCAGAAAGAGCAACCCGACCAGCCCACGCCGGCGCTTGTGCACCGGGTCCTGGCTGATCTGGGGGAAGACCGGGGTGATGGCGCTGCGGGGCCGCCTGACCCGGCTGCTCTCCTCGCTCAGGTCCTCCCCGCCACCGCCTCCGTGGTCCCGCGCTGCACTGCCACGGGGACGCCCGGGGCGCGCCGCGGTGGAGTCCAGTGCCCGCGGAGCGCGTCGGGCCCCGGACCCTCCCCGGGGGCCGGCCGGGGGAGGGGGAACGGGGCTCCCGGCGCCCACGTGCTGCCAGAGCACCCGTTCGCGGGGCAGATCCACCGGCGACGTGGGGGTTCCCGGCCGGCTGGTGGCCCGGACCTGCCGCGCCCCGACCGGCTGCCGCGCGCCGATGGCATGCCTCGAGCTCACGGGGGAGGAGGCGCTGCGCTCCCGGAAGGAGACCGGACGCGCCGGCTCCTCGGCGGCGCGCAGGATTTTCTGGGGGGCCACCGCCGCGGTGGGGGCGGTGTGCTCCAGGTCGTGGTCGTCGACCATGACCGAGGCGCGCATGGCGTCGGTGAGTGCCGGGTCGTCCATGATGCCCTGGCTGAGGGCGGTGCGAGCCCGGCGCACCAGCTCCAGCAGCGCGCGTCCATCAGCAGGGCGGAGGGCGGGTTGGCGACGGGTGCAGGCGATGACCAGGGCGTCCAGGTAGGGCGGGATGATGCGTCTCGAATCGCGCTTCCAGGCACCGTCGGCATGCACCAGCGTGCTCGGGGCGGGAACATCGTTGTGGACGTGGCTCCACGCGACCTGGATCGGGGTGTCGCCCTTGTGCGGCTTCTGGCCGGTCAACATCTCGAACAGCAGGATGCCGGAGCTGTAGATGTCGGAGCGCTTGTTGGCGCGTCCATTGGTCACCAGTTCGGGCGGCAGGTAGCTCACGGTGCCGATCAGCAGGCCCTGGGTGGCGGTCGCGGTCTGAGCCGTGACAGCCCTGGCCAGCCCGAAGTCGGCCACCTTGATCTCGCCGCGCTGGCTGAGCAGCACATTTTCGGGCTTGACGTCGCGATGGACCAGCCCGGACTCATGCGCGGAGGCCAATGCATGGACCACCGGCTCGAACAGGTCAAGGGCCCGCAGCGGTTCCAGGGGTGCTTCCCTGGTCAGCACATGGCGGAGGGTGCAACCATTGACGAACTCCATCACGATGTAGGGGCGACCATTGTCGACGCCCTGGTCGAAGACACTCACCACGTGCGGATTGGAAAGACGTGCGGCGGCGCGAGCCTCGCGATCGAACTTGCGTGCGAACTCGGCATCGTCGCCGAGCCCGTCGTGCATCACCTTGACGGCGACCTCACGGGTCAGCCGGATGTCCTGGGCTCGGTAGACGGTTGCCATGCCGCCACGAGCCACTCGAGCCACGATCTCGTAGCGACCATCCAGCACACGCCCCACCATGGGGTCGCTCATGCCACGACTGGTCACAGAAATGCTCCAAACACGGTTCTTGGGGAAGGAAGAGGCCGTGTCAGCCTGCGGACAATACTAGGCGCAGGGATCGGCGGGCCCTGACGAGGATCCCCGGCGAGTCCCGGGCAGAATTTGTCAGAGGCTACTGCTATTTGCGGGGTGGGCCTTTCTGGCAAGCAGGCGTCCAGCGGGCGTTGACGACCTATCCTGACAGCGTGGTAGCACTCATCGGATTGCGCGAGAACCTGTTGCTCTCCCGCCTGCACCTGGTCGCCGACCTCCGCCGCTTCGACCATCGCGAGGACTTCGTCGACTTCGTCCATGCCATGTACGGAGCGGGGGTCGACATCATCCAGCTCCGCACGGAGGGTGTCTCCGAGGACAGGGCCCAGAAGCTCTTCGAGGCAGCAGTCCAGCCCGCCTTCGACCACCGCAAACTCCTGTGCGTGGGCAGTGACCCGAAACTCGCCGCCGCCGTGAAGGCCGACCTGCTGCACCTCAACGACGGCCCCGGACGAGTCCGGCAGGAGCGGGGCAGGCTGCACCAGTACTCGCTGGTGGGGTGCACCGTCGATTCGATCCATGAGGCTGACCGGGCGCTGACGGTACGCGCCGACTGGCTCAGCGTGGGCCCGGTGTTCCCCGGACGCACCCTGTTCGGGCGACGGGAGGGCGGTCTCGACCTGGTTCGCGAGTTCGCGGAGAAGTTGCCGGTCACCGACGAGCGCAGCGTCCCCTGGTTCGCCACCACCGGCATCACGCTGGACAACCTCGGTGACGTGCTCGACGCGGGGGCTGCCCGGGTGGCGGTCTCCACCGCGATCATGGACGCCGAGGCGCCAGCTGCCGCAGCAGCTCTCTTCGCCGACCGGCTCCGCGCCCACTGGGAAAGCCTGCCGGGGGCTGGGGACCACGCCTTCCGCGTCCTGGGCGGACCTCAGAAGAAGGCCACGTTCAGGGCTGTGCCGCCGATTCCCGGCGATTCCGGGAGCTGGGCGACGACGCGAGACCTCTCCCTCTGAGACGTGGGACTACTATGGCAAGAACGTGATCCACCCGGAGCCCCGGGGGAGGTCGAGACATGCTGCGCAGCAGCCCGAGTTGGCGGTGGTGTTTGCCCGATGACCCAGAACATCTTCGAGATCTTCAATCCGGGTGATCGGCATTGGCGCGAGAACAAGGATTTCGAGAAGGTCCATGTGTTCACCACCAAGAAGGGCGGACGCGGCCCGATGAAGGTCGACCTGGACGAGGGCAGCATCGTGCTGCCCTCACGGTTCTCCCGCACCCCTGCTGACGACAAGCCGGTGCGTCGAGGCTCGAAGCGTCCCGCTGCCCAGGACCCCGTGACCGACCCCGTGAAGGAGTCCGACGGGGATCAGGCCTGACGGTCGACCACGATCGCGGCCAGTAGTTCCAACGCCTCCCGACCCTCGGTGGTGACCGGGGTCTCGGCGAGAACGGACAGTGCCTGTGCGACGCTGGAGGCGATCTCGCCCTCCACGGCCTCGTGGGCGCCGACCCCCATGATGATCTCGCGTGCGCGGTCGATCTGTGCGGCCTCTAGGTGGGGATTGCCCAGCATGGCGTCGAGCTCCCTGGCCTGCTCCCGCGGCGCAGCCGCCAGGGCATGGGCGACCAGTACGGTCCGCTTGCCCTCGCGCAGGTCGTCCCCGGCCGGCTTGCCGGTCTTGTCCTCGTCGCCGAAGACACCGAGCAGGTCGTCGCGGAACTGGAAGGCACGCCCGATCAGAGAACCGAAGTCGCCCAGCCTGACCCGGGTGGAGTCCTCGGCCTCGGCCAGTGCGGCGCCGATCTCCAGTGGGTGGCGCGCGGAGTAGCGCGCCGACTTGTAGTCGACCACGCGGTAGATACGGTCGAGTTCGGCGGCCAGGTTGTCGGGGTTGAGCGCGTCCTGGTCGGCGAAGAGCTGGGTCTGGCTGACCACGTCCAGGAACTGTCCACAGGTGACCTCCTCGCGCATCTGCTCCAGCAGGCGCGTGGCACGCTCCCGGGTGGACATCGGCAGACCGGAGCGATCGAACATTTCGGCGCTCCACACCAGCAGCAGGTCCCCGAGCAGGATCGCGCCGGCGCGGCCGAAGGCCTCGGCGCCACCCCGGCCGTGCTCCCGCTCATGCCACTGCTGTAACTGGCGGTGCACGGCGGGGACGCCGCGGCGTGTGTCCGAGGCGTCCATCACGTCGTCATGGACCAGGGCGGAGACGTGCAGCAGGTCGAGGGAGGCGGCTGCGCGCACCAGCCAGCCTGCGTCCTCGGGCTGCTCTGCGATGGCGGTGTAGCCCCAGTAGCACAACGCAGGCCGGAAGCGCTTGCCGCCGGCGGTGAACTCTGTCGCCAGTCGGTGGAGCGGTTCGAGTTCCTGACCGATCCCCTGGAGGTGTTGCCCCTTCTCCGCCAGGAATGCGGAGATCGCCTCGCTCACCGCTTCGCGGAAGTCGGCGCCAACGGGGTCATCAGGACGGAATGAGGGAAGAGCCACGGATCGAGCCTAGCCCGGCCCCGGGGTAGGGTGACGTGGTGGACTCCGACACGCGCATTGGTTTCGAGGAACGAGACGACGCCGTCCGACGACTCCAGGGCCACCACGCGGCGGGTCGACTCGAGATGCACGAGTTCGAGGAGCGGATGCAGTCAGCGCTGCAGGCCCGTACTGCCGGGCAGGTGGCGGCGCTCTTCGATGACCTCCCCGACGACGGGTGGATCTACGGGCGCACGGCTGCTCCGCTGCCGGTGATGAAGCCGACGGCCGACCTGGTCACCCGGGTGGTGGAGGTGCCCCGGACCACTGGAGGGTTCTCGTCCATGGTCTGGGTGGCGCTGCCCCTGATCCTCGTCCTCGCGGCGGGCATCGGGTTCAGGCTCTGGCCGCTGTTCTTCGTTGTCGTCTTCGGGGCACCTGTCATGGGCGGGCTTCGCTCAGCCTTCCGCACCGACCAGCAGACCATCACCTACGAGCGCGGCGACATCACCTCTGAGGTCCGCGCACTGCTGGGGCATGGCCTGAAGATCCAGGCGATCAAGCGCTACCGCGAGGAGACCGGCGCCGACCTGGCCACGGCGAAGTATGCGGTGGAGCAGATCGAACGCGGCTCCTGAGGGCGCGCCCGCGGGGCCGGGTGAGCGCCTGAGGTCTCAGAGGACACGGCGCCAGCGGGCCGGTGCGTCCCCTTCGATGTCGAGAGTGACCAGACGCTGCGTCGGACGGGTCAGCGCCACGTAGAGCACCCGCTCCCCACCGGGGTTCTCGGCGACGATGTCGTCGGGGCTGACCACCACGACCGCGTCGTACTCCAGGCCCTTGGCCTGCAGCGGGGTCACGACGCGCACCCGCTCGGCACCCGGGGCGCCCTCCAGAGCATCGCGGGACAGGTCGATCAAACTCGGCGGGGCCAGCACGCCGATGGTGCCCTCGACCTGCCCGGCGAGATCGGCGACGTGCCGCGCGAGCGCGGCGGGCAGCTGCTCGACCGGGGCCGTGTCCAGCACGGGGTCGACCCCGGTGGAGCGCACAGCATGGGGCAGGTCAGCATGGGGGTGTGCCGCCGTCACCACCTTGGCCGCGAGTCGGAAGACCTCGGCGGGGGAGCGATAGTTCGTGGAGAGCCGGAAGCGCTGCTGCGGGCCCCTCCCGGCGATGTCGGCGATCGCCTGACGGGTCTCCTCCAGGTGGGGATAGGAGCTTTGTGCGACGTCGCCCACCAGCGTCCAACTGGCCTGGGGACCGCGGCGACGGAGCATCCGCCACTGCATCGGGGTGACATCCTGGGACTCGTCGACCAACACGTGGGCGAAGGTCTCCTGCGGATCCTCATCGGGGTCGACCTCGCGCTGTCGGCTGAGCAGGTCGGCGGTGGTGACCAACTCGGGGACGTCGGCTCCGCCCTCGATGAAGACGGGGCGGTCGGCCTCCGGGTCGGCCTCGGGCAGGCCGATGATCGCCACCAGCTCGTCGAGCAGCGCCACGTCGGCCACCGACCAGCCGGGGTTCCCGCGACCGCGCGACGAGCGTTCCATCAGGCCGGGGTCGTAGCTGGCGGCCAGCACGTCTCGCTCAGTGGTGGTGAGGTTGGCACCCACCCGGTCGAGCAGTTCGCGGTCCCCGAGCCGCGCCAGTACGTCGGTGGCCTCCAGTGAGGGCCACCAGGCGTGCATGAACATGACGAAGGAGGCCTGCGAGCTGGCGAGGTCGTCGAAGACCTCCCGGCCCAGCTCGTGCTCATTGGTGAACTGGTTCCACAGCGCATTCAGCAGCGCCTTCTCGGCGGCCTCACGAGCGCGATTGATGCGGCGTCCCTCGAGCACCTGGTTGCGGATGGCGGTGAGCTGGGCCGGTTGCAGGGTGAGGACCTCGCCCTTGACCGACACACGCAGGGGCTCCAGGCGCCCGGTCAACGGCTCATTGGCGACCGCCTTGAGCACCGGCAGCATCCGCAGCGAACCCTTCAGGGTCGCAGCCTCGGGGGCATCCACGCGCTCGGTGCTGAAGCCGAGCACGTCGCGGGCGACACCGCCCACCGGGTGCAGGGTGACGGCATCCTCGCCCAGGCTGGGGAGCACCCGCTCGATGTAGTTCATGAAGACCGCAGAAGGGCCGACCACCAGCACCCCACCCCGCTCGAAACGGCGACGGTGGGTGTAGAGGAGATAGGCCGCACGGTGCAGAGCCACCACGGTCTTACCGGTGCCAGGACCGCCGGCGATCATCGTCACCCCCTGGTGGGGTGCGCGAATCGCCTCGTCCTGCTCGGCCTGGATGGTGGCCACGATGTCGCGCATGGCGTCGCCGCGCGCACGCGACAGGGAGGCCATCAGCGCGCCCTCGCCCACGATCAGCAGACCGGAATCCTTGCTGGAGTCCAGCAGGTCGTCCTCGATGCCGACCACGCGGTCGTTGCGGCAGCGCAGCACGCGGCGCCGGATGACGTTCATCGGGGCCTGCGGGGTGGCGCGGTAGAAGGGCTCGGCGGCCGGGGCACGCCAGTCGATCACCAGCGGCTCGTAGTCGTCGTCGCGCACGCCGATGCGTCCGATGTAGCGGGTGTCATTGGTCAGGTCGAGGCGGCCGAAGACCAGGCCCTCGTGCTCGGAGTCCAGGGCTGCCAGCCGCTTGGCGGACTGGTAGGCGAACGCGTCGCGTTCGAACAGGGCCGTGCCGTCCTCCTCACGAAGGTAGTCACCGCGATCGGTCTGGTAGATCCGCTTGCCCTCGGCGGCCACCTGCTGGGCGGAGCGCGTCGCCACGTCCAGGGCTTGGTAGACCCGGTCGACGTGGGCCTGTTCGCCCGCGATCTCCTGGCTCACGACGTCATGTTCGGCGCCTTCGGATCCTCCTCGGCCAGCCACGTGGTCATTGCGGTCGACGCCACTGGTCTCGCTGCCGCGCGATTCGGAGGGATTTTCAGGGGACTTCTGCTCGTGCAAGATCTGGTCCTTCGAAAGACTGACGATCCAGTTTACCCGGTGGGCGGTCCGGGGACGACAGGTTCGGGGTGTGAGGGTCGCCACGCCGTCCGGGTTGGGAGTGGAGTTCAGGCTCGCCGCGCCCGGCCGAGCTCCTTGTTGGTCGGGCGGATGTCCTCGCCGGTGAGCAGTTCGTGCACCTCGTAGGTGACCAGGGCGCCGCTGAGCAGTTCGGCCCACGGCTCATTGCCAGCATGGGACGCCGACGAGGCTCGCCACGGCATGCCCTCCTGCTCGGGAGCCAGCAGGGGGCGCGCGACCCACGTGTCCCAACTGGCGAGGTCCCAGCCGTGGGCCGGGTCTGCCTCGCGCAGGTGGGTGTGGTCATGGCTGGTGACCAGCACCTGCCCGGCGAGGGTGGTGCGCTGCCAGCCGACCACCGGACCCGACGCGGTGTGGAAAACCGACTCCTGGAGGCCCTCGGGGGCGTCCAGATCATCATGCAGTTCATGGCTGACGGTCGGGGGACGCACGGCCACGGGCTGCACGGCCCGTCCTCGCCAGCGGGCCCACGCGGAGCCGCGACGCAGCGCGGGGGTGGGCGCAACCGCATCGATGTGGGCGTCGGCGTCCCCGGCATCGGGCTCGAGGTCGACCCTGCGTTCGACCAGCCGATCGGTGAGGACCTCGACCATGGCGCCCAGTGGCTGGGCCACGCCGGCGGCATCGGCCAGGTGCCAGCGCCCGAAGGTGCGCGGTAGCGTCCAGCGGGTCGCCAACCAGGCAGGTGCCCGTTCGGGATCACTGGCCCCGGCTCGCCAGCCGGCCATGAGGAGGAGGTCGGCGAGGCGCCGGTCGCGCAGTTCCCTGGCAAGTTGCCCCAGCGTACGGCGGCCCCACAGCTCCTGGACGCGCGAGGGGCCGAGATCCCCGGCGGGGAAGGGCCGCTCGGTCCCGGTCATCCGGAGGGCCTGCCACACGGTGTCGGCGCCGTCGAGCAGGGCGGTCCAGCGGTCGGCGGCCGCATCCCCCACGAGTGGGCGCAGGGCGTGCAACTGGCCGCCGCGGTCGTCGGGAAGGAGGAGCTCGATGCCGTCCTCCCAGCGGTGGACTGCCGGTGGGGCCGGGACCAGATCCAGGTCGTGGCGGGCGAGTTCGGCGGTGAAGGCGCGTCCGGATTTCTTGAGCAGGTCCCGCCAGGCGGCCGGGAGGGTGATGACGGGCTCGAGGTCGTCGACCAGCACACCCGGCAGGTCGTGGCCGCGAGCACGCCCACCCAGGGGGCCGGCGGGGTCGAGGCTGACATAGTGGCCGGCCTTGGCCAGGCGCAGGGCGGCGGCGATCCCTGCGAGCGTGCCGCCGGTGATGTGGACGTGGGTGGCCATCGGTCAGCTGCGTACCGCACGGTCGGGATTGCCGTCGGCAGTCGCCACCGCGGGCTCGCGACGAATCCAACGCGTGATGGCGCGGAAGCCCTGTCGGACCTTGGCGAAGAGGTAGAAGAAGATGATGGCGCCGGCAACCAGGAGGACCGCCGCGACCACCCCGGCCAGTACCGGGCTGACCGCAGCCAGGGACAGCACGCCGACCAGGCTGAGGTCATCGGCCACCGAATGGGTGATGTTGCTGACCGGCTCCGGGGAGGTATTGAGGGCCATCCGCGTGCCGGACTTGGTGATGTGGCTGAGCAGGGCCGTGACGCCGCCCACGCTGGCCAGGGTGATGGTGAGGAGGTCGCCGGAGGCACCGGCAATCAGCGCGCCGATCACGGCGCCGGCGATGGGGCGGATGACGGTGGAGATGCTGTCCCAGGCGGAGTCGAGGTAGGGAATCTTGTCGGCCACCAGCTCGAGCAGCCCGAGGATGCCCATGATCACCAACACGTCCAGGCGCTGGAAGCCGGGGGGCACCTGGTCCAGATGGGCGAAGCGGCCCAACAAGCCGAGTACGAAGACCGTGGCATAGGCGTTGAGTCCGCTGGCCCAGCCGGAGGCGAAGGTCAATCCGAACAGCTCCATGCTGCCAGCGTAGGGCAGGATGGCGACATGATCAGCGTGGACATCGTTGGCGGTGGAGTTTCCGGTCTGGCCCTGGCGGGCGCGCTGGATCCTTCCCGATTCCGGGTCCGGCTGCACGAGACCAATCCCGGCTTCATCAAGCTCGGCACTGTGCTGGGCATGTGGCCCGCGGCCATGCGTGCGCTGCGCACCCTCGGTGTGGACGACCAGGTGCGCGCGGTCGGGGTACCGGTCGAGAGTGCCCACTTGTGCGACAGTTCCGGGCGCCGGCTGACGTTCCATTCCGCTCCCGGCAACAGCTGGTTGATCCCCCGCCCCGACCTGCTCGCGATCCTGGAGAAGGCGATTCCGGGGGAGGTGGAATGGGTCCACGGGCAGGTGAGCGACCCTGCCCAGCTCACCGGTGACCTGGTGGTGGGTTGCGATGGGGTGCGGTCGCTGGTGCGTGACACCATCTTCGGACGCACCGCCCACCAGACCGGGGTGATGGCCTTTCGCGGCATCGTCGACGGGCCGGTGGAACAGTACGCACCCGGCCAGCATGGGTTGGTGGAGTATTGGGGCGGAGGCGCACTGTTCGGCATGTCGCCCAATACCCGCGACGTGACCAACTGGTACACCGCGACCCGGGAGTTCGAGGTCACCCCCCAGCAGGCGCTGGACTGGTCGCGGGAGAAATTCGTCGAATTCCCGGCCCCGGTCAGGGCCGTACTGGCCGCAGCGGATCCCCGCCGGACGCTGGTCAATCGCGTCCTCGAGGCACCGATGCTGACCAGCCTGGTGCGTGGCCGGTACGTCCTGGCGGGGGACTCGGCGCATGCCATGGCGCCCAATCTGGGTCGAGGTGCCTGCGAGGCGCTCGTCGATAGCGCCGTGCTGGCCAAGGAACTGTCCACCCAACCACTGGAGCGTGCCCTGCGACGCTACAACGAGCGTCGGGTGGTCGCCGGGCAGGCCGTCAAGCTGGCTTCGGCGGCTGTCTGTCGGACGGCGCTGGCCTGGCCCTGATATGGCTCCACCTCAGAGGAGTGCGAAGCTGACCAGCCAATGGGTGCTCATGAAGTCACCCTCGCTGATCGGCTGGGAGGCCCAGGCGAACTGCTCGGCGGAGGACTGCAGGACGCGCGCGCGAGCGGGGTCCTCGAGCCAGGGGGCGATCCGGCGCAACATGGCCGAGCGCGAGAGGCCGAGCCCGTAGAGGTGGACCGCGTGCCCATCGGTCGGGTCGAGGACTTCCGGCAGGGCCAGCAGGGGGTCCCCGGGCTCACCGAGCACGGGCAGGAAGGTGCGCAGCCAGGGACCGAACTCCTCGGCGGACAGAACGCGGCGCATCAGGTCGGCCTCGGTGAGGGCGGGGGAGAGGAAGTCCGAGCCGGAAGGCTCCCAGGCGCTCGGGTAGTCCATGTCGGAGGCGAACCAGCCCATGGCGGCCTGGTCGATGGCCGTCACGACCTCTGGACGCCCCAGGGTCTCGTAGGCATCGCGGGCCAGGCCCAGGGCGAAGGCGGTGTTGCTGTGGACGCCATGGCGGACCGGAGCAGCCAGGTTCGGCAACCAGGCGACCAGGTGGTCGGCGATCACGTCGGAGAGCGGGCTGAGGGCCTCGGCCCACGTCTCTGCGTGGTTGGCCAACGGGTCCGAACCCTGCGCGAGGCGGGCGGCGGTGGCCGAGAGCAGTGCGGCCCAGCCCCAGCCGTAGGGACGCTCGTAGCTGCGGCGCTCAGCAAGGTAGGCCGCCTCGACGGCGATGTTCTGGGCGGTCAGGCGGGTGTCGAGTTCCTCGACCAGATCGCTGTGGGGGGCGGCGGTGATGTCCTCGGAGGACTCCAGCAGGAGCATGGCCGACCACTGCATGTGGGCTGCCGAATGCCAGTCCAGACTGGCGTGGAATGCCGGGTGCAGGACCTCGGGAACGGTCTGACAATCATCTGCTGACAAGCACATGTGCGCTGGTGCCCAGGGCCAGGCGGTACGCAGCACAGCCCGCACGGTCGCGGCCCACTCGGAGCCGTGGCGGGCCAGGCGTGCACTGGTGATCTCGTCCATGCGGTGCAGCCTACTCGCCTCTCCGCAGAGTTATCCACAGCCTGACAAGGGGCCTTGACGGATCTGTCGGGAGGCGGGTTATAGTGGAGGTGTTCGAACAGCGGTTCGATTGATTCGATCGCTGGGAGGACACCGGGACCGCCCCGGGTGGATGGCTTCGACCCCCATCCATCCGGGGCTCCGGTCACCCCGGGTCGAATCGGGTGTCGTCCATGGTCGAGGGCGGCAGGCGGTGGGGCACATCGAATGGATGGCCCGCAAGGGCATGTGAGTAGGGGAAGACTGACATGCGCAGACATGACGACCAGATCGAGGTCACCTGTGACCGCGATGGAGCACCCAGTAGGTTCCGCTGGCGGGGGGCGCTGTGGCGCGTCCTGGCGGTGGAGAACCACTGGAATGAAACGGGTTCCTGGTGGACCGGCCCCGCCGTGCGTGCTGCCCGCGGGGAGGACGTCGAGGGTTCGGACCTCGAGGTTGAACTCGTGGGTGGGGACCTGCTCGACGAGCTGGTGGTGTGGCGGGTCGAGGCGGCCAATGGGTTGCCCGGCAGCCGTGGCATCTACGAACTGGCCCATGCCCCTGCTCGCGCTGCCTGGCAGCTCAAGGGGGTGCTGGACTGATGCCTCCCACCTCCATACCGGCCTGGGTTCCCGACATCCGCCACGCCCGCAACCTCGTCATCGACGCCCTGCTGTGTGAGGATCGCGTCGATCGCTACCTACGGGCCCACCAGGCCGTGGCCCTCGCGGCCGACGCCGCGGTGCTGGCACGCACCGGTCGCCGTCTCCCCGAGGACCTGGCCGACCCCTGGGGGTTGGTGGCCCGCAGTGTCCCCGGACTGGCCGAATGGGCCACCTACTTCTCCGCCACCCAGCGGCGGCGACAGGCCGTGCGGGCTGGTCGTCTGGCCATCAGCGAACGAGAGGCCGACGACATGGTGCGCGATGCCGACCAGTTCTGCGATCTCGCCCTGGCCAGCGCCAGTTCCTTCAGCGCACCCCGCTGGGAGGAGATCGACCAGGCCAGCATCCGCATTGCAACGGGGCATGGGCGCACCCGCAGCGCCGGAGGTGCGGGATGAGCGACCCCTTCGTGCACCTGCGGGTGGCTTCGGGGTACTCCTTGCAACATGGGGCCTCCCACCCCGGTGAGCTGGTGGCGGCGGCAGCCGACCACGGCATGGACACCCTCGCCCTCACCGACCGCGACGGGCTCTACGGGGCGATCCGGTTCGCCAAGGCCTGCCTGCGCCATGGCATCGCTCCGGTATTGGGGGCAGATGTTGCGGTCCCCGACCCCCTGCAGCGGCGTCCGGCCCGGACGGTCTCTGCCGCCAGGGGAGGGGAACTGCGTGACCACAGGCTGCCCCGGGTCGTGGTGATGGCCACCTCTCGGCGGGGCTGGGCAAGCCTGTGCCGGCTCACCACCGCCACTCATCTGGCCGGTGAGCGGGGAGAACCGGTGTGCAGCCTGGACCTCATTGCCGAGCACGCCTCGAACGGTGGCCTGCTGGTCATGCTCGGCTCGGACTCCCCGCTGGGGCAGCGGGTCGCGGCCCGTGACCGGGTCGGGGCGGAGGCCGAACTGCGGTGCTGGGTGGGGGCGCTGGGCAGTGAGCAGGTCGTGATCGCCGCCACCAACCACCAGGTGAAGGGCCTCACCTCCGAGGGGATCGGAGTGAACTCGGCGCTGCATGCCGGGGCGATGGTGGACCTGGCCGACCAGTTCGGCTTGTCGAGCGTGCTCACCAACCAGGTGCGGATGGCCCATCGCCACCAGGCGCCGACCCTCGACGTGCTGGACGCTGCTCGACGGCTGGTGCCCCTGGACGTGCGCAATGTGGACCGGCGCAATGCCGAGGGCTGGCTCAAGCCGGGCAAGCAGATGATCGATGTCGCCGCCGAGGTGGCTGATCGCTCCGGTCGTCGCGGGGGACTCGAAGGGGCCGAACGTCTCATCGCCGACACTCGTGCCCTGGCCCTGCGCTGCCAGCTCGACCCCCGCGATGACATCGGCCTGGGCGAGATCCACCTGCCTGAGTTCGACGTGCTGGGCACCACTGCCGAGCAGGCCATGGGAGTGTTGCGCGAACGCTGCCGGGCCGGCATCCCCAGCCGTTATGACCGGGGCCAGGAAGAGGTGGTGCTGCAGCGGTTGGAGGAGGAACTGGACACCATCAGCCACCTGGGCTTCGCCTCCTACTTCCTGACGGTGGCCGACGTGGTCGACCTGGTCCGGGGGATGGGGGTGCGCTGTGCTGCCCGCGGATCGGGTGCTGGCAGCCTGGTCAACCACCTGCTGGGTATCTCCGGGGTTGACCCTCTGGCCCATGGCCTGATCATGGAACGTTTCCTGTCCCCGCTGCGGCGTGCGCTGCCAGACATCGATCTGGATGTGGAATCCGCCCGGCGCACCGAGGTCTACGAGAAGGTCTTCGACACCTTCGGCGGGGAACGGGTCGCCTGCGTGGCGATGCTGGAGACCTACCGGGTCCGCCATGCCGTGCGTGATGTGGGTGCTGCATTGAGCATGTCCCCGGCCGAGGTGGACGCCATCGCCAAGGCCTTCCCCCACATCCGTGCCCGGGACGCACGGGCAGCCCTCCGCGACCTTCCCGAGCTGCGGGCAGCCGGACTGGCCGAACGCAGGCTGGACGTGCTCTTCGAGCTGGTGGAATCCCTCGACGGGCTACCCCGCCACGTCGCCCTGCACCCGTGTGGGGTGCTGCTGAGTGACTCCACCCTGGGTGACCGAACCCCGCTGGAGGCCAGCTATGGCGGGTTCCCCATGAGCCAGTTCGACAAGGACGATGTCGAGGACATCGGCCTTCTCAAGCTCGACGTGCTGGGCATCAGGATGCAGTCCTCCATCGCCCACTGCCTGGCCGAGGTGGAGCGCACCGGGCATCCGGTCCCGCCGGTCGATGAGTTGGGGCCCTTCGACGACGTCGACACCTACGCGATGATCGGCCGGGCTGCGACCCTGGGGTGTTTCCAGATCGAGTCACCCGGCCAGCGCGAGCTGGTGGGCAAGTTCGGACTGGAGAACTTCACCGACATCATCATCGACATCTCCCTGTTCCGGCCCGGCCCGGTGAAGTCGGACATGGTGGTGCCCTTCCTCAATGCCCGGCAGGGCTGGAGGATGGCCGAATACCTGCACCCGGACCTGGAGCCGGTGCTGGCTGAGACCGGAGGGGTCGTCGTCTTCCATGAGCAGATCATCAAGATGGTCGCAGTGATGACCGGCTGCAGCCTGGCCCAGGGTGATGAGGTCCGCCGGGCCTTGGGGGACCAGGCCGGCCAACTCGACGTGAGGGACTGGTTCATCCCCCTGGCCCTGGAACGCGGTTACCCCCAGCACGTGGTGGACAAGGCCTGGCAGGTGCTGGTCTCGTTCGCGTCCTTCGGGTTCTGCAAGGCGCATGCCGCCGCCTTTGCGCTGCCCACCTACCAGTCTGCGTGGCTGAAGCGGCACTATCCGGCCCATTTCGTGGCCGGCCTGCTCACCCACGATCCCGGTATGTACCCCAAGCGCCTCATCCTGGAGGAGGCTCGTCGGATGAGGGTGCCGGTCCTCGGCATCGACGTGAACCACAGCCGTTCCACCTGGCAGGTGGAATGCCTCCACGAGCCGGGGCGCGATGCCCCCGAACTCGATGATGGCAGCGAGGGCATCAGCCACCATGCCGATCGTCGCCACCACCCGGTGCCGACGTCCGCGCTGGATGGGCAGGGGCTTCCCGATGACTCCGGGCATGGGCTGCGGATGGCCTTGTCGGAGGTGAAGGGGATCAGCCAGGCCGAGGTGGTGCGCATCGTGGCCGGGCAGCCCTACACCTCGCTCACTGACTTCTGGGTTCGGGCACAGGTGGAGCACCCTGTCGTGGAGCGGCTGGTGTTGGTGGGGGCATTCGATGAGATGTACGGGGTGGGGCGCGATGTCGCCGTGCTGCGCGCCGACCAGATCACCCGCCGCGACCTCCTCCTCACGGTGGCCGGGCTGCGCCGAGCCCAAGTGGTCGACAACCGGACCGCCTCCCGTGCACGGGGGTTGACCCGTACCCCCTCCTGGAAGCGTTCGGCCATCGGTGCCGACCCCGACGAGGTTCGTGACCGGGCCAGAGACCAGGCCCGTGCAGAAGTGGTGCCCTCCCGGACCCAGGAGGCCTTCCAGGGCATCCAGCTGGCCCTTGACTTCGCCGACCCCGTGGAGGGGGATCTGGAGGACTGCCCAGAGCACGTCGAGGACGGCGTCGAAGCGATCCCGGTCGACGTGCAGCCCACCGGGCTGCCGGAGATGACCCGCGCCGAACGGCTGGCCAGTGAACTGGACATCCTGGGCATGGATGCCAGCCAGCACATCATGGAGTTCTACCGCGACTTCCTCGACCAGCTGGGCACCATCCGCTCCGAGCGTCTGCACGACCAGCGCAATGAGTCCGAGGTGCTGGTGGCCGGGGTCAAGGTGGCCACCCAGACCCCGCCGGTGCGTTCGGGGCGTCGTGTTGTCTTCCTCACCGTCGACGATTCCACCGGTCCGGTCGACGCCACCTTCTTCGAGGACGCCCAGGGCGCCTATGCCAACACCGTCTTCTCCAGCTGGCTGTTGGTGGTGCGGGGACTGATTCGCCGGACGGGTCCGCGGGGGCTTTCGCTGCGCGCCACTGGCGCCTGGGACCTGCAGTCGCTGTTCGACCTGTACCAGACCGGAGTGGACCACGGCCTGGGCAGGCAGCAGGCGATGGCGCCGGTGGTGGACCTCATCATGTCCTCGCCCGATCCGGTGAGGGCACCCCAGCCGATGGCCCCCCGGATCCGTGCCCATCGGTTCGCCGATTGGGATCCGGGCGTTCCCGGGCAGGAGGGGCCCCAGCAGCACACCCGCGCCGGCGGGATGGGCCAGCGGCGCGTGCTGGTCCACCCCAGCGGGTACAAGCAGTCGCCCTATGCCGATGTCCAACCCGCGGGTGCGCCAGCGTCCCAGGCCCCGCGCAAGCTGTGGCATTCCAGCCCCGGAAGTTCAGGGAGGTGACCATGACCCCAGACATGACAGGGTCCCCCATGCCAGACCACCACCGGGTCATCGTCCACGTCGACATGGACGCCTTCTACGCCTCGGTGGAACTGGCCCGTCGTCCCGAGCTGAGGGGGCGTGCGATGTGGGTGGGGGGTGCCGAACGCGGAGTGGTGCTCTCGGCCAGTTACGAGGCGAGGGCACGCGGGGTCCGGTCGGGAATGCCGAGTTCCCGGGCACGCCGGTTGTGCCCTGAGGGCGTCCCCGTGCCACCGGACTTCGACCGCTACACCGAGGTCAGCGACGGAGTGTTCGCGATCTTCCGCACCCTCACCGGGCAGGTGGAACCAGTGTCGATCGACGAGGGGTTCCTCGACATCACCGGTACCGGGCGACGGCTGGGCACCCCGCTGGAGGTCGGGGAACTCCTGCGCGCCCAGGTCAGTGACGAGCAGCGGATCAGCTGCTCAGTCGGCATCGGGCCGAGCAAGTTCGTCGCGAAGCTGGCCTCGAACCACTGCAAGCCCGATGGGTTGCACCAGGTGTTGCCCGACCAGGTGACGGCCTTCCTCCACCCGCTGCCGGTGGAGAAGATCTGGGGGGTGGGGGAGAGCACCGCTGCCCAGCTGCACAAGCTGGGGCTGACGACGGTGGGGCAGCTTGCTCATACTCCCAAACCCACCCTGCAGCAGGCGCTGGGTGCCCACCTGGGCGGGTGGCTGTACGACCTGTCCTGGGGCCGGGATTCTCGTCAGGTCGAGGGCGAACCCACCGAGCGCAGCATCGGTTCTCAGGAGACCTTCTCCCGGGACACCGATGATCCCCGTCTGGTCCACACCGAGATCCTGCGGATGGCGGCCCGTACCTGTTCACGGATGCGCCAGGCCGAGGTGCTGGGTCGAGGGGTGAGCCTGTCGGTCAGGTTCGCCGATTTCACCACCATCACGCGCACCACGCAGTTGGCCACCCCCACCGACGTCACCGACGAGGTCTATGCGGCAGCCATGCGCTGCTGGAACAAGTTGCACCTGCAGCGGGCCAGGGTCCGTCGGGTCGGGGTGCGGGTAGAACGGCTCATCGACAAGGAGGATGCCTTCCAGCAACTCACCCTGGACGCCCCTGAACGGGGAATGCGCGAGGCGGAACTGGCCGCAGACGCCGCCATCGCTCGGTTCGGCCCAGATGCAGTCCGTCGGGGCAGCCTCACCGAGAGGAGCAGGCTGCAGGTCAGAGGTCCTGCTGGCGTCGGCGCCAGCGGTCCTCCATCTTGTCCATGAACGGCGTCTGCTTGGTCGGCCGCCCACCAGCCGGTCGATCGCCCAGGCGACCACGCTGCGGGTCGCGCCCACCGGAAGGCGCACCGTCCCCGTCGACGTCGGGGGGCCCGCCGCGATGGCCCACCACCCCGAAGAGATGGGCAGCTGCGGCAAGCATCACCAGGAAGCCGACCACGCTGACGGTCCAGTGCCACTGCATCCCAGCCACGAGCAGAGCGATACCAACGAGAAAACCTGCACCGCCGACCAACGCTCGGCGTCCAGTGATCGGGTTCGGACGCGTGCCCCGCAGGGTGTGGGCAAGGTGGGGATCGTCCTCGGCCAGCAACGCCTCAAGCTCCTCGAGCCGCCGCTGCTCCTCGCGTGACAGGGCCACGGGTCACCTCCCAATCAGATCCGGGTGCCGAACTGACCTCGCACCGCACCTCGAGTCGTGCTGGGGTCGTGTGCAAGGCCAGGTGCCACCAGTGTATGCGCTGCGCAAGTCCCCATGCGGCCCACCTCAGGGTCGGCGGCCGAGGAGCTTCAGGAACAGGGAACGTGGTAGCAGCAGGGCGCTGAGCTTGTTGCCGGTGGTCTGCTTCACGCGCATGTCGGTGGTGACGTACCTGACGTCGTCGACGAAGCCGTCGGGGACCCCGTCCAGACCGCGCGAATAGCGAGAACGCTCCACCACGGCGGCGATGCGGTCGAGTGCCTCCTGGGCCGGCTGATCCATCGCGGCGCCCACTCCGGCAGCCTTCTGGCGCGGGGACCCCTGGGGCCATGTCGTCCGCACATCGGCCACAGTGTCGCGCAACTCGGTCCACAACCCCTCCACCACTTCGGAGGGTGTTCCGGTCAGGCCGAAACGCCGACGACGTAGCAGGAGCCTGATGAGCATTGGGACCAGCAACAGGGCGATGATGCCCAGGGTCGCCCCCACCGCCGCCAGGATCGTCCGCAGCGGAATGCCGGGTGCGGTCTCGCCGACCTGGGGGCCCTCGCTGGCCCCCAACGTGGTTTCGTCCGAGGCCGAGACCGATGGGGTGCTGGACGAGCTCGGCGAGCTGCTGGGGGTCGACGAGGCGGACGAGCCTCCGCTGGCACTGGGGCTGGAGGTGGGCGACTGCCCCTGCACCACGGTCCACATGGGGGCGTCAGCGACGCCTGCGGTGGGCTCGAAGCGCACCCAGCCGTAGTTTTCGAAGTAGAGCTCCGGCCAGGCATGCATGTCGCGTCCCCGGACCTGCCAGGTGTCGCCCTTCTTCTCCCCGGGCAGGAAACCGATCGACACTCGGGACGGTATCCCGGAAATGCGCGCCATCAGCGCCATCGCGGAGGCGAAGTGGATGCAGTAACCGGAGCGATCCTCCAGCAGGAAGTTGCGGATCACCTCATAACCGTCGCCGGGAGGCGCTTCGGTGGAGTAGGTGAACCTCCGCGGGTCGCGCAGCCAGGCCTGGATGGCGGCAGCCTTCAGCACGGGGCTCCCTTCCGAACGCGTCACCTCGGCGGTCAGGTCGACGATCTCCTGGGGAACGTCCTTCGGCACCACGCTCGTGATGGTGTCGTCCGGGGGGATGCCGACCTTCGCCGTGGAGAAGGCGACCGGGTCCGGGGCAGTCGACAGGCTGGTCACCGTGTAAGCCAGGTTGCGGGTGGACTCGGTGTTGTTCTGCGCCGTCGACAGGATCATCAGTGAGACCGGGTCGAAGGCCCACGGACCCTCGGCCTGGAAGGACAGCGGTGCGTAGGGCGTCGGCAGGTACTGGGAGCCGAAGTCACCCATCTGGACTCGGGTCGTCTCGCGGGGCTGGCTCCCGTCGAGGCCTGGGGCGGGAGAGAGGTCTCCGTCGCGCAACTGCACGGGGGTGAGCTTCCAGGAATCCCGATCCAGCACGGTCAGGCTGGCCAGGCGCAGGTACTGGCCCTGGGGATTGTCGGAGTTGTAGGTGAGCACGACATCCGCAGACTGCTTGGTGAGGTTGCGGTTCAGCTCGATGGTCGGATCCTGCATCTGGATAGGTCCCTGGCCGCGCGGACGCCGGGAGGTGAGGTCGAGATCGCCGAAGGTCGGCAGGATGTTGCCGACGATGAGGGAGAGCGCCAGCACCGGTGCACCGATCAGGGCCGCCATACTCCACAGCCCCGTCGTCGTGCTGCTGCGGCGGGCATTGTCCCGGTCGAGGTTGCGAGTCCAGGTCGACAGGTCGCGGCTGGTATCAGCAGCCAGAACGATCAGGAAGCCTGCCGCCAGCGCCACGAAGCTCCACCAGCGCATCGGGTGCCGCATGGCCAGAGCCGGGATGAGGTACAGCGTGAGCATCGGTGCTGCAACCCACGCAGGGGTGGCCAGCGACAGCACCAGGGCGTCGGCAATGATCGTCACCAGGCCGATCAGCAGCACGAACAACAGGCTTGTACCGGGATTCGGTGCCATCGGGGCCATGGTCGTCTGGATGTGCAGGAGGCCGTCGAGCATGAGGTGCCAGACCTGGATCAGCGGGTTGCCGCCCCCGGGTTGAGACGCAGCTCCCAACCCGATCACTGAACCTGCCAGCGCCAGCACCTGCCACAGGTGGATCAGTCCGGAGTGGATGGAGAACCGCCGCGAGACCGCCGAGATGCCCAGCAACATGGCGATCACGGGTATCCCGTAGAGCAGATAGGTCGGGTCGACGGTCAGTTCCATCAGGGTCACGGACGCCAGCGACATCGCCACGAAGACGGCCAGCACCATCAGTCCGGTCGTGCGGGTCCAGGGTCTCACAGCGAAGCTCCCATCCGGCCCAGCTGTTGCCAGGCCTGATCGACGGTCATCGACTGCTGCACCGGCACCACTCGCCAATTGGCGTCAGCTAGTGCAACCAGGCATCTCTCATGCTCCTCGATCTGCTCGGGGGTGGCGCGGAATCGTCGCGCCGTGAAGGAGTCAACGTCCAGCACGAAGGCCAGTCCCTGTGAGCGCCGTTGGCGCATCGCCGCCATGGCCGCGACGTCGGGTTGGCTGAGGCGGCCCATCACCGCGAAGAGCATCTCGCCGCCGGCGCCCAGATTGACGGCCTCGGTGGCAAGGCGCAGGTCGGGGTCATCAGGGGTGAGGGCGGCATCGGTGAGTGCCAACAGCACCGCATTCTCCGCCGCAGCAGGGTCGAAGCCCCGGGTGTCGATCAGCGGTCCGGCGGCGTCGACGATGGTGACGGTGAAGTCGCTCTCCTGAAGGTGCAGGGCAATGGAGGCGACAGCTGACACTGCCCACTCGAAGGACGCCTCCGGGCCGGTCCCGGCGTGGGCCTGGATGCGCGAATCAAGCAGCAGGGTGACCGAGGGGTCCCAGGACTGCTCCTCGCGGCGCACCATGATCTCGCCCTTGCGGGCGGTGGACCGCCAGTGGATGCGACGAACATCGTCTCCGTCGCGGTACTCACGCACCATCACGTCGTCCTGGCCGACCAGCCCGATGCGCATCGGGGTGGATTCGCCGCTCTGGCCGGAGCCGGGAGCATTGGACAGGTCAGCAAGCGGCACCACCTGCGGGGTGACAATGACGGGGCTCGTCGAGGTGAAGCGACGGTCAACGCGTGCCAGCCCGAACGGATCCATGGCACGAACCAGCAGGGGGCCCACTGTGTAGCGTCCTCGAGCCAACCCGACAAGGGGGTAGGTGAGCAGGCGTTCCCAGCTGGTGCGCATGGTGTGGACCGTGAAACGGGGTCGGCGACCCAACTCCCGGGGGACCGCTTCCTCGAATTTCAACACCGACAGTGGGAAGGTGCCCTTGTTGGTGAGGGTCAGCTGCCCTTGCAGTTGTTGCCCCAGGGTTCCGCGCGGGGGTTCCAGACGTCGATCGACGCGCAGCCGCAGCCCGCTCTGGGTGACCGCGACCAGGGCGACCAGGGGCAGCAGCAGGAGCACCAGTGCCAGCCAGAGGGTGTCGCGCTGGCCGTAGGCCATTGACGCGATGGCCCCTGCGATGCCGAAGAGCAGCAGGGCCCACCCACGTCCGGTGAACAGCTTCCAACGGGCCTTCATCGAACCGCCTTCATCGTCGACGGCATCAGCGGTGGTCGGGGATCTCCACCGAGGCGACGATCTCGGACAGGATGTCGCGCACCGAGCGTCCGCCCAGCTGGGACGCGGTGGAGGGCAGTACGCGGTGGCTGAGCACTTGGACGGCCAGGGACTGGACGTCCTCGGGGATCGCGTAGTCGCGGCCCTTCATGGCGGCGCGCGCGCGTGCGGCACGCAGCAGCGCCAGGCTGGAACGGGGCGAGGCGCCGAGGCGCAGGTCCTCGGACTTTCGCGTCCCGGCGACGACGTCGACGATGAAGTCCTTGACGGCATCGGCGACGTAGACCTCGCGCACGAGCTGGATCATTCGGACGATCTGGTCGCGGCTGACCACAGGACGCAGCCCCTCGAGCGGGCTGACGCCGCCGTGATGCTCCAGCATGTCCAGCTCGGCGCGGCGGGTCGGGTAGCCCATTTCGATGCGGGCCATGAAGCGGTCGCGCTGCGCCTCGGGGAGGGGATAGGTGCCCTCCATCTCGATGGGGTTCTGGGTCGCGATCACCATGAAGGGACGTTCCAGTTCGTGGGTGATGCCATCAGAGCTGACCTGGCGCTCGGCCATCGCCTCGAGGAGGGCAGACTGGGTCTTGGGGGAGGCGCGGTTGATCTCGTCGCCGACGACGATGTTGGCGAAGATGCCGCCCGGCTTGAACTCGAACTCGTGGCTGACCTGGTTGTAGACGCTGACGCCGGTGATGTCGGAGGGCAGCAGGTCGGGGGTGAACTGCAGGCGGCGCACGCTGCAGTCGATGGCTCGGCCGAGGGCCCGGGCGAGCATGGTCTTGCCGACACCGGGCACGTCCTCCACGAGCAGGTGCCCTTCGGCCAGCAGCACGATGAGGGCCAGGTCGATCTGTTCGCTCTTGCCCTCGATGACCCGCTCGATCGCCTCACGGACCTGACCCATCGTGCGGACCACCTCGTCGACCGCGACCGGTGCCGAGGTGTGGGAGGGCTGGGGGCTTGCCTGTGATTGGGGATGGTTGTCGACCGTCACGGGTTCTCCTTCTCCGGGGGGAGTGGTGGACCAGGGGTCGCTCCACCAAGGTGCTGTCGTTGCTGTCGTGTGGTCACACCTCACCATCGGCACCGTGGGACGTCGGGGTGGGCGCGTGATCAGGCCCAGCCTAGTGGCTGGGGTCAAGATGCTGACACATCTTCGTGCCGCGGGGACGCACGACTGAGTGCCTCTCATGGTCTTCACGACGTGTCTGGGTGGTCCTCCACCTTCCTCCCTGCGCTCCACGTCATCGGTCGGCGATCACCGGCGACGGCTGCCTGCCGCGTCCGTGTCACCTGCCCGTTCCGGGAGCGCTGCAGGCTGCAGCCGTGCGGGCACGTCGCCGCCGGCGGCGGTGAGTGGAGGAAAAAGGTCCGAAATGGCTAGGTCGGTGGAGCAAAGTGGAGTACAGTGGAGCGCAGTGGAGCGAACAGGCGCTGTGCGAGGAGCGAGGGGGTTCCGGGAATGTTCCTGGGCACGTACACCCCCAAGCTCGACGCCAAGGGCCGGTTCTTCCTGCCAGCCAAGTTCCGGGAGGGACTCACCGAGGGTCTGGTGATCACCATGCAGCAGGAGCGCTGCCTGGCCATCTACCCCCGCGAGGTCTTCGCCCAGAAGGCAGCGACGGTGTTGGAAGCTCCCAGCACGGTGGCTCGCGTCCGCGCCATGCAGCGCATGCTCGCGGCGAGTGCCTCCGATGAGGTTCCTGATGCACAGGGGCGGCTCACGATCCCGCCGCAGCTGCGCTCCTATGCCTCGTTGGAGACCGAGATCGCCGTCGTTGGGGCCATCGACCGGGTCGAGGTCTGGAACAAGGAGGCATGGGAGACCTACTCCGCTGAGCAGGAAGCGGCCTTCGCCGAGATGAACGAGGAGATCTTCCCCCTGTAGGAGGATCCCCCGGGCCCGCACAGCGTGGCTTCGGGCCGACGTCCCGACGCCCTGGCGCACCTTCCCCGGTGCCAGGTCGTCTCTTCCCGGGCGTTGGACCGAAACCTCGCCAGGCGGTCCCCGCGACCGCGCGAGCGGCGACCGAAGAGTGCAGCAGCGCCAGTGAGAGGGGTGCGGATGAGTCAGGACGTCACCGCGGCAGACGCCCGCGCCGCGCATGTCCCTGTCATGCGTGACCGCATCCTGGACCTGCTCGCGCCTGCCCTGGAACGTCCCGACGCCGTCTACGTGGACGGCACCACCGGCATGGGCGGCCACTGCGAGGCCGTGCTGGAACGCTTTCCCCACGTCCGTGTCGTCGGTATCGATCGGGACCCCCAGGCCCTCGAACTCGCCGCCGCTCGGTGTGCCCCCTTTGCTGGGCGCGTCCAGTTCGCCGAGGCCGTCTACAGTGAGCTCGAGGACGTCCTCGAGGTGCTGGGGATCCCCGCCATCGACGGGATGCTGCTCGACCTCGGCGTGTCCTCCCTGCAGATCGACCGACGCGACCGAGGCTTCTCCTATGCGGCGGACGCACCGTTGGACATGCGGATGGGCCAGGGCGGCCCGACCGCGGCCGACATTCTCAACTCCTACTCCAGTGCCGAGCTCACTCGAATCTTCAGGACCTTCGGCGAGGAGCGCTTCAGCGACCGGATCGCACGCCGCATCGTCGAGGAGCGCGAGGCCGAGCCCTTCACCACCTCGGCCCGACTGGTCCAGGTCATCACCGGTGCCATCCCGGCGGCCGCCCGCGCGACCAGCACCGGGCACCCCGCCAAGCGGGTCTTCCAGGCCCTCCGCATCGAGGTCAACCAGGAGCTGGAGGCACTCGAAGCCGTGCTGCCGCAAGCCCTCGACGCTTTGCGCGTCGGCGGACGGCTCGCGGTACTGGCCTACCACTCCCTTGAGGACCGTCTCGTCAAGAATTCCTTCCGGGAAGCGTCCAGTGACCAGGCTCCGCCCCATCTACCCCTGGTGCCGGACCACCTCAAAGCTCGGTTCGCTGTCCTCACCCGTGGGGCCGAGAAGCCGACCGGCGCCGAAACAGCAGAGAACCCCCGCGCAGCATCTGCCAGGTTGCGCGTGATCGAACGAACCAGGGAGCCAGCATGAGCGCAGTGGAAGCCATAGAGCCACTCGACCGACTGCCTCCCGAGCGCAGGGTGGCGGCGACGCCCCAGCGCCAGCGTCCCCGGCTTCGACTCCTCGCAGCACCCTCAGGTCATGGGGACGCCCAGCCGGTCGCCCGATTGCCCTTTGCGCTGATGCTCCTGGCAGTGCTGGCACTGGGCATGGGACTGCTGGTGATCGTCAACACCCAGATCCAGACGCGAGCTTCCGAGTTGGCCGCCCTGGAGCACCAGGCCAGCCAGCTGACCAACCAGAAGGCGCAGTTGCAAACCGAGGTCAACCAGAAGCGCTCGGCCTCGAGCCTGCAGGTCCAGGCCCATCGCCTCGGGATGCGTCCCAACCCGAAGCCCGCGTTCATCGTGCTCCCGAGTGGCCAGATCCTGGGCACGCCGACCAAGGTGAACGGCAACGAGCTGCCGCATCAGGTCTACTTGGGGTGGGAACAGACCCAGCAGGCACAGGAGGACTCCCGCGCCGCCGTCGCCCGTGAGAAGGCGGAGGAGGCAAGGAAGGCCGAGGAGGCGCGCAAGGCGCGTGAGGCCAAGCTCCGTGAACAGCAGAAGCAGCAACTGGAGAAGCAGAAGGCCGAGCAGAAGAAGGCAGCTGAGAAGAAGGCAGCCGACCCGAAGGCCGCTGAGAAGAAGCCCGCCGACCCGACGACGTCCGCAGACCCGAAGAAGAAGCCCAACCCCGGAGGAAACTGATGGTGGAGGACCGCCGGCGCCGCTCGGCGGCTTCGCCGCGCCCCGCTCGCCCGCAGCCCGCGAGTACGTCCCGAGTCACCCGTGACCGACGTGATCACCGCTCCCAGCGTGACCGGGGCCGCAAGGTCTACAAGCCCGCCCTGCGCATCCCCCTGAAGCGTCAGGCCACACGCATCAACATCCTGGGCCTCATCATGGCCCTGGTCCTGACCAGCTTCCTTGGCCGCGCCTTCCTCCTGCAGGCATTCGATGCCCGCGCCTACGCGAGCCAGGCCGCTGCCGCCATGAAGGCGTCCAAGACGTTGGTGCCCCAGCGTGGCTCGATCACCGACCGCAACGGCATGGTGCTCGCGGCGTCGGAGCCGGCAGTCAAGATCATCGCCGACCCACTGATGATCGCCCGGAACGGGGTTGACCCGCGCCTCGAGATGGGGCCCAAGCAGACCGCGAAGGCGAAAGCCGCACCCGGCGCGATCGCCGACATCCTGGTGAAACACATCGGCGGCAACCACGACGAGTACCTGCGCGTCCTGACCGACACCGGACGCAAGCACTACGCGATCGTTGCCGAAAAGGTGCCGGCCTACACCTTCCAGCAGATCGCGAAGGAGCTGGCTGAGGGGAAGTGGTTCGGGGTCTACAAGGAGGATGACCCGATCCGCTACTACCCCTCGGGCGACGTGGTCTCCGGGGTCGTCGGCTTCATGGGCACGGACGACAAGACCGGCCAGCCAGTGGGCACCGGTGGGCTGGAATACACCTTCAACAAGCAGCTCACCGGCACCTATGGCAAGGAGATCTTTGACACCTCCCGCAATGGGCGCATCCCGCTGGGCAATCGCACCCTCATCCCGGCCACCAACGGTGCCGACCTGCAGTTGACCATCGACTCGGAGATGCAGCTGTTCGCCAACCAGGCGCTGGCCAAGGGCATCACCGACGCGGGTGCCAAGAACGGCATGGCCATCGTCATGGACGTCAAGACTGGCGAGCTGCTCGCTATCTCCACGTCTCCTGGCTTCGACTCCAACACTCCCGCCAAGGCCGACCCGGAAAACCTGGGCAATACGGCCGCGAGCGCCCCCTATGAGCCCGGTTCGGTCCAGAAGGTGCTGACCCTGGCCGCGCTGACCGACGCGGGGAGGATGACCCCCGATACCCGCGTCGAGATCCCTGCCCGCCTGCCCTCCGGTGACGGCCTGATCAAGGACGCCTGGCCCCACGGCACGATCTACCTCACCGGGCGCGGCGTGATGGCCAATTCCTCCAACATCGGCACGGTGCTGCTCGCGCGGCAGATGCCCAAGGCACAGATGCTGTCCTACTACGCCAAGTTCGGTCTGGGTCGCAAGACCAATGTCGGACTGCCCGGCGAGTCCAGCGGCTGGCTGCCGAAGGAGGACATGCCCAACTACTCCTATGACCAGATCGTGTTCGGCCAGGGCCTCACCACCAATGCCCTGCAGATGGCGGCCGCTGTCGCCGCCGTGGCGAACAAGGGCGTCTACGTTGCACCCAAGCTGCTGCGGGCCAGCAGCAATGACGAGGGCCAGCTGGTGCCCACCCCGCAAGGGGAAACCCGGCGGGTCATCTCGGAGAAGGCTGCCCGCCAGACGGTGGAGATGATGGAGTCAGTCATCACCAAGAGCGAGGATCGCACCATCGCCAATTACAGGGTCGCGGGCAAGACTGGGACGGCCCAGCGCGTCGACCCGAGCTGTGGCTGCTACCGCGGTTACACCGCCAGCTTCGTCGGGGTTGCCCCTGCCGAGGACCCGCGCCTGCTGGTCTACGTGGTGATCGACCAGCCCACCCGTGGCAGCGATGGCTCGAAGCTCGCCCTTCCGGTGGCCCAGCAGATCATGTCGACGGCCCTGCCGCGATACGGTGTGAAACCATCCAGCACTCCGGCTCCGAAGGGGCCGCTCGAGTACAAGCCGTGAGGTCGATGTGAGCACGCCGCAGGAAGAGTGGAGCCTTCGTGCCCTCCTGGACGCCGCCGGTGTCCGGGCCGTCATCCACCACGCCGACGCCCCCCTCCCGGAAGCCCCGGGCGATCCGGGTGAGGAGAGCCGCCAGGGCGACTCAACCGACCCGCGGGTCACCTCCCTGCAGTTCGACTCCCGCCGGGTACAGCCCGGTTCCCTCTACCTGGCCATGCCCGGCCAGAGCACGCATGGCGCACGCTTCGCGCAGGGAGCCGTCGAGCAGGGGGCTGTCGGCGTCCTCACGGATGCGGAAGGGCTCAAGATCGCCGGGGACGTGCGGGTGCCCGTGGTCGTGGTCGAGGAACCACGTGTTGCCATGGCCGCACTGGCAGTGGCCTTCCACCACCAGCCCTCCTCCCGCGTCCCGATGTTCGCCGTGACCGGCACCAATGGCAAGACGACGACCATGTTCCTGCTGGACGCCGCCCTGAGCGCGCTGGGTCTGAAGGTCGGCACCCTGGGCACCATTGGCTTCCGGCTGGGCGGGGAGGCGTTGGAATGGCAGACCTCGACGGTCACCACCCCGGAGGCCCCCGACCTCCAGGAGCTGTTCGACCAGATGATCGGCCGTGGTGCCATGGCGGTGGCGATGGAGGTCTCCTCCCATGCCCTGGCGCTGCACAGGGCCGACGGCACCCGCTTCCGCGTGGCCGGCTTCACGATGCTCGGGCGCGACCACCTGGACTTTCACCGCACCATGGAGGACTACTTCTGCGCGAAGGCGCGGCTGTTCACCAGTGACCTGAGCGAGCAGGTGGTGGTCAACGCCGACAGCGACTGGGGTCGGCGTCTGGTCGGGATGGTGCGCGAAAGCCAGCCCGGCAAGCCCATCACCACCGTCGGACGGCACCCGTCCGCGGACGTGCGCATCGTCCATGACGTGCTCACCGGCGATGGGTTGGGCCGCCATGTCGGCCTCGAGGTGGCCGGCGAACGGGTGGACTTCATCCTGTCCATGCCCGGAGACCACAATGTGGAGAATGCCGCCCTCGCCCTCGCCATGGTGCGCGCGGCCGGCCTGGACCTGCGCGTGGCCAGCCGCGGGCTGGCCCACGCCCAGGTGCCCGGGCGCATGCAGCAGGTGGACCTCGGCCCCGGTGCGCCCACGGTCGTCGTCGACTTCGCCCACACCCCCCAGGCGGTCGAGGAGGCCATCGAGGCGGTGGTCGTGCCCGGCCGCACCATCACGGTGATCGGCGCCGGCGGCGACCGCGACCGCGAGAAGCGACCCTTGATGGGTGCCGCCGCCGGACGGGGCTCCGACATTGTCGTGGTCACCGACGACAACCCCCGCACCGAGGACCCGGCCGCGATTCGGGCGGCTGTCACCGAGGGTGTCAGCACCACCAACGCTGAACTCCTCGAGATCCCGGGGCGCCGCCAGGCGATTCGCGAGGCACTGCAGCGCGCAGGTGCCGACGATGTTGTGCTGGTCCTGGGCAAGGGTCACGAGCGCGGACAGATCGTGGGGGCCCAGGTACTGGACTTCGACGACGTCGAGGTCGCGCGTGAGCAATGGGCCTCCCTGCAACGCGAATCGGAGGGATCGGCACGATGAGGAAGCGCACCGCCAGCTGGCTTGCGGAGGTGACCGGCGGACGGGTCGTCGGTGGAGCCGTGGAGGACCTCGGCGCCCTCGAAGTCGGTCCCGATGTGGTGATCGACAGCCGCAAGACCACCGCCGGCGCACTGTTCGTTGCACTCCAGGGCGAGCACGTCGATGGCCACGACTTCGTGGAGTCCGCTCGCGACGGAGGTGCGGGAGCTGCCCTGACCAGCCGCGACATGGGCACAGTCCTGCCCCAGGTGATGGTCGAGGACAGCCTCACAGGACTGACCGACCTCGCCACCGCCGTGGTGGCTGATGCCCACCAGGAGAACGCGTTGATCGTGCTGGCGATCACCGGGTCCTCGGGCAAGACCTCGACCAAGGACATCCTGGCCCAGCTGCTGGAGGCCGCCGGCCCGACCGTCTCGCCGGTGGGCTCCTTCAACAACGAGATCGGCGTGCCGCTCACCGCCTGCGGGGTCGACAGGACCACCCGCTACCTGGTCAGCGAGATGGGGGCTCGCGGTCCGGGTCACATCACCTGGCTCTGCGACATCGTCCAACCCGACGTCTCGCTCGTGCTCAACGTGGGCAGCGCCCACCTCGGTGAGTTCGGATCGGTGGAGGGCATCGCTCGGGCCAAGGGCGAGATCGTCGAGGCACTCCAGGACTCCGGCTGGGCCGTCCTCAACCTCGACGACCCGAGGGTCGCCGCGATGGCAGGACGCACCAGCGCCCGCCATGCCTGGTTCACCACGACGGACGCGCCCGCGCCCTCCGGTGAACTGGTCGTCCGCGCGCTGGACGCCCGGTCCGACGACCTCCAGCGACACAGTTTCACCCTCGTGGTGGACAACCCCGGCGTCCTCGAGGGAGTTCCCGAGCACAGCGAGCACTCGATCAGCCTGAGCCTCCTCGGCAGCCACCAGGTCGCCAACGCCGTGGCGGCCGCAGCCGCCGCTCTGGTCGCCGGCGTCCCCCTGGAGACCATTGCCAGCACGCTGTCAGCTCTGGAGCATCGGTCCCGCTGGCGCATGGAACTGGTCGAACGCGCCGACGGTGCTGCCGTCCTGAACGACGCCTACAACGCGAACCCTGACTCCATGCGCGCTGCCCTGGCCACGCTGGCCCGGCTGGGGGAGTCGCGCCGACGCGCCCATCCCGGCGCCCACGTCATCGCAGTCCTGGGCGACATGCTGGAACTCGGCCCTGACGCCGCTCACCTCCACCACCAGGTCGGCCGCGCAGCCGCCGAGGCGGGTGCCGATGAGGTGCTGGCCCTGGGTGACCACGCCCGGGACCTGCTGGCGGGCGTCCTCGAGGCGGGGGGCTCTGGTCGCATCGCGACACGGGAGGAGGCCTCCTCGCTAGTCTTGCGCCCAGGTGATGTCATGCTGGTCAAGGCATCGCGAGGTCTTGGTCTGGAACGGGTCGCGGACGCGATCCTGTCGGCGACCGGAGCCGAGCAGAACGAAGCGAAAGAAGAACAGGTGAACGTGTCCCGGGAGCCCCACGCATGAGAACGATCCTTCTGGCCGGCCTCTTCTCGCTGGTCGGAACCCTGCTGGGGACTCGGTTGCTGATCACCTTCCTGGTGCGCAAGGGCTATGGCCAGTTCATCCGCGATGACGGCCCGACCAGCCACAACACCAAGCGCGGCACGCCCACCATGGGCGGCATCGTCATCATCCTGGCGGTCGACCTTGCCTATGTCATCGCCCACCTGATCACCCTCACCCCGCCGACGATCCCCGCGGTGCTGGTGCTCTACCTGTTCACCGGGCTCGGTTTCATCGGCTTCCTGGACGACTGGACCAAGATCAGGAAGCAGCGCTCGCTCGGCCTCAACGCCAAGGGCAAGCTTTTCGGGCAGACCTTCGTGGCCATCAGCTTTGCCGCGGCGGCCCTCCTCTGGGAGGACCAGCGCGGCCTGACCCCCGCCTCCCCGGCGATCTCCTTCCTGCGCGACATCTCCTGGGCACACCTGCCGATCTGGCTGGCAGCCCTCTGGATCATCCTTCTCATCGCCGGCGCCTCGAACGCGGCCAACCTCACCGACGGTCTGGATGGCCTGCTCGCCGGGTCGGCGACCATGGTCTTCGCCGCCTACGGAATCCTCAGCATCTGGCAGTTCAACCAGTGGTGTGGCCGGACCTCCAGCTACAGCCCACAGTGCTATGACGTGCCCGCACCCCATGACATGGCGGTCGTGGCGGTCGCCCTCGCCGGAGCCTGTTTCGGCTTCCTCTGGTGGAATGCCAAGCCCGCCAAGATCTTCATCGGTGACACTGGTTCCCTGGCCCTGGGTGGCGCCTTCGCAGGCCTGGCCGTGACCACTCGGACCGAGATCCTGCTGGCAATCCTTGGCGGCCTGTTCGTCATCGAGACCCTGTCGGTGATGGGCCAGGTCGGCTGGTTCAAGTTGACCAAGGGCAAGCGCCTGTTCAAGATGGCCCCCATCCACCACCACTTCGAACTCAAGGGCTGGGCCGAGGTCACGGTGGTGATCCGCTTCTGGATCATCTGCGGCCTCTTCGTTTCCGCCGGTCTGGGCATCTTCTACGCCGAATGGTTGTCAGGACTGTGAGCCTCGACTGGATTCCCTCCGCTGATTCCTCCTCCCCCTGGCACGAGGCACATGTCGTCGTCGCCGGCCTGGGACGCTCGGGGTTCGCCGCCGCCGACGCCCTGCTCGAACGTCACGCCCGCGTCACCGTGCTCGACGACGTCGACACCGAGGAGAACCAGGAGAAGCGCACCCTGCTGGAGTTCCTCGACGCCGAGGTGAAGCTCGGCCGCGGCTCCACGGCGGTGCTGCCCCAACAGGTCGACCTGGTGGTCACCTCGCCCGGTTGGCGTCCGGTCGCGCCGCTGCTCGCCCAGGCCGCCGAGCGGGGCATCCCGGTGTGGGGTGAGACGGAGCTGGCCTGGCGCTTCATGCACCCCGGCAGAGTGGTGCCGTGGCTGGGCATCACGGGCACCAATGGCAAGACCACCACCACGCAGATGCTGGACTCGATCCTGCGGGCAGCCGGGCTGAAGGTGGCCTGCGTCGGCAACATCGGGCGTCCGGTGATGGAGGCCGTCAACGACGAGGTTGACTACGACGTCTTCTGCGTGGAGTTGTCCAGCTTCCAACTGCACTACTCGCCCTCACTCCAGTTGCACTCGGCGGCCGTGCTGAACCTGCACGACGACCACCTGGAGTGGTACGCCCACGAGCCCGATCCGATGGCCGCCTACCTCGCCGACAAGGCGCGGATCTACCACATGGTCGCCCACTCCTGCGTCTACAACGTCGCCGACCGGCGCACCGAGCAGATGGTCGAGGACGCTGAGGTCACCGAGGGTGCTCGCGCCATCGGCTTCACCCTGGGCATCCCCGGTCCCTCAATGGTGGGAGTGGTGGAGGACCTGCTGGTCGACCGCGCCTTCGTCGAGCAACGCAAGACCTCCGCCCTCGAGGTGGCCAAGGTCTCCGATGTCCACCCGCCGGCCCCCCACAACATCGAGAACGCCCTGGCAGCGGCTGCACTGGCACGCAGCTTCGGCGTCCCGCCGCAGGCTGTGGGGCAGGGGCTGCGCGAGCTCACCCTGGGCGGCCACCGCATCCAGACGGTTGCCCGCCACGACGGCATCACGTGGGTGGATGACTCCAAGGCCACCAACCCGCACGCGGCGAACTCCTCGATGCGCGCCTTCGACTCCATCATCTGGATCGCCGGCGGCCAGGCCAAGGGGGTCACCTTCGACGAGCTGGTCGAGACCCATCGCGATCGGTTGCGCGGGGCGGTACTGCTGGGGGTCGACCGACAGGTGATCGCGGACGCGCTAGGCCGACACGCGCCGGATGTTCCCGTTCGCGTCATCGACTCGGGTGACACTGGAGCCATGGTCGAGGCGGTGCAGGCCGCCGCCGAGCTCGCCGGCCCGGGTGACACCGTGCTGCTGGCTCCCGGGTGCGCCAGCCGTGACATGTGGACCGGCTACGACGTCCGGGGCGACGACTTCGCCGCCGCCGTTCGCCAGCTCATCGGCCAGGGGGCAGACCGCCCCGAAGCTCCTGAGCAGGCCCAGGAGCCAGAGCAACCATCGTGACGAGAAAGGGGAGGGGCCAGTGACCAGCATCAGGGAGTCCGGCACCCACGCCCCCGGCACCTCCGCGATGCGCTCGCGTTCGAGGTCCGCGAATTCCGGGCTCCCGAAGACCAGCCGTACCGCTCTCGGCCCCGCCGCTGCGCCCGGACGCCAACCCGCCTGGCTTCGATCGGTCCTCGACGACCCCTTCAGTGACCAGTGGCTGGCAGTCTCCTCGGTCGCCCTGCTGGTGGGCATCGGCCTGCTGATGGCGCTGTCCTCCTCCTCGGTGTACGCGCAGGCCAACGGCGACAGTGCCTACTACTACGCGATCCGCCAGGTCATGTTCCTGGCCATCGGTATCCCCGGCGCCTGGATCCTCTCTCGCATGAACGAGCGGGCGCTCAAACCGTTGGGCTGGGCGGCCATCATCCTGGCGCTGGTGCTCCTCCTGCTGACCTTTACCCCCCTGGGGCAGAACATCAAGGGCAACCGCAACTGGCTGCTGCTGGGCCCGATCAGCATGCAGCCCTCGGAGTTCGCCAAGGTCGCCATGATCCTGTGGGGCGCCACGGTGCTGTCCACCAAGGAGAAGCTGCTGGACCAACCCAAGCACCTGCTGTTCCCCCTGCTCGTGGGGGCCCTGGCTGTCTGTGGCCTGGTGCTGCTCCAGGGCGACCTGGGCACCGGCCTGGTCATCGTGGGAATCCTGTTCTCGATCCTGTGGCTGATCGGGACCCCCTGGGTGGTGATGGGCATGCTCATGGGCAGCGGCCTAGCCGTGGTGGGGTTGCTCGTGGTCTCCAGCGAGAACCGCATGACCCGAATCCGGCTCTTCCTGAACCCACCGGACAGCGGAGACATCACCGTCTCCCAGCAGCCGCTGAGTGCGATCTACGCCCTGGCCACCGGTGGGTGGTTCGGCGCGGGACTGGGGGAGTCGAAACAGAAGTGGGGCGGCCTCTATGACGGCGCCCAGAACGACTACGTCTTCGCCGTGCTGGGGGAGGAGATGGGCCTGCTGGGCACCTTTCTGGTGATCCTGCTGTTCGGGCTGCTCGCCTGGACCGGCCTTCGTATCGCGAAGCGCTCCGACACCCTCTTCCTGCGGGTGGTGTCCGGCGCGGTGACCTGTTGGATCATGCTGCAGGCCATGATCAACATCGCCGTCGCGATGAACATGATCCCGGTGATCGGTGTCCCCCTCCCGTTCATCTCCGTGGGTGGCTCGGCGCTGTTGGCCAACCTGCTGGGTGTCGGACTACTGGTGGCCTGTGCCCGTCAGGAGCCTGCTGCCCGCCGTGCTCGCGCTGCCAGGTTGCAGCCCGAGCCTGCCCAGCCCCGCGTCACGACCGTGGTCCAGCGCCGACGCGCGACAGGCCGAGGCTGACCCCCGACGCGGCGGCCTCCACGCGATACCGTGAAGGTGCCTTGGCAGATAGGTTTGCCATGGTGCCGGATGCCACGGAACCGGGACTGACGGGAGTGTGAGATGGACAAGCCCTTGCGGGTGGTGCTGGCTGGTGGGGGCACGGCAGGGCACACCTCACCCCTCATTGCCACTGCGCAGGCCCTCCAACAGGCCACCGACGTCTCTCTGAGCTGCATCGGGACTGCCCGCGGCCTGGAGACCACCGTCATTCCCGCCGCCGGGCTCGAACTCGACCTGGTCGACCCCGTCCCGATGCCGCGTTCGCTCACCCCGCAACTCGCCCTGGTGCCCGCCCGTCTGGTCGGAGCTGTCCGCCAGGCTCGGGCGATCCTGCACAAGCGGGGGGCCGACGTCATGGTCGGCTTCGGAGGCTACGTCTCGATGCCCGCCTACCTGGCCGCGCGCAGCCTGCGCATCCCCATCGTGATCCACGAGCAGAACGCGGTGCCCGGGTTGGCCAACAAGGTTGCCGCTCGCTTCGCCGCCGTCACCGCGACCTCCTTCCCCCAGACCCCCCTGCCCGGTGCCCGGTTCATCGGCCTGCCGGTGCGCACCGAGATCGCGACCCTGGCCACCCAGGGACGCCCGACTCGCGCCGAGGCACGAGAGTCTCTCGGGCTCGACCCCGAGCGTCCCGCCCTGCTGGTGAGCGGCGGCTCGCAGGGTGCCCGCTCGATCAACACCGCCACCGTCGCCGCGCGCGACGAGCTGCTCGCCCAGGGGTTCCAGGTCCTGCACGTCTGGGGGAAGAAGAACTTCAAGCCCGACGAGCATCGCGCCATGACCGACGAGGCCACCGGCGGACGCTACGTCCCCCTCGCCTATGTCGAGGGCATGCAGGAGGCCTATGCCGCCGCCGACCTGATGCTGGGACGCTCCGGGGCCGGGACCGTGGTCGAGACCGCCGTCGTCGGCCTGCCGGGTGTCTTCGTGCCGCTCCCGCACGGCAACGGTGAGCAGGCCCGCAATGCCGATCCCCTGGTTGCTGCCGGGGCAGCAGTCCTGGTGCCCGATGCCGACCTGGACGCCTCTCGACTGGTCTCCGAGGTCAGCCCCCTGCTCTCCGATCACACGAGGCTGGAGGCCATGGCCCGGGCAGGTCGTGACCTGATGCCCGCCGATGCTGCCGCCACGCTCGCCGGTCTGGTGATCGGCTCCGCACGCCCCGAGAGGTCCGCATGAGCCTGCGCACCCCAGTTGACGTCCCGGCCGCGCTCGAACTCGGGCGCGTCCACTTCATCGCCATCGGTGGCGCCGGCATGAGCGGAATCGCCCGGCTCTTCCACGAGCTGGGCGTCCCGGTCAGCGGTTCTGACCAGGTCGACTCAGCCACCCTGCACGAACTGGCGGACCAGGGCATCACCACCTTCGTCGGACACTCCGCCGCCCAGCTCGGCGAGGCGGACACCGTCGTGGTCTCCTCAGCGATCCGGGAGAGCAACCCCGAACTCGTGGAGGCCCGCCGCCGCGGCCTGCGTGTCCTGCACCGTTCCGCCGCCCTGGCCGCCCTGATGCGGGGACGCGTCGGTATCTCCATCGCCGGCACCCACGGCAAGACCACCACCACCGGTATGTGCGCAGTCATGCTCACCGCGGCCGGGGCAGACCCCAGCTATGTCATCGGATCCCCACTCGCATCCAGCGGGACCAGCGCACACCTCGGCACCGGCCAGGCCTTCGTCGTGGAGGCCGATGAGTCCGACGGCTCCTTCCTGCAGTACCCCACCACGGTCGCAGTCGTGACCAATGTCGAGGCAGACCACCTGGACAACTGGGCCACCCCGGAGGCCTACCTGCAGGGCTTCGAGAAGTTCGCCTCCCAGCACGGGGTGCGCGCGCTGGTGGCCGGCGTCGATGACGCGGGTGCCGCCGAACTCGCCCGCCGCATGCGCGACAACGGGCTCGAGGTGATCACCTACGGCACCGGGTCCGACTGCGACGTCCTGCTCGGCAACCTCGACTTCGAGGGCACCCATGCCTCGGCCGACCTCACCTACCGGGGCCACACGGTCCGGCTGCAGCTGCAGGTCCCAGGCAAGTACAACCTGGAGAATGCCGCCGCTGCCTACGCCGTGGGCCGTTTCCTGGGCCTGGACCACGAGGCACTGTTGCGTGGTGCCCGCAGCTTCACCGGCACCCTGCGCCGCTTCCAACTCGTCGGACGGCCGGCGGGCATCGCGGTGTACGACGACTATGCCCACCATCCGACCGAGCTGCGCGCGGCGCTGACCGCCGCCCGCCGTGCCGTCGAGGGTGGGGGACGCCTGGTGGCCTGCTTCCAGCCGCACCTGTTCAGCCGCACCACGGAGTTCGCCGAGGAGTTCGGCGAGGCTCTGGCACTGGCTGATGTCTCCTTCGTGACCGACATCTACGCGGCCCGCGAGGACCCGGTGCCGGGCGTCACCGGAATGCTCGTGGTGGAGGCCGCCCGCCGCCACGGTGCAGACGTCCGCTGGGTGCCGGACAAGGGGGATCTGGCCGGCGAGATCGCCGCGCAGATCCGCCCGGGTGACCTGGTGATGACCCTCGGCGCCGGAGACGTCACCTTGGTCGGGCCCCTGCTGGTTGGCCAGCTCGGGGGGAGCACCGCCTGATGGCCTCCTCGAAGGGTCGTCGACGACGCCGTGAGGGTGTTGCGGCCCTGCCGGTCACGATCACGGACGCCGCCCTGGCCCGACGTCGCAAGCGTTCTCGCCAGCGCCGCAGGCTCTGGCGTCGGCTGGCCGTGCTCGGGACGGCCCTGCTGTTGGCAGTGGTCATCACCTGGCTGGTGGCCTTCAGCCCCGTCCTGGCAGCCAAGCGGGTGCAGGTGAGCGGGGTGCAGGTGCTCAGCGCCCCCAGCGTGACACAGGCAGCAGCGGTACCGCTGGGGCGTCCCCTCGCCCGGATCGACACGGCAACCATCGCGCAGCGCGTGGCGGCACTGCCGCAGGTGGAAAAGGTCCACGTGAACCGTGCGTGGCCCCATACCGTCACCATCGCCGTGACCGAACGCACCCCTGTGCTCCAACGTCGCGACGCTGGTACCTGGCACTGGGTGGATGCCACTGGTCGCAGCTTCCACCAGACCCCGGAGCCGAAGGCGAAGCTCGTCGTGGTGGAGGCCCCGGCGGACCAGCGCATCCTGCGTGACTGTGCCACGGTGTCGGCCTCCCTGAGCCCCAAGCTGCGGCAGGCCCTTCACAAGATGAGTGCCACCTCCCCCGACACCATCACCCTTCACCTGAGCGGTGGACGCACCGTGATCTGGGGCTCAGCCGCGGAATCGGACACCAAGAGCCAGGTGGCGACCGCCCTGCTGGGGGTGAAGGCGACTGTCTTCGACGTCTCCTCCCCGGCGAACCCGACCTCGCGCTGAGCCAGCCCAGGACCTTGGGGCGGGCGTCCCCTCATCGGCCACCACCAAGGTCTAGACCCATGGTTGAGGTTCGCCGATTCCGGGCCCGTTCGATGGACACCCTCGGCGGGGCATCCCATAGGCTGGCGTGGACGACGGGACCGAATGAGCCCGTTCAGAACGAGTGTCCACAGGACGAGTGTTCGGGCAGAGGTGGACAGCCTCGCGTCCCGGGCGTGCTGATATCAACGAGTGAGGCGGGACTGAAGTGGCCAGTGCATCCCAGAACTACCTGGCGGTCATCAAGGTGGTCGGTGTCGGCGGCGGCGGTGTGAATGCTGTCAACCGCATGATCGAGGCCGGTCTGAAGGGTGTCGAGTTCATCGCGATCAACACCGACGCGCAGGCCCTGCTGATGAGTGACGCGGACGTCAAGCTCGACGTCGGCCGTGAGTTGACCCGTGGTCTCGGCGCCGGTGCCGACCCCGAGAAGGGTCGCCAGGCCGCTGAGGACCATTCCGACGAGATCGAGGCCGCCCTCAAGGGTGCCGACATGGTCTTCGTCACCGCAGGTGAGGGTGGTGGCACCGGCACCGGTGGCGCTCCCGTGGTCGCCAAGATCGCCCGCTCGCTGGGCGCGCTGACCATCGGTGTCGTCACCCGCCCATTCAGCTTCGAGGGGCGTCGTCGCTCCAACCAGGCTGAGGAGGGCATCAGCCGCCTCCGCGAGGAGGTCGACACCCTCATCGTCATCCCCAACGACAAGCTGCTCGCCATGACCGACCACCAGGTCGCCATCCTGGAGGCCTTCAAGCAGGCCGACACCGTCCTCCTGCAGGGCGTATCGGGCATCACCGACCTCATCACCACCCCCGGCCTCATCAACCTCGACTTCGCCGACGTGAAGTCGATCATGAAGGACGCCGGCTCGGCCCTGATGGGCATCGGTTCGGCGCGCGGGGAGGACCGCGCCCGCGCCGCCGCCGAGATGGCGATCAGCTCCCCGCTGCTGGAGGCCAGCATCGACGGGGCCCAGGGTGTCCTGCTCTCGATCGCCGGTGGCTCGGACCTGGGCCTGTTCGAGGTCTCGCACGCCGCCCAGCTGATCGAGGAAGCAGCCCACGACGAGGCCAACATCATCTTCGGTACCGTCATCGACGACTCGCTGGGTGACGAGGTGCGCGTCACCGTCATCGCGGCCGGCTTTGCCGATGGAGTGCCCAACCGCCGCCCGCAGCAGGCCCGCCCGAACCTGCAGCAGCGTCCTGCCCAGCAGCCCCCGCAGCAGCCGGGCCAGTCGGGTGCCGGCCAGCCCGGCGTCGGCGGGCAGCCCTCGGGCCAGCAGACCTTGTCCGCTCCCGCCCAGCCGGTGCAGGAACGCCCCGAGCAGATCAGCCGCCCGCGTCCCCAGTTCACCAACGAGACCCTGGGCACCCAGCGTCCGGCCGCCCCGAGCGGCGACGACGACCTGGACGTGCCTGACTTCATGAAGTGACCATGCACCTGTGAGAGGACGCCGCATCCTGCTGGGGTGCGGCGTCCTGTGCATGCGGGCTAGGCTCTGCGCGTGTTCAGACTTCGCATCGGGCCCGAGGCCAATCGTGGCGTGGGCATCGCCTTCACTGATCGCCACGGGGGAGTCTCGGCCCCCGACATGGGCCCGCTCAACCTGGGCCGCACCCTCGACGACGAGCTGGCCAATGTCGAGACCAATTTCGAGCGCGTCCGGCGCGCCCTGGGGGTGCAGAAGCTGGTGACCACCAGCCAGGTCCATGGGCCGGAGGTACTCACCGTCGACGATGACGTGCTCCACCAGTGGGGTCCGCGTGCGCATCTGGGGGCACCGGCAGGAGAGCGCAGCCTGGTCGAGGCCGACGCCATGGTGACCGCACTGCCCGATGTCGGACTCTGCATCCGGGTCGCCGACTGTGTCCCCGTGCTCCTGGCCGACGTGGACTCCGGTGTGCTGGGCGCCGCGCATGCTGGGCGCGTGGGGTTCCTGGCGGGCGTGCTGGTCAGGACTGTCGAGAGGATGCGGGAGCTGGGCGCCGGGGAGATCGTGGCCTGGATCGGGCCCCATGTCTGTGGTGACTGCTACGAGGTGCCCGCCGAGATGGCAGAGCAGGTGTCCAGGACCCACCCCGAGGCGGTGACCCGCACCAGCTGGGGGACGCCTGGCCTCGACCTGGGGCAGGCTTGCGAGGTGCAGTTGGTCGAGCTGGGCGTGCAGCCCGTGCGACTTGACCCCTGCACCCGGACCGAGCCCGACCTGCACTCCCATCGTCGCGATGGTGAGCGTGCCGGCCGCATGGGCGCCCTGATTTGGCGCGTGTCGCGCCCCACCTGACACCACCGAGCACGCCATTCCGTTAGCGTGGACGCCGAGTCGCCGTTGGCCCGAAGCACGGCGGGACCGCACCACGGTTGCCACGGGAATCACAGTTGGAAGGGGTACTTCACATGGCGGGACAGATCCGCAAGGCCGCTGCCTGGTTGGGCATCGTCCCTGACGAGCGCTACGACGAGGACTACGACGTGGACGACGCCTATGACGAGTACACCGAGCAGTTCGTGGACGCCGACGTGGAGGAGGCGGAGCCCTCCGCCGTGACCCGGCTCACCCGCGACCAGGGGCACCGCGACCAGGGGCACCGTGATCAGGGGCACCGTGATCAGGGGCACCGTGAGTCCCGCATTCGCGAGAATGCAGTCGTTCGTCGTGAGGAGGACCAGCCCGTGGCCCAGACCCGAGGCGCCAGCGTCGCCACCACCCGCTCGTCGCGTCCCGAGTCGGTGGCCACCGACCTGAGCCGCATCGTGACGGTGCACCCCCGCACCTACAACGAGGCGCGCACCATCGGGGAGCACTTCCGTGACGGCGTGCCGGTGATCATGAACGTCTCCGACATGGACGACGCCGACGCCAAGCGACTGATCGACTTCGCTGCCGGGCTCACCTTTGGGCTGCGTGGCACGATTGAGAAAGTGACGAACAGGGTCTTCCTGCTCTCGCCACCCAATGTGAACGTGACCGCCGAGGACAAGGAACGCATCGCCTCGGGAGGATTCTTCAACCAGAGCTGACCTCTGGACCGATGACGAGGAGGGGTCGTGGCAATGATCGGCCTGGTGCTGGCGCTGGCACTCAACCTCTACATGTTCCTCTTCTTCGTCAGGATGATCATGTCCTTCGTGCCGTTGGCCAGTCCCGGCTTCCAGCCGCGCGGGCTGGTGCTCGTCCTCTTCGAGACCGTCTACACGCTCACCGACCCGCTCATCCGGTTCTACGAGCGGTTCATCCCTCCGCTGAGGCTGGGTGGAGTTGCCGTCTCGCTGGGTTTCCTGGCCGCCTGGTTCACCCTGGTGCTGGCACGGCGGCTTGTCTGGCTGCTGTTCTGACAGACCCGGAGCCAGCTCTGAGGAGCTCTGCGTTGGCCCACTTCTTTCCCGCAGCGACAGGCTGCGATAGCCTGAACCCGATCCGTGCGCGGGAAACGCGCTGCGGTGCCACTGTTGTCCGCTTCCTCCGGCGCGTCCGCGCGGGAGGGGGCCCCGATTCTTGGAGTAGACAATGACGCTGAGCCTCAACGAGGTCCGCGACGTTCGGTTCCCGATGGCACGCCGCGCCAATGAGGGCTACCGTGCCGGTGAGGTCGACGACTTCGTGGACAAGGTGTACGCCACCATGACCACCCTCACTGACGAGAACGAACGCCTCAAGTCGCAGATGAGCGCCCTCAACGAGGATTCTCGCGTCGCGCAGAACAGCGCGGCCTCCGACGAGCTGCGCGCCGAGAACGAGCGTCTGAAGTCAGAGCTGGAGGCAGCCCGTGCCGAGAGCCAGACCCGTGTCTCCGTGACCCAGCCCGACCAGGGCCAGCTGAGCCAGGCCCGCGAGGAGCTGGACCGCCTCCGGCGTGAGAACGCAGAGCTGCAGCAGCGCGAGCAGCAGCTGCGCTCCGAGCTCGACACTGCCCGTACCCAGCAGGCGCAGAGCCTTGCGGGTTCCGGCAAGGTCGAGCACATCACGGTCAGCACCAGCGATCAGGCCTCCCCGGTGGTCATCCGTCTGGTCCAGCTGGCCACGGAGCAGGCCGAGAATTTGGTCTCCGAGGCCGAGGCCGAGGCAGCCCGCAAGCGCGCCGACGCCGAGCGCGAGGCCGACCAGACCACCTCTGCGGCCCGCGCGGAGGCCGAGCGCATCAACAACGAGGCGCGCGAGAACTCCGAGCGCATGGCCCGCGAGGCCCAGCAGCGCGCAGACCAGGTGGACGTCGACGCCCGCAACCGCCGTGGCGAGCTGTTCACCGAGCTGGAGCGTGAGCGCGACGAGTTCCAGGGCAAGGTCGACCAGCTGCGCAGCTACGAGTCGGACTATCGCCAGCGCATCATCGGTCACCTGCGCCAGCAGGCCGAGGCCATCGAGAAGCACGACATGCAGCCGGGAGAAGCGCCCTCGCTGCTGGGTGACGAGCGTGGCAAGTCCGCCACCCCGCGCCTGGACGCCCTGCTGGCCAACAAGCACTGACAGCCGGGCAGGTCCGACCAGACTCCCTGCACCCCTCCGCTCCGGGTGGGCCCCCAGCCCCCCGGAGCCTTGTGCGTCGTCCGGGTGTTGCGCGCAGGGGCCTATTCGGTAGGGCTTGACAATGGGTGTATCTTGCTTCCCATCACACTGCACTTCCCCACAACCTGTACTTCAAGGAGAACCCATGACGGCCAAGGCTGCCGAGGACGCCGCTGTCCAGCTGCCCGTGCGCGAGGGCGAGGACCCCTGGACCGACGAGGAGGTTGTGGAGGTTCGCGAAGAGTTGACCAGTGAGATCGAGCGCATGACGCGTGCGATCGCGGCCGCGGAGGCTGAACTGGCCGAACTGCTCTCCGAGGGCTCGGTGGGAGCTGGCCGAGACCCCGCCGATGTCGGTTCCTCCAACTTCGAACGCGACCAGGAGATGTCCCTGGCGAGCAACAGCCGCGAGATGCTCGAGCAGAACCAGCACGCCCTGCGCCTGTTGGAGCAGGGCAAGTACGGCTATTGCGAGAACTGCGGCCAGCCGATCGGCAAGGCCCGCTTGCAGGCCTTCCCGCGCGCGACCATGTGCGTGGCCTGCAAGCAGCGCTCGGAGCGCCGCTGACTCGTGGAGACCATGGTGGAGACCGCGGCAACGACCCCGGCTACTGGCCGGGGTCGCGCTGTGGTCACCCTCGTGTCGGTCTTCCTGCTCGGGCTGCTGCTGGACCAGGGATCGAAGATCCTGGCCGTGCGTGAGCTCGACCCGCAGAATCCGCCGGCGTTGCTCGGAGGGCTGCTCCACCTGAAGCTCATCCGCAACCCCGGCGCAGCCTTCTCCATGGGAACCTCGGTGACGATCGTGTTCACCCTCCTGGCCATGGCAGCGCTGGTCTTCTGTGTCGTCTGGCTGGTGCCCAAGGTGACCACCCGGGCGCAGGGGTTCGTCCTCGGCATGGCCATGGCAGGCATTGCCGGCAACCTCATCGACCGCATCGCGCGCGGCCCGGCACCGCTGCGCGGCCATGTCGTCGACTTCTTCGCCGTGCCGCACTTCGCGATCTTCAACGTGGCAGACATCTTCCTCACCCTCGCGGCTGCCCTGGTGATCCTGTGGACCGTCCGCGAGTCCCTCCTGGAGAGATGTGACGACAAGGCGTTGGAGGACACCGGTCGAGCAGCGAAGGACTGACGTGGCGATCTTCTTGGTGCCCGACGGCCTTGCCGGCGAACGAGTGGACGCCGCCGCCGCCCGCATCACCGGACTTTCCCGCAGCCGTATCGGCGAACTGATCGGCACCGGGGCGGTCTGGCTGGGTGGTAGGACGATCGACAAGCCCTCCCAGCGCGTCCAGGCGGGGGAGATGCTGGAGGTCGATCTGGAGCGCCCCGAACGTAGCGTGAACGTCACCCCCCAGGTGGTGGAGGGCATCGGCATCGTGCACGACGATCGCGACATCGTGGTGGTCGACAAGCCGGCCGGGGTCGCTGCCCACCCCTCCCTCGGCTGGGAGGGGCCCTCGGTGGTGGAGCACCTCGCCGGCGCAGGATTTCATATTTCCACCTCAGGAGCCCCTGAACGACAGGGGATCGTGCAACGGCTCGACGTGGGCACCTCAGGCCTGATGGTGGTGGCGAAGTCCGAACGTGCCTACACGCTGCTCAAGCAGGCCCTTCGGGACCGCACCGTGGAGAAGGTCTACCACGCACTCGTCCAGGGCCATCCCGACCCCTTCACCGGCACCATCGACGCCCCGATCGCCAGGCATCCCGGGCATGACTGGAAGATGGCGATCATCGAAGGGGGTCGTGCCTCGATCACCCACTACGAGACCATCGAGGCCTTCCGTGCCGCGACCCTGCTCGAGGTGCACCTGGAGACCGGGCGGACACACCAGATTCGCGTCCACATGAGTGCCATCAAGCACCCCTGTGTGGGCGACCCGCTGTACGGCAGCGATCCCGTCCTGGCCCAACGGCTGGGGCTCGAACGGCAGTGGCTGCACGCCCATCGACTCGGCTTCATCCACCCCGGGACGGGGGAGTGGGTGGAGTTCACCTCCGACTACCCCCAGGATCTGCGGCACGCCCTGGACGTGGTCCAGGGTTGACCACCCGCCTGCGGGCGGCCAGTCCATGCGAGCGAATCACCTTGTCGGACGGGGTTCTCAAACGTTCATGGCGGTGGGGGGTCCATTGGGCACGCCCGTCGTCTAGGGTGGGACTGTGCGTAGAGCAAAGATTGTGTGCACGCTGGGGCCGGCTGTCGAGAGCCCCGAGCGTATGGAAGGGATCATCAACGCGGGCATGAACGTGGCCCGTCTCAACATGAGCCATGGCGACTACACCGAGCACGCCTACCGGTACAACCAGGTGCGCGAGACCGCCAAGAGGCTCAACAAGCGCGTCGCGATCATGGCCGATCTCCAGGGGCCCAAGATTCGCCTTGGCAAATTCGAGAACGGCGAGAAGCACTTCCTCAGCGTGGGGGATCCGTTCACCATCACGGTCGATGACATCGAGGGCACCGCCGAGCGCTGCTCCACCACCTTCAAGGGGCTGCCCGGCGACGTGAACGTCGGCGACAAGCTGCTGATCGACGACGGCAAGGTCATGCTGGAGGCCGTCGAGGTCACCGAGACCGACGTCGTCTGCAAGACCGTTGTTCCTGGTTACGTCAGCAACAACAAGGGCATCAACCTGCCCGGCGTTGCGGTCTCGGTTCCCGCGATGAGCGAGAAGGATGAGGCCGACCTGCGGTGGGCGCTGAAGCAGGGCGTCGACCTGTGCGCGCTGTCCTTCGTGCGCTCTGGCGATGACGTCACCCGCGCTCACGAGATCATGGACGAGGAGGGGCGTCGCGTCCCGATCCTGGCCAAGCTCGAGAAGCCGCAGGCGATCGAGAACATGCAGGACATCATCGACAAGTTCGATGCGGTGATGGTGGCCCGCGGTGACCTGGGCGTCGAGCTCCCCCTCGAAGAGGTCCCGATCGCCCAGAAGAAGATCATCGAGGCTGCTCGAGTCTGGGCCAAGCCGGTGATCGTCGCCACGCAGATGCTGGAGTCCATGGCGAGCAATCCCCGCCCCACCCGTGCTGAGGCCTCCGACGTCGCCAACGCCGTGATCGACGGCACCGACGCGGTCATGCTCTCGGGGGAGACCTCGGTGGGTGACTACCCGGTCGAGACCGTCACCACGATGGCCAAGATCGTGGAGAACGTCGAGAACCATGGTGTGGAGAAGATCGCCGGGATCAATTGGAACCCCCACACCACCAGCGGGATCATGGCCAAGTCGGCTGCCGAGATCGCCGAGAGACTGGGGGCCAAGTACCTGCTCGCCTTCACCAGCTCGGGCGACACCGCACGACGCCTGTCGCGTCTGCGTCCCACCACCCCCATCCTGGCCTTCACGAACCGGAACGAGACCGCCCAGCAGCTGTGCCTGAGCTGGGGTATCGAGTCCTATGTGACCCAGACCTACTCCGTCTTCAACGAGATGGTCGCGGGGGTCTCGGAGATCCTGCTCCAGAACGGCATGGTGGAGGACGGTGACCGTGTGGTCATCGTCTACGGCTCGCCCATGGGCACCGCCGGCAAGACCAATGCGATCCGCGTCCACAAGATCGGGACGCCGCTCAGCTGAGCAACTGTTCCAGAACAGCACGAGGGCCGAGCACATCTGTGCTCGGCCCTCGTCTCTTGTCGTACCCGGAAGGGGAGTCGAACCCCTAAGGTCTCTCGACCAGACGGGTTTGAGCCGTCCGCGTATACCATTCCGCCACCCGGGCAGGTGCAACCTCGCCATTGTGCCACATCGGCAGGCGCCCCTGCCGCAGCCGCCTGCCACCACAGCCGTGCTTGTGCGGAGCCATTAGTATTCACACTGTCCGGCGCTTGCCGAGACGGCGCTGCGATGTAATTGTCTGACGTCGCAGTGTGAACGAAAGACTTGCAGGAGGCATCGTGGCCGAGGACACCACCGATCGGGACGACCGCAAGAGGCCGGCGTCGAAGGACCACCGTCCGCGCGTCCTCGTCGCCGAGGACGAGGCGCTGATCCGGATGGATCTGGTCGAGCTGCTCGAGGACGAGGGCTATGACGTCATCGGCCAGGCCGGCGACGGCGAGGCCGCGCTGGCGATGGCGCGTGACCTGGAACCCGATCTGGTGGTGATGGACGTCAAGATGCCCAAGATGGACGGCATCACTGCTGCCGAGCGCATCGCCGAGGAGCGGATCTGCCCGGTGGTGATGCTCACTGCCTTCAGCCAGCGCGAGCTGGTCGAGAAGGCCCGCGAGGCCGGGGCGATGGCCTATGTGGTGAAGCCCTTCGACGCCTCCGACGTGGTGCCCGCCATCGAGATCGCCATGGGCCGCTACAACGAGCTGCGGACCCTGGAGGACGAGATCACCGACCTGGAGGACCGTCTGGCCTCCCGCAAGGCTGTGGACCAGGCCAAGGGCCTCCTCCAGCAGGGCTTGGGTCTCTCGGAGCAGGAGAGCTTCCGCTGGATCCAGAAGACCGCCATGGACCTGCGCAAGTCAATGCGCGAGGTTGCCGAGGGCGTCATCGAGCACGCCCGCCAGGGCAAGAAGCTGGGCTGACGGTGACCGAATCGGTCCCGGACCCGCGCGTGGTGGACCCGGCCATCTTCGAGCTGCCCGCGTCCGAACGGCTGCCGGAGTGGGCCCAGGGCATGGTCAGCGCACTGGACGATCGCATGGGGGTGGTCGTGGGTGAGCTGAGTGCCGAGCGATGCATCGCGCGGGCCCCGGTGGAGGGCAACACCCAGCCCTTCGGCCTGTGGCATGGCGGCGCCTCCGGGGTGTTGGTGGAGTTGACCGGTTCACTGGTTGCCAATGCCTGGGCTCGAGACTTCGGACGCGCGGCAGTGGGCGTCGACCTCAACGTCACCCACCATCGCGCCGTGCGCCGTGGCCACGTCACCGCCGTCGCCACGCCGCTGCGTCAGGGCCGCACCGTGGGCAGCTACCAGGTCAGCCTCCACGACGATGGCGGTGGGTTGGTGGCGACGGGTCGACTGACCTGCCAGCTCGTCGCCGGCCCACCCGCCTGAGGGCCCCCCACCGCCACCTGGATCCCGGGCCCGCAGCAATTGTCGGACACGGACAGTAGGCTCGAGGGGTGAGCCAGAACCCTGTTGATCGTCCCGTGAAACTGCTGCTCGTCGATGGGCACTCGGTGGCCTATCGAGCCTTTTTCGCGCTCCCGGTGGAGAACTTCTCCACCACGACCGGGCAGCACACCAACGCGGTGTATGGCTTCACCTCCATGCTGATCAACGTCCTGCGTGACGAGGAGCCGACGCACGTGGCAGTGGCCTTTGACGTGAGTCGGCAGACCTTCCGCGCCGAGGAGTATGCCGACTACAAGGCGAACCGCTCGGCGAGCCCGCAGGAGTTCAAGGGCCAGGTCCAGTTGGTCAAGGAGGTTCTCGACGCGCTCAACATCCGCCATCTGGAGCTCGAGGGCTTCGAGGCCGATGACATCATCGCCACCCTGGCCACCGGGATGCCCGAGCAGGTGGAGGTGTTGATCTGCACCGGAGACCGCGACGCCATGCAGCTGGTGAACGACCACGTCACGGTCCTGTACCCGCGCAAGGGCGTCTCCGACCTGGCCCGGATGACCCCGGACTCGGTGGAGGAGAAGTACCTGGTCCCCCCCGCCCGGTATCCCGAACTGGCCGCCCTGGTGGGGGAGACCAGTGACAACCTGCCCGGCGTCCCCGGGGTGGGGCCCAAGACGGCCGCCAAGTGGCTGGCCCAGTTCGACGGGTTGGAGAACCTGTTGGAGCGGGCCGACCAGGTGCCGGGGAAGGCTGGACAGAGCCTCCGCGACCACCTTGAGGACGTTCGTCGCAACCGCAAGCTCAATGCGCTGGTCCATGACCTCGAGCTAGGCGTTCGGCTGGACGACCTGGTGCGGGCGGACTGGGATCGTGAAGCCGTCCACACCCTCTTCGACGGTCTGGAGTTCCGTGTCCTGCGTGACCGGCTCATCGAGCAACTGCCCAACGGCCCGGTGGTTCCCGAGGGAGGCTTCGAGATGTCGGGGAGGATGCTGGCCGAAGGCGAGCTTGCGCCCTGGCTGGAGGAGCACTCGCACAGCGGCTTGACCGGCGTGGACGTCACCGGAGTCTGGGGATCGGGCACCGGTGACCTGGAATCGGTCGCCCTGGCAGCCAGTGATGGGGCAGCGGCCTGGTTCCGCGTCGACTCACTCAGCCCCGCTGATGACGCGGCCTTCGCCGCCTGGCTGGCGGACCCCCACGCACCCAAGGCGCTGCATGATGCCAAGGGCCCGCTGCTGGCCATCTGGGCGCGCGGGTGGGAGCTGCACGGCGTTTCCTGCGACACCCTTCTGGCGGCCTACCTGCTACGCCCTGACCAGCGCACCTACGACCTCGGCGACCTGGCGCTGCGCTATCTCAAGCGCGAGCTGCGAATCGATGAGACGGAGCGGGCCGAGGCGCCCCAGGAGGCGCTCTTTGAGGAGAAGGGCGATGACGACAGCGCGGCTGCCGCGTCCATGTTGCGCGCCCGGGCCGTGATCGACCTGGCGAACCAGCTGCTGGTCGAACTGGAGACCTCCGAGCAGACCAGCCTGCTGACCGACGTGGAGCTGCCGCTCCAGGAGACTCTGGCACGCATGGAGCAGGTCGGTATCGCCGTCGACGTGGAGCTGCTGGAACAGCTGCGCGGCGAGTTCGACGACCAGGTGAAGGAGGCCGAACAGGACGCCTACGCCGTCATCGGCCACGAGATCAACCTGGGTTCGCCCAAGCAGCTGCAGACTGTGCTCTTCGACGAGCTCGACATGCCCAAGACCCGCAAGACCAAGTCCGGGTGGACGACTGATGCGGATGCTCTGGAGGGATTGTTCGCGAAGACCGAGCACCCCTTCCTGGCCCACCTGCTGCGGCACCGCGATGCCATCCGGCTGCGGCAGACCGTCGACGGGCTGCTGAAGACCGTGGCCGACGATGGACGCATCCACACCACCTTCTTCCAGACCGTCGCCGCCACCGGTCGGCTGAGCTCCACCGAGCCGAACCTGCAGAACATCCCGATCCGCACCGAAGCGGGCCGCCGCATCCGCGAGGCCTTTGTGGTGGGCAAGGGCTATGAGTCGCTGCTGACCGCGGACTACTCCCAGATCGAGATGCGCATCATGGCGCACCTGTCTGATGACGACGGGTTGATCGAGGCCTTCCGGTCGGGTGAGGACTTCCACACGAAGATGGCCTCCACCGTCTTCCACGTCGAACCCGGCGAGGTCAACGGCGAGATGCGGGCCAAGATCAAGGCGATGAACTACGGCCTCGCCTACGGCCTCAGCGCCTTCGGGCTGTCGAACCAGCTCACCATTCCGGTCTCCGAGGCCAAGGGCCTGATGGAGGTCTACTTCGAGCGGTTCGGCGAGGTGCGCGACTACCTGCGTGATGTCGTCGACGAGGCACGCAAGACCGGCTTCACCGCCACCCTCCTGGGACGCCGCCGCTACCTGCCCGACCTGGGATCCTCCAACCGCCAGCGTCGCGAGATGGCCGAGCGAATGGCCCTCAACGCCCCCATCCAGGGATCAGCCGCCGACATCATCAAGGTGGCGATGCTGGAGCTCGACAAGAAGCTTCGTGAGCAGGGCCTGGCCTCCCGCATGCTGCTGCAGGTCCACGACGAACTCGTGCTCGAGGTTGCCCCCGGGGAGGCCGAGGTGGTGGAGGAACTGGTCACGAACACCATGGGCAGCGCCATGGCGCTGAAGATCCCCCTGGACGTGTCCACCGGCACCGGCCGCTCCTGGCACGAGGCCGCGCACTAGGCACTAGGCGGGCCCGGACCGGCTCGGGTCTAGACCAGCTGGGCGCGTCCCAGCGCCTCGTGCAGGGCCGCCACCACATGACGGTAGGTGTGCCCGGTGGCACGGGTCATGCCCATCTCGCAGGTGCGGTTGGCGGACAGATGCAGGTCGAAGGCCTGCCCCGCGAGCTGCGCAGCCTCGATCTCGGCCGCCTCACCAGCCGTGGCAGAGGCGGTCAGCTCCGGGTGCAGCATGCCGCGATCGCCCGCGAAGGCGCAGCATCGCCATTCCTTGGGAACCACCACTTCCTCGGCGATGAGCCCGGCCAGGGCGAGCATGTCCGGGGTGGCGCCCAGCTGGGTCGAGGCGCAGGTCGGGTGCACCACGGCACGGCCCACCTTCGGCAGCCCCGGGAGCCTGTCAGCGATCGAGGCAAGGTAGGTGGTCAGGTCGACAACCCGGATCTCCAGACCGGCGAGCAGGGGTTCCTGCTTCTCGAGGGAGTGGATGATCCCCTCGGTGCAGGAGACCGCGTCACTGATCACTGGGATGCGTCCGCCGTCGGTGGCCTCGACCAGGCTGCGCGCCAGCTTCTTCGACATTGCCTCGAAACCGCTGGTCATGCCCTTCGACTTCCACGGGGTCCCGCAGCACAAGCCCGGGGTGTCCCTGGGCATGGTGACGGTGACACCGGCGGCCTGGAGCACTTCCAGGACCTGGTCCTCCATCGGGGTGTCGCCGTCGGGCTGGCCGAACATGGTGTTGACGCAGGCGGGCAGGTAGCAGACCTCGGCGCCCTCGTTCCGCACGACCCGGCGACGGCGCCCACCGGCGGGCAGGTCGGCGCTGAGTTCGGGGACGAGGTCCTCCCCGAGGAGGGCTCGTGCCGCTCCCACGGGAAGGTCGACCACCGGCTGCGGCAGTGCGTCCACCACGGACATCGCCTTCCCCGCCACGGTGGTGAACGGGTCCCAGATCGTGCTGGCCAGCTTCCACCCGGCGTCCAGGGCAGCCGGTCGGTCCTCGGCACGGAGTCGACGTACCAGGTCACCGGTGTTGATCCCCACCGGGCACGAGGTCGAACACATCCCGTCGACAGCACAGGTCTGGGTCACCGGGTAGGTCTGCTCGGAGCGCAGGCGGGCGGCGAGCTGCCGGTCGCCCAACTCCTCGGCGTCCCGGATGGCGCGCTGGACCAAGATGCGCTGGCGCGGGGTGAGGGTGAGGAATTCGGAGGGGCAGACCGGTTCGCAGTAGCCGCACTCGACGCAGCGGTCGACCTCGGGCTGGACAGTGGGAGTCTGCTTGAGGTCCTTCATGTGCAACTCGGGGTCGTCGGTGAGCACCGAGCCCGGGTTGAGGACACCGTGGGGGTCGAAGGCCTGCTTGACCTTCTTCATCATGCCGAACAGCTCCGGTCCGTACTGGCGCTCCACGAAGGGGGCCATGATGCGGCCGGTGCCATGCTCGGCCTTGAGGGTGCCCTCGGCGGCCAGCACCAGGTCGACCATGTCCTCGGTGAAGGCCTCGTAGCGGGGCAGTGAGGCCTCGGAGTTGAAGTCCTCGTTGACCATGAAGTGGATGTTGCCGTCCTTGGCGTGGCCGAAGATCACCGAATCGTCGTAGCCGTGTTCGGCGAACAGGCTGTTGAGGTCCTCACAGACCTGCGCCAGAGAGGCCACCGGGACGGCCACGTCCTCCAGCAGGGCAGTCGTCCCGGAACGACGGGCACCGGCGACCATGGTGAACAGTCCCTTGCGCAGCTGCCACAACTCCTTGCGCGGGGCGGGCTCAGAGGTGAGGATCGGCTGCTCACGCACCGGGAGACCAGCGAAGACCTCCGCGCCTGCGGACTGCAGGGTACCGAGTTCGTCGGCGCTCCCGGCCTGGTACTCGACCAGCAGCGCTGCCTCGCCCCCAGCTCCCCGGCGGGGCACCACGGTGACCGCAGGATCCTGACGACAGACCTCGAGGGAGGAGGCGTCCATTAGCTCGATCACCGACGCTCCGGAGCCGACCAGGTCCGGCAGGGCACTGGTGGCGGTGTAGAGCGAGTCGAACATCAGCAGGCCGGTCGCCACGTGGGGAAGGACCGGCACGGTGCGGAAGGTGGCTTCCGCGATGAAGGCGAGCGTGCCCTCCGAACCGATGACCAGGTGCTCCAGCATCTTCGCCGGTGACTCGTGGTCGACCAACGAGTTGAGCCCGTAGCCCATGGTGTTCTTCAGCGACCAGCGGCGGCGGATGTCGTCGGCATGTCCCAAGGCCTGCTGGCGCAGGTCGAGCAGGGTCTGGTGGAGGGCCGGTTCTTCTGCGGCGAGACGCTCATCCGCGTCCGTGGCGCCGGTGTCGACCACCGTCCCGGAGGGCAGCACCACGACCAGGGAGTCAAGGGTCTGGTAGGTGTTCGCGGTGACCCCGCACGTCATTCCCGAGGAGTTGTTGGCGACGACGCCACCCACCGTGCAGGCGACTTCGGAGGCAGGGTCAGGACCGAGTTTGCGGCCGAAATCGGCCAGGTAGCGGTTCGCCAGGCCGATCGTCACGCCCGGCTCGATACGGATCCGGGCGCCCTCGTCGAGGATCTCGAGCTTGCGGAAGCCTGCGCGGGTGTCGACCAGGATGCCCTCGCCCAGGGCCTGCCCGGACAGGCTCGTGCCTCCCGAGCGGAAGGTCACGGGGCGGTGGTGGCGCTGGGCCAGGTCCATCACCATCGCCACGTCGGCAGCCGAATTCGCCCGCACGAGTACCTGCGGTGTCAGCAGGTAGTGGGACGCATCGACTGCCGCGGTGGTGAGGCTGATCACGTCGGTGCGGGACTGTTCTGGCGCCAGCGACCTGCGCAGGTCCGCGAGGAGGGATGGGGGAACCGGTGTCATTTCGCTGCGGCGCATGGACCCACCCTAGAAGCACCTGATGCCTGCGGGAGACGTGGGGGCCAAGTGATCAGAAGATGTGATCTGCTCCGCGGGCCAGTGGGCGAAGGCGCGTGGTCAGCCCATCGCCAAGGGCTTGAGGTAGTAGAGGATGCGGGAATCCCATTCCTTGGTGCCGTAATTGTAGTCCCAGCAGATGACGATCACGGCACGCGGGGGGCCGTCGTGGGCGTAGAGGATGTCGGAGTTGGGGTCGTAGTCCTTGACCCAGACCTTGGTCTCCTTCTCCAGCTCATAGCACTGGGTCTGCCCCTGGGCATCGGTCATGCGGACCAGGTCCCCGGTCTTGAAGCCATTCTGCTTGTCATACAGCTGGTTCCCCAGCGCGCCACCCTGGTGGTAGGTGTGGATGGTCAGGACCGTCTTGCCCTGGGTGGCGCCGACCTTCGGGCCGTTCTCCCACCAGCCGACCGTGCGGGCCTCGGACTTCGGCGGGGCCGCGGCGGCACCCTCCTCGTCCTCGCCCAGCGCGATCATCGGCGAGGTGACCTTCATGTCCGGGATCTCGAAGCGGGTGGGCTCGATCTCCTTCATGGTTGTCATGCAACCCTTCGGAAGCACCTTCGTGGACGTGCGAGTTGGAGCCGCAGAGGTCGGGGAGGGGGATGCGGTGGCAGCGTCGTGCGAGCTGCCGGCGCCCTGCTGCACTGTCGCCCGGGTGCCGACCGACTGCTCGGCGACGTCGGCTTGATTCTTGTCCTTGGTCACGCCGTAGACCAGGAAGCCACCCACGGCGAGGAGGAGCACCAGTACGCCGATACCGATCTTGGTGCGATTGTTCATGGCGGTGGGACTCCCTCATGGCGAAGACTGGCTCATGGCGGCACCGGCTGCCGAAATACCGGAGCTTCCCCCCGGGGATGGGGGGACGGGGTCCATGGTAGACGCCCCGGGCCGCAACCCGAGAGAGCGACCTTCGTGACGCCCAGCGCTGGGCGTCCCAGATTGACCCTCGTGCCGGCGAAAAGATAACCTGTACGGGCACTGTGTACTGCGTGAACTAGGACAGAGTAGCTCGCGCGCCATGCGGCCAGGCCCAGACCTGCCGATGGCAGACAGTCTGCGGTGCGCCACACTGACTCTTCAGACAACTCATCGGAGCCCTAGTACATGACCTCCTCCACTGAGGCATCTCCTCAGGTCGCCATTGACGACCTCGGCTCGCCGGAAGCCTTCCTCGCTGCTGTCGACGCCACCATCAAGTACTTCAACGACGGGGACATCGTCACCGGTACCGTCGTCAAGGTCGACCGGGACGAGGTCCTGCTCGACATCGGTTACAAGACCGAAGGCGTCATCCCTTCCAAGGAACTCTCCATCAAGCACGATGTCGACCCCTTCGAGGTCGTCTCCGTGGGCGATGAGGTCGAGGCCCTGGTCCAGCAGAAGGAGGACAAGGAAGGTCGCCTGATCCTCTCGAAGAAGCGTGCCCAGTACGAGCGTGCCTGGGGGACCATCGAGAAGGTCAAGGAAGAAGACGGTGTTGTCACCGGTACTGTCATCGAGGTCGTCAAGGGCGGCCTGATCGTTGACATCGGCCTGCGTGGCTTCCTGCCGGCCTCCCTGGTGGAGATGCGTCGCGTCCGCGATCTGCAGCCCTACGTGGGCATGGAGCTGGAGAGCAAGATCATCGAGCTCGACAAGAACCGCAACAACGTGGTCCTGTCGCGTCGCGCCTGGCTGGAGCAGACCCAGTCCGAGGTGCGCCACACCTTCCTCACCCAGCTGCAGAAGGGCCAGATCCGCAAGGGCGTCGTGTCCTCGATCGTCAACTTCGGTGCCTTCGTGGACCTGGGTGGCGTGGACGGCCTGGTGCATGTCTCCGAGCTGTCCTGGAAGCACATCGACCACCCGAGCGAGGTCGTCGAGGTCGGTACCCCGGTCACCGTCGAGGTGCTGGATGTCGACATGGACCGCGAGCGCGTCTCCCTGTCGCTGAAGGCGACCCAGGAGGACCCGTGGCAGACCTTCGCCCGTACCCACCAGATCGGCCAGATCGTGCCGGGCAAGGTCACCAAGCTGGTGCCCTTCGGCGCCTTCGTGCGTGTCGAGGAGGGCATCGAGGGTCTGGTGCACGTCTCCGAGCTGGCTGAGCGCCACGTGGAGATCCCAGAGCAGGTTGTCACCGTCAACGACGAGGTCATGGTCAAGATCATCGACATCGACCTCGAGCGCCGCCGCATCTCGCTGTCGCTGAAGCAGGCCAACGAGGGTGTCGACATCGCTGCTGACGACTTCGACCCGTCGCTGTACGGCATGACTGCCAACTACGACGAACAGGGCAACTACATCTACCCCGAGGGCTTCGATCCGGAGACCAACGAGTGGAAGGAAGGCTACGAGGAGCAGCAGCGCGCCTGGGAGCAGCAGTACGCCGAGGCCCAGGCTCGCTGGGAGGCTCACAAGAAGCAGGTCGCCGAGGCCGAAGAGGCCGATCGCGATGCCGCTGTGGAGTCCGCCACCTCCGGTAGCTACTCGTCGGCTCCGTCCGAGGAGGCCGCTGAGGCCGCTGGTTCGTTGGCGTCCGACGAGGCCCTGCAGGCCCTGCGCGACAAGCTCACCGGCAACTGATTGCCCACAGGACGCCCAGAGCTGAGCTGGAGACAGTTCTG